>NZ_AUKB01000003.1:0-1332 GCF_000424525.1 Butyrivibrio sp. FCS006 | reverse complement strand
CTTCGTCTGGGGAGACTTTTTTCAGTCCTGTTAAAGTCGGTATCTTTTTATCTAAAAGGAGCTCCGCTAGGTCAAAAGGTGTAGCCCCATTGAGACTGTCACGCCCTACAGAGTTTATGTGGCTTGCAAGAAGATTGATGTCATCCTGCGTATACTTGGACATGCTTCTTCCCTTAGGTATCACATAACGTATGTACTCATGATTCTTTTCTATGCGCGCTTTCTGATTTGAAACGTATGGATCGCAATAAAATACTTTTGTCCGTGGAGTTCCGGTTTGCGTATTTTCTATGTCCCAGGGATTCTTAAACTCTGAGCCATTGTCAGTAAGAATTATGGGAAAGTACTTTTTAAAAGTGTGTAATCCGATGGCGTCGCAAAGGCTGTTTATGGCAGCTACAACACTCTTCTGGGTACAATTCGGAAGTAGGATTATGATCATGAAACTGCAGCTTCTGAACAGAAGAGTTAACAGGCATTTTCCTGCTTTATTGGTACCCTTTACTGTGTCCATTTCAACGACATCAAGCTCCGGAAATGCCTTTGTATATTTTTCAAAATCAACATAAGTACGCTTTGAACGGTATGCTTGCTTGACATTTTTTATACGTGGTTCAGAACGCCTTTTTCTCTTTTTGTAGCGAACTCTTCTTGGTAGATCAATGTTCCTTGCCGTAAAGACTCGTTGATCAAAGTAGTTATATAAAGTCCTGCGAGAGACGGGAATCTCATCACCATGAACTGCAAATATATGGCTTAATGGTTGCCCTTTAAGGACCAGAGGAGAAATGAGTTCATTAAGTTCATCCAGTTCTTCAGGAGTCATGTTGATGCCCTTTCTAGAATCGGAAAGCTTTTGTTCATACATTTTTTGAGCCTTTTTTGCATCGTAAATCCTTTGCTCAAGAGTGCATAAATTTGTATGCTCACAGCCATTGCATACGTATGGAGGTTTATCTCTTTTGTTGCAGTAACGATCAAAAGGAAGATAACTAATACAGTGATCAGTAGGGTGCCCCCAAACACATAACCTACATACAGATTTACACTTAAGATCACCACATACATTTCTCCTGCGGCATTCAATATAGTGCAGACAACCTCGACACTTTCTAAAGTGCTGTAAAGGAGGTTTTGACATGGTATGATTCCGTATTTCTTTAGATATAGTAGTAGGATCTTTGTTGAGCATTTCTCCAATATATTTAAAAGAAGAATGTTGTAATAGCTCCTGCTCAATAAAACTTCTGTCAGACAATGAGAGATGTCTTTGGTTATGAAAGCTGTTTTTCTTATCCATGGTAATCCTTTCTGACAGATAACCTTGGATAT
>NZ_AUKB01000002.1:0-1655 GCF_000424525.1 Butyrivibrio sp. FCS006 | reverse complement strand
GCGCGGGGACCACCCCGTAAGGCTAAATACTACTTAGTGACCGATAGCGTATAGTACCGTGAGGGAAAGGTGAAAAGGACCCCGGGAGGGGAGTGAAAGAGAACCTGAAACCCTGTGCCTGCAAGCTGCGAAAGCCCCATACGAGGGTGATCGCGTACTTTTTGTAGAACGGTCCGGCGAGTTATGTATGGAGGCAAGGTTAAGCACTTAAGGTGAATAGCCGAAGGGAGACCGAGTCTGAACAGGGCGATAGTCTTTATACATAGACCCGAAACCGGGTGATCTATCCATGGACAGGATGAAGCGGCCGTAAAAGGCTGTGGAGGTCCGAACACACATCCGTTGAAAAGGGTGGTGATGAGCTGTGGATAGGGGAGAAATTCCAATCGAACTCGGAGATAGCTGGTTCTCCCCGAAATAGCTTTAGGGCTAGCCCTGTATCAAACCTTTTGGAGGTAGAGCACTGAATATCCGCGGGGGCTTCACCGCTTACCAAAGATTATCAAACTCCGAATGCCAACAAGGTGGTGAACAGGAGTCAGACTACACGAGATAAGTTGGGTAGTCAAAAGGGAAAGAGCCCAGATCCACGGCTAAGGTCCCAAAGTGCGTGTTAAGTGGAAAAGGATGTGGGATTTCATAGACAGCTAGGATGTTGGCTCAGAAGCAGCCACACATTCAAAGAGTGCGTAATAGCTCACTAGCCGAGAGGTCCTGCGCCGAAAATTACCGGGGCTGAAACACGACACCGAAGCCTGGGGATTGTATGTATCTACGGGTACATGTGATCGGTAGGGGAGCATTCTAAAGGGCGAAGAAACCGTACCGGAAGGAGCGGCGGAGCGTTTAGAAGAGAGAATGCCGGAATGAGTAGCGAGATGGAGGTGAGAATCCTCCAGGCCGAATATCCAAGGATTCCAGGGTAAAGCTGATCTGCCCTGGGGAAGTCGGGACCTAAGGCGAGGCCGTAAGGCGTAGTCGATGGACAGCAGGTTGATATTCCTGCACTTATGCATATCAGAACTGTGGGGACGCAGGCAAAAGGAGTGAGCCGGGAAAGGAAAGCCCGGTCCCGCAAGGGGGAACGAACTAAAGTAGTGAAGCACTAGATATGACTGCCAAGAAAAGCCACTATTGCGTATGTATAACCCGTACCGTAAACCGACACAGGTGGATGAGGAGAGAATCCTAAGGCCGACGGGAGAAGCATTGTTAAGGAACTCGGCAAAATGTCCCCGTAACTTCGGGATAAGGGGAGCCCACCTAAGACGTGGGCCGCAGAGAAGAGGCTCAAGCAACTGTTTAGCAAAAACACAGGTCTATGCGAAACCGAAAGGTGAAGTATATGGGCTGACGCCTGCCCGGTGCTGGAAGGTTAAGAGGAGAGGTTAGCGCAAGCGAAGCTTTGAATTTAAGCCCCAGTAAACGGCGGCCGTAACTATAACGGTCCTAAGGTAGCGAAATTCCTTGTCGGGTAAGTTCCGACCCGCACGAAAGGCGTAATGATTTGAGCACTGTCTCGGCAATGCACCCGGTGAAATTGAAGTACCAGTGAAGATGCTGGTTACCCGCGCCAGGACGGAAAGACCCCATGGAGCTTTACTCCAGGTTGATACTGGGAGCCGGTATTATATGTACAGGATAGGTGGGAGACT
>NZ_AUKB01000001.1:0-2869 GCF_000424525.1 Butyrivibrio sp. FCS006 | reverse complement strand
CAGCAATTTGGGATTTGTTCTATCACTTTACATTTGGCTGGTTGAATGCGATATTCGAAAATCCCGGACCTGATCCTTCCACATTACCGGATTACAGAGACAGACTGGATGAAAATCTTGAAATCCTGGATGATACGCTTCATAAGGTTGAAGACTCAGTGAAGGTGCGTAAGGTCTAAGGCAACGACAACTTACTGTCTGAGGAAACTGATATGAGAAAAGAGCTTTTGATCACAAAAAGGATACTGGCAGGAGTGGCAGCAGGACTGGTGCTGTTTATTTTTGCTGCAGGTCTCTTACCTGTGACAGTTTCCGCATCAGACATTGCAACCGTGACACGTAAAGGAAGGACTGCCACAATAGAATATGCAGACATAAAAATTGAGATTGAGAGTACAGGCGAGAGCAATCTGCAGATTAGTAAGGAGGAGATTAAGTCTCAGGGGTTTTGGGAATATGTTAAATATACTGGCTATTATACAGAACCTGATACCTGGTATGACAAGTATTTTGGCGAAGCTGTAATGTATGCCCAAAAGGGAGATCAGATAACGGTAAGAGTCAGTACAAAAGCACCACCAACATATGTCAGTTATAGCCAGTTTTTGTCATATGAAGAGGCATTACAGCAAAGGTGCAGTGTTTGTGCTGATTATTTCTATTGGAGTGAACAAAAGGGATACTACATTCCTGATTATGGAACGACGACCGTGTATGGGGGAGAGAGTGTAGAAAAAACTATTACTATACCGGATATAGCAGATTATACGGAATTATATATTGGCGCAGATTGGCCGGCTGCAATGGTAGTAAAAATATATGCTGACAATTCAGGTCCGATTGCTCAGAAAAAAGAAACGCTTGCTGATAATGAGGCCGGAGAAGATGAAGGCACTGATATTGATAATGACATCGTTGAAGGCGGTAATTCTCAGTATGAAGAAGAATCTGATGATGATTTCTTGTCATCAGAGGATTCGTCCCAATCGGGAAATTTTGAGGACCCCTTCGATGAGCTTGATAAAGATGATGATGAGCTTCCAAGGGTGGTTGGTACCGGAGCAGCAGGAGCCGCAGTGGCAGCAGGAGCAGTAGGCGCAGCAGGAGCGATAGGAAAGAAAACAGGGAAAAAGAAATCTAAGAAGAAAGATAAGGAAAAGGAAGAAGAAAAAGAAGATAAGAGATCCACATACAAAATGTATGTATATAAGGACTTTGGAGATACTCTCAAACGCGGGGATGAGGCTAAGTATGTTTATGCCCGAATCGAGGAGACAACCTGGGATAAAAGAGTATTTACTAACGAGGAGCTTACCAGCCAGATAAGCGTTTCGTCCCCTACGGATGCTCTGATCGTATCAGATGGAGGTATGACAGTTAACAGCTATAAAGCTGCCGAGGTTGTGGTTCCCAAGGAGGGTAATAAGAACAAGGGCACAGTTACTTTCCAGTTCACGGGAGTGGGCGGCAGTTTCACAAGAAATGTTGTGTTCAACATCGTTGGCGAAAACCCTCATATTATCTATCCAAAGCTTGCTGATGACGGCGTAAGCTGGCTGGATAGCAGTCTGCCCGGAGAAGCAGTATTTATTGCGGGCAAGGGTGGAACAGAAAAAGTTATGTTCTACATAAAGGACGCGGTGGAAGAGCCTATAGATATAAGGTTTGACGGCGGGCCTGACTTTAATGTGTCTTATGAAAAAGAAGCTGCCTATAAGTGCGGCTATTATGCGGTTGTGGAAAATTGCAGTCCGGAAATAGAAAAAGCAAATGACATAATTGCTGACGCAGTCACCAAAACAATCAGTATAGAATCAGAGTTTAAGGATGGCACCATAACAAACAGTGAATTCTATGTGCAACTGTATCCTGACGGCTTATCAGTTGTGCCGAACACTAAGTACTTTAAGGATGACATTTTCCAGGTTATTACTGTGGCAGAGGATAATCCAAAACCCGGTGAAATCCCTATCATGCCATCTAGCTTTGATGTTCTTGTCTGCTATGTGGATTCTGGAACCGGAGAAGCCAAGATATTTAAGAATCCAAGCCTTTCATGCCAAAAACCTGATGATGAAGGCAGATACGGGAATACCTTTAAGGAAAATTTCGAGTACCGGATCGACTACACAACAGCAGGAGGGTATGATTTCTATCCTAAGTGTACGCTTCCAATGTTTGGCAAACCCTATGATGCCAAGATGAAGCTAATATACAAAGGCAAAAACGGTACGCGTTTTGATGGTGATCTTCCAATTCAGTTCTGGGGTGAAATCCCGCAGCCACCAAGTGAGGCCACAAGAAGAGAAGAGGAGCTGCGGCACCTTAGAAGGATCATACGTGAATTTGGAATAGATAATAATCCTAACCTTAAGATCATGCTCAGTAACATAGAGTATTACTCCGCATCTGATATAAGGTTTGTAAGAGGCTACGTCCTGCTTCTGGGAGTCCAATTCTATAGGGAAGAATCCAGAGTCAATATTGATTTCGGTAATCTCTGCGACAAATACGTTGTGGTATCAAGTGCCCTGGTTAAAGCAGGTGATTACGCTATTCAGGTAATTCTGGAGGTTAAGTTCGGAGCCAACGGCAAGATAGCAGCTGCCTTTATCAATCCATTTAAGAATATGCTCTGTGAGTATGTTGGCCAGTACATTGGTCTGGGTGCTGAGCCCGGAACGAATGTTGAAGTCGATTCGTTCTGGAAAGTCTTAACAGGCGCTGTAAGAGACGCCTTGGGAGAGTATATGACGGGCAAGAAAAAGCCTGAGCCTGAAGCTATGGGATATGTAGTAGCTGCATATATGTTGTATGCATTCTCAAATCATTATTTCCATGGAAAGAAAGAGGTAAAGGGTGATGTGTA
>NZ_AUKB01000016.1:0-6397 GCF_000424525.1 Butyrivibrio sp. FCS006 | reverse complement strand
ATCTGAGAGGAGCTGTCCTTAGTACGAGAGGACCGGGATGGACGGACCGCTGGTGTATCAGCTGCACCGCCAGGTGCATAAGGCTGGGTAGCCACGTCCGGAAGGGATAAACGCTGAAGGCATCTAAGCGTGAAGCCCCCCTCAAGATGAGATATCCCTCCTTTATGGAGTAAGACCCCTTGGAGAGTACGAGGTTAGATAGGCACAAGGTGTAAGCATGGTAACGTGTTCAGCTGATGTGTACTAATAGGTCGAGGGCTTATCCAAAAAAGCAAAGGTTAGAGACGGATCTAAGAGATTTCAGTGTTCGGTTTTGAAGGTACAAAATTTTTTATTATAATCCTCCTTAGCTCAGTCGGTAGAGCATTCGGCTGTTAACCGAAGTGTCGTTGGTTCGAGTCCGACAGGGGGAGCGCGAGAGGTCGTCTTAAGGCCAGGCTCAACTGAAGTTCTAAGCTCGAGAGAACCTCGCTAAGAACTCCAGCAGGGCCTATTGCTAAGCGGTCACAAGACGCCCGCTAAGCACTAGGCTCCGTGGTCAAGCGGTCAAGACATCGCCCTTTCACGGCGGTAACACGAGTTCGATTCTCGTCGGAGTCATTTATCAGGAGCTTTAGCTCAGTTGGTTAGAGCAACCGGCTCATAACCGGTCGGTCCCGGGTTCAAGTCCCTGAAGCTCCACTATGGTTTTTTAATAGTATATTGAAGAACCGCGTAATACCCAGTATTCATTAAAAAGGGGTCTTAGCTCAGCTGGGAGAGCATCTGCCTTACAAGCAGAGGGTCACAGGTTCGAGCCCTGTAGGCCCCACTAACGCGATATGTAATATTTGCATATCGCGTATTTTTTACCACAGCATAATATGGTAAATGCCGGCGTGGCGGAACTGGCAGACGCCCGGGACTTAAAATCCCGTGGGTAGTAATACCCGTACCGGTTCGATCCCGGTCGCCGGCAGTAAAGAAGAGAAGCAGAGATGCTTCTCTTTTTTTGAAGATCATACCGAACATATGTACCGTCTGCTTTTTGTCTGATATAATAGGTGTATTGATAGAGGGGTGAAAATATGATGAATGTAACATTTGATACTGCAAATAAAAAAGATATTTCAGAACTGACCAGGCTTCGAATTGCATATATCATGGATGATTATGGAACTATCAGCGAAGCTGATAAATATGCCATGGAAGAGCAATTACCTGGTTATTTTGAGAGAAAACTGGGCAAAGAGCTTATTGCTTTTGTAGCAAGAGCTGATGGACAGCTGGTTGCCACGGCATATCTTTTGCTTATAGAAAAACCAGCTAATCCATCTATGCAAAATGGACTAGTTGGTGAAGTGCTGAGCGTATTCACTGAGAAAGAGTATCGTGGACAAGGCATCAGCACACGCTTAATGAACGATCTGGTAAAATATGCCAAGGAGAATCGTCTGTGTTATATTGACCTGAAGGCTACAGAAGAAGGTTATTCTCTTTATAAAAAGATTGGCTTTGAAGAAAGAAATCAAAAATATAAGGATATGCGGTTGAAACTATAGTATTTTTTTAGACTAACCCTGGGAGGGAAGATGAAAAGAGAACTTGGAATAGCGCGTTGCGGATTAGCATGTTGCCTGTGTTCTGAAAATGTAACCTGTAAGGGATGTAAAAGAGATGGCTTTATGGAGCTATCCTGGTGTAAAGATGCCGAGTGGTGTGAGGTCCGCAGGTGTGGTATTGATAAAAATCTGAATGGATGTTATGAATGCAAACCGGCGAATTGTCGCAAAGGCTTATATGCAGACAAGATTAAAGCAAGGGCATTTGCGGAATATGCACGAAGGTTTGGAGTAGAAGAGCTATTGGATTGCCTTGAACGCAATGAAAAGGCAGGTATAGTTTATCATCGGGAAGGAATTATGGGAGACTATGACGACTTTGATGATTTAGAGGAACTGATAAGCTATATAAAAACAGGGAAAAGATAATGAAAATTGGTATTTCAGCTTGTTCAAACGGACATTTGCCGGAGTGGCAGGATCAGATAACTGAACTTGAACAGGTTCTTGACAACATGAATATTGAAACAGCTCTTTCACCGCATATTATAATAACGTGCGAGAAAACCCCTTCCGATGAAGTCGGTTGTGGGATGAATCGCACTGATGTTTAAATTTTGTAATACGAGAACATATGTTTGCTATAGAGCTGCAAAAGTGCTATAATACTAGCATAAGACAAGTTTTGGAGCAGCTTCTATGGATGAGTATATCTACCTCAGATATCAGTACCGCATATATCCCAATGACTTACAAAAAGCAAAAGCACAGATTACTGCTGACTGCTGCAGGTTCGTCCACAACTACTATCTGAACCTGAGAAGCCTTGCATGGCGCACTCAGCACCGCAGTATGAACTACAATACCTGTGCAAATGACCTGAAGTACTTAAAGCTTGTTTACCCCTGGCTGGCGCAGGCTGACTCCATGGCACTTCAGGAGGAGCTCAAAGACCTCCAGAGATCCTTTGAGAACTTCTGGCGTGGCGATGCTTCTTATCCCTTATACCATGCCAAGAAAAGTACAGGACTCTCATTCAGGACACGCAATCAGTCTGATGGCATAAGGATATCTGCCGATAATAGGTACATCCATCTTCCCAAGCTTGGCTGGACAAAGATCAGGCTTTCTCGTCAGGTCCCCGGAATAATAGAAAATGCCACCCTAATACAAAAGCCTTCAGGGAAGTATTTTGTATCACTGACGGTAAAGATAGCATCATCTGTTGTTACAAAACGCAATGACGGAAATGAGCATGGCCTTGATCTGGGACTTAAGTCATTCTATATCCTGGACGATGGGACAAAGAAAGGTAATCCCAAATACCTGTACAGATATGAGAATAAGCTTGTCAGAGAACAGCGTCGTCTTTCACGTATGAAGAAAGGTTCTTCAAATTGGCGTAAGCAGAAGCTCAAGGTTGCGCGCCTTCATGAAAAGATATCAGATACAAGACATGACTTTCTGCATAAAGAGAGCACGTATCTTGCCAGGAAGTGTTCCCTTCTATGTATTGAAGACCTAAATATAGCAGGGATGACAAAGAACCACAGACTTGCAAGATCCATAAGTGATGTATCATGGTCGGAGTTCATATCAATGCTCGAATATAAGATGGTGCTTCATGGTGGCATGCTTGTAAAAGTACCAAGGTTCTATGCCTCAACACAGACCTGTCATATATGTGGACACAAGGAGCCGAAAACCAAAGCCCTTAGTATCCGCAAATGGACATGTCCTGAGTGCAAGGCTATACATGACCGAGACGTAAATGCTGCGATCAATATCCTGAGTAAAGGGAAAACCTTGCTGCCTTCAGTAGCATAAACGAAATAAAGGTACCGTAGGGACTACGGGAACCAAACGCCTGTGGACACCGTGGGGGAAAACTCACCAGGATATTTCCTGTGCGAGATAATAACCTGGGTGGCTGAAGCAGGAATCCACTTCCGTCATAGACGGTGGTGGTAGTTCAAGAGAACTATAGATGAATATAGCGGGACTGATAAGGAAAGAGCCGAAGATCTCATGAAGTTTTACACTGATGATGCGATAGATGCAATCTACGACATTTCCGGCGGAGACCTGGCTAATGGAGTGTTAAAATATTTAGACTATGACACCATATCAAAGGTTGGTAAGACTTTCTGGGGATATAGTGATCTTACTACTGTTATCAATGCCATATACACAATGACGGGCAAACCGGGAGTTCTTTATCAGATAAAAAATATAATCTGGTCATGCAGAGATGTTCAAAAGCAGAGGTTTTCAGATTACATTTCAGGAAAGAATAATGACCTGTTTGATATAAAATACAGCTTTTTGCAAGGAAACGACATGCAAGGTGTGGTTGTAGGTGGCAATATCCGCTGTTTTACCAAGCTTGCAGGGACCAGGTACTGGCCTGATATGAATGGGAAGATATTGCTTCTTGAGGCACTTGGTGGAGAATCCGGGCAGATAGGGACTCTTTTTAACCAATTGGATGATATAGGTGTGTTTGACCAAATATCAGGTGTATTGCTTGGGACTTTCACGGGTTATGAAAAAGCAGGACTATCGCATACTGTATATGATCTTTTGAAAATGCATATCTCAGAGGTGCTTCCCGTAGCATGTACAAGAGATATAGGACATGGCCTTGATGCTAAGGCTATCATGATTGGAAAAGAATACAGTATTTATGCGGATACACATAATGGTGAAACATTTGATGTATATCAATAACTGGGTTCAGAAATGGGTTCAGAAAATAAAGTGAAATCGCCAGCCTCCTTTCCATTGGTATTTGAAAGGCGCAGGAAAGTTCGATCCCGGTCGCCGGCAGTAAGAGAGAAGCAGTGATGCTTCTCTTTTTTTATTTAAACATGGCTTGATGCTCCTAATTGGATGTTGATATAATTAAGAGCTTGTATGATTGATTAAGAGTATTTGCATATGCTAAAAGGGGAGGATTTATGCAGAGTAATAATATAGTTGGACTTCGTCCAATGACAAGGGAGCTCTGTCATGAGCTTTATAAGTCTTGGGAGAATGATGACTCTATATACATGGATATGTCCATATTTAAGGAATATGTTTACAACGAGGAATCAGTTGATCACTATTTCGATTCAAAGCAGGGAACGTCACGCAGAATTTTTGCAATCATGCTTGAGGACAGACCTATTGGAAAATTACAGTTAAAGCAGATTAATATGGATAAGAGAGAATGCACCTTAAGTATTCATATGCAAAATGATAATTTTAAAGGTAAAGGATATGGAACAGAGGCAGAGAAACTTGCTATAAAGTATGCATTTGATGAACTGGGAATGGTGGCAGTTAATGCGGACACTGTTGTGAAGAACACAAGGAGTCAGCATATCCTTGAAAAAATTGGATTTCAGTTTTTGAAAGAAGAGGGATACTTTAGGTATTATCGCTTGGAAAAATCATAATAAAAGATTGGAAAGCACAGAATATGAGATGCCAATTTGGCATCTCAAATATATTATTTAATCAGTTTGTGGAGAAGTATGAACATAAGAAGAATGAGCGGATCAGATCTAATGAGCCTATATGGGACATTATCTGATCCGGTTGTAATGAAATATATAGAGGAACCATATACGCTTGAGAAAACAAAAGAATTCATTCATAGTGCCGGTCTATCTGAACCACCGCTTGTTTATACGGCAGAGGATGAAACAGGAAATTATATTGGCTATGTAATTTATCATGATTATGAACAGAATACTGTGGAGCTAGGTTGGATCCTGGATAAATCAGCATGGGGAAAAGGCTATGCAAGCAAATTAACGGAAGAACTGATAAAGAGAGCCAAGCTGGACGGAAAGAACGCAGTTATTGAATGCAATCCTGAACAACAGATAACAAAGCATATCGCTGAGAAGTTTGGTTTTATTTATGAGGGAAATGTTGATGGATGCGATGTATTTAGGCTTAGGTGTAACAGGATAATCGATGATGACTTACTTCTGACTCCGTACTATAGAAATGATGCGGAATCGTTTCCTTGGTACCAAGATTTAGATGTTTGTAAGCAAGTTGACAATATTGATCATGCTTATGATATTGAAACACTACATGCTATGTATGATTATCTTAGTGCGCATGGTAGCTGCTATTACATACAATATCAGGGAAAACTTGTAGGAGATGTATCTCTTAGGGATAATGCAGAAATAGCAATAGTGGTGTGCAAGGAGTACCAGAATAGGCATATTGGCAGAAAATGCATACTTGACATGATAGAGCTTGCTAAGGAGAAGGGGATGGATAAGGTGAAAGCCAATATATATGCATTTAATACTCAGAGCCAGAAGATGTTTCAATTAATTGGATTTATAAAAACTGATGAAGAAAGGTATATATACGCTATAGATACAAAAAAAGAAATAATAATAGTTTAATAAAGCGTGGGCTGTAAGAATGAATGAGTCGCAATCATAGAGAAATCTATGGTTGCGATTTTTTATGTCAAAACAGCAAAACATATGTTCTTATGAATGACATAGTGTTTCCGTAATATGAAAAACTAAATTCCTGTTCAGATGCATTAATCTGGAATTTACTCCTGCACATATTTTTTGTTACTATATCCAAGGTTATCTGTCAGAAAGGATTACCATGGATAAGAAAAACAGCTTTCATAACCAAAGACATCTCTCATTGTCTGACAGAAGTTTTATTGAGCAGGAGCTATTACAACATTCTTCTTTTAAATATATTGGAGAAATGCTCAACAAAGATCCTACTACTATATCTAAAGAAATACGGAATCATACCATGTCAAAACCTCCTTTACAGCACTTTAGAAAGTGTCGAGGTTGTCTGCACTATATTGAATG
>NZ_AUKB01000015.1:0-47103 GCF_000424525.1 Butyrivibrio sp. FCS006 | reverse complement strand
CGTGGTGTCCCAATCGGAAATTACGTCAGACCAATCACCTTCATCATAAAGAAAGAGCAGGGACTGTAAAAGCCTCTACTCATATATTAAGAATCAATATTTGTAGGAGGAAGATATGTATTCAAAGGATGATTTCGGAAAAGATCTTATAAAAGAGGTTCGAGATCGCACCATTAGACAGTATCATAAAAAAATAAGTGGTTTGATGAAATCAGAGGATAATCAGGCTCTTTTTAGAAGATATGAATCATTGGATGAAAGCGCTAAGGAATTTATTAAGGACCTAATCCCTATGATTGTGGACACAAGCCTTCATAATACTTTGTGTATGATTGAAGATAGCGATAATTTTATACTTACAGTCGGTGAAGATGATATTCGAGATGTTTCAGATGGATTAGCTGGCGAGTTATACACTGAAGATGGCTGGATTGCAAAATATTCATCAGAGCGTTAAATTCAAGTTTGTCGGGATGAACGTTGGAACATAAAATCGCAATATAATTTGCTAAAATAACTTGGTTAAAAAACCTTCAGAGCATCTCAAGTCTAAAGGGTAACTTCTTTTGATACTGTTGTAAAACCAAAGTCGACCCTCAGTTTTGGGACAATCCCCGGAACTGAGGGTTTTGCTTGTGAATAGGAAATTATCAGCGTTTATTTTTCCGTGTTTTGAATTGTGGATGCATGCCCTGATGGTATAATGTCATAAAAGTACGAAAAATAGTTGTGTTAACGTAATGAAGGAATGGTTTCGTTCGAATTGGAATATGAATGGAGAAAATATGGAAAACTATGATTTTTGTTTAAGGCCTAGAGGAAGGTATTTGGCGTTGCTTTCTTTGGCGGTGTCAATAGCCATGTTCGCATTTTCGGGGATATATCTGCCACACGAAGCTTTTGCTATTGAGCGGGACAAGACAGAAGTAGTTATAATTATTGCAGTAGTAGTTTTCTTTGTTTCCATATCGGTATGGTTCTTTATAAAGTACCTTGGAATGTTCCTTGAAAAGATATACGTTAAGGGAGACAAGATTACTATATGCGTCTATCGCAAAAGGCAGTATTCAGTTAGTGAAATTACTGAAGCACGCATTGAATACATTGGTGGCGGCAATAGGCAGCTTGAGTGTTTAACACACTATTTTAACGGAAAAAAGTGCTGGTTATTTCTGGAGATTGGTGAGCACATGCATAATTATGATCTGTGGTATAAATACATACAGGATGCCGGAGTAAAGATAACATCAGAGGAAGACAATGGATAATAAGATAGTACTAAAAGGAAATAGAAGTGCTGGAATGAGAACCGCAATAGGCGCGGTAAGTACCTCAACAATAGCTTGCGCGGCAGTACTTGCAAAAGGTTTTATTGGTAATTCTCTTGCAGAAACAGTGATTCTTTGCATCCTCTATGTTTTAGCGGGAACAATCATTGTATTTCTGGTTTATTTTTTGACAATTAGCAAAATAGTAATATATGATGAATATTTCGTTATCTATAGAGGGTTACTTCGAAGGAAGGTATTATTTTCACAAATTTCCAGATGCTTTTTGAGAGGCAGTGTCCTTACGATTTATGGAGGACCATCTGAAGCTGTCATTAATCTTGGGGATTATGATAACGCTTATAAGTTGATTGAGCTGTTAGAAGCGAATAATTTTGTGATTGAATATATTAACCGAGGCTAACAAATACGATAGTCATTATGGAGATGGAACTAGTTTATATGGATATGATGAATATTATCATGGTAAGAATAAGGGTGGATATGAATGAATGTATTCAATCTGATAAATAAAAAGTATAAAGAGAAGATAAGTTTACAGGAACCTTTAAACTGTGATGATACTCTTCCTAAAGAGTTGATAGCAATACTTGGGCATTCAAACGGGATAATGGAAATTATGATTCATCCTAAGACCGGAGAAATGATGGAAATTGGATGGATCATCTATCCCTATGATGAAATCAAAAAGTGGAGTTCTTTTTATCAGAATGAGTACGGATTGTCAGGCGTGGTGTTCTCGGATGATGGTGCAGGCAATCCATTTTATTTGTTTGATGGTAAGGTTTATGAATTTGATCCTATAGATAACGAATCAGAACTAATTGCAGATTCACTTGAGGAATTTTTACGGAATTAAATGATATATTAAATTGGAAGATAATTGATCAAAAATCATGGCTCAAATCGTAGAATTCTTCATATGAGATCCTGAAAACGCAATACAGAGCATTTAGAACACCCAGAATCTTTGACAAAAGACCCTCTGGGTGTTATTATAAAAGAAAACGCTTTAACACGTTAATACTGCACTTCGTAAAACTAAGGTTATATATACTTCCCCAAAACCGTACAGATGGTACAGAAATGTATCTAATGTACGGCTTTTTCTTGCCTTTTTTTAGGATAATATTACTTAGTTAACATCGTTCACATCGAACAGAAAGAACAGTCAACCTATACATGAAAATTGCATTAGGATTTCTGAAAACCCTGTATCTTCTTGGTATAGAGACAGAAGATAAAACAATCGGTGTATATGCTGAGTATTATTCCAAGTGCTAGCATGAACACTGATGAAATGATGGACATGGCAGAAGAATGGTTTATGGACATTTAAGATTTTTTGCGTCCCGTTCATGTTACAATTAAATGGTAATATTATGCCTAAATATCGTTGGTGTCATGCAAAAAGTTTACTAAAGAAAGGAGGCTGCCATGAAGAATGATTATTTTTGTAGGATATTCCTATGCGTTCTGCTGACAGCTTCGATTTTCGTAGATACTTCGTGTGGATCGCAGACATCAACAAGCAAAACGCTCCAACAATTTGAGCCCAAGAAATATGAAACATCACATTTTCTGGTGGCGGTGGAAGACGAGCCTGACACAGTAGATTTCCAATGCACATCTATCCATTACACCATTGCTCAGAATGTATTCAACCGTCTCGTAGAAATGGAGAACGATGAGGCGGGAAATATGCAGATACTTCCTTCCCTGGCCAAGTCCTGGGAGATTTCCGATGACGGAAGGAAATATACTTTCCACCTACAGGAAGCTGTAGAATTCAGTAATGGAAAGCCGCTTACAGCGTCTGATGTACAATTTACATTTGAAAGGCTTTTAACGCACCCGGATTCCTGTAATAGCGATATAGTCGATATAATCGTCGGTGCTGGTGAACTGGAAAGTGGGGAGACAGACCATCTGGAAGGCTTCAGGATTCTTGATGACCTGAACTTTGTCATAACAATAGAGCAGCCATTTGAGGCTTTTTTAGCCTGTCTCTCAATGCCCGGAGCCTCAATCCTTGACCAGGAATCGACTATGGCGGCAGGAGATCTCTTTGGGAAAGATCCAAAATGGACGATAGGGACAGGCTCTTTTGTCCTAAGAACATGGACGCCCGGAGAAGGAATGCTCCTGACTGCAAATCAGCACTGCTGGATGGGCATTCCTAAATGCGAAGGACTTGATCTTCGCTTTGTAAATGATGCCCGTGAGATCCGAAGAATGTTTGAAAATGGAGAGATTGACGTGCTTGATCTCGATGAGCTTGGCAACGCTGCAGAGTTCTTTTTACATGGAAGTGAGTATCAGGACAGGCTGTTCAGCGTTCCACGTATTGGAATAACGTATATTGCGATAAATGAGAGCATAGAACCTCTGAGTGATGTGCGAGTGCGTAAGGCCATGCAGATGGCAATAAACCGTCCGGTTCTGTTGGCTGCGGTTTATGGCGGTCGTGGACAGATTGAGAATGGAATATTCCCGCATGGGCTTTATGGCTATAACCCTGATCTTCCGGAAATCCCTTATGATCCGGAGGCGGCAAAAGAGCTTTTGGCAAAGGCCGGCCTCGAAGACGGTTTTGACCTTACTGTCAGTGTGAACTCTGCTTCGACACGATGGGAATTACAGGTCCTTGAGATGGCAAAATCCATGTGGGACGAAGTAGGTATAAGGGCAAAAATAAAAGTTATAGACGAAAGTGACTTTATGAGCAAGAGAAAGAATGGAGAACTTGCATGTTATACGGCTCAGTGGATGGCAGATTTTAATGATCCTGACAATTTTATCTACACATTTTTTGGGAATAGCCATAATACTACTTATCGTAGTCTGTGCTATTCGGATGAAAAGGTCATGAAACGAATTCAGCAGGCTCGTGTAATTTCAGATTCGAAGGAGCGCATCAAAGAATATCAGGATCTTGAACGCATAATTGTTCAGGAAGATGCTGCCTGGATTCCTCTTTATTCCAGAACACGTTACTACGTTACATCGGAGAGACTTCAGGGGATACAAGCGTCCTGGAATGGTTCGGTAAAAAACAAGTATTGTGAAATGTCCATAATAAGTGATGAGGAGTAGGTTTCTTGAAAAAGGAGTTAGTCAATGTATTCAATCCGCTCTAAAATCGCAATAATCACGGTTCTGGTAATCCTTACGAGTGTTCTGTCTGTCTTTGGCGCAAGTTATTTTATTATCCAAAGAGAAACAGACCAGAATTCCGTAGATATGATGAATCTGATAAATTCAGATACTGACAAAGCTCTTGAAAAGTATTTTGAGAGTATTGAGCAGTCTGCAGAAATTACGTCCAATATCGCTATTGATGATCTTGACAGCGTTGTATTGGCTAATTATGGTGCAATAAAAACCGGAACGGATATAAGCGCACAGACACCTGATCAGATCAAAGCTTTGGATGATTACTTGGAATCTTATTGCAATAAAGTTCAGGGATTATTCTCCGGAGTGGCGGAAAATACACAAGGAATAAACTCATATTACTATTGCATCAGCCCTGAGATCAGTAAAAATGTTCATGGATTCTTCTACATGAAAGAAGGAAAGACGGGCCTTATTGAAAAAGCTCCGCTTGATGCGTCAAATCTCACACCCAGTGAGCAACTCGGTGCAACCTGGTATGATACTGCCGTTGACATGGGAAGGCCCGGATGGGTTGGCCCATACATTTTCCAGAAAGAGTGGATATATTCATACTTTGTTCCCATTTATAAAGCCGGTATGCTGATCGGTGTACTTGGAATGGATATTCCCTGTGAGATTCTTATAGATCAGGTCAAAGATATCAGTATCTACGACACCGGTTTTGTTTGTCTTCTTGATAAAGACGCAAAGGTAATCTATCATCCTGATCTTCCAATCACAAGCGATCTTGATGAATTACAGCTCAGCGTTTCGTCTGAAACCCTCACAAAAGAAAATAGCGGTAATGATCTCATACGCTATGAAGCCCATGGCACAAAAAGGCAGATGTCTTTTTCCACACTGTCAAATGGTATGCACGTGGTCTGTATTGCGCCAACAGAAGAGATCAATGCTCCCTGGATCACACTTATCAGAGATATTGCACTGATTACCGTGATAGTCATCTTTGTTTTCGTTTTACTGATTCTCCTCGTGATAGAAGCACTTACCCGTCCTTTGAAACAGCTCACAAATGCTTCAAAGAGGCTTGCTGATGCTGACTATGATGTTGATCTGACATATCAGGGCAAGGATGAGATTGGCGCACTGACTAATGCTTTCATGCGAATGAGGGATCAGCTGAAGCTTTATATTGAGAATCTGAATCATCAGATCTTCTATGACACAATGACAGATATTCCTAATATGCGTCACTTTTTTAAGCTGGCGGTAGAGGAAAAGAAACGCATCCTTTCAGAAGGACTTGATCCGGTAATGGTCTATATCGATATTATAGGTATAAGATACTATAACCGACAGTATGGATTTGAAATGGGCGATAAGCTTATTATGGATTTCTCCAAAATTCTGGCCGAAAACTTTGGAGAACACCGAATTTGCCGCTTTAGCGGAGATCATTTCACTGCAGTCGCAGAAGGAGACAAGGTAGATGAGATACTCCAAAAAGTTTTGGATGAATGCAGAACAGCCGTGGATGGAAAAGAGCTGCCGATTCGCGTGGGAATCTATAACAACGCCCTTGAAGATGTAGATGTGAACGTTGCCTGCGATCGTGCAAAATTTGCAGCCGACAGGAAGAAGGGAGAGTTGTCTTCAACAATTACATATTATGATGAAGACATGCTAAAGAGGAACGAGATCAATGTTCACATCATCCAGAATCTGGACCGTGCCATTGAAGAAGGCTGGATCAAGGTGTACTATCAGCCAATCGTGCGCGCTTCCAATGGTCAGGTATGTGATGAAGAGGCTCTGGCACGCTGGATAGATCCTGAACTTGGGTTCCTTTCACCGGGATATTTTATTCCTGCTTTGGAACAGGCCAAACTGATATATAAGCTTGATCTTTATGTGCTGGAACAGGTACTTAAAAAGATGAAGAAACAGAAAGAACTGGGATACTACCTGATATCCCAATCTATCAACCTGTCCCGTATGGATTTTGAGAGCTGTGATATCGTAGAGGAAATACGAAAGAGAGTTGATGCTGAAGGCATTGACCATTCGCTTATTTCTGTGGAGATTACGGAAAGTGTAATCGGTGAAGAATTTGACTTTATGAAGGAGCAGGTTGCCAGATTCCAGAAGCTTGGATTCCCGGTTTGGATGGACGATTTTGGAAGCGGCTACTCATCTCTGGACGTACTTCATCAGTTGCACTTTGATCTAATCAAGTTTGATATGCGCTTCATGGAGCGCTTTGATGAGGGTGAAGAAGGAAAGATCATCGTAACCGAGCTTGTAAATATGGCTATAAGTCTGGGACTTGATACTCTTTGTGAAGGCGTAGAACTGGAAGAACAGGTAGAATTCCTGCGTGAGATCGGCTGTACGAGAATACAGGGCTACTACTACGGAAAACCTACTCCTTTTGAGGAAATAGTTGCCAAGATTGAAAGGGGAGAGGCGCTTACAATAGAGAACCCGGAGGAGGCAGAATATTATGCATCGATAGGACGCCTCAATCTGTATGATTTCTCAACGCTTTCTAATGGAGAAAATGATGAGATCATGACGCAGTACTTCAACTCACTGCCTATGTGCATTATAGAAGTCAATGACACAAAGTTGTGGTATAACCGTTGTAACCGTTCATACCGTGATTTCCTGAAACGGACGTTAAATATTGACTTCAATACATTAAAAAGAGATATACTCGATACTAAAGACAGAGATGAATCGACATTTCTTAAGGCTATTATGCATTGTGGCAGGAAAGGTGGACGTTTGGTTGTTGATGAAAAAATGGGTCAGGATACGTATGTCCACACATTAATCCGTCGAATTGGAGTCAATCCTGTAACAGGTACGTCAGCAATCGCTGTGGCAATCCTGACAATAGCTAACGAGTCAACATCGGGAATGGACATATCTATATATTCCTGAGGGTTTGCCCGAAGGATAAGGGCGCTGAAACAGGGATGTTTCAGGGCTCTATTATATTGCCAGATGAATTTAACATTCAAATAGGGAATTAGGAGGGTTTATTTTCTCAAGATAATGATTGTAGGTGCAATGTGAGGTAGATATAATAGGATAAATTCTTTAAATACTACTTGGGGGACAATGTAATGAGGGTTACAAAGGAATATTCTAGAAACAAATCGTGGAAAATAGCACTTATTGTTGGCATAGTTGTTTTGGCTGTAGCAGTGATTGCGGGGTATATTATTATAGAACAAGTTGATATTCTTGATCTGGTTGTTATTATCACGATTCTGATTCCGGCTTTAATTTGGGATTATCTACCATGCCTGCTTATTATTGTGGGGCTGGGTATTGCTGTGAAGCTAATTATGACCAGGAAAAAGTGAGGGAACTCTATGACTTTGGATTACCTATTGCAGAGAATGTATCATAAGAGAGTTATATCGGAAAATATATTCCAGAATTATGTACGATGACAAAGTGCGGGGCGGAATTTTAGAAATATGCCTTAACAAGATGTGTTTGTTTTCTAAAGGCATATTTTTTATATATTATTGATCTTTGATTTGCCTTTGTATGCCTTAAAAAGCCCTTTGTATCTATTAAAGGCATACATTACGTATGGAAAAACCTTCACTGGCACCAAAATGTATGCCCTATAGCTATATTTTTTCTTATATAAGGCATACATTGAAATATTTTCAATTTTTGACTAAGCCATCAATAATTCCCTGATTTAGTCATTCTTTTTGGAGCTTCTAATGATGTTTGAGTGACTCAGGTGATAGATTTCAGCAGACTTAGTCAAGTTTTCTTCAATTTGAAAGTGAAATTGTCTGATTCAAGTCACTAAGGCATGCAAAATAATATACATTAGTCAGTTTTGCAAATTTGCCAAATTATATGAATAAGAAAATCTAATTGCGGATGATAAGTTATATCAGAAGATAATGATCGATAGCTTCCTTGTGGTTTGTGCACGGACTTGTATCTGCAAGGATGAAAGACGCCGTAACCTGTATCCGTGCAGGGCGATTGTAAAGTGGAGATCGTTCTCCACCGGCGTACTAATATATAATATTCTAGAAGATAAATTGGAATACTTGATATAAATTTAATGGTCATATTTGGAGGTATGAGATGTCGATTGCAAAAACGCAGACCTCTGAGAGCTTTCGATTAAGTGCATTGCTTTCATTTTCGGGAGGACTACAGGATGCATATACTTATAACATGAGGGATGGCGTATTCGCAAATGCCCAGACCGGTAACGTGGTACTGATGAGCCAGAACTTTATGCAAGGAGAGTGGAATAAGGGATTACACTATATGCTCCCGCTCCTATCATTTGCTGCAGGTATTTTTCTGGCTGAAAGGATCGAGAGCAGGTTTAAGACTGGCAGCAAGATCCATTGGAGACAGATCATACTTTTTATAGAGATAGCAATGCTTTTGGCGGTAGGATTTATGCCGACAGGGGTAAATATGCTTGCAAATATCATGGTTTCATTTTCATGTGCCATGCAGGTGCAGACATTCAGAAAAGTTCATGGATATGGATATGCCAGTACGATGTGTATCGGCAATCTTAGGAGCGGTACGGAAAGCCTGTCACAGTATTTCAGAACAAAAGAGAAGGGATCCTTGTATAAGGCATTGCATTTCTTTGGCATTATTCTTATCTTTGCCACAGGAGCCGGCATCGGAGGGGTACTTTCCGCAAGGTTTGGTATTGGAACAATATGGATCTCACCGGCAATCCTACTGGTTGTGGTCTTGATGATGCTAAAAGAATGAAATACGTGGATACATTAAAATGAAGCTAACAGAGTCTCAAGACACAGCCGATAAAGGTATGAAGCCATGAAGAAACCTGACTTTAAGGATCTGAAAAAACTAATAAAGGCGATAAATGACACCAACGATGCGTTTAAGAGCATCTATGCAGAGAAAGACTCGCAGGAAAGCCGCATTAAAGCCATTTGCAAAAGGATGGCATCCGAAAAAGCCAGAGAATCTCTTGGCGAATTTTCCGTTGAGGAGCTTAAGAATGCCAAGGTTGGTATACGCGTGGCAGCCCTTCAGGAGGCCGGATATACCGACCTTGGGAAGATCGCAAAAGCTACTGATTACGACATCCGGAACATAGAAGGCATCGGCGATAAGCAGATAGAGGCCATAAGGCATATTATCACTGAATTTGCAAACAGCCTCTCATCAAGGGTTTCCATAGTGCTTGATGCAAATGACCCTGAGCTGATTACTGAGATGTACCGCTATCTAAAGAGTGAAGATGTGCGCAGAGATGCTCAGGAGCCGGCCAAAAACCTTGATCTGTATGCCGTGAAAGTCGCATCCTCAGGTATAATACTTGGCGGCTTTGGATGGCTCTTTTCCGGAAACGATAAGAAAACACGCACCATTAATATGGCTGCAGAGATATATGAATTCTGCAACAGCGCTTTCTTTGAAAAGCTCCTTGGCCTTATTGACAGGTATCACAGCGCCATCAATTCGCCAAGTGTAGATGCCGTGCAGGCTTTTACCCTGAACAGTGCGGATTTCTATGCCCTGCTGGAGAAGCTTGGAAGTAGCAGTGGTAACAGGCCGTTTATCTACGACAGCATACCCGGGCAGCTGGCCGAAGAAATAAGTAGCATGCAACTTTCGCAAAAGACCTTTCGAGGGAACCTGCGTGTGTATCAGGAATTCGGCGCAAAGTATATATTGCATCAAAGCAAGGTCCTCCTCGGCGATGAGATGGGCCTTGGTAAGACCATTCAGGCGATAGCTGCCATGGCTCATATTCAAGAAACCACGGATGGATTATGCCATTTTCTGGTGGTCTGCCCGGCCAGTGTCCTTGTCAACTGGTCAAAAGAGCTTTCGAAGTTCAGCAACATTGATACGTACATTTTGCATGGCCAGACTTTAGATGATGCATTTGACAGGTGGAGAGATCATGGGGGAGCCGCCATCACCAACTACGAATCTATGGGGAAAATAGTGGATCGTATCGACAATCACATGACTCTCGAGATGCTGGTAATTGATGAGGCGCATTACATCAAGAACCCCGATGCCAAGAGGACCATGTACATCAGGCGCCTTGATAATGAATCCAAGCGCATTCTTATGATGACCGGGACACCTCTGGAGAATCGTGTCGATGAAATGTGCAATCTGATAGATTTTGTAAGGCCTGACATGACCAAGGAGGTTCGAGGAATGGCGCACCTTAGCCATGTTCCGGAATTCAGAGAGGCGCTATCTCCTGTTTATCTGCGAAGGACAAGGACTCAGGTGTTAAAAGAGCTGCCTCCTATCGACGAGAAACAGGAATGGTGCGAAATGTCTTTTGACGACCAAAAAGCGTATACTGCGGCTGTCATGAACAGGAATTTCCAGGATATGCGCCGCGTGGGCTTTCTTCAGGAAGACATAAAAACTTCCGCTAAAACCTGCAGGCTCCTTGAGCTGTGCAATGAGGCAAAGGCGGAGGGAAGAAAAGTCGTTGTATATTCCTTCTTTAGAGATACCATATCCAAAGTGGCCGCGATCCTTGGCGATAAGTGCATAGGCGTTATAAGTGGAGATACACCCGTAGCTCATAGGCAGGATATAGTCGACAGATTTGGCGAGGCAAAAGATGGAAGCATCCTGCTCTGCCAGATAATAGCAGGAGGAGTTGGTCTTAACATACAGGCTGCCAGCATGGTGATATTCTGTGAGCCGCAGATAAAGCCGTCCCTTACAAGCCAGGCACTCTCCAGGGTTTACCGAATGGGCCAGGTCAGGAACGTGACGGTGTACCATCTTCTTTGCCCGGAAACCATAGACGAAGAAATGATGCTGGTGCTTGAACAGAAACAGAACGAATTCGACAATTATGCAGGCGAATCAGTACTGGCAGGTGCTTTCGACAACCTTATGGACAAGGAATGGATCAGCGATGTGATTGAAAAAGAAAGCAAGAAATATCTACCTGCAGTGCTGTAATTTAATTCAAATCGGGAGATTGGAGGGATAAACCATGTTAGAAATATTAAAAGCGAGGTTTCAGGATAATAAGAATCTTCATATGGATCTGAGTTGGCTTGACGTGGAGAAACGTTTGCTTGAGCATCCGGGCTCCATGGATGTTTTGAGAAGGATGGAGGAGAGCGGAGGAGAACCGGATACCATCGGCTATGACGAAAAGACGGGAAAGCTAATTTTCTGCGACTGCGCAAAGGAGTCCCCTTCTGGGCGCAGAAGCCTGTGCTATGACGAAAAGGCATTACAGGGGCGTGCTAAAAACCCGCCATCAGGCAGCGCCGAATGGAAAGCAAAAGAAATCGGCGTTTTGATCATGACGGAGGAACTCTATCGCCGACTGCAAAGTCTCGGGGAATTTGATTTGAAAACGTCAAGTTGGATCACTACGCCGGATGATATTCGCGACAAGGGCGGTGCATTGTTCTGCGAACGACGTTACGGAACGGTTTTCACATTCCATAACGGGGCGGATTCGTACTATTCCGTGCGCGGGTTCAGAGGCTATACGCTTATATGAATTCAAATTTGTAGAGCGATTAACTCTCAGTATTATATGCGATGACAAAGCGCGGGTAGGATTTTGGAAATATGCCTTAACAAGGCGTTTTTGTTTTTTGAAGGCATATTTTTCAAATATTATTGATCTTTTGATTTGCATTTGTATACCTTAAATGGCCCTTTGTATCTATTAAAGGCATACATTGAAATATTTTCATTTTTTGACTAAGCCATCAATAATTCCCTAATTTAGTCACTCTTTTTGGAGCTTCTGATGATGCTTGAGTGACTCAGGTGATAGATTTCAGCTGACTTAGTCAAATTTTCTTCAATTTGAAATTGAAAATTGTCTGATTCAAGTCACTAAAGCATGCAAAATAATATACATTAGTCAATTTTGCAAATTTGACAAATTATATGAATAAGAAAATCTAATTGCGGATGAGAAGTTTCCGGCAAATCGAAATTATTGAATTAATTCAGTATTCTAAAATTGATATCCCTAGTGAATTCCTAGATATTATCAAAGAAAAAACAGAAATTGAGATTTTGGTTAATAAAGAGAAGTATGTGCGATTGTGGAGTTCAAAGGTATTCACCCATCTCTTGAAAAATATGGTACTGTAGAATTCGAAATAAAGAGTATTAGAAAACAAGAAGGTTATAAGAATGGATAAAACAGGAAGATATGCTATATATGAAGGGAAGGAATATCACGCTTCTCTTGAGGATGATAAAAGGCATGTAGAAATATGGTCGAAAGATAAAGAGGATGAGGACAAGGGATTTAAGAAGCATCAATACCTTCAAGTTTATTCGAAAATTGTTGAGTTAAATGAATTAAGTGAGTTTTATGATGTTGAGGCCGTATGTGACTATATGGGAAAAACTCACAAAATATTTATTTCAGCAGATGGCGAATCATTCCGCATCAATGTTAAAGAAAGCTGGTACAAAGAATTCGGATTTACAGAAGAGTATGACCGTGGATTATTATTGGGATATTTTAAAGACTTTAAGATGTCTGAGTTAGAAGTACATTATATTAAGACCTCGATTGATCTTGGATAATTAGCACCCCATGCTTTATGATTAAAAGAGGCAGTATAGAATGGGTGATTATGTTGCAATAGATAATAATTCAAATAAGGCTTGATTATATTGGTTGCGTAAATGTCTAAATATTGACATATGATGTTTAGACCGCTATCCCGGAGTCAGGGATTTTAAGATGTGGATGGAATATGAATATTAGTGAATTTATCGAAAAATATAATATA
Organism: Butyrivibrio sp. FCS006; assembly: GCF_000424525.1. Classification (NCBI taxonomy): domain Bacteria; kingdom Bacillati; phylum Bacillota; class Clostridia; order Lachnospirales; family Lachnospiraceae; genus Butyrivibrio; species Butyrivibrio sp. FCS006. The sequence goes on along the minus strand of NZ_AUKB01000015.1, from coordinate 33,890 downwards.
GCAATAGTCGCAGAAGCAGATATAGAAAATAAAAGATTTGAGATTATAAAAAGAGATAAAGAGCTTGAATCCTATGATTTGTTTGAGCAACTAATTCTCTTTGGGAATGTTAAGAGTTTAGTTGCAAATGTTGAAGGGCAGATTTTACCAAGAATCTGGACACAAGGAAAATCAAAGTGCATTCTTTGCCAAAAAGCAGAAGGACAAGTGGTTGCTTTGTTTTATGACTGTGAAATGGATGCAAAAGAACACTATTTATACGCAAAAGAGTTAGATGCAATAATAAAAGATATAGTCTAGAGGAATTTTGGTGGATAAAAAAGAATAATCCAGGCATTGCCTGGATTATTTTTTGCTTATCTTAGCGGAAAGTCACTGCGCTTCCATCGATCTTTTTACTCTCATATACACCGCTGTCCGCCAGTTTATAGAGTTCTTCGAAGGATTGTTTCCCGCCTGCTTTGTAGAACGCAGCACCGGCGCTGACACAGACTTTTCTCTCTTCGAGTTCAGGAAAATCCATTTTAGCAATCTCACTAAAAAGACGCTCCAATACGACTTTTCCGGCCTCTTCATCATTCAAGTTCATAACATATGCAGCATATTCGTCACCACCCAAGCGGAAGATGATATCCTCATCCCTAAAGGTGATTTTTAAAACATCAGCGATTCCTCGAAGCACCTTATCACCGACATTATGGCCCAGTTTATCATTGAATTCTTTAAACTTGTCAATATCCAGAATGCAGAGCATTCCTGCCTTATTGTTCGCCATAGCGTCGATCACTTTACGCTCGCCGCTGCCCCTGTTTAAAATACCGGTCATTAAATCGGTGCTGGCAAGAATCTCAAGATTCTGTCGCTCCTTTGCTGAAGCCACAATGTCATCTACATTTTTGAAACCGGCAAGCAGATCACTGTTTGGCACATTGGCATTGATGAGAATATACGTAAACTGATAGTAGTGTACCTCGCCTTTATCCATAACTCGGTAACTGGACACATACTCCGAATTATCTTTAAGCTTGCTTTTAATCGTCTCAAGAGAGATGGCATCATACATCCATTCCTGATCCTCTGAATACACACGGTCCTTTACGTACTGTTTATAGAGTACATCGTAGGAATATACCTTTTCTCCGGCACCTTCCATACCTTTGGTAACATAGCCGTCCAGCTTCAGGATCACCACATCACCGGTCTTGGGATTTATTTTGAAGATATTGTAGTAATCGCGGCTTAAGGTTTCCACGATATCAAGCTGTTCCCTCAAATAACGCTTATCAGCAATATGCTTACGAATGGTTTTATCAATGTCCCTGAAAGCCAGAATGAAATTATCCGTTTCACCCGGCTGTCCGGCCAGTGCAAATGCCATCTGATGATAGGACATATTTCCGTCATCAGCCAGACGCATATAATCAAGCGTAAACAGATCTCCGTCTTTGATCCTGGAAAGTACGAAGTCCATCTTCACATCACGCTGGATGCTCTCAATGTTGGTTACCACGAAACGGTCTACGTATTCCTCAATAAAACGGTCGTATTTGTCAAATTGAAATCCCAGTGCCATCGCAGAGCGATTTGTATTCTCTCCGGTGGAGCGGTACAGATCCATGTCCATTGTTTTGGAATTGATGACCCAGATTGTATGATACTCTTTTCCAATTCCGGTAATAATACCTGTCAAGCGCTTGATACGCGCATTAAAATCCTCAACCAGACCGCGCTGGTCTTCAGGATAGATCGCCGGATCGATAAATTCATTCTCTTTTATGATTAAATCTGATTGCATATTCCCTCCTTCGACCATAAATATGCCTGATTCTTATGTATTCTCGTCATTAACAGCCTTACCCTCATGGGCCAGCTTAAACATAGATTCAGCAAAAAACCTGTGTATCACGTCAAGGATATTTTCCTTGGATGAGGTTTTCAGAAGATATCCATCCGGTTTGTACTCAAGAACGTGGAATACGATATCCTTATTGCTATTGCCTGTAAGGAGTATTATAGGAATTCTGGGATCAGTATAATCTGTGCGGATGATCTTCATAAGGTCAAAGCCATCCATTTTGGGCATCTCCAGATCAAGCAATAACAGGTCAGGAGTAACCGTGGAGAGCCCCGATAGCATCTCGCTTCCGCTGTTAAAGCACTGAACGTTGTAAAGAGAACTTAGCCAGTGATGGATAACTGACAGATACGCCGGATCATCATCAACTACAAAGATGGTCTTTTTTCTGTGGAAATCAGTTTCCAGCTCGGTAAAAAAGACCATATCATTTACAAAAGTCCCGATATCAACCGGCCTTGGATAGGTCCTTGAGACTCTGTGTGAGCCATTTGACGCCATAGCTTTGTTGATGTCGGTAAGTTCTCCTGTAAGGCACAGTATCTTGGAATCATCCTGACATATTTCTCCCAGAAGATTCATAGTTATGCTGATATTGGATGCGTCATTGGACCCGGGATTGTAGATCACAATGTCAGCTTCATTTCTGCCGGTTATGATCCTGTCTGGCTCATCAGGTATTGTAATGACATTAAACTTAGCCTCAGTAAGATTATTTACGATACCTTTCTTGACAATTCCCTCGCCGCTCTGGATATATAGAATAGAAGGGCGGTGGAAGGGGTTGTTTTCTTTAGAAATAACAGGTGATATCTGCTCAGACTCTTTTGCTTTATTGGCAAATATCTCCTCATTTTCAATAGGAGAGAGGGAATTCTTAAATTCTCTGTAGGCCTTTAGAAAGTCGCCTGTTTCTCTTTTTATGAGGCTGTAGTTTTCTTCTCTGGCAGCTGCTTCCAGCATTGCTGCGGTTTTTCCAAGTTTCTTGGCACCAACAAGTCTTGCCATGCTCTTTAAAGAGTGGACTCTTAAGGCATACATGGTCCAGTCTTCGTACTCAAGAAAGAATCCCAGCTCATCAGCTTTTTCATCCACAGAAGAGTAAAAGATATATAGGGCGTCCAGATAATCCTCATAGTCGCCACAATTGGTAATGCCTGCGCCCAGATCAAGCTGTGGAATGATCTTGAGCCAAACAGGCAGCTTTTCTATTTCTTTTTTGACATCAATTTCATAATCTCCGGACCTTTCGCCGCTTACAATCTCAGCATCAGATAAGCCGGAGTCGTAAGGAGTATCTTCTTCCGGATCAGAGGAATGCTCTTCATCCCCAAGGTACATCATGATAGCTTCGTAGAGTTCCCTTGGATCAACGGGCTTTATCAAAACATCGGCAAACCCGGCAGCTTTGTAGAGATTTACATTGCTTCGGCCTTCCTCTGTTGTGTGACAGATTATGGGAACATCTTTTCCGCGCTCTTTAAACATCTCTTTTAGCCTGACAAGAGTATCTACTCCGTCAAGCTCGGGCATGCGATGGTCTAACAGGACCAGGTCGTAGTCATTTGCCTTGCACAGATCGATACATTCTATGCCGCTTTCGGCCTGATCAGAGGTGATTCCATGTGTCGCCAGTATAGATGCCAGCACTATTCTGTTTATACGCATATCATCGACGATAAGCACGCGGGATTTTTTGTTTTCCATAAAAAGATTATAACATGATTATCGTTATTTAGTGAAAACTCTCTGTTATGAATGATTAAGAGCTCTGAGCAGAATTATATGATTCTGTTTGGAGCTCTTTTTAATAATTGTTTTATTGTTATTTAGGAATTTCGTTGTCGAAATGATGTTACAATTATTTTGGTGGATTATATGTTTCAGAATATCAAAAGCTCAAAGAGCTGAATTCTTAAGTACCTGAACCAGCGCATTCATATACTCCGGGATATCCGGTGGCCTTCTGGCAGATACCATGTTTCCATCAATAACAACCGGTTGGTCAAGCCATGTTGCTCCTGCATGGGTCAGATCATCTCTGATCCCCGGTGTACTGGTAACTTTTCTGCCCTGTAGCACCTCCGCAGACGCCAGGACCCATCCGGCATGGCAGATCTGACCTATGAGTTTATTATCACGGTCCATGTTTTTTACTATTTCAAGCACCTTGGGAAAACGACGCAGTTTATCAGGAGCCCAACCACCGGGCACCAGCACTCCGTCATAATCTGCATCATTTATGTCGTTAAAAGACATTGTGACTTCGCAGGGTACTCCGTATTTCCCGTGGTACATACCCGGTTTTTCGGCAACAAGATCTACAATGCAGCCTTCTTCCCTGAGTCTCATGACAGGGCACCAAAGCTCAAGATCTTCGAAATCATCGCTTACAAGCTGTAAAATTTTTTTCATTTTCAAATCCTCCTGAAATGGGCGGTTTAACATTTATATTTTATCATCAAGAATAGCTAAAATGATATAATTAATAACAAAGTACAACTATCTTTGCTGTAATCCGGAGGGCAGAGGTTGAAAAGAAGCCTGATAATAACAATTAATCTTCTCATAATGGGGTTCATTCTGTTCTTTATCATCAGGTATGCGAATACAAAGGCGCAGGAGAGCAACGAAAATGGCATCATCGCCTTTGAAAAGATGACCGTGACCACCAATCAGATCATCGCCAACTACCTTGAAGATGAACAACACCTTTGTGATATATGGGCCAACTATATCAATCGTTCTGCAGAAGCCGGAACCCCGATGACAGCAGAGGAAGCCATATCCTTTGTCGGGAAAACCAGGATCTTCCCGGAGGTTGTGGCTCATCTGATCTTTCTTGACAGCCCTGAGAGGACAGGTATCTCCACAACAGCCAAAGTATCTGCCCCTGATGACTATACAGTTTCCTACAAAAACATAAATATCTTTGACAATATCGACAGCGAGAGCAGCTCAGGCGAAGTTGTTCACCTTACAAGGGCCTATACAAATCCCATGAACGGTGTACAGTCCATCGCGTTCTTAAACCATGTGACTTTGCTTGATAAAGAAAGCGGAATGCAGAAAGATGGGCTTTTGATGCGAGTTGTTCCGCTCAGCCGTCTTGAACAGAAGCTTGTCTTTTTAAAAGGCGCATATGAAAATGTCGAAATAAGTATCGTAGACAAGGAAGGTAATTACGTTGTCCACGGTAAATCCTTTAAAAACAGCAATTTCTTTGAATACTTCAAGTCATATAATACGACCTCGTCAGAGGAATATGGGAATGTAATAAATGAAATAGCCGGCGGAACAGGCACTATGACCATCAAGAACTACAAGGGAGAGGACTGTGTGCTGTCTTACACGCCCCTTGAGACTATGACAACGTGGTTCTTACTGGCTTATATTCCGGCAAAAGACCTTGTGGCAAACAGGTCCATTGACTGGCTGCTCCTGGGAATAACATCCCTTGGGTTCATAGCTCTTTTGATATTCAATTCGACTGTCATGATGACCTACAATCGCAAGCTATCAGAGGCTGCGCAGCAGGCAAATCAGGCAAATGAGGCCAAGTCCTACTTCCTGTCCACCATGTCTCATGACATCCGTACGCCTATGAATGCGATACTCGGCTTAAATGAGATGGTACTCAGGGATTCAAAAGATGACAGTATCAGAATGTATTCAGAGAGCATAAGATCTGCGGGAAGTACGCTTCTTGGCATCATCAACGATATTCTGGATTTCTCCAAGATAGAAGCGGGGAAGATGGAGATCATAAATGTCGATTACAGTGTTGCTTCCCTTCTCAACGATCTTGTGAATATGGTGCAACAGAAGGCAGAAGAAAAAGGCCTTGTTTTTGACCTGGATATAGACAGGAATATTCCGACAACTCTTTGCGGCGATGAGATCAGGATAAAGCAGGTTATCACCAACATCCTCTCTAATGCCGTGAAATATACCAAGGAAGGATCTGTTACCTTCTCAGTTCATACTCATAAGCCCGAGGATAATCCGGATCGTGTCATTCTCAGAGTGAGTGTTGCAGATACCGGTATAGGAATAAAGCCCGAAGACATCGATAAGCTTTTCGTTGCCTTTGAACGAATAGAGGAAAAGAAGAACAGGAATATTGAAGGCACAGGTCTTGGTATGGCCATCACCCAGAGATTCCTTGACATGATGGGCAGTCATCTTGAGGTTGAGAGCGAATATGGTAAGGGTTCGGTATTTTCTTTTGAACTTGAGCAGAAGGTCGTTAAGTGGGATCCCATTGGCGATTTCGAGGAAGCCTTCAGACGTTCACTCAACGAGCGGGCAAATTACCGCGAGAAATTCACAGCGCCTGATGCAAGGGTACTTGTGGTTGATGATACTGCCATTAATCTCACGGTATTTGTAAATCTGCTAAAGCGCACCGAATTGCAGATAGATACGGCAGGAAGCGGCGATGAAGGAATAGCTCTTTTCACTAAGAATCACTATGATGTTATCTTCCTGGATCATATGATGCCTGAAAAAGACGGCATTGAGACCCTTAAGGAGATGAAGGGCATAGCTGACACTTCAAATAGAGAAACGCCGATAATCTGTCTTACCGCCAATGCGATATCGGGAATGCGCGAGATGTACACCAATGCCGGATTTGATGACTATCTCACCAAGCCAATTGACGCAGAGCGACTGGAAATGACGTTACTGCAATATCTTCCGAAGAACAAGGTAACAGTTGTTTCCGATAACAATACAGCGCCCGATCAGGAACTTCCGGACTTCCTAAACAGCCTCACGGAGCTGGATTTAGACTCAGGTCTTTCATATTGTGGCGATGCCGAGGATTATATCGAAACTCTTAAGATGTACTCGGGCAGTGCCCAAAAGAAGGCCGAAGAGATTGAAAAATACTGGGCTGAGAAAGATATAAAGAACACAACCATAAAGGTTCATGCGCTTAAGAGTGCATCTCGCTCAATAGGCGCGCTGGAGCTGGGCGAACTCGCCGCAAGGCTTGAAGAAGCCGGGAAAAGCGGTGATTTAGATACGCTTGATAAAGAACTTGAAGAACTACTTTCCAGATACAGGCAACTGGCGAATGACCTGGAGCCTCTAAATAAAAAGGAGGAATGATCATGAAAAAGAACTTTAGGATGGTACTTGCTTTGAGCATCGCTGTTATGCTTCTTTTACCGGGCTGTGGCAGTGGAAAAAGTGCGGATAAGGCCTTTGTCCCAAAATATGACAAAGATACCGAATTCTCCCTGACTGTTGCCGGAAGTTACGGTAACTTCGAGTCGCTGGAAGCAGAGTTTGAGCGTTTCTACGAATATTATCCCAACGCAAGCCTGCAGTATGTGACAATGGATGACTACAATAACGTAATCTCCAGTGCTCTTGTGGGCAGCGAGCCACCGGATATCTTTACGACCAACAGTGCGATGATCGGAAATGAGAAGTATGACGCCATGTTTGATGCCTGCGAGGTTTTGTCCGATTCATCGCTTGATATCGACTATTCCTGCATCAGAGATTCTCTGATACGTACTACGGATTCCGGCGATGTTCTCATGCTCCCGATATTTACCACATCCTACGGAATGCTCGTAAATATGGATATCTTTGAAAAAGAGGGATTAAAGGTTCCGACTAACTATAAAGAGCTTGTCAGCGTCTGCGAGAAGCTAAGGAGCGCAGGATATGAGTCCCCCATGATGGGAGCAGACAAGTTCAGCGGATCCGGTCTGTTTAACTGCTTTGTATATCCAATGTTTGCCTACAATGTAATACAGAACAGTGATAAGGTAGATGCTCTCAATAATTTTGAGCCGGGATCAGGAGAGCTGATGCGTCCGGCACTTGAGAGGCTTGATGAATTTATAAAATCTGACGCCATAGATATCACAAAATGCCAGGAAGAGATCACAGACGAATATGACCAGGTTATCATGAGATTCTTTGAGGGAGATGTTCCGATGATGTTTGCTACAGGCGATGTAGTATCAGGAACAGCCAAGAGAGAAAGTAAGTCGGATGCTTTTACCGCCAATCCCTTTAAATACAGATTCTTTACCGTACCTGCAGGTGACGACGGCGGATATTTCATCAATTCGATCAGTATTTGCTTCTCAGTCAACAAAAACAGCGGGAATCTCGATATGGCCAATGAATTCATGCGCTTTTTGATCACCAAGAAAGAGCTTAATAACATGGCCGGATTAAAGCGACTGATCACACCAACCGATGACTTCTCATCTGACGAACGTTATTCGGCGCTGGCAGATGTATCGGATAAACGGAGTTTCAGCGATAAGGAAACAGGTCTTTTGGACCCTGCAGTAAGACAGTTCAGAGCTGCTATCTATGCTATTGGAAACGGCAAAATGACAGTCGATGAAGCAATTGCTTCATACGGAAATATTCCGGAAGAATAGAGCGCTAACAGCGCTCTATTTTTTTCGCCAATTTCTTGAGCTCTTGACAGCTTCTTCCTTGTCGCTGGCTCTGGCGTAGATATTGGTGGCATTGATGGATCTGTGTCCCATCCGCTGCTGAAGCACCAGAATATTCTTTTCATGCTTATAAAACTCCATGGCAAAGCTGGAGCGGAGCTTGTGAACGCTGATATCACTGCGTTTCAGAGACGCATTTACATACTTTTTGAGCATCTGCTGTATTTCGCGGATGGATAGGCGCTCTCCGGCAGTAGTAGAGAAGAGGGGAGTGTCCTCCGTGAACTTTTCGCCGTGGATCTTCCTGGATTCCAGATAATCCTGAATATATTCCTTTGATTCATCGGAGAAAAAGACTTTTGACGCAACACCGGCTTTTTTCTTGCCTTTGCGCAGTGCCAAAACATAACACTCGTTTTTTTCTTCGTCAAACGAATCCTCGTAAATGACCACATCATTGACGTCAAGGGCCTGTAATTCAGAGATTCTAAGGCCTGTATCCAGGAAAAGGAAAATTATCGCAAGATCGCGTTTTTTGTATTTTTCATGGAATGCAAGCTGCCTTTTGGTAAGTCCCGTGCCATATCTGATGCAATTAAGGAGCTGTTCCTGCTCATCGAGATTAAGGTACGTAACATATTCATTTTCAGGAATTTCAACGGATTGTGAGCCGGAAACCGGATTATAATCAAGTTTTCTCTCGGTATTTATCAGGTATTCAAAGAGCCCCGATACTGAGGATCTGCGCCTTGCTCTGGTTCTTTCCGAGAGCTTTTGGTCCTCATCCATCCAGGTGAGAAAACTGTCGATATCTGTGGCTTTTATCTGCTTAATATCCGCAAGGGAAAGGTCTTTTACCTGTTTATCAGGAAAATATGGCAGGAAATTCACTGCATATTCAAGGAAATACTTTATATCAAGTGCATAAGAAAGCCTTGTAAGTATGGCTTTACTCGATGTTCCCGAATAAAAATACTGATGGGTAAATTCAGGTAAAGAATCCGTGATTTCTCTAAGTTTCTGCGTATTTGTCTTAGCGGGTGTTCTCTCAGGCATGGCATTCTCCATATCAAATATAGCTACTCTTCTGCATTTTGGCGTTGTATTTTACTACATAACTTAAATTATACGCATAGATAAATCTCATGTCAATGTGCTGCTCTGCCATTTCCCTATGCTTTTCCTTTATGTCGGTTTAAGCTAAACTTGTAATATGTTTAAAGATAGGAGTGTAAAAAGTCAAAAATACGGCTTTTTACACTTTTTAACTTAAAAAAATAAAGCTTGAAAATGTAAAAAGCCGTACTTTTAAAGAAAAATCTGTAAAAAGCCGAATGGATTAAAGCTAAAATTGTAAAAAAACGGGCACTGTAGTGTGTGCAATTTAATCATTATCCTGGTTATCATCAGTTCCATAAACGTCTACCTGGGATGCCTGTCTTTTATGTTCTTCTTCTATAGCAGCATAGTGTTTAACAGTTGTATTTACGTCTTTATGTCCCAGAACATCAGCGACCATATAAATATCACTTGTCCTGTTATAAAGCGCTGTACCATAAGTTCTACGGAGCTTATGAGGGGTGAGTTTTTGAGTAAGTCCTGTGTTTTTTCCATATTTTGAAATCATATATTGGATGCTTCTTATCGATAAACGCTTATGCTGAAGAGATATGAAGAGAGCAGGTTCTTCAGAATCATTGAGTAGGGAAGGGCGTTCATGATTGATATAATCCCTCAGCGTATTCCGGATAATCTCGTTTATGTAGAGATGATCTTCATCGCCGCCTTTTCTGACGATAGTAATTGTATTTTCATCAAAATTTATATCTGAAAGATCAAGCCCTGCACATTCCGAGACGCGGATTCCAGTATTTAACAGAAGAGTTACAATTGCCAGATCTCTTTTTGCAGTAGGTTCAGACATGACTTTGGAATGGTAACTAGCAGAATTCACAGCTGCGACAGAATCCATTAGAAGCTGAACCTGGTCAGGATACAGCCTTCGGATATCTTTCTTTACCTTTTCTTTCTTCTTTACAGCAGCTTTCACTGTGGGATCAATCTTAAGATAGTCATATTTGATCAGATATTTATAGTAATTCCGCACAGCCGCCATTTTTCTTGCAATTGCACGTTCTTTAGCAGGCTTTACATTGCCTTTTTTATCCGGTTTGTGGCCTGATGCAACATAATTTTGGAATTCATTGATGTCCTGAGGACCAAGATTTTCGACAACTTCAAAGGGGATATCTTTGATTTCAAGATTCTTGCACAGGGGATTCTTTTCCTTGAGAAATCCGTAGAAAAATAGAATATCCTGCGCATAATTAAAAGCGGTGCTTTCCTGATATTTGAGAAGACATTCCTCAACAAATCCATGTGTATGCTGAGGAAGAATGTTTTTAATGCTTTCAGTATCTTTACGGCGTTTCTGCCTCAATGAATTGTAATATTCTGAATTTTCACCCATGACTTAACCCCTCCGCTTTTTCTAAAATAATCGTAACACAAAAGAGGAATTTTGTGCAATGATATTTGCGTTAGCAGCGCGTTCCAGCGGGAAGTGAACCCCCTGTCTGACATCGTTCTTTATTGGCTTTATTTCTTTGTTGGATATGCCGTTAATTCTTCAAACTCATCTACCGGCATAGGCTTGTAGAAATAATATCCCTGCATTTCCTCACATCCAAGACTTCCGAGGAAATCAGCCTGTTCCAGTGTCTCAACACCTTCTGCGATAATAGAAGTTCCAATAGCATGGATCATCTGGACCATGTAGCTAAGTATTGTCCGACCCATCTTTTGGTCACCTGAACCGGTAATAAATCGAAGATCAAGCTTTATGCGATCAAGGATAACTTCTTTTAACATATTCAGTGATGAGTAACCACTTCCAAAGTCGTCCATTTCAACTTCAAAGCCTGCTTCACGAAGTTTGGTTGTTGTTTTGATGATGGTATCGGAGTTTTCGACATATGCGCTTTCCGTTATCTCAATACGAAGTTGACCAGGCAATAGGTTATAGAACTCTTTTAATGTATTAAAGTGGTCGGCTACATCAGGGTTCTTTACTATATCAAGTCTTGATAGGTTTACTGATACACACAGTTGTCTGCCCTGATCATTCCATCGCTTCAAATCCTTACACACAGTGTCCCAAACGTGACAGTCAAGATCATAGATAAGCCCAGCATCTTCCAAAACCGGAATAAATTCTCCCGGAGAAATGTTTCCATCCTTCTTGCTTTTCCAGCGGCAAAGAGCCTCTGCACCAGTTATCATCCCAGTCTTATAGTTGACCTGTGGCTGATACCATACTTGTATTTCCCCAGACTCAATAGCTGCAGGAAGGCGACTTGCGATACCGGCACTTTTCCTTCCCATGTCCCACTGCTTTGGGTTATAAAACTCAAATCCTTCTTTCTTGGATTCTCTGACTTTTCTTTCTGCAATGCGGGCATAATCAAGCATCTTATCCACGTTTATGTCTTTATAGTCATCAGGCATAAGAACATAAATACCAGAACAGAGCCTTACAACAAAGTCTTTTCCACGATCGCTAAAATAATTGCGAACAGGAGTCAAAATATATTTTTCATCCTGAAGAATCTGTTCATTGCCGCCAATACATCGAAGGATAACAAAATGATCTCCATCATACCTTCCTATAGCTTCTTTATCGGTAAGTACTTCAAGGCTTCTCTCAGTCCAAAATTTTAACAGCTCATCTCCGGCCTTCCAGCCAAAGCTGTCGTTGATGAACTTAAAGTCTTTTATGTTGTTATAGGATATCGTATACGGTGTATCAGGGTTGTTAGTGAGTAGTTCCTCAACTTTTTTACGGAATCCATTGTGGCTGAGCACACCAGTGAGAGGATCGATATCCTCCATTATCCGCATCTTTTCCTTCTGCTCTTCAAAATATGCTTTCTGTCTTAGGACAAGCATTATAACAAGAGCAGCAAAAAGGATAGTCCCAATAATAAGGAAGTACTTATATTGGTAGAGATAGTCTTCAAAAGTATATACATAAAGATCTCTGGTAGTGTAATCAAGGGCTATAGCCTGTTTTTTGGTTTCAGGAATAGCTGCAATTCCTTCGTTCAGAAGTTCAATTCGTTTTTTTCCCTCTGGGGTTTCAAGAGTTCCGGCACGAAAATCCATTGAAAACATGGCAGAAGGCTGTACTTTAAAATCATTATAGGATGGCTTTTGAAGCACATAGCTCCACGCATATGAGTTATGTAAAAGTGCATCTACCTCTTCATTTCTAAGCGCTTTAATGCAATCAGCCATGGAATTGTAAAGGTTTATCGTTATTCCAGGGTATAACTGCTTTACAGTTTCTGCTACTCCGCCCTGTGATTTTAGCATGCCTACTCTGATGGTATTTATGTCAGAAATAGAGTGCTTATCTGTAGTCACAAGGGTAAATGGGGTCTGGATGAGATTGTCCGATACGATGGTCGCTTGACCAGATGCACTTGAAACAGCACTTCCAAAGGGCATAACAAGATCGTACTCAGTACTATCAAGGGCTTCCTTAAGATTTGATTCACTTATAGCTTTGAATGCGACATTGAAACCAGCTTCTTTGGCAGCGGATTCCATAAGATCAACGCCGATTCCTGCAATCTTGCCGTTGTCTTTATCAATGTAAAACATAGGACATCTGTCTACAGGCACACCGACTGTAAATTCTGTAGCAGGAGAATCAGACGAGGCATAAACAGGCGTCAAAAAGACTCCCTGATAGATTACCAGGAAAAGGAGGGCTATGCTGATAGTAGTATGGATCCTTTTTGATTTCATGATACACTCGCCTTATTGTTTGTTCTTTGCTTTAGATACTCACACTTAATTCTAACATTATTATGTTAAAATACGATAAATAATAAATAACAAATCGATAAAGGCGACTTCTAGTATTCCGGCATTGCTAACTTATGCGCATACGGGACTTGAACCAGGGATTCACGGAGCACCATTAGAACATATTATGACAACGTTTCCGCTCTATTGGCTATATTCTGCTTAAAGTTGATGACATCGTGATTGTACTCTTCATCCATGAAAGTTGAGTGAATGAGGAAATCCGCTGTGGCTTTGTTGTTGGCAAAAGGGATATCATAAACCTGCGCAATTCTCATTAGCGCCTTTACGTCAGGATCATGAGGTGCAGCAGTAAGCGGATCAGAGAAGAAAATGACAAAATCTATCTTGCCCTCTACTATCTTCGCACCAATCTGCTGATCTCCACCCAAAGGACCAGAGTTATAGCCTCTTACAGGCAGGTTCGTTGCATCGGTTATCATTCGGGCTGTCGTACCTGTTCCACATAAAAAGTGGTTCTTAAGAGTTTCCGCATTATCTTTGCACCATTGTATGAGCTCTGCCTTTTTCCCATCGTGGGCGATAAGTGCAATATTCTTCTGTTTCCCGATAGTAAGTGTAATTGTATCTGTCATAGCCGCTCTCCTTTTTTGCGTTATTTTTCAAAAAGGAACCTCTCCGGAAGTGAAACTGCAAAATCCTTAGCAAGATGCCTGAAATCGTCTGGTGTTATCGTCTGTCTCTTAGCGCCAGTCATAGATAGCGTTTTTACGAGGATTTCTGCAGACTTTTCAACTGTATGCATAAGTCCAAAGGTAAGGTCAAAATCTTCTCCGGCAGCAAACATTCCATGATGAGCCCAGATAGCCACATCATATTTTTCCATGAGCTTACTGGTTTCCACAGCAATCTCTCTGCCCCCGGGTACCATCCAAGGTACTACGCCTATTCCATCAGGGAATACCACAGGGCATTCAGTCGCCATCTCCCAAAGTTCTCTGGTAAAAGCTTCATCTGTAAGTGGCAACACAAATGTCAACGCAATGGTATTTGTGGTATGTGCATGATAGATTACTCTGTATTTTCCGTTTGTCACACGTTTTTTCACCTCATGGTTCATAAGGTGTGAAGGCAACTCAGAAGTTGGTCTCCCGCCATTGACCAGCCCCCACATAACGCGGTAGTTCTCACCTTCTTCGTCAAGCTCAATAATTCCGAAGCTGTCCTCAGGCTTTATTATAACATTTCTGAAGAACTTGCCAGAGCCTGTTACCATAAGAAACTCTCCGGCAAGGTCAGGCACTGATGTTCCAATTTCCTTCCACTCTCCGGCCTTAAACTCCTCTTTTACCAGCTCCACCTCTTCCGGCTTCATTCTGTAAGACAGATTTCCGCCGTTTCTCTCATGCCAGCCCTGTTCCCAGCCGTCATTTGCCATTCTGATAAATCCCTTTGTAAACTCAGCATCTAAAACTCTCATTGTCCTTTTATCTCCTATCATCAGACCCTCTTCGAAAGAACGTCGATTTCATATCTCTCAATTTCCTGGTACCAACTTCCATCCTGAGGAACTTTACATCTATCACAGTATTCATTCCACACCTCTCCGAAAGGCATGGTCTTAAGCTCCTCCTGCATGATCATGAGCTTCGTAAAGTTCGATTCATCCTGCAGCTTTTTTAGCTCCTCATGAGGTGTAAGAAGAGCATTCAAAAGAGCTTTCTGTGTATTTCTAAACCCAGTTACCCAGGCACCTATCCTGTTGATGGATGCATCAAAATAGTCTAATGCCATAAATACTGAGCCATCAAGTCCGCCGCAGCGCACAATCTCTTTTGCAATTTCCTTTGTCTCATCATCAAAAAGAACTACGTGGTCTGAATCCCAACGAACCGGCCTTGTGATGTGAAGAGCAATGTTTGGATAGAAAGACAAGAGCGCAGGAATCTTGTCACTTACAACCTCTGTAGGGTGATAGTGGCCGTTGTCCATAAGAGGAATGCACTTGTCAGAATGAGTTGCTGCAAAAGACAGTGTGAACTCAGCACTACCTACTGTATAGGACTCTACTCCAATTCCGAAAACCTTTGACTCAACGCAGGGCTTAACCTTATTAAAATCAAAGGGTTCGGAAAGAATCTGCTCGATAGAATCCTTATATCTGTCCCTTGGTCCCTTACGGTCTGCAGGAATGTCCTTGAAGCCATCTCCTGTCCAGATGTTCATGACACAGGTCTCGCCAAGTTCTTCTGCGATGTACTGAGAAATTCTTATACATGCCTTTCCATGCTCGATCCAGAACTTTCTTGTATCCTCGTTTGGAGAAGAAAGGGTAAGCGGGTCACATTTAGGATGAGAGAAAAAGGTAGGATTGAAATCACAACCCAGATTCCTCTCCTTGCAGAAATCCACCCACTTCTTAAAGTGTTTGGGCTCAAGTTTATCTCTGTCTACCCAGCCTCCGTTTTCATCATCAAAAATTGCATAGCAGGCATGAAGGTTCATCTTGGCTCTTCCCGGAATCAGCTTTATTACCTCATCGATATCTGCCATAAGCTCCTCTGGAGTTCTTGCTCTTCCGGGATAATTTCCGGTGGTCTGGATTCCTCCTGTCAGAGGCTTATCCGGATCTGTATCAAAGCCTCTGACATCATCTCCCTGCCAGCAATGAAGGGCAATCTCTGCCTCTTTAAGCTTTTCGATTGCTTTTTCTGTATCAATTCCAATTGCTGCATATTTTTCTTTTGCTTCTGTGTAGCTCATTTCTCATTTCCTCCTGATCTTGTATGGATTAACTCGTCCTTATCGTTTAATTATCTTATTTCGCTTTTATTCCCAGACTTTCATGCCCCATATTTCTGAATTTCAAAGCTCTCGTAAATGCAGTTTCTTGCATCCTGCAAATCCTTAAATAACCCCGCATTTATCATCTGTACCACAAGATTTCCGATGGCTGTACCTTCAATTGGCCCTGCATATACGGGAAGTCCGGTAGCTTTTGCAGTAAGTTCATTGAGATATGTGTCCTGACAGCCTCCACCTATGATATTCACATATGTGATTTCTTTTCCTGTGATCTTACCAATCTCCTTTACAGTATCTGCATAACATGCAGAAAGACCTCTGTAGACAGTCTGCATTATCTCCCCAACCGACTCCGGTACCGGCTGGTTCTTAGCCTTGCAGTACACTTTAATTGCATTTATCATGCTTACCGGCGAAAGAAAGAGCTCATCATTTACATCAATATCAGCCACAAATTTCTCACTTCCCCTGGCCAGCCTTATCAGATCCGGAAAGCTGTATTTTTTGCCATCAGCATATTCGCTCTTTCTTCCTTCAACGTACTCTGTACCATTCAGCTCACGTCTTATGGACTGTATGATCCAGAGCCCCATGATGTTCTTTAAGAATCTGTATCTATACCAGGCGCCGCCTTCATTGGTAAGGTTTTCCTGCCTTGCAGCCTCGGTGGTTATGGGCTCTTCGTTCTCAATCCCCAAAAGGCTCCAGGTTCCACTGGATAGAATTATCGAATTCTCATCCCTTGAAGGAACCGCAAGAAAAGCAGAGCCTGTATCATGGGTTGCAGGAAGAATGACTGTTGCGCAATACCCGACCTCGTCCTGTATCTCTTTTGTAAAAGAGCCAACGACAGTGCCAGGCATTGACAGCTCCCCGAAAAGATTCTGAGGTAGTCCCAGCATAGAAATAAGCTCTTTATCCCAGGTCTTTGTCCCTGCATTTACTAGGCCTGTGGTTGTGGCATTGGTGTATTCCTGTTTTCTTACACCTGTAAGCCTGTAGTTAAAATAATCCGGTATCATAAGAAGTGCGTCCGCTTTTTCAAGCACTTCCGGATCATCCTCCTTTTGAGACATCAGTTGATAAATGGTATTGAAGGACTGTTTCTGTATTCCGCACTTTTCATAGAGCTCTTTTTCGCTTATGATTGCAGAAATCAAATCGTCCATGCCCTCAGTCCTTAAGTCCCTGTAGGCCACAGCATCGCCGATCAGCTCTCCCTTCTCATCAAGAAGTACATAATCCACGCCCCAGGTATCAATCCCCACGGTCTCGGGTATCATATTCTGTCTTTTGCATTCCTTAAGACCTTCGATGATCCCCTTCCATAGATGATCCAAATCCCACACAAGATGTCCATTTTTCTTAAGCTGATGGTTATCAAACCGGTGGATCTCCCTGAGAATCATCTTCCCATCTTCTAACCAGCCAATCATGTGCCTCCCGCTGGAGGCGCCTATATCAATTGCAAGAAAATATTTATTCATATCGATACAGTACTCCTAAGCGTCAAGAAATAAGCATTTCATCTACCATTCTGATAACACGTGATGCGTTGATTTCCATCTGTCTCCTGGAGAGCTTACCTTCCTTGATAGCAGAAAGCACGTTTTCATAATCCTTCTTTCCTCCAGGCATAAACAGATCTCCACCTGCGCCCGCCACTTCATTTGAAAGCGCATTCCTGTAAATGGATCTTTTGCTGTCCATAACAGTCATAACCCAGTCAGTCATGACGATTCCTTTAAACCCAAATTCTGATCTGAGAATATCCTGTATCAGCCCTCTATGCTCAGAAGTATGCGTTCCGTTAAGCAGGTTGTAGCTTGTCATCACAGCTTTGGGCTGTGATTTTCTTACGCAGATTTCAAATCCGCGGAGATATATCTCACGCATGGCACGTTCACTTACATGGCTGTTATTGCAATAACGGTTTGTCTCTGCATTGTTTGCAGCATAGTGTTTAATGGTAGTCCCACAGCCTTTATGCTTCTGAACACCTTGGGTCACCGCCGCCGCAATGAGGCCGGAAACCAATGGATCTTCAGAGTAATATTCAAAATTTCTTCCGCATAGTATGCTTCTGTGAATATTCAGGGCAGGAGCAAGCCAGAGATTTATTCCCATCTCTTCCATTTCACTTCCTACCATATCCCCAAAGCTATAAGCAAGGTCTGTGTTAAAGCTCTGGGCAATGGCTGTTCCTATCGGGATTCTGGTAGCATAGTGTTCTCTGATCACTGCACCTTTAGGTGCCTTTTTTCCTCCTGTTACCTTTAAAGCTATGAACTTAACCAAAGGATTCATGACTTCTAGCATACTATCCGGGATCATTCCTGCACCGCTGGCATCATGAGCTCCATTTTCATCCTCGTAGTACTTTTTGGCAAGTCTGAGTCCTGCAGGACCATCAGCCATAATAAGAGGTTTAATTCCTTTTCCGGTAAGCTTGGATGTGGTTTCACCCGCAGCACCTGCGACATGGGTTGCAGCATTACCGATGATACTTAGTCCTTTCTGCTTTTCGTTGAAACTACCTATCGCAAGATAAGCAAGCTCCTCATCCGTTAATGACTTAGCTCTTTCATCCACGTCTTCTTCGACATCATATATTAGTTCCGTACAATTTATGTCATTAGAATTTATAGTCAGTTTCTGCACTTCTTCCGGAATACTCTCATTCGAATGTCTTTCCATAAAAAGATCTTTAAAGCCTGGATCTCCAAGGCAATTCCTTGCTTTTGTGACACATATGGTTTCATCAAGATTTATCACAGCAACAACATTTGTGTTGTCCGAGCTGTTTCCGCACCTTATGATATAGTCTCCCTTTTCAAGAATATATGCGCTGGTCTCTTCATCATAGGATGATAGATCAGAGAGCCTGAAAGAAATGTCTGTCTGTTCTTCGCATCCCGGTTCCAGCAGAGATGTCTTGGAAAAGCCTGCCAGTTCCTGATATGCCTTATCAAGCTTTCCATCAGGCAAAGAGACATATACCTGAACAACCTCTTTTCCTGAATAGTCTCCATCATTTTTCACATTAACGCTGACGGTTATAAAATCACCAGATGCACTTACGGATAACACCTTCTGCTCAAAACTGGTGTAAGACAATCCATACCCAAATGAGAATAAAGGCTTTTTGCACGCAGTGTCAAAATACCTGTACCCTACATATATTCCCTCTCTGTACTCTGTGTCATTCCAGTCGCCAAAAGTGCCTTCGTGACAGTAGTCTTCATAAGAAGCCCAGGTTGTGGTAAGTTTTCCAGAAGGATTCTGCTTCCCAATGAGGATATCTGCAAGAGCTCTTCCGCAGTCTGTTCCAAGCTGAGATAAAAGAAGGATATTTCCAACTTCCATTACAGGAGAAAGATCGACAGCTCCGCCTACATTAAGCACCAGCATGAAACGCTCATACATTTTGTTAAGTGCTAAAATGTCTCTGACTTCAGATGCAGCAAGCTTTACATCTCCTTCTACCACCCCTCTGTCGCTTCCCTCCCCGGAATTGCGGGAAAGAACATAAATAGCTGTATCACCCGTCTTATCAATGTGGATGCTATGCCATGGTTCTGTCATTTCCTTTCCCATGGCATACATGATCACATTCTCATGCTTTTCTTTTGCTTCTTTTTTCAGGTTTTTGTAAAAGGTATTCTTTGCAACTTTTCTGACCTGGTCATACTCATCCAGCCATTTTTTAGTTGTTATCTCAAAGCCCGCTTTTTCCAGCCCCTGCTCGATGGTATATGCAAATCTTGTATTAACCTCACCGGATCCTGTTCCGCCCATGACTGTGTATCTCATGCCGGCACCATAAGCTGCAAGCTTACATGGTTTATCAATGGGAAACTTTCCATCATTTTTTAACAGAACGGTACACTCAGCTGCATTTTTAAGCACTAAAGCGCGGTGTTCTTTTTCATACTTTTGCATATCTCTTCTCCTGTTATTGTTAGTGTTTCATTAAAAATCTGCTTTACCTGGTCCTACTTCCAATCCCTCTTTCCCCGGAAGTATTACCATTGCATCCGTGTTTGCCGGGACTTCAATGTGATAACTGTACTCACCATCATCTTTTTTATCCCATCTACAGAAAACTGTTCCATATACGCTGTCATATGAAAACTCTGCAAAATCAAAGTGTCCGCCGGGGTGAGGTGCAATGATAAAATGATTTTCTCCAACCACCCTGATTCCACACAACGCCTCAAATATCCACTGACATACAGCACCCTTGGAGTAGTGGTTCAAAGATGCGATTCCGCCGCCTTTTCCATTATTCGAATCCGGTCCATCCCAGTCTTCCCATATTGTTGTCGCTCCGGATTTCGGCATTGAAAGCCATCCGGGCTTTTCCTCATTCTCCAGAAGCTTATAAGCATATTCGATATCAATATCTTGAAGAACATATGGTAAAAGAGGTGTTGATAAAAAGCCTGTTCCTACTCTCCATTTATAGTTTTCCAGAGCCTTTATCAGTCTCTTTTTCGCATATTCAGTCTGTTTTTCATTAAGCATACCAAAGTACAAAGGTCTTACGAGTTTTGCCTGTCTGTCCGTGTCGAGAGAGTACTTTGGATCCTCAACGAGCTTTTGATAGGCACGTTTTGCACCTTCCGCATACTCTTTGTAAAGATTTATGTCTTCTGTTTTTCCAAGGGCACCGGCAATCTCAACCATAAGAGTCATGACATAGCTCATGTAAGCTGTTGAAACCTCCGGCTGTGACTTTATGAAATCCTTAAAACTCATGGCATGGACATCTGAAGGTTCTGCCCACTCGCCATAGTGCTGGCCGTTGTTGTAAATATACTTTTTTTCTTTTCCTTTTACTGAATGCTTCTCTGAATTTAACAGACTCTCTTTTCCCGCGCGTTCCATAACATATCCGGCGTACTTTTTCATTGAATCATAATATTTTTCAATGATCCTGATATCCCCGTTCTGTTTCCAAAGGCGATAAGGAATGATTACTCCCGCATCTGACCATCCCGATGATCCGTTCATTCCACGCATATATGAGTCAGTGCCACCCTCCGGTGCAATCTGAGGAAAGCACCCGTCTTTAGTCTGCCAATCGCAGAGATCTGTTTCATATTTCATGGCAAAAGGAGCGTAGTTTACCATATAACCTGCAGTGCCAATAAATATCTGGGCATCTCCGCTCCAGCCATGACGTTCTCTTGTCGGGCAGTCCGTCGGAAGATCTGCGGAATTGTTCTTAAGCGACCAGAGTGTATTCTGCACAAACTGGTTCAGAAGCCTGTTTGAACTGTCAAACTTAAAGGTCGTTTCAAAATCAGAATAAACCGCAATAGCAGTCATGTTCTCCAAATCAATATGAACATCAGATTCCACCAGTACATACTGAAAGCCAAATATGGCGAATCTTGTCTTATAGTGGTTCTGTCCATCCTTACATATGTATTTTATCTGCTGAAGTGGTGTGATGAGGTTCTTTCTAACACACTGAATATTGTGCTGAGTAAATTCTCCAGCCTCGTCCAGCTTTTCTCCAAAGCGAAGGAAAACACGCTGCCCTTCATCAGCTACAACGTCAAATTCCACGTAACCTGCAATATTCTGGCCAAAGTCAAAGATTGTTTTCCCCTGAGGCGTCCTGATCACATTCTTAACAGATAACCTCTCCTGCTCTTTGAGTGCAAAATTGTTGGATGCTGTTGGTATCACATTGTGGTATGTTTCCTTAGCAGTCCACCACTTTGCCTTCTCAAAATCTTCTCTTCTGGCATCGTAGTTTTCTCCATCCTTGTTATCTGCAAAGCGGATTGGCCCTTCATTTGTCCACTCAAAAGATTCATCAGTGCAGATTACCTGAACCTCTCCATCCTCATATGTGATCTCAATCTGGGCAAGGAGCTTCGTTTCGCTGCCATAATAATTCTTCATTCCCCAGGCACCGACCGAGCCCCTGTACCATCCGTCAGCCAGCATGAAAAAGACTTCATTCTTTCCCTGGATAATCTTATCTGTAATATCAGCGGTCTGATACTGGACTCTTTTGCGGTAATCAGTAATTCCGGGTGCCAGACAGAACTCACCTATTCTGTCTCCGTTGATACTTCCTTCATATATCCCACAGGCAGTCATATATGCTCTTGCTGATTTAACTTTCTTTTCCCCGGTCCAGAATCTTTTTCTGAAGCAGTCAACAGGGTATCTGTTCTTCTTGTTTACCTTATAATTTCCGGTGATCCATCTTGCCTTCCAGTCATCGTTATTTAAAAGACCTAGCTCAAAAGAGGCAGTATCACTCTCTTCACCCTCAATATCATTTTCGTCCCAGAGTTTTACTGTCCATTCAATCCTGTCACGACTTCCAAGTGTTTCTCCGCCCCAGATCACAAGGTGCATCTGGTCTGAGTTCACTTTCCCGGAATCCCAGACGGTTTCGTCTTCCATTTTCGCAATGATCTGATATGCGCTCTGCTTATTGCCGCCTTCACAGTTCCATGAAAGTCTGGGTCTTACTATATCTATTCCTATTGGATCAGTTAAATATTCGCACCTTAGTCTGACAGCTTTCATTATCATTTTCCTTCCTTATTTCTCTCATTAAGCTCACTCATGATCTTGCCATAAATCTTCTCCAGGTCGTAACGGCTAAAGATCACTGCCATAACAACAAGCAAAAACAGTGGAACATAGATTGAAAATGCAAAGATTCCGCCATTTACTGCAGCTGGCTGCTCAGCAACAGCTGCGCCGGAAATAAATCCACATGCGCCAAGGATCCATCCAATAAGTGATCCTCCGATTCCGGAACCAATCTTTGATCCGAAAGAGCTTGCTGAGTTACTCATTCCGATCATTCTCTTTCCAAACTTCCAGTCATTGTACTCAACACAGTTATTTACCATTGCACCCATAAGACACATGATCGGAATATTGGCAAAGGTTGCCATGCTTCCTCCGACAAGACATGAAACAAGGCTGTAAGGAGTAAATACACGGGCGATGCAGCCAACTATTCCAATAACACAGCCGATAAGACATGTTTTTGCCATTCCGAATTTCTTTGTCATCGGACCAACTAATATGAATCCAAGGAAAGTCGGGATAAGTCCAACGGCACCAAGAAGTGCCACAATGTTGTCATTTCCGAGGATATATTTTGCATAATATGCTCCGCCTGAGCTGGACAGTCCATAAGAAATGTTCATAAAAAGATTTGCAACGAGCATCAGAACCCAGTACTTGTTTTTAAACAAAAGACCTATCTCCTGGGCAAAAGACATCTTCTCTTCCTCCAGCTCATCCACTGACTTCTTTTCTTCTGAACCATTTTCCTTTGAGCTTCTGTAAAGAACGATCATGCTAAACGCTGAGATAGCTGCCATAATGACTGCCACCTTTATCCACGCTGCCTGATTTCCCCCCAAGGCATTTGTAATAGGTATAAGACCGATCGCTATGATCATACCGATGGCATAACCGAATACTGCACGGAAGATACCCATTTTGCCTCGTTCTTCAACACTGTTTGTCCTCATGGCCATCATAGCACCATAAGGTATGGCAACAGCAGTATAAACCACAGCAGTGCAAAGGATGTTGGTTAAAAGAACATATCCCGCCTGAAGCCCCGAAGCAGCTCCTGCAGGAACTGTGAAAAGCAGTACCATGATCGCTGCAACCGGTATTGCCATTATCTTAAACCACGGTCTTGCCTTACCATCCTTAAAATGAACTGAATCCATGATCTTACCCATGATAAGATCTGTAAAAGCGTCAAGTATCTTGGCTATGATCAGCATTGTAGCAACAGATGCTGCAGCCAGTCCGACCTTTTCTGTATAGAAGTAGGTCAATTGTCCTACCAGACAGCTTAGTGCATTAAGCGGTATCTGCCCAATTCCATCTCCCAAAAAATCTCCAAACCTCATGGTCTTCTGGATTCCCATTGAATCCACGCCAAGTTCTTTTTTTCTTCCCATAATAACCTCCTGATTATTGTCACGGCTTTTGCTATTTGCCATATTTCTCTTTCTATTGACAGTCTATCAGGAGCCCGCTTATCATTATTGTAATAGTATGACGCAATATTGTAATTTTGTGACTATTTGAGGTTTCCTATGGAAAATGCATTTTTTCAGGCTTTAAGCTACATCTATAATGCCACCTATGTTCCAATCCACTACTACAAAGATAGTGTATGCCTTCTTTCTTTCCCGGTAATAGATATGCCAACTGAACTGGCTTCTGCTATCAGCGGAATACTTGGCAAGTCCACAACCAGCCTATACCATTACCAGACTGAAGAAGGGCTTCATATTGGCTATGTAGGAAGCGATCTTAGCAATGAAGCTGTTGTTGTAGGTCCCGTTAGCAGTATGGCTGTGACTGATGAATTCATAGACGCTATCATCCTAAAATATGGTGTTTCTATTGAAAACAAAGACAAGATCAGAGAGTTTTTTGTT
Source organism: Butyrivibrio sp. FCS006 (assembly GCF_000424525.1). Lineage (NCBI taxonomy): Bacteria > Bacillati > Bacillota > Clostridia > Lachnospirales > Lachnospiraceae > Butyrivibrio > Butyrivibrio sp. FCS006. The sequence continues at coordinate 9,507 of NZ_AUKB01000015.1, read as the reverse complement.
CAGACGCCGGAGTTTTCAATCATACAGTTCTTGAATATTCTTGCCATGATCAATAAAGAACTCACCGGTAACTACGTAGACATTTATGAGACTTTTAACCTCTTTGACAGAGAAAAGGAGGCGGAGGTAGGAGAAAGCCATTCTAACACCCTGTATGAGCGAAAAGAAACTGAGAACTTTCATGATACATATTTCTTTGAACAAGAATACTATGGCTACGTGGAACGCGGTGATATTGCCGGTCTTGAAGCCATGATCAGAAATATCCCCAGAATAAATGAAGGAAAAGTTGCTCCAGATTCACTTCGTCAGGCAAAAAACATATTCATCGCTTCAATGGCCCTGGTAACCAGGCACTCCATCTCAGGTGGACTTGACATCGAAACAGCCTACCAATTGTCAGATATGTATATTCAGGAGGCTGAACGTATGTCAGACGCTTCTTCAGTTACTCTTCTTAATGCCACGGCAGTTATGGACTTTACCAAGCGTGTAGCCGAATCCAAAATTCCTCAGGGAATGGAGACGGACATATATATGGCTATCCAGTACATAGCAAACCACGTCAATCAGAATATTTCAGTAGAAGATGTTGCCGCATACCTTGGGATAGACCGAAGCACTCTTTCACGAAAATTTAAAAGAGAACTGGGATTTAACATAAGCAGTTATATAATGCGCAGAAAACTGGAAGAAGCAAAGAGCCTCCTTAAATTCACTGACAAAAGCATCAGCGAGATAAGTGAGTATCTTTGCTTCTCAACACAGAGTTATTTTCAAAATGTATTTAAAAAGAAATATGGAATGACTCCAAAGGAGTTCAGAAATAGTTAAATATCCAGTTCCGAGACCATCTTGGGATACTCACGAAGCTCGCTTTCTTCATGAAGCGGATTCCATACCTGCGCGAAAAACTTATCCTTTTTGGCTCTCATTCCGTAGTTCCAGGATTTTCTTTCGCACTCATCACACCAGTGCCCACCTTCAAGAATAAGGCGTGGACTGCCTTTAAAATGATGTCCGAACTGACATGTAAACTCAAGGGGAGTTTTCCAGTCACCGGTCTTCATTTCTTTGGAATCACAACTGCCGCCTCTGAATTCCGCCGCTTTCTTCATATCCTCCAGAGTAAGCTCTGATTCGTGCTTGGATTCATCATAGCCATGGTCTATGTGTACAACTTTATCCCAATCAGTAAATTCTTCCATCTGGCTCAGCTTTTTGGGAAGCTTTTCCCAGGCCTTTTTGCTGCCCCAGTATGCATCGATATGGTCTTCCATGTTTTCATCCAGCCAGTGCTTTGTCCCATGCTCTGAATTTAAGTCTTTTTTGAAGGTTGACTTTATAATACTTCCCATGAGTTTCTGACCACCGGGAAGCTTTGTTATCACTTTACCTGCGGTAACTGCGCGGCCAAGGTCCTTTAGATATGCGTCATAAAAGTACTGCATGGAATCACTTCTGAAATGAAGGTATTTCTCCAGTTTGTCGGAATCGAGATAATACTGACCATGGAAATTCCTTGTGGCATACATCTTTGGATCGATCACCGGATCAAGGCTCTTAAAGCCCAGAACACCGTACATATCCTTGTACATTTCATAAGTGCTCACGCGGCAGCTCTCACCGCCGCCAATATTGTAGATGTGTCCCCAGAAACTCTCATCCAGGGTTCCATCGGCATCGAATGCTGCAAGATTTCTCATAGCTCTTCCGCTGTCCCTGTCAGAAGCATACTCAAGCACGTTGAAAATGCAGTTGTGGAACTGGATAGCATCACGGATCTTGGCCATAGCCGGTCCGATGATTCCTGTCTGCCTTAGAGATACCCAGTAATTTAGGCCACTATCGATAACGTAGCGCTCTGCCGCAACTTTGGAAACCGCGTAGTAATCAAACATACTTGGCTTTATCGGATCCCCGACCCTTCCCCAGTGTATAGGTGGCATTCTGTCACCGGTTTCTGCCACGGTTCCGATATATACAAACTTATAGCTATCCTCTTTACCGCTCTTCTTTATGGCTTCTATCATATTCACAACAGAACCGTAATTATTCTGCATTGCTTTTTTTGGATAATAGTCTGCTGCAGGGGACACAAATGCTGCAATGTGAAGTACCATGTCGCTGTCAGCAATACATCCGTAAACATCATCCCTATTAAGAAGATCTCCATAACGAATGGACAGACCTTCCCTGCCTTCATAACTGTCAAACAGGTTATGATTCTTTTCACTGTCCCTCACCAAAATAATGAGGTCATAGATTTTACCTATGTCAGGGAGCATCTGCTTAAAGCTCTCAAATCCCATTCCTCCACCTGCACCTGTCATAAAAACAACCGGTAACTTATTCGCACTCATATCATTCGCCTTTCATTCCTACTACTTTTGCCTTGCCATCAAGTACATCGACACAGAGCTTAATTGAGTCTCCGATTGCCCTGTCAATGTCGTCCTCTTCAACATGAAGCGGCTCGCATCCAAGTTTCTTATCAATAAAGAGATTGCTGCACTGAAGATCCGTAAACTTCACCATATGAAGTCCGCCCTGGATATTCTTTGCTGCCTGCTCCTTCATCAGCTTTTTTCCGCCCATAGCGTACATCCAGTTAGGTATTGTGATAACCTTTCTTCCCTCGCATCCAAGGTACTTATGAACGATAGCAAGCATCTCTTTCCATGTCATATTGTAATAACCGATTGGGTAACAGTGTCCTCCCTTGTTGTATTCAAGAGCTCCTGCCAGAGCCTGTCCAACCTGATGAACTGTTACCATTGTGGTTCCGCCCTTGGGATATAGCGTAGCTTTCTTCATGCTCCTGATCTGTTCTACAAGGAATACCCATACAGGCTTTCTTCCGGGCTGAGTTCCGAAAATATATGGAAGCTCCAGAACTGCTACATCAAAGCCGTCACCGGCAAAAGACATCGCTATCTCTTCCTGGTCAATTCTGCTTCTTATGTACGGATGCCACTTTGTTAATTCAAGTTCAGGCCTTGTCTTGGCAAAATAGGAAAAGTATGATCCACAGATTGCAATATGCTTAACACCGCACTCCTTGGCAATAGCAAGAAGTCTCTTAAGTGGATCTATATTGTACTTTTTGAAAAGATCATAGATTGGAGCAGGGCCTTCAACTCTCTCATCCACTCCGGCTGCAAAAACAAATCCATCACACCCGGCCATGTAACCCTTTATTTCTTCATCTGACATCTCCAGATAGTTGCCATATTCAATTTTCATTTCAGGTGGCAAGACAGCTCCCTGAGGAAGCGGAGGTAACGCAACAGATGTCACTTCATGTCCCCTCTCAATAAGCACTTTGGCTGCTTCACTTCCGAGCAGTCCTGTTCCACCAATCATAAATACTTTCATCGACTTATCTCCTTTAATCAATATTCATAAGCAGGCTTTTCTTAGGTACGCCATGCTTATTCTCAAAATTAAACAATCCCATTGTTCCCCAGTCTTCATAGTCGGCAGCCCAGTAACGGATGCCTGCAACGCCATGGGTTTTACCCCAATCGATGACATCTTTATAAATGGCTGCCTGTCCATCTTCAGTATTTGCATATCCCTTTGTAGCCTTGTTCCATCCGGCAAAAGCCCCGGACATCTCTCCTGAAGGATATGCAAACTCTCCGATAAACACGGGTACATGGCACTTTTTGTTTATGGCCATAACAGTCTTTTTAAACAGAATCGTGGAATCTGCATACATGGATGGAGCACTAGGATAATAGCTGATCCCCGCAACATCCACGGAATATCCATTCTTTGCAAGGCAGTTAAAATATTTTGCACAGGAATTAGGAGTCATAACCACAGTTGCAATATGAGTTGAAAACTTAACATTGGAGGAGTCAATTCCGAGTTCTTCGTATGCTTCCAGGATTCCCTCTTTTACAGCCGCAAACTCGCTTGCATTGTATCTCCAGATATTCTTCTCTAACCATCCGGGATTAAACAGTGGGAGTAGATATCTCATAAAATCCGGAACTCCGGCAAGCTTTTCATTTACAGCTGTCTTAAGCCCAAGGCTGACTCCTGCAAATCCAAAGTTAGCTTCATTTCCAAGATTCCAGTTCTCCACTGTGCATCCGGTATTCAATATCTCTTTTGCCAGGAACCTGCCATATGCTTTAAGCAGAATATTTATCTCATCTAGCGAAAGCTCAGACCAGTCCTTCCCATTTTGAAGAGCAAAAAGCTCGGGATACTCATCAAACTTTGGGGCCTGCTGCTTTTCCATATCCATGTAGGTGTATGCACACATTACCTCAGGATTAATAGGGATATTTAATTTGGCTGCCAGCTTGCAAAGCTCTATGGCCTGATCAAAAGTATGAACGTTGGCATTGGTATCAACCTCTCCATCAGTCACATCCTCATCTGTTATGTGCCTCTTTGTGGCTATGCGCACATACATTTCTGTAGCGCCTTTATCTATATATAACTGCTCCAGTTCTTCTATGGAGCTTATCTGCCTGCCTTCATACTCATAGGTGTATCCTTCGTCAAAAGCCCTTGCTGTAAACGGGCTGACCGATAGCGCCATTCTGAAATTCTCATTATTATCAGCCGCTGCGTATCCGATTTCTGTGTATAAGAATTGAGCAGTAAGAACTTTAAGCACAACACATATAACTATCAGAAGTATTGCAAGGCCTACCTTATGGCCTGTCTTCATTTTCTTTAACCTTTCAAGAAAACCTGTCATTTTTTCCTTCATTTACAACCTCCAAAAAATCTCCATTTGCAATAACAAGTCACTGTATGTATAATATGGACACCGTGTATTATTTACAACTTGCAATATTCTTTAAAACGTCGTAAACAATACATATTTTTTAAAAGTGTACGAAGTTAACAGTTTTTTTAGATTTGGGAGATGGATAATGGCGACCAAGAACAACCGAAGAACCGTAATCACAAAGAAGATCTTAAAAGAATCATTACTGGAGCTTATGCAGAATAAGCCCGTCTCAAAGATCACCATAAAGGAAATATGCGACCTTTCAGATATGAGCAGATCAACGTTCTACCTCCATTATCAGGACCAGTTTGAACTTTTGGAGGACATAGAAAAAGAGGTCCTCGAAAAGACCTTCGAAAACCTCAGAAAAATTGACAGTCCCATGAACACCATGGAATCCATCGAAGCATTTTTAAATTATGTAAAAGAGCATCGGACCACTTTTGGAGTACTCCTCTGCCAGCCGGAAAACGAACTCTTTCAGCAGAGCATTATTTCCAATGTGCAGAAATATGTTCAGGAATCAGCTCCCGAAATAGATGAGATTCCCACTGCGCGATACGTATACACCTTTATTATGTATGGAAGTCTTAACGTAATAAAGATTTGGATACACAATAATTTTGACGCAGATACACATGATCTGGCTGAAGTCATATATCATTCCTGTAATAATATTGCACAAAGCCATAAATGAATTCTTACGAAGCTGTAAACCGTTATTTCCCACATATATTATTGGCGCGCTTACAGAAATTTGCTCCAGGGATTCACGGAGCACCATTAGAACATAAAAAAAGTGTTCCGACGCTATATGAGTCATCGGAACACCATAGACCGACGCAGCATGGCATTTCCATCCTTGCAATAGTAACATCCCTTATGTCCTTGTTACTGATAACTTCTGTCAGTTTCTCAGTGTAATCTCCCTCATCCGGTTTGGGACATCCGATCATTGTAAACCTGCCTTGCATCAGAAAAAGAAAAGTATAAAACTTTATTCGACAGGGTAAATGAAACAACAATACTATAAAATTCGAGGCATTTAAGCTCTCTTATGTTTAAAGTGATGCTGTCTGGGTTTGTGCTTAAATGCAACTATGTTTAGAGGCTTTTCATCCTTTTTTGCATAATTCTCATATGCCTTCTTATAGTGTTTCTGTCCGGCCCAGATATCGTCAGCTACAGGCGCCCACTCTTTTGCGTAATCATCACACTTTGCACACAGATGCTCAACACTTTCTTCGGATTCTTCATTTGTACCATGAGCTTCTGATCTTTCGACCATATCCCTTAAAAGAGCCGGATTTTCAAGCATAGGGCACGGTCTTAAATGGTTCTTATTGAAAGGCTGGCCCTTATGGTATTCCATGAAAAGAGGACTTTGAAGCATCTCAAGTATTGAATGTGTATGTATATTGGTGTTGGAGAAGTGGACAAATACGCATGGTTCAGCATCTCCACTTGAATTGATGTGGAAATAGTTTCTTCCGCCTGCGATGCAGCCACCGACAGCTTCACCATCATTCTGGAAGTCCATAGGGAAGAATCCCAGGTCACATTTGACGCTTCTAAGGAACCTTATCTGATCCACCATCTTCTTTCGCTGCTCTACTGTAGGCATAAGCTCAGGAACAGCATTGTTTCCAACCGGCATGTAGTGGAAGAAAAATCCGAATCTAGCACCTTTTTCAGCAATGAACTCGATGAACTTGGGATCAGTCACTGCCTCGATGTTGTTTCTTGTATAGCAGATGGAAGTTCCATAAACTATTCCGTACTTTTTGAGTAGATCCATGGCATTCATTACTGCATCATAATGACCAAGGCCACGTCTTGCGTCATTAGTCTCAGGAGTTCCCTCGATAGAAAGCTGGAATGTGAGATTTCCAAGCCTTACAACTTCTTTACAGAAATCCTCATCAATAAGTGTTGAATTGGTATAGATAGAGAACTCAACATCATTGTGCTTTTCTGCCAGTTTCAAGATATCTTTCTTCCTTACAAGAGGTTCTCCTCCTGTCATCATGTAAAGATATACTCCCAGCTCTTTTCCCTGGGTAACGATTTTGTCCATATCTTCAAAAGACAGATTGTGCTTAGGTCCATAAGTACCTGACCAGCATCCCGCACAGTGCATATTGCAGGCGCTTGTAGGGTCAAAAAGAATAAGCCATGGGATATTGCATCCGTATTTTTCCCTGTTTGCCCTGATCATTTTTGTGCCTCTGAAAAATGCCTCATAGCCAAGATTGAGCATCATCATCTTTGCAACATGCGGATCTGTCTCATCTATTACTTTATTCAAAAACTTAACCCATCTGTTATCCGGATCTTTAAATGCCGCTCTTACTTTATCAAGGCTTTCTTTTCTGGCTCCATCTTTACCCCAGAATTTCTCTGCCTGGTCAACAAGCTTAAGATAAGTAGCAGTCCTGTTCTCCGTTTTATCGAGATTTGCAAGGAACCTGTCAATCAGTATGCTAAAAGCCTGTCTTTGTACTTTGTGAGAAATGTTTTTTGCTAATTCCATACTTGTTATGCCTCCCCAAACGATGCTACAATTATTCTGATGTAACAAGTGTAACGCCACAGCATATTAATAACAATGGCTCTACCATCGGACATGACAATATTTCGTTTAAGTGAACCGATGTTACATTCTTGCATTTTTTGTAACGTCGAGAGGGAGAAAAAATGAAAAGCTCAAAAGAATCTTTAACAGAAATGCAAAAAAAAGAAGTTCTGAGGATGAATAATAAGGAGTCCAATCAGCTGACAAGAGAGTGTCTGCAGCTTTCGCTTATGCATCTAATGAGCGAACACCCTTATGAGAAGATCACCATCAGCGAGATAGTACGCCGTGCAGGAGTATCAAGGACGGCGTTCTATCGAAACTATACAGATAAAGAAGATATCCTGCATGAGCTTGGGGATGAAATAATAAAGCGTATAGCGGAGATCAGCGAAAAGCCCGAACTGCACGAAAACCCACATCTGTGGTTCGAAGATATTTTTCGGGCTGTCAAAAACGATAAAGATATAATATCTCTGTTTGACCAAGCCGGAATTCTTCAGAATGAACTCTTTCTTGAAAAAGCGGTCTCAGAGCGGCTCTATCCTACAGCTGACCCAGAAAAGAAGTATCTCAGACTTGCTGCCGAAGCTGCCATTTTACAAATACTCATAAGCTGGTTCAGGGATGGGATGCAGGAAGACGAAAAACAAATGGCTGATATCTGCGTAAATATCTTTGATAACGCTTTGAGCAGACTGCCATAATTAACAAGGACCTCTTCTAACATGAGAAATGATCCTTCCTGGCGTAAACGAAGTAATTCTTGCGCATATGAAGCTTGACCCCGGAATTCCCTTAGCACCAATAGAACATAAAATTCCGATATAATGCTCATTCCAGCAAACTGGAATTGTTAGCACTCTGTCTTATTGCACCGGAGGCATAAAACATAAAATGCAATCGCCAGAAACTGTGATACCACAGACACAGTGACAAGATACACAGGATTCAAATCATACAGGGCACCGAGAAGCCAACTGCCCAGAAACCACGCAATACCAAATCCTGTCTCAAATATTCCGAAACCGGTGCTTCGCATGGAACGCGGGACGATTCCGCTGACAGCTGCTTTCATAATACTTTCCTGCGCACCCATTCCAATCCCCCACAGAATTATCCCAGCTCCGATCAACCAGGCATTTCCAGTCATAAAAACAAAATATGAGAAGAATGTGCTGCATAGTGTGGAAATGATCAGAGCCTTCAGCCCGACCTTATCATAAAGCCAGCCAAAGAATAGTGCAGCAAAGGCATCCACAGCCATTGCCCCAGCATATAGCAGGCTGAGCATGGATTCATTAAATGCTCCGGTATTAGCCGAATGAAGTGTGATCAGGGTGAAGTCTGCAAAGCCAAAAGCAAAAAAGCAGATGGCCGCCATGAACAGAACAAATGACTTCCTGAATTCAAAGCTTGCCGGTTTATCTTCCTGCTTTTCAAAGATCTCCGGATCAGGGTATCTTATCTTTGCTGTCAAAACAAGAGCTATGGTGATCATTGCAGGAACAAGCAGTATCGCAAAAGAGATTCTATATGTTGTAAAAAGGTCGTCTGTACCTTTTACAAGAGCTGTTACAAAAAGCAGTACCGGTCCGAGAAACGCGCCAAGCTGATCCAGAAACTCCTGATAGGCAAAGCCTTTTCCGGTTCCGATCTCGCTTGCCGCAAAGCTTACCAATGTGTTTTTGGCAGGCTTTTTTATCGCTTTTCCGATACGCTCCAGGATCACAAGACCGCAGGCCCAAATCCAGCCATGTTCAGGTACGAGTGCCAGTGCAGGAATCGCCAGAGCCTGTATTACATAGCCTGTGATAACAAATGTCCAGTATTTCTTCGTTTTATCTGCTATAAATCCGGATATGAGCCTTAGTGAATACCCGCACAATTCTCCTATACCGGACACAAATCCGATGGTTGTAGCGGATGCCCCTGCGAGGTTCAGATATTCGCCCAATATGCTTCTGGCGCCTTCATGAGTCATGTCCGAAAACAGACTTACGATTCCCATCAGGGTTATAAATATTATGGCGCCAGACAAAGCCCTTTTTTTATCCATGTTCTACTCCACTAATCCCGATTCTTAATATATGAGTAGAGGCTTTTACAGTCCCTGCTCTTTCTTTATGATGAAGGTGATTGGTCTGACGTAATTTCCGATTGGGACACCACG
>NZ_AUKB01000014.1:0-184481 GCF_000424525.1 Butyrivibrio sp. FCS006 | reverse complement strand
CAGCTGATGTGTACTAATAGGTCGAGGGCTTATCCAAAAAAGCAAAGGTTAGAGACGGATCTAAGAGATTTCAGTGTTCGGTTTTGAAGGTACAAAATTTTTTATTATAATCCTCCTTAGCTCAGTCGGTAGAGCATTCGGCTGTTAACCGAAGTGTCGTTGGTTCGAGTCCGACAGGGGGAGCGATAGCACCTAACGAGGTCCTTTCGAGTTTGGTGCGAAGCCTGGGTGGCCACTTGGCGAGGTCCTTTCGAGCCTAGTGGAGCAGCCGGAGCGATATGAGAAAGCCTGATTGTTAATCACGGCTCAGCTGTAGGGCTCCGTGGTCAAGCGGTCAAGACATCGCCCTTTCACGGCGGTAACACGAGTTCGATTCTCGTCGGAGTCATTTCATCGAAAATACCTTTATTTGGTGACATAGCCAAGCGGTAAGGCACAGGTCTGCAACACCTCGAGCGGCGGTTCAAATCCGCCTGTCACCTCTAAAAACCTATGAACATTCGTTGTTCATAGGTTTTTTTGTGCTATAATTTATTCAATAGTCTTTATTGGAGGTACGGTATGGCAGAAGAAACAATGAAAGATTTTATGGATGAGATCGACAAGTCACTTGCCAAGGGCAAGGATGGGGATGGTTTCATCTGGGACAAGCTTCATGCACTTCTTGATTCCGGAGAGTATGTGGATGTAGAGGTTACTGAAGCTGTTAAGGGAGGCGTAGTAGCTTTCCTTGAGGAGAAGAGGGGATTTATTCCTGCATCCAAGCTTTCTCTTTCATATATAGATGAAGAGAAGCTTCCCGAGTTTGTAGGTAAGACTCTCAAGGTTAAGGTAATCACAGTTGATGAAGAGGATGACAAGCTTGTTTTATCCGCAAAGGATTATCTTAAGGAAGAGGCTGAGAAAAAGAAGGCAGAGGCTATCGCCAAGGTTCAGGTTGGACTCGTAACAGAAGGTGTTGTTGAGAGCATCCAGAACTACGGAGCTTTTGTTAAGCTTGAAAATGGTACATCAGGTCTTTTGCACATCTCTCAGATCTGCAATCAGAGAATTGCACATCCTTCAGCAGTCCTGAAGGTCGGACAGACAGTTAAGGTTAAGGTAACAGCTATCAAAGACGGCAAGCTTAGTCTTAGCATGAAAGCCCTTGAGGAAATAGGTGCAGAAGAAGTTACAGAGGAGAAAATCGAGTTTGAGAGCGAAGGAGAGGCTACAACATCCTTAGCAGATCTTCTTAAGAAGGCAGGTTTCTAAAAGCCAAAAGGAGGCGTTGTATGGAGGAAATCAAAAGGTTAAAAGAACTTATTGATGAGTCTGATAAGATAGTATTCTTTGGCGGTGCAGGTGTTTCAACAGAGAGCGGAATTCCCGATTTTAGAAGTAAAGACGGCCTGTATAACCAGCACGATGTAAGATTCGACATGTATCAGCCCGAATACCTGCTTAGCCATTCATGTCTTGTGTATGAGCCCAAGGTATATTATGAGTTCCACAGACAGAAGATGGATACCAGGAATATCGAGCCAAACAATGCCCACAAATATCTGGCGGCTTTAGAGAAGACCGGTAAGCTTAAAGCTATAGTTACTCAGAACATCGATGGACTTCATCAGAAGGCCGGAAGTAAGGTGGTCTATGAGATTCACGGAAGTGCTCTTAGAAACTATTGCATGAGCTGTGGAAAAGAGTATCCGGCTGATTATATTTTTGAATCCACAGAGCCGATTCCAAAGTGTTCCTGTGGAGGCACTATAAGGCCTGATATCACCCTTTATGAAGAGGGACTTCCTGATGATCAGGTTGATGGTGCAATCAGCGCAATAGCCAGCGCAGATATGCTGATAATTGGAGGTACATCACTTACAGTATATCCGGCAGCTTCATTCATTAATTATTTCAGGGGTAAAACCGTTGTAGTAATTAATCAGAGTGAAATACAGATAAGCGGAGCTCAAAACACCCTTATTATCAGGGAAAAGATCGGTAAGGTCTTCACAGAGCTTGCAGCTCTCCAGGGGATTGAATTGTAAAAAAGGACTTGCATAGTTCCTGGATTTATGATAACATATCATCCTGTGATAAATTCCTTGTCACTTGACTGAAACAAGTGGCCAGAGACCAAAAGGAGGTAACAAATAGCATGAACAAATACGAATTAGCCGTTGTTGTTAGTGCAAAGATCGAAGACGACGCAAGAACTGCTGTCATCGAGAAGGTAAAGAGAACTATCGAGAAGCATGGTGGTCAGATTACCAACATCGATGAGTGGGGCAAGAAGAAGCTCGCTTATGAGATCGAGAAGATGACAGAAGGCTTCTACTATTTCATCCAGTTCGATGGTGAGCCTACTTCTCCAGCTGAGATCGAAGCTCGCATGAGAATCATGGACGGCGTCATCAGATATTTATGCGTTAAGAACGAGGCCTAAATAGAAGAGGACGAATAATGAACAAAGTAATTTTATGTGGACGTTTAACAAGAGATCCTGAAGTAAGATATTCACAGGGAGCTGAGCCTATGGCAATCGCAAGATACACACTTGCTGTTGACCGCAGAAGAGGCAGAAGCAACGACCCTAACGAGCAGTCAGCTGATTTCATCAGCATCGTAGCTTTTGGTAAGGCTGGTGAGTTTGCTGAGAAGTACCTTAAGAAAGGTACCAAGATGCTTATTACAGGACGTATCCAGACAGGTAGTTATACCAATAAGGATGGCGTTAAGGTCTACACAACCGAGGTGGTTGTGGAAGATCAGGAGTTTGCAGAGTCTAAGAACAACGCATCAAACGGCGGAAACTTTGACTACAGTGCAAACAGCGCACCTGCACCTGCAAGTGCACCATCAAATGATCCCACTCCCGCTGCAGCAGGCGATGGCTTCATGAACATTCCGGATGGAATCGAAGAGGAGCTGCCTTTTAACTAAAAGGAGGAATATACAATGGCTTTCACAAAGTCTGATAGATCCGATTCTCCAGTAAGGAGAAAGGGCGGAATGCACAGAAGAAAGAAAGTTTGCGTTTTCTGTGGCAAGGATAATGTAATTGATTACAAGGATACAGCTAAGCTTAAGAAGTTCGTTTCTGAGAGCGGCAAGATTCTTCCAAGAAGAATCACAGGCAACTGCGCTAAGCACCAGAGAGAGCTTACATCAGCTGTAAAGCGTGCTAGACATCTGGCACTTATGCCTTACGTAGCTGAGTAATCAGTAATAAGACAAACAATCAGAGACACTTTTTAGAAGAGATTCTAAGAAGTGTCTTTTTTATTTTGATTCCTTTAGCTCCGAAGGAGCGTAGTCTGATTGCCAAATCAGTAAAAAGGGGAATGGGGACTTCCCCAACAAGCCGCCTCAGTGCGCACTGAGGCCCTGCTTGCGAAGTGGTGAGATAGCTGGTAGTGTTAATGAGGATAAGTGATATGGTCAGAGATTTATCTGTTATATTTGAAAATAAACCGGAACAGTGGGGACTTAGAGGTGATCCATATCTATGGGATGAGATGAAAGAAGCATTTGTTGGAAAAAACCTAGATGTTTCCACAAGGGATCTGGCGAATGAAATATGCGAATACTATGAGAAAGTTGTAGGAGAACCTTTAAAATATGGCGCCATGGTGTTCATCGAGAGATTTGCTCACGGCGGAATGTCTTCTGGTCATGTTTCCGGAGAGTTTTGGATCTGCAGAGGCATTCCTCTTTTGATAGAGAATTTTAATAAGATAAAGACAACTATATAGAAGCATCAGGGAGAGGAAAAAAGTGAAACTGCAAAACGAACTGGTTCGAAGTGAAAAACTTTATCGAGTAGGGTATATGCCGGATGTAGACAAATATGTAATAGCCTGCGTTGTTCCATGGGTGGCATGGTATGACAGGTACTATGAAATCTCCAAGGAAGAATACGATTCTTTTGGCTCAGAAGAACTGGATAAACTTGCGATAGAGTTTAATACAAAAGGCGTTAAATCAGATCGCTTTATTTTCTCAGACAAAAAAGAGGAAAACAAATCATGAGTTTTATAGTTTGCTGCAAAAAGAATATTAAAATTGTTTATACCGTATTAATTCCGTTTTTGGCTGTTGTGGCTTGCGCTTGCATCGGATTAGCCATCAATTATCTGATCTCATTTAACACTTCTACCAGTGATGAGCTATTGACGATCCCGCTCCTTGCTTTTGTAGCACTGCTTACAATCAGGGGAATATACTATTTTGTCAATTCTTTATTGTTAATGCTTGTAGTAGATGAAGACAATATTGAAATCAGTTCTATACACGGAAAAAAACATATCAATGTTGCCCAGATTGAGAAAGTTGGTTTCGGCAGAAGGCATGATTCTTCAAGATACGCCCCTAAAGATCGATATATCATGTCGCTTTATATCGGTGGAAAGCCCTTAAAGCTGATTGAAGATGAGATGGAGAATTTCGACAAGTTATGCAGGTTCCTTTATAAGGCAAATGTGCCGACAGCAGACGAGTTAACAAAAACTAATCTGAAAGGGCGTGCATATACAGGTGTTGAAGATTGATAAATTATGATGCGCCAAGAAATGTGAGATGCGAACAACGTCAAACATTTCTTGGCGTTGTTTTTTTGCATAAAGCCTACAAGAAGTTCCATGAATTTTGAGAGAATTTGTCACTTTCGCCAAAATGAGAAAAGTTGTTAAATATATTGTTAATTATTTGACACCCTTATGGTATAGTATGTAGTGGCTATTTTACAGAATTTTTATAAATAGAAAGGGAATCACTATGGCAAATCACGAATTTTCACAGTGGGACGGTTTCGTAGGTCGTGTCTGGAAAGACAATGTTGACGTACGTGACTTCATTCAGAACAACTATACTCCATATGACGGAGATGAGTCTTTCCTCGCAGAGCCAACAGAAGCTACCAATAAGCTTTGGGGCAAGCTCCAGGAACTTCAGGCACAGGAACGTGCCAAGGGCGGTGTTCTTGATATGGATACCGACATCGTATCTTCTCTTACTTCACATGGTGCAGGATACATTTCAGAAGAAACAAAGGATTTAGAGCAGATTGTTGGTCTTCAGACTGACAAGCCACTTAAGAGAGCTTTCATGCCTTTCGGTGGTATCACAATGGCAGAGCAGTCATGCAGAATGTATGGCTATGAGCCAAGCGAGAAGCTCCACGAGATCTTTACAAAATACCACAAGACACACAACCAGGGCGTATTCGACATCTACACACCTGAGATGAAGAAGGCTCGTCACAACAAAATCCTTACAGGTCTTCCTGATACATACGGTCGTGGACGTATCGTAGGCGATTACAGAAGAGTTGCTCTTTACGGTATTGATTACCTTATCGAGAAGAAACAGGCCGATTTTGCAGCTACAGAGCGTCAGGGTATGCGTCGTTATGATTTCCAGCTTCGTGAGGAGATCACAGACCAGATCAATGCTCTTAAGGGCATGAAGGAAATGGCTGCTATCTATGGCATCGACATTTCAAAGCCTGCAGGAACTGCTAAGGAAGCTGTTCAGTGGCTCTACTTTGGATATCTTGCAGCTATCAAGACACAGAACGGTGCTGCTATGTCAGTAGGACGTGTTTCTACATTCCTTGATATCTACTTCTCACGTGACCTTGCAAAGGGTGTCATCACAGAGGAAGAAGCTCAGGAGATCATCGACCACTTCACAATGAAGTGCCGTATGGTTAAGTTTGCTCGTATTGAGTCTTACAACCAGCTCTTCTCAGGCGATCCTGTTTGGGCTACTCTTGAGGTCGGTGGTATCGGTCTTGACGGACGTCACCAGGTTACAAAGACCTGCTACAGATTCCTCCACACACTTGAGAACATGGGACCTTCACCTGAGCCAAACCTTACAGTTATGTATTCAAGCCGTCTTCCTGAGAACTTCAAGAAGTACGCTTCCAAGATTTCAGTTACTACATCTTCAATCCAGTATGAGAACGATGATGTAATGCGTGTTACATGGGGCGATGATTACTCAATCTGTTGCTGCGTATCTGCAACAGAGACAGGTAAGGAGCTTCAGTTCTTCGGCGCTCGTGCAAACCTTGCTAAGTGCCTTCTTTACGCTATCAACGGTGGTGTTGATGAGAAGTCAGGCGACCAGGTTGGACCTGAGTACAAGGCAATCACATCTGAGTACCTTGACTATGATGAGGTAATGAAGAAGTTTGACCAGATGATGGATTGGCTTGCTCACCTCTATGTTGGAACACTTAACATGATCCACTACATGCACGACAAGTACTACTATGAGGCTTGCCAGATGGCCCTTATTGATACACATGTACGTCGTTCATTTGCTACAGGTATCGCAGGATTCTCACACTGTGTAGACTCACTCTCAGCAATCAAGTATGCTAAGGTAAAGGCTATCCGTGATGAGAACGGAATCGCTAAGGACTTTGAGATTGAGGGTGACTTCCCTCGTTACGGTAATGATGATGACAGAGCTGATGAGATCGCTATCTGGCTTCTGCGCACATTCATGGGCAAGCTTCGTCACATCCATACCTACAGAGATTCAGAGCCTACAACATCAATCCTTACCATCACATCAAACGTTGTTTATGGTAAGGCTACTGGAGCACTTCCTGATGGACGTCCTGCAGGTGAGCCACTTTCACCAGGTGCTAACCCTGCATATGGCGCAGAAGTAAATGGTCTTATTGCATCACTTAACTCTGTTGCTAAGCTTCCATATGAAGAGGCTCTTGACGGAATTTCCAACACACAGACTATTAACCCCGGTGCCCTCGGACACACAGAGGAAGAGCGTGTTAATAACCTCGTAAACGTACTTGACGGATACTTCGATCAGGGTGCACATCACCTTAACGTCAACGTATTTGGCAAGGATAAGCTCATCGATGCTATGGAGCATCCTGAGAAGCCTGAGTATGCTAACTTCACTATCCGTGTTTCAGGATACGCTGTTAAGTTCATCGACCTTACAAGGGAGCAGCAGCTCGACGTAATTTCACGTACTTGCCACGAGGCACTTTGATAAGTACCGGAAATATTGGAGTTTTTTGAATGAGTGAAATTATTGGTTATATAAATAAGCTTGAGAGTTTTGGCGCCGTGGATGGACCCGGCGTCAGATACCTCATTTTCCTGAGCGGATGCAGGATGAGATGTGCTTTTTGCCACAATCCCGAGACCTGGAAGGAAGGTGAGGGAGAGCAGTATACAGCTGATGAGCTTTTAAAGAAGGCTCTGCGTTTTAAGCCATATTGGAAAAACGGCGGTGGTATTACTGTAAGTGGTGGAGAGCCGCTTCTTCAGATAGATTTTCTGCTGGATTTATTTAAAAAAGCAAAAGCAGCCGGTGTAAGTACCTGCATAGATACAGCCGGAGAGCCTTTCACTCATGAAGAACCTTTTTATTCCAAATGGAAAGAGCTGATGGCGCTTACTGACACAGTTCTTTTAGATATCAAAAATATCGATCCTGAGGCTCATAAGGAGCTTACAGGTGTCGATAACGGAAATATCCTTCAGATGGCAAAAGAGATATCGGATTTGGGCATTCCAATCTGGATACGCCACGTACTGGTTCCCGGAGGAAGTGATAATGATGATTACCTCCGCCGTACCAGAGAGTTTATTGATTCGCTGTCATCTGTAGAGAAAGTGGAGGTACTCCCGTATCACACGCTGGGAGTTCCAAAATACAAGGAGCTGGGAATTCCATACCGACTAGAAGGAGTGGAATCGCCAACGCCTGAGCGAATAGAAAATGCAAAAAAAATCCTAGGTGCAATTTAGCACCTAGGACTTTTTATTATTTGAGATTATCAGAGCAGCTTTTTCAGCTCATCATGTACGAACTGAACCTTAGGTCCGACAATAACCTGAACTGCTGTCTTAGAAGGTCTAACAACACCGGCAACTCCGGCATTCTTGATAGCCTTCTCATCAACGAGTGTGTAATCCTTGATCTCTGTACGAAGTCTTGTTGCACAGTAGTCAACTTCAACGATGTTGTCTTTTCCGCCAAGTCCTGCAAGAACGCGCTCAGCAATTGCTGTGAAGTCGTCGTTTGCAAGCTCGAGCTTCTCTTCTTCCTCATCCTCGTCATCTGTTCGTCCCGGAGTCTTAAGGTCGAACTTGGTGATAACGAAACGGAATACGAAGTAGTAGATAACTGCGAATACAAGGCCGATAGGAATAAGGAGCCAAGGGTTAACAGCCATAGGAGCCTTGAAGCTAAGGATGTAGTCAACAAGTCCTGCTGAGAAGTTAAATCCAAGTCTCAATGGAAGCAGTGTGCAGATTGCTGCAGAAACACCTGTGAGGAGCGCATGTACAAGGTAAAGGCCGGGAGCCATGAACATGAATGCGAACTCAAGGGGCTCTGTGATTCCTGTGAAGATTGAAGCAAGTGATCCTGCAAGCAGGAGAGATGCTGCTGATTTCTTCTTGGAATCCTTTGCAGTGTGATACATTGCAAGTGCACCGCCGGGAAGACCGAACATCATGATAGGGAAGAATCCTGTCATGTACTGTCCTGTAACACCCTTAACTGCACCTTCTGCGCCTGACCAGAAGAGGCCCAGGTCGTTGATACCTGCTGTATCAAACCAGAATACGGCGTTGAGTGCGTGGTGCAGTCCCAAAGGAATAAGTGCACGGTTAAGCATTGCATAGATACCTGCTCCAAGAGCGCCGAGGCCGAGGATTGCTTTACCGAAAGCTACGAGTGCTGCGAAGATTACAGGCCATACGAAGTACAGGATAGCAGCTGTAACGGCTGAAACAATCGCTGTAACAATGGCAACAGATCTTTTACCGCTGAAGAATGCAAGCCAGTCAGGAAGCTTGGTATCCTTGAATCTGTTGTAGCAGCTTGATCCGATGATACCGGCTAAGATACCGATAAATGCGTTCTGGATCTTACCGAATGCTGCAGGAACTTCTGAAGCGTCAACGCCCTTGTACATTGCAACAGCGCCTGTGCTAAGAAGTGTGGTGATCATCAGGAATGAAACAAGACCTGCCAGAGCACTGGTTCCGTCATGGTCTTTAGCCAAACCTACTGATACACCGATGGCAAAAAGAATCGGGATCTGATCAATGATCGCCGATGCAGCTTTTATACAAAATGCTGCCAAAACACTGTTGGCACCCCAACCTGATGGATCGATCCAATATCCGATACCGTAGAGAATACCTGCTGCTGGAAGAACTGCGACAGGAAGCATCAGAGATTTACCGATCTTTTGTAGATACTTCATCATACATTTGTCCTCCTTTATTTATGAATTGCTTTGTGCAATTACATTCATTTGCTCAGCACGATAGCAGCATCGCCCACTGCTACCTTTCCGCTCTTCTTCTCAAAACCTGAAAACTTGGAATGGTTAGAAACGATCATAGGAGTGATGACATCGTAGCCGGCGTTTTTTACGCCCTCGAGATCAACCTCAACGATGAGGTCGCCCTTTTTAACGGTATCGCCCTGTTTGGCATGGATGGTGTAGTGCTCGCCTCCAAGCTTAACTGTGTCGATGCCGATGTGAACGAGAATCTCTGCTCCGTCAGTAGAATTAATGCAGAATGCATGTCCTGTTGGGAAAAGAGCTATAAGAGCTCCGTCAGCAGGCGCATAGAATTTGCCGTCTGAAGGAATGATGGCTACGCCCTTGCCCACCATTTCCTGTGCAAAGGTATCATCCTTGACCTGAGTTATAGGCACAATCTCTCCGTTAACAGGAGAAGCAAGAGTGATTTTGTTACCCTGGAAAAGTTTGTCGAATAGACCCATATTGAATTCCCCCCCCCAACTTAGAAGTCTTTACGAGATTTTACTTCATGTTAACATTTTAGCATTTATGCATACAAATTAACTATCCAGTTTCTGCTTTTGTTGTAGATTTTTGGCATTTAAATTGACATAATATATATATGCGCTTCCGAAAAAGAAGCTTTGGAGGTTTTTTCTATGAAAGAAAAGAAGGTAAGACAACATAAAATTACGGACAAGAACCCTTATATCAGTTCAATACTGCTGGTTATAGTGGGTTTTTTCATTTTGTCGCTTGTGTCAGGGGTTCTTAATGTGATTATTGCGATTCCTGTGCCCGATTATCCAAGACAATACGGTCCTATAGGATTGCTTGTGGGTTTGGCAGCAGGACTTTTGTTCTACAAGCTTTGGTTTAAAGGAGAGTTCACAAGCTTTTTCAGGTATGGAAAGATTGGCCCGGGTGTTCAGCTTATTGTGGTATATATGATCTATCTCGCTCTTTCCCTTGCGTATGATGCATTCGAAGGAGATGTGTCATTTAAATTCAACGTCTCAGGGGTTTTAACCGCTCTGTATGCAGGAGTGATTGAGGAATTTATGTTCAGAGGAATCATGACGAGTACGCTTATGCGCAAGAGGAAAAACAAAGACAGCATCATGATACAGCTGCTTTTCCCGGCTCTATTGTTTGGTTTCATTCACCTCACTAATGCTTTTTCCGGCGCAGATATACTGGTGGCGTTCTTTCAGAGCTTAGGCTCTGCAGCTGTCGGTATGGCTCTTGGGGCTATATACATTCTGACAGGAAATCTCGCAGTGGTTATTGCTATACATACTTTCCATGATGTAATTGCGATTTGCTTTTCCAATGATGTAAGCAGTTCGGGTGTGATGACCGGAAGCGTTACTGCCGGCACTATCATAGAACTGATATTAGCGATAGGCATGTTTGTATATGTAGTATATTATGCCAAGAAGCAAAAGAATATTGATATTGCCCGTGACCTTTGGGACAAAAAATGGACCGCATCACTCTAAAAAAGTGATGCGGCTTTTTTATATAGCTGCGCTCAGTATCCTTTATCTCTCCAATAATCCAACAAGTTTTCGTCCGGCACTTGTGTAAGGATGTTCTCTCATGCTCAGGTTAAACTTTGTAGAGCCGATGAGAACCGTAGATGGATGTGTGAATTCCATAAATCCCCACTTGCCGTGATATGCGCCCATTCCCGAGTGGCCCGTGCCATTAAATGGAGCGCCCTTGACCATCATGTGGAGGCAGACTTCATTGATACAGCCTCCGCCATATTGCATTCTCTGCATGACTTTCTTCGCCCATGGAATATCTCTTGTGAAGATGTAGAGCGACAGGCCATGCTCGCGTCTTGAAATGGTATCAAGCAGTTCTCCAACCTCGGAATCCTTATACGTTACGATAGGAAGAAGCGGGCAAAAGAGCTCTTTCTGCACGATACTGTCATCTATATCAACAGGGTAAATTATGGTCGGATCATACTTTAGTGTCGTATCGTTTCCGGATCCGCCATAAACAATCTTGTTTCTGTATTCATCCGCGAGATTCTTGCATTTATCATAAGCTGACCGGTTTATCAGGCGAGGATACTCGGGATTTTCATGGGGCTCAGCGCCCAGCTGTTTATTGAAGGCTTTGATAAGCTCTTTTACAAAATCCTCTGCGACCTCGCTTGCCACAGCAACCTGATTTATGTTGATGCAGATCTGACCGCTGTTTAAGGCCTTGAAGAAAGCAATCTTTCTGGCAGCATCCTTAAGGTTTGCATCTTTCCTGATGATGCACCAGTTGCCTGTCTCTCCGCCAAGTTCAAGGGCAGTAGAGGTCAGGTTCTTGGCTGCCTGTTCAAGGACATGGACACCGACCTTGGGAGATCCTGTGTAAAAGATCTTGTCGAATTTCTGAGCAAGGCACATGTCAGCCACGTCGTGTCCGCCGTCTATTACGGTCACATATTTATCTGGATATATTTCAGAGATGATCTTCTTCATAAGCTGAGTGCAGTGCTGTGACTTGGAACTTGCCTTGATCACAGCGGTGTTTCCGCCGGCGATGGCAGCAATTAAAACCCCGAGGGACAAAATGAAGGGGAAGTTGAAGGGACTTATGATGAGAGATACGCCGTATGGAACTTTGTAGACCTTGGTGGTTACGCTTGGAAAGCAGTGAAGGCCACTAAAATGCGTCTCAGGCTTAGCCCATCCTCGAAGACCTTTCATGGTCTCGTTGATCTCGAGGATAACGCTTCCTATGTCGCAGAAATAAGCTTCCATAGGGGCTCTTCCCAGATCTCTGTACAGTACGTCCTCAAGGACCTGCTGATTCTTGATAATGGCTGCTTTAAGTCTTCGCAGCTGTCTGAGCCTGAATTCGACATCCAGGGTTTTCCCGGAATAAAAGAATTCACGTTGCTTATCAACTATCTCTCTGATCGTATCTTCATTGTACATAGCATCCTCCATGTGAGTCTCCAACAACGTCTCCGAATTAATTGTAACAAAAAAGGAGAGTATTTAAACTCTCCTTTTAACGGTTTACTATTATTTTCCCGAATACTTGCAAAGTATACAATTCATGATTCTAACATCTAAGGACGGGGAGTGCAGCTTTGGGAAAAGAGCCATTCCATAAAGCTCTCATCTGCCATCACGGCAAAGTCTGCCTGATGAAAGCCGGAAAGAGCGCCGGCTGAGAGCATTTCCCGGTCACTAAATTCAGTGAGAGATACGTTTTCTGCGCCCATAGCCTTTAGGGTTGAAACGGCAGATCTGCTGACATCAACAGGAATAACGTTATCGTTTGTAGCATGTGCAAACCATATCGGAATGTCTTTTATCTTGGAGAGATTAGTGGTGGAATCCCGCGAGTAGGTGAGAGCAGGGCACATGACAATTGCGCCGGCGATATCCTCAGGATAGGTTTCCAAGAATTCCACGGTAGCAAGTCCGCCAAAGGAATTGCCCATACAATAGATGGTGGAGGGGTTAACTTTTCCTTCAGCTATAAGGTGGTCTGAAATCTCTTTTACCTCTGCGTACAGACTTTGCCTGTTTGACTCTGCCAAAAAGGTATTGTCATCAATGTGCGGTGCTAAAACATAGCAGGGGTGCTTGCTCTGGCTCTCGGTCGAGGTCAGGGTAGAGACGGTCTTGGTGCTTCCGGCATTTTCAACTTCGCCATAGCCGTGGAAGACAATGACCAGAGGCTGGTTTTTGGTATCTTTTGGAGTGTAGAGATAGTATTTGGAATTGTCTATTTTAAAAGAGCTGCATCCTGCCATAACAAGTAATGCTGTAAGCAGGATCAGGGTGAGTCGAAATCTCTTTTTCATCGCATTCTCCAAGGTGGTTGACGTATTTATAGTTAATTATACTCAATATTATGTAAAATGATTAAATACATTATCTTGTATTGTGTATTCAATCGTTCTACAATATAATGTATAAGAACCCGTCAACCGTATTTATACTAATGGAGAGAGCTTATGATCACACAGTTTCCGGAAGTAATAACAATCGATGGTTTCGTTTATAAGAAAATGTCACAGAGGGTTAGCGGAGGTGCATATTATGACTCCTATGACAACCCTTCGGAGATAACATCCAAATCTGTCTGCCTTTATCCAAACGGAGAGCTTACCTACAGCTGGCGCGGAATAGAGCAGAAATGGAATAAGAGTTTTCGCGTAATAAGACAAGGAAAGATTTAATGAGAATTGCAAGTACACTCTTAATTGTAGCACTGGTTACTTCTATTGTTATGTTTATTAAGGAGTATATCGACGCCAAGAAAGAGAACAGAAAAATGAATCCCTGGTATGCAGTCGTTTTTGGCGTAGTTGTTGCCTGTGCAGTAGTTTTCGTAATTGGGAGAACATTCCTGTACCTGATCACTTGGGCAATAGTGGCAAATATGTAAAAAGACAAGGCTGAATACTATGGAAGATAAGAGATTTCTTAAAGTTTTGATCATAGTAAGCATATTGGCGATACTACTCACGTTATCACATTGCATATATGCTTACAAAGCTTATGAGAATTCATCAATTATACATTTGATATCACAGGAGATATGGTGATGAAGGGACGGATAATGGCCATTTTATCAGTGGTGCTGGTCACAGTGCTGGTAAATGGCTTTATTTTTATGACTGTAACAAGGCGCGTGGGCAACAATTTCAGCAGCGCTTCTCAGAGGAAGATGATCGATGTATCGAGGTACCTTCCATTTGAGGAAGGATCTGACCTTGCCAGGGTGGATTCTTCTTTGAAGTTTGAAGAAGGAGACGATCTTCCGGTGCTGGACGGAGCAGCTGCGCTGGTTCCGGTTTATGCTTCGGTCATAGATAACTGCTATCCCGAAGGGAGCGTTACCTATGAAGGCGGAGCGTTTTCCGATGAAAATTTCTATGGCGAGAACTTTGCTGATGACAGCGTGATGCAGTATCAGAACACGATACGTGGCTTTGATGCCATGGTTGACGGCTCGGTGGACCTGTTCTTTACAGCTCATCCATCGGCGGAGCAGCTGGAATCTGCAGCCGAAAAGGGCGTTGAGCTTGAGATTGTCCCTGTGGGACTTGAGGCATTTGTCTTCTTTGTAAACTCAAAGAACCCGGTAGATGGCCTGACAGCTGACCAGATCCGGGATATCTACACCGGTAAGATCACAAATTGGAACGAAGTCGGAGGCCCGTCAAAGCTCATAAATCCCCTTGTCAGGATCAAGGGCTCGGGATCGCAGACCATGATGGAGAAGTTCATGGGAAAAGAAATTGTCCTAACCCACAACCCGATGAACATCCTCGGGGGTTCCATCGGATATTCCTTCAGATATTATTTATCGGGCATGGTCGCCGATACCGGTGTTAAGATGCTTGCAGTTGACGGAGCATACCCTGATGCAGAGAACATCAGAAACGGTTCATATCCTCTGACTGCCAGCTTCTACGTTGTCTATCGTAAGGACAATGATAATAAGAATATAAAAGAACTTGTGGAGTGGCTCTTGTCAGACGAAGGCCAGAGGCTGATCGAAGACTGTGGATATGTGGCACTTCCAAAGTAAATTATAGGAGTCAATGGGGACGGTTCTCTTTGACTCCTTTTTGAGTCACCGGGGACGTTTCAGATTGACTCATTTGAGACACTGGGGACGTTTCAGATTGACTCATTTTGAGTCAGTGGGGACGTTTCAGATTGACTCATTCTGAGTCAGTGGGGACGTTTCACTTTGACTCACTTTGTGAGTCAAGGGGACGGTTCTGTTGACTCATTATGCGAGTGGTGACGGGCGTTGGGGATATAGGCCCGCCGCCATGGGATTGTAGCTCACATAAATACCGGCCCCAAGGGCTGCCCGGGCGCCAAAGGGCGGCGCCCAGCGTACTGTCCCTTGACTCCGGTATTTATATGAGCGGTCGGTCACTAAGGCGGGCCGGTAAAGTGGGGCACGGGGGATGCGGAGACTATGGCGATTACCTTGAATTGGTCAGTGATGCATCACAAAGGACCTGTAGTCTGGTAGTTGTGATGTTGAATAAGTTTCATTCACCAAATTTTCTACATATATCAGAAAAAGTATCGTGTGGGTATAGAAAATATTGAAGTTAAAAAATGCAGATGCTCATTTTTTCTACATATATGAAAAAAAGTACCTTGTGGGTATAGAATTTGTAGAAGAAGTCTTTACAACTTTCTATATATATGACAAAAACTTGGCTGTGGGCGTAGAAAATTTGGTGCTCTAAAATTTTGGATGCAAAATCTTTCTACATATAGCCGAAAAAGTGCCCGATTGGTATAGAAAATGGGACGATATGTTGAAGAATGCCGCCTCGGCGACTCAAAATGAGACAAAGTGAAACGTCCCCACTGACTCACTGTACTGAAAATGGGACTCAATCCTTGCTAAGCTGTGTATAACAGAAAAAAGCTTCATTGATTGAGAAGGAGGAGTTACCATGATTCAGCACATATATACAGAGGATACCTTAAACCAGAATATTTCTTTTGGAATCTTTAATCGCAGGATCTTTGATAACAGGAAGAATCTCAGGGACCTTTCCAATCACACAGTGATAATAGTGACCGACGAGATCATAGATGAGACTCTCATCAAGGAGCTGGCAGACGTGATCCTCAAGAAGGGCTGCAAGAACGTGGCATTTTGCGGAACAGCATCCGATGAATGGCAGAGAGTGTTTGATGAGGCAGATCGTGAGATCAATGGCTTCAACGATGTCACAGGCTATGAAGACTTTGCAGTTATGTGGAGATTTGAGGATATCGAATCTCTTGCAGACGAAGTTTATACATGCTGGAATGAGGTGCTGATCCTCTGCAGCAATATGTCACTTGTCAGAGAGTGTCAGAATGTCTTGGAAGAGGCATGATGTTCATAAATTATACATAAAAGACATTTATAATATTGCTTAACAACGACATCTACAGGAGGAGCAACAATGAGGGAAGCAATTACAAGAAAATGTGATCTTTTGATCGAGAACTGGAAACTGATTCATAAGGGTTATTGGCTCGAGAATGGCAGCATTGCTGCCATAGCAGCTGCTACCTTCGCTGAGAAGGATAAGAGCGCCGATGTTGAGATGCTCAAAGAGTGCCATAAGATCCTTAAGAAGAAAGAGGGAATATTCTCAGAGTTCAGAGGCAACAGCGAGCTCATAGTAACATCGAAAATGGCTCTCAGTGCAGATCCCGAGCGCTATCTCGAGGATGTTACAGGAGTATATAAGAAGTTCCAGAAGGGCAAGTTCTGGGGATCCAATTACAGAGCACTTGCAGCCATGACTATTTGCGATATAGGTAAGGCTTCTGAGGCAGATGCTATTATTGAGAAGACTAACGAGATATTAAAGGGCATGAATAAGGTCCATCCATTCCTTACATCGGATGAGGATACCTCTTTTGCTGTTCTTCTCGCCATAAGCGGCAAGAAGACAGAAGATATTCTGGAAGAGCTTGAGGAGACCTATCAGTGCCTTAAGAAGAAGTTTTCGCTTCATGACAATGCAGTATATTCACTGAGCCAGGTTCTTACTTCATACGAAGGTGCTGCACAGGATAAAGCAGACAAGGCCATAGATATTTTTGATGCTTTTGCTGCAGCAGGAGCTAAGTACGGCAAGGGTTATGAGCTGGCTTCACTTGGAACACTTATAGGCATTAACGCAAGCCCTGACGATATCGCAGCAGAGGTTGCAGAGACAGCCGATTACTTAAAGGGCAATAAGGGCTTTGGTGCCTTTGACATGGGCAAGGCTACAAGACTTATGTTTGGAACCATGATGGTTGCAGGAGACAATTCAGACGAGAACTACAAGGTCGGAGCGTCTGTTATAAGCGGAGCTGTAGCAAGAGTAGTTGCAGAGCAGACAGCAATGCTAGTTGCTATTATGGCTGCAAGTACTTCTTCCGCAACAACTTCTTCATCACATTGATGAAAGGCAGGACAGTTATGAGAGCATATTTTGCCGGTGGATGCTTTTGGTGCGTCACACCGATCTATAAAATGTACGGAGTAGACAAGGTGGTTTGCGGATATTCCGGAGGGGATGAGGTTAATCCCAAATATGAGGATGTGAAGGCCCAGAAGACAGGGCATCGTGAGACTATAATGCTTGAATATGATCCCGACAAGGTGACATATGACAAGCTCCTGGATATCTTCCTGGCAAACGTTGATCCATACGACGGAGAGGGACAGTTTATCGACAAGGGATTTTCCTATACCCTGGCAATCTATTACACCACAGAGGAAGAGAAGCTAAGGGCACAGGCTCGTATCAGGAAGCTGGAAGAGGAGTCGGGAAAGCGCGCCCGAATTGCAATTGAGAAGTTTAAGAGCTTTTACGAAGCTGAGGAGTATCATCAGGACTACTACCTGAAGAACCCTGAGGCTTTTGAGAAAGAGCTTATAGAGTCCGGCAGGAAAAAGGTATAAAGCAGATGATCAGGAGGTTCTTATGGCAAAGGTATTACTGTTAAACGGCAGTCCTCATACAAACGGCTGTACAGCCAGAGCACTGGAGGAGATGGTAAATGTCTTTTCACAAGAGGGAGTTGATACAGAGGTTATCCAGGTTGGCAATCAGGATATCCGCGGATGCGTATCCTGCGGTTTTTGTGAAAAGAATGGAAAATGTGTATTTAATGACCTTGTAAATGAGGTGGCAGAGAAGTTTAAGGATGCTGACGGCCTTGTTGTCGGAAGCCCTGTTTACTATGGCTCTCCAAACGGAACTATCCTTTCATTTATGGACAGGCTCTTTTACAGCACATCTTTCTCCAAGCATCTTAAGGTTGGGGCAGCAGTAACCAGCTGCAGAAGAGGCGGCAATACAGCAACCTTTGATGCGCTGAACAAATACTTCACCATCAGTGGCATGCCTGTTGCGTCCAGTACATACTGGAATCAGGTGCACGGCTTCTCAAGAGAAGATGTTGAGAAGGATCTTGAAGGCCTTCAGACCATGAGAAATCTGGCCAGGAACATGTCCTTTATGATCAAGGCATTTGCTGATGCAAAAGAGAAATATGGCGAGCCTTTAGTGGAGAGAAACTTCTTCACAAGCTTCCCTGATGGCAAGTAATAACAGAGGCAAGGCATGGGAAATGAAAACGGAACCTGGATAATGTATGGTGTTAACTGGAATGATCCGGAATGCCTGCACACTGTCCGGGATGCGATCAACTACATAAATGAGACAGGCTTTTTACCGCTGTTTAAAAATGATATTCCGGGATTCTCGCTGGAGGAGCGCACTGTACCGGACTATTGGTGGTGCGGAGATCCGGAGGTTGATCCCTGGGAGTGGAGAGAGCTTATCGCACGAAGCACAGAGGTTGCCTATGGCAAGTTCTTTGATAAGAAAGCGGGCTTTATCTCCAAAGAGTGGCTTCCGTATTTTGCAAATCACAGGCGCGACGGTTATGACTTTGATGCCCTATGGGACGATGAGAAGGCTTCAAGGCGCCAGAAGAAGATCATGGATGTACTTGAGCTTGAACAGGAGATATATTCCAATGAGCTTAAGGCGCGCGCCGGCTTTGGCAAGGGCGGAGAGAAGGGTTTTGACGGAACGATAACCGACCTTCAGATGAAGACCTATCTCTGCGTTCGGGACTTCAGGCAGAGAAGGAACAAGAAGGGCGAGCTCTATGGCTGGCCTATAGCGGTCTACACCAAGCCTGAGATTTTATGGGGATATGATCATGTTACATCGGCTTATAAAGAGTCATCTGCCGACTCCGGAGCGCGCATTGCAGAACACATGAAAGACATTTATCCGATCGCCACTTCCGCGCAGATGAAAAAGGTCCTAGGCGTTAGTTAAAAAGACAAAGCAAAGAGCTGTCATTCCAGAACGGTATGACAGCTCTTTTTAAGAATTTGGGATTTATGACTGTATGTTAAGACATCTTTGAAACATGCTCAAACTTAGCTACCATGTCATCATCAGGAGCAGGTGTAAGAAGACTTACAACCACGATCACGATGATCGCAACAAGGAAAGCAGGAGCAAGTTCATAGAGGTTCCAAACACCACCGAGAGGTCTTACCAGATACTTCCAGACAAATACCATGACACCACCTGAAATCATTCCGGCAATTGCTCCGAACTTGTTAGCTCTTTTCCAGTAGAGAGACAGGATCATAGCCGGGCCGAATACTGCGCCGAAGCCTGCCCAGGCAAAGGATACGATACCAAATACTGAGCTGTTGGGATTCCATGCGATAACAACACCAAATACGGCAACAGCGATAAGAGTAATTCTTGCAGTCAGCATAGCTGCGCGCTCGGAGAGCTTAATACCAAGGGTATCCTGAACGATGTTCTCAGATACTGCAGAAGATGCAGCGATGAGCTGTGAGTCTGCAGTCGACATGGTTGATGCAAGGATACCTGCGATGATGATACCTGCTATAAGAGCAAAGAGGAAGTTGTACTGGCTGATCTGATTAGCAAGAACAACGATAAGTGTCTCTGCCTTTGATGAGCTGGTTGGATCTTCGATGAGTGATTCAAGAGCGCCGGTCTCAGTCATAGCTCTTCCGATAACACCGAGGATAACGGCAACACCAAGTGAGAATACAACCCATACGGATGCGATCCTTCTTGAGAGCTTAAGCTCTGATGACTTTCTGACAGCCATGAATCTCAGCAGGATATGAGGCATTCCGAAATATCCAAGTCCCCAGCAGAACATTGTTACTTTGTTAAAGAAGCCGTAGGAGTCAGCTGCACCTGTGGCATTGTTGTAGGTTGCACTTACATTGAGGAATCCGGGAAGATTCTTTACATTTTCCGAAACTGCTGAAACGCCGCCGGCTGCGTTGATACCAAAGCATACAACGAAGGCAAGGGCAGCAGTCATAACTATCGACTGGATAAAGTCTGTCTTGGAAGCAGCAAGGAATCCGCCGGTTGTTGTGTAGCCCACGATGATGACTGCGGATACGATCATTGCCAGCTGATAGTTAACGCCGAACAGCGATGAAAAGAGCTTACCGCAGGCAGAGAATCCTGATGCTGTATAAGGTACGAAGAATATAAGGATAAATGCAGCGCCGATGCAAAGGATTACATTGCTCTTGTCATTGAAGCGCTTTTTAAAGTAATCAGGGATGGTTATGGCATCCAGAGACTCTGTGTAGTTACGAAGCCTCTTTGCGGTAAAGAGCCAGTTGAGATAGGTTCCGACGATAAGACCGAAAGCTGTCCAGCCTGCGTCGGCAATACCTGAAAAGTAAGCAAGTCCGGGAACTCCCATAAGAAGGTAAGAGCTCATGTCGGAAGCCTCTGCACTCATGGCAGTGACGAAGGGACCGAGCTTTCTTCCGCCCAGATAAAAGTCTTTGACGTCGTTGGTATCCTTGGAACTCACAAAGCCCACAAGAAGCATTCCACAGAGATACACAAGAATTGAGATGATAATTCCAATTTGTGATGATGTCATGTTGTTTCCCCTTTCTTTTTTCATACATGTTTCACTTCACCATGTTAACACATTAAAGAGGTAAATAAAACTACAAATTGTATAATATCTTCATTTATTAAAAAAGATTTCTTCAGTATAATGGGTTGTGGCTGAAAATTGAAAATAAAAAAGGAATAATTACAGTGAACGATAAGATAAAGAGAAAACAATTCATACTATGCTTTGCAGTCTTTTTGACAAACGGAATGCTGGCGCTGTCCATCGGCTCCCTTCTGCCTTTTTTGAGAGATGC
The DNA here is from genome assembly GCF_000424525.1 of Butyrivibrio sp. FCS006. Classification (NCBI taxonomy): domain Bacteria; kingdom Bacillati; phylum Bacillota; class Clostridia; order Lachnospirales; family Lachnospiraceae; genus Butyrivibrio; species Butyrivibrio sp. FCS006. Next base: position 163,432 of record NZ_AUKB01000014.1, on the reverse strand, counting down.
TCATGGGCTTGACTATGCATTTTGCGGACTTATAGTAAGCCTTCACTCCGTGGGAAATCTCTTTTCAAGCTTCTTCTCCGGAGCGCTTCCTATGCTTATAGGAAGGAAAAAGAGTATTCTCCTCTTCGAGATCTTTTTCCCATTGTCATTTCTCATAATGCTCTTTGGAGGAAACAGATTTCTTCTGGCATTTGCTTTCTTCGCAACGGGAGTTGCAAGAGGCGCATCAAGTAACTACTGCAACACCAAGATAAACTCAATAGCAACAGGAATGGCCTGGGCTCTTAACTGCCTCCATGCCTGCTTTGCTGTCGGAGCCTTCGCATTTCCGCTGATCCTTATGATGATCACAAGGACTCAGAGCACTAACTGGGTTTATGCCTGCATCTTCCTGGTGGTTTTGGGTGTCCTTACCTGCGTTATGTACTACATGATCCCTGAGGATCAGGATGAGGTAAAAGAGCTTGACCAAAAGAAAGAGAAAAAAGCCGGCAATACTTTTGGGTTTTTCAGTGAACCCATATTTTACATTGTCACAGCTACACTGTTTTTCTATCTCTGCGCTGAGCAGGGAGTAATCGGCTGGATGATCACCTATTTTAAGGATACAGGTCTTTTGCCTCCAAACCTTGCACAGAGCACAGCCAGCATCCTATGGATAATGATACTGTGCGGAAGACTGACGACAGCCTTCCTTTCTACCAAAGTCAGAAAAGAAAATCTTCTGCCGGCCATGGGCATCGGAATTGTGCTCTTCTTCATCGTGCTTATCATGTCCAGATCAACGACTCCTATCGTTATAGGGATCATGGGCTTTGGCTTTTCCATGGCAGGAATTTACGCAACCACAGTGTCTTTTGCCGGAGAACTCATCAAGAAATACAGCCTTGCCTGGAGCTTCATTTTGACAACAGCCAGTTTCGGGTCTATAATCATGCCTTCTATAGTTGGTTTTATCGCCGATGATTTTGGCATCGCAACAGGAGTCGGAAGCATTGCGATAGCTCTTTTCATCGACATGATCTTCATCATGATATTAGTAAGAAAAGTAAAGAAGGGTATCAACATAAAATGAACATTATCATTGCGAACATAATAGATTTCGTGGCTGCCATAGTCCAGGTAGGATCCGGCGCCATCAAGAAAAAGAGCAGGATTCTTATTGTGCAGACCATCCAGCTCCTTATGCAGGCTGTGAGCATGCTCCTTCTCGGGGGAGTGACAGGCGCTGTCAGCAACGTCCTTTCCTGCTTCAGGAATTTCCTGTGCTACAAGGACAAGCTGAATCTTGCGTGGAAGATAATTCTTATAGTTGCATCCATAGGATTTACCATCGCCCTCAATGACCAGGGATTTCTTGGAATTATTCCGGCAGCAGTCTGCACCGTCTATATTATATTTATGGATATCAAGGACCCTGTTAAGTTTAAGCTCCTTGTGACACTTTCATTTGTGCCCTGGGCGATCTATCACTTTGTCCTGAAGTCCTATACCGGTGCTGCTTTCGATGCTCTTACAGTTGTAACCAGCACAGTCACACTCATCAAAATGATCATGGACTCCAGGAAAGAAAAAGCAAAAAAGGCTGAAGATATACAATAAGAAAGGAAGGACTTTCGTCCTTCCCTTATTTTTGTGTATGTATGAAAAAGAAATGTTAATCGTCAATGTCAAAATCTACGATCTGTCCTGTTGAAACTTCGATATCGTAATTGTATTCAATAAATCCCTTGTGGAATTCTACTTCCCAAACTTCCATTCCATCATCATAATCTTTCTTAACTATAGGAAACTGCACTTCGCTCTGCTTGTATCCTGCATGTGTGAGTGCTATCTGAAGAGCCTGATCCTTTGTAACAGGGCCTGTGAAAGTCTGTGTTGTTGTAGGAGTTGTAGTTGTGGTATATACCGGAGCGTATTTCTTTCCGTCTCTTCCTTGTCCACTGTGACATGGACGTGCTGCAAATGCTGTCATGGGTAATGCCGTAACTGCTATAGCTACTGTTGCCATAAGTGTTGCTGCTCTTGTGATCATAGTCTTCTTCATAATTTTATTCTCCTTTATGTGCTATTTTTATTTGCTTCTCTGAAGCGTTGTTGTCTTTTGATAGGTTAAGAATAACAAAACTAAAATCACAAAACTGTCACACTACCTTAAAAGTAATTCGTCTGCCCCATCAAATGGGTTTTATGCTATACTATATTAGTGATAATTTTGCATCTAATGTCCAATACGTTGGGGGAAGAGGACTAGAAATATGGCTGGTAAGAACAGAGTAAAACTAAAGGGGAGACTTAAGTCTTATTTTCGCGTCTTTACATATCTTGGAATCCTGCTGGCGCTGGTCAATCTGGCGGTGTTTACTGTCAGTATCACTGCCGGTCTGATTCTTCTTGCGTTCACAGGACTTTATTTCATTGCGGTTTTATATATGCATTTCTACAGCAAGCCCATCATTATGAATGAGCTTGTCAGCTTTGCTACGGAGTACGGTCAGATCCAGAAGAAGCTCCTGAGGGAACTGGACCTTGCCCATGCTGTACTTGATGACACCGGCAAGGTTGTCTGGACCAACTCGGCGTTTGAGAAGATCGTTCATCAGGAGAGAGGATACAGAAAGTCTATAACATCTCTTTTCCCGACTATCACGGTAGATAAGTTCCCGGTTGGTTATGAGGAGCTCTCCTACGAACTCGAATACGAGAACAGTAACTACACCATGAAGCTCAAGAGGATCTCGTTAAAAGAGATGGCGACCAACAGCGACATCATTGATGCCGAGGGGTACGACGGAAGTCTTATAGCTGTTTATCTGTTTGATGAGACAGCACTTAAGCTGGCAATTCAGGAAGTAGATAATCAGTCACTGGCAGCAGGACTTATTTATCTTGATAACTACGAAGAGGCGCTGGACAGCGTAGAGGAAGTAAGAAGATCTCTTTTGACAGCTCTTATCGACCGTAAGATCAACAAGTATATCGCTTCCTGTAACGGTATTACCAAGAAGATTGAGAAGGATAAGTACTTCGTTGTAATGCCCAAGAAGTCATGTGAGCTTTTGAGGGAACAGCGATTTGATATCTTAGAGGATGTAAAGACCGTCAATATCGGTAATGAGATGGCAGTTACCTTGAGTATCGGTATCGGTCTTAACGGACTCTCCTATGCGCAGAATTACGAGTTTGCAAGAAACGCCATCGACGTTGCTCTCGGCCGAGGCGGAGACCAGGCGGTTGTCAAGACTGCGGACAGCATCTCCTACTACGGAGGCAAGAGTCAGCAGATCGAGAAGAGTACAAGGGTTAAGGCAAGAGTTAAAGCTCACGCCCTTCGAGAGATCATTTCAGGCAAAGACGATGTCATCGTAATGGGACACAGAATGGGTGATGTGGACAGCTTCGGATCCTCCGTTGGTATCTACAGAATTGCCAAGACTCTGGACAAGAAGTGTCACATCGTTTTGAACGATGTCACAACTTCCATGCAGCCACTGGTTGACCTGTTTAAGTCTAATCCCGAGTACGAGGATGACATGATCATATCCAATCAGCAGGCCATTGATATGGCAGGCAACAACACGGTTCTTGTGGTAGTTGATGTTAATAAGCCCAGCATTACCGAGTGCCCTGAGCTTCTTAGATTCTGCAAGACCATAGTTGTTCTCGATCACCACAGGCAGGGTGCAGAGGTTATAGAGAATGCCACTCTTTCCTATGTTGAGCCATATGCTTCATCAGCTTGTGAGATGGTATCAGAGATCCTTCAGTACATCGGTGACAACGTCAAGATCCATGCAGAAGAGGCTGACAGTCTCTACTCAGGCATCATGGTAGACACCAATAACTTCATGAACAAGACCGGTGTCAGAACCTTTGAGGCAGCAGCGTTCCTTCGCAGAAACGGCGCAGACGTAACAAGAGTAAGAAAGCTCTTCAGAGAGGACGTAGGCGAGTACAAGGCCAAGGCTGACGCAGTAAGCCAGGCAGAGATCTACAAGGGCAGATTTGCAATATCGGTTCTTACCAATGACGATATTTCAAGCCCGACCATCGTTGGCGCTCAGGCAGCCAATGAACTTTTGAACATCAAGGGCGTAAGAGCCAGCTTTGTATGCACTGACTACCAGAATCAGGTATATGTCAGCGCCAGATCCATCGATGAAGTCAATGTACAGGTTATCATGGAGAAGCTCGGCGGAGGCGGCCACATGAGCAGTGCCGGATGCCAGATGGAAGGCGTCTCAGTCAACGAGGCCATTGCCACACTTAAGAAGACACTTGATAAAATGCTAGAAGAAGGAGAATTGTAATATAATGCAGGTTATTTTATTAGAGGACGTAAAGAGTTTAGGAAAAAAGGGCGAAGTCGTTAAGGTAAGCGACGGATACGCCAAGAATATGCTTATCCCCAAGAAGCTGGGAGTAGAGGCTACTCAGAAGAACCTCAACGAGCTCAAGAACCAGCAGAAGAGGGATTCAATCGTTGCCAAACAGCAGCTTGACGAAGCCAAGGCTTACGGTGAGAAGATTGCTGAGAAGACAGTTCAGCTTACAATGAAGGCCGGTGAAGGCGGAAGAGTATTCGGTTCTGTTTCGTCAAAAGAGATCGTGACAGCCGCCAAGCAGCAGTTCGGATTTGACATTGATAAGAAGAAACTTCAGATGCCTGAGCCCATCAAGGCTTTCGGCACCTATGAGATACCCGTTAAGCTTCATCCACAGGTTACAACCACTTTGAAGGTTCAGGTAAAGGAACAGTAATATGCAGGAAGAGACCATTCTGAAAAGAGTGGCACCAAACAGCCTTGAAGCTGAGCAGTCCGTTGTGGGCGCCATGCTTCTTGACAGGGAAGCCATTCACGTAGCATCTGAGATAATAACGGCAGATGACTTCTATAACAAACAACTTGGAATACTGTTCCAGACCATGGAGGAGATCGAGGCTGACGGAAGAGTGGTGGATGTTGTCACACTTCAGGACAGACTAAGGGACAAGAACGTATCGGCGCAGACCAGCAGCGCAGAGTATCTGGCAAGCCTTGTTGATGCCGTTCCCACCTCAGCCAACGTCAAGTACTACGCTCAGATCGTTGCTGAGAAGTCCACACTCAGAAAGCTCATCCACGTCAGCGAAGATACCATCAACAACTGCTACAACAATGCAGATGACATGGAAGGGATCCTCAATGATGCTGAAAAGAGCGTATTCCAGATAACACAAAAGAGAAACACCGGAGAGTTCGTTGCCATCGACAAGATCGTTATGAACGCTCTGGACAGAATAGAGAAAGCCAGCAAGACCACAGGAAACGTAACGGGTCACGCCACCGGCTTTACTGATCTTGATTATGACACAGCAGGCTTCCAGCCTTCGGATCTTATACTTATCGCAGCCAGACCCTCAATGGGTAAGACGGCTTTTGTTCTTAACATCGCTGAGCACATGGCTTTCCATGACGATAAGTGTGTTGCTATCTTCTCACTCGAGATGAGTAAGGAGCAGCTGGTAAACCGTCTGTTGTCCATGGAGTCCCACGTTGATTCACAGCACATCCGTACCGGTAACATGTCAGACATGGACTGGGAGAACCTCATCGAGAGCGCTGATGTAGTGGGAAAGAGCAGACTTATCATCGACGATACTCCCGGTATCTCGATCCAGGAGCTCCGTTCAAAGTGCAGAAAGTACAAGATGGAGTTTGGCCTTCAGGTAATCATGATCGACTACCTACAGCTCATGACAGGAGGAACAGGAAGAAGTTCTGAATCAAGACAGCAGGAGATTTCAGACATTTCACGTGCCCTTAAGGCACTTGCCAGAGAACTTAACGTTCCTGTTGTTGCACTCTCACAGCTATCCCGTGCGGTTGAGCAAAGACCCGATCACAGACCCATGCTTTCAGACCTTCGTGAGTCCGGAGCTATCGAGCAGGATGCGGATATGGTAATGTTTATCTACAGAGATGACTACTACAATAAAGACACCGAGAAGAAGGGCGTTGCTGACATCATTATCGCCAAGCAGAGAAACGGCCCAATCGGAACGGTAGAACTTATGTGGCTTCCACAGTTCACGAAGTTTGCCAATCTGGAGAAGGGTAGATAAGTTCATGGTTGAGCCAAGCACTCGAAAATGCTACGCATTTTCTCGTTCATCTGGCTTCGCCAAATAAAACAATAAAAAAAGACGGTATGCCAAGTATACTTGGCAACCGTCTTTTGTTATTGTTTTGCTTGGGCTCAACCCTGAGAAATAGCTGAAACAGGGCACTGAGCAGCACATGATCCGCAATCGATACATGTGTCAGCGTCGATAACGTACTGTGTGTCTCCCTGAGAAATAGCTGAAACAGGGCACTGAGCAGCGCATGATCCGCAGCTGATGCAACCATCACTAATAACGTATGCCATAATAAATTCTCCTTCCATAAATAAAAAAGTTACTACTAATGTGTAGCATAACAAAGCGGCTTAGCCATACCTGCCTTTGTTACTTATTTATCATAATATAGAAAAAGTGATTAATCAATAACAATAACGAAAACTTTTATCAGATTAATTGATAAAAATATTATAAATTGGCTGACAATCTTTTATAAAAATGGTACTATGGAAGACGGCAGAATACGTGCATTTCATCCGTACACAGCTGTTTTCTATGGGAGGAAAAAGAGTGTGGACGGTGTTTTTGCGCGTTTTTGATTCTAATCAAGTTTTTACAACACTTATTGTCGTATACTGACAATTGTGTAAAAAGCCAAGAACTCACAATATAATAAGGTAGGAGGAATTAAAATGGCAAGAAACATGAAAACCATGGACGGTAACGAAGCTGCTGCATATGCTTCATATGCATTCACTGAAGTTGCCGCTATGTACCCAATCACACCATCATCTGTTATGCCTGAGCATGTAGATGAGTGGGCAACAGCCGGAAAGAAGAACATTTTCGGCCGTACAGTTCAGATTACTGAGATGCAGTCTGAGGCTGGTGCAGCAGGTGCTGTACACGGATCACTGGTAGTAGGTGCTCTTACATCTACATACACAGCTTCTCAGGGACTTCTTCTTATGATCCCTGATATCTACAAGGTAGCTGGTGAGAGACTTCCAGGCGTATTCAACGTATCAGCTCGTTGCGTAGCTTCTCACGCTCTTAACATCTTCGGTGATCACTCTGACGTATATGCTTGCCGCCAGACTGGTGCTGCTATGCTCTGCGATTCTAGTGTACAGGAGGTTATGGACTTAACACCTGTTGCTTACTGCGCAGCAATCGAAGGCAGAATTCCTTTTATTAACTTCTTTGATGGATTCCGTACTTCACACGAGATTCAGAAGATCGAAGTATGGGATTATAAGGATCTCGATGAGATGGTTAACCATGAAGCAATCGATGCTTTCAAGGCTGGCGCTCTCAATCCTAATCATCCTTGTCAGATGGGCTCAGCTCAGAACCCTGATATCTTCTTCCAGACAAGAGAAGCTTGTAACACAGGTTACAACGAGCTTCCTGCAATTGTTCAGAAGTACATGGACAAGGTTAATGCTAAGATTGGTACAGATTACAAGCTCTTCAACTACTACGGCGATCCTAACGCAGAGGTAGTTATCGTAGCTATGGGTTCTGTAAACGATACAATCGAAGAGACAATCGATTACCTTGAGAAGCAGGGCAAGAAGGTTGGTGTTGTAAAGGTTAGACTTTACAGACCTTTCTCAGCTAAGGCTCTTGTTGATGCTATCCCTGATTCAGTTAAGAGAATCGAAGTTCTCGACAGAACTAAGGAGCCCGGTTCATACCGTGAGCCTCTTGCTCTTGATGTTATCGCAGCTCTTAAGGGAACAAAGTTTGAGTCAGTTCCTGTATTCTGCGGACGTTACGGCCTTGGTTCAAAGGATACAACTCCTGCTCAGATCGTTGCTGTATTCAACAACGATACTAAGGAAGAGTTCACAATCGGTATCGAAGATGATGTAACAAATCTTTCACTTGATGCCGGTGCACCTCTCGTTACAACACCTGAGGGAACAACAAACTGCAAGTTCTGGGGTCTTGGTGCTGACGGTACTGTTGGTGCTAACAAGAACTCCATCAAGATCATTGGTGATAACACAGACATGTATGCTCAGGCATACTTCGATTATGACTCTAAGAAGTCAGGCGGTGTTACAATGTCTCACCTTAGATTTGGTAAGAAGCCTATCAAGTCAACTTACCTCATCAAGAAGGCAGACTTCGTAGCTTGCCACAATCCTTCATACATCCGCAAGTTCAACATGGTTCAGGAGCTTGTTGATGGAGGATCATTCCTTCTTAACTGCCCTTGGACAGTAGATCAGCTTGAGACTGAGATCCCCGGCCAGGTTAAGAAGTTCATGTATGACCACAAGATCAACTTCTACATCATGAACGGTTCTAAGATCGGTGTTGAGGTTGGAATGGGACCTACAAGAATTAACACAATTCTTCAGTCAGCATTCTTCAATATCACAAAGATCATTCCTGAGGAAGACGCTATCAAGTTCATGAAGGACGCTGCTCAGAAGACATACGGCCGTAAGGGTGAAGATGTTGTTAAGAAGAACTGGGATGCTATCGATGCCGGTGCAGATCCTAAGAACCTTATCAAGGTAGAGATTCCTGAGTCATGGGCTAATGCACAGGATGAGGGTCTTGAGTTCAAGAAGGCAGAAGGATCAAGAAAGGATGTTATCGACTTCGTTAACAACATCCAGTCAAAGGTTAACGCTCAGGAAGGTAACACTCTTAAGGTTTCAGAGGTTCTTCCTTACGTTGCAGGTGATACACCTTCAGGATCAGCTGCATACGAGAAGAGAGGTATTGCAGTAAATGTTCCTAAGTGGAATGCTGAGAAGTGCGTACAGTGTGGCTTCTGCTCACTCGTATGTCCTCACGCTGCAATCCGTACAGTTGCTCTTACAGACGACGAAGTTGCTAAGGCTCCTGCAGGTCTTGAGACCAAGGACCTTAACGGCGTTCCAGGATACAAGTTCTCAGTTGTTATCTCTGCTCTTGATTGTACAGGTTGCGGATCTTGCGCAAATGTATGTCTTGGAAACAAGCAGGGTGAGACCCTTAAGATGGGTGCTATTGCAGACAACAAGGACGAGCAGGTTTACTTCGATTATGCAGTAACTCTTCCTATCAAGGATGAAGTTGTTGAGAAGCTTAAAGAGACATCTATCAGAGGCTCACAGTTCAAGCAGCCTCTCCTTGAGTTCTCAGGCGCATGTGCTGGTTGTGGTGAGACACCTTACGTTAAACTTGTTACTCAGCTATTTGGTGAGAGAATGTACGTTGCAAACGCTACAGGATGTACATCAATCTGGGGTAACTCTTCACCTTCAACACCTTACACAGTAAATGCTAAGGGACAGGGTCCTGCATGGGATAACTCACTGTTCGAGGATAATGCTGAGTTTGGTATGGGTATGGTACTCGCTCAGAACGCTCTCCGTGATGCAATCAAGGAGAAGGTTGAGGAGATCGTTGCTGCAGGCGGCGCTGCTAAGGATGCTGCTCAGAAGTGGCTCGATACATTCTCAAACGGTGCTGAGAACTTCGCTGCTACAGATGCTCTTGTTGAGGCTCTTGCAGGCGATAACTCAGACGCAGCTAAGTACGTTCTTAAGAACAAAGACTTTGCAGCTAAGAAGTCACAGTGGATCTTCGGTGGTGACGGATGGGCATTCGATATCGGATTCGGTGGTCTCGATCACGTACTTGCTTCCGGTAAGGATGTAAACGTACTCGTTGTAAACACTGAGGTTTACTCAAATACAGGCGGACAGTCATCTAAGGCTACACCTACAGGTGCTGTTGCACAGTTCGCTGCAGGCGGAAAAGAGATCAAGCAGAAGGATCTTGCTTCTATCGCAATGAGCTATGGTTATGTATATGTTGCACAGATCGCTATGGGTGCTAACATGCAGCAGACCATCAACGCAATCAAAGAGGCAGAGGCTTATCCGGGACCTTCACTTATCATCGCTTATGCTCCTTGTATCAACCAGGGTCTTAAGGCCGGCATGAACAAGGTTATGGATGAGGAGAAGAAGGCTGTAGCTACAGGATACTGGGATATGTTCAGATTCAATCCTCAGGCAGAGAACAAGTTCACACTTGATTCCAAGCCTGCTACAGAGGACTTCCAGAGCTTCCTTGATGGTGAGGTTAGATACCTTTCACTTAAGCTCAAGAATCCTGAGAGAGCTGCTAAGCTCAATGCAGCTGCTGCAGAGCACGCTAAGGAGCACAGAGCTTATCTTGAGAAGCTGGTTGCTCTTTACGGAAAAGATTGATCTTTCGATCATCTGAGAGTTAAACAGATATAATAAAAGCCCCATGGCCGATGGCCATGGGGCTTTTTTATATACATCGTTAAATTTTTGAAAGAGTCTGCACTGCGTTATCCTTGATAACTACAGTGAAGTGCTCAGCCAGATAGTGCTCATCTGCTGTATTGCCAATCTCTGTCTGACCGTACTCGGTAAGAAGAGAGCAGATGTTTGCAAATACTGCACTGTCTATGTCACCCTGATGAAGTATCAGGTAGTACTTACCTTTTGCTTCGTTCTTGTAGAGAGTATTTACTCCACAGAACTTGCGATTAACTATTGCTGCGAATTTAGTAACCTCGTGAAGGGAATTGAATGAGAAGATTCTTGATCCCTTTCTGCTTGGAACACCCTTTTTCTTAGGTCCGGATGTTTTCTCTTTGACCTTCTTGGAATCTGACTGTGATCCGAAAGGAGTATCGATGAAGTCGCTCATGTTGCTGTGCTGAAGTCTCTTGAAAAGACTCATCACATCCTCTTCATCATCCTCTTCTTCCTCGTCATACTCGTAGTCTTCATCCTCATCGTCCTCATCCTCGTCCTCTTCATGAACGGAAGGAGCGAAATTGGAGAACCTGGTATCAAGTTCATCCGGATCCTCTACCTTGGTTATTATAAGGACAATACATTCTGAGTTGATGGGAATGGCCTCGATCATAAGTGGAGTATCTTCGGCGTCAAATCCAAACTCTATATTTGCCTGCTGCATCATGTCCTGGAAAAGCTCTTTTGCCTTGTCCGTTCCATATGCAAGCTCAGTAATCTTGAGGTCTCTCTTCGCAAGGTCATCTCTGGTAAGTGTACATCTGATCTGGTGATCGTTTACTTTTTCAATCTTCATGATGCATACCTCCTCTCCTGACTTTGGAATACATAGATATTAAGTGCTTAAATATACTATGTCAATAGGTATATCGTCATTTTCATGGTAAAAACCTACCATCTACATAAAATCTTAAGAATTCTACAAAAAATCTTAAGAAATTTCGACGGTAAATCTTAAGATTTTGCTGTTATCATTGTTTCTTGTGAGGCGCTCCTGCGAGACTTAAGTCCGGAAAGGAGGCGTGATAGGGAAATTTTAAACTTCTATTTTTCTTTTTTCTTACCAATGCGGTAAGATGTCTTAGTAGTTTCAAATATGATTCCCCTAAGAACAAACAACAAACAAAATTCAGACAAACAAAATCTTTTATTTCTACTTAAATTATACCATATTTTGTACGAGTCAAAATATGTAGCGGAAGGATTTGTGGTTGGGCGCTTCTAAATATTAAAATATGTCAACATCAAAAACGGGTATCTGAACTGTTCACTTGAGGAATTTATCACGTGTATTGCCTTTTGGGAATCTGGTATCCGAATGGCGAAAGGAAAATCCATAATAACAATCAACCTTTACAAAATGGACCCCACCATGCACACTAAGGCAGTTTTAACATAGATTGTTAACAGGATAGGAGTACTTTCATTAATGACGTAAACTTAATAGTCTGTTATAATATAGGGCGATTGTAAAGGAGCTAGGATATGAAGAAAAAGATACTTCCGGCGATTATTATAATCGTCCTTATTTTTATTTTTGCAGGTATTTACGTGGGTCAGGAGATGCTCAAGAAGTACTCCTACAGCACAGAGAAGGCTGATCTTGAGGCCTATTTCGGAGTAGAGGGAGATAATGACGTTCCGATTATTTTAGGCAATGAGAAGATTGAAGAGCACGCTAAGCTCTTTGACGGCTACTACTACATGGATTTTGCTTCTGTTCAGAAGTATCTCAACGACAGATTTTATTACGGAGTAGAGGATGGAACACTTCTCTACACAACACCCACAGCGGTTATTACAAATGTCATCGGCACAAGCGCCTGGTCCGACAGCGATGGAGGAAGCTCTGAAGAGAGCTATGTTATCTCAAGGCTCGAGGGAGAGACTCTCTATATTGCTCTTGATTATGTAAAGAAATACGCAAACTTCTATTATGAAGGTTTTGATAACCCAAATCACTTACAGCTCACCACAAGCTGGGAGGATGAAGAGGTTGCTACCATCTCCAAGAACACTCAGATTCGCTTAAGAGGCGGAGTAAAGAGTGAAGTCCTTGAGGAAGTGAAAAAGGGTGATCAGGTAATCGTTCTCGAGGAGCTTGAGAACTGGACCAAGGTTAAGAGCGCAGAGTCCTTCATCGGTTATGTCGAGAACAAGAGACTTAAGGATAAGACCACAAAGAGCCCTATCCCTGTTGAGGATTATGTAGAGCCTGAATTTACAGGAATCTCCAAGGATGGCATGGTCAACCTGGGCTTCCATAACATCGGAGGCGTAGCAGGTAATGATACCATAACTGATGTTTTATCAAACGTTAAGAGCCTCAATGTTCTTTGCCCAACATGGCTTGCAGTAACAGATAATGATGGAACGATCAGAAGCTTTGCGACATCTTCTTATGTCAACACTGCCCATGACAAGGGCATTGATGTGTGGGTGCTTCTTGATAACTTCACAGGAGGAAGCGAGGTTTCATCACACGAGTTCTTATCACATGCATCCAGCAGAGCAGCCATCATCAGCAAGGCGGTTGAGGAGACACAGGCAGTCGGAGCAGACGGCATCAACCTTGACTTTGAGCTTATTGCAACAGAGGATGGTCAGTCCTTTGTTCAGTTCATGAGAGAGCTGTCCATCGCCTGCAGAAAGGCAGGGCTTGTTTTCTCAGTAGATAACTATGTACCTATGAATTTCAACGATCACTATGATCTTGAGGAACAAGGGATTTTCGCTGATTATGTTATCATCATGGGATATGATGAGCACTACGGCGGATCTCAGGAGGCAGGTTCCGTTGCGTCTCTTAAATATGTAGAGAACGGTATTATCAAGACTCTTGAGGATGTACCGGCCGAGAAGGTCATCAACGCAGTTCCTTTCTACACCAGAATCTGGCGCACCACAGACGGCAAGGTTTCAAGCGAAGCTGTTGCCATGAAGACTGCCAAGGAATTCATTGCAAACCACAACATCGATATGCAGTGGAATGCAGAGGCAGGACAGAACTACGGCGAATACACACAGGACGGAACCCTGGTTCAGATTTGGATGGAAGATGAGACAAGTCTCGGACAGAAGATCGACTCCATGAGAGCCAACAATATCGCAGGAATCGCAGAGTGGTCACTTGGCATGGAATCCCCTGAAGTATGGGATCTCATCGCTTCATATGTAGGTGGCTGATAAGAATTATGAATACAGAGCTTTATAAGATAGACGAACACAATATTGATGCTGCGGCAAAAGAGATCTTGAGAAAGGCCGGAGATATAATAAAAGAAGGCGGGCTTGTTGCTTTCCCCACCGAGACGGTTTATGGTCTTGGCGGAGATGCCTTAAATCCCGAGTCTTCAAAGAAGATCTACGCAGCTAAGGGAAGACCTTCCGACAACCCCCTGATAGTCCACGTGGCGACCATGGAAGATGTGGAGGCAATAGTGGATGAGGTGCCAGAGGCAGCTTACAAGCTGGCAGAGGCCTATTGGCCCGGACCCATTACCATGATAATGAACAAGAACGAGAAGGTCCCCCACGAGACCACAGGAGGCCTTGATACTGTAGCAATCCGTATGCCAAACAATGAGATTGCCCTTGAGCTTATAAGACAGTCCGGTGGATATATCGCAGCACCCAGTGCAAATACATCAGGACGTCCAAGTCCCACCCTCGCTAGATACTGCGTAGAAGATCTCTCAGGTAAGATTGAGATGATCATCGACGGTGGCCAGGTTGGCATAGGTCTTGAGTCAACCATTGTGGATCTCACATCAGAGGAGCCCATGATACTTCGCCCCGGGTACATCACTCAGGATATGTTAAAAGAGGTGTTGGGAGAAGTTACAATTGACAGGACCATTATAGATGCAGCTTCGACAGAGAAGCCCAAGGCTCCCGGAATGAAATACAGACACTACGCTCCAAAGGGAAGCCTTACAATAGTTCAGGGGAGCCAGGAGGAAGTAGTGGACTATATAAATGCCAAGGCAAAAGAGGCTATGGCAGAGGGCAAGAGAGTCGGCATCATCGGAACAGACGCAACCAGTACTCTCTACAGCGCAGACGTCATTAAGAGTGTAGGCAACAGAGAAGACGAAGCTACCATCGCCCACGAGCTCTTTAAGGTCCTCAGGGAATTTGATGATGAGAATATTGATATCATGTTCTCAGAGTCTTTTGACGAGAGCGGAATCGGCCAGGCAATAATGAATAGGCTTTTGAAGGCCGCAGGCCATAATGTTATAATACTATAAGTGGAAGGAAGAAGAGAGAAATGATAGCTATTGCAAGTGATCACGGCGGATTTGATCTTAAGGAATCAGTTAAGAAGCACCTTACTGAGAGAGGGTTTGAGGTCAAGGATTTCGGAACTTATGACAAGAATTCCTGCGACTATCCTGACTTCGGAAGGGCAGCAGCAGAGGCTGTAGCTTCAGGCGAGTGCGAGAAGGGAATCGTTATCTGCACAACGGGTATCGGAATCTCAATCGTAGCCAACAAGGTTCCCGGAATCAGATGCGCTCTTTGCAGCGAGACAACAACAGCAAGACTTACAAGAGAGCACAACGATGCCAACGTTCTTGCCATGGGCGGCGGAATGACAGGCGAGCTCCTTGGTAATGAGATCGTAGATGTTTTCCTGGATACTCCTTTTTCGGGCCTTGAGAAGCATGCAAGAAGAATATCCAAGATAGAAAAATAATAATTTTAATCAGGAGGATGCGTATGAGCAAAGTAGTAATTATGGATCATCCTTTGATCCAGCACAAGATTGGATTTATCAGAAGAACAACAACAGGAACAAGAGATTTCAGAGAGACCATCAGCGAGATCGCTATGCTGATCTGCTATGAGGCAACAAGAGATCTTAAGCTTCAGGATGTAGAGGTAGAGACTCCTATCTGCAGGACAACAGTTAAGGAGCTTAAGGGCAGAAAGCTCTGCGTAGTTCCTATCCTTCGTGCAGGACTTGGTATGGTAGACGGAATGCTTACACTTATTCCTACAGCCAAGGTTGGTCACATCGGTCTTTACAGAGATCCCGAGACCTTAAAGCCTGTAGAGTACTACTGCAAGATGCCTGCAGATGTTTCCGAGAGAGAGATCTTCGTAGTTGACCCTATGCTGGCAACAGGCGGATCATCAGTAGCAGCTATCCAGATGCTCAAGGACAGAGGATGCAAGCACATCCACTTCATGTGCATCATCGCAGCTCCTGAGGGACTTAAGGCTATGCAGGAAGCACATCCTGATGTAGACATTTACGTTGGAGCGCTTGACGAGCATCTTAACGAGCATGGATACATCGTTCCGGGTCTTGGAGATGCAGGAGACAGAATTTTCGGAACAAAATAATAGTAGGATTGTAGCAAATATGGGGGGAGATCATATGAAGCGTGAAGACTACATTTCCTGGGATGAATATTTCATGGGTGTTGCAAAGCTTGCAGCCATGCGTTCCAAGGACCCTAACACTCAGGTTGGAAGCTGCATTGTAAGCGAAGATAACAACATCCTTTCCATGGGATATAACGGCTTTCCCAAGGGCTGTTCTGATGAGGAGTTTCCATGGGACAGAGAAAGCGATGATGAGCTTTGCACCAAGTATCCGTACGTTACCCACAGCGAGCTTAACGCCATCTTAAACTACCGCGGCGGAAGTCTTGTGGGTGCCAAGATTTATGTATCTCTTTTCCCGTGTAATGAATGTGCCAAGGCTATAATACAGTCCGGCATTAAAACGGTTGTATATGACGATGACAAATACAGCCAGACACCGTCAACAAGGGCATCCAAGAAGATGTTCGACGCTGCCGGTGTGAGATATTATCAGTACACAAGAAGCGGAAGGGCCATCAAGATCACTATCTGACACCATGAATCACAGGAAGAGCTTTTTTGCAAAAGACAATTTCATAGCCGGAGTTCTTTTGAAGACGACAGCTCTTTTCTGTGCGGTCATCATGCTCTTTGTAAGCATGCCAATAACTGCAGGTGCCACGGATTCTACCAAGCAGCAGCTTGAGAATGCCAAGAAGGCCAAGGAGCAGACTCAGGGTCAGCTCGAGGATACCAAGGATGACATTGCCGAGATGAATGAGGAGAAATCCTCACTTCAGGGGCAGCTGAACAACTTGAACTCTCAGCTGACTGAGGTCAGTAACAATCTTGAGTCTTTGGAAGAGCAGATCGGCGATAAGGAAACCGAGATCGAGAATACCCTGGCTGAGCTGGAAGCAGCAAAGAACATTGAAGAAGAACAGTATGCTTCCATGAAGAAGCGTATTCAGTTCATGTATGAGAAGCAGAATAACATGATGCTGGGAATGTTCTTCGGAGCCAACAATTTCGCGGATTTCCTTAACAAGAACAACTATATCGAACAGCTTTCGGCCTACGACCGCAAGATGTTTAATGAATATGTTGAGACCAGGCAGCTCATCGAGGAAAAAGAGGCTGTTCTGGAGCAGGAAAGAGAGCAGATTGAGGATTATAAGGTCAAGGAACAGGCCGAGCAGAGCAGAGTTTCAGGCCTTGTAAATCAGACCTCCGGATCTATCAAGCAATATGCCAACGATATCTCAGATGCCGAAGCCAAGGCCCAGGCACTTGAGGATCAGATAAAGGCGCAGGAAGCGGACATCAAAAAGCTTGAGGCCAAGCTTGCCGAAGAGATGAGAATGTCCAGACTTGCCAAGAACTCCACCTGGAGAAATATTTCGGAAGTTACCTTTGCCGAGGGAGACAGATATCTTTTGGCAAACCTGATATACTGTGAGGCCGGGTCAGAACCCTACGATGGTATGCTGGCTGTTGGCGCAGTTGTTATCAACAGAGTATTATCTTCAGTTTATCCGGATACAGTGGTGGGAGTTATTTATCAGAACAAGCAGTTTTCACCGGCATCAAGCGGAAGGCTTGCACTGGCACTTGCCGATGGAAAAGCAACAGCAGCCTGTTACCAGGCTGCCGATGAAGCAATGAAAGGTTATTCGAATGTAGGCAACTGCGTATATTTCAGAACGCCGGTGCCGGGACTTTCAGGAATCAACATTGGTGGGCATGTATTCTACTGATCTTTGCCCTCAGCTTTTATAAGTTCTTCAATAGGGGCCGCAAGTGGCTCTATACCATCTGTATAGATTTCATTCAGGAGCCTGTTCAGAGAGAGCAGGCTCTTTTTAAGAAGAGTCTCATCAATGAGGCGCTTCTCAAAGGCCTCGGACAGCTCGTCCAGGTCCACAACCCTGATCTTACCTGAGGGGTAAACAACAACGTCAGCAAGAAGGTCTATGATATGAAGCTCGTTTTTGGCTTCGTTTAGCTCATAGTCAACCACGTCGAAGTACCAGAAGAGAAGTTCGCCGTCTCTTTTTAAAAACTTGCTGATCCTGTAGCCTCTGTCCAGGTAAAAACAGGAATAGCCATCAGAAAAATCGCGGCGCTCCTTGATCACGTGCCACTTGGTCACGATCATGGAATCCGTCCGCTTTAGAATAATATCATCCTTAAGTTCCACGCATTCATCCGGGATGAAGCGCCTGCGAAATAGCGTTAAATTATTCATACAAAAATAATATACTAGCGAAAATTGAAAGTCAATTATGCAGGATAAATCGATTAGACTAACAATATTAAAAACAATCTACTTCATAGTAGTTCTTGTCATAGCGATGCTTGTCGTAAGTCACTTCTCCAATGGGGACAATGCAGATATGTCTGCCCCCATGTCTGAGGCCACACTTCCCATGGTGACTCTTGTCAGTGGGGACAGAGAGGTAAATCCTCTTCACGGCTACACTTCAGAGATTGATCTTAGCTATCTGCGTGGCACTATAATGCCAATCGGGGCAGCAAGGGATGTTCACTACAAGGTAAATACTTTCGGAAACAAGGTCTGGAATCTGGGCTTTGAAGTAAGGAGCATAGATGGCAAGAGCCTTGTCGAGAACACAGAGATCACGGATTACAAGGAAAACGCTGATTACATCGAAGGCTCTTTTGTCCTGAAAGACCTTATAAACCCGGGCCAGGAGTACATGCTTGTTATCCTCATGGACACTGAGATCGGAAAGGCCAGATACTACTCAAGGTTTGTCTGGACCGAGGATGATTCCAAGTACTACATGGATGAGGAGCTGGATTTTGTTCTTGGATTTTCTGAGGCGACCTTCAGTAAGACGGAGGCCCAGGAGTATACCAAGTATCTTGAATCCAACGGCGATGGCGACAACACTACATTTAACAAGGTGAACATTCACTCGAGCTTTAACCAGGTGACCTGGGGAGATATGACGGTTACAAAGCATACAGAGCCGGAGGTTTTTGTTAAGGACCTTCATGGACAGACCGGCATCTACGAGCTCATGTACAGGGTTAACATCAAGGATGGTACGGCCAGCAGGCTCTACAACGTGACGGAGTGCTACAGGGTAAGATATACGTCGGACAGAATGTACCTTCTCAACTTTGAGAGGACCATGAATTATGTGTTTGATTCATCTTCTTATGCGCTTGGAACCAATACTATCGCAATGAATATTTCAAGTCCTAACCTTCAGCTGGTGGAGAGCAGCGGTGGAAGTGCCTTTGCCTTTGTCAGTGAGAACAGGCTTTACATGTTCAATAACTCAGAGAGTAAGCTCGCTTACCTCTTTGGCTTCTACGATACAAATAACGATGACCCAAGGACCAGATGGCAGGATCATTCCATCAAGATCTTGAAGGTGGATGAGGCAGGAAACGTAAGGTTTGCTGTTGCAGGTTATATGAACCGCGGAATCCATGAGGGTGCTGTGGGAATCGCAGTCTATGACTATGATTCGGCTATGAATTCAGTGGAGGAGCAGGCGTTTGTAGAGAGCGTTCAGTCTGCGGAGATCCTTTGTAACTACGTTTCGAACATAGCCTACGCAAGCAGCGCAGATATCTTTTACGTAATGCTGGATCAGAATATTTACGCCATAGACCTGCTTGGCAAGTCAGCCAGTCTCGTGGCTCAGAACATCGGAGCAGGTGAGTACAAGATCTCAAGGTCTGAAAGCACCATAGCATGGCAGAGCGATCTAAAGAGCCTTAAGCTCATGAACCTCAGCAACAGAGTGGAGTCGGAGATAAAGGCCGATCCGGGAGATCACATAATCCTGCTGGGCTTTATGGGAGAGGATCTTGTGTATGGTTTGTGCCATGCATCGGACGTTGGCGTTGATACAATGGGCAATCCTCTTTATGCGATGTACAACATAAGGATTGGTGACCTTGATGGAAACATCCTTGAAAACTACCATCCAAGCGACATTTATGTGACAGGTGTGTCAATCGGAGAGAATCAGATTAAGCTCACCAGAGTTGTAAAGGATGAATCCGGTGAGAATTATATTTCAACATACGACGATCAGATAACCAGCACACTTAAACCGGAGACCGGAAGCAATCTGGTAACAGTTGTTTCTGTAGATGTATTTGAGAAAATTGTTCAGATTACAACAAAGAGTGACATTAAGTCCAAACAGCTAAGAGTTCTTACACCTAATCAGACGCTGTTTGAGGGCAGCAGAAATGTTAAGCCCGATATAGAAAGAGATACCAAGGAAAAGCCCTTCTACTATGTATATGGCATGGATGGAATCAGGGCTATCTATACCAATCCGGCCGATGCGGTCAAGCTTGCAAACGATGCGCCGGGCATGGTTGTAGGCGATGACAATGATTATGTATGGCTCAAGGGAAATCTCCTTCGCTCAAACCAGAACATGACCATAACAAGAACCGCCGAGAGCTACGAGGGTATGGATGAGATCAGTTCAACTGCTGTCTGCATCGATCTGATGCTCAGGTATGAGGGCATCAACAGGAATGTTCAGTCACTTCTTGATGAGGGCGAGAGCGTAGTCAGCATCTTAAAGAGCTCGCTCCCAGATGCCCAGATATTGGAACTGGATGGTTGTCCGCTGTCAGCTATGTTATACTATGTCAATCAGGACATACCGGTTCTGGCAATGTTAAATGACGGATCATCGATGCTGGTGATCGGTTTCAATGACCTCAACACGGTGCTTATGAATCCGCAGACTGGTCAGGTTTATAAGTATGGAATGAATGATTCGGACAAGCTCTTTTCCGATAATGGCTACCATTTCATCACTTATATAAAATGAAAGGATAGGCAATGACAGATAACAGAAACGACGATCTCGATTTCAGAGAGGTCAATGAAGAAGGGGAGAAGCTGACATCTGATGAGAAAGCAGATGTTAAGGATACTTCTGCTAAGGATTCTTCAAACAATGACAAGACAGAGCAGCCTCAGTACGAGGATGTGTGCTTTGTCTGCAGAAGGCCTGAGAGCAAGGCGGGCAAGATGTTCCACCTTCCCAACAATATATGTATATGTGATGACTGCATGCACAAGACCATGGAGGCAGTCAGCCAGTTTGATTACAATAATCTCTTGAACAACCCGAACCTTATGAATGAACTCAACAAGAATTCAGGAGGCTTTCCTAACTTTGGCTTCTTTAACATGGATGGGCTTAATAATGGTGGAAACAATTTAGGCGGCGGAATTCCCAATTCACAGAAGATCAAGAAAAAGAGTGAGAAGGCTGAAAAACCCGTCATCAACATCAAGGATATTCCCGCTCCTCATAAGATAAAGGCCAAGCTCGATGAATACGTCATCGGACAGGATAAGGCCAAGAAGGTCATGAGTGTTGCTGTTTACAACCACTACAAGAGAGTTGCTACAGACACCATGGACGAGATTGAAATCGAGAAGTCAAACATCCTGCTCCTTGGACCTACAGGAAGCGGTAAGACATATCTGGTCAAAACACTGGCAAGACTCCTTGATGTGCCGCTTGCCATCGCAGATGCCACATCTCTGACAGAAGCAGGATACATCGGTGATGATATCGAGAGCGTAGTAAGTAAGCTCCTGGCAGCAGCCGGCAACGATGTAGAGAAGACCGAGCACGGTATCATCTTCATCGACGAGATAGACAAGATTGCCAAGAAGAAGAACACCACATCCCGTGATGTCAGCGGAGAGTCCGTTCAGCAGGGAATGCTCAAGCTCCTTGAGGGCTCCAATGTTGAAGTTCCCGTAGGCGCCGGCAGCAAGAACGCCATGGTTCCTCTTGCAACCGTTAATACCAGAAATATCCTCTTTATCTGCGGAGGTGCATTCCCGGATCTTGAGGAGATCATAACTCAGAGACTCAACAAGCAGACTTCCATCGGTTTTGATGCCGACCTTAAGGACAAGTACGAGAATGATCCGGATATTCTTACCAACGTAACCATTGAGGATCTCAAGAAGTTTGGTATGATCCCGGAGTTCCTTGGAAGACTTCCTATCATCTGCACACTGCGTGCCCTTGATAAAGACATGCTGGTTCAGATTTTAAAGGAGCCCAAGAACGCTATCCTCAAGCAGTACCAAAAGCTTCTTGCGCTTGATGAAGTTGATCTTAGATTTGATGATTCCGCTCTTGAAGCTATTGCCGAGAAGGCTATGGAAAAAGAGACCGGAGCAAGAGCTCTTCGTGCGATCATCGAGGAGTTCATGCTGGATATCATGTATGAGATTCCCAAGGATGAGAACATTGGTCGTGTGACCATCACCAGGGACTATATAGAAGGAAAGGCTTCGCCGATCATTGAGATAAGGGGCGAGAGCGTGCCAAAGCTTCCGAAACTTAACACAGAAGAGGCAAAAGAGATCTAAATTAATACGTGTGAGTCAGTGGGGACGTTTCAGTTTGACTCATTTTGCTTAACAAAATGAGTCAAACTGAAACGTCCCCACTGACTCACACGCCTTTATTATTTATAGTTTACTCAAATGTTACAAACGTTCCAGCCTTGCCCTTAAGCGCATCCCCAACAGTACTAATGGATGTGATAAGAACCGAACCATTGTGGTTAGCCTCAAGGAACTCAATAGCTGCCTCAACCTTCGGAAGCATATCAACTTCTCCGAACTCACCGGCAGCGATATACTCTTTTGCCTGAGCAACGTTCATCTTAGTGATGGGCTCTTCCTCAGGTGTCTCGAAATTCTTATAAACATAAGGCACTGAAGTAAGAATGATGAGTCTGTCGGACTTAAGGTCTGCAGCGAGCTTGCCGGCGATGGCATCCTTTTCGATGACAGCGGATGCGCCCTTAAGAACATGACCCTGCTGGATTACAGGAATTCCGCCGCCTCCGCAGCAGATGACTTCCTGTCCGGCGTCAACCAGTGCTCTGATGGCGTCAATCTCAACGATGTCGATGGGCTTAGGTGCTGCGATTATTCTGCGATAGCCGTTTCCGGGCTCTTCTCTGACAAAATTTCCCTTCTTTATCTCAATATCCGCATCTTCCTTGGACATGTTTCTTCCGATGGCCTTGGTAGGCGCATAGAAAGCCTCGTCATAAGGATCAACGGTAACCTGAGTCAGGATGGTGCTGACAGGAGTTGAAATACCGCGGCTTGAAAGCTCTGTCTTTAGCGAATTCTGAATATCGTATCCGACATAACCCTGGCTCATGGCGTTGCATACGCACATGGGAGCGGGAGTGTAGTCGATATAGATCCTGTGAAGCTCGGTCATGGCCTTGTGTATCATGCTGACCTGCGGACCGTTAGAGTGGGTGATCACCAGCTGATATCCGGCCTCCACCAGATCTGCCAGAGCCTTTGCTGTGATCTTGGTAGCTGTGAGCTGGTCGTTTGTTGTCACGCCCAGTGCCTCGTGACCAAGGGAAACTACTGCTTTGATGTTATCCATTTCATCCTCCTATGAGCTTTTTAGATAAAAACATTTTAGCTTATCGATATAATATGTGCAAAATGATGATTGAATTTCTCACAATAGAATTGTAATATATAGCCTTGTCGGTAACTCGTTAATTTTTGTTTGCCATTTTTATTGGCGGATCGGAAATATATGAAGAAAACAAATACCAAGGACCTTACAGTCGGCAATCCCATGGGCCTTATCTTTGGCTTTGCCCTCTCGCTCTTTTGGGGAATGCTGTTCCAGCAACTCTACAATATCATAGATACAGCTATCGTCTCATGGTTTTTGGGAAAAGAGGCTTACACCGGCGTAGGTACTACCGGAGCCATCAACTTCCTTATAATGGGATTCTGCATGGGAGTCTGCAACGGTTTTGCCATCCCCGTAGCTCAGAGATTTGGGGCAAAAGACTTAAAGAGCATGCGCAAGTTTGTATCCCATGCCATTATTTTATGCGTTATCCTGGCATCTGTCATGACATTTTTTGTCAGCATATTCTGCAGACAGATCCTTGTTGCCATGCATACACCGGCGGACGTTCTTGACTACGCCTACAAATATATCCTGGTGATATTCCTTGGAATACCGGTTACATATATGTACAACCTGCTCTCGGGTATCATCAGAGCCCTTGGCGATTCCAAGCACCCTGTGCAGTTCCTTATCATTGCATCTATTGTGAACATCGGTCTTGACCTTCTGTTCATCATACCTCTTAACATGGGTATCACAGGTGCTGCCCTTGCAACAGTAATTTCCCAGGGACTTGCGGGAGTTATGTGTCTTATCTTTATTATCAGAAAGATTGAGATACTTCAGCTTTCAAAAGAGGATTGGGTTTTGGATAGCTCACATTTCCTCATCCTGCTTAACATGGGTCTTCCCATGGGACTTCAGTATTCAATCACTGCAATTGGAAGCGTAATCCTTCAGACCGCCATCAACGGACTTGGCGTAGATGCAGCAGCTGCAGTTACAACAGCCGGTAAGGTAGGAATGTTCTTCTGTATTCCTTTTGATGCCCTTGGTTCAACAATGGCAACCTACGGCGGACAGAACGTCGGAGCCAAGCAGCTTGACCACCTTCAGAACGGTCTTGTTGCAGCCATCAAACTGGGATGTGCTTATTCGCTTATAGCTTTTGTGGTCCTTTATTTCTTTGGAAGAAGCTTTGCAATGATATTCCTGGAGGCAGGAGATGTGGCTTGTCTTGATAATGCTCATCTCTACCTGATAATAAACAGTGCCTTCTATATACCGCTGGCTCTTGTAAACATCGTAAGGTTCCTCATCCAGGGAATGGGATTCTCCCTTTTTGCAGTACTTGCCGGAGTAATGGAGATGATCGGAAGAACCATTGTTGCGGTGGTTTTGGTGCCTATATTCGGATTCCCTGCTCTTTGCTTTGCAAGCCCCATAGCCTGGGTCCTTGCGGATGCATTCCTGATCCCGGCTTACATTTCTGTGAAAAAGAAACTTGCCCGTATTTTTAAGGGACAGGTGGAAATCTACTAAATAATTCGGAAACGCTTTGTGGCGTTTCCGATTTTTCATTCATTGATATGAGTTGTCATGTGCGGATCAAGATCGGGATTGATCTTGGTGACCTTGCGGTCATAGGTCATAAGACCGTTCACCTCTTCCTCAACGTCGCTGACCTGTGTGTAGACAGCTCCGCAGAGTCCCTTTGGAATAAGAGGCTTCATGCTTGCATTTATAAGGTTGTAATATGCGACGCCAAGAGTATCGAGGTTGTCGTATTTTTTATATCCGTAAATTCTGTCTACGCTGCTGTGACCGTCGATGTGGCAGGCAAGTCCGCCATATTCGGAGATAACGAAAGCGCGTTCTTTCTCCTTCTCCACATCAAGAGGTCTGAAGTAGTTGTGGACGCTTCTGAAGTTGCCGCTGCCTTCGTCAAACCAGCCGCTGGCCTGGTCGATCGGACGGGAGTCATCAAGCTCTTTTGCCATAATGGTGGCACTTGCGGCGTTGAACTGGCCCCAGCCCTCGTTGAAGAGAACCCAGGTTGCGATACTCGGTACGTTGTAGAGATAACTGATGGTGCCCTTCATTTCCTGAAGCCACTCGCTGCGGCCCTCAGCAGAGCCCCTTGAGAAGGTCTTGTAATGTGAAGGACCATCGCTCATGCGGCCGAAGATCTTGGGAAACGCAGTCGGAAGATAGGAGACCACAGGCTTGGCGTAGCTTGAACCTCCGCTTACCATATCCTGCCATACGATCATTCCAAGTCTGTCGCAGTGGTAGTACCAGCGCGCGGATTCCACCTTGATGTGCTTGCGCATCATGTTAAAGTGAAGGCGCTTCATCTCCTTGATGTCGTAGATAAGAGCATCGTCTGTCGGAGCTGTGTAGAGTCCGTCCGGCCAGTAGCCCTGATCCAGAACTCCCATGAGGAAGTATGGCTTGTGATTTAAGCAGAACCTCGGAGTTCCCTCGCTGTCAGGCTCCACGGTAAAGCTTCTCATTGCAAAGTAAGAAGTGACATGGTCGTCACCAATCTGGATGTGCAGAGGATACAGATACGGGTCCTCCGGAGTCCAGAGATGCGCATCATCTATGGTGAAGTTAAAGCCGTAGTAGTACTGCTCGGGAGCCTTCTGCCCTTCAACCGTGCAGGGACATGTATCTGAGGCAAAAGACAAGTCTTCCGTAAATTTAGTTTCATAACCGCCTGAAGCTTCTGCCGACTTTATCATTTCATGTCCCGGGAATTTAACGGATACCTTGCCGGGAAGGTTGGTTGAAACCTCGATGAAAAGAGTCTTAAGATCTCTCTCGGGGCGGATCCTGATCTGTTTAATGTATGTAGCCGGAACTTCTTCGATCCAGACGGTCTGCCAGATTCCACTCTGACAGGTGTAGTACATTCCGCCGCGGCGAAGTGTCTGCTTGCCTCTTGAGTGATAGGAGGAGTCGCTGGTGTCGGCTACTCTTACAGAAAGTGTATTATTTTCGACAGCTCTTTTATCCTCAGAGAGATTCAGCTGGTCGGTGATATCGATGGTAAAAGGAAGATACCCGCCCTTGTGGGATGCCACGAAGGCACCGTTTACATAGACGTCGGCGAACTGATCAACAGCACCGAAATGGAGCAGGATCCTGGAATCTTCATATTTTCTGTTGATGGTGGGAAGAGCTCTTTTGTACCAGAGAAACTGGTCCGGCTCAAGGCGCCTCTCAACTCCGGAGAGCATGGCCTCGGGCGAGAAGGGTACAAGTATCTGACCGTCCATCTGTGACGGTATCTGAGAAGCGAAAGAGTCATTGAGGCTCTTGTTGTCGAATTCCGTCGGCGCCGGGACTATGCAGTAATCCCAGTAGCCGTTTAAGTTTATATAGCTGTCTCTGACGAATTGGGGTCTTGGATACTCGGAAAGTACGTGGTCCTTATCAAGGTTTTCTCCCCAGGGGGTAAAGAGCCTGTTGAGGACGTCGTCTTCATGTGGCTTATCTATACTTCTGAGTGCATCAATGAGGTCCATAGGAACACCTTTCTTAATCTGTAGTAGTTTGCTGCCCTGCAGCTGTTGCGATGAGATCCTGATAGAATGCGCAGTTTGTGGCATTTCTGTATGCGCTGACCCACAGAAGCGGGATGAACATCGTGATCGCACCCAGGAGATAGAGCGGAATGAAGGACACATTCAGGTAAAAGAGCCTTAAGACGTTGCCTTTCATGAGTCTTCTGCTGGTTGCCAGAATCTCTTTTGCCGATTTGTCAGGAAAGTCGTGGAGAATGTAAAACGCTTGGGAGTAGATAAGACCAACGATGATATTGATGATCAGGCCGATTCCAAGAAGAAGGAAGGCAGTCGTCACATCACTTGCGGCTCTGGTTGCAGAATACCTGATCACAAAGAGCTGCGCAGGAACGCTGGCAATGAAATCAACCAGTACGAAGAGTGCCTGGATGGTCACGGCTTTCTGTGGCTGCTGACGCAGTCCGAAAAAGACATCTGCAGTGGCCACGGGCTGTGAATACAAAAGATTCATGTAAAGATAAGCTCTTCCGGACACAAGTACACCCAGAAGAATGTTTATGATTATGGTTATTAAACTGTTGATGATTATTAAAAGGATGCTTCCCGTACCTGAAACGGTCGAGAAACCGGAGACCAGAAGCTGGATAGCCAGGATAAGCAGATTTGCTCCGATCAGAGTTCCGTATTTTCCGAGTGACTGTTCTTTTGCGATAGCTTTAAGCTCCGCCGATGACTTGTAGTTCAAAGTAAAATGCTCCCCAATAATTCCCCCATAGTTCATTTAGCCGGCCATGTCGACATTTGCTCCCAAAAGGCCCTGTCTGTTAAGGTCTTTCCTTGCCTGAACATAAGGATTTTCTTCATTGCTGTATGCAATCTTAGTGCAGGTCTCACCACCTGCCACATAGGTACGTCCACATTCAGGACATACTGCGGTCCTGATAGAAACTGAAGCCTGAAGGACCTTGCCGTTGTTCATGGCTGCATCCTTGTAGGCGTTGCTCACGTGCTCAGCCTCATGTCCGCGGACTCTTGAAGCTGCTGCTTGTGGGCTTATATGCTGCGCAGTTTTAAAAGAAACCATCTCGTCGGAACCGTCCTGATACTTGCGGTTCTTGCAGGTTTCACATTCTGCGGGAGAAACTCTTTTGCCGGGATTGGTCTTGGTTGACTCGCCCGGATTTAATATGGCTTTGCCGGCTCCTTCTGCTGCGGCTGCTGAACCTGCTGCTATTGCGCCGTTCTGCATTCCCATAGCATAAGAGCTGTTATATGCACTGTATCCACCTATTGCACCGATACCCATAGGCACCTCATTTCTATGCCTGTGCCGGGGATTAGCCGTCTATCTGTACGCCTAATTCCTTAAGCATTTCGTCAAAGCTTACGCCGTTCATCTGCTTCGAGATTGTATTTAGCTGTGCACGGGACTGCGGATCTGTGAGGACAGTGTAGAGGTCGTAGGTGAAAACGCCGTATCCGACTACAATACCTATTGATCCATAAAGGATGGCTTTCTTGGCCTGAGGAAGGAGTTTCTCAAGTGTACCCTTACTCAATATGGCAAGAATTATAGCTACGCCTCCAATGACTACGCCTAAGTTCAAAAACAAACAAAGGGGTATGGAAGCCAGCCCCAACACTAAAGCAGTACCTGCTAAAGCTAAATGCCCATCATTTCCCATCAAAACTTTTCCTCACAAAACCTCATTCTTACTATAGATATTACACTAAAAACGCGCCTTTTTCAATGTTTGCGCGGGATTGCCAAGTCTTGAAAAGTGTCCGAAATGCTTGGTATAATATGGGAGTGCGCATTGTTTATGAAAAATTAAGCTAAATTTCTTACTGTATTTATGCGCACTTCACAGAAATACAGGTATGGAGAGGGTTTTATGGACATCGTTTTAAAGATCAAAGAGGAACTAAATGTTGAGAAATGGCAGGTCGAGGCAGCAGTCAAGCTTATCGACGAAGGCAATACCATTCCTTTTATTTCACGATATAGAAAAGAGGTTACGGGATCTCTTAATGATGAGCAGCTCCGTAATCTCGATGAGAGGCTCAAATACTTAAGGGGCCTTGAGGAGAGAAGAGAGCAGGTTCTTGCTTCTATTGAAGAGCAGGGCAAGATGACAGACGAACTCAGAGCCAAGATCGTGGCTGCTGAGACAATGGTAGCTATTGAGGATCTCTATCTTCCTTACAGACCAAAGAGAAAGACAAGAGCATCAGTGGCAAGAGAGAAGGGCCTTGAGCCTTTAGCAGAGATTCTTCTTGCTCAGGAGACTGATAAGCCGCTTCTTGACGAGGCAG
Source organism: Butyrivibrio sp. FCS006 (assembly GCF_000424525.1). Classification (NCBI taxonomy): domain Bacteria; kingdom Bacillati; phylum Bacillota; class Clostridia; order Lachnospirales; family Lachnospiraceae; genus Butyrivibrio; species Butyrivibrio sp. FCS006. The sequence goes on along the minus strand of NZ_AUKB01000014.1, from coordinate 134,415 downwards.
CAGCTTTTGTGGACGCTGAAAAAGGCGTTGAGAACGCAGCTGATGCACTCCAGGGTGCTATGGATATCATCGCGGAGGATGTTTCCGACAACGCTGATTTCCGTACCTACATCCGTGAGGCAACAATGGAGAAGGGTGTTCTTACCAGTAAGGCCAAGGATGAGAAGGCTCAGTCCGTTTATGAAATGTACTATGACTACGAGGAGCCCATCAGTAAGGTTCTGGGCCACAGAGTACTTGCCCTTAACAGAGGCGAGGCAGAGAAATTCCTTGTTGTTAAGATTGTAGCTCCCGAGGAGCAGATCCTTCAGTTCCTCAACAAGAAGATGCTTAAGAATGAGAACCCGATCACTACTCCCGTTATCGAGGAGATCAATCAGGATGCTTATGAGAGACTCATTGCTCCTGCAATTGAGAGAGATATCAGAAATGAGCTTACAGAGAAGGCTGAAGATGGCGCCATTACTGTATTTGGTAAGAACCTCACTCAGCTTCTCATGGCACCACCTATCGCAGGCAAGACAGTTCTTGGCTGGGATCCGGCTTTCAGAACAGGATGTAAGCTTGCTATCGTAGATCCCACAGGTAAGGTGCTTGATACCAAGGTTATCTATCCCACAGCACCTCAGAACAAGGTTGAGGAGTCCAAGGCTGAACTCAAGAAGCTCATTGAGAAATATGATGTAGATCTTATTTCCGTAGGAAACGGTACAGCATCACGTGAGTCTGAGCAGGTTATCGTTGAGCTTATTCACGAGCTTGACAGACCTCTTCAGTATGTCATCGTTAACGAGGCAGGAGCTTCTGTTTACTCAGCAAGTAAGCTGGCTACAGAGGAGTTCCCTCAGTTTGATGTAGGACAAAGAAGTGCTGCTTCTATTGCAAGAAGACTTCAGGATCCGCTGGCAGAGCTTGTTAAGATCGATCCCAAGTCCATTGGTGTCGGCCAGTACCAGCACGACATGAATCAGAAAAAGCTTGGTGAAACCCTTGAGGGCGTAGTTGAGGACTGCGTTAACAAGGTTGGTGTTGACTTAAATACTGCATCAGCACCGCTCCTTCAGTATATTTCAGGTATCAGCAAGGTTATCGCCAAGAACATTGTTGATTACAGAGAAGAACACGGTAAGTTCGAGAGCAGAGCTGACCTTTTAAATGTACCTAAGCTCGGACCTAAGGCTTACGAGCAGTGCGCAGGATTCCTCAGGATCGCTGATGGCGAGAATCCGCTTGATGCAACCAGCGTACATCCCGAGTCCTATGAAGCTACCTTAAAGCTCATGGACAAGCTGGGAATTACCTTTGATGATGTAAGAGCAGCTCAGAAGAACGCAGCCAAGGCTGCACTTGAAAAGCCCGCGGCTAAGGCAGAGGAGAAGCCTCGTCCACAGAAGAAACCCAAGCAGGTTGTTATCAGAAATACTTCTACTGCTATGGGAGCAGCTCTCGCTGCAGCACTTGCAGGAAGTAACCTCGCAGTTGTAGAGGACGAGAGTTCTGGCGGAAAGGGTGCTAAGGGCGGAAAAGGCAAGGAGGCTCAGAATGGCGGCGCTCAGACAGGTGGCAATGGCGCTCAAGGCGCTGGCGCAGGAAGTCTGTCCAGGAAGGTGTCTGAGTCTGACAAGAAGAAGCTTGCTGAGGAGCTTGGAATCGGTGAGATCACTCTCACAGATATTCTCTCTGAGCTTGAGAAGCCATCAAGAGACCCTCGTGAGAGCATGCCTGCTCCTATCTTAAGGAGCGATGTCCTTGAGATGAAGGATTTAAGACCCGGTATGGTTCTCAAGGGAACAGTAAGAAATGTTATAGACTTTGGTTGTTTCGTAGACATAGGCGTTCACCAGGACGGCCTTGTACATATTTCTCACATCACCGACAAGTTCATCAAGCATCCGCTTGAGGCTGTCAGTGTCGGAGACATCGTAGATGTTCAGGTTCTTGACGTAGAGCTTGATAAGAAGAGGATCTCTCTTACCATGAAGATTCAGGATCCTGCCAAGGTAGCTGCCGAGGCAGCAGCCAAGGCTGCCGAGAGAGGCAAGGGTGGATCCGGAGCTTCCGGAAAAGGCGCAGGCAAGGCGTCAGGTGTTTCAGCTTCCGGCGATGCAAAGCCCGCAGCCAAGAAGGTCTCAGTCGTAGACCAGCTTGCCAAGGAAGCCGGCATCACTCGCAAGGCTCCTGCCAAGAAGGCAGCCGACGATGTACCTGCAACATCTTCAGCCAGAAGACCTGTAAACGCAGATGCACCAGCAACGTCTTCGGCTAGAAGACCGATAAATGCAGATGCGCCAGCAACATCTTCAGCCAGAAGACCGATAAATGCAGATGCGCCAGCAACATCTTCGGCTAGAAGGCCTGTAAACGCAGATGCGCCAGCAACATCTTCAGCTAGAAGACCTGTAAATGCAGACGCACCAGCAACATCTTCAGCTAGAAGACCTGTAAACGCAGATGCTCCTGCAACTTCATCAGCACGCAGGCCTGCTCCATCAGCATCCGCTGATTCCGCTTCTGCAGGCACCGAGGCTCCTAAGAAGTTCAAGAAGAAAGGCATCGTAATCTTCAAGGGCAATGCCAACGACTGATACTGTGAGTACACCCTTTATGCAAATTTTTCCCCGCGAAGCCATGGGCTCGCGGGGATTTCTTTTTTTCTTTTGGGACTATCGCTGGGCTTTTTGGGGGAGATATCGCCGAGTGTTAAGGTTTGGACCTCGGCGTTAGGCTGAGTTAAAGCTTGTACAAGAGGATATTTCTATATATACGTTCTGAAGTAGCCTCGGGGTATGGAAAGCCGAGGTATCGAAAACTTGCACAAGGGGATATTTCTATATATATGCTTTGAAGTAGCCTCGGGGTATGGAAAGCTGAGGTATCAAAAATTTGCACAAGAGATATTTCTATATATACGCACTGAAGTAGCCTTGAGGTATGGAAAGCCAAGGTATCGAAAATTTGCATAAGGGGATATTTCTATATATACACTCTGAAGTAGCCTTGGGTTATAGAAATCCGCGGAATCAAAAATTTGTACAAGGGACTATTTCTATATATAAGTTGAAAAGTAGCTTAAGGTTATAGAAATCCGAAAGATCAAAAATTTGCATATATGGCACCTTCTATATATACACAGATAAGTAGCCCTGGGGTATAGAAACGCCGTAGATAAGAAGCAAGGACAGTATGCATATGTTCAAGCAACTTGCTTAGAGAAAAAACTTTTGTATTATCTCTTCTACTTCCAAGAAGTCTAACGGATGCTTGCTATCTTCATAGGTTGTGATCATGTTGACCCCGGGAAGATAGCCGTCTCTGATATAGCGATACATTTTATAGTCGACAGTTGGCTGATAGCTGGGATCGTCACAACGTCCGAAGTGTTCCCAAAGTATGATCTGATGCGTCTTGGGATGCATGATAGTAAAGTCGGTTGCAATTGGATGGCCGTAGATATCATGTATTTCCTCATACCTATATGGGATGTTGTGTGAAAATAGAGCCTGTGCAATCTTTGCTTCGGATTTTGAGCGCACCATTTCCCCCTTTGGAGCAGGATGAGTTAAGTGCTCCGGATGATCAGTGCTCTTATTGTAAGGAGCGTATTCCCACTCGCTGGCGATATGACGCTGATCAATTAAAAGCTCTCTATATGGTGAGTCTGGGCCAAGCATTTGGGAACAATCATCAGCGATCCTGTGATTTAGGTAATAATTGATGCACTTAAGCTCATTGCACATGTCTTTTTTCAATTTATTCAAATACTTTTTCTTTGTAAGCAGCTTGGCTTCTTTTATATTCTCTTTCTTTGAAATGTAGGTGTGAACTTTCTTGCCATCTATTGTTCTTTGCTTGTAAAAAAGATTATAAGTCTTATTATCTTTTACCTGCCTCAGGCACAATAAGTTTTCCTCAGGCATTGAAGATAACTTCTTTTCAACTCTCTTAATGTCTTCTTCAAGCTTTTTCTTTCGGTCAATAAAATAAGTAGTCTGATCCAATTATTCAGTTCCTTTCTATAAATATTTTTTCTTTCTTACTGGTTGAAATGTCCCTGCGAGAGCAGGTAGATATCAAGACACCATCTGAGCAGAATGCTTTTGATGAAGCGTCGCTAGAAAATATAGCAAAAGAAGAGTTACATGTAAATAGATATGAGTCAATCTTAAACAAATCTTAAGAAGTTAGCGATATTACGATTGTATTGGGGACTCATCAGAATTTGGCGATGAAAAGTCCTTACGCTAATTTTTCTATATATACGCTTCGAAGTAGCCTTGGGGTATAGAAAGCTGATGGTCGAGAAATTTGCACAAGAGATATTTCTATATATACGCATTGAAGTAGCCTTGAGGTATGGAAAGCCAAGGCATCGAAAATTTGCATAAGGGGATATTTCTATATATACGCTTTGAAGTAGCCTCAGGGTATGGAAATGCGCGAGATCAAAAAATTGCACAAGAGACTATTTCTATATATAAGTTGAAAAGTTGCTCAAGGTAATAGAAACCCGGGAGATCAAAAATTTGCACAAAAGGAGCTTTCTATATATACGTTATAAAGTGGCTCTGGGGTATAGAAAAGCAGAAAAACCCTGACCAAAAGAAGACATGTACCGTCATTGATAGCACTGATTAAGTACTCAACACCTCTAATAGACAAATCTACCCACAACAAATCCAATAAGAATTTCACCAAACGCGCCTGCGCCGTAATTAAATTCCCAAAATCCCCGAATTTAAGAAAAAAAATCAGTTAGCCCTATTGATTTTATTAAAGCCATGAGGTATTATTCATTAACGGACTTCAAATAACTTAAAGTCCGCGCAATAAAATATTGTTAATGTTCTCTTATTCAGAGTGGTGGAGGTACATAGGACCAGTGAAGCCACGGCAACCCCTTGACGTTTGATCAGGAAGGTGCCAACCTGAGCGTGCAACTTTCGAGGCCGCAAGGCCGAGATACAACGAGCAATAAGAGGATCTGAAACCCAAATCAGTTCCGCTTGTTTGTGTCCTGCACGCACCAAACAAGCGGTTTTCTTATGTATGGCAAACGTTAGATCCGCAATGATCTCTGATCTGCCATATTGCATCGGCGCAGGAAGCGCCAGAAAGGAAATTTAGAATGGATAAATTTATTTTCACATCCGAATCAGTAACAGAGGGACATCCCGACAAGATTTGTGATAACATTTCAGACGCGATCCTTGATGCCTGCATGGCACAGGACCCTATGAGCCGTGTTGCATGCGAGACAACAGCTTGCACAGGTTTCGTACTTATTACAGGTGAGATCACAACCAAGGCAGTAGTTGACTACGCTAAGATCGCAAGAGAGACAGTATGCGAGATCGGTTATGATTCATCAGAGAAGGGCTTTGATGGCAACACATGTGCTGTTCTTGTAGCACTTGACCAGCAGTCAGCTGATATCGCAATGGGTGTTGACAAGGCTCTTGAGGCTAGAGAGAACCAGATGACAGATGAGCAGATCGAGGCAATTGGTGCCGGAGATCAGGGTATGATGTTTGGTTATGCTACAAATGAGACAGAAGAGTACATGCCTTACGCAATCAGCCTTGCACATAAGCTCACAAAGAGACTTACAGATGTTAGAAAGAACGGAACACTTCCTTACCTTCGCGCTGACGGTAAGAGCCAGGTTTCAGTTGAGTATGATGAGAACGGTAAGGTAAAGAGACTTGAGGCTATCGTTATCTCAACTCAGCATGATGAGAAGGTTACACAGGAGCAGATCCACGAGGACATCAGAAAGCACGTTATCGATCCTATCGTTGATGCTTCACTTGTTGATGACAACACTAAGATCTACATCAATCCTACAGGTCGTTTCGTAATCGGTGGACCTCAGGGTGATGCCGGACTTACAGGACGTAAGATCATCGTTGATACTTACGGCGGAGCAGCTCGTCACGGCGGCGGAGCTTTCTCTGGTAAGGACTGCACAAAGGTTGACCGTTCAGGTGCTTACGCAGCAAGATACGTTGCTAAGAACATCGTAGCAGCAGGCCTTGCAGATAAGGCTGAGATCCAGCTTTCATACGCTATCGGTGTAGCTCAGCCTACATCAATCCTTGTAGATACATTCGGAACTGGTAAGGTTTCAGATGAGAAGCTTACAGAGGCAGTTCGTAAGGTATTCGATCTTCGTCCTGCAGGAATCATCAAGATGCTCGACCTTCGTCGTCCTATCTACAAGCAGACAGCAGCTTACGGTCACTTTGGCCGCAACGACCTTAACCTTCCTTGGGAGAAGCTTGATAAGGTTGAGGAGCTCAAGGCAGCCGTTCAGTAATCTGATCAGTTAAAAGACATTTACGAAGAAGATACATTTGATGAGTATTCATCGGATGTATCTTCTTTTTTTGATTGATCAGAATCATCGATATTATTGAATTTCATGGGTGTCGGCTCAAAGAATTCATATTGTCTTATTTGGTCCGACTTTTTCATTGAAAAATAGCTTTTTCAAACGCGGTTAAAACATGATAATCGGCCTAACATCACCCTATCAACATTGCAAGTCCGACAAAACAGTTGTTTTTATTGCGTTTGCATCTGATTTCCGGTCAAAATGGCGGACTGAATAAAGGTAATCAACATCACAGTCCGATACTCCGGTAAACTTACACTTCGAATCCTTCCTAAAGCACTGAAAAAATCGGCTTAAGTACTCGAGCTATCATTTTCAGTCCGACATTAAGCATAAAAGGTACTTCACACATTCGCACCAACATGCATAAAAGGGTACTTCATATATTCGCTCCAACAGTAAACGAAAAGGTTACTTCATACATTCGCTCCAACATGTGCATCAGACATATGAAATAAAAACGTGCAGATCATCTGATCTGCACGTTCTCTTTGCCGAATCTTTTTTCCAGAGATTCCATCATTACTTTATCAGCTTTTATTGCAAATGCCCTTCCGAGCTTCTTGATCTGCTTTGTGGATGAAAGGAAAATAGCAACTTCATCATTACCGTCACTTGCCTTGATCAGCTCATTCAGATCTGCAGAAGCTTCTTCATAGCTGTCTTTATCCGCAAACCTTATCCACACTGTCTTTGGCACCTCGTCAAAGGTAAGCACCTTGTCTGCTATAAGCTTGGCATCACGCTCATCTTCAACAGATACGCGGCCTTCGATGAAGACCTTTCCGTCCTGATTAAGCCTTGGCGCATTGCTCTCATAAGCCTTGGGGAACACGATGACTTCTGTTGTTCCGACCATATCCTCCAGTGTGACAAAGGCCATAACCTGGTCGTTCTTGGTGTATTTGATCTTCTTGTCAGCGATGAGTCCGCCTATTGTAGCCCTTGCTCCGTCATGAACCTTCGGAACACCGGTCTCTTCGTCAAGATAGAAGTCCGTGGTGATGTTGGTGATCTTTTTTCTCCACATGTTAGCGTATTCCTCAAGAGGATGACCACTGACATAAAAGCCCAGAACCTCTTTTTCAAATTCCAGCATCAGCTCTTTGTCGAATTCACCGACGTCCGGCATAGGGATCTGGTACTGGCTCTTGTTCTCCTCGCCGGCGATATCAAACAGCGACATCTGTCCTGCCATGGAGTTCTTGCCTGAGTTGTGGAGCTTATCCATGATCTGGCCGTAGATGTGCATCTTCTGCTTACGTGTTCCGGGGAAGCAGTCCAGAGCGCCGGCTTTTATGAAGTTCTCCACGGCGCGCTTATTGACATCGGTGTCAGAGGAATCCATCCTGGTCAGGAAATCATTGAGATCCTTAAATGGACCTCTGGCCTTCCTCTCGCGAACAATGGCATTTATGACCGGTCTTCCGACGCCCTTTATTGCAGTAAGTGCGTATAGTATAGCCTTTTTCCTGCCCGGAGCGCTGGTCACAACTGATCCCGGAATTGGTGTTTCGCCCTCGGCTGCATCCACTTCAGCCACGGAGAATCCGTCATAACCCTGGTTGATATCAGGGGGCAAAAGAGATATATGCATGTTCCGACAGGTCATGATATAGCCCGAAACTTTGCCGGGGTTATCGATGACGGAAGTCATAAGAGCTGCCATGAACTCAACGGGATAGTAGTATTTAAGCCATGCTGTCTGAAGTGCGACAACTGCGTAGCAGGCAGCGTGGGACTTGTTGAAAGCATACTTTGCAAAGTCCATCATGGAGTCGTAGATGCTGTTGGCAACCTCTGCCGAGATGCCCTTGGATGCGCATCCCGGAACGTCCTCATCGGCATTACCGTTTACGAAGTTGGCTCTTTCAACCTCCATGACTTCCTGTTTCTTCTTACTCATGGCACGACGAACCAGGTCCGCACGTCCCAGAGTGTATCCGCCCAGCTGCTGAACGATCTGCATAACCTGCTCCTGGTATACGATACAGCCGTAGGTAGGCTTAAGGATCGGCTCAAGCTCGGGGGTAGCGTAGCTGATGGCGCCTGCATCGTTCTTGCCGGCGATATATTTCGGGATGAAGTCCATGGGACCCGGGCGGTAGAGCGAAACCCCGGCTATGATGTCCTCTAAGGACTGAGGCTTAAGCTCCTTCATGAAGGACTGCATTCCCGCAGACTCCAGCTGGAACACGCCATCGCAGTGTCCGGAACCGATGGAATCAAGAACCGCAGGGTCATTGTAATCAATCTCATCTATATTAATGTAATTGGCATCACCGGGCTTTGCTCCCAAAGACCTGTTGGCGAACTCGGTAGCATCCTTTATGACTGTAAGGGTTCTAAGGCCCAAAAAGTCCATCTTAAGAAGACCCAGATGCTCAATGGTTGTCATGGTAAACTGCGTCGTGATGTTACCTTCAGCTGACCTTGATAACGGAACCAGGTCCTCGGCGGGAGACTGGCAGATAACAACACCGGCAGCATGGATCGAAGTATGCCTTGGAAGGCCTTCCAGCTTCTTGCACATATCGATCAGCTTGTGGACAGTTGGGTCAGACTCATACTGATTACGAAGTTCCGGATTCATGGCAAGAGCCTTATCCAGAGTGATGTTGAGCTCCGTCGGAACCATCTTGGAAATCTGATCGCCAAAGCTGTAGGGAAGGTCCATGACTCTTGCCACATCCCTGATAACACCCTTGGCTGCCAGCGTACCGAAGGTTATGATCTGCACAACCTTGTCGGCGCCGTACTTCTCGGTAACATAATCTATTACATCCTGCCTGCGCTCGTATTCGAAGTCCACGTCGATATCGGGCATGGACACACGCTCAGGATTGAGGAATCTCTCAAAGAGAAGATCATACTTGATAGGATCTATATTGGTTATGTGCATGCAGTAGGAGACGATACTACCGGCAGCAGAGCCTCTTCCGGGACCTACAGCGATTCCGTTCTCTCTGCAGTAGTTGATGTAGTCCCACACAATAAGGAAGTAATCGACATAACCCATGCGCCTTATGACGCCCAGCTCGTAGTCAAGACGCTCTTTTAACCTGCCATCATCATTCGGGTATCTCTCGTGAAGACCGTCCATGCAGAGCTTGTTGAGGTAAGTCCAGGAATCGTATCCTTCAGGAACCTCGTAGTGTGGGAGCTTGGTAACGCCAAACTCGATTTCCACATGACACCTGTCGGCAATCTTCTGCGTGTTCTCAATGGCTTCAAGAGCATAGGGGAAAAGAGCTTTCATCTCCTCTTCACTCTTTATATAGTACTGACCGCCTTCATAGCGCATGCGGTCTTCATCTGAAACCTTCTTGCCGGTCTGGATGCAAAGGAGAAGATCGTGCGCCTCTGCGTCATCGGCGTAGGTGTAGTGGCAGTCGTTGGTAGCAACAAGAGGAATATCCAGCTGCTGAGACAGAGCCATGAGCGTGTTGTTTACCTGGCGCTGCTCGGGAATTCCGTGGTCCTGAAGCTCTAAGAAGAAATTGCCGTGGCCGAAGATGTTATCAAGGCGCATGGCAGCTTCCTTGGCTTTATCGGGAGCTCCCTTTAAGATGTTCCTTGGAATCTCGCCGGCAAGACAAGCAGAGAGAGCGATGATGCCCTCGTGATATTTCTCGAGGATCTCCATATCAACTCGGGGCTTATAATAGTAGCCCTCTGTAAAGCCTCGGCTTACGATGTGGGAGAGGTTGGCGTAACCGACATTGTTCTCGGCAAGGAGGACCAGGTGGTAATACCTGTCATCGCTTACGGAAGTCTCCTTGTCAAAACGCGAGCCCGGAGCTACATAAACCTCACATCCGATAATGGGATTGATGCCTTCCTTCTGGCACTGCTCGTAGAAGTCAATGACTCCGTACATAACGCCGTGGTCGGTGATGGCTCCGGCATTCATGCCAAGCTCCTTAAGGCGCTTCACATATTCTTTTATCTTATTGGAACCGTCCAAAAGAGAGTATTCTGTATGGACGTGCAGATGCGTAAATGACATTGTAAATCTCCCCCAAAGTGATAGTGAAATTATAACATTTTCTGCCAAAAATGTTAAAAATAACTAAATCGGAAACATTTCCATTGCAGATTTTATGACGCTGCGGTAGTATAATAGATTAGGAAACGTTAATAATGTAACGATTTACTTTTTTAGAGGAAATATAGAGGATATTATTATGGCTAAGCAGATCAAGACTATCGGCGTACTTACAAGCGGTGGCGATGCACCCGGAATGAACGCAGCGATTCGTGCAGTTGTTCGTAAGTCTCTTGCCAACGGACTTAAGGTTGTTGGTATCAAGAAAGGCTATCAGGGTCTTTTAAATGAAGAGATCGTAGAGATGGACAGACGAAGCGTTTCAGATATCATCCAGAGAGGTGGTACAATCCTTGGAACAGCTCGTTGCATGGAGTTCACAACACCGGAAGGCCAGGCTAAAGGCGCAGAAATCTGCCGTAAGCACGGCATCGACGGAATGGTAGTTATCGGAGGAGACGGATCCTACCGCGGAGCTCAGAAGCTTTCAGCTCAGGGCATCAATACAGTTGGTATTCCCGGAACCATCGACCTTGATATCGCTTGCACAGACTATACAATCGGATTCGACACAGCTATTAACACAGCTATGGACGCTATCGACAAGATCCGTGATACATCATCATCCCACGAGAGAGTTTCAATCGTAGAGGTTATGGGACGTCACGCAGGATATATCGCACTGTGGTGCTCAATCGCCAACGGTGCAGACGACATTCTTCTTCCTGAGAAATACGACTACAACGAGCAGCGCATTATCGATAACATCATCGATAACCGTAAGAAAGGTAAGACTCATCACATCATCGTTAACGCAGAGGGTATCGGACATTCAACATCAATGGCTCGTCGTATCGAGGCTGCTACAGGACTTGAGACAAGAGCTTCTATCCTTGGTTACATGCAGCGTGGTGGTAGCCCAACTTGTAAGGACCGTGTATATGCTTCAATGATGGGATGCTATGCAGCAGACATTCTTGCAGCAGGCAAGACCAACAGAGTAGTAGGTTACAGAAACGGTCAGTTCGTAGACTATGACATCGATGAGGCCCTTGCAATGAGCAAGAACATCAACGAGTACATGTACGAGATTGCAAGAACAATCTGATCATAAAGAGAGCATTAAGTGGACTTTTTTGTGTTTGTCTAGCACAAAACAAAAAAGTCCACTTTTTCTATTTGTGCGCATCTGCTAAAATCTGCTTATGAAAAATCAAAAACAAGTCAGTTATGAAAAGAGAATAGTAAGGCAGTATCTTCTGCTTGTTGTAACACTTATATTGATGCTTGCTACCCTCGTGGCCGGAGGCCTGTTTTTCAGATTCTACAGAACAGGCATGGTTTCACAGGCGGAGTCCAATGTCTATGACAAGTACTATGTCATGATCACCGACAACTACAAGTCGGATTTCTGGCAGTCTGTATATAAAGGAGCTTTTGAAAAGGCCAAGGAGAGCAATATCTATGTGGATCTCTTCGGTGAGCAGTTCAGTAAGGACTACTCCGTGGAAGAGCTGATGGAGATAGCCATTGCCTCCGAGGTTGACGGCATAATAGTCTATGCTAACGAAACCCTTGAGATGTCTCACGTTATAAATAAGGCTGTGGACGCCGGAATTCCTGTGGTTACACTTTATGGTGACTGCACAAGGTCTGACAGACTCAGCTTTATCGGAGTCGGAAGCTATAGTATAGGTAAGATGTACGGCGGTCAGATCATCGACATCATCAAGGAGAAACGCCGCGAAGAGCTCATCGAGTCCGAGACCATCGAGGACAGAAGCCAGATCAAGATCACGGTGCTGGCTAATGCAGATACCAAGGATACCGGACAGAACATCATCATTTCCGGAATCCAGGAGACCATCAATCAGGACAACGTAACAGATTCCGAGTACCTGGTTTCAATCGTAACCGTAGATAATACCAACAGCTTCTCAGTTGAGGAGTCCATCAGGGATATCTTCCTTGGGGAGGAGATTCCCGATGTTATCGTGTGCCTTAATGAGCTCAGCACAGTCTGCACCTATCAGGCTGTTGTTGACTTTAATATGGTAGGAGAAGTGAGCATCCTCGGATATTATGATTCCGAGGCGATTGTCAATGCCATTGAAAGAGGCGGTGTCTATGCCACTGTTTCCATTGACGCAGCCCAGATGGGCGAGTACAGCGTTACTGCTCTTACCGACTATCATGAGTTCGGAAACATAAGTGAATACTACCTTGCGGACGTTACCCTCATCAATCAGGACAACGTTGAGCAGTTTAAAGAGGAGGACGGAGATGAATAAATTCCTAAACCGCCCCCTTCAGTTCAAGATCATCAGCGTCTGCGTTTTTGCAAACCTGATCATATTCGTGGTTAATATCTTCATGATCCTTGGGATCAACAACATGTCGAAGGACATGGAGATGGTATATCAGGATAACCTCTCCCTAAACCGCCTATCAGAGGCTCTTACAGAGGTTCAGGATTCAATGACTGAGTACTTAAGTTCTAAGACAAGTGAATCACTTGAGGAGTACTACCGCGATGCTCAGGCTTTTTCGGACCTTGCCCAGGCTCTTGATGACAACGTCACAGACCTGACCTTCAGCCGCATGGAGCGTAACATCCGCTACATGTCCCAGAATTATCTGGATGAGGTTGCTCAGACCATCGAGGCCAAGCGTGGCCGAAATGTAGAGAAATACAGAAACTATTACGAGAGCAGCACCAGACTCTATGAGGATATCGATGAGTACATCACCAGTCTTAACATCGAGCTCTTTGCTGTAAACTCCGGTAATTACCTGGCTATTTTGAAGGCCTTCAGACGATTTGAAGTCGTAGGCGTCATCGTCATGACCCTGGTAATGATCGGAAACGTAATCATTATCACCAACTTCGTAAGGACCATGATCATGCCTCTTAAGAACCTGGCAGATTCAGCGGACGAGGTATCGGAAGGAAACTTCGATGCTACAATTCCTCCTGCCATGTATCATGATGAGGTCGGCATAGTTATCAATGCCTTTGGCAAGATGGTTGTCAGCATCAAGGATTATATTGAGAAGTTAAAAGAGAGTATGGCCCACGAGAGGTACATGCAGGAAAAAGAGCTTATCATGGAGGCCAATCTTAAGGATGCACAGCTCAAGTACCTGCAGGCCCAGATCAATCCGCACTTCCTCTTCAACACCCTAAACGCCGGCGCTCAGCTGGCCATGATGGAAGGTGCTGACAGGACCTATGAATACGTGCAGACCGTGGCAGACTTTTTCAGGTATAATGTACAGAGTCAGAAGAGAGATGTAACCATCAGGGATGAGGTAACTCTGGTGGACAACTATATCCAGATCCTTAACGTAAGATTTTCCGGTGACATCGGCTATGAGAAGCAGGTTGATGAAAGGCTTCTTGACCTTGTAATGCCCAGCATGATCCTTCAGCCCATCGTCGAGAATGCGGTAAATCACGGCATCAGAGAAATGGCCGGAGCAGGTCGCATCACCCTTAAGGTTTACAGAAAGGACGACAGCGTCTGCATCAGCATCAGCGACAATGGTAAGGGCATCAGCCAGGAGACCATAGATCAGCTGCTTAACGGAAGCTTCAGCCATATCGAGGACAGCTATGACAACAATGGAATCGGTATGGACAATGTAATCTCCAGAGTCAGGATATTTGCTGAGGATGATGATGCCATCAACATCATCAGCCACGGCGAGAACAAGGGCTGCGAAGTTGTGATCATACTTCCCATGGGAGGCAAAGAATGTATAGAGTGATGGTTTGTGATGACGAAGGTATCGTCATCGATTCCATGAAATTCATAATAGAAAAAGAGTTTGGCGGAGCCTGTGAGGTTGCCTGCGCAAAGAGCGGAAGGAGCGTCATAGAGCTTGCAGAGAGCTTTCGCCCGGACATCGCAGTGATAGATATTCATATGCCCGGCATTAACGGCATCGAAGCTATCAAGGAGATGAAGGTCTTTTGCCCTAATACCATCTTCATTGTAATGTCGGCCTACGATAAGTTCGACTACGCCAAGGAGGCCATCGCCCTGGGAGTTATGGAGTACATAACCAAGCCCATGGAGAAGATGAAGGTCGTATCTGTCCTCAAAAGAGCTATGGCTCAGATTGACGGCGACAGAGAAAAGCGAAGCAACGATCTTCTTATTAAAGAGAAACTTGAGACCGTAGAGCCCATCATCGAAAACGGACTTATCTATGACATCCTTCTGCAGGAGCATTTCGACGAGGATATCGAGAGCTACAGAACAATCCTCGGCATAACAGAGAACTACGGCTATATGCTGGCACTGGTCTGCGGAGATTCCCAGGTCGGAAACCACATGACCAATGCGGTAGGAAGCTCAGTCAAGATCTCCGGCCGTTATCACGAAATCCGCGAGGGAGTGAAATCTCTTTTCAAAGGAAAAGTCGGAAACGTAATGGCTAACAAGATCGCGGTGCTCATTCCCTGCAGCGAGCCTAAGCTTGAGTATAACGAGAGAACCGAGCTCATCGACAGAGCAAGGGAGCTGGCAAGGTATCTTCGCAAGAAGACGGACATCAGCTTCAGAATCGGAATCGGCGGAGTTAAGCCCCTCAGGGAACTTGGGGATTCCTACAGAGAGGCGCTTAATGCACTTATCGCCACAACAGGTTCTGTTGCACATGTGGACGACCTTGTCATAAACTGCGACTACGAGGAGGATTATCCCAAGAGCATGGAGAAGCCTCTTTTCGAAGCAATCTCCAAGGGAGATCTTAACGAAGCCCAGGTAATGACTGAGAAGTACGCCGACTGGATGTGTCAGAGAGCCATGGACGGAGACCTGATGTCCATGAGGCTCAAGGCCCTTGAGTTTGCGCTCTACGCTGAGCATCTGTCCTATCAGAACGGTGGTCAGACCTATCACTACTCGGGGAGAAAAGACTATCTACCGCAGATCATGGAGCTTAATAGCCCGGACGAAATCAGGGACTGGTTCACCGACAAGGTGATGAATGCCTGCAGGAATGTAGTAAGCAAGCGCCAGGAGAGAAGCGGCGATATCATAAAGACAGCAAGAAAGTACATTGAGGACCACTTCGACAAGGATATCTCACTTGATGATGTATCAAGGGTTGTAAACATTTCGCCCTACTATTTCAGCAAGGTCTTCAAGGAAGAGTGCGGACTTAACTTTATAGAATACCTGACCAACATCAGGATTGATAAGGCAAAAGAGCTTTTGGAGAAGAGCAATCTGTCAATAAAGGAGATCTGTGTTTCCTGTGGATATACGGATCCCAACTATTTCAGCAGGAGTTTTAAGAAGAACGTGGGGGTAACTCCTACTGAGTATAAGGAGAAGTTGTATGAACAAAAGGGTTAAGCGTTTATTGGGGAGAGCGCTGGCTGTAGTTCTAATGGGGGCTGTGCTTAGCGGCTGCGGAGCAACAACAAACAATGGCAATGCCGACGGCGCTGTAGAAACTGACAAGATTGAGATAGGAATGTGCTTTGATTCCTTTGTTATCGAGAGATGGCAGAGGGACCGAGATGTCTTTGTCTCATCGGCAAAAGAGCTTGGGGCGGAAGTCAACATTCAGAACGCCAACGGCGATGTTGAACAGCAGAAGCAGCAGATCGACTATTTTATAAAGAAGGATGTGGATGTCATAGTTATCATCTGCATCGACCCGGAGGAACTTGTAGATAGCATCAAGAAGGCTCACGATGCGGGAATTAAGGTTATTGCTTACGACAGGCCCATTCCGAATGCCGGCGTTGATCTCTATGTGTCTTTTGACAATGAAAAAGTCGGTGAGCTCATGGGAGAAGCCATGGTAAAGGCAGGACTTGCAGGTGGCAAGGTCCTTATGATAAACGGATCTCCCAAGGATCAGAACGTTCCCATGGTCAGAGAGGGCTTCAGGAACGTGATGAGAAAGAACGGCGTGGAGATACTTGATGAGTATTACTGCGACGGCTGGAAGGCTGAACTGGCCAGTGGCTATGTTTACAGCTATCCGGAACTGGTCAAGGAAGCGGACGGCATCATGTGTGGCAACGATGACCTGGCCAGCCGTGTTGTCTTTTCCCTTGCTGAAATGAGACTTGCAGGCAAGAAGCTAGTATGCGGACAGGATGCGGACCTTGAGGCCTGTCAGAGGATAGTCGAGGGAACTCAGATCATGACGGTATACAAGCCCATTGAGAAGCTGGCCCAGAAGGCGGCGGAGGCAGCAGTTGCTCTCGCAGAGGGAAAAGAGATCGAGGACGAGGGCCTCTCGGAGATGAGAGACGGAAGTGATAAGATACCATACCTGAAGATTGAGCCCATCGGAGTCACCAAAGATAACATTGATGAAGTCATAATCAACAGTGGATTCCACTTAAGAGAAGATGTCTACCTTAATGTCAAGGGATAAAATTTCATTTTGGTGTCGTTATAGCACAAATTTGTTTCATATGAAGTCGTGCCAGCAAAAAAATGCTAGCACGGCTTCTTTTTTGTCTTGTTCCAGGTTAAAAATATGCTTGATGTCGCAATTTATTCCTATGAATTCTATGGTAATTTACTATTGTAAAGCGCAGACATTGGTCTGCATAAACTATTCAAACCTTATAGGGAGGATTATTGCAATGAAGAAAAAGATTTTAAGTGGTATCCTTTCAGCTGTTATGGCAGCTTCACTCCTTGCAGGATGTGGACAGGCTGCACAGACAACAACTGAAGCTCCTGCAGCAGAGCCTGCAGCAACAGAAGCACCTGCAGCTGAGCCAGCAGCAGAGCCTGCAGCAACCGGAACCGGCAAGGTTGGTGTAGCAATGCCTACCAAGGACCTTCAGAGATGGAACCAGGACGGTGCCAACATGGAAGAGCAGCTTAAGGCAGCCGGATACGAAGTTGACCTTCAGTACGCTTCTAATGACATCGCTACACAGGTTTCTCAGATCGAGAACATGATCTCATCTGGCGCACAGGTACTTGTTATCGCATCTATCGATGGTGATTCACTCGGCACAGTACTTGCACAGGCTAAGGAAGCTGGCATTTCAGTTATCGCTTATGACCGTCTTATCATGAATTCAGACGCTGTTTCTTACTACGCAACATTCGATAACTACATGGTAGGAACAAAGCAGGGCGAGTACATCGAGCAGCAGCTCGACCTCAAGAATGCAGCAGGTCCTTTCAACATGGAAATCTTCACTGGTGACCCTGGTGACAACAACGCTAGATTCTTCTACGGCGGAGCTATTGACGTTCTTAAGCCTTACATCGACGAGGGCAAGATCGTAGTTAAGTCCGGTCAGGTTGACTTTGATAAGGTTGCTACAGCTAACTGGGCAACAGAGAACGCTCAGTCAAGAATGGATGCTATCATCTCAGCTAACTACGCTGATGGCACAAAGCTTGATGCAGTTCTTTGCTCAAACGACTCAACAGCACTCGGTGTTACAAACTCACTTGAAGCTAACTACACAGGTGATTGGCCAATCATCACAGGTCAGGACTGTGACGTTGCTAACGTTAAGAACATGATCGCTGGTAAGCAGTCAATGTCTATCTTCAAGGATACAAGAACTCTTGCAGCTAAGACTGTAGAGATGGTTGACGCTATCATGAAGGGTTCAGAGGCTCCTGTAAACGATACAAAGACATACGACAACGGAACAGGTATCATTCCTTCATACCTTTGCGAGCCTGTATTCGCAGACGTTAACAACTACAAAGAGCTCCTCATCGATTCCGGTTACTACACAGAGGATCAGCTCAAGTAATTTAAATTTGGTAATTTAACAATTACGTTTCCCCAAATTGAACATAGGCGGGCCGTAAATGACCCGCCTTATGTTCGCCCTAAAATGATTGCACGGAAATGGAGGAGGGCATCGTGGCAAAGATATTACTGGAAATGAAGAATATCACCAAAACCTTCCCTGGCGTAAAGGCCTTAGATAACGTAAACCTTCAGGTTGAAGAAGGTGAAATCCACGCGCTGGTAGGAGAGAACGGTGCTGGAAAGTCCACTCTTATGAATGTCCTTAGTGGAGTTTATCCCTTCGGATCATATGAGGGTGATATAGTTTATGACGGAGAGGTTTGTCAATTTAATCAGATTAAAGACAGTGAGTCAAAGGGTATAGTTATCATCCATCAGGAGCTGGCTCTTATCCCTTATATGACAATCGCTGAGAACATGTTCCTCGGAAACGAGAGAGGAAACAAGATAAAGATCAACTGGCATGAGACCAATGAACTTGCCAGAAAGTATCTCGACATCGTAGGTCTTAGAGAGGGTACACAGACCCTTATCAAGGATATCGGTGTTGGTAAACAGCAGCTTGTAGAAATTGCGAAGGCTCTTTCAAAGGATGCAAGACTTCTTATCCTTGACGAGCCCACATCTTCACTTAATGAGACAGATTCAAAGGCACTTCTTGACCTGCTCCTTAAGCTGAAGGCAGAAAGAGGTCTTACCTCTATTATTATTTCCCACAAACTTAACGAGGTTTCATACGTTGCCGACAAGATCACAGTTATCCGTGACGGTTCAACAATCGAAACACTTACCAAGGGTGTGGATGATTTCTCCGAAGCAAGGATCATCAAGGGAATGGTTGGTCGTGAACTTTCAGACAGATTCCCTAAGAGAGAGCCTCATATCGGAGAGGTAAAGATGGAGATAAAGAACTGGAACGTTTATCATCCACTTTATAAAGAAAGAAAAGTCGTTGACAATGTTAACTTATATGTTAAAAAGGGCGAGGTTCTCGGAATCTCAGGTCTTATGGGAGCTGGAAGAACAGAGCTTGCCATGAGCGTATTTGGGAAAAGCTATGGGGAAAACATTACCGGACAGACTTTTATTGATGGAAAAGAAGTTCATCTTAATACTGTAAGTCAGGCAATCAAGAACGGACTTGCATATGTTACAGAAGACAGAAAGGGAAATGGACTTATCCTGTCTAATCCCATAAAGATCAATACAACCTTGGCTAACCTTGACGAAGTAAGTAATAGAAAGGTTATTGATAAGCACAAGGAATACTCAGTAGCAGTAGAGTATAAGGAAAAGCTCAAAACAAAATGTCCTACAGTAGAACAGAATGTTGGAAACCTCAGCGGTGGAAATCAGCAGAAAGTTCTTTTGGCAAAATGGATGTTTGCAGATCCTGAAATCCTTATCCTGGACGAGCCCACAAGAGGTATCGACGTAGGTGCTAAGTACGAGATCTACTGCATTATCAACCAGCTGGTAGCTGAAGGTAAATCAGTCATCATGATTTCTTCAGAGCTTCCTGAAATCCTTGGTATGTGCGACAGAATCTATGTTATGAACGAAGGAAAAATGGTCGGGGAGCTTGATGCAAAAGATGCAACCCAGGAAAAAATTATGACTTATATCTTACAGTCATCTGGAAACGAGGAGGAGAATCATGAATAAAGATCAAGTTTTAGGATTTTTGAAAAAGAACACCATGGTGTTCGTTCTTGTAATAGTTATAGCGTTCTTTTCATTTATGACAGGCGGAGCAATCCTGCTTCCCATGAACGTAAGTAACCTTATTTCTCAGAACGCATACGTATTCGTTCTTGCAACAGGTATGCTGCTCTGTATCCTGACCGGTGGTAACATCGACCTGTCAGTTGGTTCAGTAGTATGTTTCGTTGGTGCCGTTGGCGCAACACTTATGATGAACCTTGGTGTTCCTGTATGGCTTGCAATCATTATCATGATTGCTATCGGAACAGCAATCGGTGCATTCCAGGGCTTCTGGATCGCGTTTGTTCGTATCCCTCCTTTCATCGTAACACTGGCAGGCATGCTTATTTACAGAGGACTTTCAAACGTAGTACTTAATGGTCTTACAGTTTCAATCAAGGATCAGACAAGCTTTGTAAATCTGTTCGGTGGTGGTGCTAACTGCTACATTCCTGATTTCTTAGGCGGCGGAGCACTTAACCTTACATGTCTCTTTGCAGGAATTATCGGAGCAACAATCTACGTTCTTCTTCAGGTTACAGGACGTATCAAGAAAAAGAACTCAGGTTATGAGCTTGAGAACATTGTTACATTCACAATTAAGACAGCAGTTCTGGCAGCAGTACTTGTAGCATTTGCTTACAGACTTGCTCAGCACAAGGGTATTCCTTCAGTTCTTATCTGGGTACTCATCGTAGTATTCGTTTACGGATACATCACAAGCAACACAACAGTAGGACGTTATTTCTACGCAGTTGGTGGTAACGAGAAGGCTACAAAGCTTTCAGGTATCGATACAAACAAGGTTTACTTCCTTGCTTACACAAACATGGGATTCCTTGCAGCACTTGCAGGTATGATCACAATCGCTCGTCTTACATCAGCTCAGCCTACATACGGCCAGAACTACGAGATGGACGCTATCGGATCCTGCTTCATCGGTGGAGCATCAGCTTACGGTGGAATCGGAACAGTTCCCGGTGTTATCGTTGGTGCGGTTCTCATGGGTGTTATCAACCTTGGTATGTCACTTATGGGCGTTGATGCCAACATGCAGAAGGTTGTAAAAGGTATCGTTCTTCTTGCAGCCGTTATCTTCGACGTAGTATCAAAGCGTGGCGGAAAGTTCGTTGTAAAGAACTGATTTTAGAAAAGGTATTTCCAATAGGGTATACAGGACCGGGGCACTCTTGCCCCGGTTTTTTGTGTGGGGAGTCAGTGGGGACGTCGGATTTGGCAGTTTTGGTCCCTAACCCCCGTCCCCAGGGACCAAAACTGCCAAATCCGACGTCCCCACTGACTCCCCCACTCTCCCTCAAATGTGCTATACTATAATCTACTACCCAAATGTTTCAAAAGAGGTATCACCATGATCACAAGTACATCCAACGACCGCGTCAAGAAGGTCGTAAGCTACGTAGAAAAGAGCAAGGCCCGTCGCGAGGACGGCGTCTTTGTAATAGAAGGAATGAAGATGCTCAGGGAAGCTCCTGTTCTTCAGGTTTCCGAAGTATATGTCACAGAGAAGTTCGTCTCCGGCGCAAGCGAGGAGGACAAGGAAATTCTCTGGAGATATGGCGCGGAAGAGGTTTCCGAGGAAGTCATGAAGAAGATGAGCGACACCCAGACACCTCAGGGAGTCCTTGCGGTAATAAGGCAGTATGACTACACCTTGGAGGAGGTCATCGAGGGCTACAACCGGGAGGCGGCAGAATCGGGAAAAGAGAATGCTCCGCTCCTTCTGGTTCTTGAGAATATCCAGGATCCAGGCAATATTGGCACCATGCTCCGCTCAGGCGAGGGCGCGGGAGTAACCGGCGTCATCCTCAGCAAGGGCTGCGCCGATATATACAATCCCAAGGTAATAAGGTCCACCATGGGCTCCATTTTCAGGATGCCATATATATATGTAGAAGATGTTCCTTCTTTGGTAAAAGAGCTGACGGCAAAAGGCGTACACACCTACGCAGCCCACTTAAAAGGGGAGAAGAACTACGACGAATTCGATTACACACAGCCAACAGCCTTCCTTATAGGTAACGAAGGTAACGGCCTTACAAAAGAGACTGCAGATGCGGCTGAGATCTACGTCCTCATTCCCATGAAGGGAGAGGTGGAATCCATGAACGCAGCCACATCATCAGCAATACTTACATTTGAAGCTTCCAGACAGAGGAGGGGATGAAAAAATGACAGTAGGATTTATCGGATTAGGAAACATGGCAAAGGCAATGATCGGCGGCATTTTGCAGAAAGGCCTCATGGGACCCAACGAGATCATAGGCTCAGCCAACACAGAGGAGACCTGCCTTAAGGTTGCCAACAAGTACGGCATCCAGACCAGGAACTCCAACGCTGCAGTTGCCAAGGAGGCAGACATCATCGTTCTTGCCGTTAAGCCTCAGTATCTCAAGGTTGTTATCGCAGATATCATGGACAGCATGGATGATAACAAGGTCATCGTCAGCATCGCAGCAGGCAAGACCATCGCATGGATCGAGAACGAGTTTGAAAAGCCCACCAAGATCATCAGAGTAATGCCCAACACACCTGCTCTTGTAGGCGAAGGTTGTTCTGCTGTTTGCAGGAACGATCTTGTGGACGACAATTCCTATCACTTCGTAAAAGAGCTTTTGGAGAGCTTTGGTAAGGCATATACCGTGCCTGAGTCACTGATGGACGTAGTGGTCGGCGTAAGCGGATCATCACCTGCATATGTCTTTTTATTCATCGAAGCTATGGCAGATGCAGCAGTAGCCGGTGGAATGCCAAGAAAGCAGGCCTATGAGTTTGCTGCCCAGTCAGTACTTGGCAGTGCCAAGATGGTCCTGGAGACAGGCAAGCACCCGGGAGAACTTAAGGACATGGTATGCTCACCTGCAGGTACTACAATCGAAGCTGTGAGAGTACTTGAGGAAGCAGGCTTTAGAGGAACCGTGATGGATGCTGTAACAGCGTGCATCGACAAGAGCAAAAGCCTGTAATTTTCACACTTTTTTGACACAATTTTAATAGAAATTTGACAAAATGGCTCATCTTTGCTATTATTACCTCCGAATTGTTTAAATCTTAATATGTTGCAATATCTTTGTAACAAATTTAAATAAAAAAGAGGATAGCAATCTGTATGGATAACTCACGAAAGTTATTCTCCGGGGCCACTAAGACCATGGCAGTACTTTTCCTGGTTGTGGTAATGTCTTTTACCCAGAGTATAACAGTAGAGGCAAGACGCACTTCAAACTATTTAGAACTTGCTACAGGAATTACAAATATTATCAGTCCCATCGCTCCACTTGGAATTGACAGCGAAGCACCTGAGGTTAAGGCTGCCGAGAATGCAGAGAAGTCAGCAGCAACCGAGAGCAGCACACAGAGTGCTTCAGAGAGCGAATCATCAAATCTCGTGATGGCCAATGTCAGCAGAGTGATGAATGTCAGGGAAGAGCCCAACGAAGACAGCGCTAAGGTCGGAGTTCTTTACAAGGACTGCGGAGGTAAGATCTTAGACAGACAGGACGGATGGACCAAGGTTCAGTCCGGAGATCTTATCGGATGGGCCAAGGATGAGTATCTTTTATTCGATGAGGACGCTGAGGCACTTGCTCAGGACGTTGGTAAGCAGATAGTTACCAGCAACGGAACAGCTCTTAACATCAGGGCTGAGGCTTCATCAGACGCCGAGGTTGTTGGCGTTCTTGCAGAGAACACCTTCGTAGACCTTATCGAGGATACAGGCGATGGATGGATCGCTGTTGATTACAACGATGAGACCGGATATGTTCAGGCTGATTATGTTACATCAACCTTCAAGATCGACTCCGGTGAGACCATAGCAGCCATCAAGCTTCGTGAGGAAGCTGAGAAGAAGGCAGCACTTACCAAGAACCGCGGAGCAGTCAGCGCAGATGCTGATGAGGTCAAGCTCCTGGCAGCTCTTATCCAGTGTGAGGCGGGTAACCAGCCTTATGAAGGTAAGGTCGCTGTAGGTGCGGTAGTTATGAACCGTGTTAAGTCAGGCGGATACCCGAGCAGTATTTACGGTGTAATCTATGCATCAGGTCAGTTCACACCGGCTCTTAACGGAACCGTTGCAAGAGTATACAACTCAGGTAAGATCAGCGATTCCAATTACCAGGCAGCTCAGGCAGCCATAAACGGTGAGACAACCGTAGGCGGAGCACTTCACTTCAGACGTGTAAACGGAAGAGAAGGAATCATCATCGGAGCACACGTATTCTGGTAATTTGGGGTGCACTAAATAAAGCATATATGATAGAATGTAGGGGATTGCTAAGCGCAATCCCCTTTTTGACCCTCGGGGACGGAGTCAAGGGTTCATTTTTATATTTGGAGGAGGAGCATCATGAATTTGTACGGAAGAGATTTTCTGAAACTGCTGGATTTTACCACTGAAGAGATAGAGTACCTCATTGACCTGGCTGCAGAGCTCAAGGACAAGAAAAAGAACGGTATTCTTCACGACGAGCTAAGAGGCAGAAACATTGCCCTGATTTTCGAGAAGACCAGTACCAGAACAAGATGTTCCTTTGAAGTTGCAGCTCACGATCTTGGAATGGGTTCAACCTACCTTAATCCCACAGATTCCCAGATCGGCAAAAAGGAGAGCATCGCAGATACAGCGCGCGTTCTTGCCAGCATGTACGACGGAATCGAGTACAGGGGCTTTGAGCAGGAGATAGTTGAGACAATAGCTAAGCACAGCAAGGTGCCGGTATGGAACGGTCTTACCAACGAGTTCCACCCAACACAGATGCTTGCTGATGCCCTTACAATAAAAGAGCATTTCGGACGCCTTAAGGGAATCCATCTGGTTTACATGGGCGATGCAAGATACAACACAGGTAACTCACTGATGGTTCTTTGCGCTAAGCTGGGTATGCACTTCACAGCAGTATCCAACAAGAAGTACTTCCCATCTGAGGAGCTGGTTAAGACCTGTCAGGAGATCGCAGCACAGACAGGCGCAGTAATTGATTTCTCCGAGGATGCCATCGAGGGAACCAAGGGTGCTGATGTTATCTACACCGACATCTGGGTATCCATGGGCGAGCCCGACAGCGTATGGGAGGAGAGGATAAAAGACCTTGAGCCATACCGTGTAACTATGGACATAATGAAGAACGCAGGAGATTCTTGCGTATTCATGCACTGCCTGCCATCCTTCCACGACCTCAACACAGGCATTGGAAAAGACATAAAGAAGAAGTACGGTCTTGACGAGATGGAAGTTACAGATGAAGTATTCGAATCAGATCGCTCTATCGTATTTGAGGAGGCTGAGAACCGCATGCACACCATCAAGGCAGTAATGTATGCGACCCTCAAGAAATAATGCTAAGTAAAGAACATATAAGCGAGCAGCTGCACACAAGATGGGCAGCTGCAAACATTTGGTATAAAGACATAACGGACTCCACCAACGATGACGCAAAGCGCCTTGCAGAAGAAGGTGCGCCTCACGGAATGCTGGTGGTTGCAGACAAGCAGGAACAGGGCAGAGGCTCACGCGGAAGAAGCTGGGAGACTCCTGCCGGCGCCAACATCGCCATGAGCCTTATAGTACGTCCCAAGGTCCCCATTGAGTGCGTATCAATGCTTACTCTGGTCATGGGACTGTCCGTGGCAGAAGGCGCAGAAAAGGCCATACATGAGAGCATCTCCGAAAGCTCTTTTACCTGTAATATAAAATGGCCCAATGATGTGATCCTGGCGGAGCGGAAGATCTGCGGAATCCTGACGGAGCTTCACATGGAGCCTTCGGGCGAGATGTCGGACGTGGTCATAGGTGTTGGCATAAACGTCAACATGGCGCGTTTTCCGGAAGAAATTAAGGATGTGGCAGGATCTCTTTTGACAGGATGCGGACGACCTATCGACAGGAGCCTTGTGGTGGCCCGGGTCATGGAGAGATTTGAGGAGAACTACGAGAAGTTTGAAAAGACCAATGACTTATCGCTACTTAAGGATCAATATGAAAAGAGACTGGTGAACAAGGGACAGAGAGTGATGCTCCTTGATCCCAGGAAAACTGCGGAAGTAAAAGGCAGAGAAGAAGTAGAAGAAAAATTTGCAGAGCCTCAAAATGAGCAGGGAGAAGCCCTTGGAATAACGGATAAGGGCGAGCTCATTGTCAGGATAGATACCGGAGAGGTGCGCGAAGTTACCGCCGGCGACGTTTCTGTCAGAGGACTCTACGGATATGTATAACAGGAGGCTATGGATATGATCTTAGTCGTTGATGTAGGAAATACAAATATTACTTTCGGCGTTTTTGACGGAGAGGAGCTAAAGAGCTCGTTCCGTATGATGAGCAAGACCGACCACACTTCGGATGAATACGGAATTCAGATGCTGGAGATGATGGGCCATAACGGCATTGATAAGGAACAGATAGAGGGCGTTATGATCGCCAGCGTTGTTCCCCAGGTAATGCACGCTCTGGTCAACGCCATCGTTAAATACATAGGCAGGAAGCCTTATATTGTAGGCCCCGGAATCAAGACCGGCATCAAGATCACAACTGATAACCCAAGGGAGATCGGACCTGACCTTATCGTTGACGCAGTTGCTGCCTATGAGATCTACGGCGGACCTGTGCTTGTGGTTGACTACGGTACAGCAACCACCTATGTTCCGATCAATGAAAAGGGCGAGTTCTTTGCGGGTGTTGTATCACCGGGAATCAGGATTTCAGCCAAGGCCCTCTGGGAGGGAACAGCCAAGCTCCCTGAGATCGAGATCAAAAAGCCCGATTCAATCCTTGCAAGGGAGACCATCTCCAGTATGCAGGCGGGACTTATCTATGGACAGATCGGCCAGTCCAAATACATCATCGAAGAGATGAAGAGAGAATCAGGCCTTAAGGATATGAAGGTTGTAGCAACGGGCGGCCTTGGAAGGCTTATTTCAGAGCTTACGGAGGAGATCGATATCTATGATCCAATACTGACACTTAGAGGCCTTCAGATCCTCTATGAAAAGAACCGTAAGAACAAGCCACAGAACAAGGAATTTGATGATCAGAATCAGCCCGAATAAGGAGTTTATTTAATGAGTGCCAAGGAATTTGAAGAAGAATATAACAAAGAGTTTGAGGAAGACCTCCATATAGATGAGATGCAAAAGACCAACAAGGGACGTGTCTTTGAGCAGGCAGCAGGCGGAAGGATAGTTCTGTGCGGAGCCAACGCCTACGAGCAGAAGTATTATTTTAACCCGCTGTTCAAGCAGATCCCGGACAGCATCAAGAAAGAGCTCAACATCATAAGTGTGCTCTTTACCCAGGAGGCAGGCGGTATCTTTACCATTGTCTTCGAGGAGGACGGCAGCGTTTCAATCGAGACCAATGCTGATGAAGAAGATATCACCTACGACGAGATCACAGCAGGGCTTTTAGTGGGTGAGGTCAGGAGAAAGAGACAGGACCTGTTCGAGGCGCTTGGAATCTACTATAAGATTTATGTGCTGGGCGAGAAGGCTGCAGATGCATTGGATGAGGAAGAAGAAAACGGCGCGTTTTAATTAGAAAGACTTTATGGCAGGATACGGTAAGCTGCAGATTGGCAGCGTAACACTTGATAACAACATAATCTTAGGACCCATGGCAGGCGTTTCCGACCTGCCTTTTCGTGTGCTCTGCAGCGAGATGGGAGCCGGCCTTGTGTGCATGGAGATGGTCAGCGCCAAGGCTATTATTTATAAGAACAGAAACACCAACATGCTGCTGGAGATCCATCCGGACGAGCATCCGGTTTCGCTACAGCTCTTTGGCTCAGAGCCAGAGATAATGCAGCAGGCAGTTGAGATGATCAAGGACAGGCCCTACGACATCTTAGACGTCAACATGGGATGCCCCGTGCCGAAGGTTGTAAGTAACGGCGAAGGTTCTGCTCTTATGAAGGATCCGGCCCTTATTGAAAAAATAGTGTCGGCACTGGTTCAGGTTTCCGACAGGCCTGTTACAGTTAAGATAAGAAAGGGCTTTACCGAAAACAGCGTTAACGCCGTTGAGTGTGCCCTGGCAGCAGAAGCCGGAGGGGCAGCAGCTGTGGCTGTTCACGGAAGAACAAGAGAGCAGTTCTACTCAGGTAAGGCCGACTGGGATATCATCAGACAGGTAAAAGAGTCTGTGAAGATCCCTGTCATCGGTAACGGAGACGTGGTGGACGGAGAGAGCGCCAAGGCTATGTTTGAGCAGACAGGGTGCGACGGAGTCATGGTGGCAAGGGCAGCCCAGGGCAATCCGTTTATCTTCAGGGAGATCAAAAGCTTTTTTGAGAAAGGCGCAGCCTGTGAGAGGCCAAGCAGGAAAGAGGTCTACGACACAGTCATAAGGCATGCCGATATGCAGCTCAAGTACAAGGGTGAGTACATCGGAATCCGCGAGATGCGTAAGCACGTGTCCTGGTACACCTATGGAATGCCCGGAAGTGCCAGGTTCAGGAACGAGATAAACCAGATGACGGACATGGATACACTCAAAGAAGCATGCGGTAAAATAATGCTCCCGCCTAGTGTTGACACATAAAATAATAAACAGTATAATAGCAAAGTTAAAAAATGAAATTAACTATTTTTCAGATATATCTTTTTATGAAGGGTAGGGCAGAGTATTATGGAAGCTAAGAAGAACATTTTAACTAAAGAAGGACTTGCTAAGTACGAGGACGAGCTCCACGAGCTTAAGACAGTCAAGCTTAAAGAGGTTGCTGAGAAGCTCAAGGAAGCAAGAGAGCAGGGCGATCTTTCAGAGAACGCTGAGTACGACGCAGCTAAGGATGAGCAGCGCGATATCGCAGCAAGGATCGAGGTAATCGAGAAGATCCTCAAGAATGCAGAAGTTATCGACGATTCAGATGTTGATACAAACAAGATCAGCATCGGATGCACAGTTAAGCTTAAAGATCTTGAGTTCGACGAGGAGATTGAATACAAGATTGTTGGTTCATCAGAGGCAAACAGCCTTAAGGGCAAGATCTCAAACGAGTCACCTGTTGGCAAGGCACTCATCGGTGCCAAGAAGGGACAGACAGTTTCTGTAGAGACACAGGCTGGCGTCTTCAAGTATAAGGTACTTGGCATTCAGAGATCAGAGGTCTGATAAGAGACTTTAGATAACACGAGCCGGCGATAGCAATTCGTCGGCTCTTTGTACAATATGAAAGACACATATTACGGAGGAAAAAAGGTGGCAGAGAATAATCAGCAGAACAATCAGCAGAATGCACCTGCAGAGGACGTTGGACGTCTTCGCCAGGTAAGAAGAGATAAGCTTACTGAGCTCCAGGCTCAGGGAAGAGATCCTTTCCAGATCGTTAAATACGACCAGACACATCACACACAGCAGGTAAGAGATAACTTCGAGGCTCTCGAGTTTGTAGCTCCTGTAGACGAAGAGGGCAAGGCAGTAGTAGTTCCTATGTCAGATATCCCTGCAGATAAGCTTGTATCCCTGGCAGGTCGTATGATGAGCAAGCGTGTAATGGGTAAGGCATCTTTTGCTAACCTTCAGGACAGAGACGGACGCATGCAGCTCTACGTTTCAAGAAACGATCTTGGAGATGAGGCTTATGCTGATTTCAAGAAGATGGATATTGGTGACATCATCGGTGTTAAGGGCTTTGCTTTCAGAACCAAGACCGGTGAGATTTCAGTTCATGTAAAAGAGCTGACTCTTTTATCCAAGTCTCTTATGCCACTTCCTGAGAAGTTCCACGGACTTACAGATACAGAGATCAGATACAGACAGCGTTACGTTGACCTTATTATGAACGAAGAGGTTAAGGAGACTTTCAAGAAGAGAAGTGCTATCCTTCGTGAGATCCGTAACTTCCTTGCTGACAGAGACTTCATGGAAGTTGAGACTCCTATGCTTGTTGAGAACGCAGGCGGAGCAGCAGCAAGACCTTTCCTTACACACTACAATGCACTGGACGAGGAGCGTAAGCTTCGTATCTCTCTTGAGCTTTACCTTAAGAGACTTATCGTTGGCGGCCTTGAGAGAGTATATGAGATCGGCCGTGTATTCAGAAACGAGGGTGTAGATACAAGACACAATCCTGAGTTCACACTTATGGAGCTCTACCAGGCATATACAGATTATGAAGGAATGATGGAGCTTACAGAGTCCATGTTCCGTTACCTCGCTGAGAAGGTTTGCGGTACAACACTTATCAAGTACGGCGACAACGAGATCGACCTCGGCAAGCCTTTCGAGCGTCTTACAATGAACGATGCCATCAAGAAGTACGCAGGCATCGACTTCGATACAGTTAAGACAGATGAGGAAGCTAAGGCTCTTGCCAAGGAGCACCACATCGAGTTTGAGGACCGCCACACCAAGGGCGATATCATCAACCTCTTCTTTGAGGAGTTCTGCGAGAAGAACCTGATCCAGCCTACATTCATCATGGATCATCCTCTTGCTATTTCACCTCTTACCAAGAAGAAGCCTACAGATCCTGAGAAGGTTGAGCGTTTCGAGCTCTTCATCAACACATGGGAGATGTGCAACGCATACTCAGAGCTCAACGATCCTATCGACCAGCGTGAGCGTTTCGCAGCCCAGGATGCCAACGCAGCAGCCGGCGACGAAGAGGCTGAGCACACAGACGAGGACTTCCTCAACGCCCTCGAAGTTGGTATGGCTCCTACAGGTGGTATTGGTTACGGTATCGACAGACTTTGCATGCTGTTAACTGACAGTGCTACCATAAGGGATGTTTTGCTCTTCCCGACCTTGAAGTCGAGCAAGTAATATAGTGCGTCTTAGAAAGTACAGGGAATCCATAGGAGTCCATATTCGTCCAATCAGGCAACTTTTTGACAGTTCCTTCATTGGACTCCTACGGAGCTATACGACGTTCTATGGATAATAATCGAGAAATCAAAGGACGCGCTATGACGAATTTTGGGGTTGGTCAAGGCCCTGAGGAATAGTCGGTTTATTTTTTGTAACAGTTTTAGCGGCGTATTTTTGATAAATTTGCAATCTTTTAAAACAGAATCTGCATCTTAAGCCACATTTCTTTTCAAAGAGAGATGTGGCTTTTTATCTTTTAGTTCATTTCATTCGTTTTACATCTCGTAACACCCAAAAGGAGGTTACAAGATGGTTCACAAATCAAATTCTCCACCGGATCTTGATAAGTATATCAAGGGAAAACTGCATAACTTCGTCACATATGAAGATGGTGCAAGGCTCTACAGCATTCCTTACTGGAGTTTCGTAAACTCAGTAAAGGAAGCAGGGGCCAATAGGATGATCAGACAACGGGTACTGGTAGATCAGGACATCTATGAAAAATTTATTGAAGATAATTGCCGGTACGAGGAAACGGTAAAGGAGAACAAGGAAATGCCTAAAAGACGAATTGTCCCTAACCTGGAGGAAATGGTTAAAAAGGGAAAAAAGAAATATGTGCGTTACCAGGAAGGCGCTGAGCTCTACTCAATGGGGCTTCATACTTTCGAAAAGCTGGCCAAGGATGCAAGAGCCACAAGGAAGGTCAGAGGAGTTGTTCTGTGTAACACGGAAAAAATTGATGAGTTTATAGAATCATGTTGGGAGGAGGACGATTTTTATGAGTAAGGTTATCAGCGTAGCAAACCAGAAAGGCGGTGTGGGAAAAACCGTCACCAGCGTAAATCTAGGTATTGGTCTTGCAAGAGAAGGCTATAAGGTCCTTATGATCGACGCGGATCCTCAGGGCAGTATGTCAATCAGTCTTGGCTGTGATGAACCGGACAGATTGGATTATTCTCTTGCCACAGCGCTTGTGAGTATTATCAATGATGAGCCTGTAGATGTAACAAGAGGCCTCATCCATCATCCTGAAGGTGTAGATTTTATGCCGGGAAATATAGAACTCTCAAGTTTAGAAATCAGCATGACCGGAGTTATCAGCAGGGAGACAATCCTTAAAGAGTACGTAGACAAGGCCAGAGAAGTATATGACTTCATTATTATTGATTGTATGCCTTCTCTTGGAATGATGACCATAAATGCCCTTGCATGTGCGGATTCAGTAATCATTCCGTGCCAGGCTGCATATCTTCCTGTAAAGGGCCTGCAACAGCTTATAAAGACAATTGGAAGAGTAAAGCGTCAGCTCAATCCCAAGCTCGAAATCGATGGAATTCTCATCACTATGGTAGATAACAGGACCAATTATGCAAAAGACATTTCTGCTCAGATTTACGAAGCTTATTCATCAAGTATAAATGTTTTTGAGACAGAGATCCCGTTATCAGTCAGAGCTGCTGAAATAAGCGCTTCGGGAAGCAGTCTCTACGTATATGATCCAAAAGGAAAAGCAGCATTTGCTTACACATCATTCATAAGGGAGGTAATGGACAATGGCACAAAGAGTTGGACAGAAAGTAAAGCTATCTAGTATTGATGAGCTCCTGGGCGTTCCAAGTATGGAGGGAACTGTAGATCTGGATGTTATGACCATTTATCCCTTTGAGAATCATCCATTCAGAGTGGTAGATGATGAAAAAATGGATGAGCTTGTGGAGAGCATCAAGGAAAGCGGTGTTCTCACTCCGGTTCTTGTAAGACCGGATGATGAGGGCAATTATGAGATGATCTCAGGACACAGACGTCTTCACGCTGCAAAAAGAGCCGGACTAAGGAAGATTCCTGCAATCATTAAGGAAATGACTAATGATGATGCGACTATTGCCATGGTTAATGCGAATATGCAGAGGGAAGAGGTATTGCCCAGTGAAAAAGCATTTGCTTTCAAAATGAAAATGGATGCAATGAAGCATAAAGGTTTTCGCACTGACTTAACCTTGTCGCATGATGCGACAAAGTTAAATACAGGAGAAGATATAGGTGATTCAGCCGGAATAAGCAGATCTCAGGTGCATAGGTATATAAGGCTTACTTATCTATTACCCAAATTATTAGATATGGTCGATGAGGGAAGGCTTTCTTTTATTGTTGCTGGCGAAATATCATATTTCAACCACACCTACCAACAATGGCTCTGGGAATACATCCATGAAAACGGCATGATTAAGCAGGAACAGCTCATGGATCTCCGTCAATATCGTGATGATGACTCTCTCACCCAGGAACAGATGATAGACATCCTTATACAGAAGAGAGCCACTCCTCAGATTAAGAAGAAAGTTACGTTTAACGAAAGAAAGCTCAACAAGTATTTTCCTGCCTACTACTCTCAGTCTGAGATCGAGAGGATCATGATCAGCCTACTGGAGGAATGGAAAAGAACTCATGAAAGCGAGGACACTTAATAATGATGGAATACTTTTATGGTGCGCAGTCAGCACAGTTTGCTTCGGTGGAGATTCCCAAGGAGCTTCTGACAGGGAAGGTGTTTTCTTCCCTGTCTCCCGGAGCCAAGCTTATGTACGCCGTGCTTCTCGACAGAATGCGTGAAGCCAAAAGGCACAGCTGGTATGATGAGCAGAACCGGGTGTATATCCTTTATCCACTGAGAAAATTGGAAGAAGACATTGGCTTTTCCAGGCACACAGTAATCGACTGTATGAAAGAGCTTGAGGATATTGGACTTATATTGCGACTACAGGAAAAGGGAAAGCCCAATAAGATTTACGTCAAGAATTTCAACAGACAAAAGATTTTTCAACTGATTGGGTAGTGCAAATATTGCACCACTATACGTCATAGGACGTCGTAGAAAGTCATTGAATGGAGGAGAAAAGAGCTTTGAGCGACAAGATAACATTTGACTATTTTTATGGTCAGGAATCTGAAATGCATGCTTATTACAGGCTGCCTAAGCTTCTTTTTACAAATAAGATATTCAGAAACATGAGCTCTGATGCCAAGATTCTGTATGGTCTGATGCTGGATAGAATGTCAATTTCGCAGAAGAACAAGTGGATAGATAGCGAAAATAGGGCATTTATCATATATTCACAGCAGGAAGCCATGGAAATGCTGGGCTGTAAGGAGAATAAGGCTATAAATCTTTTTAAGGAGCTGGAGGCCATAGGGCTCATGGAACGCAAGAAGCAGGGCCAGGGAAAGGCAGCTTTATTGTACCTGAAGGACTTCGTTGAGGAAGATCCAGAAGAAGTTCAGACCCGGGAAAAACCAATGTCTGAACAAAATGATGAAGTTTCAGACATGGGAAAAACCAAGGTCAAGACCTTTGAAAAACCAATGTCTAGAGATGGGAAAAACCAAGGTCTAGACATGGGAAAAACCAACCCTAATTATATTAATACTAATAATACTAACTTAGTTAAAATAACAAATCATATCACATCGATGGAGCCTGATCTGAATGATGACTACAGAGCATATTATGAGATCCTTAGGGAAAACCTCGATATGGATACCATGATAGAGCGTCATCCGGAATACAGGGATGATCTTGAGGGAGTCTTTGACCTGATTCTTGAGACAGTTCTTTCCACCCGGAAGACAATCTGGATTGCCAAGAATGAGTATCCCAAGGATTTGGTGAAGTCCAAGTTCTTAAAGCTCAACCACATGCACCTTGAGTACGTAATCGACTGCCTAAAGAGCAACACCACCAAGATCACCCACATCAAGAACTACATGCTGGCAGCCCTGTTTAATGCTCCTTCAACCATGAGCAGTTACTACCAGGCAGAAGTTAACCACAACATGTATGGCACATAATCGTTATATTGACAACATTGTACAACACTCATATAATTTAACTGTAAGTGAACATAAAACAACACTCATGGAGGACAATGATATGCCAAGAGTTAATTTAGCAATCACACAGGAATTATATGATCAGATCGAGAAAGCAGCCAAGAAGGAGAACGTAACAGTCAACTACTACATCTGCGATATGTTGGAAGAGAGGTTCGGCAAAAGAACTGTCTACGACTATACACTTGCCATCAACAACATGATCGCTGAGGCCAAGACAATGAAAGCAGAATTTGTCCTGGCAGATCTTCCGACCTTCGCAGGTGTAAACGATGTTCTTATTGAATACGACATAAAAGAGTCACCGGCCCAGGTCAGATCCCGTCTTGGCAAGATGTTTACAGAAGCAGTCAAGCAGGGAAATGCCAAAGGCATCGAGAGGGCTGTGATTGAAAGAAACGGTGTAGAAGAGTTCAAATCTGCTTCAAGAGCTGCTGTCTACTGTAATAAACTGTATAAACAAAAGAAAAACAGCAAATAATGGCCAGGTGCTTTGGCCATAGAATGGAGGCATAAATGATAGCGGGAATATTTGAAATTCTGTTGGTCATAGCATTGGGAGTGATCTTTATACTGTTGTTTGGTATTCTAAGGGCATTACCTTTTATGTCAGGGCTCTTAGGATCTCTTTTCCTTCTTCTGGTATTTCCAGGGCTTAAAGACATTATTCCCGGAGAAACTAAACTCAGCGTGATAACACTTATTGTTGTGATAGAGTTGTTAATAGCGCTCCTTACATTTAATCAGCAGACCAGTGGACCGATGATTGTGTTTTCCTGCCTCATGTTCGTTGACCTGATCATGGGCCTAAGTTACAGTTTATTCGAATGTGCATCTTGGCAGAAAGCCACGTTTGTGACCGTTGCATACCTGGCTGTGACTTATTTTATATTAGTTTCCAACTGCGACTCCCTCAAAGTCGACAGGGATGATTGCAGAAACATACTTGCCAGTTTGGTTGTGGCATGTATGTATGCCGCTTCAGTTGGGGCTACCTTGCTTGTAATTCTCGGTGCAATCTGGGAGAAGTTCGTCAAGATTAAGTTCTCTGAAGGAATCTATAATATTTATGACAGGATTGGAATAGCCGTAATTTGCATAGCTATGATTGTTACAGCAATAGGCAGTGTGATAAGAGATAGAGTGACGGCATGAAAAGCCGGCTTTGAGTCAGAAGAAAAGTGAAATGGAGAATGGCTCTGGAATCAAGATTTGATTAGTTGATGTCCGGAGCTATTTTATTTTTGTCTGAAAAAAGGTATGATAATCCATAAGTTGTCGGAAAAGATGATAGGTGAGTGGAGAATGAAAAGGTTAATAAGCAAGATTCTTGCTGGGATAGGAATTACGATAGTGGCGATTCCGGTTCTTCTTATAGCGCTATTTGTAGTGATAGAGGTAGTGGGATATGTGGCTAATCATGCAGCAACTGATAAGCAGACAAAAGAGCTGACGGCATATATAGAGAAGTTTATAGAAGATGCAACTATTGTTGACTCACATTCTTTTACCGGAAACACTTCTGGATCAGGTAACCATGTCGAGTGTGAGTCCATGGTCACATTCAATTCAGACATGGCTGAAGATGAAGTGGACCGCATATTTGATGCAAAATACGAGTATCGTGAGCTGGAAAAGACAGATGGGAGCTATATCATTACAGTATATGGTGATGCACCTTTCCCAGATAATATTGAAGGGCATTAAAGGAAACAATATAATTCCAGTAGGATAACTTACTATGGGGTGAAAGTGTGAAAGTATTGATTTTGGGAGCCAGTGGGTTCCTTGGGGGCACTATCTATTCGAAAATAAAGAATAGTGGTAATGAAGTATTAGGAACGTACAGCAAGAATAATAAAAATAGAGATTATATTAAACTGGATGTTTTCGAAATAAGCAGCCTGACTGCTCTCGTGACGGAATATAAGCCTGACGTTATTATCTGGACAGTGATGAATCATGAACGTGAGGAAGAGATTGCTGAAAAAGTGATGCCTGCCCTTTGTGATGCCGTAGGTTCTAAAAGGTTTATATTTGTGTCTACTTCAGTTGCCTATGAGAAAAACATGTCTGAAAGCGTTGAACCATTTCTTAGGACGGAAGAAAGCTATAATCATCATTACTTCAATGGAAAAATAAAGTCTGAGCAAGTTATCCGCAAGTTGCCGAATTATTGTATTGTTCGTCCTGGCAGTATTTATGGCATTGATCCTTTTGGAGAAATGGATAATAGGAGTCTTGCATTGAAAAAACATGTGGACTCCGGAGAGATATATATCAGAGCCAATAATATTGAATTCAGTATCGTTGATGTGAATGAATTAGCTGATGCAATTATTGAACTGACTACAAATGATTATGTCGGGATTCTTAATGTTTCTGAGGAAAAACCAGTATCGCATTATGCATTTAACAAGGCTCTTTGTCGAAAATATGGATGGGATGATAGCTGTATTGTAGCAAATGAGGAAAAAGAAAACATATATTATTTAGACAACAGCTTAAGGAAACGGATTCTTAAGACAAGAATCGGCTGGTTGTAAGATAATATTTCAGTTTAACTCACAGTCACAAGGATATGAATTCTGTGGAATTACATGTTTGTCTTTTTGATAAGATAAATACTATTGATTTTGTCGTGTACACGAGATAAAATCAATATAGATTATCGTGCCAATATGATAACTGGAGGCGGACATGAATCATAATATATTGAAACGGGTCATTTTTGATCAGATTGAGATAATTCAAAGTGCTGAAATCATAGAACGTGACTATGACTTCGAAAAGAATGTCAATTATATTCTTGTCGGGCTTAGACGAGCGGGAAAATCGACACTTTTATATAAAATAGCCAGAGAACTTGTTGAAGCAGGATGCGACTGGTCTCAGATAATTTATGTCAATTTCGAGGATGACAGACTTTTGGGGTTTTCAAAGGATGACTTTAATGACATCATAGAGACTGCTTATGAGCTCACGGATGCCAAAGAGATATACTATTTCTTTGATGAGATTCAGATTATTGATGGCTGGGAACATTTTGCCAGAAGAATGGCTGATCAGAAAAAGCACGTATACATTACTGGAAGCAATGCTAAGATGCTTAGCTCTGAAATGGAAAAGGCTCTTGGAGGCAGATATTTGTCCAAAATGATCATGCCTTTTTCTCTTAGTGAGTCACTGGATTACAAGGAGATAGCTCATGATGAAAAGGCATTTCTGACAACTTCTAAAGCTGCCAAAGTTCGCAGAGGATGCCAGGAATATATTTTGAGTGGTGGCTTTCCTGAAGCGCAGCTTTTATCCAACAAAAGAGAATATATTAAGAGTGTCTATGAGAAGGTTCTCCTTGGAGACATTATAGAGCGTGAAAAAGTAAATAATAAGATGGCCCTCAGGCTTATGATAAAGAAAATAGCTGAAACAGTAATGCATGAAATTTCTTTCAATACGCTGGCAGGGAATGTAAAAGCAACAGGAATTAAGACATCAACAGATTCGATGATTGACTACGTTTCGTACGCTGAAAACGCATATCTCCTGTTCAGAAACAGGAATTATGTCTCGAAGTTTGCAGAAAAAGAGAGCACTCCAAGGTTTTATTTTTATGATAATGGCATTTTGTCATTGTTCCTTGTAGATAAACCATCAGCGCTATTAGAGAATGCAGTTGCGGTATATTTAAAGCGTAGGTTTGACGAAGAAGTGTATTATTTCAAATCCACGCAGACGGGAATAGATATTGATTTCTTTATTCCTGAAGAAGATTGCGCAATTCAGGTTGCCTACAGTTTAGAAACGGCAGAAGGCAGAGAGACTAAGAGTCTTGTATCTTTTTCAGAGAAAACAAAGGGAATACGTCGCCTTATTATAGTTACTAATGAGGAAGAACGTACGATTACAAAAGATGGACTTACTATGGAAGTGATACCTGTTTATAAGTTTATTATGGGGGCAGCATTCTGATTGAATATTATATTGAAGATAATAATTATCACGGCTTATAGAACGTGCTGACTATATGTTGGCGCGTTCTTTTTCTTTAATGTGCTATAATCGAGTTAGCGGAAACTAACACTGTAGATGAGGAGGAGTTTGCAATGAAAGAATGGAGCTTTAAAAGGGGATTGTGGACTGCAATATATGCTGTGTTATATGCAGTCATGACAAGAATCTAACTCTGTGTTTGAAATGGTATTATTGAATTAATCATATGTAAAAACGGGAGGGGAGAGCCTTAGGAAAAGACTTGAAGGAATGTATGATAAGGTGGAGGTCTCTAATGTTCAGAGCATTGCGGTCTTTAACTGTATGAAGAAGCCTGAGGATTTGGGAGTAGAACGATGAAAAAGCAAGTGTTTACTTTGGATAATGATGGATTTATAGGTGCATACTATGGAGGACCTGAGAACAGTAAAAAGGGAGTAATTCTGATGCTTGGTGATTCCTCAGAAGACAGAATGGCCAGATGTGGCGCTAAATGGCTTGTTGATAATGGTTGTCATGCACTTTGCATGTCTGCGGATAAGAAGGACTATGGGCATCACAATTATCCACTTGAAAGATTTGGGTATGCTATATCTTTTCTTAAGAGCAAGGGCATTGAGAAGATTGGGATTGCAGGAGCGTCCACAACAGGAATGATGGCTCTTGTTGTTGCTTCATATTACCCGGAGATCGCGCTTACCATTGCTATGAGCCCACCTGACTTTGTGATGGAGGGCTTTTATCAGGACGGAAAAGATGGAGCACATGAAAGGCCTGGAGATAATGAATCAAGTGTCAGCTGGAAAGGGAAACCTCTGCCTTATCTTCCATATGCATACAGACATCCCGAGTACTGGCAGAAGATAGTAGAAGAGTCCAAAGAGGGTGGCGATAAGATTGCGTCCAGGAAGATGTTTGATGAATCTGAGAAAAGACACCCTATTCAGGAAGATGAAAAGATTAAAGTAGAGAGAATCCATGGCAAGATAGTTTTGGTGGGTGCAGAAGACGATGTACTCTGGGATACCTGTAAGTACATAAGGCGCATGGAAAAGAGGTTATCGGAAATCCCTCATGAGTGTGAATGGGAATCTCTATTATATGAACATGGAACTCACTTTGTTTTTCCAGAGTCGATGCTCAGATCTATGTTGCCGGTGGTCTCAGGACTGCTTGTAAAATTCATGTTCAAGGCAGCTAGACAATATCCAAAGGAATGCAAGGAGACAAGAATTGATATTGATAGGAAGCTTAGCAGGATTTTGAGAAAATGGTGAATTTTCAATTTTTTGTGTAATCTTTAATTGTGTTATTATTGTATCAAAAGGCAAAGGAGGTTATATGATTTGGCGTACTTTGCCTTTTTTATAAGGAGCATTTCTATACTGTAAAGAAACTACACACATAGAATATTCGCGATGGTTTCAATGAGAGATGTTATCATTTAGTTAGCATGTGCTAACTCTAAAGAGGAATGAACGATGACATTTGAAGAAATGGGAAAAATGGATGGGAAGACGCTTATGCTGCTTCCCGGAACATGCTGCAACTGGCAGGGTAAAGAAATAAAGAAAACCTCGTAGTTGCCGTTACGAGGTTTTGCTTTGTGTCAATCATCCAATAGATTTGTCATGCTCTTCATACTGAGAGCTATGGTAGATGCGTTGTGAAGGAATGCTGTAGTGGTTGGGGTGAAGATACCCAACATACCCATGATTATCAGAAAGGAGTTAAACCCGATAATGGAATTGTAGTTCAGGTTGATCCTTCGCATCAGCTCTGTGCTGAGATTTCTAAGTGTCAAAAGAGCTCCAAGATCATCAGAGGAGATGGTTATATCTGCAATTTCTCTTGCAATGGAAGCTCCTGTGCTGACTGCTATTCCGGCATCCGCCTCTGAAAGAGCAGGTGAGTCATTGATACCGTCACCTATCATGATTACTTTTCTGCCTGCTTCATGTTCTTTTCTTATGAATTCAGCCTTGTCTTCAGGAAGAACTTCAGAGAAGTATCTTGTCACGCCGGTCTTTTCTGCAACCGACTTGGCAGTTCTGTCACTGTCTCCGGTCATCATAACTACATTTTCAAAACCAATCTCTTTCAATCTCTTTATTACTGAAGAAGCCTCATCTCTAAGTGGATCTTCGATAAGTATTACTGCAGCGAGCTCTTCACCGATAGCCATATATAGGTGCGAATATTCAGGTGGAAGAGAATCGAATTTGTCACTAAATCCACTTGGAACAATACACTTTTCGTCTTCAAAGATGTAGTGATGGCTTCCTATACATACCTTTTTACCGTCAATCGTACTGGAAATGCCATGTGCAACGATATAGGCAGCTCTGGTGTGTTTCTCTTCATGAGTAAGACCTTTGACTTCTGCAGCTTTTACCACTGCGTTGGCTATGGAGTGAGGGTAGTGTTCCTCAAGGCATGCAGCCAGGCGGAGCATCTCATCTTCGTCATTGTCGCCAAAAGTGACAACCTTGGCAACTTTAGGAGTAGCATGAGTCAGAGTCCCGGTTTTGTCGAAGACTATTGTTTGTGCTTCAGCCACAGCCTCCATGAATTTGCCGCCTTTTACAGATATCTTGTGATCACCTGCTTCTCTCATTGCTGAGAGTACTGAAATAGGCATGGCGAGCTTTAATGCGCAGCAGAAGTCCACCATAAGGATTGATGTGGCCTTGGTGGCATTTCTGGTAAATAACCAGGTGAGGAGTGTGGCACCAAAAGTATAGGGAACAAGTCTGTCAGCCAGGTGAGCGGCCTTTGCTTCTGATTCGGATTTGAGCTTTTCGGATTCCTCTATCATGGCTACGATCCTGTCATATCTTCCCTGCCCCTGTGCCTTCTGTACGGTTATGACAAGTTCACCTTCGTCAATTACTGTTCCGGCATAAACAAGAGATCCTTCTGTTTTGTGGACAGGTTCTGATTCACCGGTCATGGAGGCCTGATTGACGCAGGCGTCACCGCTTAGGACTATACCGTCAAGAGGAATCATGGTGCCGGTTCTGACAACTATCCTGTCGTTTTCTTTTATATCAGAGATATTTGAGAGGACTTCCTGACCGTCAGAAGAAAGCACCCATACCTTGTCTACATTCAGGGACATGGCCCTTGCCAGGTCATCGACGGACTTTTTGTGAGTCCAGTCCTCCATCATCTCGCCCATTTTAAGAAGGAACATCACATTGCTTGCTGTTGCGTGATCGCCCCTAAGTAGTGATACAGCAATACTGGTTGCATCAAGAACAGAAACCTCAAGCTTTCCGGAGAGTAGGCACTTAAGCCCCTTAATTATGTAAGGGATAGCCTTTAGATAAATTATCACCCTTCTTATCTGCAAGGGAATGATAAATCTGCGCACCAGCTTGTTCGCAATGTGAAAGAACATCCTGTCTTCGTATTCGATGCGGAGTTCCCTGCCTGTGTGTTCGGGCACAGTAATCTCTGTTCTATCACTATATTCAGAAAGCGCCTGTATCAGATCATCCCTGCAGGAAGAGTCATAGAAAACTATGGCATTTGAAGTCCGTTCATTTACATCAGCCTTTTTTACAAAAGGAAGTGAGGAAAGATAATACTGGATCTTATCAGCTTCAAAAGAAGACATATGGCGTACAGCAATGTGTACACGCATACGTCCCCCATTTTCATGCAATATTTTACAATTCATAGTATGCCTTTCGTCTAAGCTTACTTATGTCTTATGCATTAGCGGCTTCAGCTTCAGCGTTTGCCAGAACAGCCTTTGCATCCTCTATTTCTTTTGCTCTTTCATCAGCATATCGTTTTTCATTGATTTCCTTTGCATCAGCACTGATATC
This sequence comes from Butyrivibrio sp. FCS006, assembly GCF_000424525.1. Lineage (NCBI taxonomy): Bacteria > Bacillati > Bacillota > Clostridia > Lachnospirales > Lachnospiraceae > Butyrivibrio > Butyrivibrio sp. FCS006. The sequence continues at coordinate 91,957 of NZ_AUKB01000014.1, read as the reverse complement.
CTGACAGTTCTCCTTGATGTTAGTGTAGGTCTCAAGGCATGTATCCTTGCATCTGTATGCTGCGGCAGTTATATGTGTGTAGCATTTCTTGGCATCCTTGCTGGAGAGGAGCTTCACTCCTGCGGTACCAAGTGCGAAACCGCATGCCACTTTTCCTATTGTGCTCCAATTGATCATAAATAGTCCTCCTAAGTTTGTGATTGCAACACGAATTGCTCTGTTTCTTTGAAACTCTCGCAATTCTATAAACATTCGGAATCCGCATTTTCATGCTACTTCCTCATGTTTTGTGGCCTCAAAGTCATAAAGCGATTTATGCAAGCATAATCACTTTATGACCTTTAAGCCTTGTTGCAACAATTATAAAACAGTATAGGGAGTGTAGAGTCAGCTAACGAGTGAGAATTTTTATCAATAATGTGGTGGCATGGATATGCATAAAAACGACGATTATGTCTTTGCTTTAGAGTTAGCGAGTGCTAACATATTAGTGGATGACGATTATTCGTCATTGATTGGTGTTGATAAAATGTCTCAAAAATAAAGGAGGTCTTTATGAAATATCATAAGTTTTTTGCATGGGCGGCAGTAATATGCATGATATTAGCAATTATTACCGGGTACAAAAAGGAATAACCTATGACCTACTATGAATTCGGAAAAGAAAATGAAAAAGTAATAATGTTAACATATATCAAGAAGGTACTTCAACTGGTCATAGGTGCAGCTTTTGTTGCGGGGATTGTAATCCTTCATTCTGTGAAGCCGATATGCCACGAGAAATTTCCCGTGTTTATCCAAAACAGCAGGGAATACAAGGACTTAATAAATCTATGATTTGATGGGCAGTCATAATGGCTGCCCTAATAATTTGAGGAAAGGTAGTAGATGCAGTTAATGCGAAAGACTGGAATACTGGAGGAGAAATAACGGACTGATAATAGTTATTGGTATGTATTGAATTATCAGGTCAAGTCTCATATGCTCCATTAAGAAAGATATATCGGAATATAATGATTTACCAATTATTGAATAGTTGTTTTGCTATAAATCCAGGTGTTTATCTGCACCTGTGTTCCTGTGAAAATCTTTTAGCCTCAAAAGGGCAAAATCTTTTATCCAGGACTCATACGCTGGACTCAAAAAAATGGGACTCAAAAACGGGACTTATCTTCGGGATAGGTTCCGTTTTTTTTACGTTTGGAGTCAAAAGAAGAACCTTTATCGGAGTCATACGTAAGACTCAAGTAAATATGCTATCTACGGGATACGGTGTGCATCAAAAAATCCCTAGTTTGAAGCATAAGGAGAGGTTCATAAGAAATAAAGCGTGAAATATGCAAGAAAAAAGAAGGATAGACGCCTTCGTGCTTGTGAGAAAAAACGCTTTGCTGACTCCGAGTAAGAAGCGCTGAGTAAAGAAGTTGAGTCAGGTGAAATGACTCCTAGTAGTTAGCAAAATGAGTCAGGGAGGATGAGTCCCGAGGATAAAAAATCTTACCTCTTCAATTCTGAATAAAATTTCCAAAGACAGCGATAAGGTGAGAAAACTTTTTATTTTCATGGATTGACAATGAGCGTTAGCGTGTGGCTAACATCTTCTGCGTTAGGTATAGCTAACAAAATGATATAAATAGTCATAAGAAATCTTCTACCTGAAATGCCGCATCTTGCCAATGCGGCATTTTTCCTATGTTCTGAAATTTGGATATGGCAAAGGCATTACAATAGAAGTAACTTAAAATGAGCAAAAGCATGGGTTTGTCAGGACAATCATTCGAGAAAGGCTGAAAGAATGGAAAGATGTACATTAGAGAATATATGATAAAGCAAGCCATGCACTTACTGACGGGCTTGATGAAATGTCCGGTTATGCCAAATGGGCTCTAAATCATATGCTTCCGGCTGAGAAAAAAATTCTAAAGAGTGCGAGGAGGCCAGACAGGACAGCTTTAAGCTAATATTGAAGTTCCTTGATGAGTGGGGCAATAGATCCTGCTGAATAAGAGTAGGAGATGAGACAGAAAAAATACTGAAGTACTATTGAAAATGGAGTTAGCGTATGCTAACATTTGAGATAACTGATAATTATTTTCATGATATTAAATATCTATTAAAAACACCCGGTTAGTGCGGGCTTTTCTTTTGAGAATGGGTTAGCTAAAACTAACGAAATAATGTTTGGCTGGAAATGATGCATGATGAATAATGAGCAGATTGTTGAGGCTTTAAAAGAGAGCGGTATGAAAATAACCAGACAGAGAATGATAGTTGCAGATGTCATTGCGGATAATGACGGAGCCAGCTGCAAGGATATCTGCTGTATTGTACGAGGCAAAGATCCTTCTGTGGGAGTAGCTACGGTATACCGCATGATAAATGTGCTGGAAGATATCGGAGTAATTGAGAGGATAGATATGATCAAACATAGGAGGAATGGCGATGAAGGCTGATTACAAGAATTGGATGCCGAAAGGGATGGTACTTGGGACGATTGGAATTACTGCAGCAATATGCTTTGTTACAGTAATCGTAGGTATTGCTTCAATAGTGGGAAAGGTATTGCTGATTTTAACTGTGCTGTTTGCCTTGATATCTTTGTGGATGTACCTGATGTACAGGGCATTTTCCTATAACGGAACACGTCAGATGTCTAAGCAGATAATAGAAGGTGTTTCATCCTATGTAAAAATCCCGGATGGCGGTAAATGCCTCGATGTTGGATGTGGAAGCGGGGCTCTAAGTATTGCCTGTGCAAAGAAAAATCCAGGCGCTCAGATAATTGGTATAGACAGATGGGGGAAAGAGTATGCTTCATTCAGCAAGAGTCTCTGCGAAAGTAATTCTGTTGCTGAAGGTGTAAATAACACATCTTTTCAGCAGGGCGATGCCTGTAAGCTTGATTTTGCAGATGAGACTTTTGATGCAGTAACAAGCAACTATGTATATCACAACATACCAAGTAAGGACAGACAGGCGATTCTTCTTGAAACACTAAGGATCCTTAAGAAGGGCGGAACATTTGCTATTCACGATATTATGTCCAAGGCAAAATATGGAGATATGGAAAGCTTTGTAGAAAAGCTTAAAAATATGGGATACGAAGAAGTAAAACTTGTTGATACTACTAACGGTATGTTCATGAGCAAGTGGGAGTCCATCTGGATGGCTCTTACAGGTTCTGCGATTCTTGTGGGGAGGAAATGATTTATGGGCCTTTTTAAAAACTTTGTAAGTCAGACAAGAAAGCCGGAAGGTTTCCTGGGACAGATGATGGTCAATGGCATGAACAGTGGGCACGCGAAGATGGCAGACTGGGGAATGGCACATTTAAAAACTATTGTACCGGAAGAAATTCTTGAAGTTGGATGCGGTGGTGGAAGAAATGCACATGAGTTGCTACGGAAGTATCCATCTTCTAAGGTTACGGCGATTGATTATTCAGATGTTTCGGTTGCAAAAGCAGCAGCTTACAACACAGGCATGATACAGAAGGGACGCTGCAAGGTTCAGCAGGGCGACGTTTCTAATCTGAACATGAATGAGCAGTATGATCTTGCAACAGCTTTTGAGACCATTTATTTCTGGCCGGGACTTGAGAAATGCTTTTCAGAGGTAAACAAGGCACTTAAGCCTGGTGGAGTCTTCATGATTGTAAATGAGTCTGATGGAACTGATAAGGCGAGTCTCCAGTTTGAGAGCATCATTGATGGCATGAAGTGTCATACAGTAGAAGAAATCGAAGGGGCTCTGAAAGAAGCGGGTTTTTCAAAGGTTAAGTCAGATCATCATGAGAGTAAACCGTGGATTACAGTCATTGCAAAGAAATAAGGAGTAGATGGCGCGGTTATGATGAAGTATAAAGGAACTTATCTGAAGCTCTTTTCGATAATGCTTAAGAAGTACCTGATAAGATAGCGAATCCTCAGTAAAGACGGAGGATAAGGGATGAACAAAAAGATAAAAGCCTATCAAAAGATATATCGAAAAGCGCTGGTAAAAGCAGGGGTGAAAGATATAGATGCCAAGGCAGATGTATATGCTGTTCGCCTGTCAGAGATGTATGCTTCAGATAATTTCAAGAAGCATAATGTTTATCCATCAACAAGTACTCCGCATGTATATGCGGTTATCGCAATGTGCCTGGAACTAAAGAACTTTGGGCTATCAGACAGTGAAATCATGGACACTATTAATTCCGGCTTTGTAGCAAGAAGGACATTTTTCAATGTGATAATTGCAATAATCAATTTACTTCCTAACAGCTTTGACATAGCAAGGAAGTGGAATGTTGGTGACCATGAAAAGCGAGTAGCTGATGGCAGCATAACTTACGATTACTTCAATGTCACAAGGGACAAGGTCGAATACAGAATTTCAAAATGTATGTATGTAGAAATGTTTGAAACATATGGCATAAGAGGGCTTTGCAAAATATTCTGCAATACAGATACAAGAGCCTATTCAGGGCTTAAACGGCACGTAGAGTTTATCAGGCACTCGGATCTGTCAGACGGTCTGTCATGCCATGATGAGGTGATCAGAAAATGTTAAAGAACTACATGAAGGAAGGGCAGAAACTCCCTCTCTTTGGAGTCGGGCCATATATTGTTTATGGAATTGCTATGGTCAATGTAATAGGAATTATCTTGTTTGGCTATGTGCTTAAGATAGGAATTCTGTATGATTCATGGATACTTATTTTACGAGTGGTTGGTACATTACTCATAATAATGGGAATCGGTGTATGGTATATAGGAGCTGTCCGGTCAGATATGGATGATTCTATAACAGAGAACAGGCTTCAGACCAATGGCATTTATTCATGGGTACGGAACCCGATGTACAGCGGCTGGTGGTTTGCACTATCTGGGATTACCCTTATGTGGCATAATGCATGGCTGCTACTTTTTCCGATAGTTGACTGGATTATTATGACAGTTGCACTTATAAAAACGGAAGAGAAGTGGCTTTTGGATTTATATGGTGAGGAGTACGCTGAGTATAAGAAAAACGTAAACAGATGCATCCCGTGGAAACCTGGCATTGGGATATATAGAACGGAGATATCCACAGCTAAGTGGATGATATATGATTTGCCGGGGAATGCAGGCTGGATAATATGGATTGTTTGTACAGTGAAATGTTTGAGGCAAGAGGCGAATATGTATGCCGTACTTTCTGTCATAGCAGCCATTTTCATGATGATTGGCGTGTTGGAACTAATTAGTGAGAGGGCGGCAGGGCTTAACCGCATCCTTACAGCGGCAAGGCTGCACAGGGGCTTTGGAGCATTGTCGCTGGGCGGACTAGTTGGAATCCCTATTTCAATATATGGAATCCTTTCAAATACTGATTATGGATTATCCCTATGGATGCTGACAGGAGCAGTATTATGTGCTCTGTTTGCAGGGCTCATCTTTGTGACCTTTAAAAGAGAGGAATGATATGAGAATACTTGTTTATGGAGCAGGAGTGTTGGGGGGAAATCTTGCAAGCAACTTGTACAGGCAGGGAAAAGATGTCACACTTCTTGCACGTGGAAAATGGTATGAAGAGATAAAAAGAAATGGGCTTAGTATTCATAATTATTTCGGTAGAAAGACCAATGTGAAGATACCTGTGATTGATGGGTTGAGATCGGATGATAGATACGACGTTATATTTGTGGTGGTCAGATATACCCAGATAGATAGTGTTGTTCAACCTCTTAAAGACAATGCTTCCAGAAACATTGTATTTGTTGGGAACAATCTCAAGACAGACGAACTCACAAAAGCACTATCGAAGAAGTCAGTTCTTTTTGCATTTGCAATGTCTGCCGGGCACAGGGAAAAGAGCTATATCAGATCAGTGTCACTGAATAAGATAACAGTTGGAAATACTAAGGGGACTCCCTCGCAGGAGAATTTTGTAAGAAATGTATTCTCCGGAACAAACTTTAAAGTTGTGTATGAATCTAACATGGCAGACTGGCTTTTATGCCATGCAGCATCAGTAATACCAATAGCTTTTGCCTGTTATTATGCAAATGGTGATATAAAAAAGCTTAAGCGTGACAAAGCCTACATCAATAGGATCATGGATGCAACTATTGCGGCTTATACAGTTTTGGAAGACAACGGGCATGAAATTATGCCTGATTCTGATAAAGACTTTAGAAATCCAAAATTCAAGAAGAAATATACCCCATTTTACCAATTCATTTTCGCAACAAAACTTGGAAAACTCTGCACCTCTGACCACGCAATGAATGCAATTGATGAGATGAGTGCGCTCAACAGAGATTTCAAGGAATACATTAGGAAATACGGCGATATCCCAAAGCCGTGGACAGACCTTGAGAGGGATACCAACGGATATCTGATATAAAACAGGGGGAAGAGTAGGGCATGTCAGTTAAGATTAATTCTTTGAGTGAAAAAGAGATTCGTGATATAGGCGATGCTTTCGCAGATTTTCAATATGCTGAATCAGAATTTGGAATGGGGTATCTTGGAAAAGGCAGACAGGCCGTGAGTGATTACATATGCGCTTATGTGCGCATGGCCATTAATGAGAGAGTTCTTTACTCAACAAGCGAGGAACATGAGGGATTTATTGCCTTTAAGAATCCCGGAGTCAACATGAGTCTGAAATCTGCTGTAGGTCTTTTGAAAACTATTCCCGGATGCGCGGATGTAGGTCATTTGCGAAGTGCCGCGAGGGGCTTTTTTAATTCGGGAAAGAGTTATGGAGCCATACTGTCCAAACTTAAAGTGCCTTTCATTTATGTAGGCATGGTTGTGGTAAGAAAAGAATATCAGGGCAAAGGATTCATGCGAAAGGTCCTGGAGATTGCATTTGAGGAAGGCCGAAGACAGGCAGTGCCTGTGGTATTGGATACGGATGCTGTGCTGAAGAAAAATAAATATGAGCATCTGGGCATGAAATGTGTAGTAACTCAGCACTTTACTGATGGAGTAGAACTGTACGGAATGGTATATGAGCCTGACAATATCCCGAAAGAGTGGAAGAGTGAGATCGTTCTCGAGGACATGCGAATTCTGTCTTCGTCCAATAAAAATGTATGGGATCGCTTTGCACCTGTTTATAGCAACTTTGTCACAGGAACTCCGGGAAACAAAAGGGCATATGAGTCCATGTACAAGCGCATAAAAGCAGTGATCAAGGATAAAGAAGTGCTTGAACTTGCTACAGGTCCAGGTGTTATTGCAAGGCAGGTTGCGGATGAAGCAAAAAAGATGATTGCTACAGATTATTCCGAGAAGATGCTTGCTATGGCAAGAAGGGGAATTGTGCCTGAAAACCTTGTCTTTGAAAAAGCTGATGCGTCATCCCTGCAATATGCTGATAACAGCTTTGATGTGATTATCATCGCCAATGCACTTCATGTTATCCCGGAACCTGAAAAGGTCTTATCAGAGATAAAACGGGTATTGCGAAAAGACGGGCTGCTTATCGCTCCAAATTTCATACATGACAATAATAAAAAAGTAAGTGGGATTATGAGTAAGACTCTTTCATGCGCAGGAGTAGATTTCAAAGCAAAATGGGATGCTGACGGATATCTGAAATTCCTTAGAGACAATAGATTTACAACAGTTTACTCAAATCAGTTACCATCAACAATACCTTTAATGTACGTGGAATGTAGGAATGATAGGAAAAATGACGATACATGAATTTGGAAAAGATAATGATAAGGTCATAGTGCTGTTGCACCCATCTGTTGTCATGTGGGATTACTTCGAGTACGTGATTCCGCTACTGGAAAAGAAATATCACCTGATTATTCCGGCACTTCCGGGATATGACCCAGATATTAAGAGTGATTTCACAAGTGTTGAAGAGATCTCAACTGAGCTGGAAGGATGGCTGAATCTGAATGGACTGAGCAATGTGACGTGTCTTTACGGCTGCTCCATGGGAGGAAGCATTGTAGTCAGGATGCTCGCCAACAACAAAGTGAAAGTGCAGAGTGCCGTGATAGATGGCGGTATTACTCCATATCAGCTTCCTTGGATCGTTACAAGATTGATAGCAATAAAGGATTTTTTGTTGATATACACAGGAAAACTTGGTGGAACAAAGCTGTTGGAAAAAGCTTTTTCTACTGATGAACTGTCAGAGGAAGATGTGCAGTACGCAGCAAAGGTCCTAAAGATGATTAGCGCTAAAACAATCTGGAGGACATTTGAATCCTGCAACAATTATTCCATGCCGAAGTATATCCATACTGACTGTAAATACATAGAATACTGGGTCGCAGAAAAAGAGGTAAAAGATAGAAAGTGGGATGTGGAATATATAAAAAAGATCTTTCCACATACAGTATTTAGAAAGATTAAGGACACAGGCCACGGAGGGCTGGCTCCATTTAAGCCGGAAAAGTTTGTGAGGGGGATCAATAGCGTTATATGGAAAAGTATGATATCACAAGGCCGGTAATTCTGAAAAAGGGCGTATATAATCTCAATGACGAAGCAAATTTTAATTATCAGCTAAATCGCGTTATCAACTGGGATGGCGGCAGACTTGATGATGTACAAAAGGTTGCCGGCAGGATCCATAACAGTGATGATTGGAAAAGAGAACTTATCTTGCTCGGCGATGAAGCCATGAAAGAGGGCAGGACAGATAATGCCATTGCCTATTATCGAATGAGCGAGTTCTTCATGTATGACGGTGATCCTGATAAGAGAAAGTACTATGAGAAGGCAACCAAGCTCTTTTACGAGTACTATGCAGATTTCTTTGAGGGAGAAAATCCAAAGATTGAAAGATATGATGTCCCCTATGAGAATGTGAAACTCCCTGTGATGCATGTGGTGCCTTATGGTGAGAGCAAGGGAACTATACTTATCCATGGCGGCAATGACAGCTATTTTGAGGAATTTCTTTTCACTGTCCTATATATGCAGGAACAGGGCTTTGAAGTCTACATGTTTGAAGGCCCCGGGCAGGGTGGCGTAATGCGCGTTCAGGGAATGCATTTCACCCATGAATGGGAGAAACCTGTTAAGGTAATCCTGGATTATTTCAAGCTTTCTGATGTGACTATCATAGGCATATCTCTCGGAGGTTATCTTGCCCCAAGAGCAGCGGCTTTTGACAAACGCATAACTAAAGTGGTTGCCTGGTCCATATTCCCATGCTTTCAGGATATTCTTGTGAGTATGCAACCACAGGGTACGCAGAGAGCATTCCATATCCTCATGAAGCTACATGCCCGTCCACTTCTTAATCTGGTATTTGGCAAAAAAGCTAAGAAATCTCCCATAATCGACTGGGGAATCAAACATGGATGCTATGCCTATGAGGCAAAGGATGCATATAGTTATGCCAAGAAGCTGAAGCTATATGACATTGCGCCCGTCGCAGATCAGATTACGCAGGATATGCTGATTCTTGGGGCCAGTGGAGACCATTTCATTGATTACCATCTTATCGGAAAAGAGATCAACATGCTAAGGAATGTCAGAAGCCTTACATTTCGCCTGTTTACTGACAAGGAAGAAGCGGAAAATCATTGTAATGTGGGTAATGGGAAATTGGCTATAGATGAAATACTTAGTTGGATTACACGTATTGGGAGTAAGGAATGATTGTTACAGCTGTCGCAGTGGGAACCAGGGGAGATGTAAATCCTCTGGCAGAGCTTGGCGAGGAAATGACAAAAAGGGGACATGAGTTTCGGATACTGACATCGGAGGCTTTCCGTCCGCTCATAGAAAGTAAAGGCGTGACCTTCTTAAGGCTTGATACGGATGCAGATCATGTCATGAAATATATGGTTACAGACTATAAGACTAGCCTTGATTTTGTTAATGGGCTATTTAAGCTTAAGAAGGAAAATCCGAGATTTATGGAGCAGACCATTGATGCTATAAAAGGCTCTGACCTTGTAATGTATGGTACGTGCTCAGCTTTTGCAAGACATGCGGCTGAGTATCTTGGAATCAAATGTGCAAGATATTTTTACAGTCCGATGGATCCGACCAGACAATACTCGCTTTATACTGATGATTTTAATTCGGACAAAGTGCTTAAAAGCTATGATGGACTATTGGATGGGATGAGCCTCATGACAATTGTCGCCCTAAATAAATGGAGAAAAAGTGTAGGTCTTCCAAAGTGGAAGAAAAGCAGCAGATATACGGAGCTGGGAGGAAGAAAAGTACTTACTTTTTACCCCACAAGTCCTCTCCTTATGCCAATGGATCCTACATGGGGAGACCATATACATGTGACAGGGTATTGGTATCATCCGGGAGAGAGTATAAAAGAATTTGAAGAATCCGAGGAATTGACGGACTTTTTGACAGCGGGTGAGAAACCGATATTTGTAGCTTTTGGAAAGGCAGAGTCACCTGAACTTGCGAGACTACAGCTGCTGACATTAGATGCTTTAAAAAAGACCGGAATTCGTGCTGTCGTGCAGGCATACCAGATACCGAAAAAAGACAAGATAAATACTGACAAGCTGTATTTTATAGATAACGTCCCATATGCTTATATTTTCGGAAAGGTGAGAGCAGTAGTGCATCATGGCGGAAACACTACAAATGGTCTGGGACTTAGGGCAGGGCTTCCAACACTGGTGATAGCACTGGCGCTTGATCAGCATTTCTATGGCAGGGTGGATCACAAGCTTGGATGTGGACCAAAACCTTTATACATCAGAAAGAAGTTATGTACAGCCACAGAAATCGCAGATTCTCTTAGAGACCTGGTCAGTGGAAATTACGATGTTACGGCGCAGACAATTTCTGAGCTGATAATGAAAGAAAATGGCATAGAAGAGGCTGTTAAAGCAATAGAGGACTATGTTTCAGAGGGGTAAATGAGTATGCTTTTAACTGTTTTTCTTACAATTGTTTTCTGTGCTGCGATAACGCTGATGATGTTTTCTGCGGTGGCATTTATACAGAATGAAAAGTTCTTTTCTTCAGCGCCAAAGGAAGCACAGGCGGTGCTTCGTCATAGAGACAAGGAACTTTTCTATGGGGCGAGGATAATTGGATGGACACTTATGATATTCAGCCTTCTGATGATACTTGGTGTTGGAGTGATTTCAATCTGGGATGGCTTCAGGAGTGGGTTCACGTTTGGGCAGTTCTTCTTCAGATTTGTTTTCATATTCACCGTATACAAGATTTACGATATGGTCTGTTTTGATTACTTCCTTCTCATGAAATTCCGTTTCTTTCAGTTTTATTATCCAGAGGTGGAAAATGTATATAGAAATAGGAAGTATGGATATAACATCAAGAGCCAGCTGCTGAAACTTCTTGTGATTTTCCCGGCAGCGTCAGCTCTTGCGGCCTGGATATGTTCATTGTTTTGAGAAAAATGGGAGAGTTTGAACAATGCAATTTGAGGAATTGGGAAATATGGCCGGGAAGAAACTAATGTTGTTGCCTGGAACATGCTGTGACTGGCAGACGAATTTTGGAACGGTTATCGACAGCTTATCTGAAAAAGTATCATCTTATATGTGTGAACTACGATGGATTCGATGGAAGCGATGATGTTTTTCCGGACATGATAACTGTTACTGAGAAAATTGAGAAGTATATAAAACCATAAAAGATGCAGATCATATACTTGTCATATCTGATGGAAAGATAGTAGAGCGAGGGGATCACAAAGCCCTGATGGATATGAATGGGGAGCATGCACATATGGTTGAATTGCAGGCTTCATGAGAAGATTTATCAATATATCATTTTTCTAATTAGCGTTGATTTTTTATATGTATAATAGTTAGCGGTAACTAACTAAAATGCTTAGCCATATGGCGGAAGGAGAGAAAAAGTATGGATGGAGTAATGACTCAGAGAAAAACGAATGAAAAACTTGGAGGAAAGGACCTGATAAATATAGGTATTTATGCAGCTATTTTCCTTGTGATAATGACTGCTATCTCAATGCTTGGATTTATTCCAATCATGATGCCGATGTTATCTGTCCTTTGCCCTCTTATTGGAGGTATTACCATGATGCTCTTTTATACAAAGGTTAAGAAGTTCGGAATGATAACCATTATGACGATTATTATCGGAGCATTTTTGTGGGTTACGGGAATGGGATATTACCCGTTTTTCTTTGGAATTGTATGTGGACTAGTTGCAGATCTTGTTGCGAAGAGCGGACAATACTCAAGCAAAAAGAAGACGGTCTTAAGTTATGGAATTATGTGCATAACTATATTTGGATGTTTCCTGCCCTTATACCTTGATATTAATGGATATTTTTCCACAAGGACATCTTTTGGAAGTGACTATGTTGAGGCTATGACAAGAATATTCAGACCCTGGACAGCTCCTATAATCTTAGCTTGTTCTTTTGTTTTCGGAGTACTTGGAGCACTCCTTGGAATGCATTTCCTTAAGAAACATTTTGAGAAAGCCGGTATTGTTTAATGGAAGGTGCGGCATATAATCCCGGAAAACTTGATCGCGGACTTATCATGGATCCAAGGACAAAACTGGCGCTTCTTGTTACAGTAACGACATTCGCACTGGGAGGCGCCGGAGGAAGAAGATGTGAGATGCTTGTGCCAATACTTTGTATGGTGCCGTTTCTTCTGCTTCTTACTGCAAAGAGATTTAAGACATCGATAATCGGAATGATACTGTTCTGGGGATCCAGTATGCTTCTGACCTTTGCAAATGCGCGAGGTATGGGAGGCTTTCTATACTATATTATCCTTGGTTCCTGCGGTGTGCTTGGTAGGTTCCTGCCATGCATAATGATGGGACGTTATCTGATGGAGTCAACAACAGTGAGCGAATTTACAGCTGCAATGAAAAAACTCCACGTAAGCGATAATATCATCATCCCATTGTCCGTTATGTTCCGCTTTTTTCCTACAGTTTTAGATGAAGCGGATTCGATAAGCTCTGCTATGAAAATGCGCGGAATACGCATTGGTGGAAAACATGCTTCCAAGATTATAGAGTACAGAATGGTTCCGCTTATGACATGCTGTGTAAACATTGGAGAGGAACTGTCAGCAGCAGCTCTTACAAGAGGTCTCGGAGGAGAAGTGAAAAGAACCAATATATGCAGGATTGGATTTCGGCTGCAGGATTACGCAGCATTGGCATTATGCCTTATTCCCTGGATATTACTGATTATGGATGTGGTGAAATGATTGAGTTTAAAAATGTAAGTTTCAGTTATGCAAGGACTGATGAAGCGTCGGTAAAAGATATCTCCCTGAAGATTAACAAGGGCGAGACAGTTCTTTTATGCGGAGAATCCGGCTGTGGCAAGACAACGCTGATCAGGATGATCAATGGTCTTATTCCACATTTCTACGAAGGACAAATGAGAGGGAACATATACGTGGATGGAACTGATATCACACAGGCGCAGCTTTATGAAACAGCCAAAATTGTGGGATCTGTGTTCCAGAACCCCAGGAGTCAGTTTTTTTGTGTGGATAGTACAAGTGAGCTGGCTTTTGGACCTGAAAACATGGGACTTCCAGAAGATGAGATCCGTGCGCGTATTGACAGTACCGTAGATTCCATGAAGATAAGGGCTTTGATGGACAGAAGCATATTTGAAATGTCAGGTGGTGAAAAACAGAAGATAGCCTGTGCTTCTGTAGATACGCTAAATCCTCAGGTTTGTGTGTTGGATGAGCCTTCGTCAAACTTAAGTCTTGAGGCTATTGAAGACCTTAAGAATACTCTCCTTGGCTGGAAAGAAGAAGGAAGGACTATTGTGGTTGCTGAACACAGACTGTACTGGCTTAAGGATATTTGTGACAGGGTTATCTGCCTTAAAGAGGGGCGGATTATTTTTGATATTCCAATGAGAGAATTTAAGAATCTGTCGGAAGAAGATTTAAGGTGTCATGGTCTTAGGGCTGTAAATGAGAATCTTACGATGATTCCGGTCAAAACAGAGAGTATAAATACCGAGACAATAACCTTCGAGAAGCTTATCTACAATTACAGGAACTGTGATGCACTTAACATAAAAAACCTTGAAATACCCCGGAATGAAATAATTGCGGTAGTTGGACCTAATGGTGCCGGTAAATCAACTTTTTCAAAATGTATATGCGGACTGATGAGGGGGTTCAAAGGTAATACTGTTATCGGCGGAAAGAAGTTAAAGGGCAGAAATCTCCTAAAGAGCGCATACATGGTCATGCAGGATGTGAATCATCAACTGTTCTGTGAGACAGTTATGGATGAAGTTACTCTTGGGATGAATGAAGAAAACGAAGATAGGGTTCTTGAAATTCTTGATAAGCTCGGACTTAAGGAATTGTCGAACAGACATCCCATGAGCCTGTCAGGCGGACAAAAACAGAGGGTTGCAGTTGCAAGTGCACTGCTTTCTGATAAGGATATCATCCTGTTTGATGAGCCTACAAGTGGGCTTGATTTCTATAATATGGAGCGGGTGGCTGAGCTGATATGGTCACTGCGTGGTCAGAAGACAGTGTTTGTTGTTACTCATGACCCGGATCTTGTCAGGAGATGTGCTACGGTGGTTCTACGGTTAGAGAACGGTCATGTTGTAAATACTAATTCAGGCGGAGAGATGAAAGACTATGAAAGAGAAAAAGAAAAGTGTTATTGCACAGCTGTTTGAATACGCAGGCAATCATAAGTATTTTACTATATGCTCATGGATACTGGCTGCCATAAGCGCTCTTGTGGCGCTTGTGCCATTCTATTACATATGGTGCATTATTAAGGAAGTTGTGGAAGTAAGACCGGATTTTAGTAAGGCTACCCACATAGTATCTCATGGTTGGAGTGCTGTGGGTATGAGCCTTTTGGCCATGTTTATATATATTGCAGCTCTTATGTGTTCGCATATCGCAGCATTCAGGGTTCAGGCCAACATGAGAACTGCTATGATGGAGCATGTAATGAAGCTTCCTATGGGGTATATAGAATCTGAGGGAAGCGGAAAGATAAGAAAGATAGTTGCAGAGTCCAGTGCAGCTACGGAGACATTTCTGGCCCACAGTCTTCCGGATAAGGCGGTGAGCTATGCAACTCCAGTGGGACTAATCGCCATGCTCCTTATCTTTGACTGGAAGATAGGTCTTATCTGCCTCATTCCAGCTGTCATCGCATTTCTTGCCATGGGCGGTATGATGGGTGAAAAGATGCAGAATGACATGAAAGAGTATCAGAATGCTCTTGATGAGATGTCAGCTGAGGCTGTTGAATATGTCAGGGGAATACCTGTCGTAAAAACTTTTGGGCAGTCCGTCTTCTCTTTTAAGAGATTCAAGGAAGCTATAGATAAATACGAAAAATGGACTATAACTTACACCATAGGAATGAGAATACCTATGATAGGTTTCACTACAGCTGCTAACGGTGTATTTGCTGCACTTGTAGCCTGTGGACTCATTTTTACCAGAGGAGGCGTTTCAGATACATTCCTTTATAACATCCTTTTTTACATCATCATAACTCCGATACTGACGGTCACACTCATGAAGGTCGCTTATGCCGGTGAGAGCCAGATGGTGGTAAAGGATGCTCTTGAGAGAATGTATACCCTTTTGGAGGTGAAGCCTCTTAAGGAGACCGTAAGTCCACAGATTCCCAAGGATAGCGGTATCAGCATAGAGGACATTACCTTCACCTATGATGAGAAAAAGGCTAATGCCATCGATGGCATCACGCTGGATATAAAGCCGGGTGAACATGTGGCATTTGTGGGACCTTCCGGAGGCGGAAAGACAACACTTGCATCACTTGTTGCGAGGTTCTGGGATGTTAAAGAGGGCAGTATCAGGATTGGCGGCGTTAACGTAAAAGATATCGCTTCATCTGAGCTTATGAAGCAGGTGTCCTACGTTTTCCAGGATAGCAGACTCCTTAAGATGTCTATACTTGATAATGTCAGAATGGGGAGACCTGATGCTACGGAGGCGGAAGTAATACAGGCACTTAAGGATGCAATGTGCTGGGATATAATCGAAAAGCTTCCAGAGGGTATAAATACTATGATCGGAAGTAAGGGCACATATGTATCTGGTGGCGAAGCACAGCGTATTTCCATAGCAAGGGCGTTCCTTAAAAATGCGCCGATACTTATACTTGATGAGGCCACAGCTTTTGCGGATCCGGACAATGAGATAATGGTTCAGCAGGCCTTTGCTAACCTGTCAAATGATAAAACAGTGATCATGATCGCCCATCGCCTGTCAACAGTAGTAAATGCAGATAAGATATGTGTTCTTACAGATGGAAAGGTGGCAGAATCCGGAAAGCATGAAGAACTTCTTGCAAAGAACGGAATTTACGGTCATATGTGGAACGAGTATCAGAAATCAGTAAACTGGAAGGTGGGTAAAGGCGCATGAGTATAGTAGAAAGGTTACAGCATAAATACGCCCTTTCAGAGCAGGGCGCTAAGGATATGATAAAAGCGTTTGCAGCATGTACATTTGCAAACCTGGCACAGATGATGCCTGTGGGAATTCTTTTTATGATGACAGGAGATCTGCTAAATGGGCAGCTGCCGAAGAGCCATGTGGTTATATTTATTGGTGGAAGTATTATTTGTCTTGCGCTTATAGCAATCACTGAGTATTTCCAGTATAATGCTACGTTTTTCTCAACCTATGTTGAAAGCGGTGTAAGAAGGCGTTCTCTTGCAGAAAAATTAAGAAGGATACCTCTTTCTTTTTTTGGGAAAAAAGACCTGGCAGATCTGACCAATACCATCATGGCGGACTGCGCAATGCTGGAGACAGCATCATCACACTGGCTCCCGGAGCTTGTTGGAGCTTTTATTTCTACAACGCTTGTAGTAATAAGTCTGTTTTTCTTTGATGCAAGAATGGCAATAGCTGCAGTCTGGGTGCTTCCTGTAGCATTTATAATCGTGTTTTTCTCAAGAAATGTGATGCATGCTGTAAACAGGAGAGGTAGCAGATATAAGGTGGCATGTCTTGACGGCATCCAGGAAGCACTGGAAACAGTACGAGACCTTAAGGCATATAATGCACAGGATACCTACATGGAAGGACTCAATAAGAAGATCAAAGCTGTCGAGTCCCACAATATTTTCTCAGAGTTTTTAAATGCAGCATTTGTCTGCAGCGCCCAGATGATCCTTAAATTTGGGATAGGAACTGTTGCAATTGCTGGCTCAGCCCTCCTTATAAAGAATGAAATAAGTATTGTCACATTTTTTATGTACCTTCTTGTTGTTTCAAGAATGTATGAGCCTTTGCAGATAGCACTTCAGAATTTCTCTGCGCTTATAGCAACAGATACTCAGTGTGAGAGAATGGATGAAATCCTTTCACATGGCGAACAGACGGGAGCAGATATCCTTTCAAACAAAAACTATGACATTGAGTTTAAGAACGTGCGGTTCTCATATGAGGATGGGGAAACAGTATTAGACGATGTGAGCTTTGTGGCAAAACAGGGGGAGGTCACAGCGCTTATCGGACCTTCCGGCGGGGGAAAGACTACGGTATCAAGGTTGTCTGCAAGGTTCTGGGATATTAATAGCGGACTAATAACTGTTGGTGGAATGGATATATCAAAAATAGATCCTGAGACGCTTTTGTCCATGTATTCAATTGTGTTCCAGGATGTAACTCTTTTTAACAATACTGTTCTTGAGAATATCAGAATTGGCAGAAAAGAGGCTACAGACGAGGAAGTCCGGGCTGCGGCCAAACTTGCCCACTGCGATGAGTTTATCGATAAGCTGCCTGATGGTTACAATACACTCATAGGCGAAAACGGTTCGGAGCTGTCAGGCGGTGAACGGCAGAGAATATCCATCGCCAGAGCATTCCTAAAGGATGCACCGATTATTCTTATGGATGAGGCTACAGCATCCCTGGATGTAGATAATGAATCCCTGATCCAGGAGGCAATCAGTGACCTGATAAAGGATAAAACGGTTCTGATAATTGCGCATCGCATGCGCACTGTCGATGGTGCTGACAAGATAGTTGTTCTTAAGAATGGTACTGTTGCTGAGTCAGGAAATCCTTCTGAGCTAAAGGTAAAAGATGGAATCTATAATCACATGATATCAGTTCAGATGCAGTCAGAGAATTGGAAGATGGCATAACAGCTGGAGGGAAGCAGGCAACATTCATTACGCGGAAAACTCTTTGCTATCTTGAGAAATGTGGAGGAGCTATGAGCATTAAATATGAGATCCTTAAGCGGGTAGTAAAAGCCGCAGGTCTAAAGAAGATGTGGGATGGAAAAACTGCTGAGGAGATTGTTGCAGCAAAGAAAAAGGAAAATGCTAAGAACCATATTCCTGAGCTTAAAGATTCTGAGTTTGATATAGACCGGATCAAGGTTATGGGTTTTACA
This sequence comes from Butyrivibrio sp. FCS006, assembly GCF_000424525.1. Lineage (NCBI taxonomy): Bacteria > Bacillati > Bacillota > Clostridia > Lachnospirales > Lachnospiraceae > Butyrivibrio > Butyrivibrio sp. FCS006. The sequence goes on along the minus strand of NZ_AUKB01000014.1, from coordinate 73,607 downwards.
GTAATCAGAATGAAGCATAAGATCAAAGAACCTCACGCTAATCTCTTTATCATCGGTGGCGGAATGGTAATGGCACCAAGACCTGACGCTGTCAAGAAAGCACTCCGTTTTGCCAAGGAAACAGGAGTTGATGTGTACGTGCCTTACTATCCCCTTTGCACGGATTATCCCCTTACCAAAGCATATGCAATGATCCATGAGACATATAAAGAGATGCTAAAGGACTATGACGCTGGGAACATCTCGATTCTAGGTACATCATCAGGCGGTAATCTTGCGCTGGGAATGGTTCCATACATCAATGACGGGCATGATGATACACCGATGCCTGGCTATATTCTTGCCATTTCACCCGGAACCTGCGTTGAAACAGATGAAGAGTGGGAGCGGATGCTGAAGCTTAATAAAAAAGATGTGGCAATTCCGGCAAGCTATATGAGAACCGCTGTGGATATCATGAGACATGGCGATTTGTCAGTTCCTGAATACATGATATGGCTTCAAAAGGCCGATTTTACCAATTGTCCGCAAGTGACTTTTGTTTATGGCTCCGAAGAAACGTTGTATGCCTGCGCTCCATCTTTCGAAAAAGTCATGCAAAAATATGGAGTGGATTATGAGATGATCGTAGGCGAAGGCATGTTCCACTGCTATCCGGCATTCCCAATAGTGAAAGAGGCCAAGGAAGGCTGGGATAAGATGGTGGATTTAATCAGAAATACTACAAAACAGGGGAGTATAAAAAATGCAATTTGAAGAAATTGGGAATATGTCAGGAAAGACGCTTATGCTGCTTCCCGGGACATGCTGTGACTGGCAGACAAACTTTGGAACAGTAATCGATAGGTTATCAGAGAAATATCGTCTTATATGCGTGAACTATGATGGGTTTGATGGAAGTGATGGTATCTTTCCTGATATGATTACGGTAACAGAGAAAATCGAGAAATATATCTGTGAGAAGCATAATGGCAGGCTTGATGGAGCTATTGGATCTTCTCTTGGTTCAAGTTTTGTGGGTCAGCTTGTTATGAGAAAGAACGTGCATATAGATCATGCTATCTTTGGCAGTCCTGACCTTGATCAGAGCGGGCCGGTATCAGCGTGGCTCCAGTCTATGCTTGTTGTGCCTCTTTTAACAAGCTTTACAGGCAGTGAAAAGAAACGGAATAAATCCAAAGAAAAGCTGAAAAAAATCTTTGAAATGGATGATGAAAATGCTGAGAAATTCATGAACTGTTTTTCCAAGTTTAATCCCCGGTCCATAAAGAATGAGTATTACACAGACCTCCTGACCCATCTTAGGGATGATATCAATGTTGAGCATACAAAAGCTCATTTTATCTATGCCAACAAAATGGGTGAGAAGTATCTTGAACGCTATAAGAAGTACTTCCATGATCCTGACATCAGAGAGTTCAACATGCAGCATGAGCAGTGGCTGTTCGGCGGGAAAGAATACGCAGAACCTGTGCTGAAAGCTATAGATGAATTTATGGTAATGACAGTTTGAGGGTAATATGGGGGTGACTATGGTTCTAATATTAGAGTGCATTGTGGTTTGCTTTATACTATTTCTCCCCTGTGTAGTTGTTATAGCAAATGGAACAGAACAGGGAGCTTTTTTATATGAAAAAGATGTACAGGATCGCGTCGTAGAGATGGGACTTATAACAAAGGCACAGATCGATAAGAACTGTAAATTATTCAAGATAGGCACACTTACAGTGATGATTGCTTTTGTGCTGTGGTCAGTTTATGGCATCAATGGAGCAAGAGGATTTATAGTGCCATTTCTCCAAATATATGCTATGACAATGGCAGAAGGTCTATTCGATAGATTCTTTATTGATTGGTATTGGGTGGAGCATACAAAAGCCTGGACGATTCCGGGAACCGAAGATCTAAGGCCTTACATCCCTAAAAAGACGAAGATTGTGAAGTGGCTGATTACGATTGTAGGCAATCCTATTATTGCAGCTGTACTGGCAGGGATTATGATGGTCGTATTATGAGGGAGGGAAGCAGGTAACATGGTTTGGTATGTATTGGTAATTGAAGCGATAGTATTTGCAGTATTATTTACAACAATTCTTTTTGTGTCTTTTCATGGGGAAAAAATGTACAGTCCGGCATGTATCCATAATTACCCGCCTGATATTCAAGAAGAATACTTCAAAACACATGAAAGAGTGGATGTTTCATATAAATCAAAAAAGGTAGTACTGGCGAAGTCCTGTGGAATAATCATGTTTACAGTTATTCTTACCATATGCGCGAAGTTTGCCGGGGCAGTTACATTTTGGCAGGGATTCGCGATCGCTTTTGGACTCATGGTATGGATTGGAGCCTATGACACACTCTTTCTGGACTGGGTGTTATTTGCAAATATGAAAATGTTCAGGCTGGAAGGAACAGAGCACATGGACAAGGCTTACCATCAGAAGTGGTTTCATTTAAAAGGTGCTATATTCCCGGGGCTGTTGTTTGCACTGATTCCGGCAGCGATTGTAGGACTGTTCATAAGTTTGATGGGTTGAATAAGAAAAGAGCTTTGAGTAAGTGGTAAGTCAGGAACAGAGCATGAAACATGTGGGTACAAGAACGCTTGGGGAAAAGAGCTTTATGTATAATCTTGTAAGAGAAAAATGAAATGATAAATTTTTGAGAAAAGTTAGCGACAACTAACAATAAGTAGTATCATGAAGTATAGTAAGTAAAAGATTGGGGATGAAGAAGCAACGGAGAGCAGTCTGTATGAGCAATACTCTTAAAAAATCTTCTATATTTAAGCGTTTTTATTCGGAATTGGCTGAGAAATACGGAAAAGCTAAGGCAAAAGATATATGGGATTATGCTGAAGAGGAGTTTTCCAGATTAAAGAATGCTGAACCATCCGCAGATAAGGCGAGTGTGTCATATGTCTTTCCGGCAGTAGCTCTATATCGTTCAGTTGAATATTTCTATCCCGGAGAGGCTTTGTCTGTTACACGAGGCTTCGGTACAAAGATGGGACGCAGACTACAAGGTATCTTTAGCAAGATTACTGCTTTTCCGGGCATTCCTTCACTCATGTGGAAGAGGATGGATAGAATTGCTGCAAAACTGAGCGATGGATATGAAATAAGGAACCTTAAAGTTACCAAAGAACAGTGCTTCATGGATGTAGTAAGCTGTCCTCTTAATGATAAGGCACGGGAACTTGGGACTCCGGAAGCTGTTCAGATGATCTGCTGCATGGATAAAGAATATATGAACGGCTTCAGGGGAGTTGATTATAAACGGACTAAATCAGTGGCTGAAGGTGATGACTGTTGTGACTACAGGCTCACAAAGTCGTTGTAAGGGGGAGAAAATGAAGAATCTTACATCAAGACAGAAGATCATGTTCGGGGTATATTCGATGATATTGGCGATTATAGGAGATTATCTCCTTGGCTACGGTACATTTAGCACGTCCAGTTCTCCGGATGCATATATGGGAGTTGAGTGGAGCGTTGCTCCCGATTGGAGATATGCAGTATCGTCAATTCTCGGGTTTGCGTGTGCTGCGCTGTTTGCTGTGGCGGCTGTTGAGCTTCTTAGGGTTATGGAAAAGAAATATCACCTTAATGATTCTAAGCTGTTTGGCCTTTTCAAGATTGCAAACTGGAGCGGAATACTTTATTTTGCTTTCATCCACATAGGTATATGCATGCTCCCTGTTGTGTTTAATGCAGGAATGGCTGCTACAGGCGATGTGAAAACTTCTGCTGATATGGTGTTCAGAGTATTGAAAAGTATTGCAGTTCCCATGGGCATCGGATTTGTAGTATGCGATGTTTTCGTTACAATTGCCTGGATCGGAATGGTGTTTAAGAAAATGATTCCTGTGAAAAAGGCTGCATTTATTTGTTGCCCGGTGATTACCTCAATATTAGGGCAGCTCATGAATTACATTTCTGAAGGTCTAGATTCCGGTTTCGAGTCTTTTGGATGGCTGCTCATGTATCTGGTCTGTGCGTTAAGCCTGGTAGACAAGGATGAGAGGGAATGGATATAAGAAGTAACGGCAGAAACTAAAGGACATGCCCTATAGACAGAAGGGAAAGAGAATATTATAATTTTAAGTTAGCATAGGCTAACATATATAAAGGAGGAGTGGACAATGGAACTTACTTTTGGTGATGTACAGGAAACAGCGCTTATCCCGCTTGCAATAAAGGCAAGTGAGACAGCAAGGTCTAATGCCAGGATTATCGACCTTAAGGCAAAAGAGATAATTGATGCTCTTGGAGTTGATGTTAGTAAATACGATCCCTTTTTATCACATGAGGGAGTTGTAGCCAGAACAATACTGTATAGGAATGAGTTAAAACGACTTATCAGCAAGTACCCTGATGCTCTCTGCATTAATCTTGGATGTGGCTTTGATGATAAGTTCTTGCAGGTAGACAATGGCAAGATCACGTGGTTTGATGTGGATCTTCCGGATCAGATAGAGAAGAGACGTAAAGTGTACTCTGACAGGGACAGGTGCACAATGCTCGATGGGAGTGCGCTTGACGGAGAATGGACAAGGAAACTTCCTAAGCGAGACATGACCATCGTGGTTATGGAAGGAGTCCTTGAATACTTTTCCAAAGACCAGGTAAAGACATGCATCAACATGCTTTGTGACAGCTTCGAACATGGATATCTTCTTGCGGAGCTTCATTCTCCGTTCCTTGAAAAGAATGGTAGCCATCACGATGCTGTGAAACATACTAATGCTTCTTTCGGCTGGGGAACAAAGTCAGGCCGTGAATATCTGGATCTTGAACCAAGGATGAGCCTTGTGTCTGAAACGAGCTATAACGAAGAAATGAAGAAGTATTCATTGCGCGGAAAACTCTTTGCTATCGTTGGAAAGAACATCAACAACAGGCTTGCTGTATTTAAATGGTAAAGCATTAAGGGCGGAATGTATGGATAAGTTTAATGACATCGGAATAGATAACAAGTTAGACTGGGACAGGATAGAAAAGCTTATGCGGATAGGCATGTTTGCCGCATGCATGGTGCTTGTGGGAGATGTGCTTATAGGTTATGGGATGCATGATTCCTCTAAAACAGGTATGGAATGGTTCTTGTCAGCATATTTGCAATTATCAGATACCAGAATGTTTTGGTCAGCATTTCTGGGATTCATAGGTATTCCGCTTGAGGCACTTTGCTATTTTGGAGTGTACAGGCTGATTGTTCCTAAATCACAGAAATATGCTCATCTTTATAGAACAGGAATACTTGGGGTATTGGCTTTCGCGGGATGTGGAGTGCATGTCCCGTGTTTGTCCACATGCTTCTTTTACAAGTATATGAACGATGCTGCCCCGGAGATTGCAGTAGATGCAGCAGTGAAATTTGGTAAATACTTTCTTTTGCCGGGAATGATAGTGTTCTTTCTATTCTGGATCATCCAACATGTGGCACATATTGCAGCATTCACAAAAGGGCTGACTCCATATCCTAAATGGTGCTGGATATTCTGTCCTGCGGTAGGAATGGCCGCAGTCATGCTGTTTAAGTTCCTTCCTGAATCAGAAGTTCGCAATGCTATTACTGCTGCTTGGATCAGTATAGGGAATTTGTGGATGTTCGTTGGACTTTTGGTTATGGCGAAGAAAGTCAAGGTTGGTGACAGATGATTATTCTGATACAGATGGTTTTATTCTGCCTGCTTTTTACTGCGATGGTCATGTACGCGGTAAGAGGGGGCGCTATTGATGGATTGTATTTCTATCCGAAAGCAGTACAGGAAAGGGCTATAGATATAGGTCTTATAACAAAAGAAACTATGCAGAAAAAGCGCAAGGTCTTCATGACAGAGTTTTACATAGTAATGCTGACAGCGCTTGTACTCATTATCGGATTATGGAACAGAGTCTCTGATTTCAAAACGGCATATTTACAGGCTCTGCTATTTCTTGAAGTAATGAATATCTATGATGGTATTGTCATAGACAAGATCTGGGTTGGACATAGCAGGTTTTGGATCTTGCCTGGCTGTGAAGATATTCCATATGTTCAGACTTGGGGCCAGGTTTTGAAAAAAAGAAGCTTGCTGGCAATGATATGGATAGCAGGAGCTGCTATAGTTGCAGGGATTGTGGTGTTTTTGTTTTGAAAGGGAAATGAGATGTATATCAACGAGTATGGAAATCCTAATAATCCAAAGCTCATATTGCTGGCGCCAATGATGATATCCGGTGCAAATCTGTATGATCTGATGAGTCCGTATCTTAAGGGAGATTACTTTATCATCGCTCCCGATCAGGGAGGCCATGGTAAAGCCGGGGCATATATCAGCGCTGATGATGAGTACAGACAGCTTAAATCGTATCTGACTGATAAAGACTATAAGGATATCAAGCTTGTATACGGAGCTTCACTTGGCGTAGCAGTTGCATGGCGGCTATTCTGGGATTCCGATTTTAATTTAGAACATGCCTGGTTTGACGGTGTTGCACTCAATAAGAGTTCTAAGATGGCAGAAGTGCTTGTGTGTAATCTGTTCAGAAAGAGAAAGAAACAGCTGGATAAGACTCATGTGGAAGCATCAAAATCCCTAGTGGATTGGTATGGCTATGACTTCGCAAAGATGATGACTAAGAACTTTGAAAGAATCACGCTGAGTGATATCGATGCAATATGCCATGCATGCTGTACCTACGATATGAAGCCATTGTCAAAAGAGCATCAGGCTAAACTGCACCTGGAGTATGGCGAGAAGGACTTTGACCTGAAGCTTTCTAGAAAATCTTTTGCCAAGTATATGCCGGATGTGAAGGTGGTTATTAGAAAAGGATATCCGCATTGTGGATACATGGCAGCACATACCAGAGAGTATGTGGAAGAGATTGAAGATTTCATAAATAGATGAAAATGAAAAAGGAGAAAGTAGTGATGAATAATAAGTGGAACAAGAAAAATGCGATATGGATGGTTGTATATGCTGTAATCTATGCGGTATTCACGGTTTTGGTTTGCGTGTTGGGAGCTATTCATCCGGTAATGTTTGTGTGCTACCAGATTACAGCAGGAATCTTGTTGTCTGGTGTTACTTTCTACGCATTTAGAAGGATACAGGCACCGGGGTGTGCAGCCATCTTCTCACTGATGATCATCCTGCTATTTGTGATAATAGGGGATGCTGTGCCATGGCATGTGATTCCGGTAGTTGTGATCGGAGTTTTGGCGGAGGCTGGCAGGTTCTTGTGCAAGTATAAATGGAATGGGGATGTGATCAGCACTGTAATAATGAGCTTTTCCACGTTTGGATACTATGGGCAGATATGGTTCAATCGTACATATACTTATGAATGTGCAGTAGAGGAAATGCCAGAAGGATATGCAGATACTCTGATGGTAGTAAGCCCTTTTTGGAGCCTTATAGCAGTGTTGATTGCAGGTGTGACTCTTTCTGTGGCAATCACTGCTGTTACAGCTAAGATATTTAAGCTGGAGAAAAATTGAAAAATCCCTGCCTGCCGAACGTCACTAAAAATGCCCAAACGTCACCAAGATGCATGAAATTTGCATGGTTTTTGCGTTGAAAGCCGATTTTCGATGTGATATTGTTATAATGCGCCAAGAAATGAGCAGCAGGGAAGCAGCTCATCTCCTGGCTTTTTCTTTTGCAAAAGAATAACTGTAAACCAAAGACGCTTGTGTCTGATCGAAGGATTGGACCGGCGTCTTTTTCTATGCTCAAAAATACAAAAGAAAGCGAGAAAACAAAATGGATTTTGAGACATTTAGAGAAAATCTTGCCAGAGATATTAAGGAAACACTTGAGGCCAGGACCGGAACAGACTTTGAGGTCGAGCACCGCACAGCGGAAAAGATGAACGGTAACTATGAGGCAATCGTAGTAAAGCCTGCAGACAGCGAAGTAGGAGTCAGCCTTAATGCATCCACTCTTTATAAGGACTACGAGAGTGGCGTATCTTACGAGAGCATCGCAAAGGGAGCAACTGATCTGGCGGACAGATCTCTTAGAAACCAGCCGGAGTTTGATGTGGATTCTTTCAAGGACTATGACAAGATGAAAGGTACACTTGCAATGGAGGTCGTCTCCAAGGAGAGAAATGCGGAGCTTCTTGATACTGTCCCTCATAAGGATATTGAGGATATGTCAGTGGTTTACCGCTTTGTACTTGGCGAAACACCTGCAGGTTCAGGAACAATCCTTGTTACGAATCAGATGCTTGAGAATTATGGGATTACCGCAGATCAGCTTCATGCGGACGCAATGAAGACAGCTCCTGAGGTGAGACCTCTTGTAATTGAGGGTATGGGCCAGGTTCTTGCTAAGCAGATGGGGGTTGAGGACCTGGAGGTGCTTGGCCTTAACATTCCTCCTGAGCAGGAGCAGATGTTTGTTGCTTCTGTGGAAGGAAATGTCCACGGTGCCGGAGTGCTGGCATACTCCGACTTTTTTGACAAAGTAGCAGATAGGCTTGGTGATCAGCAAAACTTCTTCATTTTACCCAGTTCGATACATGAGCTCATAATTGTGCCTGACAACGGTATTATGGATCTTCACAATCTTGAGAGCATGGTAAGAGAGATAAATGCCTCTGTAGTGGATCCTTCGGAGCAGCTCACCGACAATGTTTACCACTATGATGCCAAGGAAAAGGTCTTTGAGCTTGGTGAGAAGTATGTGGAACGTCAGGCTGCCAAGGAGGCAAGAGGCCATGAGGCTTCGGAAAAGAAATCTCTCCTGGGAGATCTTAAAGCTGCTAAGGATGAGGCTTCCAAGACACCTCACAAGGATGCTGACATCGGAGAAAAGTCCATGGATGGAAAAAGCCTTGGCTGATAACAGAAGATAGCAAAGGTATGATTGGCACTGGCCTGTGGTATATCCCGGACTGGTGCCTTTCTTTTACCAAATACATTTTCATAGAACAAGGAGAAACGAGATGCATAAAGGAAAACCAAGCAAGCATAAACTCAGCTGTGCAAGAAACAGATCAAGAGAAATGAATCCTATCCCGGTTGGGAATCTTAAACCACATAATTGCAAAACTCCATGTCCTTACGGAAATGGAACTACCTTTTGTTTTCCATGTATGGCCAAGATCATGAACGAGCATAATGCATTAAGAAAGGCTGGATAACTGTCTATGACAGATGAAACATCAAGAGATGTTGTGAGATTCGTGATAAGGACAGGTAAGGTGTCGGCTAAGGCTCTCTGGAAGGGGCTTTGCGCAGTTGTTCGTGCTTACAAACACCATAAGCAGACCGGAAAGCAGAGCGTGAAAACTCTTATAAGACAGGGGCAGGGTGCAACCAGTATGGAGGTGAGCGGCGAGAGCCTTCGGACTTTCAAGCGCATTGCCAACAAGTATGGAGTGGATTTTGCCATCGTAAAAGACAAGACTTCTGATCCGGTGCGTTACAACTGCTTTTTCAAAGCTAAGGACATGGACGCTATAACTGCCGTGGTAAAAGAGTACTCGGATAAAGTTGTAAAACGTGAACAGAGGAAAGAAAAGCCCAGTCTCATCAATCAGATCCGTAAGCTCAAAGAGGAAATAGCAAAGCATCCCCGCAAGGAGAAAGTAAAGAACAAGGAGATTGTCAGATGACCTCTAAAATAAAAAAGAAGATCATACTAAACATCCCTTACTTTGCTGTAGGACTCTTTTGCACGAATCTTGGTGAAGCCTGGCGAATCGCCTGGGGCAGCAATATGTCTGAGAAGGTCCAGGGGCTTATATTGTACGGAGGCTTTAAAACTGCCTTTGCAAATATGCTTCCAAGCTTTCATCCATTAGACCTGGCTGTTGGCATTGCTTGTGGAGCAGGGCTTCGTCTTGCAGTTTATATCAAAAGCAAGAATGCCAAGAATTTTCGCCATGGAGAAGAGCATGGATCAGCAAGGTGGGGAAAACATGAGGATATAGAGCCTTTTGAGGACCCGGTCTTTGCAAATAATGTGATCTTGTCACAGACAGAGAAGATCACTATGAACTCAAGACCTCCTGATCCGAAGTATGCCAGAAACAAGAATGTTCTTGTGATTGGCGGCTCCGGCTCAGGTAAGACAAGGTTTTTTATTAAGCCGAATCTTTTACAGTTCCACAGTTCCTATGTTTTAACCGATCCAAAGGGAACGCTCATTGGAGAGGTTGGGAACGCTTTTGTGAAGGCCGGGTACAGGATAAAGGTCTTTAATACCATCAATTTCAAGAAGAGCATGCATTTTAATCCCTTCGAATACATCCATTCAGAGTCTGACATCCTAAAGCTGGTAACAACGCTTATGGCTAACACCAAGGGTGATGGTTCGCCCACCGATCCGTTTTGGGAGAAAGCTGAAAGGCTTCTCTATACGGCGCTGATTGGCATGATCTATTATGAAGCTCCTGCAGAGGAGAGGAATTTCAATACGCTGATTGAGATGATCAATTCAATGGAGGTCAGAGAAGATGATGAATCCTTCAAAAATGCGGTGGATATCCTGTTTGAAAGATTGGAGAAAAAAGATCCCAACCACTTTGCGGTAAGGCAATATTCCAAGTACAAATTGGCTGCCGGCAAGACAGCTAAATCGATTCTTGTGAGCTGTGGTGCAAGACTTGCTCCTTTTGACATTGCCCAGGTAAGGGAAATCATGAGTTATGACGAGCTGGAGCTTGATACCATCGGAGATGAAAAGACAATTCTGTTCCTTATCATGTCTGATAATGACAGTACTTTTAACTTTATGATCAGTATCATCTACAGTCAGCTTTTTAACCTCTTATGTGAAAAAGCAGATGATGTATATGGCGGAAAGCTTCCTGTCCACGTGCGCTGCCTCATTGATGAGGCGGCGAACATCGGACAGATACCTAATCTGGAGAAGCTTATGGCAACAATTCGAAGCCGCGAGATATCAGCAGCGCTTGTGCTTCAGGCTAAGTCTCAGCTGAAAGCTATCTACAAGGACAATGCAGAGACCATCTGCGCTAACTGCGATTCACAGATATTCCTGGGAGGTACAGAGCAGTCTACCTTAAAGGATATCAACGCTACTTTGGGAAAAGAGACAATCGACCACTATTACACAGGTGAGACCAGAGGAAATCAGCCCACCTACAATCTGACTTATCAGAAACTAGGGCGTGACCTTATGAGTATTGATGAGCTCTCTGTAATGGACGGTTCAAAGTGCGTTGTACAGGTTAGGGGAGTGAGACCCTTCCTGTCGGACAAATACGATCTTACACAGCATCCTAATTACAAACTAACTGCGGATGCAGACAAAAAGAACTGGTTTGATGTGGAGAAATTCCTTAGCCACAAAGTGGTCCTCAAACCGGATGATGAGTATGAAGTAATTGAAGTAACAGATGAGGATTAAGACTCAAAAGGTCTTTTCCTATAAATGCCTGGAAACAGGCATGTGCGATCGTACGCCAGAAGTCAGTCGACAGGCTCTGGCAGTAACTATCAACCGGCATCCCGGAATACGAGGGGTGTCGCTAACCAACAAAAAATATTGGAAGGAGGATAGCCAGGAATGCAGGCGGCATAGAGCTGCTTGCATTTTTGGTTTTCAAGAATTATGGCATTTTTTCAGAGTGCAGTAGGATCACTGCAGACAATTGTTATCGCATTAGGCGCAGGCCTTGGAGTGTGGGGCGCCATCAACCTTTTGGAAGGATATGGCAATGACAATCCCGGCGCGAAGTCACAGGGAATGAAGCAGCTCATGGCTGGCGGTGGTGTTGCCCTCGTTGGCACAACACTTGTACCTCTTCTTGCAGGACTTTTCTGATCTGCGAAGAGAGAAGCAAAAAAGACAACTGAATATTGAGAAAGTACAGGCTGGCGGGAGAGAACTCCTGACCAGCCTTCCTTTAATTACATCCAGCGATAAGCTGGCAAAGATATGGGAGGGATGTTGTGGATAGAGTAATCCAGCAAATTGAAGAACATATCAAAGAATTTATAATCCCTGTCCTAATGCAGTATTTTCAGAGTATGTTTGGATACGTTAATGATCAGGTGGCAGGAATCGCTTCAGACGTGGCTGTAACACCATCGGCTTTTTCGCCTGGCGTTTTCAGTATGGTGAGGAACGTGTCAGAAACGGTGATAATGCCCATAGCGGGTATAATACTGACCTTTGTGGCCTGCTATGAGCTGATACAGCTGATCATCAGTTATAACAACCTGGCAAGCTTTGAGACCTGGTTTATCTTCAAATGGATATTTAAGACATTTGTTGCAGTTGAGCTTATTACGCATACATTTGATTTTGCGCTGGCTGTCTTTGATGTTGCCGGGCATGTGATTGCAAGTGCCGGTGGAGTCATTGGTGCATCAACAGCAATTGATTCATCAGCTCTTTCAAGCCTTCAGTCCACATTGGAAACGATGAATGTATTTGAATTGTTTGGCCTGTTTCTGCAGGTATCAATTATTTATGTGACTATCCTGGTCCTTTCAAGGATCATTTTTGTCATTATCTATGTGAGGATGATTGAAATATACATGTATGTTTCCATGGCGCCAATTCCTTTTGCAACATTTGGAAACAGGGATCAGAGCACAATGGGTATGAACTATGTAAAGAGTCTTTTCGCTCTTGGTTTTCAGGGCTTCCTGATCATGATCTGTGTAGGAATATATGCAGTATTGATCCAGTCAGTAGCTTTTTCAAGCGATATAGTCGGATCCCTTTGGGGAGTTGTAGGATATACGATCCTTCTGGCATTCTCGCTCTTTAAGACAAATTCAGTATCCAAGTCAATCTTACAATGCATTTAACAGGGAAGGAGAAAAAATGGCAGCTTCGTACGTAAGCGTGCCGAGAGATCTTACAAAGGTCAAAAGCAAGGTCATTTTCAATCTGACCAAAAGACAGATCATATGCTTTTCGGTGGCGGCGCTCATAGGAGTACCGTCTTTTTTTCTGATAAAAAGCGTGGCTGAGATAAACGTGGCAGTTATGGGAATGATGGTTGTTATGATGCCAATATTCTTTTTTGCCATGTATGAAAAGAATGGAAGACCTTTGGAAGTCTATCTCGGGCATTTCATAGAGGCCGTATTCATAAGGCCAAAGAAACGTCCGTACAGAACGGATAATTACTACGCGGCGCTTCATAGATGTGCTGCAGCAAAAGAGGAGGTGGAAGAAATTGTTCGTGCTTCCGTGGAGGAATAATAAAAATACCAGGGAATTTACCATGCCTGAGGGCCTTAACAGAAAGCAGCAGGAAGAGGTAAAAGAGATAATCAAAAATGCCCAGAAAAATGATGGAACGCCGAGAACATCCCAGCAGACAATTCCTTTAGAGAGAATGTTTCCGGATGGCATCTGCAGGGTGGGAGAGGATTATTACACCAAGACCATTCAGTTTCAGGATATCAACTACCAGCTGGCACAGCAGGAGGATAAGACGGAAATCTTCGAGGAATGGTGTGGATTTCTTAACTTTTTTGACAGTTCGGTTCATTTCCAGCTGTCCTTTATGAACTTCGCAACTGAAGTTGGAGACTTTGAGAAAAAGATCGCGATTCCTCATCAGGCAGACAGATTCAATGATGTAAGGGATGAATATTCCGGAATCTTATTAAAGAACATGCAGGCGGGAAATAATGGTCTGACCAAGGTGAAGTATATAACTTTCGGAATTCATGCGGATTCCATGAAGTCTGCAAAGCCAAGGCTTACGCATATTGAGGTGGATATTCTCAATAACTTCAAGCGTCTTGGGGTAATTGCCGAGACTCTTAATGGAGCACAGCGCCTTGAACTCATGCACAGACAGATGCATATGGGTGAGACGGGTAAATTCCGCTTCGATTGGAAGTATCTTGTAAACTCAGGACTTTCGGTAAAAGACTTTATTGCTCCAAGTTCTTTTGAATTCCCTAATGGCAGATACTTCAAAATGGGAGATACCTGGTGTGCCATGAGCTTTTTATCTATAGATGCTTCTGATATCAGTGACAGGATGCTGGCGGATTTTCTAGGGATGGAATCAAGCCAGATCGTTACAATGCATCTGCAGTCTGTGGATCAGAACGAGGCAATCAAAACTATTAAGCACACAATAACCGAGCTGGACCGCTCCAAGATTGAGGAACAGAAAAAGGCTGTCCGAGCCGGATATGACATGGAGATCATCCCCTCAGACCTTGCTACATACGGTAAGGATGCGAAAGCTCTTTTAAAAGAGCTGCAGTCCCAGAATGAGAGAATGTTCCTGCTTACATTCCTAGTGATGAATACGGGAAAGACCAAAGAAGAGCTTGATAACAACATTTTTCAAGCATCTTCAATAGCCCAGAAGCATTCATGCAATCTGGTGAGACTTGATTTCCAACAGGAGCAGGGACTTGTCAGTACGCTCCCTCTTGCTTATAACGAGGTGGACATACAGCGTGGTATGACAACTTCAAGCACAGCAATCTTTGTGCCTTTCACGACTCAGGAACTGTTTCAGGATCACAGAGGAGCACTGTATTATGGGCTCAATGCTCTTTCCAATAACCTTATCATGGTGGACAGAAAGATGCTTAAGAATCCCAACGGCCTTATCCTTGGAACTCCCGGATCCGGTAAGTCTTTTGCCGCAAAGAGGGAAATAGTTAATTCCTTCCTGGTAACAGACGATGACATCATCATATCGGACCCCGAAGCCGAGTACAGGCCTATGGTTGAGTACCTTGGAGGTCAGGTGATCAGGATAAGTCCAACGTCGGATCAGTACATAAATCCAATGGACATCAACATGAATTATTCTGAAGACGACAATCCGGTGATGCTGAAGGTGGATTTCATCCTGTCTCTTTGCGAGCTTATCATGGGGGCAAAAGATGGCCTGCAGCCTGCGGAGAAGACAATCATAGACAGATGTGTAAGACAGGTTTACAGGAAATATCTCGAGAATCCGTGTCCTGAGAATATTCCGATACTGGAAGATCTCTACAATCTGCTCCTGGCTCAGGAGGAGCCTGAAGCCAAGTATGTAGCAACTGCACTGGAAATCTATGTTACAGGATCTCTTAATGTCTTTAACCACAGGACAAACGTGGAGCTCCACAACAGGCTTGTGTGCTTCGACATCAAGGATCTTGGTAAACAGCTTAAAAAGATAGGTATGCTAATTATCGAGGACCAGGTCTGGGGCAGAGTATCCGAGAACAGAGAAGCCGGTAAGTCCACAAGATACATCATGGATGAGATGCATCTGCTCCTTCGTGAGGAGCAGACTGCGGCCTATACAGTTGAGATATGGAAGAGATTTCGTAAGTGGGGAGGCATGCCGACCGGCGTTACTCAGAATGTCAAAGATCTGCTTGCTTCCAGGGAAGTAGAGAATATATTTGAGAACTCCGACTTTATCCTGATGCTCAATCAGGCGGTCGGAGACAGGGCAATCCTGGCTAAACAGCTTAACATAAGTCCGCACCAGCTTTCGTATGTGACACATTCGGGAGAAGGTGAAGGGCTTATTTTTTATGGGAATGTAATCCTGCCCTTTGTGGACAGATTTCCCAAGGAGACCAAGCTGTACAAGGTTCTTACAACCAAGTTTGCGGAAAAAGAAAATGCTGCTTAACCAAAGGAGATGAGCATGGCTGAAGGATTATATACAAGAAATCCTCCAAGGGATAAGGATCCCGGAGACCAGAAGGATAATGCGCCAAGAGTACATGCAAATAAATTAAAGAATAAGGATTCGGCCAGCAAATACTATGGACAAAAACTAAGGACCGGTAAGGCTGACAATAGTGAGACTCTTGAGGAAAAGAACCATCGTGACAAGCTCAGAAAGCAGACTCAGAAGAAAGCATCTGAAGTTGAGAAGACGAGAAAAGCCCAGGAAGCTGCAAAGAAAGAACGAAATGTGAGTAAAAGTTCGGTAAGTGTTTCTGAGACGGCTTCAAGAGTGGCAGCTGCAGCTGACATTATGTCGGATGTGGTTAATTCATCGGAAGATAACAGGGGTGAAAGCGCTGTATCTGAAGAAGTCTTCGAGGCAGGAGGCTACGTGGCCAGCGGTGCAGCAAGCCATGTTACTTCCAAAGTGAAGAACGGCAAGTATAGCAGTAAAGTCCATGGCCGGAAGGAAGCGAGTGCAGAAACCAAAGAAGCCGCAAGGGAAAAGGCCCGTAGGGAAATTCAGAGAAAAATGATGGAAAGACAGGCTAAAGCTGCTGAGAATGGCGGAAAGATCGGAAGGAAGATAACTGAGAAGGCAGAAGACGTTGTTGGAGCTATCGGTGAATTCATTACTGAATTTGTTCAGGACAATCCGGCGATAAGCATCATTATTGTACTGGTTCTTCTGATAGTACTTATATGCTTTGGACTTCTTAGTTCCTGCGGAGCTATTGCTTCCGGCGGCGGAGATGTCACTGTCATAACATCCTACACGGCTGAGGACACAGATATCCTTGCGGTGGAAGATGATTATAAAGAACTGGAAGAGGGCCTGCAGGATGAGATCGATGAGATAGCTGAAGACCATGCGGACTATGACGAGATCAACTACTACCTTGATGAGGTTGGTCATAATCCCTATGAACTTGCAGCTCTTTTAACAGTGATATTCGAGGCCTACAGAGAAGATGAGGTACAGGAAAAATTACAGGAGATCCTTGAGCTGCAGTATGAAATCACCTATGAGGAAGAGGTTGAAACCAGGGAAAGAGAAGTAGAAGACACAAGATGGGTAGAAGATGATTCCTACGCTGAAGGCGGATACTACGAAGACTACACCTACACAGAGGAATATGAGTATTACATCTGCAATATCTATCTTGTTAATCACGGCATTGACTATGTGGCAGAGAACCTGGGACTCACTGACGATGATATAGCCCGATACGAAGTTCTGAAAGAAACCTACGGTAACAGGATGTATCTCTTCGGCGAGGATGATATCTACAGTATTCCCGGAAGCAGAGAAGGTGACAGTGATGAACATCACGTTCCCGGGGAGTATCTCTCAGATGAAGAATTTGCAAGGATGCTTCATGAGGCTGAGAACTATCTGGGCGTTGAATATGTCTGGGGCGGATACAGTCCTGACGGCTTTGACTGTTCAGGATTTGTCAGCTGGGTAATCAATCACTGCGGTAACGGATGGAACTTTGGAAGGCTTACAGCCAATGGCCTGAGGGCCAGAACAGATTATGTTCCGTCTTCAGAAGCAAAGCCCGGAGATCTTGTCTTTTTCCAGGGAACCTATGAAGTCTCCGGGGCCAGTCATGTCGGAATATATGTGGGTGGAGGCTGGATGATCCACGCCGGTAACCCTGTGCATTACTCAAATATCAATACGCCCTATTGGCAATCACACTTTTTAGAATACGGGCGTATACCGTAAGGAGGAAAAGTTATGTTTGAAAAGTTAAAACGACTCAGGGCCGACCGGGACAGGGCACAGGCCAGACTGAATGAAGCCAAGGCAAAGCTTGATGAAGTCAATGAAAGGCTCAAGGCAGAAGAGGCCAGCAGCATGGTCGGTATTGTTGAAAGGCTTGGGCTTTCTCCTGAGCAGCTTGCAGAATATCTGGGAGTTGAGGAGAGCGAAAAGCTAACAGCTCCAATGAACAACAAGAAAGAAACAAAATCAAAGAGCACTGAAGCAGATGCTCAGGACAAAGAAAACAAAGGAATTGTGGAGGATATCTTAGATGAAAGCTTTTAAGTTAATAGCTGCCAAGGCTAAAGTCCTTGGATGTTCAGTGGCTCTTATGGGGTCACTTTTTTGTTTTACACCTGTAACTGCCATGGCGGGTGGATATGACTGCACCTGCGAGACGAAGTGTACAGAGGATCACGTGGATGAAAACTGCAAGCTCTGTAAACAGGACTATCACAACTGTGAGGGAAAAGAGCCTGAGATAGAGGAAAAGTGGGGACCACTTACACCTGATGGCAACATGGAACTTGTGGATGACTACGGATCTCTTGAAGCGGGAGGCAAGCAGTTCATAACTGTTATGACAAAGAACGGCAACTACTTCTACATCATCATCGACCGTGATGATGACGGCAATGAGAAGGTTCATTTCCTAAACATGGTGGATGAGTCAGATCTTTTGTCCCTCATGGATGATGACCAGGTCAGCGAATATATAAAAGTTACAGGGATAGGCAAGGAAGAGGAAAAAGAGCCTGAAGTGGTGACACCACAGCCTCAGCCTACACCGGAACCTGAACCTGAGCCCAAGGAAGAACCTGAACCCAAGAAAGACCCAGTCAATGTAAATGGAATTATGGCGATCATACTTGTGATCGGACTTGGAATTGCCGGCGGATTTATGTATTACACCTCAACCAAGAACTCCAAGAAGAAGTCCAAGGCTATAGATCCTGATCAGGACTATACCGATGATGATTATCTCAGGAGCATAAGTGCCGAGGATGATGAGATAGAGCTTGAAGAGGAAAAAGAGCCTGAGGATGCGGAAGGCGATAAGGAGGATGAGTGATGGGAGTAACTGAAAAAGAGTTTTCAAAAGAAAAGCTAAAGGTAACACTGGCAAAGCTCTTTGGATTTCTGGAATATGACCAGTTGATTGAAGGTTTTTATAACGAAGATGATTACAACAAATATAAGGATGAAGATGATGACGTCATCATAAACGCACTGGCAGAAGAGTATGCCAATAATCTTTATCCTGAAATCCTTGGTCAGTTCAAGGCATTTGTTCCAAACATCTTCGGATATGATTCGGAAGGTGAGCTTCTTAGCTCAGAACTGTTCTATCTTCCTGCGGTGAAGATCTATGAAGACATAGATACTTCCTACAATGATGGCGTAACAGTAGTCTATGACACCAACGAGATTTACATGCTTACAAATGGCGATATTATTCAGGTTATGTCACTGGTGGTTCAGACAAAAGAATTTATGATGAACTATCGTGGATATGTCCAGGAGCTTAAGGGCGATATCAGCTTTGCATTTGAAGAGGAGGATCTCTTCGGAAGATTGTGGGATATCGCAGCAGGGTATCGCGACGAGGAGGATGAGTGATGGCACGAAAAAGCAGATTAACTATCT
Organism: Butyrivibrio sp. FCS006; assembly: GCF_000424525.1. NCBI lineage: Bacteria > Bacillati > Bacillota > Clostridia > Lachnospirales > Lachnospiraceae > Butyrivibrio > Butyrivibrio sp. FCS006. The sequence goes on along the minus strand of NZ_AUKB01000014.1, from coordinate 54,552 downwards.
TTGCAGTAAAAATAAGTAAAGACATGAAGAAGGAGCCTGACAAAAAGGCTCCTTCTTCAGTTAACGGGGACAAGACAAAGAAGTGAGGAGGTGACTTGAATGCCTGAAACAGCAACAGAAAAGAAATCATATGAGCAGAAAGCTGATTTTAAGAGCCGGGAGGACAGGCTTAAAGAACTGACAGATCAGCTTGAGGTTGGCGTTAAAGGTGTAAGAAATAGCGCAGAGTTTAAAAACCTCCTAGCTACAATGGCCAAGTTTCCTCACTACTCAGTTAATAACTGCATCCTGATCGCCATGCAAAAGCCTGATGCAACTCTCTGTCAGAGCTATACCGGCTGGAAGAACATGGGGCGTTATGTGAAGAAGGGCGAGAGAGGTATCAAGGTCATTGCACCTGCTCCTTACAAGATTGAGAAGGAAGTGGACAAGGTTGATGCCAACGGAAAAGTCATCCTTGATAAGGATGGAGAGCCTGTGAAAGAGACCAGGGAGATTAATGTCATGAGTTATAAGGCAGAGACTACTTTTGATGTTTCACAGACTGAAGGAAAAGAACTTCCGCAGCTTGCTATCAATGAGCTTAAGGGCGATGTAAACAAGTTCACTATTCTCATGGATATTATCAAAGATATCAGTCCTGTACCTATTGGCTATGAAGATATCAAGACCGGAGCCAAGGGGTATTACCATGTGCATGATAAGAGGATTGCAATCCAGGAAGGTATGAGTGATCTGCAGACTCTCAAGACCTGTCTTCACGAAGTGGTCCATGCCAAGCTCCACGCTGACCCAAACAAGGAAATCAGTAAGAACAGGAAGGAGATTGAGGCAGAAGGGACAGCGGCAGTTGTCCTTAACTTTTTTGGCTATGATACAAGCTCCTATAGCTTCCCATATCTGGCATCCTATTCCACGGATGAAAGTCTTAAGGAACTAAAGAGTGCCCTTGGCACCATCAGGTCAACCTCTTCAATGATCATCAAATCTGTGGAAGACATGATGATTCACAAGGAAAAATCTCAGGAGATGAGTCCTGAGCAGGGAGCACTCCTGGAACAATATGCGAAGGAACAGGCAGGTGCTAAGTCCAAAGAAGGGATTGAGAAGAGCCATCATGAGGGTGACGTTCCACTGAGAAATGCAGATGGAGTTGTTGCCGATAATTCTGGAATTACTGGAAATATTGGCAGAAAGATCCTTGGTACAGTCCGTATCCTTCCAGATGGGTGGGGCGGAGTTAAGCAGTCTCTTCTGGATAACCTGAATATCCGAAAGGATCAGATAAAAAACGAAACGGCAGAAAAAGCTGCAAGTAAAGAGAAGGAGGTAGTCACGAAATGAGTGGTATAGATGATGGATGGAAGGATGCTGCCGATTTTGGCGACGAGCTTCCATTTGGAAATTTTGAGGACGGCAGTGGAACTAAGCAGGCCTATACGCCCGAAGACGTAGTAGGCAGCTGTCCTGTATGCGGTGGTCACATTGTTGCAAGAGAGAAGGGTTTTCTTTGTAACAATATGGAGTGCCGTTTTGGTTTGTGGAAGAACAACAGATTCTTTGAGGCAATTGGAAAAGAAATGACCAGGGAAGTAGCAGATGAGCTCCTTAACTGCGGGACAGTCAAGCTTGATGGATGTAAGTCCAAGAGAACCGGGAACTCTTTTAACTGCTATGTGGATCTGACGGTGGATGAGGAGCAGAGGCCTCACTTCGAGATCCGATTTCCTCAAAGGAAAAAGAAAGAAGGGGAGTGATGATTGTATGGAAAGAAAAACAGGAACACCGATAGAAAAGTGGGACGACGTTAACGGAAATGTACCTGAACCGGAGCCTGAGGTAGTGGAGCAGCCGGTGAAGCTTCCACAGGAACAGGACCCTAACATCATCGGAAATGTCAGGAGAGGCCTTGAAGATCAGCTGGAGCAGAACGACAACATGATTGGAGATGGTGTTATCAATAATCTCCCTGAGAATGCTCATGAGAAGGAGTCCATTATCGATAACAACGCCAACGGCATTCCGGATGAAGATGAGAAGCCAATTGGCAAAGATCATTTCCATGAAGTTATCACGGAGAGGGAAGAGAAGACTTCTCTTTTAAAAGAACTCCACGAGTGTAAGCCCGAACCTGATGATCATCCCTGCAGGTCTTTTGCTCCTGAGCTGGTGCTGTGATATGAAAGAACCATCACAGGGCAGAATCTTTGTCCGGGTCACTCCTGAAGAACGGATGAAGATAATGCAGAAAATGGAATTGGCCGGTGTCAGAAAAATCAGCGCTTACATGAGAAAGATGGCCATCGATGGTCATGTCATCATGCTGGATCTGTCAGACATAAAAGAAGTGGAAAGGCTTCTTGGCGAATACACTGATACGCTTAAAAAGTTTGAAAAGAAAGCAGAAGAGACCGGCTGTATATATCTTCAGGACATTAAACAGCTCCAGGTAGAGCTGGATGAAATATGGGAAACATTAAAGGAAATTCTTTTCAGATTATCATTCATCAAATAAGGAAATCACAATGGCAGCAACAAGACTTATAGCACTTCATGCCACCAAGGGCAGGACTCTGGCCAAGTGCCTCAAGGAAAGAACTGACTACGCAATGAATCCTGATAAGACAGAAGAAGGGAGCCTCGTTACAGCTTATGCCTGCAATCCAAGGACTGTTAACGAGGACTTTCTTTTGTCCAAAAGAGATTACGAAGTGGCAAACGGAAAAGAAAAGGGAGACGTGATCGCCTATCAGATCAGGCAGTCCTTCAAGCCCGGGGAGATTACTCCGGAGGAAGCAAATCGAATCGGATATGAGACAGCCATGAGATTTACCAAGGGCAATCATGCATTTATTGTGGCCACACATACCGACAGAAATCATATTCACAACCATGTGATCTTTAACTCCACGACTCTTAAAGGCGACAGGAAGTTTACCAATTTTTCTTATTCCGGAATTGCCCTTGGGAGACTTTCAAATCTAATTTGCATGGAAAATGGTCTGTCAGTTATAGCACCTCAGCCTTATCACAGTAAGACAACTTACATTCATGCTGAGCGCGGACCCACATTTCGCGATGGGATAAGAGAAGCAATCGATATAGCTCTTTCCAAAAAGCCCGGCTCATTTGAGGAGCTGCTGTCGAATCTCTCCGAGCAGGGATATGAGATCAAGAGAGGCAAGCACACTTCCGTTAGAGGAAATGGTCAGACCAGATTCATCAGGTTTCGTTCCCTGGGAGATGGCTATTCGGAAAAAGATCTGCATCAGAAACTTGAGGGTGTGGCAAGAGGAACGGAAGAGAGAAGAGACACTTCTCCAAAAGAAAAAGCCAAGCCATTCTACAGAGAGGACAGCTTCGATCTTCTCCTTAACATGCAGGAGGTTATTGCAAAGGGAAAAGGTCCCGGCTATGAACTCTGGGCGAAAAAGTACAACGTCAAAAACGTCATGAAGGCACTTCTCTTTTTCCAGGAGCAGGGACTTAGGACTTACAATGAACTTGAGAAAAGAGCCGGCGACACTTCCGATAGATTCTCTGAGCTCAGTGATGAGATCAAAGGCTATGAGAAACGCCTTAAGGAAATCTCAGAACTTAAGAGTAAGATCATTGACTACTCCAAGACAAAAGACATCTATCAGCAGTACAGACAGTCTGGTTACAGTAGACAGTTTTTTGCTGAGCACAAGGAAGAGATCATGACTCACAAGGCAGCCAAAGATTCTTTTAACAGGCACAAGGGAAAACTTCCTTCTGTAAAAGAACTCAGCGATGAGTACGGAAAAGTTTTGGCAAAAAAGAAAGCGGCCTACTCCGAATACAAGGAAGTCAGAAAAAATATGCAGACCTATCAGACTGCAAAATATGACATCGATAAGATTCTTGGAATCGAAAAGACTCCGGATCATCAAAAGACACGCGAGCAGACGCGATAATTTTTTAGGGACATTACTATCAGAAAGATGATGGTGGTGTCCCTTCTTTTTTTGTGCCTTTAGCTCTCGAAGAGAGCGTAGTCAGATTGAAAATCTGATGCGAGGGGATTGGGGATACGCCCCAACAAGTGAGTACGACGGAGCATTTATGCGCAGGAATACACCACTTGCCACTTTACTTACTACCGTTAGGACACGGCTCAGCCACGGGTCGGCGCGCCGGAACGTGGACCGGACTTTTTTCTCAATATTTTGTATCTGAGTGGACAAGATATTCCTTGATGGCCGCATCATCTAGTTGGCATTTTTATGGGACTCCAAAAAGTTCATACTGTAACCATAGAGGACCATAGAGGAGACCAATATAGGGGAGACCAATACAGATAAATTACTTTTGGAGTTTTGCTCGCAATCATTTTATGAGGAGGCGTATATGGGGCGACTGATCTACTGGATAAAGAAATGTATACATCGTAACAATAAGTTCTGCAAACACTTCTGCGTGACCTGCGAATTCTATGATTTCTGCAGGAGAGACGGAGAGCTTGATTGAAAAAGCTTGTTGGGGAACATCCAGTTTACATGAAAGGTATAGGTGGTTTTATGAAAAAGATGGTTATGATTCTTACAACAATTGCTGCAGTCGGATTGATGGTTGGATTCTCCAGCATCACAGTTAACGCCTCTGGTTTTGATCTACAGGATCATTACGAAAAGATGAAGGCCAAGAGAGAACAGCAGGAGAAAGAGTTTACTGAGAAGTGGTTGGATGAACTTAAGGCCGATGGGAATCTCACCCCGGAGGCAATCAAAGCTGCTGGTAAGTATGGCGAGGGAAGAGTGCCCAATCATAAATCTACAAGTGGTAGCGGTTCTGGTAGTTATGCTGGAGGAAGTTCCGGTGCAACCACTTCAGGTAAAGGCTGGGTCTACTCGGCTGACGAGTTACATGTCATTGGACTTCCTGAAGGATCCAACGGATATACAAAGCCAGGCTACTATGGGGATGTAGATGGCACTTATTCATCCGGTTATTCAGGATCCGGCAAAGGATGGGTGTACTCAGCAGATGAACTTCATGTGATAGGACTTCCAGAAGGAGAGGATGGCTATACGCTTCCTGGGTGGTATGGGGATATAGATTAACAGATTCATAGTTGGGGCGGGGGATGATCATATATCATTTCCCGCTCTGTGTCCTTAACAGGAAGGCGGTGATCTAATGCTATTTTTCTTTGAACTATTATTGGCAATCATTATTGTTGCTATACGACAATATCTGAAGAATAAGAAAAAATACCAGATTAAGATAAAAAGGATCTTATTGAAAGTTGTAGCCACAGTGTTGGCTCTTCTGCTGACGATTACAGTATTACTACAGGAGTTGATCCAGCAGCTGCTTGATAGGATCAGCACCAAGGAAAAGAAACTGAAACTAGCGGACAAGTTCGAATGAAGAAAGAGAGGTCAAGGATATGTTCTTTGGGAAAAGAGATAAAGACGTTAGATTAACAGATAAGCAGTACAAGGATCTTACTAGCAACATGAGCAAAAAGGAGCGAAGAGAGTTTGAGCGTCGCCAGGATGAGTTTCGCAGGGAAAGAGAGGAAGATAGACTGCTCGGATGGCTTGAATTTGAAGATGAACTTGATGATTTGTGACGATTTGTGACGAAGATTTGTGACGACTGTGACGACTTTTCTTTATAGAAATATTATAACTTCTTATAGATTTATTATGTTATCCCATGAACCGATATGGTAGAATTATCTTGTCGCATTTTACGCCAAGATCAGCAAGGGGACAGCATATGAAGGTAAGTTACAACAAACTTTGGAAGCTTTTAATCGACAAAAACATGAATAAGACTCAGCTCATGGAAGCCGTCAAAACCAGTCCTAATACTATGGCCAAAATGGGCAAGAATGAGAATGTTTCGTTGGAGGTAATTACAAGGATTTGTGATTACCTGCACTGTGATGTTGGGGATATTATGGAAATGGTAGATGAAAATGGGGGGAATAATGACTGAATACAGTGCTGGATTAACATCAAAGTTATTTTGGCTGCAAGAATCAAGAAAAACGGCAGCATTAATCATCGAAGGTAAGAAGAAGAATGAAATAAAGGAAATATGTTGGTCAGAGAATATTTACCAGGTTAAAGCAGAGTATCGTGCTGGGGAGGTTCTTAATGGTACATATAGGAGAGTATCGCTGCTTCCATCAGAGGTAATGACAGCATTTGTGTCATGCGATATTGAGACAGCTAAGGTCATTAATCTCATTGCTATATTGATGGATAGTAGGTTGTTCTTCGAATTTATGCATGATGTATTTGAAGAGAAGCTTCGACTTGGTGAGAAAGAAATAACAGATAGGGATTTAAATGTATTCTTCGATGATAAAGCTATGCAGAGTGATGTAGTTGCCGGGTGGACAGATGTTGCGGTTAAAAAATTGAAACAGTGTTTTACGCGAATGTTATTGGAAGCTGGACTTCTTACAAGTAGCAAGAAACCAAGAATGATACACGAAGTGCATGTTGATTATCGCACAAGAGAATTGTTAGTGAAGAACGGATTGGAAATATATCTTAATGCAATTACAGGAGATAAGTAATGCGTGAACTATCGATAGACGAGAGACTTAATCAGATTGAGGACAAGATATCAGAAAAATCCTTTAGAGAGAATAAGGGGCTTGGTAATGAAGTTGGATACTATGTATTTGACTACAGCCCCAAGGATGAAATAATTGTCCGTAATCATCTGAAGTATTTAAAAGACAAGATTAATAACGGCAATAAAGGATTTCATATTATTGAGTTTGACCTGTTTCATTTGATGATAGAAATTCTGACGGAGCAGGGATACCTTGAAGACTTTTTCGAATTGGAAAAAGAGAATGGGTTCCAGGATTGTGCAGAGGGAATTGTAGAAACACTTGGATTGGATGAAACAAATGAACTCAATCTGATTATCAGTAAAATATTGGAGACTGACTTAACGGATAGCGTGATATTTCTTACCGGAGTAGGGAAGTGCCATCCGATAATAGCAAGTCACAATATACTTAATAACCTTCATCAGGTTTTGGATAGTGTTCCGGTGATACTGTTCTGTCCCGGAGAATATAGTGGACAGGATATCTCGGTTCTAGGAAAGAAAGCAAATTACTACAGAGCTTTTAAGTTAGTATAAGCACAGGAGAAATGATATGCAGATAAAGGATATGTTTGAAAAAAGGATTGATCGTGATATTAAGGGTGTTATTAAAGTTGGTCAGTCCGATGAAGAGAATGTATTTCAGGAGTTGGATGAGTATGTTGTAACTAAGGAACTCCTTAAGCATTTTATTGATTTCTTTGATAACTATGAAAAGGGTATCAATGGAAATACAGACAAGATGGGTGTTTGGATTTCTGGATTCTTTGGAAGTGGTAAATCTCATTTCTTAAAGATTCTTTCATATCTGTTGAAGAACAGTGTTGTCGAAGGCAAGCATGCAATTGAATATTTTACTGATGGTAAAAAGATCGATGACCCTATGCTTATCGCAAAGATAACTAAAGCAGGGAACCTCTCATCTGATGTCATGCTTTTTAATATAGATTCCAAAGGTTCTGCTAAGGTTAGTTCTTCTAAGGAAGCTATAGTGGAAGTGTTCATGAAAGTATTTAATGAGATGCAGGGATACTGTGGGTCTATTCCCTATCTTGCAGATTTTGAAAGACAGCTTGATAACGAAGGTAGATTTGACGAGTTTAAGGAAAAGTTTGAAGCTATCGCTGGGGCGCCATGGGAAAAGAAACGACAAGCTTTTGCAGTTATGCAGGATAAGATTGTGAAAACCCTTGTGGAAATGAATTTCATGAGCGAAGAGGCTGCCAGAAACTGGTGCAAAAATGCTAAGAGCGATTATGACTTAACAATAGAAAAATTTGTTGGACTTGTGCAGGAGTATATAGCTAAGAAAGGCAGTAATCATCATGTAGTGTTCATGGTGGATGAGGTCGGCCAGTATCTTGCGGATGATACAAAGCTTATGCTTAATCTGCAAACTATCGTGGAGGATTTGGGAAGCGCATGCCGCGGCAAGGCGTGGGTTATTGTGACCAGTCAGGAAGATATTGATTCTATTACGAAGACAAGAGGAAATGATTTTTCCAAGATTCAGGGTAGGTTTAATACAAGACTATCCTTGTCAGCATCCAATGTTGATGAGGTAATAAAGAAGCGTATTCTTGAGAAAAATGAGACTGCAGATGAGACTCTACGACTGTTTTATGATGATAATTCTACTAGGATTAATAATCTTATACAGTTTAAAGGCGGTGCTACATACAGAAAAGAGTACGCAGATAGGTCTGATTTTGCAGCCTGCTATCCGTTTATCCCCTATCAGTTCAATTTACTGGGATATGTACTAACTGCAATACGTACTTATGGCGCCAGCGGCAAGCATCTTTCTGATCAATCACGTTCTATGTTGGCTTTATTTCAGGAATCCACAAAGAGAATTATGGATGATGACCTTGGAGTGCTGATACCATTTTCATATTTTTATGATCCACTGCATAAGTTCATTGACCACCAGCATAGCCAGGTTATCTCTGATGCACAGGGGCGCAGCAGGCTGGAAGAGTTTGATGTTGAGCTTTTGAAAGTTCTCTTCATGATCAAATATGTAAGAGAAATAAAAGGAAATGTAGATACACTGACAACGCTCATGATAGGGAATATAGAAGATGAGCGAGTAGAGGTAAGACGCAAGATTGAGGATGGTTTAGATCGCCTTGTAAAAGAGAACCTTGTGCAGAAAAATGGTGAAATTTATACATTTCTTACCAATGAGGAGCAGGGAATCAATAATGCTATTAACAGTGAAACTGTAGAAATGGGAGAAATTATTGGTGAAGCATCTACAGTTATATTCGAGGAAATATATCCAGAGAAGAAATACCGTTATAGCACTCGTTATCTATTTCCATTTAATCAGAAAGTTGATGATAGGTACTTCAAGGGAAATCAAAACAATAATATCGGGGTTACTGTAATCACACCGTATGGCGGAGATTATACTGACTCTGCTCTTCGTGTACTGTCAACAAATCCTAATGAACCCGCTGTTATTATCAAGCTTCCAAATAATAGCGCTTTCCTTGATGAGATAACAGACTCTATAAAGATTTATAAATTCCTTAATAAGAATAGAGAAGGAGCAGGCAACTTTGACAGTATTCGCCGGGCAAAGGAAGATGAGCGCATTGAGAAAAAGGATCGTATTCGAATATTCCTTGAGGAAGCACTCAAGAATGCAGATATCTATGTAAATGGTGATAAGGCTAATATTGGAGTCAAAGATCCGGTATCCAGGATAAATGAGGCTCTTGGAAAGCTTGTAGCAGTCATTTATAACAAGCTTACATACATGGAAACAGCCCCAGAATTGTCTGATATTGCAGCAATCTTTAATTCAGACAATGGGCAGATGAGTTTTATTGGCACAAGTGATAAGGTACCAAACAAACTAGCTCTTGATGATGTAATAAGACAAATAGAATTAGGAAATCAGAGAAGAACAAAGACTTCAATGAAAACCTTACAGGATATGTTTATAGCTGCTCCTTACGGATTTGATCCTAAGGATGTACAGTGGCTTGTCGCTATGCTATTTAAACTTGGTCGCATAAGCCTTACACTCAATAGTCAGTCATTGTCGCTAATAACTAATACAAAGGATGAGCTGGTTCGTTATATAACCAAGAGGGATTTTGTTGAAAAACTGCTTATTGACATTAAGGAGAGAGCAACCGATAGTCAGATTCGTTCCGTGAAGCAGGTACTACAGGATTGCTTTGGAATTACTATTACAAGCGACGATGACGATGTATTACAGAAGTCATTCATCACTTATGCTGGGAAGAAGCAGAAGGAATACGAAGATATCCTTGTTGAGTATCGTGTAAATGATAAGCTTCCATGCAAACAATTGATGGAAAAAGCGAAGAAGGAACTGGACAGCATTCTGGAGATAAAGGACGCAGCAGAGTTTTTCAGGACTGTTGATAAAAAACGGGATGATTTATTGGATGATGCCGAGGATACAGCTCCAGTATTCGATTTCTTTAATGGTGAACAGCGAACAATTTTTGAAAAGGCACAGAAGTATATCCGGATTTTTGAAGATAGCAAGACATATGTACGAGACCAGGAAATAACAGACATATATGGAAAAATAACTTCAATTGTTGATGACAAAAAACCTTTTGGAAGGATTCATGAACTTCCAGAGTTAATTCAGCAGTTTGTTCAGAAATATGGTTCTCTTCTTAACAGTGAGGCTAAGGCGATTGAGCCAGCCCTCGATGATGATAGGAAAATCGTTTTTGATGTATTGAATTCTAAGCCTTTTGCCGATGTGTTTAAGGAAAAGTTTACTGACAGGTTTGAGGAGCTTAGGAAGAAGCTTGAAACATCGCATGAAATAGCACAGGTAAAGAATATCAGGCTAGAGAGCGATACATTGAAGCTCAGATGTCTGGATGAGATTGAAGAGTATGAGCAGGAACATGCTACACCATCAGTACCTGATACGCCACCAGCTGGAGGAGAAGTTTCACCCAAGCCAGATGTGTCGACACCTAAGCCTAAGAAAAAGAAAAATCTGTCTATTAGTAGCATGGCAGGGGCAAGAACCTATACTCTCGCTAATGAAGAAGATATAGATAAATTCCTTTCAGAGATGAGGAAAAAACTTGTTTCTGAGCTGGATGGAGACACAGTAATTACATTGAGTTAACCCAAAGCGTATTGGAGAATATTTATATGAATAAGAATGCAATAAAAAAATTTGCAATGGCTGCAAGAACCAGGCTTATTGCTACAGTTTCAGACAAGGCAGGTGAGCTGGGGATAACTAAAGATGGAATAAGTGAACCTTCCAGCAAGGGAGTGGGGTTTGAGGTTTACAGGACACCTGCCGGAACCGAAATCATGCTTCAGGGAAATCAGATTGAGCAGAGACGTCGCCTTGTATGGCAAATAAAGGCTAGAGGACTCGAAGCTGTTGTAGAAGAGATTGCATACACCTGGTTTAATCGCATCTGTGCGATTCGTTTTATGGAAGTAAATGATTATCTTCCTACAAGAGTTAGGGTGCTTTCGTCCCTTCAGCAAGGGAAAAATGAGCCGGATTTATTGACTGAGGCTCCTAATGTGGATTTGGACTTTACAGATAGTGAGCGTGAGTTCATATTGCAGGCAAAAATTGATAATAGGTTAGATGAATTATTCTCAAAACTATTTATTAAGCAGTGCAATAAGCTGTCAGAGATTTTGCCAGAGCTTTTTGAGGCCACAGAAGATTATACAGAGATGCTTCTTTCATTGTCCTACACAAATGAGGATGATGTGGTTCGTATGCTTGTGGATGGCGTGGATGAGGCAGACTTTAATGTTGCTACGCCTGATGAAAATGGGAATCCTACTGGTCAGGTGGAGATCATTGGCTGGCTATATCAATATTACAATACTGAGCTCAAGGACGATACTTTTGCTAAGCTCAAGAAGAATGTAAAGATTAGTAAAGAACGCATTCCTGCTGCTACACAGCTATTTACGCCGGATTGGATTGTGCGTTATATGGTTGAAAACTCGGTGGGTCGTATATGGATTGAGCATTTAAGAGCAGGTAACGCTGAGATTGATGAGAAGGCTGTCGCAGAGAACTTTGGGTGGAAGTATTATCTCCCTGAAGCAACACAGGAGTTGGAGGTTACTACAAGACTGGTAGAGATTCGCAAATCTTATGCGGATATTAAACCAGAGGATATTTTGTGCATTGACCCTTGTATGGGATCGGGGCATATTATTGTCGCTATGTTCGATGTTTTAATGGACATTTATAGAAGTGTGGGGTATGGAGAGAGAGAGGCTTCATTTGAAATAGTAGAGCATAATCTTCACGGAATTGATATTGACAGGCGGGCATATCAGTTGGCGTATTTTGCAGTTATGATGAAGGGGAGGCAGTATAATCGTAGATTTTTTAGGGGCAAAAATGACGAATGTCCTCGACCCCATATTTTTTGTTTTTTGGATAGCAATGAGGTTAATAGATCTCAACTTAAGTATTTTGGGGGAGATTTTAGTGAACTAGAAAAGAATAATGCTATAACTCAGCTAAATGGATTGCTTGATTCTTTTGTAGATGCAAGAGAATATGGTTCATTATTGATAATTGATAATTATGATTGGGAATTATTGAATAGGTTTGTCGCAAAGACGAATGAAGAAGGGCAGATATCGTTGGATTCTGTTGGGTTAGATCAAGCCCAATACACGATAAAAGAAATAGTAAAGATCGCAGAAGTCCTTACTCAAAAGTATTACAGTGTCGTTACTAATCCTCCTTATATGGGGAGTTCTGGCATGGACAGCTTGTTGGCGAGCTATGTGAAAGATAATTTCCAGGACTCTAGAAGTGATTTGTTTGGTGCATTTATTGAAAAGTGTCAAGATATGACGCGTAAAGATGCTTTCTCTGCTATGATAACGCAACATGCGTGGATGTTTTTGGCTAATTTTGAAAGGCTAAGAAAAAAAATATATTTAAACAATATAGTATCAATGGTTCATTTAGGATCAAGGGCATTTGATGAAATAGGGGGAGAAGTGGTTCAAACAACTGCTTTTATCCGAAGAAAAAGTTTCGATGCTGCATATAAGGGAACCTATATTCGCTTGGTGGATTTCCCCGGAGAAATTATTAAGCGTGACAAGTATTTAAGCGTGCTTTTAGGTCGTGATAATGATTGCTGTTACCTATCTTCTGTTGAGAGGTATGAGAAACTTCCAGGCATGCCAACAGCATACTGGGCTAGCGATAGGCTGTCGGATTCATTCAGGAACAAGCGATTAGGAGAACTTGCTCAACCCAAGGTTGGATTACAGACAGGTGATAATGCTAGATTTCTTAGACTTTGGTTTGAAGTAGATATAACAACAGAAGAATTGAGTGCTGGTTCTGTTAACGATGCAAAAAGCAGCCACAAAAAATGGTTTCCGTACAATAAAGGTGGAGAGTTTAGAAAGTGGTATGGGAATTATGATTATGTTGTTAATTGGTTGAACGATGGATATGAAATAAAGAATTTTAAGGATTCTAAGGGAAAGCTTAGATCGCGCCCACAAAACATTGAATATTATTTTAGACCGGCAATAACATGGTCTTTTGTGAGTACTGTGACATTTGGAGTCAGGTATTCCCCTAAGTATTCCATTTTTGATGTTGCTGGCTCTTCGGTTTTTCCAGAGCAAGATTATTATTACTATTTGACAGGGTTTATGTGTTCAAAGGTTTGCAATGAATTGTTGCAGATACAGAATCCAACTATGAATTATCAGGCTGGTAATATAGCAAATCTACCTGTGATAATTGATAAAAAGGAAATAATTGATGAATTAGTAAAAAAGTGTATTGAAATATCAAAAGAAGATTGGGATTCATTTGAAACTTCTTGGGATTATAAATGTCATCCGCTGATCAGAGGAAATAGGATAAGTGAAGCATATCATGAATGGGAAAAAATATGCGATGAAAGATATTCTCAATTGAAGAATTACGAAGAAGAAATAAACAAGCTATTTATACAAATCTATGGCCTTGATGAAGAAATAAGTGCAGAAACCAGTAATATCACAATAAGGAAAGCAGATTTAGAGAGGGATATAAGAAGCCTGATTTCTTACGCAGTTGGATGTATGTTTGGAAGGTATTCTCTTGATGATGAAGGACTTATATTTGCTGGAGGAGATTTTGATATACGTAAGTACACTTCATTTAAACCAGATGAAGACGGTATCATACCAATCAATGATGAAGAATACTTCAATGATGATGTCGTGGGATTACTATGCAGTTGGCTTAAGCAAGTGTATGGAGTAGAAACATTAGAAGAGAATCTTGATTATATTGCTAAGGCACTTGGCGATAAGGGGAGTACTTCTCGAGACACTATAAGGAACTATTTTTTGTGTGAATTTTTTAAAGACCATTGCAGTATGTATTCTGTAGGTGGTTCGGGAAAAAGGCCCATATATTGGATGTTTGACTCTGGAAAAGAAAATGGCTTTAAAGCAATTATTTATATGCACCGCTATAACCAGGATATAGTTGCGAAAGTACGTGCGGAATACTTACATAAAACACAGAAGGCTATAGAACAGTCTTTGGCTAGCGCACAATATGTGTTGGAAAATAGTGGTAGTAGTACGGAGCGCTCTAAGGCAACAAAGAATATCTCTAAGTATACAAAGCAGTTGGCAGAAATACAGGTATATGATGATGCAATTGCGCATGTGGCCAATCAACGTATCGCTATAAATCTTGATGATGGAGTCAAAGACAATTATGTTAAGTTCCAGGGAGTTGAAGTGGCGAAGGAAGGAATGAAAACTATCAAGGTTGATTTGCTTGCCAAGATAGGCTGATTAATAATTGCATTTTAAGGATGGGAAAATGGGAATACGGAAAGATAGTTTTACGGGATTCATTATTGATGGGAAGCAAAAATATCCTTTTTATGCTGCTAAACAGATTTTCCATTTTATTCCAGAAGGATTTGGAATATTTGCAAATGCCATAAAGCGAGAAATACATTGTGAAGATCAGTTTATGTATGGGTATACTACTGATGGATTTCAGATTGCGCTATATGCAGGAACTGATAAGAAGGAGATAACTGCCAACTATTCTTTACAACCTGGAATATTTTTTTTAAGTAGAGCAAACTGCCATCATTATGATATGACGACTTTCGAAGCAGTTGAGTTTCGCGGTGGAACTTTAAATAATCTTTATGAGAACAAGGTCGAAAGCACTTCATTTGATGAAAAGCGGTCTGTATTTATAAGAGAGTATAAGCAATTTATACAGAATCATCATTTGGAGTTGGGGGACAATAAATGCAATCTTAACGTTTTTTCAATCCCATCGAAAAGCAATCCACAGATAATGGATTTATGTTTGAGATTCGAATTTGATAATGAATTGCCATTGATATATGTCAAAAGAATCTTTCATGATATATCTGAACTTTGCAGGTTATTGACAAATCGCGAGAATGTAGGCTTTGACAGCATAGAACTGTATAAGATTGATGATAAGACGCAGAAGTGGCTTGGGTTTGCTGAAGGCATTGCGTATTATCCATATGATTTGTTTACTCAGAAAGCTTTTCAAAAAAATGTTTTGCTAGAGCACATAGAAAAGCAATTACCAAATATAATTGGATTGATTGATGAAGATAAGGTTAGAAAGCCCAAGTACAATTTTGATTTTATGCCAGAAAGTGATGAGGATGCTTATGTGATATCTAACGACAAAATAAAAAATGTTTGTTCATCACTTGAATGCGAGATGTCATTCATTAAGGATTGGAATTCAGAAAAAGACAGTTCTCTGAGAGTGTTGCTTGAAGATGTAAAAAAGGTCATCAATAATCACAGAAAGTCTGAGATAAGGTTAGATGACAAGACATATGAAAATATTTTTTCAAGTATGAGTCATTGGGACATGCCAAGTGCTGTTAAAATGGGCATACTTTATGAAAAACATCGCACCTTTATGGAATACTACGAAAAGAAGTGGCACATGCAATGCGGAGCAGAACATATAAATGCACTCGTAAAATATAGGAATGATGTAACTCATGGCAGATATAGGAATTTAGATTCAGATATTGTTGGCACGGCATTTATTCTCATGGCGTTGTCATATTGCTGTTTCTGGGAGCGGATGGGGCTTGATTCCAACATTATTACAGAACTTGTAAAGCAGGGAAGAATATTGTAAAGGAACATTATATGGATTTAGAACATATCAAAGAACAATTAAATGCTGAGTTTTCCAAATCATCTGTGAAATATGTTTTTTGGTTCGATGATAAGGCTGAATACGAAAGTGAAATTGGCGATATAACACTAGAAAACGCAAAAACTCATGTTTTAGATGGCAGGAACTGGCTGTATTCTAAATGGCTATTATTTGAATCCGATCCTGATAGCAAATACTTGATATATGCGCCGTTTTCTAGACCTTCAGATGCTGAAAATCCGCTTGCAGATGCATATTATTACTCAGTGCCATATTATACTGATCGCGTCTCTCAGATGTCACAAGAAATTGGAATGGAAACCAAGTTCAAGGAACATCTGGAAGGATATTCGAATTTTTGGAAAAACAAAAATCGTATCGAGAAGTTTAAAGAACTTGGCATTGATCACTATACACCTGAAACTATAGATATAGGCCTTCTTGCAGTACTGGTTGGAGTGAAAACACCTAGTTTTGAGGAAGTGGTAAAGCAATTGCTTCTAGCGGCTGACGTAGTAGAATACTTCAAGGCTTTTGAGGCAAATGGTCTTGAAGATTGCTTTTGGAAACTATGCGAGAAATATTTTGGCTATAAATCAGAAAAAAAGAGCATAGATGATTTGGCAGCTTGTCTTATCATGACATACACCCACAATTCAATGAAAGGAACCCTTCCTGATACATGGAATGGGTATGTTCTTGATAGGAAAAATGATGCTGTTGTATTTGTCAGAAACATCATGGACAACATTTTGTATAAAGACAGATATGATGAGATTTCAGCAAAAATAGATAAGAATCTACGCGTGACTGCAAAGATAGAAGAGGAATATGTAAAAGGGAATATTGATCTAGCAGATATCACGGAATGCGATTCGTTTTCCGGAATTGATGACATTATTATCCAGTGGGCTTTAGAGAGACTTGGAGAAGAACTAATTGATTCAAGAGTTGGTGATATGACCATTGAAGAGATAGCAGACCTACGCATGGGGAAGGCGTACCACTATTCTGATAAATATGCCAATCAGTATAAAGCATTGAAATACGCTTATAAAATCATGAAGTCCATTAGTTTGATGGAGTTTTCTTCTGATATAGAGAAGATGATTACGAATTATCGCAGCGAAAAATATTTGGTGGATTCATATTATCGATGGTTCTATTATGCGTATGATCAAATAGATGATAATGACGCTTTTTCCATGGTGCAGGAGCGGGTCGAAAATATTTACTCTAATACATGGCTCCAGAAGATGGTTCCACGATGGAATGAAAGTCTTACGCAGGATGTCATGGATAATCTTGATATCACTAGACAGGAAAAGTTTTTTGATAGATTCCTTCAGCCATATGATGGAAAGGAACGCGTTATAGTTATTATCTCTGATGCTCTTAGGTATGAGTGTGCGATGGAACTCATTAACCGCTTCGAGTTTGATGAAAAATGTACGGCTAAGATGGATGTAATGCTGAGTGGATTACCATCTGTAACATCTGTTGGAATGGCAAGTTTATTACCACATAAGGAATTATTGGTAGATGAAAAGCTGAACATATCGATTGATGGAAGCGCGTGCGGAGACTTACAGGCAAGAGATAAGATACTTAAAGCTAAAAATGAAAAGAATGCTGCCATAGCATTTGATGATATATATAAGGCGGGGAAGGCAAGAACTAGAGAACTTCTTCAAGGCAAAAATATTGTATATATCTATCACAATCAGATAGATGCTCGTGGTGATAAGCCTGCAAGCGAAGATGAGGTGTTCAATGCATGTGCAGAAGCTTTAAATGAGATTGTTAAGCTTGTAAGGAGACTTACAGGAGATGTTTCAGCCACAAGGTTTATCATAACTGCTGATCATGGATTTTTATATAAGAGGAATAAGCTTCAGGAAAGTGACAAGGTTCCTGTAGACCGTTCTATATGTACATATGATAATAAGAGATTTTTGATTACAACGAAGGAATCTAATCAGCAGGGTACTATTTCACGTATAATGGCATACATGAATCATTTTGTTACTACGCCGATTGGAGCAGATATATTTGCTGTGGGCGGCGGTGGATCAAACTATGTTCATGGTGGTTCATCCATGCAGGAGATGCTGATTCCTGTGGTTGAAGTAAAGACTGCGACAGGCAAGCAGGATTATGACTTTGCGGATGTGATATTGATTTCAGTTTCTAGAAAGGTTACAAACCTCATTACTTTCTTTGACTTTATACAGACCGAGAAGGTAACTGATGTTATGAAGGCCCGGAATTTGATAGCGTTCTTTGCTACAGAGGAAGGAGAGAAAATATCATTTGATGTACCGCTTGTTGCCAACATTAAGGACGATGCACCGGATAAACGGACATTTCATGAGAAGTTTACCCTTAAGAGCCGAGAGTATAAGCGAGAAGATAAGTATTATATGCATATAGCCGATGCCGAGGATGAGAAAAATATACTTCACAGCTATGAGTTCATGATAGATATTGCATTGGCGGAGGATTTTGGGTTTTAAATAATGGGGTATGAAAAGAAGGTGCTTCTATGAATGAGAATCGAGGATCCCAATGGAGAAAATGGGATTTACATATACATACAGCCAGTTCCTATGATGCTACCTATAAGGGGAACGATGCAAACAAACTACTTTGCGATGCATTACGGGATAATGGAATTGCGGCAGCTGTTATTACCGATCATTTCATAATAGACGATCAGAGGATTGCAGATTTAAGAAATCTAGCAAAAGATATTGTATTCTTCCCGGGTGTCGAACTGAGAACAGATAAGGGCTCATCCAATATACATGTTATTTTGATATTTTCCGATGAGCAGGATCTTAAGACTTTGGCGGAAGATTTTAATGCAATAATGCTCAGATCAAAAGCGAAAGCAAAGGAATCTGATGAGAAAGTATATTGGGACTACAGCGATATAGTTGAGTTTGCCAGAGACCATGATGCTTTAATATCTATACATGCGGGGAAAAAGTCAAACGGAATAGATAAAGAAATCGATAATGGAAATCTGTTTAAACAGGCAATAAAGGAAGAGTTTGCAGAGAGTGTTGATTTTTTTGAGATTGGCAATGCAAAGAAGGATATTGAGTCTTACCATAAGTATGTTTTTAGTGAGATAAAAGAAAAGCCTTTAGTAATGGGATCTGATTGCCATAATCCCAAAGAGTACACACCAAAAGAGTTTTGCTGGATAAAAGCAGATTTAACCTTTGAAGGATTAAAACAATGTGTAATTCAACCGGCTGAGCGGGTGTTTATAGGTTCAGTGCCTCCGGCTGTGGATAGGGCACAAAAAAATAAAATGGCAATAATAGATCAGCTATCTGTTAGAAGAATTGATAATCCTAAAAATGATAAGGCTAATTGGTTAAATTTTGATATTCCACTCAACTCTTCTATGGTTGCGATAATAGGTAATAAAGGAAGTGGGAAAAGTGCATTTTCTGATATAGTAGGACATTTATGTAAGGCTAGGACGATGGATCGCGCTTCTTTTCTTACTACTACTCGATTTAGAAAGCAACCCAAAAACTATGCTGCCGATTATGAGGGTACTATTGTTTGGGCGGATGGGGAACGTGTGACTCTATCATTAGCTGAAGACAACTATGACACCGTGATTGAAAGCGCTCAGTATTTGCCTCAAAAATTCATTGAAGAGGTGTGCAATGATATAGACTCTTTCTTTCAAGAAGAGATTGATAAAGTCATTTTTTCTTACGTTGACAAGGCTGAGAGAGGAAGTGCTTCGTCGCTTTCAGATCTGGTGAAGCAAAAAGCTCATGCATTGGATATGGAAGCTGAAGGAATTAAGACTGAGATTTCTGAAGTGAATAATCGGATCATTGAGCTCGAAAGAAAATCTACCAGTAATTACAAGAAAATGGTAGAGGATAGTTTAAAGCAGAAACAGGATTTACTAAACCGACTGGAAAAAACTAAGCCTGAAGAAGTGCAGAAACCTGTTGGTAAAGATGGAGATAAAGAATATCAGGCTGCTCTGGTCAAAGTTAATGGAACTATTGAATCGATTAATTCTGAGATAAAGCAATGCAGTGATCGCCTTACAAGCATTAACATAGAGTGCAATGAAATAAATGAGTTACTTGCTAAGATAAAAATGATCAGTGATGACGTAGAGAACCTTAATGCTACTATTGAGTCGTTTGGGCGCAAGTATTCCGTGTCATTAGAAAAAGCTCATTTTTCATCTCCTAGCGAGGTTGTAAAGCAACTGCGTGAAAGCCTGCTTTTAGAAAAAAGTACAATACAAGAAAAACTGGATGGAGTAGGTGATACAGATGGCTTGAAGAAACAATTGATTCATGCACAAGAAGAAAAAGAGAAGCTTATTTCGACAACAACAGCAGAAGAAAAGCGATATCAAAAATACCTGAGTGATTTAGAGGAATGGGTTAATGAAAAGAAAAACGTTATAGGTGATAAAGAGACAGAAGGTTCGTTGGAGTATTATAAGAAAGAAAGTTTGTATATAAATAATTCTTTAAAAGATGAATATGAAAATGCGAAAAATGCAAGGGAAAGTCTCTTTTTTGATTTGTATGCCCAAAAAGAAAAGATGGTTGGAATTCTGCAAGAAATCTATTCTCCTATACAGCACGAGATAGAAGAACTACTTGGAGAAATTGAGGACAACATAGAATTTCAAGCAGAGATAAGGCTGACAGATAATGACTTTTCCTCAAAAATACTGCAGAACATAAATAGTAGGATGTCAGGAGTTTTTAGAGGCAAAACAGAAGCGGCTGCAACTTTGGACAAGTACATTAAACAGACAGAGTTTGATAAGCCAGAAAGTGTATTTTCACTCGTTACAAATGTACTGCAAGCAGTGGAAGAGGATATTGATGCTTCTGAGAAAAAGGTCCAAAACAAGAGCGAGCTATATGATTACCTATTTGGGCTTGAATATGCAGATGTGTTATTTAAGCTTAAGATGGCTGGAAGAGATTTGGAAGAGCTTAGTCCAGGAGAAAGGGGAATAGTATTACTTGTTTTTTACCTTGCGTTAAGCAAGAATAATTCTCCAATAATAATAGATCAACCGGAAGATAATCTGGATAATCAGTCGGTATATAGCAAATTGGTTCCTTGTATATGTAAGGCAAAGCAAAGGCGTCAGGTTATTATAGTTACTCATAATCCTAATATTGCTATAGCTTGTGACGCAGAACAGATTATTTTTTGCGAGATGGATAAGGATAATTACCAACACATAAGGTATTCTACAGGGGCGATAGAAAACACTGAAATAAAAAAACATGTAGTTGATGTGCTGGAGGGAACAATGCCGGCATTTAACTTAAGAAGACAGAAATATATTTGGAATGAAGAATAAACATAGAGTGTCATATAATAGTTGCGGCTAACATGGAGAAGATAATGGAAGAAGAAAATAGAATTGAAATGGAAGAGCAGCAGGATAGTTTATTACGTGAGAATCCAAACGAAGAAATTGATAATAAATTGCGTAGATACTTTGATGGACGTATAGTTCGTAAGGATCTTACTAAGAAAATTAAGGAAGGTGCAAATGTTCCGGTATATGTTCTGGAATACTTGCTTGGTCAGTACTGCAATTCTGATGATGAACAGATTATCGAAGAAGGTGTGAATAACGTAAAACGTATTCTTGCTGATAATTATGTTCGTCCTGATGAGGCTCAGAAGATATTGGCTATTCTTACAGATCGTGGTTCTTATACCATAATTGATAAGGTTACAGTCAATGTAAATCTTAAGGAGAATAGGCAGGAAGCGGAGTTCTCTAACCTCGGAGTAAAGGGCGTTCCGATCATTTCTGATTATTCAAAACAGTATGACAGGCTTCTTTGTGGAGGTATCTGGTGTATTGTCCAGCTTGAGTATGATTATGTGGAAGAGGATAAGAAAAATGTTAATCCTATTCGTATTAGAAAGCTTACACCTATCCAGATGCCACATATAGACCTCGATGAACTGAAGGATGGAAGGAAGGCTTTCACTAAGGATGAGTGGATCAACATACTGCTTCGTTCAACAGGTATGGAGTGTGATAAGTTCTCATATCGAGAGAAATGGCTTCTTCTGGCGCGTATGCTTCCGCTTGTAGAGAATAATTTCAATCTTTGCGAGCTGGGGCCTAGAAGTACTGGTAAGTCACATATTTACAAAGAAATATCTCCAAATAGTATTCTTGTTTCTGGAGGCCAGACAACTGTGGCTAATTTGTTCTACAACATGGCAAATAAAACGGTTGGTCTTGTAGGCCTTTGGGACTGTGTGGCTTTTGATGAGGTTGCAGGCATTACCTTCAAAGATAAAGATGGTATTCAGATCATGAAGGACTATATGGCGTCTGGTTCTTTTGCAAGAGGAAAGGAAGAGAAGGCTGCCACTGCATCTATGGTATTTGTTGGAAATATTAACCAGAGCGTTGATGTTCTGCTGAAGACATCTCATCTGTTTGAGCCGTTCCCATACGTAATGGCTTATGATACAGCATTCCTTGATCGTATGCATTGCTATATTCCAGGATGGGAGATTCCGAAATTTAGGCCAGATTTCTTTACAGATGATTATGGGTTTATTACAGACTATTTATCAGAGTTCATGCGTTGCATGAGAAAAGAGAACTTTGGTGATGCGATAGATAAGTATTTCCGTCTTGGTAATAATCTGAATCAGCGTGACACTATTGCTGTAAGGAAGATGGTATCTGGATTTGTTAAACTTATTTATCCTGATGGTGTGTATGAAAAGGAAGATATAGCGGAAATATTAGATGTTTCATTAGAAATGCGTAGGCGTGTAAAAGAGCAGCTGAAGAAGATTGGCGGAATGGAGTTCTATGATGTCAATTTCTCATATAGGGAGATTGATGATTCTGATTTTGAAGAGCATTTTGTATCAGTGCCTGAGCAGGGAGGTGGAAAGCTTATTCCTGAAGGCATGAACAAGCCTGGCCAGGTTTACACGATTTCCCAAGGTAAGACCGGTATGATTGGTGTTTACAAGCTTGAAACCCAGATGCTTCCAGGTAATGGTAAGTTCAATCCTACAGGAATCGGTTCTGATAGAGAGGCTAAGGAAGCTGCAACTACAGCATTTAACTTCCTTAAAGCAAACAGTAACTCCATCAGTGGGACAATCAGCACAACAAAGAAAGATTATATTGTAAATTATCAGGATCTGAACGGAATTGGTATGACACCAAAGCTCGCGCTGCCGACTCTTATAGCAATATGTTCATCTGCGCTAAGCAAGCCAACTGTCGGAAGTCTTGCTGTACTTGGTGAGATTACTATCAGTGGCACAGTAATGAAAGTTGAAGAGCTGGCAAGTGTGCTACAGGTTTGCTTAGACTGTGGTGCGAAGAAAGTTCTTATGCCAATTACTTCTGCATCTGATTTTGCAACTGTACCAAGCGAGTTGCTGGGGAAGGTTGACCCAATATTCTACACATCAGCGCAGGAGGCTGTATTTAAGGCACTTGGAGTTGATTGATATTTGAATGCAGGTATAACGTATGGATGCTATACAGAGAATTGTGGTTGATAGTCTTAATAGTCATCCGGAGTTTCTGAATGACAAGAATGCTTTGCGAGGGGCTTTGCTGGATATCCTTCCGAAAGACAAGCTCCAGGCTAATGTTTTGCTTTTTGCATATGAGCAAGATGTAGTCAATAGGCTAAAAGGTGAAGGAATTGATCAGGTTAAAGCAAGTGTAATATCAGGCCTACAGAATAACTATGGTATTACAAAAGAAAATGCAGCGTGGGGTGTTGAGACCTGGTGCTACGTTTTGGGCATAGAGCAAACAAATAATTCGTTTCAAGAAAATGAGTATGATGATAATTCATATGAGAGGCGTGTAAAGAAAGCCCTTCAAGCCGTACAGAGCAGGAGGAATTGGCGTCAAAACCAGTTAACTATTTACAATGATGGTCAGCTTATTTCTGAGCCGGAAAACTATGAAAAAATCTTTTTGCAGTGCGATATAAATACAATTGACTTAAGTAGATGCAAGAATCTTAAACACTTATTTATTTGGTCAGGAAGTCATGGTGATCTATTTGGGATTCCAGTGACTAAGGAACTATCCATATCAATTTTCTATGACTGGCAATATTTGAAGCAGTTTTCATTTGGCGAAGCAGAAGATTTGTCACTTAGCATTTATACTACTGATGATGTGGTGGCACTTTGTTTAGAGAAAACAAAAAAGCTTAGTCTTTCTTTTAAGAATAAGAATGATACTGCATTGCCAGTAGCATTGAATTTGACTGGATGTAACAAGCTTGAGGAATTGACACTTTCGCATGTAAAGCTGAAGGATTATGAAAACATTGGTGAATTAGAAAGCCTTAGATCGATATCAATTAAGGATAGCGAAATACCTTCTCTGGTTTGGCTTCAGAATTGGCCACAGATAGAGACTGTTTCTCTTTTGGATTGCAATATTTCAGATATTAAAGGGATTGAGGACCTAAGAAACCTTTGCACATTGAATCTGAATAATAATAGGATTTCTAATTTGTCTCCTGCATTGGAGCTTTTGAAATTAAAAAAGCTTTATGTACAGGGCAATCCTGTAGATGGTAGGCAAATTGAAGCCCTTAGAAACAATGGCGTCTCTGTTATTGCAATTGATGAAGATAGAGATCCGGAAAGAGCTGCTAATGAGGAAGAGCGATTTTTAGAAAGTGCAATAGATATTCAATTACAAGAAGATGATAAACCACTTTCAGAATTTCCGGAGTTTCAGCAAAAAACAATCAAGAAAAGTAGGGAACTTCCTTTTGATAAAAGACTTGAGAGTATGATTCAGAGGAGATTCCAAATAGAGTTTTCTAACATGACACCATGGAAATCATGGGAAGACAGGAATAATTGGGAGGCAAGAGACAAATACATTAAGAAAAAGCAGGAGCTATACCCATTCCTGAAAGTACCGGTCCAGATGCTAAATGCAATGGATCTGGAAAAGCAAAAGTTTTGCGAATCCGATAGTAAAAATCGATTAGTTTATATTTGGGACGGAAACATAATTGCTATAGATGTTGAAATGACTCCTGGTAGAGGTGCACTAGCGATAAAGGGACAGGAATCATATTTCTGCAGTAAAATAGCTAATTTAGTTAAGAAGAACTGGCCACGTGACAGACAGGATACCATAGAGAACAACTTTTTCGAGATAACTATAACTGACAAGTACTGGCGAGTAGATGCAGAGGACTTAATTTATCCAGTTATTATAACAGCGTTGGCATTATACGAGGGAATTTGCGCTGGTAAAACAGTAGTAATTGGAAACTTCAAAATTGATGGGACTCTTAAAAGAGAGTCTTCCAGCATGAGAAACATACGTATAGCAGAAAAAGAATGTGCCAAGAATGCTTTCATTTATGGAAGCGCACGTTCTTATGATCGAAAAGAACTATCACGATACCACTTAAATTACTGTTATGTTAAAGACTACAGGGATGTTTTGAATGAGCTGAAGGCAGTATCAAAAGATAAATTTGAGCAGATGAGTTTGATGGATTTTATGTAGGAGTTTACATTGTTTGAGGATGATTTTACCAAAATGTTAATAGAACATCCTGAATGCAAAGCTGACAGGAGAACTTTTTCTTCATACATGAAGGACCTTTTTCCGGAGGAAAAGCTTAGGAATAACGTGCTTTCAGACCTTGTAGAGATTGGGATTATCAGAGATATTGAGAGCAATTCGGAGCTTGATGCAACATTTTCGTACCGGTATGTAAAGACTCTTGTAGATAACTTTGGAACAGGAGAAGAAAATGCCGAGAATGCAGTGTATATCTGGTGCCAATGCTATGGAAAACTTGTATTAGGCAAAAGTTGCGATCTTACACCACATACTGCAAAGAAAAATGAGGCAAGTAGAGCAGAAAAGGGATTATATCAAGATTATTTCTCATATCAGCTTAATGGCGACAAGTCTGCAGTTACCGGATGTTCAGATACTAATGCTAAAACACTTGTAGTTCCTGCAATCCTTAATAATCATCACATGAAACTTGTTGAGACCAGTGCTTTCGAAAACATGTGGAACATAGAACAGGCTGTGCTGGCAGAGGGCTATGCAGAAGTTGGAACCAGATCTTTTGCTAAATGCAGGAATCTAAGACAGATGATTCTTCCTTATGGTGTTACAAGGATTGGTGAGGAAGCATATGCGTTATGTGAGAATCTTACTACTTGTAATTTGGTAGAATCATTGATTTCAATCGGAGCGTATGCATTTCAGCAGACAAAGCTACGATTGGTTCAGTTTCCCAAGTCTCTCATGAGCATAGGAAATGGTTTGTTTAAGGATTGCTATTACTTAGAATATGTTGTTTGGAATCTGAATATTGGCAAAATCCCGTCTGAAACCTTCAGTGGGTGTATCAATATGAAGGAGTTTGAGATATTCCCTACAGTTGAAAGAATAGAAAGCCGAGCATTTGCAAGATGTTCAGGCATAAGAGAGCTAAATATTCCAGATTCAGTTGTCTTTATTGCAGATGACGCATTTATAGATATGTCAGAGGAGTTTACCATTAACTGCGATATGGGCAGTGAGGCTGAGAAGTTCGCAAGAAGTCACAAAATAAAGTATACTATTGTATGAGGGAACGTACATGGATGATGTTCAGAAAAAGATTGTGACAGCGTTAAAAGGAAACAAAGAATGTCTGACAGACCATTCAAGGCTTAAAAGTGTGTTGGCTGATGTTATTCCCGGCGATAGGATTCACACTAATCTAATTATGAATGCGTATGATGATCAGATTTTTAAACGGTTCTTTGAACCAGATATAACCTTGGCAATGCTACAGTTTATTCCTTCTCTTGTAAGTGGATATGGAATTTCTGAGGAAAATGCGCTTTGGAGCGTTGTTACGTGGTGTTATGTTTTCAGTAGGATTGACGTGGCGGAAGCATTGCTGAATTTTAAAAGTGGTCCAACAATCATAGAGAATAAAGGGAAAGCTGGCTCGCAAAACGTAATTAATCCAGATAACGAATGTGGTGAAGTTGAATTAATGATGTATAAAGCTGGGTTGGATTTTCCAGTGGGTACATTAAGAATTCTTATAGATTATGAGGAAAGTCCCGGCCATGATGATCCCTATATAACTTGTTATATAGGGAAGAATCCTAATGACCTACGAGGAGCTATATATTTACGTAGACAATCATATATTGAAATAAAGAAGGGAGAGTATATAGAGTTTCAAAAATCTTTAAGTTACTATACACCTATAAGTATTCGCTATGAAAAAGTGGGAGATTAATGGATGGGTTTCTTTGATTTGTTGTTTGGTCAGAAACAACAGCAGACAATTCACATGCCATCGATCATGAGTTCAGCTGATGTTAATACAATTCAGATGGGACAGTTTCCTTCGATTGCGACAAATGATATTTATCTGCAGAAGGGTGAGATTTGCTATTATGCAGATAACGCTAGGCTTATGAATGAGAAGGTTGTAAAAGATTATATTCGTCGCTATGCCGGGACATCCTTCAACGGAATTATATTTGATTGGATGAGATATGGTCAGGGGTATTCCAAGAAAATCCAAGTTGGGCAGCATACAGAGACGGAGTATTTTGACGGAAAACTGTTTGTGACCAGTAAAAGAACAATTTTTCTACAAAAAGAAGCAGGTTTTGATAAGAAGCACACATCGATAACTGCGATAAATGCATATGATAACGGTATCGAGATACAATATGGGTCCAGGACTTATACAGTGTTTGTGCCGGATGGATATTTGTTAAATGATCTTTTTGAATTACTTCATTAAAGGAGAGGATTCTTATGAATGCAGAACTGACTGTAGGCAAAGTACTATCATCTTCGAGTGGGAATTCTTACAAGGTAGAGCAGCTTCTCGGAGAAGGTGGACAGGGTTATGTTTATGAAGTTTCCTGTAATGGAAACAAATATGCCATGAAGTGGTATAAGGGCGATACTCAGTCAAGACCGGAGCAGAAGGCAATATTAGAGAATTTATTACAGAAGTCAAAACCTTCTGATGCTTTTTTATGGCCTCTTGATTTGGTATTCGACGGCAATTTATATGGATATGTCATGCCTCTTAGACCAAGCCGCTTTAAAGATATCCCTGCTCTTATGTCCAGAAAGGCAGATCCTTCTTTTAAGACCTTATGTAAAATAGGATTTAATCTAGTAACTAACTATAGAAAGCTTCATGCAAGCGGCTATAGCTACTGCGATATCAACTTTGGAAATGTGTTCTTTGATCCAGATAATGGCGATGTCCTCATATGCGATAATGATAACGTAACAATAGACGGTATGAAGCAGTCTTTAGCCATGGGAACACTCGGTTTCATGGCACCTGAGCTTGTTATGGCTTGTGAGACGCATTCATCGGATAGGCCTTCTACGGCAACAGATCTTCATTCTTTAGCAGTTCTTTTATTCTACATATTTATGATTGCTGATCCTTTCCAAGGGGAAATGGTCAACAATATTAAGTGCTTTGATCAGGCAGCTAAAACATTAGTTTATGGAAAGAAGCCGGTATTCATTTTTGATCCCAATGATAAATCGAATAGGCCAGTAAAAGGCGTTGATGATAATGCAACGGTATTTTGGAATCTTTACCCGGATTACTTCAAAGATCTTTTTGTGAGAACACTTGCAGATGGTCTTCATAATCCTAATAAGCGAGTTCAAGAGGTAGAATGGCAGAATGCGTTGATAAGGATGATGGATGGCATTTTAACTTGCCAGAACTGTGGCGCTGAAAGTTTTTATAACGAGGCTATTGAAAGCTCTGGGGCAGGCCATATTTGTTGGTATTGCAGTAAATCTATACAGATTCCGACTGCGATTAGGATTGGTTCTAACAAGATAATTCTTAATGCTGATGCTACTATTACGGAGCATCATGTGAAGGATAACTATAATGTCACCAAGATAGTTGCTACAGTGTCGCAGAATCCTAAGGATCCAAGCATAAAGGGCGTTAAGAATGAAAGCTCAGAGAATTGGGTTTATGAGAAAGTTGATGGTACACAGGTTACATTACCACCAGGAAAATCAGCAACTATAGCAAAGGGATGCAAGATTAAATTTGGCCAGGTCGAAGGCGTATTTGAATAATTACAAAACTTAAGGAGGGTAGTTTTATGAGCGAACAGATGAAAAGACCAGGTGGAGCTTTAGCTAGTAGACCACTTCATTTTATTTGGATGGTAGACTGCTCCGGTTCAATGAGTGGAGATAAGATTTCCACAGCTAACTATGCAATTAAGGATGCTATTCCTGGGATGCAGAAGGCTGCAGAGGAAAATCCGAATGCCCAGCTCTTGATTAGAACACTTAAGTTTGATGATGGAGCAATGTGGGTAACACCGGCTCCGGTTCCAGTAGAAGATTTTGAATGGGATCCACTTGATGTTGGTGGACTGACTTCAATGGGAGCAGCATTTAATCTTCTTTCAGACCAGCTTGAAATGCCTCCGATGTCTGAGAGAGCTCTCCCGCCTGTAATAGTCATGCTTTCTGATGGAAATCCGACAGATGATTATAGGGGAGGACTTAACAGACTTCTTAGTCTTCCGTGGGGCAAGAAGGCGGTAAAGATTGCCATAGCTATTGGCCAAGATGTTGATAAAGCTATTCTTCAGGAATTTACATGTAATCCAGAGCTTGTGCTTCCTGCAGATAATGCTGCTCAGCTTTCAAAGATGATAAAGTGGGCATCCACAGTTGCTAAGCAGGTTTCATCACCTGTAAGCAGACCAGTTGAGACACCTGTAAGTGGAAGCGCATCTGCGCCAGTTTCTACGCCGATTGATATTTCGGGTATTCCTGATCCTGCAGATGATCCTGTAGATGATGGTGATGTATGGTAAGGAGGCCTAAAACATGGCAGTGAAGACCTATGCAGCAAGCGTTATAGGTGCTTCTCATCTCCGTAAGCCTAATCCGATCTGTGAAGATTCATCCTGGTATGACAAGGATGGAGAGATTTCTGGTGCTATTGTTCTTGCGGTAGCAGACGGACATGGTAGTGATCAGTGTAAGTATAGTTCGGATGGTTCAAAGGAGGCAGTTAAGGTCTTTCATACAATTATCAAGCAGCTAGTTGAAGATGAGAGATTAAATGGAAATCTTAAAGGCTTTAAGAATACACCATTTAAAGATGTAGAGCTGACTAAACAGATAAGTCAGAAATGGATAAATCGTATTACCCATGTTCATAGAAATAATAAGGAGCGTGAGCAAGAATTCGATAAGCCGAGTAAACTATCCCCGCTTGATATGGTATACAAAAAGGCTGAGAAGCACACAGATTGGTACTGGGATGTGGATCCCATGCTTTATGGAACAACGCTGTTGGGCATAGCAATAATGGGAGATGATATTTTGGTCTATCAGATTGGAGATGGAGATATTGTTATCGTTGATGATGATGGCGTAAGAAATCTGATTGATGGCGATCATTTTCTTGGAGTTGAGACTTACTCCTTAGCTCATAAGAACTCATGGAACTATGCGAAGACAGATGTTGTGACAGTAAAAGACCTTCATAAGAAACCATGCCTTATTATGCTTTCATCCGATGGCCTTGCAAACAGCTATGCAAGTGAAGAAGAGTTTCATAATGCTTGCAAAGACTACTATCAGGTAATAAGAGATAATGGATTTGATGCAGTTTGTAAAGCTATAGGAAATGACAAGGAGGGCTGGCTTCGAGAAACAAGTGATGGCGGGTGTGGAGATGATATTTCTTTAGCATTAGCCTACTTTACACCAGAAGATGAAAATAAGGATGCTACGACATGTGATAACAAGCATGAAGATGCGAAAACAATAGAAGAAGATCCCGAGGCTGTTTCAGCGCAAAAGAATAACAAAGAAGAAAGAACAGAATTTAAAGAGTTGGAGTTTACAGAGGTGGAGAGCAAATGACTTGCTCTCCGCTCTTTGGAGGAAGTAGATGATTGCAGATAGATACTACTATAGTCGTCTTACAAAGCGAGAGCAGACGATATATAAGGATCTTTATCAGGGTGTAAAAAATATGGAGCCCAGAATCAGCACAATCTATTTTTCTGATGCCCAAACTATAGCAAACAAGGTTTTTGAAGCGTTTGTACGTGATAATCCTCATTTTTTTTATTTTGATTTTACTAGATGCAATCTTTTACAAAGCAGTAAGGAAACGGTATTTGAGGCCAACTATATTTACAGCAAGAGCGATGCAGATAAATATTCTAAAAGATGTATGCAGAAGGTTGATGAAATAGTCAAGCAGGTATATGCTTCTGCAGGTAATGATGAAGTTAAAAGAGAGAAGGAGCTTTATACATATTTCTGTGAACACTTTCATGGGTTACAGTTTGATGACGGAAGGAAACTTTCCGAACCTGTATTTAGGGGACATTCCATCATAGGACCTTTGATAGATGGGAAGGCTAACTGTGATGGATTTGCAAGAGCATTTAAATTGGTACTGAATGCGATGGACATGAAGTGTATTTTTGTATCAGGGACTGCTGATAGTCCTGATAACGGACCTAATCAGCCGCATGGATGGAATATAGTAAAAATTAATGGGAAAAACTATCATACGGATGTCACTTGGGGTGTTGCGAATAGTAGTCCGGGGAATGTCGTTTATAATTTTCTTAATCTGACTGATGCTAGAATTTCTGCAGATCATCACTGGAAAGGAACACTACCAAAGTGCACTTCAGATGACTTGGGACACTTCAAGGCATCAGGGTTACAGATAGATAATACAATCTTTTTAAAGAATCATATTAAGAAAGCTATTCAAGCCAAAAAGACAATAACCGAATTTGAGCTTGTTAAAGGCCAGGGAAAATGTGGCTTTAATGATTTAAGTAATGCAGTGCAACTTGTCCAAGCAGCAGCACAGCGGGCAAGTGGGGAGGTAAGGGAAAGAATTAGCTATGAAATAAAGTATATGCCGGGGAGTACCGCGTTTCGTATGGAAATAAAGTATGACTGATCATGGAGTTACAGATGGCAGATAAGACTTTTTTGGAACAGTATGGTGCTCATCTCAATAGAGAACAATTGGAGGCAGTACAAAGCATAGATGGCTTTGTACTGCTTCTTGCGGTTCCAGGCAGTGGAAAAACGACTGTTTTGGTAACTCGACTGGGGAACATGGTATTCAACCATGGAATTAGTCCGGACAGTATCTTAGCGTTGACATATACGAGAGCAGCGACCAAAGATATGGAACAGCGCTTTAGGCATATTTTTTCGGATAAGGATTATCCGGGAGGGCTCGAATTTAGGACAATTAATAGTATTTCTTTGGATATTATCCGTTATACTGCGCAGCAATTGCAAAGAAAAATGTTTAATTTGGTCGATGACAAGGCACAATATAAGATTGTATATGGACTTTATGTGGAAATCTTGAAGGAATATCCAACAGAAAGTGAAGTAAATGACATTATCAAAGAGATCGCGTATTGCAAAAACATGATGCTTACTGATGAAGGAATCAAAAAACGTGGAGATGATTTAGGAATACCATTATTGGTGCTTTACTCAAGATATGACGAGAACCTGCGCGGCAATGGATTGATGGATTATGACGATCAGCTACGATATGCATATGCGAATCTGATTAAGAGACCAGAAGTGCTGGAACATTATCAGGATAAGTATAAATATATATGCGTTGACGAAGCGCAGGATACCTCGAAAATTCAGCATGAGATTATTCGTCTATTGGCAGGAAAAAATAAAAATCTTTTCATGGTTGGCGATGAAGATCAGAGTATATATGGTTTTAGAGCTGCTTATCCTGAAGCATTACTGAATTTTGAAAAAAGATTTCCTGGTGGAAGAGTATTGGTAATGGATTATAACTATAGATCCAATGCCAACATTGTTTCTGCTGCGGACTATTTTGTTCAGCATAATAAACTTAGACATAAGAAGAACATAAAACCAACGCGGTCGAGAGGCTTAGAAATAGAATATCCTGTGCTCAGTTCAAGAGGTGCTCAGTACAATTACCTATTAAATGTTTTGGCGGCCACAAATCATCAGGTGGCAGTGCTATATAGAAACAATGAGAGTGGATTGCCTCTTGTCGATTTGCTTGACAGAAATAAGGTGCCATATAGGATAAGGCAGGCAGATGTAAGCTTTTTTACCAATAGGGTTGTGATTGATGTTACGGATATTATCCGCTTTGCCATGAATCCATCGGACAAGGCAATATTTATGAGGATATATACCAAGCTTCACACATATTTAAAGAAGACCAGCGCTGAAGAAGCATGCAAATATGCAGAACATGCGGGGATTACTATAGTTGAGGCCTTGGACCACATAGATGATATTAGTGATTCTGCTTTGAAAAAGTGGATGGATATAAAGTCCCATTTGAAAGTATTACTTCATGAGTCACCGGAGAAAGCGCTGGTACGCATAGAAAAACACATGGGGTATGGGGAATACCTGGAGGATAAGCATATTGATTCCAGTAAGCTGTTCACTCTGAGGATGATAGCAAGAAATGAAGAGACAGTAACAGGTTTATTAAAACGACTCGATATATTGAAAGAATTGATTTCAAATACTGAGCCTGATTACAAGGCAAAGGTGGTTCTTTCTACTATCCATTCAAGTAAAGGTCTTGAGTATGATGAAGTATTCCTGATTGATGTATGCGATAGCGTGTTTCCAAATAAACCAGGGTATAAGAATAAAGGTTTGCAAACACCGGAATATATCCAGTATGAAGAAGAAAGAAGAATCTTTTATGTGGGGGCAACACGCGCTAAGGATAAGCTAACTGTACTGAAGTATAACGGGGCATATTCAAGTTTTGCTAATGAACTTGAGATGGAAAAGAAGTACAGGGAACGTTCGCAAAAAAGCAATGTGAACAAAAATTCCGGAACTGTAGTAACACAAAAGACGACTAGCACTTCAAATAAAAGTAGAACGGCTACAAAAAGTTCTGGTTATATGGGTAAATCAGGGGGTGGTTATAAGCCCAAACGTCCTACTAAACCATTTAAGCCTGAGATACCTAAGGGGGCAAAATGCAAGCATTGTGGTGACGACGGAAAATGTTGGAAGAGGGATTTCTTTAAGTACAACACAAGCTGCAATCGTCCAGAGAAATGCAGTAGTTTTAAACGTTAGGTTTTGATAGATATTTCAAACGAAAAGAGGATACCGTTATGCTCTGGTATGATTCGATAGAAGCTCAAAAGACAGGAAAACCACAGCAGGGAAGTGATCTGCTAATAAGACTTGTTAAGGATCTGGAAGATACTAGGAGTGAATATAAAGGTTATTCTTATGTGAGAACAATCCGCAACATCCTTATTGGAAAAGAAGATGCGGCTATTGCGCCATTTTTTAAGGGGAAGCCGTATTATGGTCAATTTGAGGCGTTGACTCTTGAACGTGTGGAAGAAATGATGGATGCGCTTGTTAGTAGTTATCAGCTGGATGTCATTCACACAGAACATGGCAAACTATATTGTTCAAGAGAGTCTGGTTACGATGATGCAAATGACTGTAGTTATTCTTTCAACAGCGTTGAGGAAAATAAGACGGTGACAGATTTGAAGTCGCTCCTATGTAAAAAGCCTGATGCATGGGCACACATAAATGAATTTAGGTCTGCGCTGTTAGATTTGTATCCAAATGATAAAGTGAAGAGGAACCTTATCTTCCATTGTGTTGAAGAAGGCATTCCTAAAGATTTACAAATGATAGAACTGCTTGATGCAAATAATTTGTTTTTGTTTTCAAACAGGTTGGTTAAAGCTGTAGGCTGTGATGAGGAGCTGGCAAAGGGAATAATTAGTATATGGGCCGATGCGCTTGGCATAGACGTTGCCATTTCAAGTGGTAATGATGATACGAAAGCACAGGAACTATATGAAATAGCTACAAAATATGATGAGGATGGCGATCATAAAAATGCTATAAAATATTATGTTGAAGCTGCAAACAGTGGATCTGCGATTGCTGCATTTAATTTAGCTGGATCTTATGAACTGGGTTCGACTGGATTAAGGGCTAATCAGAAAAAGGCGTTCTATTGGTATGAGAAGGCAGCAGAACTTGGAGATCCGGACGCACAAATTGAGACAGCCAAAAGATATCATTACGGAAATGGAGTTCAGCAAGATCAAGAAGAGTGTAAAAGATGGCTTGCAATTGCAGAGGAAAATAAAAACGACAATTATGAGATTTATAGTGAATTAGATATTGATTGCGCATATTATTCATGGTTTGGAGATGAGGATCGACTTTACGACAATTTTGAATTTGAAAACTTCTTTTTAATCAGTTATAGCGGAAGTGAGGCAATAGAGCTTTTTGAAAATGCTGCATGGAGTGGCTATGGTGGTAATTATGGAGTGTTAGGGAATATTTATTTCAATGGAGATTATGAGGGACAGTTTGAAATACCGATTTCTAGGGAAAAAGCATATGCATGGTATAAATTATTCTACGAAGATTATAAGGCGGGGAAAATAACATTATTTAATCTAGACGGAGTTATTGAGGCTTTTTACTGGTATGCTTTTTTATCAATTCTGCTTAAGATAAAGACTTACAAAGAGACAGAGGTAAAACAGATATGGGAGGATGTTGTCAGTCTTGTTGAGGATAGTGACGATGATATTACAAAGGGGTTAATGTTTGAATCAGAAGTACAATTCCTGTATTTGATTGGGGAAATCTTTTATACAGGCAAGGTAAAGTTGAATCCTTTTGGCGAAAATATGGGGAATCTCTGCAGTGTAGAAAAAGATTATAAGTTATCAGAACGAGCGTTGCAATTAGCCAAAAAATTCGGAGATTATAAGGCTTGTGTATATTTGGCAGAGATTTATAGGTATGGTCTTGTTGGACAGGCTGATTTCAAAAAGGCTGAGCATGAAGCTGTTTTTGCTGTGGAAATTAGCTTGGGAAATAATAAGGATGCGATTGACTGGTGTCAGAGTTACTTTGTTGATTCATTAGACTGGGATATAAGAGATAGTTGGGAGGATATTCCAATTGAAGATGTCTTTGAAGATGTGGATCAATCTGATAATAGTGTTCTTAAAGTTTTAATTGATAACGATGTATGTACTCTGGAGGACTTTAGAGAAAAAGGGGTTGAAATACTAGGTAAGAATAGCAGTCTTGCTTTAGCACTTTGGAATGAACATTTATTTGAAAACATTGAAAATGTAATAGAGTCTTACTTTGACGTCCATGGCGAAGATGAGGACTCGGATGAATTTGAGCTTCCATTTAATTGATCATGACCGACAAAGTTTATAATTTGATTCTGCTTTCAGAAAAAGGTGGCTAAATGACAATTATGGACCAGGATAATTATTCAAAAGATGATATTATTGGATTCCTTAAGAAAATACCTGTATCAGATATCGGGCTTTCAGTAAAGGTTTCTAAGATACTGACAGATAGTGGGCTTAATACATTATATGATCTCTGTGAGACGGATTTTCTTAAGTTCAGAAGTGGTATTAAAGGACTGGGGGAGGTAGGACAAAAAGAAGTTCTTGCACGAATGAATCAGCTGGGGCTAAAGTTCAGATGGAATGATGACGGGCCTTATTCACGCTTGTTTTCAAATAAATGGAGAGAAAATTGTAATACCGATTATGAAGATATAGATGTATCGAAAATCCTTGATCTAGTAATGCGATGGGAAAATGGAAA
The DNA here is from genome assembly GCF_000424525.1 of Butyrivibrio sp. FCS006. NCBI lineage: Bacteria > Bacillati > Bacillota > Clostridia > Lachnospirales > Lachnospiraceae > Butyrivibrio > Butyrivibrio sp. FCS006. The sequence goes on along the minus strand of NZ_AUKB01000014.1, from coordinate 17,962 downwards.
TGATTAAAGAAACTATGCAGAGGTGAATATATGGCGACATTGAAGCTGGGAAAATTACAGGAAGTAGATATTAGAAAACTATGGAATCATGAGCAATACGATTTTTCAGAGTGGCTTTCGAAGTCAGAAAACCTTGAGCAACTTAATGAGACTATTGGAATAACTCTAAGCGAAGTAGAAAAAGAGGTGTATGTTGGTTCATATCGATGTGATCTGGTTGGTATTGATGAAACTACAGGGGATAAAGTAATAATTGAGAACCAGCTAGAGACATCAAACCATGATCACCTTGGAAAGATAATTACTTATGCATCAGGATTGGATGCTAAGGTGGTCGTTTGGATTGTGAGGGAAGCTCGTGAAGAACATAGAAGTGCCATTGAGTGGCTAAATAATAATACTTCTGAAAAGCTCAATTTCTTTTTGATAGAAATCCATGCATATCAAATAGGGGACTCTTTATGTGCTCCGAAATTTGAAGTTGTTGAAAAACCTAATGGATTTATTAAGTATGTAAAATCACAGAATGGTTCCGGAGAGTATAACAAGTCACAGGGTGAGAGAATTGAGTTTTGGACACGTTTCAACGAAGTTTTGATTGAGAGAGGAAAGCCTTTTAATGTTAGAAAGGCTACAAGTGACCATTGGTATGATGTAGCCATTGGAAAAACAGGTGTACACGTCTCTATGACGCTGGTAAACAAGGAAGGTGTTATTGGTATCGAACTATATATTCATGATAATAAGGAATTATTTGATAACCTATATGCCCAGAAGGATGAAATTGAAGCAAAGCTTAATCTTAAACCCGAATGGCAACGACTAGATGGCAAGAAGGCATCAAGGATTATTTACAGGATTCAGGGATTGAATTTTGATGATCATTCAAACTATGACTACCTTATGAATGAAATGATTGATAAGGCAGTATTATTTACAAATGTGTTTAAACAGTACGTATAAATTGGAGAATGGCTATGATTGGTTCACGTAAAAAATGGGGAACAGAAGGTCATATTGAGGATGATGAGAGGAAACGAGCTTATTATAAACGAACTGAAGGGAAAAAGTGTAATTATAAGTCAGAAAGTGGGAAGTGTACTTTAGAAGGCTATGTCAATAAAGGAATGAACTGCAAAAGACCAGGCGGTTGCCACCATTTTAATGCAGACTAATGAATAAAATACGGTCAAATAGGCACATTACGACTGTTATTGGCTGTTATTGGGCTGTTACGGGCTGTTATTGGCTGTTGGGGTTACGGGACGAAACCACTTGGTTACGTTTCGTAACCCTTTCTGTTGCATTAGATTTCTCCACTGAATATAATCAGCTCATCAGAGTCGACACTGATTTTTTTAGGAGCAGATGTTTATGGATGGAACAGATAAGAAACTACTGGATTTGATCAAAGGAAATGCTCGTATGAGCTATCAGGAAATTGGTGATGCATTGGGAATGTCCCGCGTAGCAGCCAAGAAAAGAGTGGACAAGCTTGAGAAAGCAGGGATAATCCGTGGGTATAACACCTACATCAAGAAGGAAGATGAGGTGACGATGCTCATTGATATCATAACCACATCTGAAGGATTCGACAAGGTGCTGGAATACGTTGCCACAAGGACGATGTACGTGCGCCAGATTTACACGACCCTTAAGGCAAATCATATCCATCTCGTAGCTGTATCTGATTCTCCGGAAGACATCAAGTACATGACCAAGATAATCGAGAAAGCCTGTTCGGATGATATCAAGGAATATCATGCCCGCCAGGTACGTCAGATTATCAAGGACGTCTATGGAGGAATCAAATATGAATCAGGATCAGAGTCGAACACTAACACAGATAGTTGAGGCACTTGCAGGAACAAGGCTTCATGAGAGAAAGGGAGGCAAGTTTTATTTCAACTTCTACCTGAACAGCAGGGCCGGAGAGACACCAATAGAGGCGCTAGACCTCGGAGTCAGAGCTTATAACTCATTGAAAAGAGCAGGCTTCTCAACAATCGGGGATTTGGCTGAGGCAATAGCTGAAGGAACAGAGATAAGTAAGATCAGAAACTGTGGCGCCAAGAGTTGCAGAGAAATAATGGAAAAGCTCTTTTTATACCAGTACAATGCACTTCCGCAGGAGAAAAGAGAAGGCTATGTGAAGGAAGTTATCCTGTTGAATGCCAGCAAAAACACGTGAACATAAGTACGCGTATCCAGGGAGGAATATGGGACTCCTTGTGTGGCATGATAGTATCATCAGAACAAAGCAAAACAATTTTTATCACTGTTTTAGCATAATAACACAGAGAATCTCGCTGAAGTAACCATGTATTACATGAAGGCTTGGCGGTAATCTTATAACAGGATAAAACTCTTTTCACCTGAAATGGAGGTAGTGGTTATGAAGAGGACATTATTAAGTATCTTAGTAGCAGTAATGATGATGATTACAGCTGTGGGAATGACATCGGTATCTGTAGAGGCAGCTGGCAAGAATAAAACAACAAGCAGTTATTCATCAAGCAAGAAGAGCTCAAAGAAGAAAACAACAAGTTCCAAGTCAAAGAGCTCTTCTAAATCATCAAGCAGCAAGAGTTCATCTAAGAAGAGCAGTTCTAAGTCATCAAAGAAATCCTATGACTCATATGACGTGCATAATTACAAGTCAGCACAGGACTTCGCAGATGATAAGTACGAAGAATTCTACGATTACGAAGATGACTACGAAGATGAAGACGAAGCTTATGATGCAGCTGAAGATTACTGGAATGATAACTATTGATGCAGATTGATACAGATCAGGAGGAAAAAATTATGGCATATACATTTGAGAATTATCATCATTTAGGAATGGAAAAACTTTGACGGCGGAAATGACCGCTGGGATTTTAATCATGACGGCGAGGTGAGTATCTTTGAAGAAAACTCAAGAAGAGCTTATGACCAGGTTATGTTTGACAACATCTTTGGTGAGGATGAAAAGCACTCTTCCGATGACTGGGATGACGATGATGACGATTTCGATGATGATTTCGGAGACGACTTTGGAGATGATTTTTAATCGTGTGTGTTTTGACATATGCAGATCCTGAATGAAATGATCCATCCTCTGGATAGTAAGGATTTGTTGCCACAGGGCGTGCGGTCTGGTAGGGGATTTCGTGAGATCAGCCGGGCTACTCCTTTCTAAAGAAACTGACAATTGAATTATAGATGAGGATATCTAGATGAAGACATATTTAAGAGAGGTTGGTTTTGCAAATAGAATATTTGCTCTGCTGCTGGCACTTTCTTTGGGTATGTCTTCTTTTCTGTTCTGGAGCGTTAAGACTCATGCAGAGGATGAGATCCCAGCATACAGCGGAAGCGCTTCAGTAACTGTGAACAAGAATGTACCAGGTTTTACAGCTGATGAGATTACAACAAAGTCTTATGAAGGCTATGGAGAGCTGGATAAATTGGGACGTTGCACTCCGGCTATGGCCTGCCTTGGAAAAGAACTGATGCCTACTGAAGAACGGCAGTCAATCAGCATGGTAAAGCCCACCGGGTGGAAACAGAACAAGTATCCTGGCTTGATAGATTCGGATCCTCCGTATTTGTACAATAGATGTCATATGATCGGATTCCAGCTGGCCGGTGAGAATGCCAATGAGCAGAATCTGATCACCGGAACACGATACATGAATGTTGAAGGAATGCTGCCTTATGAGAATGAAGTTGCGGAGTATGTTCGGGACACCGGAAAACATGTAATGTACAGGGTAACTCCTGTATTTGAAGGAAATAATCTTCTATGCAGCGGTGTTCAGATTGAAGCTTATTCTGTAGAGGATAAGGGCAAAGGAATCTCTTTTAATGTATACTGCTACAATGTGCAGCCGGGAGTAGAGATTAACTATGCTAATGGAAGCAATAAGCTGGCACCAGAAGCAGACAAGATGGTGGACACCAATTCTTTTATTATAACTGGCGGAGATTCCGGGAATGGATTGGACAGATCTTCGGCAGGTAATGAGGCTTCTGAAATTCCTGCAGGGACCACATTTGTAGTTAACACGAATTCCAGGAAGTTCCATAATCCTTACTGTGACAGTGTGAAGGATATGAAAGAAAAGAATAAAATGTACTATGAAGGCACAAGGGATGAGCTGATACAGCAAGGGTATGATCCTTGCAAGAGATGCAATCCTTAATGAGGTAGTGTTATGCCATTTCAAATAATCAGAGATGATATTACAAAAGTAAAAGCAGATGCCATTGTGAATACAGCCAATCCATGGGTTGCTGTAGGTGATGGTGTTGATGCTGCTATATACGAGGCTGCTGGGAAAGAACAGCTTTTGGAAGCCCGCAGAGAGATTGGAGAACTTGAACCGGGAATGGTTGGGATAACTCCGGCTTTTAATCTCGATGCAAAATTCATTATTCATGCCAGCGGACCATGGTGGAAAGATGGAAGGCATGGTGAGCCGGAACTTCTGCGTCAATGCTATGACAGATCTCTGGAACTGGCCAGGGACAATGATTGTGAGTCTATTGCTTTTCCTCTGCTGGCTACAGGAACCTATGGCTTTCCCAAGGGGCTTGGAATTCAGATAGCAGTTGATTCTTTTACCAGCTTCCTGGAAGAGAATGAGATGGACATCACGTTGGTGGTGTTTGGAAGTACTTCTGTACAGATTTCAGGCGAACTGGCGCTTGATGTTAAGCATTTCATTGATGATAAGTATGTCGAGGAGAAGCTTGCCGAGGAGTATAGGAACGATGGAATTCCTGCAGCAAGCAGGCCGGGGATGCTTCAAGGTGCTAGATTAAGCAATTCGGCAGTGCCTAAATCATTGAAGATACCGGACTTTCTTCATAGAAAAGAGTCAAAGGCAGAGGAAGAAAAGACCTATGAGGAATTTGAGGATGCTGAGATTTGTAGTGCTCCTGCAGCTGAGGAGGAACTCTATGAGTGCTCCAGCATGTCTCTTGATGATACGCTCAAAGAAATGTACACAGATTCCTTTGAGAAACATCTTCAGCAGCTCATCAACAAGAAAGGGCTCAAGAATTCTGAGGTTTATGCAGCAGCCAATATCTCTAAGCAGTATTTCTCAAAGCTTATCAAGGGACAGGTTAAACCATCTAAAGAGAAGGTTCTTGCTCTGGCTGTTGGACTTCAGCTTAACATGGATGAGGCCATTGATTTCTTGAGACTTGCAGGATATGCTTTTTCTCCAGTGTCCCAGACGGATGTGATCGTGGAGTATTTCATAAGGCACAAGGACTACAACGTGATGAAGATTGATATCGTTCTCTTTGATTATGGCTTGGATTCGCTTTCAAGCTGACACAAAGTGGTTTTTTACAAAGGTCTCCTCCGGGTTGACCTTTTTCTTTTGCCAAAAAGGTATTATTACATCAGAACAAAGGAAACAGCTCACTGCAGGGAGCTACAGATGTGATGACGGAGGCAAAAGGAATATGAATAATAATCTTACAGAGATAGTTTACATACTTGATAGATCAGGATCCATGGGTGGGCTTGAGGAAGATACAATCGGCGGTTTCAACTCAATGATGGAGAAGCAGAAAAAGACAGGAGAGCAGGCGTTGGTTTCGACAGTTCTTTTCGATGATGTGTGCGAAGTGCTTCACGATAGAGTGCCACTTGATAAGATTGAAAAGATGACAGACCAGCAGTACTACGTCAGAGGCTGCACAGCTCTTCTGGATGCAGTTGGAGGAGCAATCCACCACATCGGCAATGTTCACAAGTACGCCAGGGAAGAGGATAGGCCAGCGAAGACTATATTTGTCATAACAACAGATGGCATGGAGAATGCCAGCAAGAATTATTCTTATGACAAGATCCAGAAGATGGTCAGGAAGCAGCAAGAGAAATATGGATGGGAGTTCATTTTCATCGGAGCTAACATTGATGCCTATGCTGAAGCGCAGAGGCTTGGAGTAAGAAAAGAAAGAGCTGTAAATTATGTACATGATGATATAGGAACAGCAAAGGTGTACGCAGGAGTATCATCCATGGTTTGCAAGTCAATGAAAGTGCCTGATTTTCTTTTGAGGAAAGAGCTGGATGAGTCAAATTGGGCTGAAGAGATAAACGAGGACTACAATAGACGTGGAAAGAAAGCCGCAAGAAGATAAAGGAGTGATTTAGATGGCAGTAAAGGGAGCTGTTTTAGGAGATATATTAGGAGCACAGTTTGAGTTTGACAGGCCTAAGAATCTGGATTGGAAGAACGTGCCTCTGGCAGATGGTGATGCGATTGGGTTCACAGATGATACTGTAATGACTTTAGCTATTAAGAAGGCACTTAAGACCGGAGCAGATCTGGTTGATACCATGGTAGAAGTAGGCCGTGAGTATCCATTTGCCGGATATGGAGGAAGGTTCTTTAACTGGATAAACGGAAATAATCATGAGCCTTACAACAGCTGGGGTAATGGCAGCGCTATGAGAGCATCTTTTGTTGGAGAGTTCTTTGAAGATTACGACGAGATGCAGAAGATGGCTGAAGCTACAGCTATGGTGTCGCACAACCATCCTGAGGGAATCAAGGGAGCAGTTGTGACAGCAACATGTATCTGGATGGCTAAGCATGGCAAGAGTAAGCAGGAAATCTATGACTACGTTCTTGAGCAGTATCCAAAGGCTGACTATGAATACAGTATTGCTTACAGCCTTGATGAGATTAGACCTCGATATAAGTGGAACGAGAGCTGCCAGGGATCTGTTCCTGCAGCCATGAGATGTTTCTATGAGAGCAGCGACTATGAGAGCTTTATCCGAAATGTCTTTTCACTGGAATGTGACTCTGATACTTTCGGAGCAATTGCCGGTGGAGTGGCGGAAGAGTTCTACGGCGGATTCGGAAGCGTGGATGCGGAGGGACTTCTGAAGAAATATCTGACTCCGGAGCTGTGGGAAATTTTGAATATGTAATTGTTTACCCATATTGGCAAAAAAATGAAAAAATTGCCGATATGGGTACTTTTATGTTTGCTCATTTATAGTGGGATGAATAGGGCCGTTGGGGTTATAATGGATGTATCTGTTTCGGAGGAGTTTTGTGGTATGTTTTTGGTCATGGGAATTACAGATGGCAGGAAGGACTTTTCTTTTAACCAACTTGTGACCTGCACTATCTGTGGAAAATACGGACGATTCAATGTGTTCATGACTTATACAGTGTTGTCGTTTTTCTTTATTCCGACTTTCAAGTGGAACAAGCATTACTACGTGCAGACGAGCTGCTGTGGGACAGTTTACGAGCTTGATCCGGAGATAGGTAAAGCTATTGCCAGGGGAGAAGAAGTAGAGGTTAAGCAGAATCACCTGACCAGAGTAATAAATGGGAGGGGATTTACTACCGGATATAAGAAATGCAGACTGTGCGGATATGAGACGACAGAGGATTTTGATTTCTGTCCTAAGTGTGGAACGAGGTTTTAAATGAAGATTAAGCAGATTTTTGATGGGGATTATGGCTGCGAAGAACTGCAGCCAGGACAGAAGCCGAAGGTATCAGTTACGCTTGTAGATGATGCCGGAAATGAAAAGCTCGTATCAGTGGAAGATGACTGGCTTACAGAGAATGGATTAGATATTGGATCAGAATGGCCATCAGGAAAATGAGATAGGAGACATGAATCATGGTAAAAGTTTATTGCTATTCTAGATGTACTACTTGCAAGAAGGCACTGAAATGGCTTGATGACAATGGTATTAAGTACGAGAGCCTTGATATCAAGGAGCAGCACCCGGACCGCAATATGATAAAGGATCTCAATGTTAAGAGTGGGCTTCTTTTGAAAAAGTTTTTTAATACCAGTGGACAGCTGTATCGGGAAATGGAATTGTCAAAAAAACTTCCGACAATGAGTGATGATGCGATGTTAGACCTGTTGGCATCGGATGGAATGCTTGTAAAACGACCATTACTGATTACTGACAAGAAAGTGCTTGTCGGATTTAAAGAGGATGAATGGAAAGAGGCGTGCTTATAATGATGGGAGGTCTTTATGGACAAGATCTTTGAAGTTGCTGACCGTTACATAAAATCGAGTGATTGGAAATTGTTTTCAGTTCTGAAGTTTTGCCTAATTTCTTTGGGCATTATGCTTGGAATGCTTGTTAGACCACAGAACAAAAGAAAAGTCTACGGACTTGCAGGAATAACATTTCTTCTGACATATATTCCGCTAATGGCAAGATTTTTTAAACTGTATATGGATGATGAGGAGAACGAAGCCTAATGGTTAAAAAGATTGTTAGGGATCCAATGTTCCTGCAGCAAAAGTCAGAGTATGCAACAGAGTCTGACAAGCAGGTTATTGTAGATCTGCTTGATACATTAAGAGCCAACCAGGAGCATTGCGTTGGCATGGCCGCCAACATGATTGGTGTGAAGAAAAGAATTATCGTGGTGGCTATGGGACCATTCCATTTTGCTATGGTGAATCCTATTATTACCAAGAAGTGTGGAGAATATCAGACAGAAGAGAGCTGTCTTTCTCTCGATGGAGTAAGACCCTGCACCAGATATAAGGAGATTGAGGTGGATTATCTTGATCAGGACTTCAAGCCTCAGCATGGGAAGTACAAGGACTTCACAGCTCAGATAATCCAGCATGAGATCGACCATTTTGAGGGAATCCTTATATAAACGAGTTCAGACCGATGCGAGGGAACCGGAAAACGGTTTGCATCGGCCTGTCTTATGATATGTATAGGCATCCCAAAACCTATACAAGAGGTGTTTCTATCATACTATAATTGCATTGAAATATATATTAAATACCGATTAAATTTGCACGAGGAGAAAATATGCAGGGGAAGTATCCGGTAATAACATTGTGTGGAAGTACCAGGTTTAAAGAGCAGTTCATGGAGGCTCAGAAAAAGCTCACGCTTGAGGGAAACATTGTTATCAGCGTGGGGCTCTTTGGCCATTCCGGCGATCAGGAAGTCTGGGAGAACGTGGACGAGGGCACTCTTACAAAGACAAAAGAGATGTTGGATGCAATGCATAAGGCTAAAATAGACATGGCGGATTCTATTTATGTAATCAACGTCGGAGGTTACGTGGGATCGAGTACCAAGAGTGAGATAGAGTACGCTATAGCTCATGGCAAAGAGGTTAGATACCTGGAAGAACCATAACAAGGAAAAAGAACAGATAGACGCAGAAACTATTGGTGATAAGAATAAGTTTTTGATTTGCCTAGATAGTAAATTAAATGCCTGATAATCACCGATATAGATATATATGAGCCTTCCGGCTTAAGATATAATGATTTCAACATAAAAATTGTTGGAGGGCTTATAATAATGACTGCACAGGTTTTATTGATTCTTGTTTTGGTTGCTACGATAATACCGGTATGTTTACTGTTCGGTATTCCTGCATCAAAATATAACAAGAAGGTTCAGAAGGAAGAAACGGAGGAAAGACAATGAGCAAATATGTTTCACTGGACAAACGAAGTAAGAAACAGCAAAAAGAGTACCATTCCAAACAGAGACGCACCTGGGGAGATCTTAATCCAGTAACAAGGAGCGTTCCAAACGGAAAGGCCTACAACCGCAAGAAAGAAAAAGAGAGGATCAGCAAAGAATTCAGGGATGGATTTGGAGCTGATTCTTTTTTGTTTGAATCTAAAAGTGTTTTCGCAAATAGCGAAATAACATGCCCCTTTTTGCTGATATAATCATGTAATCTTTGCTCTGACAGAAATATAATGAATTCATCAACAAGCAACAGATGACAATGGTTTTTGATTTGAGAAAGGAAGGTGAGGAATCATGTTGTCGCTGCTTTTTATTATATTTTTCTTTTGGATTTTTGGAAAAATGATTGGCTTTGCATTCAGAGCAAGCTGGAGCATCATCAAAGTTATGTTTACACTGGTGTTCCTTCCACTTATTCTTGTGGGCCTTGTATTTAAAGGACTTGTTGCTATTGCATTGCCGGTACTGTTGGTGGTTGGGCTCTTTAGCCTTTTGGAAAGGGCCTGAAAATGAAAGAGGACAAGGAAATGACAGCGGACAAAAGATTTAAAAAGGTTTATTCACAGGGAGCAGTTAATGTTACTGAGATCTGGGTTGACCAGGACACAGGCGTTAACTACATATTCCATGCAAGTGGATATGCTGGAGGACTTACACCCATGCTGGACAGGGATGGTAAGCCGGTAATCAGTCCAGTTGAAAATAGATAGTACTCGGCAAAGGCGGTCTGTGGGGTGACCATTACCATGGACCGCCTTTAAAACACTTTTATCAATAAATATCGTTAGGGCAAAAATCAATTTAAAGGTAAACCCGGAGCAATCCGGCGGCACAAAGCTATAGGGACTCGAAAGAGTTAGCCAGTTGCAATCATTATAGGAGCTGGCAATCAGCTCCATTTTTTTACCACAAAAGTAATAAAAGTGATTCGATTCCAGTAAATATGGGCATTCCAAGCAGTCCGGATTATAACCCTTCAAAATTGTTAGGATAGTATCATCAGGAAACAGCAAACAGCAAACCGAATTAAAAAAGCCATTTTAAAGTCAGGAGGCCATTATGAAGTACGCAGTTATAGATCTTGAGTTTTGTAAAGTACCTAAGGGATATAAGAAGTTCGGTTATAAGTGGTGCCAGGAGACAATCCAGATCGGAGCAGTCCTTCTTGATGAGGATTATGAGATTATTGATGAGTTCAATACTTATGTAAGACCTGAGTATGGTCACATAGACTGGTTCATCGAGAATATGACTGGAATATCCCAGGCTGACGTAATCTCAGCTCCTTCATTTGCAGAAGCTCTGGAGGCTTTTCTTGATTGGCTTCCATATGACGATGTCAGATGCGTATCCTGGAGCGATTCAGATCCTAAGCAGATTGTTCACGAAGTAGTTGCCAAGGGAATTGAAGATGAGCGCCTTGAGATCATCTTTGCTAACTGGATGGATTGTCAGAAGACCTTTGGCCAGAAGATGGGCAGGAAGAATGCGTACAAGCTTGAGGAAGCACTTATCGCATCAGACATTATTCCTGAGGGTAGAGCACATGATGGCCTGGCTGATGCCTACAACACAGCACTTCTTTTCGCTAAGCTTGAGCAGAATCCTGATTATGAGCTGAATGAGTTCTACCAGACTGCAAGGAACGAGGAGACTGAGCATCTGAGCTTTTGCATGGGAGACCTGTTTGCGGGGATAGTGCTGGCGTGAATACAAAAAAATGGGGGACAACATATTACCACCTTTTTGGTGGGGGTATGTTGTTTTTCTAACTGATAAAATAAAGAAAAATCCATGAAAAGATTACGCAGAGTCATCAAGAAGTAATTAAATATATACAATGTTTATTGTTATTTCGGAATTGGAATTACGCTATCATGATACAATTATTGTTGGAGTAGTTTGTGCGAATGACAATATTTTGAAGAAAAAGAGTTGCCATCTGAAGTTGCGGGGCAGCGGTGGATTATACCTTTTTAAAGCTTCCATAACATATTGTATAGTAACAGGGGAAACATATCAGAAAAGCACATCATATAGTTGGTGTTTTTATGGGACTGCAGATTTTGCATACTATAACCATAGACAACCATAGACCACAAATATGAAAAATGAGGTGAATATGATTTCTGATAGAACAAAAAATAAAAAAGTAGTAGATCACGAAGATCCATTCTGCACGCACTGTGGTGCAAACCTTATGGAGCAACCGGGATTCAATCCGTTGTTAAGTGCCTGGATATGTAAAGAATGTGGGCAGGTGTTGACTGGCGGAGATGGCGAGGACAAGAGATTTCCGGGAGTCGTCCAGTTATGTGATGAGTGTGGAGCTATTCTTGATAATCAGGCAGGATTCTCTGACTGGCTGGATGAGTGGAAATGTACAGAGTGCGGTCATGTCAACAAAATCGATGATTCAGAGTATGAAATCGAAGAAAGATACCAGTTTGAAAAGAACAGGAAGAGCGATGGTATGACAGTCAAAGAGGCCAGAATTATTGAAGAGGAATTCTATAGAAAGTCCAATCCTTCTGGAGAGGAGGAGTTCATGTACATAGAGGCCATGGATTTTCTTATCTCAGAAGAGAAGAATCCTTCTGACATGATGTCTTTAGGCGGCTATTATTATGAACTTAAGAGATTTGACCTTGCTCTTAAGTATTATGAGATGGCATCTACTTATGACAGCGATGCTGCTGATGAATGCCTGGGTTACATATGGTATTACGGCAGAACAGGTGAAAAGGACTATGAAAAAGCTTATAAGTACTATAGTCGAGCCATGGAACGTGGAAATCTTGTTTGCACCTATAAAGTCGCTGACATGTACAAGAACGGATATTACGTTGAGAAAGACTATGACAAGTACGTATCCATCATAGAAGAGCTCTATCCCAAGGTAAAATACGCAAGGAATTTAGGAGAGCCTCTTCCTGAGGTGTTTACAAGGCTTGCAAAAATACGAACCCGCCAGAACAGACCGGAGGATGCTGTTGATTTATATTTCAGAGCGAAGGATTTCCTTGCACAGAGGCTCAGCTATAATGCTTTTTTTGGTCATCTTAACATTATGAAGTGGATGATAGATGACCTGTATGAGCTTATAGAGTTTGATGTGAACAGCTTTGATTTTTATGATTTGTACTATCTTTTGAACAGGCCTTCAAAGGTGCGCTTTACTTTTGAAGGAAAGGAACAGCATCTGGAATCGCTTATCGAGGAAGGTGCATGCATAGTGCATTTCAATGACAAATGGTACAGAGACAGGGATGAGTTTTTCCAGAAAGCCTGTATCGGGAATGAGAGGCTTACCGCTATTTATGACAGGTTGGAAGATTTTGAGGTGATATGATGGACGAGATTATAAAAGTTAAAAATGAAGGTTATGCGGAATATGAGGAAGTGCTTCTTGAGCGTGATAATGTCAGAAAAGAGGCACTTCATTGGAAAATGGAGTACACAAGGGAATTTGGTAAGCTGATAGCAGATCTTTTTGAAATGAAGATTACCTGCATCAAGAAGAAAAAGATCATTACTTACTGTCAGGCAGAAGTAAATAAAGGCAAGGATATTGATCATGATGCGATGTTTGCGTACATAAACCAGGAGATGCAGGAGTATAACAGGCAGCTGCAGCAGATGATTGATGAGAATGAGGCTGCAAATTCCGGACGCCAGATTAGTACTAGTGCTGCTACAAAGATAAAAAAGATCTATCACAGATTAGCCAAAATGCTCCATCCTGATATCAATCCCAAAACTGATGAGATTCCGGAACTTAAGAGATTATGGCATATGATCGTTGTTTCATATAATGCCAATGATCTTGAAGAACTTGAGACAGCGGAAGTCCTCGTAAAGAAAGCGCTTGAGGAAGTGGGCTGGGAGAATATAGTTGTTGAAATAGATAATCTCCCGGAAAAAATACAGAGAGTACGGGATGAAATAATTGAGATAAAGGGCGAGGACCCTTATCAGTACAAGTTCCTGTTATCGGATTACGAAGCCGTACAGGAAAAGAAGGAAGCTCTTCAAAAGGAAATGCAGGAATATATGGATTACGAAAAAGAGCTTGATACGATGATGGAACAGTTCCTTAGTAGCGGGGTGAGTTTTAAATGGACAATGGATTAGAAGTAAGAAAAGAAGGTGTTGTTTCCCTGGTTGAGAATCATGATCTTGGGGATATCATAAAGCCTCTGGTAAAGGATATTCATCTGTTTGATTCTTATGTGGCAGGCACTACACATCTGTCAGACAAGTCAGTTCTGGAAGATATAGAAGTGGGTGATGTTCTTATGCTGCAGCGTGAAGACAATAAGTTTGACAGCAATGCAATTCTGATCCTTGATGGTCAGAAACGGAAGCTTGGATATGTTCCTGAAAAGGATAACATTGTATTTGCCAGGCTTATGGATGCTGGTAAGCTCCTTAAAGCGAAGATAACAAAGATTGAAAAGAAGGGCAGCTTTACACAGATCAGCGTAGGTATATATCTAGTAGATTTCTAAGGAAGCAATTGGAGGTAGAACATATGGCTACACATGAGCAGAGAATAGAGGTATTCCGGGATACTCAAGAATGGTGTGAGAAAAACGACAAGCTGGCGGCTTCTATTGCTACAGCAAAGAAAAATACCAAGATATATTGGGAAGATGATTACCCAGCATTTGTTCAGGATAAAACATATGAAACAACGATCAATGTTTCTAAAGACAGGAGTTATCAGGCAGCAATGCGTCTCAGCAAGGATGGATATACCAAGATTGCTGTCATGAACTTTGCTAATGCATTCCACGCAGGTGGAGGCGTAACACGGGGAGCAAGTGCACAGGAAGAGTGTCTATGCAGGACATCGACTCTGTACCCGCTGATATACAGGCGAACACTCAGGGATACTTTCTATAAGCATCATAAGACGTTAAATACTCCAAAGGCTTCTGATGCCTTGGTTTACACAGAAGGGGTAGTTATCTGTAAAACGGATACTGATCTTCCTGAAAGGCTTCCGGAAAGCGATTGGACAACTGTTGATGTAATAACAGTTGCAGCTCCAGATTTAAGGTCCAAATCAAATTTATATGCTGCTCTGGTTGGCGGTGGAACATACATGAATGATGCAGAATTATTTGGGTACCATGTTAAAAGAGCAATCCATGTACTTACGTGTGCAGCGGCTAAAGGTGCGGATGCTCTTGTATTAGGAGCTTTTGGGTGCGGGGCATTTCAGAACAATCCTAAAGTAGTGGCCAGAGCTTATAAAGTTGCTCTGCAGGAGTTCCCAAAAGTTTTTAAACATATTGAATTTGCAGTATATTGTGGACCAACAGACACAGGAAACTATGAAGCTTTCAGAGATGCGCTGATGTAACAGGAGGATAATATGGATTTCACAATTATTAAGGGTAATATCGTTGATGCAAAGGTTGATGCCATTGTTCTTCCGGCAAATTCAAAGCTGAAAGAAGGTAGTGGCGCTTCAGAAGCTATTTTCAAAGCTGCGGGTAGAAAGCAGCTTACTAAGAAATGTAATGAAATCGGATTCTGTGAGGTTGGTTCAGCTACTGTGACATTAGGTTATGACCTTGGATGTAAGTGCATAGTACATGCCGTTGTTCCGAGATGGGTTGATGGAGATCATGATGAATATGATTTGCTGAGCTCAGCTTATGTTTCAGCGCTTAGTGTTGCAGATGCTGTTGGATGTAAGAGTATTGCGTTTCCACTGTTGGCATCCGGAAATAATGGCTTTGATCTTGAATTGGCCCTTGAAATCGCAATTAAGACCATTGAAGCTTATGAGTCCCGGACTTTGGAAGATGTGAGAATTGTTATTTTTGGTAATCGCATTGCGTCAATAGCGAAAGAGAAAGGCTATGATGTCGGGATTCTCCCCAGAAATCTAGAAAGAGATGAGGAAGAACGGAAGAAGAAAGAGAAGGTAGCTAAGCTTTTTAACGATGTAAAAGAGGTGGCTGCTGGATTTGCAGAGGATGGACTTCAAGCTGGATTGGATTACCTAAAGGATCCTGAGAACCGTAAAAAGACTATTGAATTCGGTAAGAAGATTGCCGGAGTGGTATTAGATAGATAAAGAGGTATGGTGTATGCCTAAGAAAAAGAAGAAAGAACTTGTTTTTCAGAGTGTGGACTCATTACAACAAATTGTAAATGTTGTTAATGAGGCTGCGGCCGCTGTTAATGATAAGTCAAGAACTATAAGAGAAAGTGCTATTCCAGAGGTGCTTACAGGTGCACTTGGAGCCGGAATTGGTGGAATAGGCTCTTTTGCGGCATTATATGGATTGGGAACAGTGGGACTATCAGCAGTTGGAATCACAACGGGACTACATGCGGCAGGAGCGCTTATAGGTGGCGGGATGGTTGCAGGAGTATTTGTTCTTGCAGCTCCTGTTGCTGTATTGGCTGCTGGTGGTGTAGGAGTAGCAACACATCTTAAACATAAGCAACTCAAGCAGGAAAAAGAAAGGCTTTACAAAGAGGCACTGGTAAAGCATGAGGCAATTATACAGGCTTTAAAAGATGAGGTTAATGCTGACAAGGAGAGGCTTGATTATTTACAAAGTCTCAATATTTTGCTGCAGCAGGCGCTGAAGGATTTAAAGAGCGATTTAGGCGAAGACATTGTATAAGGTGTTATGGGTAAGTACGATCATTCTGAATTGGAAAAAGAAATTAATAAGGTGCTTGCTTACCAGCAGAAGGAACTGGAAGACATAAAATGCATGGATTGGGATAGAGCAGAAGAATCTATAGCTGAGAGTGAAAAGCTGCTGACATCACTTGGATATAAGTTGCCTGAGAAAAAATCAGAGCTAGCATCTATGCCACGCAAGGTTATGATAGTTCCTAATTGGGAGGAACTATGTGAAGAGGCAGAGAAGTCTATACAGGGTGAAGTAGAGCTGGAAGCATTATTTACTGAGGCTGAGCTAAAAGCAAATGAAGCTTATATTGTTCAGTTGAACTCTGAATTCAACAGCCTTCATAAACTTGATAAGTTTGACATGGCTATAAGTGCATCTGCTGCATTATTAGGCGCACTTGTGGACATACTGCTGGTGGGGATTCCGCAGAAAACTCCCGATGGATTGAAGGCAGGACCATTATCGAACTATATTCGTGGCTATTTTGATAAAAGGTTCCCGGAAGCAGAAATGGAGCAGCTTGCGAATTCTAAAGTGAGCAAAGTCCCTTTCGATGCACAGGATAACAGACATACTACGGTCTATGTTGAAGGTTTATCTGCATATTATCATCGTTTGCTTTCGCTAGGGCATGATCCAATATTGGGATTTATAATAGGTGTTGCTGATATCCTTAATGGAACTATGACAACCATAGATAAAAAAGGAAATATTGTTCGTCAGGTCATGGAAAATTATAGTGATAGAACTGAAAAAGATATATTTGATGCGCTTTCGAAGCAGATAATACATTTTAAATCAGATATAACTACTTCCATGGGATTGCCAGCACCAATGATGGCATTATTTAACTTGCTGCAGTTTGGCAGCATTGGAGACGAAAAACTTACGATAGCAGAGATTGTCCAAGGAATGTATTTTGAAGGATATGATTTTATTCATTTCTGCTCTATGTCAGTACCTGTTATGGTTACTGAGCTGGTTGTAAGGCTGGGGTACGCTATAAAGAGAATAAAAGAAGGAAACTCAATAAAAGATTCAATTCCTTTTTCAACTGATCACTTGAAGAACCCGAAGCTTGGAACAATGCTATTTATTGCTCATTCCGGGATGACAGCTGTTAATGCTGGAAAGGTTTATTTCACTCAGAATCCTTTGGCAATAAACTATCCTGAATGGATGGCTTTTGGAAGGTGTGCCTATAAACAGCTTAAGTGGGCTTTGTTGGAAAAGCCGGAAGCCAGAGCGCGGTACATTGAAGGGCACATAAATGAGGAAATGGATGCAGTATTGCTAGATGTAGAGAATACATTTAATGATATCTCAAAGGATTATATAGTGGTATTCGACTAATTTAACAGGAAAGATGGCGATGGGATTAGTACTCATCGCTGTTTTTATTTGAAAGCACGCTGTAAAGCCTGCAAGTCATAGGTCAAATGAAAAACTGAATTCCGGTTTATAGTTGCAAAAAATGCATGTGAGGCTTTTTTAGGAGTTTTTTTATAAAAACGGTACTTTGACATGCCCCAAAAACATGCTAAAATCGGTTTACCAATTCTGTTTGTTTGCATAGCAAACAGATGGCTGGAGCAGATTGAGAAAATTTAAATTCCACCCATCAAAAGAGATTTTATGATCTTCGGGTGGTTATCTGTCTGCTGATTTATTAGTCTACGTGATTATTTATCACGGTATTCAATGAGTGCCGGTTTTAGCAGGACTTCGTCTGGGGAGACTTTTTTCAGTCCTGTTAAAGTCGGTATCTTTTTATCTA
>NZ_AUKB01000013.1:0-292294 GCF_000424525.1 Butyrivibrio sp. FCS006 | reverse complement strand
GATTCTTAATATATGAGTAGAGGCTTTTACAGTCCCTGCTCTTTCTTTATGATGAAGGTGATTGGTCTGACGTAATTTCCGATTGGGACACCACGCCCGTAGACAAATGTGTCAGCCCGCCTTCATCGTTCTACATTCGATTCAGCAAGTTGGGAAAGTATGCTTCTCCCGTTTAACTAAAGAATATGAGTGAACCCTGAAGAGCTGGATCCAATCAACTATACTTGAAAGGAGTTACTCTCTATGATTGCTGTTGGTATTGATGTTTCAAAATCAAAAAGCACAGTTGCCATCCTTAATGGCGATGGCAGCATCCGTGCCAAACCCTTTGATGTCCACCATACTACTGATGAGTTACAAGCATTAGTAAGTTACATCATAGGAACTTCCGAGGCCCCAACCATCCTTATGGAGCCGACCAGCCATTATCACTATCCGCTCCTGAAGGCTTTCCAGGAGGCGAATCTTCCAGTCTGTCTTATCAATCCCTACCAGATGAAGAAGTATGGCGATACTGAACTTAGAAAGGCTAAAACCGACAAACGAGATTCGCTTAGAATTGCTCAGTATGCGCTTGAAAAGTCGTATTCTCTGGTTCCGTACACTCCAGCTACTCAGAAGTATGAAGATTTACGTTTCCTTTCCAGGCAATACAGCCAAAGAATATCAACCCTCACCGTCGCCAAAGTACAGTTGCTCAGCCTTCTGGACGAAACGATGCCGGGTATTACAACTATTCTTCCTCTAAAAAGCCGGGATCCTGACAATTGCGTACTTCTGCGTTTCATTAAGCGTTTCAAGTCCTTCGATATGATCCGAAAGATGGGAAAAACACGCTTCCTGGACAGTTATCAAGTCCTAGTGAAAAAGACAAAAGATCGTTTTGCTGGTGCCAAAGGACTGGCTATCTATGAACTTGTTCTCAACAGTATTACGACACGCGGAGAAAATCCTTTATCCGCTATGGTTCAGGATCAGTGTGTTGATCTTGTATCCACTTCCCAGAAAGCCGCTGATGAAATCAATCTTCAAATGCGGATCATTGCAGAAACAATACCTGAATATAAAGTACTGCTTTCCATGGCCGGCGTAGGTGAGCGTCTCGGTCCAATCATACTCGGAGAGATTGGAGATATTCGCCGTTTTCACAGTGGAAAAGCCCTTAATGCTTATGCTGGTAACGATGCTCCTCCGTATCAATCCGGACAATTTGAGAGCCGGAATCGTCACATCTCTAAACGTGGCAACCCAGCCCTCAGAAAAGCATGTTTTGAGGTTATGCAGGCTCTCAAACTTACAAAACCTCAGGACGATCCTGTATACCTTTTTCTGCTCAAAAAGGAACAGGAAGGGAAACCATACAACGTAGCCAAGATGGCTGCCGTTAATAAGTTTCTGCGGATCTACTACGCTCGTGCAATGGAGCTGTACAAGTAAATCCGTCCGCTTTCATTATAGCCTTTAACTGATTCCTGCAACAGCAGGTCTTGTTAAAGTTACTCTTTTTTCTGCCATCAATACGCTCTAAATCTTCAAAAACCTGCTTGACAAACATTAGCAAGATTTGCTTATTTCATTATCCTGAAATTCAAAGTTTTATTATCGTCGCAAGTTTCTTTCCGCATAGAATTCCAAATATGCAGCAACAACAACTCAGTACCACATATAATCCGCCATTCATATATTGTTTCTTCTCAAACAAATTAAAAGCTTCAAGGGAAAATGTAGAGAATGTGGTAAAACCTCCACACACCCCTGTCTTCCAGAAAAGAATGGTATTATCAGATACACTTTCTCGGTTACTGGTAATTCCAACAACGAATCCAATTAGTATGGCACCGAGGATATTTGTAATCAGAGTTAATATCGGAAAATAAGTCTTAACAGGAATCAGACTTATTGCATATCGCGCTACTGCACCCAAGGCACCACCAAGTGCTACAAATAGAAAATTCATATCAACCTCTCTATTGTCATATATACTGAAATTTAAAAAGTATTCTCTGCCTTACTCTTAAGATAGCTATCAGCCTTTTTAAGCATCTCTTTTTTGTTATCATACTCTATGGTATTGATAGCATCTTCAAGTTTAAGAATCTTCAGAGCTTTGACCTCGTCTGGTCTTGTTATGCTCGGAGATGAGTCTTTATACTTAGCAAGGAAATAAACTACCTGCTTTGTCACTCCAGGTTTTTCTGAAAGCGTATACTGTTCGCTTGCTCTAAATTCAGTGTCTAACTCGACTTTCAGATTTGTTTCTTCCTTTATTTCACGAAGCGCAGTTTCTATTTCAGTCTCGCCTTCTTCCATATGTCCTTTTGGAAAGCTGTGAGATCCGCTCATTTCCTCAACTAAAAGATATTTTATTACTCCACCGTCTATAGTGTATACTATTGCCCCGCAAGATTTTTCAAACTTATCATTGAATTCTTTTTTACCCAGTTCCATGTAAATATAAAGAGAAGGATCTTCTCCTAAAGCAATAACATACTCAGGCATTTCTTTCTGAATAAATCCCAACTTACGGTACAAATTTATAGCCTTGGCATTAGCTGGATGGGGATCAACCCACAGATTTTCAGCTCCTTGTTTAAAAGCTTCTTGAATAGAGTATAGTAGCGCCTGCGTTGCAATCCCTCGGCCCCTGGCAAATTCAAATAACTTAATATCCAAAGAAGCATTTTTAGTTTCCGAATCAATACGATATTGAGTCTCACCGCAGTATTTGCCATCTTCAAAAATTGAATAATGATTTTGCTTTGGTCTTGCAGATATGAATCTATCTAACCATTCTCGTACTGCTTCCCCTGTCTCATGCAATCCTCCTGGCCAGATATACTGCATGACGTCTTCATCTGCCCACAGGTTTTGTATATTCTTGATATCATCATATGTTGATTCTTTAATAGTTATCACTTAGTTCAGTCCCTAAATCTTTAGTTTGTCTTAGTCAGTTTTAACTGAAATCTAATCAGCGAAATGAATCACTTCTACAGATTATAATGTCCTAATTTTCTCCACAACTTTTTTAAACTCATCATATCTAATTTGCTCAGAAAAGGTTTCATACCCTTATTTTTTAATAGTTGAAACAAATAAAGAAAAGCCTTGTCATCAAGGCCTTTCCATTATAAAATCCATCTTTAGTTATCAGTTCTCGAATCGGCGAATTAACAAAAATATTGCGTCTTTGGGCTAACCTTCTAGGATGTCCAGTTCATCATCAATAGCTCTGGATACAAACTGGTTTATTGTGATTCCTTCATTGGCAGCATATAATGCAATTTTCTTGTGCTGTTCGGGTTTAATACGGACATTGAAGGAGCCTTTAAACTCACGCTCAGGCTCTTTACCAATCTTTTTGCAGTAATCCAGGTAATTATCTATACAGTCATGCATTGACTGGGAAAGCTCTTTTACCGATTCTCCATGAAAGTTCAGAGAATCATTGATTCCGAGAACATGACCGATAAAAATCTGATCTTCCTGGTCAAATTCTACCTTTGCATGATATCCGTTGTATTCCATCAGTGAACTTATCATTCTATCTCACCTACTTCCTTAAGAAATGCTATGACCATCTTTACATGATACCTGTACAGCTCATTGCCTGGGTGTGGACCGTCAAATTGAAGGATGCGCTTGGTTTCAACATGATAATAGCCTATTCCTGATCCTCTTCCGCCCTCGAACTTTTCGCAGCCACATTGCTTCATAAGTGCGTCCAGTTCTCTTATTGTAAAACTTGTCGGTGCGGGTTTGGACAGTATTTTTTCTAGTAATTTTGATTTCTTTGGCACAGTAATTCCTCTTGCAACTATTTTCTAGTTACAATATAACACTTTAGCCCTACCTCGTCAATTCCAACAGAGTAACAGCTAGCATTTCCTTATTTCATACATATCTTCATGTTTCAGATACAATACCTGATATGTCGGGATTATTAGTGTGTTCCATGGATCAGATATATATACTCCGCCTGTAGACGTTGCTGATTTCTTGAACTGGATCCATAGGTCATCTATCATATCTGACATGATGAAAAGTTTAAGATAAACTTTATCTGCTTCAGATTCGCCAATTTCGTAAAAACGCATCCCACCTACACAAGTAACATCTTCCAGAGTATATGACCGTAAATTTCTTTGCATTACAGGCCGGATGTTGTGTCCAAGGCAGGCTGCGCTGATAGCATCACTGGGCTCTTCGAAGCCCTGCATTATCCATGTGAAGCATATTGCGAGCAGTGTCATATCCGAATCACGGATACTGTCCACGTAATGTAAGGTGTTAACATCGTTTTCTGACAGTGAGAAAATGCCCTCGCCTATGATAGACATATATTTTGCGAATAAAAAGCAGTCAACCATATCATAAGAGTCATACTCTGCAGGCATAATACGGAAGAACTTCTTTATGCGCTCAAATGGGTTATATACTACATTCTGCTGATTAAACCACGTGAAGAAACTCGCTTGAAAACAATCATATGTTTCCGGGCGTCGATCAACATACATTTTCGATATTATAGGCGTTTTATCTGCTTCTTTAGAAAGAATAGGTGAATAAAGATAACTTATATTTGAAGTGTACACTTTCCCATATTTTTCAAAAGATCTATTGATCACATCTGTATCATAAAAGTCATTTGGATTAGTCCTGCAGCAAGGAAGGGGTAATAAATAAGCATTAAATCCTGTCCCTTTCTCATACGGACTGCATCTGATTCCTTCTGCGTGATAGAAATTATGTTCAAAAACAAATCTCCCATCCGTCCCTGTTCCCGGGTGGAAAGGGCAGGTCTTTACATAATGGAACTGATGGATTATGCTATGATATCCATCTTTCAGGCATTTGGGGCATATTCGCATATGATATGTACCAAAATAAGATCTTGCAGTGTTATAATCCATATGCGCAAAGATTTCCATTTTGTCTATATACCACTGGGGCAAAATTTTATTAAGGCACTCGATTGTTTCTAAACTGTTTCTGCAATGTCCATCCATCTGAAATCCTTCTATATATTTCTTCTCGTTGGTCGCTTCAGCTCCAAGCATTTTGAGCGCATGTTTACTTGAACATATGTTGACCCTGCAAAAGTTTGCAAGAATGCTGAATATGGATTCATAAGGTCTCACCCATTTTTTATCCCATCTGTATTTTCTGGAAAAAAGTAAATCCTCTTTATTTAGTGTATTCATCATCTGATTCACCATAGCCCGAAAGCGCTACACAACTTTCAAGTTCCTTTCTCGTAGGGAATGCAATTGGACTGCTTCCCAGTTTTCCATGCTTATTGAGGCAGATCACCAGTGAATCTATGAAATATTTCATGGGAATATCTTCTGCCGCAATCCTCTTTTGGATCCTTACACTCTGAAATGCTTCCCAGAAGTCATTGCTGATATCAAAAAAGGTCTTACCATCTGCGTAAGGAAAATAAAAATCCACAAGTCCATCCGATAATATTTCATAGTCTGTAATGCAAACATGAAGTTTATCTACCGAAGCCATGCAGAACTGGAGCTCTTTGGGATCCTGTATACCAAAGAACTGGCTTTCATTGATCATGAAACGTCCAACTATCTGATCTTTGCCCTGAAGTTTAAAGGAATGCTTAAGATCCTTAAGTTCCCTTGTCCCGTACATGAACACAGATAACTGGATATCTTTTCCGCTAAGATTGTTATATAAATCCATAAGCCAGTAAAAATCCTTTTCCCTTAGTTTCCAGGCTTCATCAATGAACATGACTGCTTTCTTAAAGGGGGTCTCGTGAGCACGTAATATAAGCTCATTAAGAACTCGTTCTTTTAGTATTAGTGCGGTACTGTATCTGGGACATTCATAGCCCATAGCCATAAGTATCGAGGCATAGAAGTTTCTCTCAGTTTCGGGGTGATCAGTCACATTCCATATAATGACCATTTCACGGCTCCCATATTGATTTCTTATGGATTCAGCTACATAGTTCATGCACACCGTCTTGCCTATCCTGGCTCTTCCATAAGTAATACTCCCACAAGCTCCTATGCCGAGCCATGAATTGATTCTCCGTTCTTCATCAAGGATGCTCTTAGTCGGAAATACAAGCTTACGGGAAGTAAGATAGCGGATAGTCATCTGTGATATGAACTGTTCTGATATATTATTAGCTGATACAGCTTCTTTTGTAGAATACACGCATTAACCCTCCTTTCTGCTTTGGAACATCAACGTATAAAGGTCTTCCGGTGAAAGACCTTTAATATCTTCATATCTTAGTACAGCCCCAGTTTCCTGTTTTTTACGTACAGTCTCCAGGTTAAATGTATTATCACTTTGCTGTTCTGCTGCTATGCCCTTGCTAATCTCACGTCTGACTATATCTGCCCTGGTAGCGTTTCTCCGGCTTTTCTTTCCTTTGACATCAAGGCTTGATATATATGCATCTATCGGTGTATCAAATATTAGTTTTGATCTCCCACGCTCTCTGGCAAGCTTCAGGGCATTCTTTCTCGTCCTGACGGAATGTGATTTTGTACCGAATTCCCCACTTGCCTTAAGCGTGTCTATATATCTGCCATCCTGATCATATGCCTCAATACTGGAAATATCCCTGGGGTCATAAAGGATGGTCAGTGACTGTCCAAGGTAGAGTTCAGTGGCAGAGAGTATCTTGCTACGATACTCAGTACCCATAAACTGAATATATGCGTGTTTGCCATGTGCTGCCCTACCTCTGACAGTGCGTTTGTCCATCCTCATGTTCAGACGTTCTATGACTGATATGATCATATCTTCGTCAGCCACATATGGGTAAAGCCCTGCTTGAAACAGTTTGCAGCTCATGCACTCTAAGGGTGAAAGTCCATCTACCCCTTTATGGGGTGTGTTATTATACTCAGCTATGAGAACATCTATCAGTTCAGTCATCTGTTCATATGTGACATCATATTTTATTGCATTTTTTTCAGGGTTTTTTCTGACAGGATCTTTGGTATCTGACCCGGTTGTTGATGGCAGCATATGGAATCCTCTGGACTCTAGCGTTCCGAAAAATCTTTCAACAATTCCTCTTGTTTCGGGAGTTGCAACAGATCCATAGTTAACGCAGCAGCCAAGCTCATCTACAAGTTTTCCTACCGTGTATGCTGACAGATGCGATTTTGCATTATCCAGCATTATTGAATCAAAGACTGCATATTTGAAATCAGAAAACGCGGTTGAATAGAAACCGCCATTAGATGGATACTGAAGTCCTTCGATGGTCAGATCCAGCAGAGTTTTCGGTATGATGGCATTTTTAATAGCATCCATGACATCATACTGGTCGTAATTAAATTCCTGAGAAAGGGAATATCCAAGGATACATCTTGTTGCTATATCTATCACGGCTATTAACCACGCCCTTGTAGCAACAACCTTGCTAACAGTGCCGTCTGTATTGGGTACATCAATTACATACTCGATATCTATGATGTGGCCGTCAATCTGTACTGTAGCAAAAGGAGCCACCGGATTGACTGTAAGCCTGTGCCCAATCCCTGTAGACGCAAGCTTCTGGGCAGTATTTTTATCAAATCTTCTGGCATTTAAAGAAATGTTATCAGCTTCAAGTTTATGGACGTAGGCACACATGCTGACATATCCACGATTTTCTGTAGTAAATGGGTACTGCCACTCTGTGATGCCAAGATTGCGGCATTCTTTAAGAAATAACCTGTGAAGTGATGTTATGTTCATGTTCCTGACAAGCGTATATTTCCTGTCACCAAAATAACACCCTATTATGAACTCTTTCAATTGAGGATACTTCTCCAGAAGCTGATCAAACTCTCTGCCATGTCCTGATCTCGTTTCTCTAAAGGGTTTACTTCCTGTTAAAAGACCGTGATATCCAAGAATATTCCCTGCATCATTTGAAGAAAGACATCTTTCTATCAGCGATACCATTCTCGAACCGGGGATACCTGTCATTTCAGTAATCTTTTTTACAGATTCGCCATCTATGTACATATCTACAGCCTGCTTATTTAGCATATACCTACTTCTTTTAGATTCAGGGACAGTACTGATAAGCGGTTCAGTCCACATGCTCCTTGCCTGGCGGAGTTCTTCGATATTATATTTTTTATTAGCCAATGGAGATCACCTCCGTATCTGCAGAGATGCAGTCTGTATTCATATTGCTCAGTGTGACCAATCCTCTATAGTACAGATCTGAAATATAATCCAGCGCTCTGTACTTTTCTAGGCGCCCCATCTTTTCAAGTTCACCGATACATATATGCCTTTTTGCCTGGATAAAACTTAGGAAGATCCTGTCTGCATTTAATCCACAAGCTGTGAATCTTCTGGCCCTGGCTGCAAGAAGCGATATATTTCGGATATAGAAAGGTCCTATTTCAATATTCTTTTCGTTTCGGAATACAAAATTGACATCATTCTGTAAGCACCACGCCGACTGGCAGGCAACCTTCACATGATCCTTACTATCATCAGAACTGCAAAGATATGCAACACCTTGATATTCTTCTGTTCCGTCTTTATATTTTACCCATGCATTGAACAGAACCTTTGACTCCTTCCCTCCTATATAGACAGTAGTTTCCAAAGGATATTCACAGTACCACTCCACATCAGGATTCATCTCAAGAGTAAGAATATTCTCATATTCAAGGTTAGAAAATACTGCTACTCTTCTCCGAAGTTTTCTGCTGTGAAATACCCAATAGTTACTGCCATAGCTTGAACTTCTCAGCCTGAAAATAGGTTCCTCGTATCGATACATTTTTAGTGCACCTCCTATCGATAAAATTAAGTTTATATAACGATAATATTATCGGCATAATTATATCCTTGGCACTCATATTCGGCTTTTTACACTTTTATCTTTAAAATTACGGCTTTTTACAAAAATAGCTTAAATGGTACAGCTTTTTACGATTTTTAGCTTTAAAAATTTAACCTAAATGGAGAGTAATGTAAAATGTGAAAAAAAAGAAAGCCCATGGTTGTGAGCTTTCTCGTATATGTATATTTTACTGTTTTAGGTTAATCTGACACTTTAATACCTAAATTTTCGCGGATAGTCATTATTCCACACCTTAGCATATATGCAGAAACCAGTATTGAACCAATAATATCGAGATAAAATGAGAATTTAGACGACGGCATGATAACAACTGTAAAAAGCGTCAGCGTAACGCATACATCCACTATGGATTTGGCACCGTAGAGCCTGGCTTGGATACCAAGTATAGCATTATGCTCCGACTTATATAAAGAACGATATTTCAAATAAAAAAGCGTATTTGCAATAGCGCCGAACAACGCTATACAAAATGCGGGAAGTACATTGCCCTTTTCCTGCGTATCGGACGCAAAGGTAAGTATCAGCATACTGATGCCACTGACGCACATTATAAATCCCACAAATACATTGCTCTTTCGCTCAACATCTGATTTCCAGGCAGCATCACGCCCCTCTTCTTTGTTTGTGATAGTGTATACCACAAAGGCTGCGATCAAAGCCAGTAATTCAGCTGTCCTTCTGGTGAAATCGGAAATCTGCGTTGAGCTTCTCCCAAGTGTCAGTCCATAGCCAAGGATAAGTGGTCCGGGAGAGCTTAAAATAACCGAAAGCAGCAGGGTTTTGTATCCACTCTTCTTTTCCTTTTTCATTCACTTCCAGTCCTTACATTATTATCTGAGTATCAGTTCGAATAGTGATAGTACCACCATAGCCGTCACCGGACAAAAGAATGTGTCCAGTCCCTTTTCATCCAAAAGCTCTGCTACAGTAGTGCATATAGCGGTAATTAAAGAAATCACTATAGTCCAAAAGCTGCTGTAGAGATTAAAGTACGTCAATACGCACAGGACTGCGACAAAGCTAAAAAATGCCATGGCTCCTGATCCTTCCGCGGACTTTTTCTTCAATATACCTATCTTGTGCTCTCCGAATGTCTTACCTATCAGCGCTGCTGCAGCATCTCCCGGTGCCCATGCAAAAAAGCTTGCCACCACGAGTTCTCTTTTCCCCAAAAACCCCCAAAGAACTGTGGAAGTCACAATATACGCCATTGCATATGCAAAAAAGCTGTATGCAAATTCGCCTCTTCTTCGTGCTACAAATACTTCCGTTATTCCGGGAATTTTGGACAACAATAACAGGCATGGACAAATTACAGGAATAGCACAGGCGGCAATCAAAACGGAATGTCTCCAGTCATCCAATGCATAAAGCCACGCAATCAAGCCTGCAAAAGCCAGTATATGAAGAATTTTTCTAAAGATTTCCTTAGCAAGCATACTATAGCTCTTCTATCATGTTCATCATATCTCTGTCTATGATGTACTGATTGGTGAAAGCGTTTATAACTATTCCGGTGATTTCTCTCTGGTTGTTACGGGCAAGTTTTATGGTATCCATGAAGTTTCGCTGAATTCTGGAGAAGTTTTCGCCATATTCGCCCATCTCAGCTGCAGTAGAGAATACCGGGAAGTAGAATTTGCCGTCCTCCTCAAGGATATCCGGAACCATATTAAGCCTTCCCTCCACTTTCTCATCGGGAAGCGCAACACACGGAACCCAGACATCGCTTTGACGCAGGATTTTCATAAGTTTAAGTTCGTTTAGCTCAGTATTGTTTCTGACGCAGATTTCCACGGCTCTTGTAAGGAATGACCCATCAGCCAGGAGCTCTTTTGTTATAGGATCCTCAGGAACTGAGTATTCAACGCCTCCATCCGCATCAAGTATCGCCTGGATCAGCTCTTTTGACAGCATAAAAGCATCGTTGCTCCAGGGATTTACGATAAAGCCCATGACATCAGCTTCGGCGCAGGCCTTGAGCGCAGCATCGATAAAGTGCGATATCACCTGACTTGGCTGGCCTTTCTCGAACTCCTCTTTTGAAGTGAACACGACGTTCCAGGTGTTTCCGTCATTGGTATTAATGCCCCTGAAGGAGTAAGTCATATCCTCTTCATTGATCACGACAGGGATCACAAAATGCCCGTCAGCGTGCATTCTTGTTCTTATTCCCTCAAGAACGGCAATGAGGTTTTCATTGCTCTGATCCTCATGGAATTTAGCGATAGTCTCCTCTATTATCTCGTTTCCTTCAAGAAATGGATCTCTTACTTCACGACTCACAGCAGTGCTCCTTTCTATGCTAAATATGCCCTGTCCTGCCATTTTATATTTTAGCATACTTTTGTGAGTCAACGGGGACGTTTCACTTTGTCTCATTTTGAGACACTGGGGACGTTTCACTTTGTCTCATTTTTTCCAAGCTGTTGCCATAATATATGCTGCCTGGGCTTCTGCAGAAGTTCCTTCGCTTGTGAAATCCGGACATCCGCAGACTTCTCGCAAGAGGCCGTACTCATCTATTGCCTGCGATACTGTCTCGTAGGCCTTATCTGCAGCGGCTTTCCTGGCTGCCGGAATATATCCACCCTTTATGCCGCGATATACTGTCGCAGCCATCATCATTGAGGACGTTCCGTCAGCAAAAGACATTTCGTCATCGAGAGTGTCACCAAATCTGCCATCCTCGCGGGCATATTTTAACATACCATCAAGCAGTTCATTGAGAAATGGGATAAGTTCATCTGATATGTCCGTTCTTCCCTTCTTCTCTGCTTCTTCTATCACGCGGGCAAGACCCATCAGCGCCCATCCATTGCCTGTTGCCCAGTGGAGTTTTCTTACAAACTTATCTAAGGCCACATCTTTTATGTGGAAGAAAAGAGAATTCTCCGGGTCGTAGAGATGTCTTTTGTACCCACGTATCTGTCTAAGGGCCTCATCAAGCTCTCCCATCGCAGCAAGAAACGGCGGTACCATGTATATTCCGTCAATCCACAGCTGATACTTGGTAAATCCTTCGTGGTAAGATGCGTCGTTGTGGCAGATAATGCCATCATCTGTCCTCGGTGCACGATGGAGCAAGTATTCAAGCATGCTCTTAGCCCCATGAAGGAAAAACTCATCACCGGTCTTCTCATAGGCTCTAAGGCACACTTCTCCGCAAGATGCCGGATCCGAGACAGCCTCTCCGCCGCCTGCCATCGCAAGGCGTCCATTCTTGTCCATCCTTTTTACGGCATCATACGCCATGGGAATATACAGGTCCTCTCTCCCATACTCGTATAGCGCCTGCGCGCAGACTCCCTGCTCCCACGGATATCTCTGCATTGCCAGCATGGCATTTATTACTTTTGTCGGTTCAGCTGATTTTGTCATGGCTCTTTTGACTCCTTTATTACATTGTCCCTTAGATGCAAAAATGAGTCAATCTGAAACGTCCCCAGTGTCTCAAAATGAGTCAATGTGAAACGTCCCCGGTGACACAAAATGAGTCAATGTGAAACGTCCCCAGTGACTCACATTGACTCATTATAATTAATCTTCAAATATTTCTTCGATGGCGTCCTTGAGCGTCTCAGATACGTCTGCGCCGGAGAGCCAGGTCAGGAAATCGGCATCGTTCATGCGACCAAGCGCACCAAACACCATGTCTTTGACCATGTTGCTGATCCATGCTCTGTCAAGGAGCTTGAATACTTCAGACTTGTGGTCGTTACCGACAAGCTTTATGCCTGTTACCTCGGCAAAAGACCCTTTGGAAGCATCCACAGCCTTAAGCTCTATAACAATCTCCTCCCCCTCGGAAGAAACCGCGCCCAGAACCTTAACCGTATAATCCCTCTTCTCAGGTACAAGTGAAAGATCGCCTGCCACAGGATTAACAGTAAACTTCAGGCTATCACTACTGCAGGATACCTCAAAAAGCGTTGTGGCATACTTGCCACCAAGGAAATCCATGCTTACACCGTCATCCTCGTAGAGCTCGTACTTGCCGTCAGCGCCGGCCACAACAACAATCTCCATCTCTGAAGGATTTGCTGTAGTATTGCTGCGATCGTCCTTGGCAAGAGGCAGGATTCCGCCTTCCTTCATAAGAACAGGAATCGCATTTATATCTCTGTAGAGCTTTCTTCTCTTACCGCCCTTATAAACTCTTCCTGTAAGGATATCAGCGTATCTACCCTCCGGAATCAGCATATTCACGCTTCCAAGCTTTAATCCCTCATCGACAGGCTCGGTAATTGCGCCAACCAAAAGCTCCTCGCCATATCCGTACTCAGAGCCCACGGAATATGCATCCGCATTGTCAGGATTATCATAGTACATAGGTCTTACCAGAGGCTTGTCTTCCTTATAAGCCCTGTAATTCTCAGTATAAAGATATGGCACCAGTCTGTGCCTGAGTCTCAAGAACTCCTGCATTACTGTATGATACGGCTCCTCAACGGTCCAGGGCTCCTTGTTAAAGAAGGCGCTGCTGGTACTGTGAAGCCTCATGATAGGCGAAAATACGCCGTACTGTATCCATCTGATGAGCCTCTCATTGCTCTTATCTCCCATCATGTGTCCGCCGATATCATGGCTCCACCAGCCATAGCCTATATTGCTGGCTGTGCTGGTAAAGAAAGGCTGGAACTGAAGGCTCTTCCAGGTGCAGACCGTATCACCCGAAAATCCGATCGGATATCTGTGGCTTCCGGGGCCTGCATATCTGGAGAAGATCATGGGCCTGATATTTCTGCCCTCCTGATCCTTGTAATGATAGTGATTAAGGAGGATCAGCGGATCCACATCTCCCGCTTTTCTGCCGGTTCCCTGTTGCCAGTCGATCCACCAGAAATCCACGCCGTCCTTCTCATAAGGATGCATGATCTTGTCAAAATAGGCATCTCTGAAGGCCGGATTCTCGAAATCAAACTCAACAGCCTCCTCCGTCTCAGGGTCAATGCCCATGGAAGTAGCCACCTCTTTATACATATCCTCAAAAGCCCTGACTCCATCAGCCGGATGAAGATTTAGCGTAACCGAAAGTCCGCAGTCATGCAGGTGCTTAAGAAATCTCTTATAATCAGGGAACAGCTTCTTATCCCAGGTATATCCGGTCCAGCCGGTTCCATACTTGGGATCAACCTCTGTCACATGCCAGTCCATATCAATGACCGCCACGGAAAGAGGGATCTGCTCCTTCTCAAAGTTCTCCAAAACCTCGTAATAGCTCTCTTCGGTGTACTTAAAGTACCTGCTCCACCAGTTGCCCAGCGCATATCTTGGAATCATCGGAGTCTTGCCACAGAGCGCATAGAAGTCCTTCAGCGCGCCGTAGAAGTCCTTTCCATATCCAAAGAAATACAGATCCAGCGCTCCGGTTTCTCTCTGAACAAACTTCCCGTCCTTGTTATCCTCATCGTAGACAATAACAGGACTGGTAGAATCATTTATTATTGCATATCCGTCTCTTCCGAATATGCCTGCCTCAAGCTCGCATCCACCGTCCTTGTTATCAAGAGTTCTGGCAGTACCACGCATA
Organism: Butyrivibrio sp. FCS006; assembly: GCF_000424525.1. Classification (NCBI taxonomy): domain Bacteria; kingdom Bacillati; phylum Bacillota; class Clostridia; order Lachnospirales; family Lachnospiraceae; genus Butyrivibrio; species Butyrivibrio sp. FCS006. The sequence goes on along the minus strand of NZ_AUKB01000013.1, from coordinate 277,901 downwards.
TTTCTGCCGCTGCCGGTAAATTCGTGGCTGTAATGCCAGCAGGTTCCAAAGTTCTTGAGCTCAATTGAAAGACCGTTTGATGCAAACTCCTTTTCATTGTAGGTAAGAAGCAGCTCTTTTGTCTCCACAAAAAGAAGTCCATCCTCGCGCCTTACGCTCTGCGCCTCGCACTTTAAATCTCTGCCGGCCACCATCATTGTAAGGCGGTCCTCAAACTGCCCGTTTTCGCTGTATTCAAGCCTTATCAGCCTGTCTGTCAGCACGGAAATCCTGTATTTATCGCCGCAAACCATGTAGTCCATTACGTTTTCTCCCAAATTTAGTCAAGCTTTATGATATATGCTCCGAAGGCCGGAACCTTTATCTTCAGATCTCCGTTATCACTCTTTGCGTCAAAAGACCTGCCGAATTCATCCACGCTGCCCACAGCCCCGGATGCACCGATTTCCCACACAGGAACGGTAACTTCCCTTTCCTCATCCTCCATGGAAATGATACCGAGATATCTCTCACCACCAAGGAATCTGGCTATGGCAAGGATACTACCGTCTGCAAGAAGCACCTTTCTTCCACCTTTTGCAAAGGCAGGTACTGTCCTTCTAAGCTCTATCATACGCTTATACAGACCATATCGCTCGTTATCTTTATCCGTAGCCTTATCCCAAGGCATAGGATATCTGCAGCCGGCATCGCTTATGGTGTGTCCGTCGATTCCCAGCTCATCACCGTAGTAAACACAGGGAATTCCCGTAAAGAGCAGGTACGAAAGAACTACGCCCCTGTACTTCTCATCAGTGATCTCCCCGTAGTTGTGAACTCGTGAAACATCATGAGAATCAAAGAGATTCATCTGACAGTCAGCCACAGCCTGAGGAAGGCAATTGTAGTGATCATCACTTCTCTTAACCACATCCTCCGCGGTCATGACGTATTTTGCCTTCATGATGGTCTCATTTCTCTGTAAAAAGAGATCCGGAAGTCCGGCAAACTGTCTGATAACGCGCCCATATCCGTAGTAGTTCATAGGCGTGTTCCAGAGATCTCCCTGAAGATACTCAAAGCAGTCGCCCCAGTGCTCTCCTATGATGAAAGCATCTCTCTTCTCCTGCCTGATAGCTTCGCAGATTTCCTTCCAGACTTCATCGGCAACCTGAACGTCATCATTCTTGCCAAGTACATCCGCAACGTCAAAGCGCCAGCCATCGATGTTATATGGCGGGCGAAGCCATTTTCTGAGAACGCTGTCCTCTTTCCTATAAATCAGGTCCCTAAGCTCTTCATTGCGATAGTCCATGAACGGAAGGCTCTTTACGCCTGCCCAGCCCTTGAGATTACCTTCCTCATCCTTAAAATAGAACTCTCTCTTGGTCCTGGTCCACTCATGCTCGCTGCCCGTGTGATTTACAGAAATATCCAGGATCAGCTTCATATCGTTTTTGTGAAGCTCATCAGACAGCTCAGCAAGAGCCTCATCTCCGCCAAAGTGCGGATCAACATGGAAATAATCTATGCAGTCGTACTTGTGGGTAGAATATGCGGTAAATATAGGGTTTAAGTAAATGACATTAACTCCGAGATCCTTCAGATACGGAATCTTGTCTTTTACCCCCTTCAGGTCTCCTCCGAAGAAATCCATGCCCCAGGACTCCTCCACAGGAAGCGGAGCCATATTCCAGTCCGGCATCTTGATGCACTTGCGGCCGAAATACTCGTATTCTCCGTCCTTTACATCATTTGAAGGATCCCCGTTACAGAATCTCTCAGGGAAAATCTGGTAAAAGACAGCTCCGTCAACCCAGTCGGGTTTGACATAGTCTGTTCTTATGACGAAATCATGCCTGTAGTCAGGAACAGTGGTCTGAGCGCCTTCCTGCGTGTAAAAGAAAGCCGCATCTTCCGTAACCAGCACAAAATGGTACTTCAAAATGGGCTCGTTAAGCGTAGTCTTTGCACAATAGTAGTCAAGGCCGCCACAGCTCTTTTCCCTTTCCATGGGAATGTAGGTCTCAGCGCCGTTGACAATCCTCCAAACCAGCACATCGCTTACAGGAGCTCCGCTCAACAAGCTCAGGCGGATTGTTATCTCTTCGCCCAGCACAGGGGAAGGGTTACTTACGTACCCTTCCGTTCCGTCGCTGTATATACTTTTAGTCCAATCTCTCATTAAAAACCTCGTAAATACTGTAATTAGCCCTTAACTGAACCTGACAGACCTTCAACGTAGAATCTCTGAAGCCAGATGAACAGTATAACTATAGGAAGTGCAATAATTACTGCACCGGCTGCGAACTGTGTATAGTAGGAATCAATTCTTCTAAAGTCAGTCATCCAGAAAAGACCTACAGCAACCGTGTAAGAGCTCTGTCTGTCGCCAAAGAGCAGCCTTGGGAAGATGTAATCTGACCATGCTCCAAGGAAAGTACCAAGCACCTGATAAACGATGATGGACTTGGACAGAGGAATGGTGATCCTTGTAAATATCTGAAGTCTTGAAGCTCCGTCAATGATAGCTGCCTCATCGATAGCCTTGGGGATTGTATCAAAGTATCCCTTTGTGATGTGATAGCCCATTGCTGCTCCTGCAGCTCCAACAATGATCAGGGCGCCTATGCTCTGATTCAGACCAAGGCCCTTTAAGATGTTGTACAAAGCTACCATGGACATGAAGCCCGGGAACATTCCGATGATCATAAGGATGTTCATGAAAGGCTTTCTGCCGCTGAATCTTGTACGGCTAAGTACAAATGCAGTACCTAAAACGATCAGCGTGTTAAGAACGCATCCGCAGATTGCAACTATCATGGTGTTAACCCACCATTTTCCGAAAGGCACTGCAGAGTTGTGGAACAGATCGTAAAAGTTCTTAAGTGTCAGGTGCTTGGGGAAGAAATATCCCACATAGTAGCCCTGCTCTGCACGGAGTGCTGTAAGGAGAATCCAGAGAATCGGGAACATCCACATTACTCCGAGAATTGTAAGCACTATGTAGCCTACATTTACCTCTGCCAGCTTCATGATAAAAACAAGGCTGCAGTAAGCTGTAACAAAGCCGGTCCAGAAGCCGATTCCGGCGCTCTTTAAGAGGAAATTGTCCTCAATTCCGCCCTCTTCAAGGATGATCTTGACTGCAAACAGAAGTGTTGTCCAGAAGAAAGTTGCAAATATCTGAACAAACATCCATGCCTTTACAATCTTCACACCGGTCTTGAAGTAAGAGATCACTCCAAGAACCAGGGAAGCTACAGTAAGTATTACTGCAAGGTAAAGGAAGAAAGATATCTTAGCAGCACCATCTGCTGATAAAAGAGAAAGCGCTGTGCTTATCATGTTTTTGCTGCCCGCTTCTTTACTTGTAAAAGGAATGAGCAGTGAAATAAAGCTAAGTATTACTGCCACAAGGGCTCTAAGGAAGTACTCCAGCTTAAGTCCTATAACTGTTTTATTCATCATTATTGGAAGCCCTCCTCATTCTTCATGGATCCTGATCTCTGGAAGGTTATCAGTGTAAATGTCGCTGAAATTATAAAGATAAGGATACCGATCGTAGCTGCCAGGTTATAGTCGTTGGTATCAGCCGTCAGCTTGTACAGCCAGGTTACCAGAAGGTCCGTCTTACCTGCGCCCTTATAGTAATCAAGGGTCATCGGGCCACCACCTGTCAGGAAGTAAATAGCACTGAAGTTATTGAAGTTACCGATCAGATTTGCGATCAGGTAAGGTGTTGTAACAAAGAGCATGTAAGGGAAGGTTATCTTCCTGAAAATTACGAAGGGATTTGCTCCGTCAATCCTGGCGCTCTCATAGAGCTCTGCCGGAATATTCATAAGAATTCCGCTGACCATCAGCATGGTAACAGGAACACCGATCCAGAAGTTGACTAAAATTACTGAAACTCTCGCATAATTGGCCTGGGTGAGGAACGGAACTGCAGAAGCTGTCCAGCCCCATTTCTGAATGAGTACATTGAAGATACCCTTTTCTCCAAGCATTGTTCCCACAACCTTAAGTGAGATAAATGCAGGAATACCCATGGTTACTACAAAGATTGTTCTCCAGAATTTCTTGAACTCAATGCCCTTTGAATTGATGATCATAGCAAGGATCATTCCGCCAAAGTAGCAGCTGAAGGTTGCAAAGATACCCCAGATAAAGGTCCAGCCCAGTACCGGCCAGAATGTCTGTGAAAGCTTATCACTTGATAAAAGAAGTGTCTTAAAGTTATCAAGTGCAACCCAGTCAAAAAGGTGTCCGGGTGGCTGATGCTCATTGTCATAGTTGGTGAACGCCATGAGGATCATATAGATCAGAGGCGTAAAGGTAAATATTAAAAGTCCTACTGCAGGTATTGCAAGAAGCAGGAAATGAATATTTTCATTGGTTAATGACTTAACATCTTCAAAAAAGTTATTGATATGATGTCCGTGATCATGGTTAAATCTGGCATTTTCACCTGATGAGATCGAGAAGAGCCATATTGCAACAAAGCAGATTGTGACAACTATCGCTACTACTCCGGTAAGGAGGATGATCATTGAGTTGTCACCTGCCTGCATCTCATAGATGCCAAGTGCCTCATTGTAGGCCATACCCTGCTCATGTTCGCCCAGGGTTGTTAAGTTATGTATCAGGTTAATACCGGTGGTAAACAAAAAAACAAAGTAACATACTTCAAGTAAAAAGAACAAAAGTCCCTTTACAACCTGGCCATATCTGATATTTGCAAGACCGCAGAAGATATAGCTGAGTTTAGAAAAGATGTCCCCTTTTGTAAAAGTCGTGATGAAATTTCTGCGCTTATACTCTCTATCCATTTTGAGCTCCCTATATTGAAAATATCGGGGCTGCAGATGCAGCCCCGATAAAGAAGTCACTTCAGGTTATTACTCTGCAAGTGTTCCTGTGATGCTGTCTACAAGTGCATCAAGCTTTTCCTGAGCGTTTGCCTTTGTGATCTCGCCGGAAACAACGCCCTCACCAAATGCCTGTGCAGGTGTCCAGTAATCACCCATCTTGGAGATTGAAGGCTGGTTAGTAGCCTTTGAAGCCTGTACGTTGAGTGCTGCTGCAACCTCATCGTTTGCGATCTCTGCAGAAGATGCAAGTGAGTTAAGTACAGGAACATCACCCTGGTTCTGGTATCTGATAAGGCTGTTCTCAGGGTTTGCAAGGAATACTGCAAGCTGCTGAGCTGCAAGAGGGTAAGCAGTTGTTGACTTAACTGTGATTGTCTTGAAGTCAACGAAGTTTGAAAGCTGTACGTCCTTGCCACCGATGTTTGCTGTAGGAAGTGCTACTGCGCCGAGCTTGTCACCAAGTGACTCTCTGTAAGAAGGAGCGCTCCAAGCACCGTCTGTGATAGCTGCAAGGTTTCCATCCTTGAACTCTGCTCCGCCAACACCATCCTTGTTCTCAAGGTACTTAGGGTTGTTTACAAGATCAATGATGTACTCTGCTGCTGCAAGACCTGTCTCATTGTTCCATGAGCACTCTGAAGGGTCTTTTCCGTCAGGTCCAAAGAGTGTGCATCCTGCGCCGAGGAAGAAGCTCTCGATGTACCATGAGTTTGTTACGTTAGTACTGAAGTTGTACTTAGCACCTGTGTCCTTTGAAAGGATTGTCTCAAGGCTCTTAACATCATCTGCTGTAAGAAGATCCTTGTTGTAGTACATAAAGTATGTATTAGGTGAGAAAGGTGCTGCATATGTAAGACCGTCTACTGTTACTGCTGTAAGAGCACTCTCAGGAAGGTCAGATGCGATTGTCTCGAAATCCTTTGTGATAGGAAGAAGAAGTCCCTTATTTACAAGGTCTGCAACTCCGCCTGAAGGTGTGTAGAAGATATCTGCAGCTGTATCAGGATCTGTGTTGAGCTGCTGAGGTGCCTCATCGATACCTACAACTGCGATCTCGTATGTGATGTTGAACTCATCATGGAGATCATCGAATGCCTGAACTGCTGCGTCTGTGTCATCAACAGCCTCTTCAGGTACCCAGATCTTAAGTGTTACATCCTGAGTCTCAACAGGTGCTGCCTCTGTTGAAGTGGTTGTGTCAGCCTGAGCTGTCTGAGTCTGAGCAGTGCTATCTGTCTGTGTCGCTCCGCCCTGTGCGCTGTCTCCGCATCCTACAAGTGCAGAAGCTGCTAATACTCCGCTCATAAGTAGTGCGCTTAACTTTTTCATTTTCATTGTCGTAATCCTCCTAATTAACTATTCCCCAAAGCACTGGGTTTTTGTATTGGTTAATCGCTTTACGTAGACTATAAACCAACGGCCGCCTTGGGTCAATCCCTCAGCGGCCGTTTCTATGTTTTGTATAAAAAATGAGGTTAACAAAAGGTTAACGTTTTTTACTGCTCAAGTAAATTACGGACGGAGAACCTCTCCGCAACCCTGATTGGAAGCCTTTCATCCACTGCAAGGTCCTTTTCTCCGTTGATCATCCTAAGAAGGTATTCCCAGGCCTTCTCAGCCTTGACATCGAAGTTCTGTGCCACGGAAGTCAGCTTGGGAGTCATATATTCGCAATTGGGCAAATTGTCAAAACCAATTACAGAGACATCGTAAGGAACTCTGATTCCGCACTGGGAAAGTCCTTCGATAACACCAAATGCAACTATATCCGACAAACAGGCAACTGCTGTGTAGCCACCGTTTGAAAATCCGATATTCTGCCCGGCTTCAACCGCATTTATATATGTGGTATCCGTGTAAAAGATATTGCTCTCCCCGAAAGAGACACCGCTTTCCTTGCATGCTGTTGCAAAGCCTTTGTATCTCTCCATGATTACGCCCTCTTCGCCAATAACAGGTGTAACCAGCGCAAGGTTTTTATGCCCTTTACCTATAAGATATCTTGCAGAAAGGTATCCTCCGCGATAATCCTCAATTCCGACATTAACAATCCCCTCTCCCGGAGCGTAAGTATCGATAAATACCACCGGTGAGTCGATAAGCTTCTTAATCTCTTTTACCTCGTCAGGGAAAATGCCTAAAAAGAAGGCTCCGTCTACATTCCAGGACGACAAAAGAGGTATGATCTCCCTCGGATCGTGTACGCATCTCATCATGAGATAGTAATCTTCGTTTCTTACGCATCTCTCTATAGCAGCAATAATATGGGCGTTATAGGGATTGGTAAAAAAGTCTTCATCCGCGCCAAGATACGGGATAACAAGGCCTATGATACGGCTCTCCTTCTTAGCAAGGGATCTCGCCATGGCATTTGGTTTATAATTGGTTTCTTTGATGATCTCGTTAACCCTGCGTCTGGTCTCCTCGGAAACCTTGTGGTTATTACCGTTAATAACATTTGAAACGGTCGCAGTGCTAACCCCTGCTCTTTGAGCAATTGTCTTTAAGTTCATTTTTTCCTCCGATGCGGCCTTTGAGGTTACTTGGTCGCAATTATGTAAAACTCCCAGGGTGAGAAGGTGTAAACACCTGTAGGAAGCTCTCCCGTAGCATTATAACTGTCCATTTTGCCGGAAAAGACAACTTCCTCTTCCCCTGTTATCACGCTGCTAAGATCAATGTCTTTCTGCTCTCTCTTTGACATATTGAAAATGCAGATAAGTTCATCGTCTCCCGCTACTCTCTTAAATGCAAATACATTTTTGTTTTCAAGGTTTAGGATTTCAAATCCGTCGCCTGTGTTATCACTGTAAAGAGCCGGGTGCTGCGATTTGATCTGAGAAAGATTACTTATCAGATCCCTGTAATCCTTGCCTGTCCTGCCCCAGTCTATAGTGTCTTTTTCCATAAAAGCTATGTTCTTGTTATACGCTATCTCGTCTCCCGAATAGATCATGGGGATTCCGGGAAGGGTAAACATAAGAGTAAACATGGAAGGCAGCGTTTCCTCAGAAAAAGCCTCATCTATGGTCCTGTCCCAGGAGTTAACGTCGTGGTTATCAAGGTAATACATAGGAAATGTATTGTTATCTGTAGCCGGCATGTAGAGCTTTATCTTGTCAGCTGTCTTGCCATCCTTGGCAACAGCTAAAAGCGTCTCATAGACCTTTGTGGCGTAATTGGAATCGAAGCCGTACTCGAGATTCGCAGCCGCCTGGCCTCCGAGATCCTCTTCGAGCATGTAAATGTCTTTTACCTTATCAAGCTCGATCCTGGCTTCTCTCCAGAAATCCTCGGGAACTCCGGGTGCGTAATCGCACCTGAAACCGTCCACGTCGTACTCTGTTACCCAGTACTTCATGCACTCTATCATCTCTTTTCGCATATCGGCGTTGTCGTAGTTAAGATCTGCAACATCGGGCCATCCCATGCCCTCAGGTGAGATGATCTTGCCATCCTTCTGTGTGTACCAGTCGGGATGCTCTGTTATCCAGGCATTATCCCAGCCTGTGTGGTTGGCAACCCAGTCCAGCATAACGTGAAATCCCATATCATGGGCCTTATCCACAAGTGCCTTAAAGTCTTCTTTTGTCCCGAATTCGGGGTTAACATCTCGGTAATCGCTGACAGAATAATATGAGCCCAGCCTGCCTGATCTGTTGGTAACAGAAATAGGATGAATGGGCATAAACCAAAGGGTGTTAACGCCCATATCTTTTAAAGTGTCGAGGTGCTCAGAGAACTCGTTAATAGTTCCTGACTTCGTGTACTGACGCAGGTTAACCTCGTAAAGAACTGCAGTCCTTGTCCACTCCGGAGCCCTTGTTTCCGTTGGAATCTCATAAGGTTTCGCAGCAGAACAGCCTGCACAAAAAACAGTTACCACAAGTAAAACCCATGCGGCAACAAATTTATTAACGTACTTCATATAATATCGCTCCTTGTAAATGTGATAAAAACATTACATTAAGCGATTAACCTCTTTCACTATACAAAAAAAGGGACTCTATTTCAAGTCCCTAAAATGATATGTTTTATTACTTTTCAAGCATGGCCTCAAAATCCGCTACAGGTATAGGTTTTGAGAAATAATAGCCCTGGAAAAGATGGCATCCGAGCTCGCTGAGCCTGTCGAACTGCTCCACTGTCTCTACGCCCTCTGCAAGGGAAACAATGTGAAGATCCTCTGAAAGCCTGATGACGTTTTTAACTATAATATCTGACTTCTCCTCATCACTACTCTTTCCGAGGAAATTCATGTCGATCTTAAGAACGTCAACCGGCATGTCTTTTAACATGTTAAGAGATGAATAGCCGCTGCCGAAATCGTCCATTTCAACGATGAAGCCCTGCTTTCTGAACTCCTCAAGGATCCTCATCTTGTCATCGGTATCCCTCATCATGCTGGACTCTGTAACCTCGATCCTGAGGTTACGAGGATCAATGTCGTACTTCATGACATAACTCATGATCTCCGAAAGGACATCCGTCATGTAGAAATCCTTGGGAGAAACATTGATTGAGATAAAAGCACCCGGGAATTTCTCATCCCAGTGCGAGAGAAGCTCGCAGGCTGATTTCCATATATGCTTATCCAGGTCTGTGATCATTCCGTTTTCTTCAAACAGTGGTATGAAGTCGGCAGGCGACATAAAGCCGTATTCGGGGTGGATCCATCTTGCAAGAGCCTCCGCTCCCACAATCTTTCCGCTCTTATCAGCTATAGGCTGCAGATATGGCACAATCTGGTTCTCCTCAATGGCGACATCAAGCTGTGCTGAAATTTTCTGATTCCACAGCATCTTTTCCCTTATCTTCTTATCGAAGAACGCAACGTGTCTTCTGTAATCATCTCTGATAGAATCGAGGGCAGACATAGCCCTGTCAAAGAGAACAGCTACATCAGTATCGTCCTCTTCTATCTCGCAGAATCCAACATGTACCACAAGATGCTGCTCGATATCTCCAAGCCTTACCTTAAAGCGCGACAGATCTCGCTCTACGATTTCCTGAGAAAAGGCCTGCTTGGGAAGACACGAACCGAATGCATCACCTGCTATACGTCCGTAGACACAGGATTTATCCGAATAGCTTCTCATCCAGTCCGAAATCTGCACAAGCGCTGCATCTCCGAACTCACGTCCAAACACATCATTGAACATCTTAAAATCGCAGATATATATGCACGCAACGTAATAATCCTTCAGCGCATGCTGTTTTAACCTATCCGATATCACTTTAACGGTGTATTCCTTGTTATAAACACCGGTAAGCGCATCGTGATTGGCAGCATACATCTCCATCTCAATGCGGTGCTTTTCCTCTGTAATATCTCTGACTCTGACATATGAGCCAACAGGCCTGTTGTTCCTGTCGTAGAACTTTCCGTGAGCCACCATATAGTAGCGCTCATTTCCAAGTGCACCCAGGGTAATCTCAGTGTCTTTTTCCTCAGGGAATTTTCTTATATCACCAAAAAGAGATATAAGCGTATTGGAAACTTCCTCAAAATCATCATGATTTATCCCAGTAAGCTTCCTGGCAGGGTTGTTTGCCCATATACATATGCCTTCCGGTCCATAAAGTACTACAGCTTCTTTTGAATCGGATACAATATCAGCAAGCATCTTGTCCAAAAGACGAAGGGGTCTGTAATAAATTGAGAAGTAAAAGATCAAGAGGCCAATTACTCCAAATCCCAGCATTGACCTGTCAATCGGGGTCCTCGAAATAAGATAATAAGACTGCCAGAGTGCGCCGATGATCATGCTGATGAGTATTACTATATAACGCTCCTTATAAAGCAGGGATACCTTCATGCTCCTGTTAAGGAAGACGATCATTACGATTGCTATTACTGCATAGCAGACCAGGATATGTCCGGTCAGTCCCCAGAGCGGTTTCATAAGGAAATAAGGCCGTCCGTAGGACTCAACTTCCTGCAATATAAAGGCGTGTCCGGTGACTATACTGATAAGTATCTGGATTACATCAACAGCAAGAACATAGTTAATCCAGATTGGCATAATCCGTTTTTTCTTTTCTTTATAATTCTGTACACTACAATATTCGTTGGTAAACCTTATCAGTGCGTACATGATAAGATCCATGCCAATGTAATAGATATAACAGCCCACCAGCGCAACACTTTTTGTGGTGGTGCCAATGATCAGCATATTTCCGAGATCAGGGGGAATAAGCGCCAGACAGAGAAGGCATACCGATTTGCCTATTGGCTTATTTGAGCGCAGAGAGGCCCAACTACAGAGCAGTAATATAACGATCAATAATGCAAATATAAAAACAATCGTATATCTGATCAATTCGCGCAGCCTCCAAAGCATTGTATATGGACATACCTATACACTTAAATTCTATACTTAATTTGGAAAAATATGTGTCAAAATTGCGCGAATTAATCAAACTTTAATGAATTTCAGATATTAGTTATACCTGTCGTCCTCTTCTACCAGAACACCTAAGACAACGAACTGGAGGTCATCTTTTCTGGTGCAGGTTGAGAGGGTAACAACTTTACTGTCTTCCTTGACAGGAATCTCAGAATCCATGTAGGACTTGATCCTTACGGGCTCTGCATCTTTTACAAATTCAAGCGCAGCATCTGAGACATAATCATATAGAACATAGTTCTCAGCGACGTCCATGTACTCAAAGATCAGGTATCTGTAGGCCTTTTCAGGCGTAATGATCTGAAAATACATATGGTCATTGTAATAGGCAGGATCTTTTCGGTACTCCCTGAGGGATCCGAACATCGTGCCATCCTTCATATTATGGCCATAGATGATGGAATTGGCATCAGTAAAGTCCGCTGCTGAACGATAATCCAGGAAAATAGCGCCTGTGGGCGCTTCATCTCCCATGTAATCGAGGCTTCTGTATTTCTCATTATCGCTTGTTTGCATGATAGGATAGCTGATGTGTCCATCCTCGAAATATACCCAGCCAATCATCTCGGGGTATGCTTCCATGAGCTGTTTAAGGTCTATGTCGGCAGTGTTCCAGGATGCTGAGGGGGTGGGGGCGGGCTCTGTCTCTGAAGGAGCTGTTGCAGGGGCTGTGGCCTCAGTGGCTGCTTCATTCTGCTCTTCAGAGCCGGAATCAATCTGCTTTTCCGCACCAGCATCTACCGTACTTATCTCAACATTATCGCTAGTATTTACATCTGTATCTTCAGTGCCTATACTTACTGCTTCTATCTCTTTTTCTTTTGAAGCATTGCTTATCTGCGATATCTTCTCTCCGGAATCTACTGTAACAGGCTTTTCAAGCCCTGTTATCCTCTGCGATGCAAAAATCGCCACACACAACAGCACTGCAGCCATTGCAATTCCTACTATTCTCTTACCCGTAGACGTTGTCTTATCAAAAAGAGAGCACACAAATATAGCGCATGTAAACAAAGCGCTAATTAGTGCAATCAGCACCAGCGCGAGGACTGTTACAGCCTTAGCTGTACCTCTGTGCTTCTCATTAAAGCCCTTAACAGCAAGCATAAATCCCTGTATTAAGCTCTTTTTCGTTTCTTCTAATCTACTTACTAAATGCAAAACTTATAACCTCTCATTTCAACCTGACAATCATATCACATGAGCGCCTGAAATCAAAATGAAAATTACATGAAAAAGAAGGACGCACGGGACAGCCCCTTGCATCCTTCCATTTACCTGTCAATCACGAAATATGCTCATAAATCTTCACAAAATCTACAGACGCTTCCCTCGCCATGTCGGAGTCCTTGCCGTCAAAGCCGTGTCCTGCGCCCTTTACCTCGCGCAGCGTTGCGTAGCCGTAGTTGGCAGCTGCAGTCCTGGAGTACTCTATCGGCACAACGTCGTCTTTGTTACCGTGAATCAGGAGTACCGGTTTCCCAAAGCCCGTCTGCAGGTCTTTTACATCGATATCCACTGCAACCTTGTCATAATCGGGGCTGAGCTTCATGCCGAACACCTCGGTATCGCCTCGCTCCAGGCGCTTCCTGGAATCATCCGGGATGACAAAAGCCGGATACCAGAGAATAAGGCCCTTGACGTCTTCTGTATAAGCGCGGCCAACAATCGCGGAAACAAGCCCTCCCTGGGACTCACCCTGAAGATACAGGCTGTCCTTGTTCACGTATGGCAGGCACTTTACACTCTCCATAACTGCCACGAGGTCCGCAGCCTCAGTCATGACCGTCATCTCCTGCATGGTTCCGTCGCTTGCAGACTCCATTCCGCCGCCACAGAAGTCAAAGAACACGCATACAATGCCGCTTTCCGCATATCCTGCGCCGTGATGCATCAGCTCTCTATAGTTTGACCCAAAGCCGTGGGCAAATATAACCGTGGGAAAAGAGCCTTCGTCATCCGGTCTGTATATCACCCCCCTGATGACCCGGCCATTTTCCTTGGTTACCTCAAGTTCTTCTTTAATTGATGTATAAGTTTTATTTTCCATATCATCAATCTTACCACCATTTGCAAAAATCTTCCAAATCAGTAAGCAAAAAACTCCCTCCGCCCCTAAAACGAGCGAAGGAAGTCTTTGCTTACTATTTACTCTTTCCCTTATTTCTTATTCCATAAATCCGTATGCCAGATTTACTGCGTCGAGAGTTGCTTCCATGATCCTTCCGGGAACATTTGCATCACCTGCAGCAAGAACCGGGATTCCGAGCTCTTTAAGAGGCTTAAGAAGCGCATTCTCGGATTTTACACCAAGTGCAACGATAACATTGTCTGCATCAACTCTTGCTTCTGTGTGGTCCTTGGTACTCTGGATAACAATTCCCTTATCATCTACAGAAAGAACCTTCTGACCTGTGCAGATCTTCTCGCCCTGCTTGGTCACTCTTGTGATGTAGTCCACAAGAACTGAAGGGTAAAGACCTCTTCCGATCTGGTCAAGCATCTCGACAAGAGTTACTTCTCTTCCCTTGTAGCAAAGGGTCTCTGCAACTTCCATACCGGTGTTTCCGCCGCCGATAACCACAACAGAGCCGTCTTTTACATCTTTTGCTCCGCTCAGGAACTCTTCAGCTGTGATAACATTGCTTCCGTCAATTCCAGGGATTGGAGGAATGATAGGTGTTCCGCCGCTTGTAAGGAATACGCCCACAGGATCTACATCCTTGACATTCTCTACTGTAGCCTCTGTTCCAAGCCTTACCTCTATTCCGGAATTCTCAACTCTTGCAATAAGTCCGTTCTTGTAAGCACCAAGCTTGTCCTTAAGAACAGGCTTGTCTGCCAGATTAAGCTGTCCGCCGAGTACGTTTTCTTTTTCAAAAATAACAGGCTTAAAACCTCTCTCTTTAAGCGTGAGCGCCGCTTCCATTCCGGCCGGACCTCCGCCGATTACTGCTACAGTTCTGCCATCACCGTTTCTGTTTATCTTGTCAAACTCAACTTCTCTTCCGCATCTTGGGTTCACTGTGCATTTGATATGGCCATTTGCTCCGATTGCTCCAAAGCAGTTAAGACAGCCTATGCAACGGTTGATTTCTGCTTCTTTTCCGCACTCAGCCTTTCTGGACCACTCGGGATCTGCAAGATTTGCTCTGGCAACACCAATGAAGTCACATACGCCTTCTTCAAGGAGTGTTTCGGCAACTGAAGGCTCTTTTATATTATTAACAGCAATAACAGGAATGCTTACAGCTCCCTTGATTGCAAGTGCAAGATGCTTCTTCCAGCCCTGAGCAAATGAAGCAGGCTCTACGATAGTAGTTGATGACTCGTATATACCTGTTGAAACGTTGATAACATTGATTCCCCAGCTCTCAAGGCACTTTGCGATCTCGACTGTATCCTCTATCTTAAGTCCGCCATCTACGAATTCATCGGCACTGATTCTTACTGATATAGGATAGTCAGGTCCGCACTGCTCCCTGATTCCTGCGATAATCTCCTGCATAATGGTAAGTCTCTTTTCAAAAGAGCCGCCGTACTTATCCTCACGTTTGTTTGTATATGGGGACATAAATTCATTGAGCAAATATCCGTGTGCACCATGAAGTTCTACACCGTCCATTCCACCTGCCTTTGCAATAACTGCGCCGTTCACAAAGGCTTTAACAAGACCTTCAACCTCTTCTGTTGAAAGAGCTCTCGGCATCTCCTGGCATACCTTACACATTACTTCGGATGGTGCAACAATCTGTCTTCCTTCTATCTGAATTGCGTGATTCTCTCTTCCCGGATGATGAAGTTGCATAAATATTCTTGCTCCATGGCGATGAACTCTGTCTGTGAGCCTCTGAATTCCGGTAATATGAGAGAGCTTATAAGCTCCAAGCTGGCACGGACAAGCTGTTCCGTACATAGGCTCAACTCTGGTAACCTCAGTGATAATAAGGCCTACGCCACCTCTTGCCCTCTCCTCATAGTAGCGGATGATATGCTCATTGGCATGACCGTCTGGCTCAGCAAGACCAACTCCCATAGCCGGCATAACTACACGATTCTTAAGTGTAAGTTTGCCAATCTTCCCCTCTTCAAATAGTTTTGTAAAAGCCATAAAAGAAATCCTCCTTCTGCATAAATATAAGTTATGCTTATTATATGATAGCGCACTATATAATAGCGCACAATCATTATAATCGACAAACTTGCCTCGCCATATTTGTCTATTTTTTTGGTAAAAAAAATGACCCCCACCTTTAAGTGGAGGTCAAAATTATATGTTGCTGCTTTTCTTAAATCTGATACAGCACTGAGCTGTCGATGTCTGAAACATTCTCAAATCCTGTGGAACTCATTATATATCTGAGCTCATTTCCAACGCCCTTTATGAACTCACATACGCCGGCTGTTCCCTGACTCTCAAGGGATGGAAGCATTGATCTTCCAACAGCTGCTGCGTCTGCGCCAAGTGCCAGAGCTTTGAACACATCTGCGCCTGTTGCGATTCCGCAGTCGACGATTATCTTAACGTCCCTGCCCTCCAAAGCGTCTTTTATCTCAGGAAGGACAACCATCGGAGGTACGGCGTAAGGCACGCGGCCGTGATGATGGCTGACAATGATGGCCTTTGCTCCGATATCAGCGCTCTTTACTGCATCTGCGACACTGAGGACGCCCTTTACAACGAAAGGAAGCTTTGTCAGCTCAACATAGGAATGCAGCATTTCTGAGGTCTGGAAGCTCATTTCCTCACCCACAACCACGTCATAGCCGTCATTTCCAAAGATATGGTCAATATCCATACCGATTCCAAACGCGCCAACCGACTCCGCAAACTGCATCTGGTCTTTTACCTTACCATTGTCCGCATAGGGCTTAACGATCCTGATGGTCTTTGCGCCGGTATCGACAAGCTTTTTGAACTGATCGTTTTCCATCATTCCGCAGAAATTCAGGATATTTAAGTCTCTTGCAGCTTCCGAATATTCTTCCAGCCCGGTCTTTTCGCGGCCGTTGTAGTAACTAAGATGCGAAAAAGCCGGTGTCATAACGGGCATGGAAAAAGACTCCCCCAGAAACTCTATTTCCGTATTTGCTTTGACTGAATCGATGTACCTTGACTCAATGAGTATTGAATCCATGTACTGCTGTGTTATCACGTTAGCATCTGCTTGCCTGGTATAAGCCATTTTCTTCCTCCTTTTTATCTTCCATTTTCTTCATTTTATCAACATACTTGATTTCGTACTTTAGCTCTTTTGCCAGATATAATAAGCCGCCGAATTTCTCAACATCACCATTCTCATGTGCAAGCTTTGCATAGTACTCAATTCGCTCCTCGCGAACCTTTTTAGGGTAAATCTTTAAAACCTCTACTGCCATGAAAAAGTACGGCTCATCAACATCTCCCAGACAGTCAAAAAGAAAGTCAACCCCCTCGACGTTTTTGGGATATCCAAGCAGTCTTAAGAGCTCAACACCGTTGCATACGCTCTGATCGTTCTTGTACCTGTCAAAATTCAGATAGGTTAAAAGATCTTCATCCCCTGCTTTGACATCCCTGACTATCCTTTTGACCTCCTTATCTGAAAGAACCCTCTCATAAATATCAGTGTTGCTACCAGCTTTTTTCTTATGCTTGTTCAGGAGATTCTTTTCCCAGAGATATCGAAATGCACCCCAGTCTTTCTTTGCAAGAGCCTCATCTATCGCCCCGTTGGTACCCGCAAATTCAAGCCATGCATGTTCAGGTACAGCTGTATAATACTCGCCTTTTTCTTTGAAAAAGTTCTCAAGTTCTCTGCTAAAAATGGTGCTATGAGCAATGAACGGAAGCAAGATAGTGTTTCCATCAACAGTATATAGTTCAGCTTTCCTTTTGTTGTAACCGATTATCAGGTCTATCGGAAGATATCCTCCCCAAAAAGAAATCCACTTTCCCGACTCACTGACCTTCAGAAAACGGGCTTCTTTTCCCGACTGGTAGGTATAGCGATGAAATACCTCATCTCGCAAAAGCTCTTTTAACCACAAGGAACCAAACATTTTTCCAAAATGTGGCAATTCGCCGAATTTATTGGGTTTGAGCGGCAAGCTGGTAGAAAAAACAGAATAATCTTCCTTTTCTTCTTCCTTTTCTTCCTCCTTGCTCTTATGCTTTCCGGGAAGTCCATATGCCAAAAGAAATATCGGTCCCAGACCTCCTATTGGCAAAAGCGTAAATATAGATAACATCGTAAGCGCAGCCGATCCTATCGTTTCATCTATAATCGCGCACAAGTAAAGCGAAACAAGAAAACCGATTGCAAAACTTCCAAATATGAGCACTAAAGATGCCACAAAGGCCAGTATTTTTCTTATAATGCCTCCGCGCTCACCAAATTCATTTAATTTTTTAAGCATGTACTACTAATATCCCTATTCCTTATAATTTGGCTATCATCCAATAGCCTTATGATATATCCTGTTAACATCCTCCGCTGACAGAGGTCTTATTCTTGAAAGCTTTAGTGTGTCCTGCATGGTCGCATCCAGCGAAAGAGCCTTAAGATCCTCTTCAGTGGGGTTGATGCCCAGGTCCTTCAGACTTACAGGCATTCCGATTGACTTAAAGAATTCCACGGTCTTTTCTATTCCTAAAAGAGCTGCCTTCTCATCGTCAGTCTCCGAAACCTCCCACACTTTCCTTGCGTAGCGGGCAAATCTGGGAAGTGCCTCCCTGTAAAGCTCTTTTGCCCAGGAGCCCCATACTGCTGCGAGGGAATCACCGTGAGTTACGTCGAAGCGCGCCGAGAGTGCATGCCCCAGCTTGTGAACCGAGAAATCCTTGCCTCTTCCGCATTCTGTGAGGTTGTTATGTGAAAGGCTTGATGCCCAGAAAACTTCGCACATCGCATCATAGTTGGCCGGATCTTCTACTGCAATCCTGCCGTTTTTTATGACTGTCCTGAGAAGCCCCTCTGCAATCTCGTCTGTCATATCGCAGTGGCTGTCCGGGATAAAGTATCTCTCAATGGTGTGCATCATGATATCTGTAACACCTGCAGCTATCTGATTCTTAGGGAGAGTTGCACCAAGTGCAGGGTTTACAATAGCAAATCTGCATCTGTTAAAGTCAGTATTTATGCCGGCTTTCTTGCCGATCTCCTCGTTGGTCAGAACTGCGGAGTCGCTCATTTCGCTGCCTGCAGCTGCGATTGTAAGAACCGCTCCCACAGGAAGGGATCTGGTAAGTGGTACCTTCTTAGTCCAGAGCTCCCACAGGTCATTTTCAGGGTTTGCAGTTCCGTGGGCTATGGCTTTTGCTGTGTCGATGGCACTTCCGCCACCCACTCCGATTATCATATCTGCGCCAAAGGCAAGGGCCTCTTTTACGCCCTCCTTAGCATGGGCCAGGGTGGGATTTGGCTTGGCTCCGCCGAATTCCTTGTATTCAATGCCGGCTGCGGACAGAGATTTTTCTACTCTCTCAAGAAGTCCGCTCTTTATTACGCTCCCTTTTCCGAATACGAGGAGCGCCTTGTTTCCGTACTTTTTGGCAGTTTCCCCGGTCTCCTTCTCAACTTCTTTTCCAAAAATCACTTCTGTTGGTGTATAATATCGAAAGTTGTCCATTCCTGACCTCCTTATAAGCTAAACAATCACACTTACAATCGTATCTAAGGGCTAAGGCATGGTCAAGATTTTTTGCAACAATATCTGCCTCTTAGTTGTATACATATTAGAAAGACAGATAATCACATAAGGAGAAGATCATGAGCACAACAGATTATGCTAATGGCGGAATCCCAAAAACAATTGAAGAATTAAAAGACTATTGCGAAAGAAACGGCTTTACACCCAGCAAAACCAGGTTTTTCGTAGGTTTCGATTATACCGGTGCCAAGGCATTTGGTATTTACAAGGATGATAAAACCGGAGAATTTGTGGTTTACAAGAATAAGGCAGACGGAAGCCGTGCGATTCGCTACCGCGGAACCGACGAAGAGTTTGCCGTTGTAGAGCTTTACGACCGTCTTCAGTCCGAGATTGCGAACCAGAAGCTCAGATACGCAGCTGAGATGGCCGAAAGAGAACGCAACAAATACGAGAGCTCCTCATCATATACCGGAATGCCCGAGAGCATCAGAAACTTCCATATCGAAGATCATCCGGTAAGCTCCGGCCTTGACTTCGGCATGGATGAAAGCTATGAAGGTTCTTCAAGCGGACGCTCAGGAAATGGCGGTAATGGCGATGGATCCTCACGTGTACTTACTGCGATCATTTCCATTATTGTTTGGATACTGGTTGTGATCTTCGGTCTCGGAGGTGTCGGAGGCGGTGGAAGCAGTAGCTACGGCGGTTCCAGATATGAGTCCAGCTACGACTACGATTCAGGCTGGAGCTCCGACAGCTGGGACTCAGGATATACTGACTGGGATTCAGACTGGTAAAAAGAGCATTGTTATCATCTTCACCAGTTTAAGATAAAACGGTTTCACATTGACCCGCTTTGTAAGGCCTCCTTGTAGGGACATGTGATCGCCCGTTGTGGCAGGCATTACGTTCCAGATGCCGGGATTTATAGGCTGCCCCTCCTTATGCTCCGTGTAGAGCGCTCCTATAGGCGCTCCGGCCGAAACCGTATTGACGAGGCCGTCGTTTGGCTGCCAGGACTCATCAACTATAAATCCGCCTGCCGTCGTTCCGGTATACCTGCTCATGTAGGTTGAGCCCTTTATGAAAAGGCCTTCCGTAATCTCCGGATTGGGCTCCAAAAGGCCATTTTCTCCCACTTTTGTCGATACGCAGGGGTAAGCAAAATAGAATACGTCGTCAAACGTAGTTATAGTCTCATTCATGGCCAGTGCATTGTCTATATGCATGTCAAAGGCCGCATAATCCCAGAGCTGACGTCCGTCATACACAGGCGTTGATACGCCCGACATGCGCTTGCTCTTCTCTATGTACTCCTCAGGCACATAAATTTCAGATACGTCAAAAGACTCATCCTCGTACAGGTCATATGCTGTCGTGCCATTGGTTGGCGCTGCCAGCGTAACTACCGCATATAGCCCGTCTCCTCCGCCTCCCTTAAAGAAGTCCGAGAGATCATCCGGATCAGTTGCGGCAATTTCCTCCTGAGAGCCGTCTCTGATGAGCTCGGAAAAAAGTCTTACCGTAGCCCCTCCAAATGAGTGACCGATAAGTACGAACCTAGAATCTGCGAAATTATTTAATAACGGTTGTTTTGAATAATCCGTTCCAAAGCGCTCGTGGCCTGCTTTTTCGCTGTGAGCCTTTCCGTAATCCACCCTTGTTCCCGTAAGCTGAGCATATAGCTCACAGGCTCTGTCCCAGGCACTTCCCTTAGGGGCAACCGAGGCAGCGTAGCTCTCATAGCCTTTTTCATTCAGGTACCTGATGATATCTCCGTGAGAAGTCCCCCAGTACGGGAAGTACTCGTACTGCGTATCATAACTTCCCCAGCCCGAGAGCCCATGCACGAATATGAACTTCAGATCAGACTTCTTGGGGCTGTGGTATCCTACGGCAAAAGAGATTGCGCTAACGACCAGTAACAGACAAGTCATCCACACAACGGTCATTTTCACACCGTTGCTCCTTATCAGGAAGAAAGGATACGGGCCTTCCAGGCGCTTTGTATAGTTGAAATAAAGCATTACCAGGCCATAAGCGAGTGTTACAGTGGCCGGAAGCCACATCCACTTAAGGCTTACCCGCTTTTCAATCAGCATATATGAAAATGTAGAAATTATGGGAATTAACAGATGATGGAAAAGACCGCTTCCCGAAAACAGCAGCTCTTTCAGCATTCCGGACATCGGAACCAAGATGCATGCTGTCACAAAGAAGGTCATGATGAGCATGCAAACGCTGATAAACCTTAGCACCTCCACAGGCTCTTTTCCCCCAAAGATCACCAGAAGAATTGACGAAACCAGCGTCAGCAGGTTGGAAATCTGCGTGTAGTAGATAAAGTTCTTCTTAAGACCATGCCACTTAAATGCCTTTTTGAAAGCAATCAGCTCCAGGATAATTATCAGGAAATTCAAGACTCTTGCCATTTTTGTTTCCTCATTTTGAGCCCCGGGGACGGAGTCAGGGGCTCATTTTTTGAGTCACTGGGGACGTTTCAGTTTGTCTCATTTTGAGTCACCGGGGACGTTTCAGTTTGTCTCAAAATGAGACAAACTGAAACGTCCCCAGTGACTCACGCAATCAGGCTTTCTTGTTCGAAAAAAGTCCGCTCAGAACTGTGCCTGCCACAGATCCAGCCTGTGGTCTATACTCTTTTCCGCCAAGAAACAGTTTTTCTACCTTAAGGTTAATCAGCTTATCCGCCGGTACAGAGTACGGATTCTCTGACAGTATTACCATATCAGCTATCTTGCCTTCTTCCAGTGAGCCTCGCTCCTTCTCATCGAAAGTTGTGTAATAACCGTTGTAAGTGCACATACGAAGGGCATCCTGTACGGAAACTGCCTCCGACGGATTGCTATGATTTACAGCCTTGTGCAGCCAGACAATCGGGTCCGGATCCGTGCATGGGCCGTCACTGCCAAAGGACACTATGCAGCCGGCTTCCATGAAGGTTCTAACCGGGTTAAGGCGGGAATTTCTCTCTTTCCCAAGAATGCTCTCAGTATATTCCGGCGGCTCCTGTTTCCAGTTGTCAAAGGCTATCTGCATCGGCAACTGAATGTGATACTCCTTGCAAATGGCAATGCCTTCCCTGGTTGGGAGACAGTCATGGATAATGCCATGTCTGTGGTCATCCCTTGGGAAGTCGTCAAGCGCTGCCTTTATCGCTCTTGTGGCCTGATCAAAGGCCTTATCACCAATCGCATGCATTTCAATCTGAAGGCCTGCTCTGTTGGCAGCCTTGCAGAACTCGATTACCTTCTCATCCGAGTAATAAAGAACGCCATTTCCGCCAATTTCATCAACATACGGCTCGTTCATCGACGCATCATGCGAACCAAAGCATCCATCAAGAGCGCACTCAAAGCACCCTCCTATTCTTGGGAGGTTTCTGCTGGTCGCAACCTTGACGTTAAGTGACTGCGGAAAGACTCTTATCTGAAATCCGTGCTGTATACCCTTTGCAACCAGCTTTTCCATGGTTATGTCCATGTTTAGCGGGAATCCAACGCCGCTGACGGTATGTATCATTCCTATACCCTTTGAAGCCTGGTAATCAACCGCGCGCTGCATGTTTTTAATAAGTGTTGGGATCTGTATGGAATTTGTAATGTAGTCAGAAACCGCGAAAAAGGCTTCCTGATTCATTTCTCCGGTATCAGGATGATAGCCGCGAAGATTCTTGACTTTACTGTCAACCAGTTTTAGAAGTGCGCTGTTGACCACGCACGCATGACCATCGTATTTGACCATGAAAACAGGCTTTTCAGCACAGACAGAGTCTATCTCTTCCCTGCTTACAAGTCTCTTTTCCTCAACAGAATACGGCGATGCGCCGAAGGCGATCATGATCTTTTCCTTGCATCTGCCCTTAAACTCTTTTATTCCCTCAAGGATCTCTTTATTCGTGCTGCATTCCATGACATTGAGCCCTGCGTGGAACTGCGAAAAAGAAGCAAAATGCTGATGTGTATCGCAAAAAGACGGGATCAGAGCCTTATTTCCGAGGTTAATTCTATCCACATCAGTGAATTTCTCCGGGAGCTCTTTTCCCACAAATACTATTCTGCCGCCATCTTCAACCAGAAACCTTGCGACATCGTTGTCCTTGTTAACTGTTAAAATATTCCCCTCAAATACCTTCATATCACACCACCATTAGCAGAGTTCCTGCCCCTATTAGCACGCATCCGATTGCTGACTTTGCAGTAAAATCCTCGTGCAGAAAAACGAATGCCAAAACAAGTGTAATTACAACGGAAAGTTTGTCGATGGGCACGACCTTGGAAGCATCTCCCATCTGCAGTGCCTTGTAGTAGCACAGCCAGGAAGCTCCCGTCGCCAGGCCCGATAGAATTAAGAAAATCCAGCTCTTTTGAGAAATTGATCGTATGCCGGATTGCTGATTTGTTATAAAGACCATTCCCCAGGCCATGACAACCACCACCATGGTGCGAATCGCCGTAGCCAGATTTGATCCTACCCCTTCAATTCCAATCTTTGCAAGTATTGATGTAAGTGCAGCAAATATCGCCGACCCCAGTGCTAACCAGAACCACATATCTACGCCTCCTCCATACATCCATGTTAGCACAATTCTCGTCCATAAGGGAGTCAAAGAGAACCGTCCCCATTGTCTCAAAATGAGACAATCTGAAACGTCCCCAGTGTCTCAAAATGAGTCAAAGTGAAACGTCCCCGGTGTCTCAAAATGAGTCAAACTGAAACGTCCCCGGTGACTCATTTTGCGTAGTCGGCTCTGCGGATGGCGGAGCGGAGGATCTTGCCGTTTGCGTTGTGGGGAAGGGTAGCTTCGAACTTGATCATGCGGGGATATTTGTAGATGGCGGTCCTCTTCTTGACGAAGTCCTGAAGTTCTACCGCCAGCTTGTTATCTCCCACGAAGCCGTCGCGGAGCACAACGCTGGCCTTGACCAGCGCTCCGCGATTTTTAGAGGGGTAGCCTGTAACAGCGCACTCAAATACAGCCGGGTGGCGCATCAGGATGTCCTCGACCTCGGATGGGCCAATCCTGTAGCCACTTGACTTAATAACATCGTCGTTTCTGCCGACGAAAAAGAAATTTCCATTCTCATCCTGAACAGCCATGTCCTTGGTGTGGTAGATTCCGCCTTCCCAGACCTCGTCATACTGCTCCTGATCCCCGAGATATCCGGCAAAGACACCGGCCGGACGCTTGCCATCCTTAGGAACGATGACAATCTCGCCCTCCTCACCGGCAGGAACAGGCTTATTATTCTCATCAACAAGCTCCACCCTGTACAGAGGCGAAGCCTTGCCGATACTGCCCGGAATCTGCTCCCCGTCCACCTGTGTGCAGACCTGGAGCGCAGTCTCTGTCTGGCCAAAGCCCTCCCGGACCGTGAGCCCCGTCAGTGCCTTAAACTTCGCAGAAATCTCCTTTGGCATAGCTTCCCCGGCCGTAGTCGCAAAGTGCAGATGGCTCAGATCATACCTGCCAAGGTCCTCCAGCACCAGATATTTATAGATAGTAGGAGGCGCACAGAACGTATTCACCTGCTCCTCCTCCAAAAGCCGCAGCATATCCCCGGCATAGAACTGCTCATAGTCGTAGACCATGATGGCAGCGCCCATGAACCACTGGCCATAGAGCTTGCCCCAGGCAGTCTTGGCCCATCCGGAGTCCGCCACAGTAAGGTGAAGACCCCCGGGCTTTACGCCGTGCCAGCATTTAGCCGTAAAAATATGCGCCAGCGGATACGAAAAGTCATGTATCACCGCCTTTGGCGCCCCATTAGTTCCCGAAGTGAAGTAATACAGCATCGGATCCGACACGCTGGTCTTTACTCTGGCAAAAGAGCTCCCGGCTCCCTCCACCAGATTTCCAAATCCCAGCTCATCCTTATACCGGTCCCCGACCACGACCATAGTGGCAGAAAGCCCATTTACAGCCTCCTCCACCTTGTCGCAGATATCATCGGCATTTACGCATATCACAACCTTAGCCCCTGAGAGCTTCATCCTCTCCCTTATATCCTCCGCCGAAACCATATGCGAAGTAGGTATGGCCACAGCTCCCAGTTTGTGAATAGCCAGAATACTGATCCAGAACTCATATCGCCTCTTAAGAAGCAGCATAACGCTGTCTCCACGGCCTACACCAAGCCCCTTAAGCGCATTAGCCGCCTTATCCGACAGCCTCTTGATATCCCCGAACGTAAACCTTGTAACCCTGCCATCTGCGGTTTTATGCAAAAGAGCCAATTCCCCCGGAACTTCACTTGCAAACCTGTCCATGACATCATAAGCAAAGTTAAAGTCCTCGCCGTAGCTGAGCTCAACGTCCACAATCCTGCCCTGTGCATCCTTTATTTCTTTATAGAAATCCTCATAGATCATTCCCATAATCCCTAAATTTCCTCAGTCCCTTAATTTCCATATCTGTCTTCAATATCCGACTTTCCTGAACTTCCTGTACCTCTGCATAACCAGTTCCCCGGCCGGCACCCCGAGAAGCTCCCTTAGCTGTCCGGCAATCTCCCCTGTAAGCTCCTGCATATCCACGCCTCTTATGACCTTATCAATAAGCCCCAGCTTATAGAGCTTATCTGCAGTCAGTCCCAGCGCAGCAGCAGCCACATCCGCCTTTTCCGTGCTCTTCCAGAGGATATTTGCACAGCTCTCCGGCGAAACAACGCTAAAATACGCATCCTCCAACATCCAGATCCTGTCCGCATGGCTAAGAGCCAGCGCTCCTCCGCTTCCGCCTTCTCCGATAACAATGGACAAAATGGGCGTCTCAAGATCCGACATCTCAGCAAGACACTGCGCAATCGCCCTTCCCTGGCCTCTCTCCTCTGCGTCAATTCCGCAGTACGCACCGGCCGTATCCACAAAACAGACAACCGGCCGGCCAAACTTCTCAGCCTGCTTCATGAGCCTAAGGGCCTTCCTGTACCCTTCGGGCATAGCACTTCCAAAGTTGTGCTCAATGCGCTCCTCGGTGTTCTTGCCCTTCTCGATTCCGATCACAGTAACCGCTATATCTTCAATCCTGCCAATGCCGGCGATTATGGCTCTGTCCTCACCAAATAGCCTGTCCCCGTGAAATTCCACGAAGTCCCTGACCATACCTCCCAGAAAATCCTTGGAAGTAAGCCTGTTTTCCGACCTGGCAGCCTTAACTATCTCAATATCATTCATTTCTCAAAACCACCTCTACGCACCATAACCGTGGAGCTTTAATATCCTGTCAAGATACTCCCTCTGCTCCTGGCGTGGCACTATCGCATCAATAAATCCGCACTCCAGCACCCTCTCGGCCTTTTGGAACCCCTCAGGGAGCTTCTGATTAAGCGTCTTCTCAATCACCCTCGGCCCTGCAAATCCCACTCTGGCCCTGGGTTCCGACAAAGTGATATCACCCAGCATGGCAAAAGAGGCATCGACTCCGCCCGTAGTTGGATTGGTGAGGAGCACCACATAGAGATTCCCCTCCCTGTCGTGCCTTTTAACCGCCGCGGAAATCTTGGACATCTGCATGAGAGAAACCATTCCCTCTTGCATTCTTGCGCCGCCCGACACGGTTACTCCCACCACCGGCAGATGTCTTTCCGTCGCATACTCAAAGAGCCTTGTTATCTTCTCGCCCACAACAGCGCCCATGGATCCCATCATAAAATTGCTGTCCATGGCAAAAATGCATACTCTGCTTCCGCCAATAGTGGCTTCTCCGCAGATAACTCCCTCGTTTTCACGGCTCTTTTCCCTGGCAGCAACGAGTTTCTCCTCATATCCGGGAAAATCCAGGATATTCCTGGACTCCATGTCCCTGTCCATCTCGATAAAGCTTCGTTTATCCGTGAGCATGAGGATCCTCCTCCTTGCCCTAACCGGGAAATAATGCCCGCACTCGGGGCACACAAAAAAGTTCTTCCTGATCCTGGCCACAGACACCTGCTTCCCGCATTTCTTGCAGGTTATACGCCTGCTCCTCGGCCTGTTCTCAGTATTCTCAAGCTCATTATTCGCCTTTAAAAATAAGCTTTTAAGCTCCATATCTTACAACACTTTCTGACAGATCCCCGTATCGTAGTTACCTATGACAAACCTGCCGTTTTCCATGAATTTCATGTGCATATCCCTGTTGTTGTCAATACCCAGCAGCACAAACTCCGACAGAGCACTCTTCATCTTGCGAATGGCCCCATCCCTGGTATCAGAGCACACAATGAGCTTACCCAGCATTGAGTCGTAGAAGGGCGTAACCACATAGCTCTGATAAAGAGCTGAATCAAACCTGACATCAACGCCCCCGGGCACGTGCAGAAGCTCCACTTTCCCCGTAGAAGGCGTAAAATCCCTGGCATTTTCGGCGCAGATCCTGCACTCGATGGCATGCTTTTTCCTGCCTATATCCTCCTGCTCATAGGGCAGCTCAACCCCCGCAGCAGTCCTGATCTGCCATTCAACGATGTCAATTCCGCAGACCATCTCTGTCACGGAGTGCTCCACCTGAAGCCTCGTGTTCATTTCCATGAAAAAGAACTTGTCCCCTTTTACCAGAAACTCCACGGTACCCACGGTGACATAGCCCACCTTCACAGCCAGTCTCCTGGCCGCCTCATACATCCTGCCCCTTAGCTCTTCCGATAAAACCGGCGCAGGACACTCCTCGATGAGCTTTTGGTTCTTCCTCTGCACTGAGCAGTCCCTGTCCCCGAGGATCAGGACCTTTCCCTTGCAGTCAGCGATTATCTGGACCTCAACGTGCTTGACGTTCTCTAAGTATTTCTCCATGAAGACTGCGTCATCGGCAAAAGAGCTTTCGGCTTCCTTTTTCACCTGTTCAAAGGCCGGGATAAGCTCTTTTTCCTCACGTACTACTCTGATGCCCTTTCCACCGCCACCGGCTCTGGCCTTAAGGATCACAGGATATCCGATCTCCCCGGCCCACTTAAGAGCATCGTCAGCACCACTTAAAATCTCGCTTCCCGGTGTTACAGGAACATCGGCGCTCTTTGCAATCTCCCTGGCAACCTCTTTCTGTCCCATCTTGTGCATGACTTCTTCTCCGGGGCTGATCAGCACAACGCCATTTTCCCTGCATTTCCTTGCAAACTCAGGGTTTTCCGAGAGCATACCGTAGCCCGGATGAATAGCCTCTGCTCCGGTCTTTTTTGCCACGGTAATGATAACGTCCATGTTCAGATAGCTGTCTTTTACCATGGGTCCGCCTATGCAATAGCTCTCATCCGCCATCTCCACGTGGAGAGCGTTACTGTCAGCCTTAGAATAGACAGCCACAGTCTGGATTCCCATTTCCTTGCAGGCTCTGATGACCCTGACAGCAACTTCGCCTCTGTTCGCAATAAGGATCTTAGAAAACATCTTAGTTTCTCTCCTTTTCCTCCAATATGGCAAAAGAAAAATCGCCGCTCATGCACCTCTTCCCGTCAACACTGAGCTCTCCGTGCAGCATATACATCGGATGGCTCTGTTTAAGGACCTTTGTATCAATCTTAATGGTGTCTCCGGGCTTTATCATGCCCCTGAATCTGACCTTATCAAGACCCGTATATACCGGAGTTGTGCCTTTATTCTTCATCCTGTCCGCAAACATGATGCAGGCGGACTGGGCCATCATCTCACACTGGATGACTCCGGGAACAATCGGATTTCCCGGAAAATGCCCCTGTAAAAAGAACTCGTCTCCCCGGACATGGTAATAGCCCGTCGCCGAACCATCTTCGTTAAGATAAGCCTCATCCACCAAAAGCATGGGCTCCCTGTGGGGGAGAATCCCCTTAATCTCTTCTCTGTCCATATTTCCTTCCTTACTCAATGACAAAAAGAACCTGATCAAACTCCACAAGATCACCCTCTGCAGCAAGTACCTGCTTAATTGTTCCGCTGACAGGGGCCTTGACCTCGTTCATCATCTTCATGGCTTCAAGAGTGCACAAAACATCGCCCTTTTCAACCTTATCGCCGGCCTTGACAGCTCTTTTGCCACCGACAGCTCCGTAGAAAACGCCAAGAAGCGGCGCTTTAACCTCTACTCCCGATACTGCAAAAGACTCAGCTTCCGTCTTCTTAGCCGGCTCCAGAGCCATCTCAGAAGCCTGAATCTGCACCGCACCCTCCGCCGCAACAGCTTCCAGGGCCGGAGTGTTCCACTCTTTTTTCATCCTCAGCTTAAAATCCCCATCTTCTACCTCAAGCTCTGATAGAGACAGCCTTCTAAACATATCCTCATAGTCTTTTAACGAATTAGTCATCTTCACGCCTCATATCGTTTAAATGCAATGCACGCGTTATGTCCGCCAAATCCAAGGGAAGTACTGATGGCATACTCAACAGGCACATTAGCCGCCTCGTTCACAGTGTAGTTGAGGTCGCACTCCTCGTCCTTTTCCTTGTAGTTGATGGTTGGTGGGATTATTCCGTCCTCAAGCGCCAGCACGGAAGCAATGGCCTCTACTGCGCCTGTAGCGCCCATCATATGGCCTGTCATGGACTTGGTGGAGCTTATATGCAGGTCATAAGCTTTTTTGCCAAAAACGGCCTTTATGGCCTTTGTTTCCATAGCATCATTGAGATGTGTTCCGGTGCCGTGGGCATTGATGTATATCTCAACGCCCTCACTGATTCCGGCCTCTTCCACAGCGTTTTTGATGGCTCTTATGGCTCCGCTTCCCTCAGGGTCCGGAGCTGTGATGTGGTAAGCATCCGCGGTATTTCCGTAGCCCACAACCTCAGCCAGGATCTTTGCTCCGCGCTTTTTAGCGTGGTTGTATTCCTCAAGGATCAGGATCCCTGCGCCTTCACCCATCACAAAGCCGCCTCTTCTCTTATCAAAGGGAAGGCTTCCCTCCTCAGGATTCTCGGCAAGATTAAGCGCCTGGCAGTTCACAAATCCGGCCATAGCCAGCTCATTGATGCTGGCTTCGCTTCCGCCTGCGATTATTGCATCGGCATAGCCGTGCTTGATGGCTCTGTAAGCCTCACCAATGGTGTGCGTTGAAGTCGCACAGGCTGTAACCACCGGAAGTGTGGGGCCTTTTGCTCCAAACTTGATTGAAACCGCTCCTGCAGCCATGTTGCTGATCATCATGGGAACGAAGAAAGGTGAGACCATCTCAGGTCCCTTGTCCCTTAGCTTATTCTGCTCGCGAATAGTGGTGTTAATTCCGCCTATTCCTGATCCTATATACACTCCAAAGCGCTCTTTATCGAGGTCAGACTCCAAAATCCCGCTCTGCTTTACAGCCTGCCCGGCAGCTGCCATGGCGTACTGCATGTAAAGATCCGACTTTCTGATCTCCTGCATGCTGTCGTAATAATCCTTGGGATTAAAGTCCTTGACCTCCGCATCCAGGCTCACCTTCAGCCCCGAAGCATCAAACCTCTTTATCTTATCTACTCCGCATACTCCCTTTTTAAGGCTATCCCAGAAAGTATCCAGATCATTTCCAACCGGCGTTATAACGCCCATTCCGGTCACAACTACTCTACACATACATTCCTCCATCTACCTTGATGACTTCTCCCGTGATGTAAGAACTCATCTCGCTTCCCAAAAACAGCGCAAGACGCGCCACATCCTCAGGGCTTCCAAGCTTGCCCATAGGGATCTCACTCTTTATCTCCTCAGTCTGAGTCTCCGAAAGAGCCGCCGTCATGTCAGTCGTTATGTATCCCGGTGCAATGGCGTTGCACCTGATGTTCTTTCTTCCGTACTCCTTGGCAACGGACTTGGTAAAGCCCACGATTCCTGCCTTTGAAGCCGCGTAGTTTGTCTGCCCTTTGTTGCCCATAAGTCCGACAACAGAGCTGATATTTATAATGCTTCCCTTGCGATGTCTTACGAAATTTCTGATAAAAGACCTTGTGACAAACATGCAGCCTTTGAGATTGACGTCAATCACGTTATCGATATCCATTATCCCGAGGCTCGGAAGCAGATTGTCCTTGGTGATCCCTGCATTGTTCACCAGAATATCAATGGTTCCGAAGTCTGCAATGATCTCCTGAACTGCGCTCTCCACCTGTTCTGCATCCCTGATATCGCAGTAGTACATTCTGGCTCTGACCCCGAAGCTCTCAAGTTCTTTCAAAGTCTCGTCCGACGCCTTGCTCTCTCTGGTTGCGATAATGGCGATATCCGCACCGTTCTTTGCAAACTCAAGGGCTATTGCCTTTCCTATTCCTCTGCTTCCGCCTGTAATAACGGCATTCTTTCCTTTAAGCATCTTTTCCAAGCTCCTCAATAACCTTCTGAAGGGATTCCATGTTATATACGTTATATATCTTTGCTCCCTCAACAGTTCTTTTAACAAATCCCGAAAGAGCCTTGCCCGGGCCACATTCTATGAAGGTGTCGACACCGTCTCTGGCCATGTTTGTAAGAGTCTCCTCCCACTTGACGCTGCTTTTTACCTGGTCGGAAATGGTGCATATCATCTCCTCTTCATCTCCTGAGTAGGGCTC
Organism: Butyrivibrio sp. FCS006; assembly: GCF_000424525.1. Classification (NCBI taxonomy): domain Bacteria; kingdom Bacillati; phylum Bacillota; class Clostridia; order Lachnospirales; family Lachnospiraceae; genus Butyrivibrio; species Butyrivibrio sp. FCS006. The sequence continues at coordinate 246,520 of NZ_AUKB01000013.1, read as the reverse complement.
TGCGGTCTTATTGGCATAAAGAGGTATCTGCGCCTTGTTCAGGTTATATATCTTGCCCTCTTTAAGCTCCTTTTTAAGGCTCTTAGCCGCGCCATCCATGTAAGGCGTGTGGAACGCTCCGCCAACTGCGAGCTCTACAAACCTTACCTTCTGCTCTGTCAGTCTCTCCTTAAGCGTCTCTATCTTTTCCTTCTCGCCGGAGACAACTATCTGTCCCGGACAGTTGTAATTTACAGGATAAACGCCGGCTTCCTTGCACAGAGTCTTAAGCTCATCCCTGTCCATGCGCATCACTGCGATCATCTTACCGTCCACTTCCCCTGCGGATTTCTGCATGAACTTTCCTCTCTTGCAGACAAGCTTGAATGCTTCCTGCTTCTTAAGAGCTCCGGAAGCAGCCAGGGCAACGATCTCTCCAAGGGAGAACCCTGCCACAGCATCAGGCTTTATCCCATTCTTTATAAGAGCCAGAGCCCCGGCAATATCAGCCAGGAAAAGACAAGGCTGAGTATTCTCAGTTTTCTTAAGCTCTTCTTCTGTTCCCGAAAACATCTGTGTCAGAGTTCCGGGGCGGATAGCCTCCGCAACCCCGTAAAAATCGTGAACTTCGGGTATATTCTCAAATAGATCCTTTGTCATCCCCGGGTACTGACTTCCCTGGCCGGCAAATAAAAACGCTACTTTTCCCATTTATTACTCCTCTAAGCTTCTTCCAAGAAGCGCACACGCATCTCTGCAAATGCCTGTGATTATCTCCTCGCAGCTGTCCTCGGAATTGACAAGTCCCGCGATCTGTCCGCACATACAAGAGCCCGTCTTAACGTCGCCCTCGATAGCTGCTCGTCTTAAAGCGCCTGCTCCCATCTTCTCCAGTTCATCCGGCGTAGTGGCAGGATCAAGCTCTTTTGCCTGAAAATCTCTTGTCATGCGGTTCTTAAGTGCTCTTACAGGGTGTCCCAAGCTCTTTCCGGTCACGATGGTGTCTCTGTCCTTGGCTTTTAGGACCTTTTCCTTGTAGTTGGGATGGACATTGCACTCCCTGGCGGTAAGGAACCTTGTTCCCATCTGCACTGCCTGCGCTCCCAGCATAAATGCTGCAGCCATGCCCCTTCCGTCAGCTATTCCGCCGGCGGCGATGACAGGGATGTTCACGGCATCCACAACCTGAGGCACCAGAGCCATTGTGGTGGTATCGCCCACGTGGCCTCCGGATTCGCATCCTTCTGCAACAACCGCACTTGCGCCCATTCTTTCAACCATTACTGCAAGGGCAACGCTGGCAACTACGCAGATCACCTTAACTCCCGCACTCTTTAGCTGCTCCATGTACTTTGCCGGATTTCCGGCACCGGTGGTCACGACTTTTATGCCCTCCTCACAGACAACGGAAACAGCCTCTTCTATGTAGGGGCTCATCAGCATCAGGTTTACGCCAAAGGGCTTATCCGTCAGCTCTTTGGCCTTTTTTATCTGCTCACGGAGCTGCTCTCCGTTAGAGTTCATGGCAGCTATAAGCCCCAGTCCTCCTGCATTTGATACGGCTGCTGCGAGCTTAGCGTCTGCTATCCAGGCCATTCCTCCCTGAATGACCGGATATTTAATCCCAAGCATTTCGCAAATCGGATTCGTACTCATTTATCCTTCCTCTCAGACCCTTTACTGCTTCTCAATGAGCTCTACGAGCTTGTCGATTGTTGTGATCTCCTGTGAAAGCTCGATCTTGCAGTCAAGCTCTTCCTGCATCTGCATTACAAGCTCCATGATGTCCAGAGAATCAAGGCCTATCTCTGTGAAAGTTGCAGATGGCGAAACTTCTGCCTCGTCCTTATCAAGATACTCAGCGATTATACGAATGATTGTTCCTTTAACGTCCTTCATGTTTTCTCTCCTTTAAGTGTGAAATGTTTATTTTTTATCAATTCCCTGTTACAATAATCTTGGGGGTAACCCCCAAGTCAATAACAAATTTTGTGAATTTTATGAGGTTTTTTATGACGACTTTTAGCGATTATAAGGACGACGAACAGGAATACTCCCTCACTGTAAGCCAGTTTGCAAAACTATGTGGGACCACAAGAGACACTCTAAGGCACTACTATGAACAGGACATAATAAGGCCCAAGGTTGATAAGAATAACGGCTATCACTACTACTCAGCCTCACAGATCAGCTCTTTTTTCTTTATATCCACCATGAGACAGGCCGGTTGCAGTATTGCGGAGATCAGAGACCTCGTGCACTCCTCCTCAAGAGAAGCAATCGAGAAAATGGCAAACTCCAAGATCCTTGAGATGCAGCGCGAACTCTACCGCATAAACAAGAAGATAAGCGCCCTTCACCTCGGCATGTGGATCCTTGGCGAATTCGGCCGGCACAAGCAGGGAACGCCTTTTATTATGGATATGCCACAGCTCAGTGTCAGCAGAACACAGATAAAAAACAAGGACTATGCCCACCACACAGCAGATATCGCCAAGGACATCTCCGTGCACCTCTCAAAGTCCATTGACAAGGATTCCCTCTCCACCTTCCCCACAGGCGTTTCCATAGCCTATGAGGATCTGCTTAAAAAGCATTACGTATACAACAACATAATCAGTCTCTCCTTCCTTGCTGCCGACAACGTGGAGACCTTCCCTGCAGAGGGTCAGCTTGCCGTCTGCTGTCACCAGGACAATCAGGTAAAAGACATCGAGAAGACCTATCAGAAAATGGTTAATTACATAAAAAAGAACAGGCTAAAAGCCTGTTCTGATCTGTACGTTGTTAGTCTCATAAACCTTTATGACAAGGAAAAAGAGCACACCTACTACAAATATCTGTTTATTTTTGTGCAACGCTGAATTTATAGACGTAGTTTACGGGAACGTCCTTACCCAACTCCGTCTCTTTAAATGCTGCAAGGATCCTTGATATGACCAGATCAAAGTTTTCCTTGCCACACTCTGTCAGCATTACAAGAAAACTCTGAGTGCCGTTCTGGACCATGATATCGCTCATCCTCAGGGCCTTTTCCACAATGGTACTGAACTGGTCTGCCGTGTCCGATATGCGCTGCATATCACCGCCCGGGCAATCCAACTCAAACAACAGGATAGTGGCATCTCCGCCATATCTCCTGTAGAAGCGCATGATATATTTATAAACTGCGGAGAAGTAGTCCTTTCCCAAAAACAGAGCTCCGGACTTACTGTTTCTCTCCTCAAGTATCTGGACCATTCTGTCCAGCTTGTTCTCTGAGGTCTCGTCAGGGTTATCACTGTTGGTGTCATAACCGTAAACACTGTAACCGTGTTTGCCGTTCTGCTTTACCTTATAGAGCGCACTGTCTGCCTTGGCGAAAAGATCATTATATTCTCTGCCGCATTCCGGCACCATTGCCACTCCTATGGATATTCCAAGGGGTATTCCGTTGTCTTCTCCGAGAATCTCCACTGCCTTTTTCCGGAGCTGCTCGTTGAGCCTTTTTGCCAGCTTACTAACAGCCCTCTCATCCAAAAGATCATCATAAAAGCCCATAAATTCATCGCCGCCAATCCTGCACAGCGTGTCGGTTTCGCGGGAGTTCTTTCTGATGATCTCAGAAAAGCCCTTTAATATCTGATCGCCCTTTTCATGCCCGAAAAGGTCATTTACCAGCTTAAAACTGTCAAGGTCAAGGATCATGAGAGATCCGTTCTTTCTCTTACAGAGCTTGGTTACTCTATCCGTACCTCTTGCCTTGTTCAAAAGGCCGGTGAGCTTGTCTACAGTAGCCTCTTCCTCAAGGTTTTCCATCCTCTTGTTGTTCTTGATGGAATTCTCGATACGCCTTACAAGGACATCCTTATTGAGAGGTTTTTTCACAAAGTCTGATGCGCCCATAACAAGGCCCATCTCCTCTGCTTCACTGTCATCGGCTCCGGACATAAATATTATGGGAATACGAGATCTCCCTGTATGTTCCTCGAATCTGCGCACCATAATAAATGCCTCAAATCCGTCAACATCAGGCATAACGATGTCAAGCAAAATGAGATCAGGAATATTTTTCTCTATGTATTTGAGAAGTAGTTTGCCTGAATTCATGCAGGTAACCTGCATGTTCTCCTCAGTCAGCAGCATCTTGGCATGATTTAGGCTGACCGGATCATCATCAACTACGACAATTCTGTATTCCTTCATAGGCAGCTTATCTGTTATCTCCCTTATCTTCCTTCATGGTTTCCTGACCACTGGCTCTCATTATCTTGATTCCCTCAAGAGCTACCTGATAGATCATGGCCATTTCTCGTGAAGCAGGATCATCGTAACTGCATTTTGACTTAAGGGCCCTGAAATGCTGCTCTGCCTTCTCGATTATGGGCTTTGTGATCATGATCCCGTCACAGTAAAGAGTTCCTGTCTGCGGATCATACTTTGAATCCTCATACTTGGTCTTGGCAAAGTCTCCGGCCCCCATTGATGCTGCCAGTTGGTTGATCAGATCCATCTTATCTGCCATAGATTACCTCACTTCAAAATGTTTTGTTCTACCCACATAAATACGTAAAAAAGTAGATATATATATTATAAAAGTGTCAGCGTCTTTACGCAATAATTAAGCCCTGAAACCTTTCGGTTCCAGGGCTGTATATTTATCAGGCTTTGATCATATCATCTGCGAACTTTAAAAGTGCATCCTCAATTTTCTTAAAATCAACCTCACCGGAGCTTGAGATATCGTTGTTATCCTCGATATATTTCATCTGAACTGTGCTAAAAATAGGGTATCTACTGTCCATAAGCTCATTCCCTCCTTTTCTACCGATATTCTGTAATAATTATCTATGTATAGGGCAGATGATATATCTCTTCCTGTAGATTCCAATCATCATTAAAATCTTATCAATGATCATCATATCTTTTCCCTCCGTTTCTCTTGCTCTTTATTATGTATATATCTTAGCAAAAGAAATATCACAGATTTATCACACAAGAAAAGGGCTTAAACAAGCCCTTTATCTCAGTCTTATGTCGGTAAGTGCAACCCTGTCTCCTGTGAGAGCAACGTAGACTTTACCCGGATTCTCTTTTATTATAGTCGTGTTCTCGATGTAAATTCCGAGATTCTCTGTGGTGGTAATTATGGTATTACCTTTGCGCTCAAAGGTTACTTCGCACTCCACTCCTTCCTTGTTCTGTTCCTTCCATTCCTCCCAGCCCGGGAAGCTGTCTTTCTTCTTCATAGTGAAGTTATTCTCGGAGTAATGATCCTTTATCTCATTCTCTCCGTTTATCTTTATGAGCGCGTATTCATGGTAATTCTCTCCAAATACCTGTCCGTTGTCGGACGAGAAAATTACAATATACGGACAATGCCAGATAAAACTTGCTACAGGAAGGCTCATGGCATGGAAGTTAATGCGCATCTTGTTCTTGAGCTCAATCCCATCGGTAGCAGCAGATCTGGTCTGACTTATCTGAATATTCTTAATGTCAGATTCCATGTGGTCGATATAACTTATTTCATCGGAAATTCTGGGGACATAGGTCTCATCCACAGCTTCTTCTGTCTGCTCAATGTCGATATTTCTTATATTGCAGTTTTCACCGGTAATACCGATATAAACCGAGGTTGATCCGTCCATTACAGAGATGATATCTTCCTTCTCGTAATCACTGCATCTCATGGTGACTTTGATATGATCGTCATATTTAGCCGCAATGATCTCGTATTGTCCTTCACCAAGCTTCTCAAATCCGGCTGCATCATCGAGCTTGATCTCCTTGATCCTTCTGGCGCTGGTACTTATGTAATGGTCATCAAACCATATCTCACCATATTCCTGATAATGATAGGCACTAATGGCCTTTTTATTGTCGTGAACACGGCGATCATAGGAGTCAAACAGAACGATAGACGGCGCAGAAAAGGCATTTGTCGGATCCTCTACAGTACTGCTGTTAAACCTGATCTTCGTGATATTGCCCGTAACCGGAATACCCATACTGATAAAGTCTCTGTAGGTGTGGCAGGTCAGCTCTTTTTCTACAAGAGATATGTCATCATGGATCTTGCCACTGGACTCCTCGTCTATGATCTTGACCATCAGACCTGCAAATTCAGGATCAAACTCAATTCCGGCGCCCTTTACAAAGGCCTCTCTGGCAACGAAATCAGGCTTTGCGTCACGATATCTCTTCTTGGTGGTCATTGTTACGAAGGCGTCAGCCACAGCAATGATCCTGGCAATCTCCGGTATTTCGTCTCCTTTTAGTCCCTCGGGATATCCTGTTCCATTATATCTCTCATGGCTGGAATAAGCTCCAACGCTGAGGAATGGGAACTCTGTGATATTAGACAGGATCTCTTTTCCTATGACGGGCTTTTGTCTGAACGCCTCAATATCCCATTTGTTGGGATCCTCTTCATTCTTGATGACCGAATCGGGAATACCGATAAGACCTACATCGTGGAGAAGTGCTGCATAGTAAGCCTTCTCACAATGGTCCTCATCAAGACCGCAACGCGCAGTAAGCTTTCTGGCGTATTCAGCGACCTTTACGGCATTACCCTTGGTGAAATCATCTTTCTTCTCAACAGCAGATACAAATGCCTTCGCAGTCTGGTCAAAGAGCCTTTGCATTCGCTTGTGCTCTCCCTGCATATTCTGCAATTCCACAGCGTGGGCACGTTCCACCGTGTCATTGATGTCGAGGTATGTGAAGATATACAAACTTACGGAAACGGCAACCATCGCCATGTTAACGAGTGAGATTCCATAAGCGAATATCTGGATTATTCCGCATGCTATCGGAACAAAAATGTAAAGAACAAGCGATGTGTAAATAAGCTTACTGACGTACTTCTTGTACTGTCTTATTACCGTATACTGCACGATGGGACAGATTACCGGAATAATATAAGCTATAAGGAATCCTCGTCCTCTGAAATATCTGTTATTTGCATCGAAATAATAATAAATGTTCGTAAATGCAGACACAACAGCGAGAATCATGCCAAAGAAGGAAACAATGCCTACAACATTTAAACGAGTTGAGGTGACCTTCCGATCTTTTATATCGGTAAGCAGGTTCTTAAGGTAAATGTTAAAAGAGAATACTACAGCGCTGGTTAACAGGAACACTGCGCAGTTACTGACCCTTACCATGATATAACCCTTTTGGCTGGTGTCTCCGGCGTAAACATAAGCAAGCCTGTCAAACCATAGCAGGAAGAATGCAACAATTTCCATCAGAAACAGTGCCCATTTCCTTCTAGCGTCCAGAAACCTTGTCATAAGAAGAAGAATAGCCATCATTCCGCATGCTCCGCACAAAAGGAGCATAATATTCAATTGGTATTCTCTAATAAATGCAATCATTGAACACCCTTTTACTTGTGAAGTATAAAGAACTCATTGAGTTTGTCCAAAAGCTCATCCTTCTGGATATTCTTAAGAAAATATCCTTCGGGTTTTAAAGAAACCACCTTCATAACGCTTTCTTTATCACTCTTTCCGGTAAGGAACATTACCGGGATTGACTTGGTCTCCTCGTCGCTCCTTAGCATTTCCAAAACCTGTGGGCCACTGGTTACCGGCATCTCGTGATCCAAAAGAATAAGGTCGACTGAATTTTTTCCAAGCCACTTAATGGCCTGAAGTCCTGAATTTGCCATAAACACCTTGTAGGTATCCTTTAGCCACTCCCTGACAAGACCAAGATAGTTCGGGTCATCATCTACGATCAGAATGCTCTTTTTGAACTCACCGTTTTTCTCTTTTTCAAAATACTCTGTTATGGTCTTTACATAAGCCGCGTTATCCACAGGGCGTGGGAAAACCTTGTATACCAGATGTTCCGGTATAAGGCTCTTAATCTGCGGAAGATCATTTGGCTCTGCTATAAGGACAATCTGCTGACCTCGCTCTTCCACGTTATCCGAAAGAAAGTGAAGAACCTCCTCCTGCGCAATCGACGTACTATCCATGTATAAAGTGATTAGCTTTACACCTTCAAGTTTTTGATTTACTTCATCTACTATACAGGGCACATACTCACACTCTATCCCTGCATCCTTTGTTTTCCCTATTAGCACCCTAACGAGGAACGATTCTTTTTCTCCTACAACGATCATGCGGTCATTAAACATAATCTCTCCTTTTTTGCGGAAGCATCACTTATTAAGCAATTCTTCCATCCCTTCCCAATCAAATACTTTTAGCATTTTTGCAAGCTCCGACATTTTATCTTTATCTTCCTTAGGAAGCTTGTACTCCTTGAGTTGATTCAGGATCATCTCCACTGCGTCGAAATCCATCTGAGGAATCATCTCCTTAAGGGCTTCATACGCATCCTTAAGCTCATCCTCCGGAATCTCTTTCTTATCAGCATCATCATCTGCGCCTTCATTATCATCAAGCGCCGAGAGCTTATCCTTGAACTCCAGATATCCCTTTAGCAGGTCATCGGTGTACATATCGATAAACTCTTTGTTGTTCTTGTTACCCGCTTCCTCAAGGCTCTCGGCAAGCTTGGACATCTCCTGCGCACCGATTATCCTGAGGGAACTCTTAAGGGCATGCACCTTAATGGTGTAAAGTCTTATATCTTCTGCCTCATAGGCATCACTTATAACCTTTGCATTGCCATCGATGGTATCCAGGAACATCTTCAGTGAGAAGATAAACTGCGAAATTCCGCCTGAATTCTTGATTCCCTCGTCCACGTTGATCTCTTTTACATCGTAAATCCAGTTAAGCTCAGGCGGGATACTTTCAATATCAGCCACAGCATCCGTCTGCTCCGGCTTGAACATGATCTGCTCCGGAAGATGCTTCATTATGGCCTTCTCAAGAGCTGCACTGTCGATAGGCTTGGACAGATAACCGGTAAAGCCCTTGGACTTATAGAATGCCTCTCCTGCTGTAGCATTGGCTGTCAGCGCATATACCGGAATATCGGGATCCGTCTCTCTGATATGAGCCACTGTCTCAATTCCGTCCATTCCCGGCATCATGTGATCCAGAAGTACTACATTAAACTTGGTGGACTTCATCTTCTCAAGACAGTCAGGACCACTTGAAGCAGTGGTAACAAACATCTTGGTAGCCTTCAAAAGACCTTTTATGACATTGAGGTTCATCGGATTATCATCGACAACCAGAATGTCGGCATCAGGAGCCACGAATTTAGGCACATAAGGGCCCTTTGCTTCCGATGCGTCATGCTCCATGAAGATTCCTGTCGGTGTCGGGTCGATTATCTTCTGGCTAAGGCAAAGGATAAATTCCGAGCCCTCACCGTATACACTCTCACAGGTCAGAGTTCCACCCATGAGCTCTGAAAATCTTCTTGATATGTCAAGGCCAAGTCCGGTTCCCTGGATTCCGCTGTTCTTCTGCTCATCCAGTCTCTCGTAGGCGGTAAAGAGCTTGTCCATATCCTCAGGTTTAACACCGATACCTGTATCTTTTACGGAGAACCTGAGCTTTGCCTCATCTCCGTTTCTCTCATCCATTGAAACAGTAAGTACTACACCACCCTTTTGAGTATATTTTACAGCATTTGTAAGCAGATTAAGAACTATCTGTTTAATCTTGCCGTCATCGCCGTAGAGACGCTTTGGAATAAGCTCATCAACCACGACGTCAAACATAAGCTCTTTTTCCGTACTCTTGACACGTATCATGGATACGATGGACCGTAGCTGTTCCTGAACATCGTATTCCTGTTCCACCAGATGCATCTTACCGGACTCAATCTTGGAAATATCCAGAAGGTCATTGATAAGTCCAAGGAGCGTCTCCGATGCATTCCTGATATCCAGCGCATAGTTTATCATTGCAAGGAAATAGCCCTTGGGCACATCCTTGGGATTCTCTCTCATGATCATCTCATCCATACCCATGATGGTATTGATAGGCGTACGGATCTCGTGGGAGATGTTCGCAAGGAACCTTGTTTTGGCGGAATTGGCACGCTCAGCATCATCTCTGGCCTGCTTGATCTCATCATACTGTCTTCTGATGACAGTGGTTTTCATAAATCTCCATACAATGGCACCTGCCAAAAAAGCTATCGCAATAGCCATCAGTGCCCTGACTATCTTAAGGTCTGAAAAACGCGCCTTCTTGTTGATATTTACCGTCTCTTCCAGCACCACGTTCTTCTTGGTATGATCAAGAACCTGTATGTGAAGTACGTGATTTCCGCTTTCCATACCGGTGTATTCAATATCCTGAAGATCACTTCTTAGAGTCAGAGTTTCGTCGTCCTCATCACCCTCCATATAAATCCTTACAGGAGGATCGGTGAGTGTATAATCCAGAACCGAAACAGCTATCCTTACACGTCCTGTTCCGGATGGCAGATAATATTTTCCGGTGCTGTCGGGCAATATATTCTTATCGCCCATATACACGGATTTAACTCTGGCCATGACTGTTGTTCTTTCCTCGAAGAAATGCTTGATATTGACCTTGCATACTCCAAGCCTTCCGGCAAGATATAAGTTTCCGCTTTCATCCAGCGCGCTGTGGGAGTTGGAGGTCGGAGTGCCGGTAAGGCCGTTTGCAAGGGTATAATGCCTGTAATCGGTCACGTCATCATCGACCATTTCCTGCGCTGAAACCATATAAATTCCGGCAGAGGATATTACCCATACATCGTCGATCTCATCAAATATGATGTCGTAGTTATTCTTATATGGGAATGACGTAACATCTGTTATGATATCATTCTTCATATACTGAATGGAATTGGATGTTACCAGCCAGTACAATCCTCTGGTCTCGTCCTTTTTTATCTTCATGATAACGTCGCTGGTAAGTCCGTCATCTCTTCCGATTCTTCTGATTCCTGCATCGCTGATGACATAAATGCCATCGCCGTCAGTTCCGGCATAAACCTGACCGTTATCTCCTTCTTCAAGAGTTAAAAATACCGTGTTTCTTATGGCCGGATCGTCAGCAACCACCTTCTCAATCTGTCCGTCACGGATCTTTACCATGCCGATATTCGTACCTACCAGAACAGAACCATCTTGGGACTCTATGGTGCATCTGACCTCATCACTGGGCATTCCGTTTTTTGTATTAAAACCTGTTATCTCTCCATCCTTTGTGTAACAAACAAGACCAAGCCCATTTGTAAAAGTAGATATCCATAGGTTCCCCACGCTGTCAGCCATAATACAGCGAATTCTGGCATCACCTATATATTCTGTCAGCTCATTCTCAATTACCCGGTTGTCTTCTCCCAATATGCTTAGGCCCTGATTGGAGCCTACATACAAATTACCGTCATGCACACAGGTTGCATTGACTACATTCCTCGGAAGGCCTGTCTTCTGGGACATATCCACGAAATTACTGGTGACGATCTTCATGGCTCCCTGAGTAGAAGAAGCAACCCAGAGATTGCCCTGATAGTCACTGGTAACCATCTCTATTCCGCTGTCAACCGGAAGGTCTTTTACCAGATTAAAAGTCCCGTCATCTTCAAGATATCCCAGCTGATTAATGGATGATACCCATACTCTGCCACAGTCATAATTGAGCCAGTGAACCATGTTCAGCGGAGCCACGGATATATGCGCCATATCATCAGCAACATCTCCGAAGCGCCCATAGTATACCTCGCTCCCTTCAGTACCTATATATACGTATCCATCTTTATCCGGATCAGTAAGAATGTTGGAGATTCTGTTCTCCATTCCCAGCTCCTGAGTACTGTAGCACTGCGTAACTATCTTGTCCTCAATTGAAAAGATAATGCCATTCTTAGTCTGTCCGTAGATAACGCCCTGAGAGTCACTGCATAGACTAAGTACCCTCTCCTCATTGATCCTGGCATCATAAAGCTCATGTATAGTGAGTGACGGATCTGCAAAGCACACTCCCGCGGTAGTTCCTATATATACATTTCCGTCCTTGTCTTCAGCAAAAACTCTGATGGAAGAAGAAGGAAGGCCCTCTTTGTATGTAATCCAGGTCACCCTCTCATTGTCCAGCACAATGACGCCATTGTCATTGGTTCCTACCCAGATCCTGCCCTGGCTGTCCTCAAACAGACCTCTTCCGCTGGTGAGTCCTTCAGAGGAAGTGATCTTCTCAAACACGCTGCCATCGTAGCGGATGATTCCGCCGTAGCTGCCAATCCAGACATATCCGTCACTGGCGCCGAGGATAAAGTTGGCATCGGAAGTAGGAAGGCCGTTTGTTGCATCATAAACCGTCGTGGCATATCCTACAGAACCGATCTGCCCCGATACAGCATAGCCTCCGCCCAGCTTCTGTGAGCCTTCATTTGCTGTTTCCTGCCCTGTTTCGCTTTCTGTGGCAAAAGAGCTGACAGAACCCGCGCACACAGCAGTAGCAATAAACATTACTCCGATAGAAGCCGCTATGAAGTTTTTGATCCGTCTTCTCTTCAATCCGCCGCTCCTTACATTTCTCTGTTGTACTTCTTCAAAATAACCTTAACTTCAGGCAGGTTCTCCATAAAGACCTCTACGCACTTGGGGTCGAACTGGGTTCCCGAGCCCTCTGTTATGATCGAGAGCGCCTTGTCCATAGGGAATGCAGGCTTATAGACTCTTGGAGATGTAAGAGCATCAAATACGTCCGCTACAGCCATTATTCTGGCTGAAAGCGGAATAACCTCTCCGTGAAGTCCGTCAGGATAGCCCTTGCCATCCCATCTCTCGTGGTGGTAAGCTGCCATATTTCTGGCCTCTTTGAGGTAGTTCTCACCTCTGACGGTACTGATGGCATCCTCCATGATCTTTTTACCGGTCGTTGTATGTGTCTTTATGATCTCAAATTCTTCATCAGTAAGTTTTCCGGGCTTATTAAGCACAGCATCCGGAATGTTGATCTTGCCTATATCATGAAGAGGCGCAGAACGCACTACATCTGAGATAAACTTGGCATCGATCTTCTCCGAGTAATATCCCTTTTTCTGCAATCCTTCCACTATTATCTTGACGTAAGCAGCGGTCTTCTGAATATGCGCTCCGGTGTCGGAATCCCTGTTTTCAACCATGTCCGCCATGGTTATGATAAGACCGTCCTGCATCTTGGCTGTAGTATCAGAGAGCCTTCTTAGGTCTCGCATTTGCTCTGAGAGGTTCAAGGTCATGGTACAGATAGAGTTATAGAGCTGCTCTACTTCGTCCTTGGTCTCAATCTCCAATGACCTGATACTTCTTACGTTTTTATCAAGCTGTTCCTGCTCATAACCAAGGTTCGAGAAATTATCCACGCACTGGGCCATACTTCTTATGGGATAAACCATGGTAACGTTGGTAACCCACAGATTATGCGCAATTACCAGAATGAAGAATCCCAAAAGGATAAAGAATGTCTTTATCGAAAAACTCTTCATGTATTCCCGCATATTAGTAATGGAAACATCTGCAACTCCATAGCACGCCACACGTCCGGCGCTGTCCTTTATGGGTAGGAAAATTGAACGCGTCCAATTGTTGATATTTCCGTGTTCAAGAGGAGCGACATTTTCCCCCGCGAGGAACTGTGGCAAATGCTCCATGAATCCCTCTTCATACTCGATCTTTGTCGGTATGGTCTCTACGCTATCGCCGTCCAGGTCAAAGATTCTTCGTCCCGCATCATCTTCAAATTTCATAAAAAAGAGGTTCTCAACAGACTGTGATGAGTCCTTGATCTTTTTAAGAAGTTCCTGGGTCTCAAGATAGCCTTCAGCTCCCTCTCCTGCTGCAATGTAATCGTTTATCCTGTCCGGATCGATAACTTCTGCAGAAAGTTTCAGCGCATTTAATGCATCAATGGTCTTCTCCTGCTTGGTATTACTAAAGTACAGGCTAAAGCCGGTCCATCCTGTCACAAGCACCAGTAAAAGAGATGTGCTTATGACAATGGCAGTTGTCCTGTTACCCATGCTCTTCTGCGTGGATTTTCCCCATTCCTTGAGTTCTGCGATCTCTTCCTTGCTAAGTGGCTTCTGTTTCCAGTTTCCCCTCTCAAACCTGGTTTGAACGCTGCTTGGGATTATTTTAAGAAGGACTACAGCAACAATTGCAGAGATGCCAAGGTCAAGAAAATACCTGAAAAGAATGTAGATATAGTAAGCTGCAAACAGATTTCCGCCTATTGCTGCAGCAAAAAGAACCGTAGACTCAGAATTTCTGGCTACAGTTGCACCGTCAAGGAGATTCCAGTTCATGACAGCACTTACAGTACCGGCAACGAACGCTCCGATCAAAATATAGATTATAACTTTGGAAATTTTTTTAAATGAGTATTTTCTGATGTACCACACTGTATATATGGCTATTACTGCGTTAAGAAAGCCAAAATACACAGCCTCCGGGTAATAGATCCCGCATACTGCACTGGTCATTACTGCGGTGAAAATGCCGGGGAAAAGGCCTCCTACCGCGGCTACAGTGATGGTACCGAAATTATTAAAGAACAGTGGCATTCCGATTTTGCCCATCACAAAAGACAGCAAAACATTGACCACGACTCCGATCAATGCAAGCACAATTCTGATGCCGGCTCCGCCTTTTGTTGGACTGGGATATCTATATTCAGCCATGATTCACCATCCACGGGTATAGAGTACGATAAAGCGCATGTCTATTATCATTTTACCACAACCATCGCTTCTATATTTCCCCAATCAAAATTTCTTAATAGTTTTTCTAAATTTTTAACTTTTTTTTCATCCTCCGGCGGAAGTTTGTACTCATTTAGCTCAGATAAGACCATCTCTACTGCTTCGTAATCCATCTGGGGTGCAAATTCCGCAATGGCTGCATAAGCGCCGGCAAGCTCAGACTCGGATATGAAAGGCTTATCGCTTTTAGCGTCTCTGCCATTGTCATTTATAGATTCTATTGGTGATAGTTTTTCTTTGAAAGAAGCACAAACCTCAAGAAGCTTCGGAGTTTTATCAGTGATCTTTTCCCTGTTGTTTTCATCTCCTGCGTGTTCCAGCTCCTCTGCGAGGTTCGAGAGCTCTTTTGCCCCCATTATCCTGGCTGTGCTTTTTAGAGAATGTACCTTGATGGTATAAGTCTTAATATCTTCGCTGTCAAAAGCGTCCCTAATCTCCTTGATACGGTTCTCAAGGGTATCAAAAAAAGTCCTGATAAACTTGATATACTGCTGAGGCTGGCCACAATTCCTCATGCCCTCAGCCGGATCAATGTCCTCAACTTCATTGATCCATTTCAAAGATTCAGGTAGCTCCATGGTTATTTCCTCTCATATCAAAACTTTAAATACAAGTATATGATAGAATATTTGCCGGATAAATGTAATGGTCATTCTTAAAATTCAAGCTCTTTTCTCCTGAAGATCAGCATTGTTATCCCGGTAGCTCCGATGATGTAGATCAGTATCGCTTCGAGAACATATCCTATTCCACCTACAAAATCTCCCATTATGAAATCTGAGGCTGCAACAGACATCATGCCATCGACATAATATCTCTCTGCATGATATTTGGCGAGATTGGTCATCTGTAATATCAGCTCAAGGGAGAGAGGAATTATTATCTGGAATGTAAGATACGCAAAAAGGCCTATTGCCGCATTTTCCGAAAGGAAATAGAAAAAAGCTGCTATTGTAACATAGGCTATTGTCTGAAGGAATTCAATTATAAATAATACAATGAGGAATCTGGTCTCAATTGGTGCAAATGTCGCTCCAAATGCAGCCTTTAGTATAAAAACATAGATAATGGTAATGACCTCCATCAGCACCGTTAACACGCACAGGTCCAGGAATTTCCCGATAACAAATTTGTCTCTCGAAAGTCCTCTTCCTATTACCCCTATCATTACCATGGATTTGAATTCATCGGCATATATTCCAAGTAGCGCTGCAAAGCCAATGATCTTCATTGCAAAAGAATGAAGTCCCACAAGCTTGCTAAGTACGCTAAAGCTTCTGTCAGGTGCTTTGCCAATTGAGGTTGCAATGGATACAGTATCGAATACGAACCATGCTACAAGCAGTATCCAAGGGAGTAATTTTACAAGGACACGCTTAAGATCAGCTTCAAGTAGTCTTCTCATAGATCCATCTCCCTTCTGTCAAATGTCGCAATATTAATTGCGACTACGATAGCCAGATAAACAAGTGCCGGTATGATCGTATAGCCAAAGTTTCCCGCCTGGAATTCCGCAAAGGAAGAATCCAGAAGGCCCATAAAGCTTATGTCATAAACAGGAAGTTTAAATCTATCCTGAACCGCCTTTAGAAGGCCCGTCCCAATAGCGCCTGCCAGCACCAGCACCAGCATGCCTCCGGCTGCACTCATGGTCAGGAAAAGAACCAGTGATGCCAGTGCCATTATTCCAAGTCCCCTGATGACACTGAATGCGCAAAACAGAAGCAGAAACGCGTTCTGTTTGGGAGATATCGGAAGGTCTGAAACAGTATTCTTTATCAGTGCCGCAACATACAGGATAAGATATGTTCCGCAGTATAATACGAATGAGTCCTTAAGCTTGGAAAACACTATGTTTTTGCGCTCCATTCCCATTCCGATCATGCTTATCATGATTCCGCTCTTTATCTCATCGGAATAGACTGAGAGAAAAATTGGAATACTAAGGAATATGAGTCCAATATTACCGAACATAGACTTGTACAACTCCATCTGTCCGGCAGCTGTACTGGCAGCATCCTTAAACAGTATAAACAGCACCAGTATCAGCACGATCACGTACATCGACGGCTTGGCTATTATTCTTTTTAAATCTGCTTTCATCAGTCTATTCATTGATTTGAACCTCCGATCAGTCGGAAATAAACATCCTCGAGAGAAGATTTCTCTGTGACCTCACGCATGATCTTGATTCCGTTCTCTTCCAGCACTTTCTTGGCTTTTTCAATGTCATCCACTGCGATCTCAACTGCCGGCTGGTTCTCCTGAAGATCCTGCTGAGTGATCTCTTTTACCACATAGCCTTCATTGACGATTCCAAATCTGTCTGCTGTATGCTCAAGTTCACCCAGAATGTGGGATGAAATGATAACCGTCATGCCAAACTCATCCCTGAGCTTCTTGACCAAATTACGGATATCGGCAATACCCTGTGGATCAAGTCCGTTGGTGGGCTCGTCCAGGATGAGAATATCGGGATTTCCAAGGATAGCATTTGCTATTCCAAGTCTCTGCTGCATACCAAGAGAGAAGGATTTTACAGGCTTATTGACGCCTTTAAGGCCAACTATCTCAAGAACCCTTGCAATCTCCTGCTTGCGATCTTTTCTGGGAATTCCCTTTACAGTTGCAAAGTACTTAAGGTTCTTTTCAGCATTGAGGTAATTATAGAATCTGCAGCCAACAAGGAAGCCTATCTTGCTTCTGTTCTTAAGGAGCTCCTTCTTGGTCGTAGAACCCACAATTGATACGTTACCTGAATTTACCTCAGACAGGCCCAGGATCATCTTAAATATTGTGGTCTTACCTGCGCCGTTTCTGCCCACAAGGCCGTAGATATCGCCCTTGTTTACCTGCATATTTACATTTTTAAGCACTTCGTGCTTGCCATAGGATTTATTTACATTTTCAAGTTTAATTACCGCTTCGCTCATCTTATTTCCTCCCTATCACCAAACCGCGATCCTTTTTTCAGGTTCGAGGTACATGCCATCGCCTTCTACTATTCCGTATGTCTCGTAAAACTCATCAAACTGCTGCAATCCAACATTTACTCTGTAAAAAGCAAGAGGATGAGAATCACCGGAGAAATAGCTCTTTTCCGCTTCCAAAGGCATGTTTACCCTCCAAAGCCGTGCATAGGAGGTAAAGAACAGATCATAGTCAAAGTCAGGAACCTTGGAGGCCAGATAAAGATTTGCCTTCAGCCCGCCCATGTCGGCTGTTGCTTCTCCGGTGAGGTTTGCTCCGTTATAAAGGCCTGATCCCGGAAATGGCGTTAAAGTTGAATAATATGAAGCAACCTTGTCGTTGAGATCGACAAATGCCACCTGATCTTTGTAGGGCAGCCAGGAACTCTTTATACCGTTTTTGTCGTAAAGAGATCCGCCACTGTCAAAGCCGTGAGTGATCTCGTGACCGATTATGGCGCTGAGTCCCCCAAGCTTCTCTTCATATGTCATATCAGGTGAATAGCTGTTAGGTTCGCATATTCCGGCACAGATATATATTCCGTTGGTTGCCGGGTTATAGAATGCGTTTGTAGTTGTAGTAGATGTGTCTTTTCCAAGCGGATCCCAATAATCTTTCCTGAATTTCTCGCCTGCAAGGAAAGCTCTGTGATTAACCGAATATCTCTGCATAGCATAATAGGCATCCAAAAAGCTTCCGCCCTCTTCTTTGGATTTGAATGGAGTCTTGCTGTAATCAAGGACCTCAAAATTCTGATAGGCTATATGGATACCTATATTATTAAGCTTATCAAGGCATGCTGCCTTGCCCTCGTCAGACAGCCAGGGCTCTTCGGCAAAGATCACATTATATGCGTCAATAATGTCCTCTGTCATTTTTGTAAGCTCTGCTGTGGTTGCATCATCGAAATAGTTCTCAACATAGGTTTTGTTGAGAGCTCCGAGCATTGCTGTATGGCCTATGAAATACTCGAACTGCAGAGAGTCTTCGCGCTGCTGCTCTGACTTACCGAAGTCCATAGGCTGCTGGGTCTTGGATTTCGAGAATTCACTCATTTTATCCAGTGTGTCCCTGTCAAGGCACATTGCACTGTCCAGGCAATAATTGACTATCAGATAGTCCTTCATCTCGTCCAGATTGCTCTTCTTGCACAGCCCTGCGAGCCTCTTTGTGTAAAACTCGGAAATAACCAAATATTCAGCGTTTGAAAATCCCCAGTCATCCAAAAGTTTGATAAGCGGGAATTTTCCTGCGATATTTGCTGCCTCATCCCTGGTTTTTGTGCTCTTTGCCACGTCTTCTAAAGTCATGTCCACTGTTGAAGAAGCAACTGCTTTCTCCCACTTAAGGCAGTTCTTAAAGATCTTTTTCGCATCGTTCTTCGGATAGCCAAGGGCCTCTAACATGTACAGCACCTTGTTTTCTACCTGTTCATACATCTCAAGTGTCGATGCTGAATTCAGCTTGTCATAATAAAACTTCCCATTCGGGGCCTGCAGGGAAAGCTTCGGGGTATCTACTATTGTTAGGTTAATATCGGGATACTCTTCAATATGATATGAATCCATTACGTCCACCGTTATCGGCGCAAGCGCAAGTGGGTTTCTCTCAAGATCTCCAAAGAAAGCATACAATTCATCCATGCTGCTTATGGATTCAATGTCTGCTATATAGGGCTTTAGAGGTTCTACGCCCTGACTATTTCTATAATCCCAGTCTGATGAAAGCGCATAGTACTTTCTGAGTACCTCCGCCTCTTCTCCGGGTAGTGATTCATCTGTAGCAGCTTTTTTCATCTTTTCCAGAACCGCATCCGAAACGTCCTGAAATACACCGCTGTATTCATTGCCCATTTCCAGCTTCCACTCTTTGTTTTTGGCCGCTGCGAAATCATCCTGCGGGCGATACTCCTTATCCGCCTTCACTGAATCATAAAGGTCGGAGTCAACCCACCCTTTGCTCAGCGCAGAATTAAGACGATCCTGAAAGCTTTCTGCCGTCCCACTGGAAGCAGCAGCGCAAGCCGTTAGGACAAAGGCCATCACCAGCGAAGTCACAACAATCGTCGGTCTTTTCTTCATCAGTCCTACTCCTCTCGTAACTGTGTCATTAGAAACCTCAACAATTCTCTTATTTACCATTATAACGGTAATTATGCACCAAAATTCCAAAAAGAATATAAATTTTGAGCCCCTGACTCCGTCCCTAGGGCTCAAAAATGAGCCCCGGGGACGGAGTCAGGGGCTCATTTTTCGGAGACAAAAAAGAGCCTCCGCGTAATGCGGAGGCTCAAACACTTACATATCAGGCATCGGTTATCCTTCGATAGCTATCAGATTCTTTTCCGGAATCTTCTTGTCCATGGCTTTTTTAGGAATTGTCAGATTCAGAACGCCGTGTCTGTAGTTGGCTTCAATGTCGCCTTTCTCGACATTTTCACCTACATAGAAGCTCCTGGTCATGGATCCGGCGTACCTCTCCTGACGGATCAGTTTGCCTTTCTTGTCTTCATCTCTGTCAAGGTTCTTGGATGCGCTTATTGTGATGTAACCGTCGTTCAGTTCTACTGTGATGTCTTCTTTCTTGAAGCCCGGAAGATCTATTGAAACCTCATAGTTGTCGTCCTTCTCACGGATATCGGTCTTCATCATCCTTGCTGCCTTTCTTCCGTAGAGCTTACGCTCCATGCCTCGACTCATGTCGTCGAATTCCTTCATGTAAGGGAATCCAAACAGATCGTCTATGAAATTCTCTTCAAAAATACTAGGTGTTAACATAATGCTTACCTCCTTTGCACAAAAACAATTGGTTAACTGTTATTGAGCAATGGGACGGAGGGTTTAGATCTTAGGAAAGTTAAGTCCTAACGGTCTTCTCTGTTCCTTTGTTCTATAATCACTATAACACCACTATTAGCACTCGTCAACCGAGAGTGCTAATTTGGATAAAAAGCTATTGTAAACTCCAATACAGAATTAATCTTTTTCCAAAAAAGGGGAATTAAACTCTGCTATTACGCTGCATCGGCCATGTAACTATGCGTCCCTTAGTCTTATTATCGTATTATCTAAAACACTATTTTGTTTGATTTATACGGAGGAAATACCATGTTTGATATGAGAACAAGAGAAATACAGGAAGCCATTTCTGCAGCAGATGTTGCACTCGATCACCTTGAAAGAGCCAGAAGAAGCCTTTCAAGTGCCAGCGGATGGGGATTATTCGATACCCTCGGCGGAGGATTTATCAGCGGCCTTATTAAACACAGCAAAATGAGCGATGCTGAGCATGAAATTAACCAGGCAAAGCAGGCGCTTGAAAAATTCTCAAAAGAGCTTAGAGACGTAAACGGCTATTCATCAGTGCACATCAACGGATTCCTTACATTCGGAGACCTCTTCTGCGATGGATTTTTGATGGATGTCATTGTACAGTCCCAGATTGGCAAGGCAAAGCGCGAGTGCGAAAACGCAATAAATCAGGTTACAAGCATTAGAAATGACCTTCAGAGGATGCTCTGATCCAGCCACTGCTCATCATAATTGGAGCAAAAGAGATATCAGCGGAATGGTAGCTACTGACAAAAGCGTAGATAATGCCACTCCCTTAGAAGCCAAGGCGTAATTGCCCCCATATTGCTGCGCAACCATTGCTGTCATGGAGCCAATCGGAGTTGCCAGCATCACATAGCACACCTGCAAAATCAGCTTGTCATCGATGAATAAGCCAAGGAGCAGAACTCCAAGAATTGGTACTGCTATCAGCTTTATCAGCGAGAACAACAGGAGCTTAACATCACCAAACAGCTCCTTGATTTTTATGGAAGTCATGGACTGGCCGATTACCATCATGCTAAGAGGCGCAGCGATGCTGCTTAGGTGCTTGGCAGATGAAGTGATAAAAGACGGCATATGAATACCGGAAACGTATATAGTGATCGAAATGATGCAGGAAATGACGCCAATGTTCAAGATCTTTTTGAGCGGACTTCCGCCTTTAAGCGGATTATCACCCTTAATTGCTGCGATTCCGTATGTGTACATGAGAAAATTATAGGGGAACTGAAAAAGCGCCCCGTACAGCACTGCTTCCGGACCATACGCAGCCTGTAAGATGGGAAGCCCCATAAACCCTACATTGGAAAAGATCGTCATGACGCGGTATATACTTTTGTCATCGCTCTGTACCCTTAGAATTGGCAGAATAATGAAAGATATCACGATCAAAAAAGCATACACTGCCAATGTAACAAGAAATCCAAATAACAGGGAGCTTCCCCTTATGGTACTTTCCTCATTCATTCCCGCCGACAGGATCAAGGCCGGCGTTGCAATATTTAACACAATCCACGAGAGGGTCTTACAGCCACTGTCGGTGAGAAAGCTCTTTTTCCCACAAAAAAACCCGATCCCCATCATTATGAATAAAACGATCATCTGCTGAACCAGAACCATCTGTCAGTGCCCCTTAACATAAAACTCTTCCATAGTCTCCAGGCATATCGCCACAAGATTCCCTCCCATGACACAGCCACAATCTATGTCTAAAAGATTTCCGTTCCTGAAAACGCGATTGTCCTTCTTGCCGAGAAACCAGGTCGGAGTGTGGCCGATAATGAATATGTCATCGCCCCTATCCCAGTCTTCCTCGAAATCTGGCCTGTCATACAGAGATTCCTCAATCGATGACAGATCAGCATTCTCAAGGTCTTCAAGGCTGTGGATGTTCTTGCCGATAGTGTGAACAAGCACAAATCTCTGCCCGTTAACCGTAACTTCCTCATAAAGAGAGAACTCCTGAACATACTCCACAAGAGCTTCCCGGTCATACGCCGAAAGCCGCCTGAATGCATCAGAAGTTATCTTACCACCATTTTCACTAAGAAACCAAAGGTTTGTATCCGTGATGAAGTCCATGGTAAGTGTCTTTTCCACTGCTTCCTCAGAATTTACCTCTTTTAATCCGGGTAAAAGAACTTTAAGCATCATATTCTCGTGGTTTCCGGCGATGGGGATGACATTTGGCTTATTCATCATCCAAGCCAGAACCTCCACCGGCTTAGGCCCACGATCAACGCAGTCTCCAAGCACATATAGCGTATCTTCATCAGAGAAACCAATGAGCTTCACAAGCTCCATCAGTTCGTCGTAACATCCATGGATATCTGAAACCGCGTAAGTTGCCATAAATACCCCCTTTGAGTCCGGTTTTGGTTTCCTTTAACATTGTATCACAGTGAGTCACTGGGGACGTTTCACTTTGACTCATTTTGAGTCACCGGGGACGTTTCACTTTTTCTCATTTTGAATCACCTTACTTCTTTAGTATCAGCACCCCGTTAGGCTCAAGCTTACCATCACTCCATTTGCGTGAGTAAACAACGCCCTCAAATCCGCTAACATCGATATCCACCGCATTCTCCTCACAGTTAAGGTAAATCTGAATGCTCTCATTTTCCCCAATCTTGGTAAAAGAGATAACCCTCTTCTCCTCAATATCATTCGGGAAGTGGAAGTTTCTGCTCTTGCAGGACTGCAGAGTCTTTCTCATCTCGATGAGGCGCTTCATCTCTGAAATCTCGCCATCTTTAAGGCCGGCGTCAATCTCATCCCAGGGCATACAGCGTCTGCAGTCAGGATCATAGGATCCATCCATAGCCACCTCT
Organism: Butyrivibrio sp. FCS006; assembly: GCF_000424525.1. Classification (NCBI taxonomy): domain Bacteria; kingdom Bacillati; phylum Bacillota; class Clostridia; order Lachnospirales; family Lachnospiraceae; genus Butyrivibrio; species Butyrivibrio sp. FCS006. Next base: position 223,257 of record NZ_AUKB01000013.1, on the reverse strand, counting down.
GTACCGTAGTAGATACAGGGGCTTCCCGGCATAGTGAACAGAACAGCAAGCTGCTGGTAAAAGATATCTATGTTGTGCCCTGCTTTATCCAAAAGCCTGTTGGTATCATGAGAATCCAGGAGATTGAACAAAACATCGTTTACCTGAGCATAATACATGGTAAAGCATCTGTTTATGTCGTATTCAAAAGACTCTCTTCCTCTGTTCTTGTATACCCAGAAGTCCGAAATTGCCGTAGTAAGCGGATAGTTCATGACAGAATCATACTCATCTCCACGCAGCCATGAGATCGAATCATGCCAGATCTCACCAAGAAGGTAGAAGTCCTCCTTCATATGGCAGGTCATATACCTCAAAGCCTTAAGGAATGAGTGTGAAACCTCATTTCCTACGTCAAACCTCAGTCCGTCTATGTCAAAGGTCTCAATCCAGAACCTGACAATATCCAGCAGATAGTCCTGAACCTTGGGGTTATTGGTGTTGAGCTTTGGCATGTACTCTGCGAATGCAAAAGAGTAATACCTTCCGTCCCTTGTATCCCTGCCCTTCTCAAGTGGCCACTTATTGATCATGTACCAGTCGGCATATTCAGATGCCTGGCCCTTCTCCACAATGTCCTCCCACATAGGATGGTCAATTCCGGTGTGGTTAAAAACCGCATCCAGCATAACTCTGATGCCCAGCGCATGAGCCTCGTCCACCAGCGCTCTGAGGTCCTCATTGGTGCCAAACTGAGGGTCAACTTTCTTGTAGTCCTTAGTGTTGTACTTGTGGTTACTGTGCGCTTCAAATATAGGATTTAAGTATATTCCGGTAATTCCAAGGTCCTTAAGATATGGCAATCTGTCACGAATTCCTCTGATATCACCACCATAGTAGTCCTTAAAGCCAACTTCCCCGGTCTGCCAGGGCAAAACACCCTCGGGATCTATGCTCTTATCGCCATTGCAGAATCTCTCGGGAAAGATCTGGTACCACACCGTATCGTTGACCCAGGCGGGAGTTTTGCACACATCAGCAGGATTCATCCAAGGCATGATAAAGTAAGAAAGCACCTTTCCTTCAGTATTCATCTCTTCTTCGGTGTAAAAACCATCCTCGAAGAAGTACATAACCTCATCTCCGGCGTGGAGCTCAAAATAATACTTGCATCTCTTATATTCCGGGCGAAGTGTGGTGGTCCACCAGATGTGATCCTTGAGCCTTTTCTTGAAGCAGATTTCTTCCTTCTTTCCGCTCCAGCGCTCGTTTCCGCCCATTATTCCGGCATCATAGGGGTCTCCGTAGTATATAAAGACTTTGTCCACATCATATCCGGTTTTGATATTGATTATTAGCTGCTCTGAATCCAGTGGATAGCAGTACTGTTCTGACATTCGATGATAAATAGCACTTAAAAACATGGGTATCTCCTTTCGGAAAACGTTTTCCGTAACAAACACTACTATATCCTATCCGTTTCAAAATTGCAACACAATTCTGAAAATGAGCCACTGACTCCGTCCCCAGGGCTCAAAAATGAGCCCTTGACTCCGTCCCTAGGGCTCAAAAAACACCTGCCGGGAGACAGGTGTTTTTATATACTATATATGTTATATATTTTATTTAACTTTGACTCCGAATACCACCATTCTGTTGTTGGCTCCGGAATACTCGCAAGTGCTGAGAATTACGATATTATCCAGCTTCAGGTCCTCTCCTGCGTCGTATAAAGATTTCTCCTTTGCTTCCTCAAAGAGCAGTTTGAGTGCATCGCCCTCTTCTCCGTTATTTACAGCATTCATAAATGTATCGCCATAAACCACGTTATTATCTGCAAAAAACGCTGAGAAAACCCTGTAGGTAATCTCCTCATCCTCGGTCCAAACCACAAATGTCGGATGCTGTTTAAAATACTGTTCATCCTTGTAGTTCAGCAGCGGATGGAACATGCTGCCGTCCTTACGGTTGTGGCCGTAGACCACGGTCAGAGGTGCATCAAACGCATCCGGAAGCTCTGCATCTGCAAAGAAGCATCCAACGCTCCCTGAAGAGCCGTCAAATCTGTGATCCAGATAAAAGCTGTTATCTGTGGTCTGGACCACAGGCCCGTCGATTTCTCCATCGCAGGCCTGTAGCCATCCCATTGTATCAGAATTGATCTCTATGAGGGATGCGAAATCAATGCTAACGCCTTTATCTGCCACCTCTTCGGCAGCTGTCCCGGACTCTCCAGGCTCTTTTACCTGATTCTCCGAAACCGTACCATATGCAATTTCCCTGATGTTATCGGCCTCTATCCTGTCGTCGTAATATCCCTTTACAAAGTATGCAAGGATCACGCCGGTCAGAACCATTCCTATGAGGAAAAGACCCATAAGCACTTTTAATCTGGTCATATTAGCCTCAAATCATTATTTCTTGCCGGGTTTAATGCGCATATACTTGCCAAATACTGCTGAGAAGCAAAGTGCAAAGGCAATAAAGAGCATTATCAGCGCTGTAAGCGGTGTATCGTCGCCGGTTCTTACACCCTGTATTGAACCATCGCGAGTGATCTGATCCTGAACTTTGTTGTCAGTAGCCACAACAGCCACTGTTGTAGCTGCTTTACTGCTGCTATTGCTATCACTGTTGCTATCGCTGCTACTACTGTTGTCAGAACCGCCACCTGATGGTGCAGGAGCAGGCTTTGGAGGCGCATTAAACTCAACCTGTACCAGAGTCTTAGCAGGCATCTCGGTTGCTGCACTTGCCAGCGTAACGACTACTGAACCTTCAAGCACTGTGACATGCTTAAATGGTGCATCGCCACTGAGCAGAGGACTCCAAACAGCTTCAAACTCCGCATAATCACTTTCAGAAGAAATGACATTGCCATTCTTTTCAATCCTGCCGGTGTATGGATGCTGAATTCCGGCTGCGTCAGTATAAACATATCCCGAAATACTTACATGGTGAGGTGCTCCGGCTCCACCGTCTTCACCTTCTGCCCACCAGCTGATCGTCAGGGTGTTGGAATATGTATAACCATTGGCTGCATCAGGCTCAAACTCAACTGACATAGCCTCTTCAATATATGGAGTCTCGTCGTTTACATAACCATAATCATCGTGACCGATTTTTTCCGGATCATCTACAACGATTCGCTTCTTATATACCTTAACTTCACCGCCGGTAAGAACTTCGCCCTTGCTGTTTGTTACTACATCAGTTGTGTTCTCAACCTTAAGGTAGTTTTTACCCGTTAGATACAGAAGCCAGTTAGTGACTGTCACTCTTACTGCAGCGTCAGAAGCCGTGGGCACTTTACCCTGTGCATATCCGTAGATTCCTCCAACAGCCGTATCTTCTTCAGTACCTGATGTAGCACTTCCATCGGTAACAGAAATCCCTTTTACCTCATATCCCGCATGATTAGGATTCTCGGTAACTGTGTACTGATACATTGTATTGATGCCAACCAGCGCAGCAACCTTGCCCGAAGGGATCCTGATAGTTCCATCCGATGATGACAGCTCAATCCTGTCATATGCCGGCTCAGAAGCCTTAGCATCAGTCCTAAGGTCCTCATCGCCGATAGAAGCATCATACAGGTAGTACTTGCCGGTATAAGGAACTACTGTATTATCCGGTCTTGTAAAGCTTACCTTGAACGGGAATGCATAAGTTGTAACTGTCTCACTATCAGTTCTCTTCTCTATCTTCTTCTCAATCAGCAGCACACCATCACTCTCCATCGCGGTATTGGTAATGGTTGTTGCGATCTCGTCAACGCCATAAGTGGTCTGATAGTAATTCTGAATTATAAATCCGTTCGCATAAGGTGTTTCAACATCCTCAGTGATCGTATAAGTAATCTCTGTAGGATTTGCTGCGCTTGCGCCTGTGCCATACGCGTACTTAGGAAGTCCTGTAAATACGTATGTCCAGGTATTTCCGTCGCTGCTCTTTGTAGGTGTCACATTGAGGTTCTTGTTTGTGATAGGAGCATTTTCGTACTTAACGTAACCTGCAGCTTCATCTACGAAAAGAGTAATCTCCGCCGGTCTGATCTTCTGAGAATCAGAGTTATCATCCCAGATCTTAACTGCTGTAATACTCTTGGTGATCAGCGTATTGGTAATAACAGTCTTATATGCGTCTGATTCATAAGTAGTAACGTAACCTGCCTCAGTTCCGTCGTTGGTCTGAGCATACTCAGCATCTGCTGAAGCAAGACTGTATCCGAGAGGAACGAATGGGATTCCGCCTGCATTGGTCTCAAGGAATCTGTACTCATATCTTACAGGATCAACTCCTGCAGCGTATTCCACGTAAAGTGGCAGATTATCAACAGAAGCTCTCCAGCTGTTAGTCTCATTGAGCTCTATAACTGCCTGTCCGGTTACATCAGTCCAGTTCTCCTCAGCCGTAGCCTTTCTCTGAAGCTTTACAAATGTGCTCTCCGGCCTTGTGCCGAACTTGTTTGAATCATCGCTCCAGACCTTCTCTACGCTTGCAGTAGTATAAGGGGTATTGATTATCTTTGTTAAAAGAGCTTTCTCCGCGTCGCTCTTTACCTGCTGTTCCTGTACTTTTTCGAAGTCCGTACCGTTGTATAAGTAGTATTCTGTCGCAGCCCCGTCCACGGTTGTCTCAGAAATGTAGTAAACGATGAACTCGCCGCTCTTGTTCTTAAGCGGAAGATCTTCAATCACTGCCTTCCAGTTAACACCTGCATTGAGGTTTCTGATGTACTCGGCGCCGTTCTTCTTTACTACAGAAAGAGCTCTTGTTCCATCATCTGTACCGGTCTCAAAATTCCTTGAAAGAAGCTTAACCACTACAGCATTCTTCTGTAAATCATTATCGGTGTTCCAGATCTTCTCTACTTCTATTGCCTGGTCTCTAAGTACAAGATAGTTAGTTACTTCACTGGTCTGCTCCATATCAGAACCAGCGTATACATAGCCATCATCCGGTAAGAGCTCTGTTATCTCTTTTGCCCTATCTCTTGTATAAGCGCTGATGGAAACCGGCTCTGCAAGTCTATACTGATACTTCGCAGGATTTGCACCATCAGAAAGTACGTACAGTGGAAGCTTATCGATTGTTGCTTCCCAGGAGCCTGCTTCAATAGTAACAACAGGGCTTGCAGTTGCATTTGTATTGTGAAGCTCATCCTCAGATACATCTGCCCACTCTCCGCTTCCAATCCTTCTCTGAAGTGTAAGAGTCAGTTCATCAGGTCTTAAGCCAAATCCATTATTGTCATCTTCCCAAAACTTTCTTCCGGTGATCTTGGTAAGTGGTGTATTTACGATCTTAAACTCAAAGGATCCTGTTCCACTGCTCTTTGCATTTGCCTTTTCCACTTTGGCAAAGCCTGTGCCATCCTGAACGTAGTAAGCTGTGTCATATCTTGGATCTGCAGTCTCTTCTACGTAGTAAACAATCTCGTTGCCATCCTTGTTTACTGCAGGAAGTCCTGTGAAAGTCTTGATTAAGTTGCTCCCTGAAAGTGTAGCTGTAGCGCCCGGAACATCTGCATTTGCGCCTGTATCTGTTCCGTTTTCAAGGTTCTTGGAATATAGCTTAACGTATACATCGTGCTTATCTGCTTCGCTATTTGTATTCCAAACCTTGTTTACTGTGATATCGCCTCTTGTTATGAGATAGTTGGTAACAGTGCTGGTCTGAGCTGTATCAGATCCGCCATATGCATAGCCATCTTCAGGTGTAAGCGCCGAAACCTCAGTATTCACCTTCCTGGTATACGCATTAGGAATAGTAAGCTCAGCAAGTCTGTACTGATATTTAGCAGGGTTTGAACCATCTGAAAGTGCGTACAACGGAAGCTTATCAATAGAGCCATTCCATGCAGTACCTTTTACCGTTACTGTAGGGCTCGCACTTGCATTGGTCTTGTGAAGCTCATCGGCTGAAACATTCTCCCACGCTCCCTCGCCGACCCTTCTCTGAAGAGTAAGCACAACGTTTGCAGGGCGAAGTGAATACTTATTGTTTTCATCAGACCAGACCTTGGTTCCGGTGATCTTGGTGAGTGGTGTATTTACCACTTTTACATAAAGAGAATCATCAGAGGTTCCCGTAGTGTGTTGAAGTGCATCAACGACGGCTGCGCCGTCTGCAGGATAAGCGTTTGCTCCTGACGCATACTGTGTCTTGTAACTGCCTGTAGATGTCTCTTTTACATAATAGACGATTGTTGCGCCGTCTTTGTTGTACATTGGAAGGCCGGCATATTCGCACTCGCCTCCATGTCCAAGAGTATTAACGCTTCCGGTAAAGGTAACGGGCTTAAGGCTGCTCTCACTGGTAACAACTCCATTTGCACCACCCTCAAAGTTAGCACTGTACAGAGTCACGTCCACATTCTGACGCTCTGCCTCGGAACTGTTCCAGATCTTCTTAACGTGAATCGATCCGGTCTTAGTTATAAGTGTATTGATGATCTGTGTTGTATAAGCGCCATCCGAAGAGCCATTAATGTGTGCAATACTGTAGGATCCGCCTTTTCCGGCAAAAGAGCTATCGAGGGTGGTAGCTGTACCACCAATTGCAATTTCAACAACTCTGTACTGATATGCATTGCTTGTGCCACTTCCGTAGTACTTAGGAAGGTTATCAAATTTATATGTCCAGGTATTTCCGCTTACTGTGAAATTAGAGCTGCTAAGAGTTCTTCTGGTTACTTCACTCCAGGTATTTCCATCGGTTGACTTATCAATCCTCAAAGTAAGATTAGTTGGTCTTATACCATACTTATCGGAGTCATCATTCCATATCTTGGTAACTGTCAGACTTGTTGTAGCATTATCTGTATCCAGCTGGTTTACAATCTTCTTAGTTGCTCCGCCTGCAATTGTCTCAATGATTGCCGGATTATAAACCTTGTAGTTTCCTGCTTCTACAGGCTGGAAAAAGACATCACTATCTGCCGATTCTCCATGAGGAGTCCATGTAGCATCCATTGTGCCGGTAGGTACAGAAACCGTAATTGTCTGATCTCCTGTTACAATCTTGGTCTCAACTACCTTGTACTGATAAACAGCGCCTTTAGCTCCGTCATTATTAGCAGTTATAGGAAGTCCGCTGAATGTAGTCTTCCATCCGTTTGCGCTCTTGAGCTCTACATTCTCACGGCATTTAGTCCAGCTTGTGCCTCCATCAACGCTGTAATAAACATCAAACTGTACAGAGCCTTCTCTCATGCCATAGTCGTTGTTAAAGTCATCCCATCTCTTTTGAACAGTAAAGCTTCCCTTAAGGGAATTTGAAAGTGTTCCAATAGCAAGGGAATGTTCTCCTGCCGTAGCTGTCTTGGAGATGACCGACCTGCTTGCTGTATAGTTTGCCTTAACAAACTCAGAATTCAAGGTCTCTTCTACATAATATTTGTAGAGATTACCATTAGCAGAATATACAGGCGCATCCTTATTTGCATTAAATGTAATGGTATAATTCCATTTCGTTGGATCCTGAGAATCCACTGCGACGGAAATTGTATAATCTGTGCCCGCAACAAAGTTCAGCGTATCATCATTTTCTTTTCCTGACTGAGTAACTGCCTTGGCGTAGAGTTTTATGTTCAGCGCCTTAACTGTAGCATTTGTTCCATTCTCAATATCTACAGAAGGGACAAGTGATGTTTTCGTTTCAGCTGGGGCATTTCCAACGTTCCACTGCTTGCTGAATGTAATGGTCTGGATATTTTCTGTTGATTTGTATTTGTTTCTGAAAGTTTCTGTTCTCTTGTTTTGTGCATCTGTATCTCTGAGTCCTATTCCATGATTTTCAAAGGCAACACCTATATACATGCCTTCTTGGCCCGTTTTAGGGGTTATTATCGCATTATTTCCTGTACCTGTGACCGTAGACGTATATCCCGGCATATCGTCGATCATCTCAACAACATAGTAGGAATATAGCTTTCCACTTGGGGCAAAAATCTTGCAATTATCCCAGGAGATTGTATTAGTAGTAGTCTCATCATTCTGACGATATACGATTTGAGTAGCAACAAGCTCATCGTTATCTATATCAAAATTGTTTGCTGCATATGCTGCCGCTCCTTCTTCTGAGGAATCCAAGTCGTTTTTGGCATAATTGTCATTAGTATATCCATAGCCGTCAGAATCAAGCTCTTTTCTGTAAAGCCTGAATGTTGCCTTTGCCGGTTTAATTGCATAACTACTCGTTACATCCCACTCCTTGGTTATCTCAAAGCTTCTTATGTTATGCGTATGTGGAACATACTGGTTTACCAGATCAGAATTGTTATCAGACAGCGAATAAATCGGATACATGATATCCGCCGGAAGCTCATGCTCATAGGTATTGTAAATAACTTCACGGACGCTGTACTTGTATTGATATCCAAGATCATCATATTTAGGGAACTGAGCATATGATGCCACTCCATCGCCACTGTAGATTCCAAACGCATACATTGCCTTCGCCGGATTAAGTTGGCGAGGAGATTTGGAACCATCTGTCTCATTACCAGCTACAGCTTTTTCATCGTAAGCATCCATTTTCTCTGTTTGGGTCGCAGTATCCGCTACTACAGGAGCTTTATTAGAATCATCATGTTCACTATATCTAAACAGGTAAATATACGCATTTGGCAGCTTATCTTTATCAATACCCTCAGGAACGCCCTGCCAAAGCTTACGTCCCTCAATCTGAATCGTGTCCGTAATGCCGGTAACGGTAAAGCTCTCCTCCTGAGTGAGTGGAGTTGTTCCGTCTTCAGCTTTTACACTATCAGGTATAAGCGTACTTAACGCCTGAAGCTGGACGTCATCGCCGACATCCACTTCCGTAACAGCAAAGTCATTAAACCCATCCTCATCAAAGAGAGGCTGAGTATAGTGATCCGTATCATAGTCCGATGTCGCATTATTCAAGGTCTCTGATACATAGTATGTATAAACATTACCATCGGCATCAGCAATCGGAAGTCCGCTGAAAATAGCCTTCTGAATATATTTATCTCCATCAATAACGCTCTCCCAGCGCTCCGTGTACTCGCCCATAACCGAGCTGTTATAAAGAGCCGGAGTACTTCCATTAACGCTGTAATAAAGCGTGAGATACATATCAGGTCTCTGGTCACTCTTAGCCTTGTCATGCCATATTACATAGAAATCAACTTCACTTCTTGCACCGGATGCCTGGTTTGTGTACTTATAGTTATCTTCAATGCGCACACTGTTCACATCGCTGTAACCAAGATCCGCCGATCCCTCCACTGATTTATATACAGTAGTTACAGGATCTACAGTTACAACGTAACCAGATTTTGTTGTATCCTTAGTGGAATTTACATCCACGAGTATCTTAGAAGTAGGTGTATCCTTCTCCTTTCCGTTTTCACACTGCATCTCTCCGGTTGCAGGCGTACCCTTGCAGATATACTCTTTAACGCTATAAGTATAGTTATTTCCGTTATCATCGTAAGCAGGATAATAGCTCTCAAATTTAACAGTAAGATCAGTGTTTAGTACGTCTCCAGAAACATAAGTAGGAATATCCCTATAGGCAACCTCAGTCTCAACACCGCTAACTTCTCTGAACAGAGCAACCCTAAGGAAATCTCCTCTGCTCTTTAATGCGTTTGCTGAATCTTGCCATACCTTTGTGAAGGTAAAAGACCTTCCGGCAACCCTTGTATTTGTGATAGTATAGCTGGTTCCGGCTGTATTCCTTACAATGTTAACCTTATATCCGGGCCTGAAATAATTGCTGCTCTCATCAACAAGAGCTTCAATTACACCGTCAGTTATATTACCTTCAGTAACCTGTTTCTTAATCTCTCTTACTTCAGTGCCGTTTTTCAATGTAGCCTGGATATTCAGATGATCCTGGATAGCTTTCGCCCTAAGGGCCTTTTTTGTATTCTCATCAGTTGTATTATTATAGGTCTCACGCTCAGATGCCGTCATAAACTTTGTCGGATCTACCCATTCATGACTCTGATAATCATTTCCGGCCGTAAGTGTCATACTGTATTCTGATGGCACAAAGGTTGAACCATCATAGGTTCCAATCTCAATAAGAACGTCTCCTCTCTGAGAATAATCAGAGTCGTCCTTCCATGTCTTGCTTACATCGATTCTTATGGATGATGTCTGACTTCCGGTGTAGTTCCTTACATAGAGTCTTATTTCCTTACCGGTAATACTTCTGTCGTACTCTTTACCGTAAGTCTGCTCAGTAACAACGCCTGTCTCTTCGATTGTATAGTTGTACTGTCTTCCTTCTTCATCATAGGCAGGAACAACTATAGCTTTAGTTTCCCAATATGCACCGTCTGCAGATGTGGTATATGTCTGATTCTCAGCAATAACCAGTGGATCACTGCAATCCAGTGTAAACGTTCCGGCACTGCCTTTTTCATCCGTTTTGCTTGCAGGCTTTTCAAGCACTATTGTTGCATAGGCTGCACCATCACGCTTAAGCGCTATTGTTACATTACCCGTTTTACTGTCTTTATCTGCATCACCTATATCCCAATCACCGGACCACTGTTTTCTGATATAGACATTCTTAGTACCATACAGCTTGTTGACTACAGTAGCTTCAGCTGACTCAACACCGTTCTCATCAACTGTAGCCTGATACTTAGTAGTAGCCTTGTAAGTATAATTGTTCAGCTCATAGATTGCGCTAAGCGCATCTGTTCCCTCTTCCTGCCAACCATCGCCGTTAAATACAGCATACGCGCCATTTCCAGATTGAACAGACTTCTCAATAACTCTATATTCATATCTTCTTCCCAGTTCATTGTAAAGCTCCTGAGACTGGAATGTTCCTGTAACCTTCTTCTTGGATGATGAGAATCCCGTCAGAGTATGCTTTGCTACATCCACCCAGTTACCATCAACCTTCTTCTGAAGCTCAAATACACAGGTTGAAGATACATAATCTGATATTGCAGATACTTTCCAGTTCTTAGTAACTGTAGGCGCAATCTTTCCGTTTCTTACATTGCAGAGTTTTCCGCCATTCTTAACAGCCTTATAACTTGAACTGCCTGTAAAGTCACCGGTCTGATTCCAGTAAACAGTCTTGTACAGCTCTGAATTTGAAACCTCAGTCACATAATATACGTATTTATATCCCATCTCGTCGTAGCTTGGGAACTTCTCACCGGAGACAGCAAAACGAGAGAGCTCAATGTTAATCGCATTTACGCTCTCACTTCCTGCATCTGCAGCCTTTAACTTATATATGTACTGAACAGCATTATGAGTAACAGGAGCTCCGTCCTTCATTTCCTTGTTGATAGGATATCTCCAAAGGTACAGAGTAATGCCTCTTGTAATAGCAAGGCTTCTTCTGTTTACGCTCTCTGTATCATTGCCGTCGTACCATACTTTGTCAAAAGAGAATTCGGCGTCACCTATAACAGTGGCATAAATGAACTCTCCGGAAAGACACTTATCTGTGTCTGTTGATGCTGTTCCGTTATCATAGGTGAATTTAAATGTAGGCGGATTAGTCGCTCCGCTGTATGTATAGGTCTCAGCCATCTTTGTATAGTACACAATGGCATCACCGTTAGCTGCATATAAAGGAAGTCCACTGATTGAATATTGCCAGGTAACATGTGTATCAAGCCCATCGGTTTTCTGACCTTTTGTCCAGCTGACTGTATAGCCTTCGGTAACCTCTGCCGGATCAGCACTTCCAACTGCCTTATACAGTTTCATTCCTGCATCGGTAAACAATCCACTGTTTATCATTTCAGGCAGCTCTACTGCACTCTCAGCTCGCCATACAATAGTTCCCGTGATAGCATCCGTATATGTAAGCGTAAGCTTTGCTGTAGTGCCTTCAGAAAGAGCTACATATTCCCCTGAAGCCTGATAATACTGCACAGGATAGAACCCATCAGCAAGTTTTGCATAGTAGCTGTATGCTACACCTGCTTCGTTCTTCTTAGGAAGGTTTTTAAATGCTACATTCCAGGTACTAAAAGAGGTTCTGCTTACAGATGTTGGATGTGCGCCATCTACCTTGACATAAGAACCTCCGTCCTGATAATAGACATCAATCTTACTCAGAATAGTTGGCACATCTCCAGTATTGATCTCATCTTTAGTGGAATAGGGACGATTATCCGCATAGTTTCTGTTATCCTGCCACTCAAGATTAAAAGTGGGGCTTGTGAGCTCCATGATCTTATTGTTTATGGTAATAGTAGATGTGCTCCAAATCTTATCATTGTCATCCTTTTTGGGATTTAATGCATAATAGCCGGGCTCCGGTAGACTCTCAGGTGTATAACCATCTACAGTCTCAATCTTGATTCCGTAAAAGCCCTCAGGTATCTTATATGTGCCCTCTCCACCGGCTGTCTTATCACCTGTTCCCTCCTGGATATAAACAGGGATTGAGTCAAAGCTGGTAGAAATGGTTGCACTTGTCTTACCTGTACCGGGATCATCAACTTCAGTAATAACTATTTCCTTGGCCTCACCAATTATGAAAGCCTCAGTGCTGGCATTTCCGCCTTCTTTGACGTTCATATTTGCGATATTGCCGTACAGAGTCAGCTTTATCTTTGATGTGCCTTCTGTGATAAGTGAAGCGTCAGCAAATTTAACAGTTACAGCCTGATTAAATGTAAGTCCTGTTGCAGGTTCAACATTATCAGTTTCGCCGGTTCCCTTTAACGCTGTTAATGCGATAGGTGAAAAACTATCCATTTCAAACTCAAGCTCTCCCTGATCGTTGACCTGTGTCTCTACAACTTCCTTTTCGCTCTCATCCGGGAAATGAACAAGCTCAAATGTCTCATTTTCAAGAACTTCTGTCTCGATATCTGCAGGAGGAGTCAAAGTCACCTTTACAGACTCATCGGGTTCTATCTCTTCTCCGTCCAGCATTATGCATACATCCAGCGCATACAGCACAACCCTGCTAGGATCATCCAAAAGACTCTCAGCTTCGGATATGTCAATTGGTGTTACCTGCAGAGTACTTCCAACAGGGAGATTACCCTCTACTCTAACGCCCTCAGCCTCAAGTACCATGTACTCAAGGGGCACTTCTTCCTTCAGGATTTTAACTGTGATAGTAGGTAAAAGAGCTTCTACCTCATATAAATCAGAAATAGCAGGCACATAAACAAACTCAGCCCCTGCTTCATCAGATGAGAATTTGTCAAAAGAGCTGTTCTCTTTATCCAGTTCCCACTTAACATTTTCAATTGTGACGTCTTCGGTTATTGTAACGATCTCTTTTACGATCTCGTACTGTTCTTCTTCAGGCTCACCTTCCTTATTCTCAGGATCCGCCTCAGGCTCTGTCTTAGGTTCTTCGATCTCTTCACTCTTATCAAGATCCGCTTCGTCAGAAGCTGCATAAGCCTTGATAGCAGGGAAGATCATGCCGATGAGGTCCTCTCCGGACTCCTCTGATGCATTATCCGCAGGCTCAGAAGTCTCTTCAGGTGCAGGTTCGGACGCAGGCTCCGGTTCAGGTTCTACTTCCGGAACTTCAGGCACAGGATTTTCGGGGTCTGGTGTCCCAGGCTCCGGCGTTCCGGGCTCTGGTGTTATCTCCGGGTTCTGCTCCGGATCAGCGTCAGGATCTATATCCTCGGGAAGGTCTTCATCAATCTCTTCGGTAGTAGCCTCAGTTGATGAATCTCCTGCAGGCTCTATCTCATCATCCTTCTCAATCTTTCTCTTTGTCTCTATTTCCTCCTGATATGTCACAGTGACATCCAGAGTATCAGGGAATATGATATCCTCTTCGGAGGCGCCAATATAAAGAGTTTGACGAGCAATCTCCTCATCAATCTCCTGTATATTTGTTATGGTCTTCCTTGGCCCTTCATCACCAATCTCAGCAAAAGCTCTAATATCTACGTTGGTAAACGTAAGAACTGCGCTAAGACCGATTGCCATCATCCTTGAAAATGTGTTTTTTCTCATAATTCCTACCTTCCGATGCAAGACATAGTGCTCCCCTCCCTTCTAAGATGATACCGACCGGCCGGTCACAAAAGCGTCACAAATCTCTAAAATACGGCATCTCAACTCTAAAATAAGCATAAAAAGAGCCTGAAATTTTAATTCCAGGCTCTTTATGATTTGTTTATTAAATTTTCGGCATCGTGATGGTCGCTGTGGTTCCTTCGCCTCTTTTACTGTTATATTCAAGCTTTCCACCGCACAGGTTTTCAAGCCTATAAGTTGCAGCGTAGATTCCAACGTGTTTTCGCTTACCGTTTTTCCTTTCGTTTTTGGCAGCATCATCATCGCTAAAACCTACCCCGTTGTCCACAACGGTAATAATAATGTTCCCTCCTCCTTCTCTGGAAGAAACCTTAATTATTCCTCCTCCGACCTTCTTCTCGATACCGTGTTTTACGGCATTTTCAACGATTGCCTGAATGCACAGCGGCGGAACAGAAAAGTCAGTTGCTTCAATGTCGTACTCTACCTCCAGCCTGTCTCCAAAGCGTATTTTCTCAATCTCTACGTAGTTTTTGACATATTGTATCTCTTCTTCGAAAGGTATCAGTTTGTGACTATCCAGGTCAACAAGGCTTGTCCTGAGATACTGTGCAAAGAGTGCGATAGCTCTTTTAGCCTCATCAACCGAGTGATCGCAAAGCACATAGATAGAGTTTAATACGTTGTAGATAAAATGGGGCTTCATCCTGCTCATGAGAAGATCCGTCCGAAGCTCTGACATCTCTACCATCTTCTGCCTAAAGAGCATCTCTTTTGCATTCTGAACAAATACCTGAATGATGATAAGGGATAGCGATATCATAAGGGGCATCAGAGTAATGTCTTTTAAGAAACCTCTAATAAGAGAGCCTATTAGCGGACCTGCGATAAACAAGATAAACGCTATGGTTTCACGCTTCCTGAAACTCTTGACCCTTTTGATCAATATGATAACTGTTATAAGAGTGGTCACATATCCACCGACCTGCCCCAGGTAATACATAGGTCCGTGGCTCACAGCTTCTGCATTCTGAGTATATATGCTTCCGGTGAAATCGGAAATAAACCAGAATACTCCGTATATAAAGCTGATGATCATCGCTGCTTTTGCAAGAATACTTGCCTTGTAGCCTTTTTCTCTGTCATACAGATCAAGATATAGGGTGAAATGGCCAATTATCAGGAAATAGGCAAGATCGCTGATTCCGGCTGCCAATGACTCCAAACCGGGATTTAGCTTGTGCATCGGAATCAGCAGATAGCTGTCCCAACCTCCGACAAAGAGCATGATCACACCAAGAAAAATCATTACGTAAAAGACCTTTACGCTCCTGTCTCTTACATCTCGGTTGACTTGCAGATTGCCTACCAGAATAATCGCAAGTACTACAGCTGCATAAAGCTGTATATACATGTTTACATGAGCCATATAAATACCCCTTATTTGTCTTTATTGGGAATGATTATTTCAACCGTAGTGCCCTTTCCGGGTTCGGAAAAGACATTCATCTCTGAATTTTCCAAAATCTTCAGCCTGTCTCTTACGTTTGCGATGCCAATCTTATCGGTCGATGATTTATCCATGGCGTTATATTTCGCCAGATCAAATCCAACACCATTGTCAGCTATGATTATTTTGACAAATCCATAGCCCTGTTCAGTTCTAATGGCAATGACGCCAGGGTCACTAGGACTTTTCTTGCAAACGCCGTGTTTTACTGCATTTTCAACAAGCGGCTGAATTGTCAGAGGCGGAATATTGAAGTCAGCGACTTCAATGTCATACTCTACGACAAATCTGTCACCAAAGCGTGCCTTCTCAATTTCAAGATAAACATTGGTATGGTCAAGCTCTTTTTCAAATGATATTGTCTTACCCGACTCGATAGACCCAATATCGGTTCTCAAATACTCAGAAAGATTGTTGATAAGTTTCTTTGCTTTTGGAGGATCCTGATCACACAGAACATAGATGGAATTCAGTGCATTGTATAGAAAGTGAGGTTTTATCTGGGATAGAGCAATTTTTGTTCTGAGATCTTCCAGAATCTTTTCCTGATTTTCGATAAAAAGACTCTGTTCCACCATAAGCTTTGTATTGGAATTGACAGCCTGCCCAAACAATATGGCAGAAGCTATGATAATAGCTATGTTTGAAAGAGAGAAGCCATATATGAAGATCTGAAGAACGGACGCGATAAGAGGGAGAATCACAAAACTCATAATGACTATAAAACGCCTTTTCTCTATGTGTTCCCTTTTTATTGTCAGATAGACGATGGTTCCTGCAGTTTCCAGCAATATCAGCGCGGACCATATCCCGAATCCGGCTCCTCTGTGATAGAGGTTTGTGACCGGATCAATACTGAAAATAAAATTCCTTGATTGGGCGATCATGTAGAACAGACCATTGAAGGCGCCTATACCGGTGACCACCATAAGCATTCGGTGGGTTCTGTACTCTTTTTCAACAGAATAGACAGTATAAGCCATGACTGCCACAGGCAAAAAAGCGTTACACAGAATTGTGATATAGTTTGAAGCAATAAGAATAGAATGGACAACCGGGCCGGGAACTCCCCTGAAAAACCATGCAGCCGCATCAAAAAAGAGCATCACACCAACTATCAGTTCCAGCGCTCCAAGCGTGCGATACTGTTTGCGTATTACCGATTTACTGAGGTAGAGGTAGATTGCTACAGCATTAGCAAAAAAACTACCCCATAATTCCAGACAAGTATAAAAATACTTTATTTCCGGCACTTTTCTTCCTCCAAAACAGAGATCCTATCTTCTCCCCAGCTGTATTGTGACATATATTCACCGTGGAACGAGCTTTTGGCAGCTGCTCCACCTTTTTGGAAATCGTAGAGATCGCATTTCACCTTGCTTACATCAACACCAAGCATTCCGCGCTGCTTGACAAGCACATCTTCAGCACCGCTTTTCTTTAGGGTGTTTGTAAGGTCAGACTGAAGGTTTCTCATATATGAAGTACGGGAAACAAGATCATCCTCATCCTCCCAGAGCACACTCATGAGCTCACCTACAGTACACATCCTGCCTTCCTTGTCCACAAGGATAGCCAGAAGCTCTTTACTCTTGCTGTACGCAAACTTAAGTGGCAGGTCATCGACAAAGATCTCGAACTTGCCAAAGGTCTTTATGACAACGCCATTGCCATCTTCTTCAATCGGACGCCTTAGATTTGCAAGCTGCTCCCTGACCTTGTCCTCAGTGGCAGGCTTGGTTATATATCCGCTTGCATACAAAGCGAAGGCTTCTTCCATATACTCTTTATAACCTGTGGAAAAGATAATGTTGATATCCGGATGGATTTCTTTTAACTGCTTGGCAACTTCGATTCCATTGGTGTCGTACATTTCGATGTCAAGAAATGCTACATCCACCTGATTGTCTTTGGCATATGCTATGGCAGGCTCCACCAAAACGAAGCCGTTTACTTCAGCATCCGGCGAAACTTTACGGATTGTATTACAGATACCCTCCATAGCGAGTTTTTCGTCATCCAAAGCTATTATATTCAATAAATCACCTCGCAAAATCGAATACAGACGGTTTTTTGAAATTGCAAACACTTCATATATATTATATCGTCTTTTCGATTCAAAATAAACAGGAGACCTTTCGGTCTCCTGCCGAAGTTTTTTATTTACTTTGAATTATCTCTCTTCATCTCTTCTTCTCATAGAGATAACTACGATTACCATGAAGAGGATTGCAAGGAATGTAACTACATACATTACTACGTTTGTATTTCCATTGTTATATGTAGGTGTTGTTCCTGCTGCTGATCCGTAAAGTGTTCCTGATGCTGCATTCTTAGCAGACTCTGCAAAGTTATCATCGTAGATAACAAGGTAATCTGAGAATCTGTCTGTCTCGATTGTCAGTGTCTCATCGTTGTCATCAAGGTCTCTAAGGATTGTGCACTCACCATCATGGTTTCTGATGATGAAGAATGTTCTTCCGCTCTGTACAAGGTTTGCAGGTACATCGATTGCGATTCTTACTGCATCCTCTGTCTCAGGAATGTACTGCCAAGCACCGTTGTTACGACGCTTCTCAAGTGAAATGTCAAGGTATTCGCCCTTTGTAAGTCCTACAAAGCTGTCCTGAACTGCTACCATTGCATCGTCAAACTGGTTCTTGTGCTCTTTGGAAACCTTATCCTCGTTAGGATTGATACGAAGTCTGATCTCCATTGTATCGCCGTTGTTTACGTCGTTGAGCTCTGATGTTGTAAGAACTGATGCAGCAAGTCTGTCTGCATTCTCAAGTGTGTAGCTAACCTGTGACTGATTTGCTTCAAGGTGCTTATTTCTTGCACTTGAATCTGTCCACATTCCCTCGCCTGACTCTGTGTTTGCAAGCCATGACTGAACGTTGATGAGGATTGCGCCGTTACCAAATGTAGCCTTTGCTGTCTCTGTAATAGATGAAGCAATCTGGTTTACAGTCTTCTCAAGCATTGCGAGAACGTCTGTCTTCTCGTTTTCTTTCTTTGTAAGGTTGTTGAATATTTTCTCTAATGCATTATCATTCTCTTTGCGAAGCTTAGAGTCGTCAGTTGTCTTCTTTGTTGAATTGCCTGTTGAATGCTTCTTTGTGTTGTGTTCTGTCTTTGTCTCTACTACTACAGGCTCTTCCTTCTTAACTTCTTTCTTAGGAAGGAATACAGGGTACACTTCCTCTGGTCCATCGTATGGATCAAAAGCTTCAGGAGCTGGTCTGTTAAGTAACTCTCTAAGAGCATATGCGTCTGCAAGGAGCTTTTCGAATGTGATCTCATTTGTAAGAACTCCACCCTCTGCGCCAACTTCGCCATTTCCAAGGTTAAGGGCCTTGTTGATATACTTACGCTCTTCCTCTGTGAGGTTCTTCCAAGCGTTTGCTCCGCTTATGATCTGTGCATAGTTAGATGTATTTGTTCTGTTGTATGTTTCTCTCTGGTCTGGGTCCTCTTCGTTATCCTTCTTTACAAGGATTGAAGCGTACTTCTCAACGAAAGCGTCTGCTGTTGTCTTGATGTTAAGTGCTCTCTCATAGATTTCTGCATATGTAAGAGCTGCATTTTCTGTACCTGTGTTAGCTTTTGTGTACTTTTCATCAATAAATCTCTTGATTGCCGGTGCAAGCTTGTCATAATCACCCTTTGAAGCAAGAATCTTATCTGTGTTATCTGCTGTTGCATCTGCATAAGGATTTGTATCTTCATCTGAAGGATTAGTCTTGGCATCCTTAAGTCTTGCTGCCATAAACTTATCTGCTTCGTCATTAACTTTCCTCTCAACAATTACCCATCTGTCAGAGATGCCCTTAGAAGTAGTATTCATATACTTCTTAACATTATTATCAACTTTAGCATAGTTAGCACTTGCTTTTGTTATAGCATCATAGTTGAAAGGATCATTTGCATCTAACGCAAGAGCTTCCTGGTTGTTTTGCTGCCAGATTGCTGCTGCAAGCTTTTCGCTAAGAGCCTGAAGATCTTCGTTGTTTGCACCAACTAATTCATTTGCAAGACCTTCTGCGATTGCTCTCTGAAGCGCTGCAACGTCGCTACCACTTACTGAAGCAGCCTCACGCATGCCCTTGTGATCTCTTTCCCAAACCTGCTTACCAAGACTTGATAAGTCAACCTTAATAGTCTTTGTTGTATTTCCGAACTTGATGGATATTGTATCGTCACCCTTTAAATAATCAAGAGTTCCGTCCTCAACGGTACATCCACCTACTAAATAGTCCTTTTCTCCAATTTGAAGACTAACATCCAGATATGACGCGATGTCTTTATCTGTAAGCTTTAAGCCATCTAATCCAACATTGTCAAAAGCACCTTCTTTAGCTTTTGCTGTTAAACTATCTGCTGTTACTTCAGCCTTAAGATATGTATATACTCTTCCAAAGATATTGCCATAGTAACCATAGAAGGCTTGTGCACCACCGTATCCACACCAATATCCCATTAACTGATTAATTTCATATTCCTTACCATCAGTAGTTACCTTAAAACTACCACTCTCACCCCAATCAAGATAATATAGTGCTCCTTCTTTACAGCTGTCAAAACCATTGCCTTTCTCTGCTACAAAAACATTGTTTAGTATTTTGGCTTTATTTGCTTCAGTATTTTCAAGATTATTATATGTAACTAGCTGGTCAAACGCATAGGAATTCTGAGTTCCGAGCTTTCCCGTGTTATATGTTTTACCTTCAGGAGCAAGAGACATATCTGTAAAAAGTGTAGCTGTTCCTATTGGAACACCTATCATAGCGTTGTCACCAGTTAATGCGCCATATGTATAAGGCACAAAATAATATTCGTTTGCTGAAGATGTATCAATCTCATGCACTTCTGTAAACTGATAATATACTGTTGTCTTTGGACCTGTTGTTGTATTTGTGGTCTCAGTTGTTTCTGTTGTACTTGATGTTGCTGGTTTTTCCTTGACTTTTACAATATTGACAATTCCGCAATCAAGGTCATATTCTACTGTATAGCCTTCTCCAATCCCTGAAAGATCGAAGTCTTCCTCTTTAAGAGTTATATTTGAACCATCATTGGTATGAAGAAAAATAGTTGTTATATCATCGCCTGTTGTTGATGTGTAATGATTAACTGTTGTTGAATAACCTTCAAGTCTGCCTGTTCCTTGTGTTCCGTCACTTACTGTTGCTCCGGATTCTACAGTGTTATCCCATGCAAATGTGATCTTTGGTGTTGCAGCTTTCTCTGCAGCAAGCCTTTCTGCTTCTGCCTGCGCTGCTGCAGCCTGCTCTGCCAAAACCCTATCTAATTCTGCCTGCGCTGCTGCAGCCTGCTCTGCTGCGAGCCTTGCCGCTTCCTCTGCTGCGAGCCTTGCTGCTTCCTCTGCTTCTGCCTGCGCTGCTGCAAGTCTTTCTGCTTCTGCCTGCGCTGCTGCAAGCCTTTCTGCTTCTGCCTGCGCTGCTGCAAGTCTTTCTGCTTCAGCTTGCTCCGCTGCAATCCTTGCTGCCTCAGCCTGCTCCGCTGCAATCCTTGCTGCCTCTTCTGCTGCAGCTCGCTCTTCGTCTGTCATTGTTTCTGTTGTTCCAGGTGTTTCTGTTCCTGTTGTTGGAGGAGTTAAATCATCTTCGTCCTCAGTCGCGTAAGATGTAACTGATCCTGCAAACATAAGACCAAATGAAAGGAAGAAAGCAGCAAGTATATATGCGAATGTAAGCTTGCTGGTTCTTCCCTTATTTGTTCTTGACTCTTCTCTACCGTTTGATGATAAATACTTCATAATGTGTTCTCCTTTACTAGGTCCTCATCCGTGAGTGAACATGTTTCGTAAACCGATGAGAACACATTACATCTGTGACAGTCACAAAAGAGTCATAAAATAGTGTGATTTTTGTGATTTGGGGTTGTTTTTATGATTGTTTTAGAATTAGGATATTTTTTGGAAACAGATTCTGACAGTCTGTTTATAAATTTTAGAATTTGATTAGTTTGAGAGCTCTACGAAACGTCCAAAAACCAAAATATGATTATAACCTTCACGACTTTTTTCTTTATAACCCACCATATCGTCATACCTGTAGCTTGTATAAGGCTCGGCGCAATCCGTGGCAAACTCAAGTATATCGCCGTCTGCAGACGCTCCATAGCAGCATCCGTCCTCTGATATAAAGAAACATCTCTGGGTATAAGAATCATACAAAAGAGAAATCGTTCCCTTTTCAGTCACCTTTCCGAATACAGTGCTCATACTGCCGGTTGTCATATCTACCATATAGACCTGCTCTTCATTACTGTCGTAATACCACAGAACTGATCCGTCATCATTTATGGCATATCCGCCCGGAAAGCCTTCGCCAATAGGATTTATGGTAGTTATACTTCCATCAAAGCCCACAATATTATAAGCAAGCCCGTGACCATCGTAATACACACAGATATCCTTATCTTCCAGCCTGTTTATAAGAAGAGCGCCATAAGCATCATCATCAGCGCGCATTAACTCCATATTGTCTTTTAACATATACAGACCATCTGTAGTTTTGATCATAGCACCGGTCAGAGTCTTCGATGCGTAAAGAAATCTATTCACATGCCTGGGGGATACTTTCTGCCTTTTCCCGTCTATGCGAACACTTAAAGCCATTCCACCAATCAGCTGCATAGGCTCATCCATCCCGGGTTCAAAGCAGTACACTCCATTTTCTCCTTCATATAAGAAGAAACTGCAATCCCTGTTAAAATGCATAGAGACAACATAGTCATCCGCCAGCTGCACGATATTGCCATCATCCCAGCAAAACAGAGTCCTGCTCCCATCCTTATAAGTACTGTAAACGATCATCTTTCCATCATCGGAAACAGCATAGATTTCGTCCACATCCCCCGTCAGAACCGCAGGCTTTAAGCCCCATCCGCTGATAGTAAGGAGCTTTTTGTTATAATCGAGTTCATCATGCTTAATGTACGCAATATACTCACCGCTGGGAGACATGACCATTTCTGTGGTATCTGTCTCCTCAACTTTATATTCATCACCCGTTTTAACATCATATAAGTAGAGATACTTATTAAATTTCTGATCTATTATTTTGTAAAAGACATAATCCCCGCTGTAGGAAAGCCCTGCATCGTATACGTTCTCAGCCAGCGGAACCGTATTCAGATCCGGAGTTATGTAAAGACAAATTTTTCTTGAATCGTAGAGCACACCGGCATTTTGGGCCTCATTGACATAGAAATCTCCAACCCTTGATTCTCCGTCATAAATCCCTGTAATCACTCCGCCCTGATCATTGTAGATGATCTCATCAACCATCATGAGCTTATCGCCGGGTTCTCCCAATGCACTTAGGCCTTGGAATTCTTCCTCCTCTGTCTCTTCATCCTCCTCATCCTGAACTTCCACAGCATTCATCTCAGACTTAAACTGCTTTTCCACAATCATATATTTAATAATCTGAGGCAGGATATACGCAGTAACCAATAATCCCAGCAAAACAAATAGAGCCGCCAAAAGTAGCACGACTCCTTTTCTCTGTTTAGGTACCACGGGTTCTGTAATCTCTACGCTCTCATCTTCAGGCACAATAAAGAAACCACACACGTTGCAGTATCTGGCTCCGGGTTCAATTTCATTTCCACAGTTGCTGCATTTCATTCAGTAGTTCCCTCATCACACCAATATCGCCCGTTATTAAACAGTCCCCTTATATCCCTTATCCTTAAACAGCTTCATCATCTCGTTGGTCAAGCTGTAATCCATGGGCTGCAGAACTATCTCCTCAGGAGCATTCCACTCAGCGTACTTCAGCTCCTGATTGTCCATCTTTATCTCTTTATCCCCTGTCACATCACAGAAGAATCCCGCCAAAACGTCACTGGCTATTCCCCAGGGCTGAGACTTGTAATACCTGATATTGTTAACCTTAAGGCCTACTTCCTCCATAACTTCGCGTTGAACAGTCTCTTCAAGAGTCTCTCCGATCTCCGTAAAGCCCGCCACCAGTGCATTGTGACCAAATCCAGTCCTGTACTTTGTGAGGATCAGCCTGTTGCTCTCTTTATCTGTGACTCCTATAATAACCGCCGGATTTATCCTCGGATATATCTTGTTCCCGCACTTAGGGCATACTCTTGCCCTCTCGACCTTGTCGTTATCGTTTCTTGCACCACATTTTCCGCAGAACCTTGTGACATCGTACCATTCCGAGAGCTGATATGCTGTGAAGGCCGCATACACATAGTGTTTTGGGGAAAAGAGCCTGCTCCTCACCCCTGCAAAACCGGCAAATGCAAACTTCTCCTCATCAAAAGAAATAGCACCCACATCCCCAAGATACAGGAAAAACTTCTCTTCACCTATCCCAAAGATGTATACAAGTTCCTCTAAATTAGTACCCGTTATCTCCGAAAGGCACGGATATGCCATCTCTCCGGTCTCTTCATTTAAATGTAGTAAAATGTCTTTTCCCTTAAAAACAACAATAAGGCTCTCATCATCCGCCTTGATCGCCGGGTCATAGTGGTTATTTAGCTGTAAGGGACCGATATCCTGAATCATTTATATACCTCTTTAATCAAAATCAGCGTAATCGCCGGAATCTTCACTCTCATCATGTTCATGTCGTCTTCCGCCATCAGCTTTCTTTTTCTTGATAATATGATAAATCTGGCGTCCGTGATGCAGCGCAAACACTGCGATCAGCAGGAATACATGGGTATAGAACACGCCAACAATATAGTAATTTCGCTCCAGCAGAAATCCGGCGCTAAATCCAAAAAAGCTAAGGCCTCCAGAAATCGCCAGTCCCAGCACCAGAAGCGGTGTTCTTACTATAGTTCTCTTCATTGCCGTAATAAAATCCATGAAAGATGCATCAAAATAGACAAAACGACCGACCATAAGCCCCAGATAGTACATCATTACAGGGGCGTACTCGCTCTCATCGCCAATAACATTAAGATACAACAGTACTATGATCGCATAGAACATACCCAGCATCCTGACAGATGCAATCTGGTCTCTTGTAAGGCCCTTGATAGGTATGATGAATTTATCAAGCAACGAATTCAGCACACAGGAGAGGCATATCATGAGAAGAAGTACAAAATCCTTCCAGTTCTCCCATGCGTAGAGAAAGGTCCCCAAAGCCCCTGCCTGATACGATCCGTTGTACAGGTTGTACACGTGGTTTAGCACCACATAAGCACAGGCAAAAGACATAACGGAAGTAGCCGAGATTATCAGCTCATAAAAGTACTCAGACATGCGGTAGTAATTGTCTTTTCTGCGTCTGTCCGCCCCTTTTCCCTTGCCCGGCTCTGCTATCTTGTTCCATGCCAGGATCAAAAGATTTCCAACTACTATGGCCAAAACCGCCACAATAAAGAAGATCAGCTTCTTGGGCCATGTAAAATCAGGATTCATATAAGCTTCAATTGTCATTTCAAATCACGTCCTTTATTATAGAAGATATACTTAGTCCATAACCTTCATGGGCTTAAATTTCAGATAATCCCCGGAAACCAGGCTGTACTTAACGCCGCCTACCTTCCCCAAAAGACTGTCATGGAATCTCTCTTCCCCGTGACAGTGGGCATAAATCACCTGCTCTACCCCGTAGGCCGATGCCATAAAGGTAAACCGGCTTGTCTTTTCCCCGATTCCGGTGGGCGGATAGTGCAAAAACATCACAAATTTCTCATATCCGTCGGCTCTTGCTGCCTCGAAGGACTCTTTTAACCGCTTCGCCTCACGCTCAACCAGCATGGCAGCATGTTCGCGGGTATCAAATCCCTCATAGCAATAGCCTTTGGTGCCAACGATTGCATAATCCCCGTAGGGGAAGTAGTTGTTCTGTAAAAAGAAAAGTCGCCCCTTGTACATTTCATTGAGGCGATTCGTCTTTTTTGCCTGCCAGAAGGTGTCGTGGTTGCCCCTTATCAGCACCTTTTTCCCCGGAAGGTCTTCAATAAACTGAAGGTCCAGCCGGCAGTCTTCAAGCCTTCTGCCCCAGGTGTGGTCTCCCACAAGGACCAGGGTATCGTCGTCTGTTATGAGCTTGTTACAGTTCTTTTCTATCTGCTTGTCATGATTTCTCCAGACTTTGCCAAAGATGTCCATGTTTTTGTCGGACTGAAAGGACAGATGCAGATCTCCCAGGGCATACAAAGCCATCAGGTTTCTCCTTTATCAGAGTATCTTCTTGACCTTGAAGAAAGTAAGGCTTCCAACAACAATAAGGATACTCAGGCCGATAACTATCGGATATCCGAGCTGAGACTCCAGCTCAGGCATGTATTTAAAGTTCATTCCATACCAGCCAACGATGAGGGTCAGAGGCATGAAGATTGTGGTAACCACGGTAAGCACAGTCATTATGCGGTTCTGACGCACATCAAGCTGTGACTGATAGAGGTCGTTCAGCTGAATAGTGTAGTCACGAAGGTGAGTGGCTGTGTTGTAAAGCCTGTCAACACGGCCCGAGAACATGCTAAAGTATCTGAGGTTATCCTCCTTAAAGAAGCCGTTCTCGTTCTCCTCAAACTCCTGAGCAAGGTCCAGCAGCTGCTCATAGTGGATACGAAGGTCTCTTATATCGCCTCGAAGCTCGTTGTTTCGCTGTATCTGGGCTTCCTCAGCGTCATTCATTATCTGTTTCTCAATCTGATCAAGCTCCAGCTCGTATTTTTGCATTATCTGGAGATCATTATGGATTATAAGTTCCAAAAAGTCGTATAAAAAGCGCTCTAGACATGGCTTTTTCCACTTCTTGAATCTCTGTATCTTCTTTATTATGTTAAGTACGGTTTCTCCCCGATCGATAAAGACAATTCCAGTTTCATCCAGAACATAAGAGAATCTCTGCAGTTCTGACGCCCCTGAGGATTGTGTGGGAATCACAAAGGTTCCTGTCAGTGAATCATAGTTAACCTCAGCCTTGGTGGTCATGACCTCGTCATTGTTGAGGTCAAAGTCAATGCCCATGTCGAAGTTTTCACTCTCGCTTGCCCACTGTTCCGGAGTAAGTACGGCCACAAATGCGGAATCAGCATCGTGACACTGTTCTGCGCTGCATTCCTCCAGTATGTTTCTTATTAAAAAATACATCCCGTTCTTCCCCTTTCATACACATATACTTTATAATAGCATAATATGGAGAAAAAGGAGGTCAAAGTATGAATGAAGTAGCAGCAAAGAAGGTTTACTCAAGATTCGGATTCAGTTATACCGCCCTCTATCTGGTATATGTGGCGTTCATAGCTCTTTTTCTGCTGATAAGAAACGTTGCATTTTCTGAGGGTGCACTTAGCGGACAAACTCAGATGATCATCTATTTCCTGATCAGATTTGTCATTATATATCCGCTTATGTTCCTTGCTATCAGTAAGCTTCCCAAGTTTGAAATAAAGAAAAACAAACTCGGAGTCGGGGGCTTTATTGCCTGCGTATTCATAACTTACTTTGTTATGGTCGCAGCCAACGTAGTCGGAATGGTACTTAACTCCCTTATAGGAGGCGCCACGGGGAATGGCGCTGTCAATCCGCTTTTGGATGTAGTGGACAATATGTCACCGTTCATGATGGTACTTTTTGCAGCAATCATTGCGCCGATATGGGAAGAGCTGCTGTTTAGGAAATTCCTCATCGACAGGGTAATAAACTACGGCGAAGTAACAGCCATGCTGATGTCCGGTGTTATGTTCGGACTCTATCACGGGAACCTGGCCCAGTGCTCCTACGCATTTGCAATAGGCTGCTTTTTCGCCTTCATTTACATGAGAACAGGCAAGATTGGCTATTCCATCGCAATACACATGATAGTCAACGGATTTAGTACCTATTTGAGCAAGTTTATGTTAAGCGGAGTCAACATCTCTGAGATGCAGGGATATCTTCTAAACGGAGATACAGAAGGCTATATGAACTTTATTCAGGAGAATCTGGCTGCTCTGGCAGGCATGGCTACTGTAGGATTATTTGTTATCATAGCCGTTTTCACAGGCCTGATCCTGACAGTTCTGCTGCATAAGAAGTTTGTGTTTGATCACCACGAAGAAGAGATTGAGAAAGGCAAAAGATTTAAAACTGCCGTCCTCAATCCCGGAATGATAGTGTATTTTATCTACTGGATCGGAACAATCATCCTGACCCAGCTTGGTATCAGCTTTGTAAATACATTTTTGGCAAAGCTTGGCGGTTAATACTTATAGACCCTCGCTTCGTAGGGTTTAAGCCAATTGTCCTTAAGAGGTTCATCGGAGTAGTTGCAAAGAACCATCTCTCCGGTGCATCCCTTGTAGGAATCAGGGATCCTCATCCTGTGCGGAAGCCTTGAAAATGAGCATATTATAAGATATCGCTCGTTATCCAAAACTCTCTCATAGGTATAAAGCTCCTTGTGTTTAGGGAAGTACTCGTTGTACTTACCGTAAATAAGTGTTTCAGAGCTCTTTCTGAGGGCGATGCAGCGTCTGTAGAAATTCAGGATGCTGTCATCGTCCTTTTCTTCTGCAGCAACATTCACCTTCTTATAGTTGGAATTTACAAAAAACCAGGGCTCTACTGTAGAAAATCCGGCATGTGGACTGTCATCCCATTGCATAGGTGTTCTTGAGGAGTCTCTGCTGGAGACATGGATCCTCTGAAGACGCTTTTCTACGCTCTCTTTTAAGTGATAAGTATTGTAATTGGTCTTGCTGGAAACATCCACGTACTGATCGATGGAGGTCAGCCTGATGTTCATCATTCCAATCTCCTGCCCCTGATAGATAAAGGGCGTTCCCTGCTGGAAAAGATATGACACAGCCAGCATAGTTCCGCTCTCACGCCAGTGGTGTTCGCTCCCGTAGCGGCTGATGATCCTGGGATGATCGTGATTCTCGATATAGAGCGCATTCCAGCCCTTTCCATCAAGTGCTTTCTGCCACTTGGTAAAGGCTTTCTTTAGTTTGACCAATGAAAATGGCCTGTGCATGTACTCTGTAAAGAAACAATCAGCCATCATATGGTCAAATGAGAACATCATGTCGAGGGACTTTGTTGGTCCCGTCAAATAATTAAGTGCAGATTTAACAGTTGTCATTGGCCCTTCGCCAAGCTGGAAACAATCATACTCATCACAGACTTTTCTGAACTCTGCAAGGTACTCATGGATATGAGGACCATCTTTGTAGTGGGACATACCTTTTGCTGCCGGCAAAAATGGCAGACCATTTGGAAGCCCCTCTTTTTTGGAAATGAAGTTGATGACATCCTCTCTGAAACCATCAACACCCATGTCCAGCCAGAACTTCATTATAGATTTAACTTCTTCCCTAACCTTAGGATTATCCATGTTCAGGTCGGGTTGCTTCTTGGCAAAAATATGCAGATAATACTGTCCTCTTACCTTGTCATACTCCCAGGCTTCGCCCTCGAAGAGGCTGTCCCAGTTGTTGGGCTTATCGCGCCAGATGTAATAATCGCTGTAGGGATTGTCCTTACCCTTGCGACTTTCTATAAACCAGGGATGTTCATCGGAAGTGTGGTTGACCACCAGGTCCATTATTACCTTAAGTCCCAATTCATGGGCTCTTGTCAGAACCTTTTTAAACTGATCCAGATCGCCGTATTCCGGATGAATATTCTTGTAGTCTGAAATATCGTAGCCAAAATCGGCATTGGGAGAAGGATAAATCGGCGAAAACCAGATTCCGTCCACACCCAGGCTCTTTATATAATCAAGCTTGTCGTATACGCCGTACAGGTCTCCAATACCGTCTCCGTTACCATCAGCAAAGCTCCTTATCCATATCTGATAGAAGCTCATTCTCTTATACCAGTCTCTATTCCTGACCTCTTTCGATGAATTCATCGATCTTCTCCCTTATTTCCTGAAGTCCATCCCGAACTTCGTCTTTGAATTCCTCAAAGTTTTCTCTCATACCCTCGTGAATACTTCTGGAGGTGTTAAATATCTCTCCTGTTCCGCTTATTATCTTGGATGCAGAGTCAAGAAGAAGCTCCGTTCCGGACCATTTCTTTCTTGGGAGACTACCGTCCCTGAACATCTGAAGGATCTCATCATACCTGTTTCTTGCATCCCTGACACTCTCATCCCAGGAAATATAGATCTCATCCATCGCGTTTTGACCGACCTGAGCCAGGTGAGAGAGGTCTTTTGATGCCTCTTCCAGTAATGCAGCCATGGAATGGGGATCTTCCTCGATGATAAAGCCGTTTCTGTCATGTGTTATGCCCTCGGCTGCGCAGGAATCCTTGATCAGGACGCTAGCAAGACCACAGGCTGCAGCTTCTCTGACAACAATTCCGTTGGTGTCATAGACAGAAGGGAACAGAAACAGATCCGCCCTGGTGTTCCAGGCTCTTAGTTTGTCTCTCTCATGGATGGGACCTGTGAAAATGACACTGTCCGAGATGCCATATTCGCATACCTTCTCCTGCATCTCTTCCGCATCAGCTCCGCCTCCCACAAATACCATACGATATTTTATGCCTTTATCCGAGAGCTCTTTCAGCGCGTCGATGATAATGGGAATTCCCTTATATTTCATAATTCTTCCCACGAAAAGAAATACCGGAACCCCCTCAGGGAGATCGTAGCCGGCAGTAGTCTCTTTTACCAGCGCATCACTTGTCTTTCCTTTCTGGAAATCCACACCGTTGGAGACAACACGGTAATCGCCCTCATAGCCAAGGGATCTTAGATTCTCGCCGGCGCCTTTTGAAACAACCCAGACATCATCGCAGGCAGAGATATTGGATACCATAGCCTTTATGGTCTCCTTCTTAAGAAAGCCTTCGCCCACTGCTCTGGCGATATCAACATCAAATTTTGTGTGGTAAGTAAAGACAATCGGCACATCCAGCTCTTTTTGAAGAACTCTTGCCATGATTGTAGAAGAAGCCGGACAGTGAGTATGGATTATCTCCGGCTTAAATTCTGAAAGCCTGCCCACTCCGCTTACAGAAAGCGGATTTCCTGTCCTATAGCCCTTTACCAGATCAGTGGTATCTACACTAGAATAGGCTACCACCTCGTAGGGGTAGCCTGTATAATCAACATCCGGATAGCGCGGAGTTCCGACAATCACCTGGTCGCCCAGATTTTCTGTCATTATCCTCGCATAATTCATTACTACGTTTGCAACTCCGTCTATTATAGGCGGAAAAGAGTCATTTAAAAGACAAACTCTCACCTTATTTTCCCTCCAGATCAGCCACTCTCACAGGTTCTCCGTTAAGAAGTATGTATCCCTTTGGAAGTTTGGACGCATCAGCCATTGAAGTATAATGATTCTTCTCATGCTTATGAGGCATTGTACCGGAATCATTTCTTGGAGACTTCTTGTTATAGGTCTCATATACATTGGCCGGCTTGTGCTGATGGGGCATGGCGCCGGGGTTACTTGTATTTATCTTATTAAACTTTTTCTTCCTGCTTATGATCACAACAGCGATGATCACTACATATACGGCTAAACTTAATA
Organism: Butyrivibrio sp. FCS006; assembly: GCF_000424525.1. Taxonomy (NCBI): domain Bacteria; kingdom Bacillati; phylum Bacillota; class Clostridia; order Lachnospirales; family Lachnospiraceae; genus Butyrivibrio; species Butyrivibrio sp. FCS006. The sequence goes on along the minus strand of NZ_AUKB01000013.1, from coordinate 192,297 downwards.
AGCCTTCCATCTCTTATCCTCCCCACGCTTGCAGAATCTGTTCATTTACTTCATAGCATCTTCTTCAAGGTCGTAGCTTATCTCATCCAGCTCAGCATGGTAAAATTCCGACCAGCTGTACTGGTTCATGTAATCACCCATGTATTTGTATTTCGAATCATTGCCGTTATCAAGCCAGTCATAGAGATCGCACTCTATCCTGTCCTTGGCAATAGCCATGCTTCCGCGCTGCTTTAAAAGGATACCGTCAAGCTTAAGCTTATTAAAGGTATTCTGAAGATCCTGACGCAGATTGCAGAGGTATGAAAGTTTCTTTTCGGGATCACCGTCATCCTCCCACAAGGAAGCGATGATCTCGCCGTTTGTGGTCTGGGCTCCTCTATTGTTGATAAGAAGCGCTACAATCTCTTTTGTCCTCTTATACTTAAATTCTACCGGCTGCCCATCAACAAAAAACTCAAAGTTACCGAAGGTCTGAGCAAAAACTCTCTTGAATTTCTTGCGCATCTCAGGATAACGCAGGGATTCAAGCTCGCCCTTCACATCCTTGTCGTTTCCGGGCTTTTTCAGGTATCCACTGGCATGAAGCTTCATAGCCTCATACGCATAGTTGGTATCCTCAGTGAGGTATATCAGGTTCACATAAGGATTAAGTTCTTTTAGATACCTTCCGAGATCTATTCCTGAAAGCTCAGGCATTTCCACATCCAAAAAAGCCACATCTATCTCTTCCTCACGAGCCTTGGCAAGCGCTGCCAGAGATTCGTCGAAGAAATAACATGTAGCTTCGGGCAGAGCCTTGGCCAGAATACCCTTGATCTTCTTTAAAGAGGTGCTGTCATCATCAACTGCTAGTATTGTCACTGTGCACCTCCTGAAGGAAATGAAACTGATTTAACCTTCTGGTTCTTGCGCTGCTGAGCAGTCATGTGAAGAGGATCAGCCTCTCCAACCACCAGAGTGTCTCCATCATTAAGAGCAGCATCATGAAGCGGGCCACAGTTCATGTCGGCCAGCACCAGTGCTGCGAATCTGTCATAATTATCGTCGTCGATAACCGGGAAATGGTACTTCATACGATACCAGTGATCCGGATCGTAGCCTGTACCTCCGATATAGAGCCTGTCAGCTGTATCAGCGACCTCGTCCACCCCCGCTTTATCACCGGGCTCAAGACCTGCTTCTTCGCAAAAGAGAACGCCGTAAGCCTTTAAGATTCTGTCTCTTACAGTCTCATCGCTTCCGCTCTTATTCTTCCTTCCGGTCGGAGTATCCATGACTTGATAATAGAGTTCTTTGGCTTCATCACTCTCGTCAAAGTGAACTATCGCATCATAAAACAGCTTAGGATCAAGATCTTTTGCAATCGATGCCATTTTTTATCCCCCTTTATGCCCAAGAGTAACCCATGCTGAAGATATTCTTGTTATCCTTTCTTTCATAGGCTGTCTTGTCCATACTTTTTTTCACGATAAATATACCTAATCCGCCAATCTCTCTTTCCTCAGCGGACAAGGTTACATCCGGATCCTCTTTTGCCAAAGGATTGTAGGGGATTCCCTCATCGGTAAAAGTAATCGTTACATACTGATTTCCAGGGTCAGCATCCACCTCAATCTTGCAGTTGCCTTCTTTGCCTTCATAGGCATAGCTTGCAACGTTGACGAAAATCTCCTCCACGGCAACATCAATCTGCATCATTCCCTTCATGGAACATTCAGCTTTTTCAAGCTCCTCATCCACAAATGAAAGGACCTGAGGCAGGTTATCGACTTTTGCATCTAATACGATTTCTTTCATATTGTAATCCTATAAGAAATAGGCAAAAGGCATAAACATGCCTTTTGCCTGTACCATATGCAACAAAATTATTCGATTGTAAGAATATCTACGAAACCTGTTACTTCAAAGATCTCGTTGATCTCCTCGCTAACGTTCTTAATAACCATGCTTCCCTGCTTATTCATGATCTTCTGAGCTGAAAGCAGCACTCTGAGTCCGGCAGATGAGATGTACTCGAGGTCAGTGAAATCGAACTCAAGCTTCTCTACTCCGTCAAGCCCCCCCTTAAGCTCATCATCAAGCTGCGGTGCGGTTGTAGTATCAAGCCTTCCTGCTAAAGAAATAATGAGGTCCTTTCCATTTGCTACTTTGTTAATTGTCATTGTGCTATTTCTCCTCTCTTGAAACTCATGAATTGAGCCCATATACCATTGTAATATCTATTCTATCACCTTTTACGCCAACAAGTACGTCCTTGGCAAGACTTGCAACGATAGATTTTTCAAGTTCATCCCAAGCCTCTTTTGCACTGGGATCATTCTCCTGATCGTTTCCAAGTGACTCCCTGTAGTCGCTCAGTGACCACATAACTCCGGGATCGGAGCTACCTTCCATGATACCATAAATACCCATAGAACCAAAGCTTACATATCCGGTTCCATACTGCTGTTGAAGCTTCATAACCTCAGAGTAGTTCAAAAGTCCGTTCTCAACGACATCTCCGATCTTGCTCATAAAGCCCTTAACAGCGCTGTTGTCTCTGTCTGAAGCCACCTGGATCAGGTCTTTCTTCTTGCCTGCGTCCATAAGTGTCTTGGCTGTAAGCTTGAGGCAGCATACGTTCTTGTATTTCTCAAACCAGAGCTCTGCTCTGAAGTCTGCTGTCATTGCCTTGAGCATTCCGATGGTCTCTTCAAACAAGAGTTTTAAGTGAATTGCATCCTTGGCAGATACTTCAAGCTCTTCGATGAGCTCGTCTGCTCTTGCATATACCTTGCCCTCATCGATCTTGTTGCTGTCAACAAAGGTAAAGTCGCTCTTTGCAACAGGAACTCTTGATCCGATAGCTCCCAGAGCCTCTGAGAAGTCCTTGGTAACTATCATCTCGATATTGTCCTTGCCCACACCGACTTCAATATCATCAGCAAGGTTGGCTACAAGTGATCTCTCCAGATCATCCCAGGCTTCCTGAGAATATTTATCCTCTTCCTTCCTGCGCCTTAACTCTTCCTGATAGTCCTTCAGTGACCACTTTGATGTGGTTGGTGCATTTACTACAAAGAGTGATCTGAGCTTTCCAAAGAAGCCCTGTTCAACCTTGTTCTCTCCTGTTGATGATACAGAGATCAGTTCATCCTCTTTGCTCTTATCCATATGGTTCTCGGCTGTGAGGTAGATCTTGGTTACCCTTGAGTTACCCTCAAGCCAGAAATTCATGATTCCATAGCCTATTATTGATTTTGCCAGACGAAGCACTTCTTCCGAGAGAAGCTTAAGTCTTAAGGCATCCTTGCCCTTTATCCCTGTATCAAAGATGTAGTTCTCAACAACTTCCTGAGCTACGTCCATCTTAGACTCGAGATTTGCAATTTTAATCTGCTCTGATTGAACGAAACGCATTTCCCCCTCCTCTTAACATGGATACTTACTTTAAATTGTACATCTCTTTTATCATTTCTTCTACACTTAAATCATGCTCTTCTTGGTCTGTTTGCCCTTCTTGCTCTTCTCTTATATTTTACAAGATTTACGAAGCAAATTATCGCAAGAATAAATGAAATAAATGCCACAATAACAACTCTGAGTACAAGCTTGTTTACATTTATTGCTTCATAAGCGATAGCATATTCAGAGAATCTGTCTGTTCTGAATGTGATTGTATCAGGGTCATTTCCAACATCTTCAAGAATATCAACCACGCCGTTGTGATTTCTAATCACGAAGAACTTTCTGCCATCCTTTTTGTACTGCTCAGGGATGGGTACTACTACTTCAAGATCTGTCTTTGTCTGGTTGATCACTGTGGTTGTTCCATTGCTGGTCTTCATGATGAGGAAGTCAAAGTAGCTTACCGGCTTATAACCGATCTTTTTCTGCATAAGCTCTTTTGTTCCCTTATCAACGGTATCTGTGTTCTCAGTAATGTCGATATTGAAGGAAATAGGAGTTCCTGTGAGAACCTGGTATTTCTCCTCTGATGTAAGAGTCTCAGCAATTACATCTTCAAAATTAACAAGTGTCGGCTGGCTGTAATAAAGCTGAACTGCTGTCTCCTGCTGATCTGCAGCATATGTGTTATTTACTGTGATCTGAAGAGTTCCATCCTCAAATGCCTCTCTGAGCATCGGAAGTACAGCGTCGTCCTCGATGAGAATTCTAAGTGTAGTCTCATCCATGTTGTGCTTTGCCATTACGCTGTTTGATACTGCTTCTGAAGCCTCTTCCATAGTTTCAGCCGCTGTAGCCTCAGTGTAAACATCTTCTGCATGCTGCTCATCATCAAGAACCTCAACCTGCTCAGGAATCTTCTCCTCAACAACTTTCTGCTCTGTAACGGCTCCTTCTGCTGCTGTCTTTTCGTTGAATTCAGTCTTTTTCTGAGCCCCTGCTACAGCCGGATTATTGTCTGAGTTCTTCTTGGTGGTCTGACCGGATGTATTTGATTTCTTAGGAGCTTCCGGAATCTTCTCAAAGCTTGCTGTTATGCTGTGTCCGCCTCTTACATTGTTGAAGGTGTAGCTTGTAACAGCACCGATGTTCTTTCCGTCTACCATAACTGCAGTAATCCTGTATCCTGCCTGAGCCATGATATTGTAAGTTACACTGCTTCCCTCGGGGATGTTGAAATCACCGCTTGGAGAGATTGTTCCGCCTGTAGTTGCAATACCTGCCGTTACCCTGTAGGTTGTTGTGTTTATCTTCATAAAGTTGGCAACTACGTTGAGATCGCTCTTTATATGCTCAATTATATACCTGTCATCTTTTGAAACTATCTGGCTGTTAACGCTCCATCCAACAAACTGGTATCCGTCATAGGCCTTTGCTGTAAGAGCCACCCTGTCGCCCTTGTTATAGGTTCCGGCTCCTTCGTACTTACCTGTATCCTGAGGATATACAGATACGTTAACTGTGCACTTTTCACGATTGAAAACAGCTGTTATGTTTCTGTCAGTAGTAATATTGTTGAGCTCGATAGAAGAAGCGGTGCTGATTGTCTTGTTGTTCTCAACAAATCCTGCAAAGCTGTATCCACTGTTGGCCTTGGCTGTGATGGTTATTTTACCGCCGTAAGGTACGCTCTGACTTGCTGTGATCGTTCCGCCGTCGCCGTTGTTAACGCCTGTTTTTACATAGCAGGACTGTCTCTCAAACTTAGCAACAAAAGTGTGATCTGAAGTAATATTGTTGATGGTTGTCTGTCCGGTGCTGGAAATAAGGTTTCCACCCTCGTACCAACCCTTGAATACATAGTTGTTATTAGGAGAAGCCGAAATTGTGCAGTTTCCGCCATCTCTTACAGCTCCGCCTCCGGCAATTGCTCCGCCCTCAGCAGGATCTGCCTTAATGCTGATAACGTGATCAACAGTTGCTACCGTTATAACTCCTCTGTCAGATTTTGAAGGATCCTGAGCAGATGTAGCAACTACTGTGAAAGAAGATGCTGTCTCATTGGGGCTTACATATACTGTTCCGCTTCCGTCAACAGTTGTTCCGGTGCTCTGATTTCCTGCCAAAGACCAGATTACGGAAGGATCATAATTATTTCCACCGCTTACATTTGCATCGAAGTCAAAGCCCTTTCCTGCGGGAATTGTAGCAGAAGCAGGAACTACGTCAACGCTTGTGATATATGGCGCAGCGTCAACAACTGTGATTGTTACGTCAACAATTGCTGTATGGTGTCTTCTATAGTCGTTCTCTGAAAAGAATGTATATCTTGCTGTATATGTTCCGGGCTTAAGTCCCTCATTTGGTGAAACCGAGAAAAGAACTGAATCCTGAGGTTTCATAACATTGGTTGGAGATATGGATCCAACATCAAATGCTGTGTAGGGATCAACTTCTTCCCATGTAAGAGGGAATGTTGTGGTTCCAATATTAACGATTGCAAACTGTCTTGCATAAACCACATCACCCTGATTTACCTTGCCAAAATTTATACTTGGAGTGTAACAGACAAGGTTATAGTCAAAAGGATCCGGCTGTACAGGATCGGGATCAGGATCGGGATCCGGATTCGGCTCAGGATTCATATCAGGATCAGGGTCTACTACAAAACCTGTACTTTCCTGTTCAAATGTCTCATTCTGATCTTCTTCAGCAAAGACCTTTACGATCTGTACTGCTGTTGCGCTTGTCAGTACAAAACAGATAGTTAAAAGCACTGCACAAACCTTCAATAAAATCTCGCTTTTCTTCATAATTCCCACCTCTTCTTTAAGCTGTTATTTTCATGGTTCACTTTATTCTACTAAAGGCTCTATCACAGTTTTGTCACACTGTGGTAAGATAATGAAAAAGAACTTTCGGAGTCTTAACATGTATATAAGTGTCAAAAAACACATTTTATCTAAAGCAATAATGTCCGTGGCCGTGATCAAGCTGATTGCCGCCGTCGTTGAAGGCGTTTTGCGCTTCTTTATCCAAAGGGCCAATACATCAAGCCCAGATATGCTGGACCTTAAGCTCTGGCACAGCCAGCTTGCGATTTCTTTAGTTCAAATTTTAATAACAGCAGTTATTTTCTATGTTACCTGGGACAGACTCAATCGCTATGTAAGCGTTGTTCCCCCGGAAGATCGCAGAAGTATGGGCGATCTTCAGAAAGAAGTTTTTGGCGATAACATCGCTTCTTTGTCTGTTTCTTCAGTAAACAGGCTTCTTCAGCTCTGGGCCGTTATTTTCGTAGGCGCTGAGCTCATCTATCTGTTTACATCCATAATGTACAGAAGGTTCATCGGAATGCTCATGGATGCCCTGTCCTCAGGCGAAGGCATGACCGATGGTACTTTTATCATGCTCTATAACATGACTCACGGCTTTAAATACCTGGAGATCCTCTCCGCCATACTTCTCGGAGTAGTAATGACCGGTATTTTTTTAAATGACCGCTATATCAAGCTGGGGTCACTGGCAATTCTTTTGCTGTTCCTTGTTTCTTTTGGGGCCATCCAGATGCAGACTGTATATCTGATGGGAAGAGAGATCGGCATAGTGTGGACATCCCTTATCTATCACATAACTGAAACCCTGGGACTGTTCCTTCTTTCACTCTACCTGTCTGTAAGATATAAAGGGCTTTAAGCGCCCTGAATCCCCTGTTCTTTTTCCATAGTCAGTTTCTTTATCATTTTTGCTGACCGCAAAATGCCAATCAGCATTAAGATTACCGTCACATCAACCATAAATGCTGCTATTGTCGTGTCGTCAAAGCTGAAATTCGACAGATCTCCGGCCTGCCCACCATATCCCAATGAATTGATTATGCCGAAGATCAACAAAACGACCGTCACTCTGAGATATCCTCGTTTCTTACTTCCACTGCTTGCTCTTATAGCTCCAAGTCCTACATAGAGATGCAAAAGAACTACAGCAACAGCAGCAATACCAATAAGGGTGAAATAAAAGGCTTCGAAAAACACCAAAGCTTCCGGCTCTATTTCATAAGTGTCAACGATTTTTTTGACAGATAATTCCCCTACAAAAACGCTCATAACAACCTTGATGGCTGACCATATTCCAAAAAGGATATAGCCACCCCCCGAAGTAGAGAGCTCTTTTTTATAGCGCCTTAGTGAGACGTCAATAGCACTGTTTTCTGCTGTTAGCAATTTTATTTCTCCCATGCGGTTGTTTTTGACAATAAAATTTTAACACAATTAATGCCCCAAACTTGCAGTTTAGAATAAATTAAGAAATGGACGCCCTCGAAATGTCTTCATTCAAGGTCGTCCATTATTCTCTCTGCCGCTCTGCGCCTGGATATTCCCTCATTCATGGCCTCACTTCCAATAAATCTGTGGGCTTCATCCTCGGTCATACCCTTCTTTTCTATCAAAAGAACTTTAGCACGGCTTATTATCTTGATTTCCTCCAGCTTTTCTTTTGCCCGGAAAATCTCTTTTGAAAGCTTCTGCAGCTTATTCTGCACAGAAATCAGGTATCTTATGGATTTATTCAAAAGACCTCTCTGAAAAGGCTTCTGAATAGCCAAAATCCCGATGTCTGTGACTCTCTCCAGCACATCTCCATATATATCCGGCGTGGTTACGATCAGAACGCTGATGTTGGTGTCCTCGGCAATGTCCAGAGCCAGATCAATTCCGGAATCATCCGGCAGAGGCGCATTTATAACGACAATGTCGTAATACCTCTCTAAAATGTTCCTTCTGGCCGAGCTTGCGCTCCTAAGGAAGTCCACCGTCATGTAGTCCCCTTCCGGGAGCGACCTTTTCACCACGGGGTCAAACTGCTCCGAGCCCGACACCACTAATATGGAGTGTTGAAAGTCATCCTTTCTCGGCATAACAATCCTCCAATCAGTGGCCCATGTACGCTCCCATCAGGTCATCAGGTACAAACTCTTTTACAAAGCTGCTTTCCTTTGCAAGCTCTTCAGCTTCCTTCTTGGACTTTGGCAAAAGAAGTCCTTCCTCATTGGTCTTCTCTGACAATTCCATACGATTTTTGATGCCGTAAAGCCCTGCCCTTATCAGCAGTGCATACACTAAATAGGGGTTACTTAAGGCATCCGGTGAACGCAGCTCCACGTGGGTCCTGCCCTTGTAGGTCTCAACAAACATAAGCTCGGATTCTCCGGCACCGGACCAGTTTACTTTATCCGGAGCCATGTTATTTCCAAATCTTGCATAGGATTCATTACTTGGATTCAGGAAAAGAGTGATCTCTCTTATCTTTTCCATTATTCCTGCCGCAGCAAAACCTGCCACATCATTGCCGTCCTTATCAACGGCATAAATGTTGATATGATAGCCGTTTCCGGGCTTTCCGGGAAGTGGTACCGGCGAAAAATCCGACACCAGTCCGTATCTGTCAGCTATGGTACTTACTACCATCTTGAAGGTTGTCATCTGATCTGCAGCCTTTAAGGGCTTTCCATAGTGGAAATCTATCTCGTTCTGTCCCGGGCCATGCTCATGATGACTTCTCTCAGGAGTAAGTCCCATCTTTTCTATGGTGAGGCAGATCTCACGCCTTATGTTCTCACACCTGTCAGCCGGAGCAATGTCCATATAGCCTGCAGTATCATAAGGAATTCTGGTGGGATTTCCGTTTTCATCCTTGTTAAAGAGATAAAACTCCGTCTCAGAACCGAACCTGAACTCAATTCCGGCTTCCTTGGCAGCATCGACAGCCTTTTTGAGGACATTTCTGGTGGATGATAAAATCTCCTCTCCATCAGCGGTATAAACATCACAGAACATACGCAGCACTCTTCCGCTGTCAGGTCTCCATGGAAGAACCGCCAGCGTTGAAGGATCAGGCTTTAAGTACAGCTTGGCATAAGGGCTTCCCCTGAATCCCGCAATCTCCTTGGCACTTATGGGTGCCCCGTCCTCAAAGGCCTTCTTGAGCTCCCCCGGCATTACCGAAATATTTTTTTGCACGCCAAAAGCATCGCAAAACGCAAGTCTGATAAACTTGGCATCTTCCTCCTCAACGTACTTAAGAACCTCTTCAACTGTGTACTGCATGAGTCCTCCTTAAAGCTTCTTTATTCTCTCTATTGCCTCTAATGTATTCTCTCTGCTTCCAAAGGCTGTAAGCCTGAAATAATGCTCACCGTGAGGTCCAAAGCCCGATCCCGGTGTTCCTACAACATTAGCCTTTGTAAGGAGATGATCAAAGAATTCCCAACTGGTCATGTTATCCGGCGTATGGAGCCAGATGTAAGGCGCATTTACACCGCCTGATACCTCGTATCCGGCGCTCTTTAAACCGTCATAGATATATCTTGCATTCTCCATATAGTATGCGATCTGGGTCTTTATCTGCGCTCTTCCCTCTTCTGAATATACAGCTTCTCCTGCCTTCTGAACAATATAAGGTGCTCCGTTGTACTTTGTTCCGTGCCTTCTTGCCCAGAGGTCCCAAAGCTTTACGCCGCCTGCCTCAAGCTCTTTTGGAATAACGGTAAATCCGAGCCTTAAGCCAGTGAAACCTGCGGTCTTGGAAAAAGACCTGAACTCGATAGCGCAGGTTTTTGCTCCCTCGCACTCATAGATGCTGTGTGGAACGTCTCCTTCCGAAATATATGCTTCATAGGCTGCATCATAGAGAATGATGGCCTTATTCTTGTTTGCATAATCAACCCAGGCCTGAAGCTGATCCTTTTTGATCACAGCTCCTGTAGGGTTGTTTGGAAAACACAGGTAGATAAGGTCCGGAGTCTCCTCAGGAAACTCGGGAACGAAGCCATTATCTGCTGTACAAGGCATGTATACTACATCTTTGTAGCTCTGTGCGATCTCATCATAAATTCCTGTCCTTCCGGCCATAACGTTTGAATCCACATAAACCGGGTAAACCGGATCGCAGACAGCAACCTTGTTATCAAGGCTGAAGATCTCCTGAATATTGGAGCAGTCGCACTTTGCGCCGTCGGAAACAAATATCTCATCGGGAGAAATATCGCATCCCCTGCCCTTAAAATCGACCTCGGAAATCTTTTCTCTAAGGAAGCTGTAGCCCAGATCAGGCGCATATCCCTTAAAAGTCTCCGCGCTTCCCATCTCATCAACCGCGCTATGAAGCGCCTTTATAATGGCAGGTGCAATGGGCTGTGTCACATCACCGATTCCCAATCTTATCACCTTAACCTCAGGATTTTTGTCCTGAAAATCCCTGACCTTTTTTCCGATTGTGGAAAAAAGGTAATTTCCGGGTAATTTTAAATAATTCTCATTAGCTTTAACCATTGTTTCTATCTCCAATCAAAGATTAGTATATCCCATGAGATATTCATCTATCTCTTTTGCACACTCTCTGCCCTCGCAGATGGCCCAAACAACCAGCGACTGGCCTCTGTGCATATCACCTGCGGAAAAGACCTTGCTCTCACCCACACGGTAACTCTCAGCGCCTGTAACTACAGTGCCTCTCTTGCTTAGCTCAAGTCCAAAATCATCAGCCACGTAATTCTCACATCCTATGAATCCGGCTGCAATAAGCAGAAGATCGCACCTTAGTGTCTTCTCCGTGCCGGGAACTTCAACAAGTTTGCCGTCCTTGAACTGTACCTTCACGGTCTCCACCTGCTTGATATGTCCCTTTTTATCTGTCTTTACGCTCTTTATCGTGGTCTCAAAGACTCTTGGATCCTCCCCATAGAGGTAAATTGCTTCCTCATGGCCGTAGTCGGTCTTAAGGACCTTGGGCCACTCAGGCCACGGATTGGAAGAAAGCCTCTCTACAGGCGGCTTTGGCATCATCTCGATAGCTGTAACGCTCTTTGCTCCATGTCTTATAACGGTTCCGATACAGTCATTTCCCGTATCGCCACCACCTACTATAATAACATTCCTGCCCTCTGCATCAATATACCCTTTTTGAGTTTTTAGAGCAGCTACAGACCTGTCTCCTGCTTTTAAAAGAGCTTTTGTATTCATTGTAAGGAAATCAACGGCATTATACACTCCCTTTACCTTACCGGGATCAGCAACTGCAAGGGGTCTTGCCTTCTTGGCTCCGCAGCACAAAACCACTGCATCAAAACTATCAAGAAATTCCTTGGAATGCTTGTCCTGTCCGATATTTACTCCTGTGTGGAAAACAACTCCCTCCTGCTCCATAAGGTGCTTTCTGCGAAGAACAACGCTCTTATCAAGCTTCATATTGGGTATTCCGTACATGAGAAGACCACCGATCTCATCTTCCCTCTCAAACACCTCAACGCTGTGGCCTCTGTGATTGAGCTCATCAGCAACTGCAAGGCCTGATGGTCCGCTTCCGATAACTGCCACCTTTTTACCGCTTCTTATCTGCGGTATAACAGGTGTTATGTATCCTTTTTCATAGGCCTGCTCTATAAGATAGAGCTCATTGTCGTGCACGGTCACGGAGTCTCCGTTCTGTCCGCACATGCAGGCCTTTTCACAAAGGGCTGGGCAGACCCTTCCGGTAAACTCAGGGAAATTGCTGGTCTTATGCAGCCTTGCAAATGCGTGTTTATCATGTCCTCTGTAGATCTCGTCATTCCACTCGGGAATGAGGTTGTGAAGGGGACATCCTGTAACCATTCCGCCAAGGTTCATGGCCGACTGGCAGAATGGAACTCCGCAGTTCATACACCTTGAAGCCTGTCTGCGCCTTTCTTCGGAATCAAGAGGAACATGAAATTCCTCAAAGTTTTTTATCCTTTCTTCTGGAGGAACATCTTTATTATTTGTCCTGTTATATTCAAGAAATCCTGTTTCTTTTCCCATCTTAAACTTCTCCCATTATTGATAACATTTGTTATGCCAATTCCTTGAAAGCCTCTAATACAGCGGTTTCATGGTCTATTCCCTGTTCTTCAAACTTGCTGATTGCCGACAGCATACGGTGATAATCGTTTGGCACGATCTTCTTGAAATCAGGGATGTATTTATCAAAGTTTTCCAGGATCTCTTTTCCGAACTGTGAACCTGTCTCTTTTACATAATCCTCAAGGATTGTCTGAAGCTCAGCGATATCGTATTTCTCTGTGAGCTCGGTAAGGCTTGCCATGTCCTTGTTCATGCGAAGGTAAAGAGTATGCTCCTTATCGAGAACATAGGCGATTCCGCCGCTCATTCCCGCTGCAAAGTTCTTGCCTGTCATACCAAGGATAACTGCTCTTCCGCCGGTCATATACTCAAGGCCGTGGTCTCCGCAGCCCTCTGAAACTGCCAGCGCACCGGAATTTCTGACACAGAACCTCTCTCCTGCTATTCCGCAAACATAGGCTTTTCCTGCTGTTGCGCCGTAAAGTGCAACATTACCGATGATGATGTTCTCGTGAGCCTTATAAGTAGCTTCCTTAGGAGGTGCAACGATGACCTTTCCGCCGGATAATCCCTTTCCGAAGCCATCGTTGGCATCGCCTGAGAGCCTAAGCGTTATTCCCTTTGGAAGGAATGCGCCAAATGACTGTCCGCCGCCTCCTGTTGCCTCAACAGTGATGGAATCATCAGCAAGTGAATCTGCAAAATCCTCCGTTACCCTGCTTCCAAGCAGTGTTCCAAAGCTTCTGTCCGTGCTGGTAATATCCACTTTTACACTCATCTTTGTATCTGGTTTTTTCTTAAACTTCTCGTATGCAGGTAAAAGAGCCTTATGATCAAGTGTCTTTTCCAGACCAAAATCATATACATCCTTGGGATCAAAGTGGTTCTTGGCCTGTCCCACATAGCTTGTATCAAGGATTCTTGAGAGGTCCGCAGCATCCTTGCAGCGCGCATTCGGAATGGTCCTCATCTTGAGGCAGTCAGTTCTTCCCACCATCTCCTCGATAGTTCTAAAGCCAAGCTCGCTCATGATCTCACGAAGCTGCCTTGCTACAAAGAGCATGAAGTTCATGACATGCTCGGGTTTTCCCTTAAATCTCTTTCTGAGCTCCTCATTCTGGGTTGCGATGCCCACAGGGCATGTATCCTTGGAGCAGACACGCATCATCATGCAGCCCATGCATACAAGGGGCGCTGTGGCGAATCCGAATTCCTCAGCTCCGAGAAGCGCTGCTATGGCAACATCTCGTCCTGTCATGAGCTTACCGTCAGTCTCAAGGACTACGCGGCTTCTAAGGCCGTTATGCAGAAGAGACTGATGAGCTTCACTGACTCCCAGCTCCCAGGGAAGTCCTGCGTGATGAACAGAGGACGATGGAGCTGCTCCTGTTCCGCCATCGTAGCCTGAGATCAGGATTACCTGAGCTCCTGCCTTGGCAACACCTGAAGCGATGGTACCTACACCTGCCTCAGATACCAGCTTTACTGATATCCTTGCCTTGTCGTTGGCATTCTTAAGGTCATAGATAAGCTGTGCCAGGTCCTCAATTGAGTAGATGTCATGGTGAGGCGGCGGTGAAATAAGGGCTACGCCCGGGGTTGAGAAACGTGTACTTGCAACCCATGGGTAAACCTTTTTGCCCGGAAGATGTCCGCCTTCACCGGGTTTTGCACCCTGTGCCATCTTTATCTGTATCTCTTTTGCACTCTGAAGATATCTGCTGGTAACGCCGAATCTTCCGGATGCAACCTGCTTAACTGCGCTGTTTCTCTCTGTTCCGAATCTTGCGATATCCTCTCCACCTTCGCCGGTGTTACTCTTTCCGCCAAGCCTGTTCATGGCTGTAGCAAGAGTCTCATGGGCTTCCTTGGAAAGCGAACCGTAGGACATAGCTCCCGTCTGGAAGCGTTTTACGATCTCCTCAGCAGGCTCAACCTCTTCAAGAGGCACCTTCTCTCCTGCAGGAACGAAGGATAAAAGAGCTCTCAGAGTATGTGGCCTGTCCTCATCATCAACAAGCTGTGTATATTCCTTAAATCTCTCGTAGTCCCCTTCCCTTACAGCTCTCTGAAGAGTAACTATGGTCTTTGGATTATACATGTGGTCTTCCATGTCTTTTCCGCTGCGAAGACCGTGGAATCCAAAGGAATCAAGGCTTGTGTCGGTGGCAAGTCCCAGGGGATCGAAGGCCTTGTTGTGACGAAGCTCAACATCCTCACCGATCTCGTTTATGCCGATTCCGCCCACTCTGCTGGTGGTTCCGGTGAAATACTTATCAACAAACTCTTTTGACAGGCCGATGGCCTCAAATATCTTGGCGGACTGATAGGACTGGAGGGTTGAGATGCCCATCTTGGCTGCAATCTTAACAACTCCGCCCAGGAGCGCCTTGTTGTAGTCAGCTATTGCTGTGTGATAATCCTTATCAAGGATTCCGATATCTATGAGCTCTGCGATGCACTCATGAGCCAGATACGGATGGATAGCACGGGCACCAAAACCGAGAAGTGTTGCGATCTGATGGACGTCCCTCGGCTCTCCGCTCTCGAGAATAAGGGATACTGCCGTGCGCTGCTTGGTCCTTACCAGGTGCTGCTCGACGCTGGATACAGCCAGGAGCGAAGGGATAGGCATGTGGTTTTCATCAACACCCCTGTCTGAGAGAACGATGATGTTAACGCCCTCTGCAGTAGCCCTGTCCACTGAGATGTTCAGCTGGTCCAGAGCTCTCTCCATAGGAGTGTTCTTGTAATACAGAAGGGATATCTTTTTTACATGAAAGCCCGGCTGATCCAGAGCTTCGATCTTCATGAGATCAACGCCCGTAAGGATCGGGTTGTTAACCTCAAGAACACGGCAGTTGTCGCTCTTTTCCCCAAGGAGATTCCCGTCAGAGCCGATATAAACTGTGGTATCGGTGACTACCTTCTCGCGAAGCGAGTCGATTGGCGGATTAGTAACCTGGGCAAAGAGCTGTTTGAAATAGCAAAACAGCATCTGATGATGCTTTGAAAGCATGGCAAGAGGGACGTCAGTTCCCATGGAAACAGTAGATTCTATGCCATTTGTAGCCATTGGCATTATCTGCTGTTTGACGTCCTCGTAGGAATACCCGAATACCTTGTAGAGCTTGTCTCTCATCTCTTGGGTATGGGTAGGTATCTTTTTATTTGGAACCGACAGCTTGTTAAGGTGCAGAAGATATCTGTCGAGCCACTCGCCATAGGGCTTTGCCAGTGAATATCTGTCCTTACACTCCTTGTCGGAGATTATGCGTCCTTCTTTTGTATTGACCAGTAGCATGTGTCCCGGTGAAAGCCTTGATTTCTCAAGGATATTCTCCTCCGGGATATCCAAAACGCCAACTTCGGATGCAAGAATCAGTCTTCCATCCTTGGTCACATAATATCTTGATGGTCTGAGTCCGTTACGATCCAGCGTTGCTCCAAAGAGCTCACCGTCCGTGAAAGGAACTGCAGCCGGTCCGTCCCAGGGCTCCATCATTGTTGCGTAGTAGTGATAAAAATCTTTTCTGTCCTGAGACATGAAATCGTTGTGCTTCCAGGGCTCAGGTATTGTGATCATCATGGCGAGAGGGAGATCCATGCCGTTCATGTACAGGAACTCCAAGGTGTTATCAAGCATGGCTGAATCAGATCCGGAGGATGCAATGACGGGATAGACCTTGGAAAGCTCCTCCTTAAATACATCTGACGACATGGTCTCCTCACGGGCCAGCATCCTGTCACTGTTACCCTTTATGGTATTGATCTCACCGTTGTGTGCGATCATGCGATATGGATGCGCCCTCTGCCAGGAAGGTGTGGTATTAGTGGAAAATCTGCTGTGCACCAGCGCGATAGCGCTCTGGTAATCAGGTGATAACAGATCCTCGTAGAAATTGCGGAGCTGTCCCACCAAAAACATTCCTTTATAGACAATGGTTCTGGATGAAAATGAGCAAATATAAGTATCCTCAGAAGATTTCTCGTACTCTCTTCTGAGGCAGTATAACTTTCTATCAAACTCTATTCCCTTCTCCACATCGGATGGCCTCTCAATGAAGCACTGGCTGATGTGTGGCATGCAGTTTCTTGCCACCTCACCAAGGATTTCGGGATGTGTTTCCACATCCCTCCATCCGATGACCTTAAGGTTTTCTTTTTCTGCAATGACTTCAAGCATTCGCTTTGCGAACATGCGCTTCATGGAATCCTGCGGCAGGAAAAACATTCCTATACCGTAGTCCCCTGCGCCTCCAATCTTAAACCCGAGCTTTTTGGCTTCTTTTGAAAAGAACTTGTGAGATATCTGAACTAGAATTCCCACGCCGTCGCCGACTTTTCCGCTGGCATCTTTTCCTGCTCTGTGCTCAAGCTTTTCTACGATGGAAAGGGCATCGTCAAGCACCTTGTTATCAGGCTTTCCGTTTATATTTATCACCGCTCCTATTCCGCATGCATCATGTTCGTTCATCCAGTTTTCCATTGCTTTTATACCTCTATCGTATTCTTTATGTCTTTTTATCTAAGTGAAAAGAGCATCTGGCCGTATGTAGGGTAGCTTAAGTATTCATCAGGGATAACGGCCTCAGCTTCATCCGCATATTTTCTAAGCTCATCCATATCCTTAAGGATTGTCTCCTGGTAAAAGCTTGCCTGTCCCAGAAGATCATCCATGCCTTCTGCTTTCTTGGTGTCCTCATAGAGTTTCTTGAGCGCTCCGCTGATTCCTGCGGATGCTCCATCCAGGGTCTTTAAAAGTCCGCATTCCAGCTCACACGCTGCGCCCTCAAGAACACTCTTTTTCTGGATCACCTCTTTTGTAAGGTCCTTCTCATAAGCGATGATTCCTTCTGTCAGGTCTTTTCTCACCATCTCCTGCATTGTCAGGGACTCGATGTGAATTGACTTTGAGTAGTTCTCAAGAAGAATGTCATATCTTGAGTGGATCTCTTCCTTGGTGAAGATTCCGTGCTTTGTAAAGAGCTCGATTGACTCATCCGAGATCCAGTAAGGCATTGCATCGGGAAGTGACTTGAGGTTCGCAAGACCTCTCTTTTCAGCCTCAGCGACCCATTCCTCTGTGTATCCGTTTCCGTTGAAAAGAACTTTCTTATGAGCTGAAAGCACTTCCTTAAGTACCTCCATTACCTTCTCTTTAAGAGCATCAGCAGGTGTTCCTTCAAGCTTTGCATAGATCTTGGCAATCTCCTCTGCAACTGCTGTGTTGAGGACGATGTTTGCGTTAGCTACTGAAACTGCTGAACCGGGCATTCTGAACTCGAACTTGTTGCCTGTAAAAGCAAAAGGTGATGTTCTGTTTCTGTCTGTGTTGTCCTTTGTAAAGTGCGGAAGAACGGTAGCTCCCATGGCCATCTGAACCTTGCCCTGGCTCTCATAGGCTGTGCCTTCCTCAACACTCTTAAGTACTCCTGCGAGCTCATCGCCGACGAAAATTGAAATGATGGCAGGTGGTGCCTCGTTTCCGCCGAGTCTGTGGTCATTTCCTGCAGATGCTACGGAGAGTCTCAGGATCGGTGCATACTCATCAACTGCTGCGATAACTGCCATGAGGAATACCAGGAAAGGAATGTTCTCACCGGGCTTTTTGCCGGGATCAAGAAGGTTCATTCCTGTATCTGTGCAAACAGACCAGTTGTTATGTTTTCCTGATCCGTTGATTCCCTCGAAGGGCTTCTCATGAAGAAGACATGCGTAGTTGTGCTTGTCTGCGACCTTCTTCATAACCTCCATAGTGAGCTGGTTGTGATCTACAGCGATGTTTGCTGTCTCAAATACAGGCGCCAGCTCGTGCTGCGAAGGAGCAACCTCGTTGTGCTTGGTCTTTGCAGGAATTCCAAGCTTCCAGAGCTCCTCGTCAAGATCATGCATGTAAGCTGATACCTTGGGCTTAATTACACCAAAGTAGTGATCTTCCATCTCCTGGCCCTTGGTAGCCGGTGCGCCGATAAGTGTCCTTCCGGTGAACAGAAGGTCTTTTCTCTTCTTGTAGTAGTCCTTATCGATCAGGAAGTACTCCTGCTCTGAACCGATTGTTGTATTTACTCTCTTAACATCCTCATATCCAAGAAGGTGAAGCATCTTGACAGCTTCCCCTGAAAGAGCCTCCATTGAACGAAGAAGAGGTGTCTTTTTATCAAGGGCTTCTCCGCCGTATGAGCAGAATGCTGTAGGAATGTAGAGGGATCCGTCCTTAATAAATGCAGGTGATGAAGGATCCCAGGCTGTGTAGCCTCTTGCCTCAAAGGTTGCGCGAAGACCTCCCGAAGGGAAGCTTGATGCATCAGGTTCACCCTTTACAAGCTCTTTTCCTGAGAACTCCATGATCACCGAGCCGTCATCAGTTGGTGAAATGAAGCTGTCGTGCTTCTCTGCTGTAAGACCTGTCATAGGCTGGAACCAGTGTGTAAAGTGTGTGGCTCCGTTCTCAACAGCCCATTCCTTCATGACTGCAGCAACCGTATTTGCTACATCCAGCTCAAGGTGTGTACCTTGCTCAATAGTCTTGTGAACAGCCTTGTAGATATCCTTTGGAAGGCGCTGCTTCATGACTCTGTCGTTAAAGACCAGACAACCAAATTCTTCTGTAAGTTTTCCCGCTTCTACCATTTTCTTATCCTCCGTTTTTATTTACTCTCCGCTGGCGCCATAATTTGACAGCACTCTTGCGGATGGATCGTTAACATTACATCCTTTCCAGGATTTGTTTGGCATCCAGAAATCTACAACCATGTGTGACTGGCCTTCGTAGTATTTCTCAAATATCTCTCTGTAAAGGAGAGACTCTTTTGTAAATGGTGTCGCATGAGTATAGGCTTTTCTCTTAGTCTCATACTCTGCGTAAGTATATGTATTATCTGCATATTCCATGAGGTCATCTCTGAGGGAATGTCCGACTGCATCGGAGAAAGCTGCTTTTTCTCTCATCAGGATCGACCTTGGAATGAATTCATCTTTTTCAAAGGCTTTTCGCAAAAGAAATTTTCCGATTCCGTAGGTATTTAGCTTCTTTTGAGGGTCAATGCTCATTACGTAATCTACAAAGTCCAGATCTCCGAAAGGAACTCTTGCCTCTAAAGAGTTGACGCTTATGCATCTGTCAGCCCTTAGTACGTCGTACATGTGAAGCTCTCTGACGCGCTTTTTAGCCTCTTCCTGGAAGGCTTCGGCGCTTGGAGCAAAATCCGTGTACTTGTAACCAAAGAGTTCGTCTGAAATCTCTCCTGTAAGGATTACCTTGATATCTGTGTTTTCGTGGATCCATTTACACAGAAGGTACATTCCGATGGAAGCCCTGACTGTGGTGATATCATAGGTTCCAAGAGCATGGATCACAGGTTCTACGGCATTTATTACATCCTCTTTTGTGATGATCACCTCATGGTGATTGCTGTGGATGTACTCTGCAACTTCTCTTGCGTACTTGAGGTCTATGGCATCTATGTCCATGCCGATTGCAAAAGTCTCGATTGGTTTATCTGAGAGACTTGCTGCAACTCCGCATACCAGGGAGGAGTCAAGTCCTCCCGAGAGCAGAAACCCAACCGGTGCATCTGCGCTGAGCCTCTTTTTGATACCGCGGATCAGCTTGTCATGGATGTTTTCCGTGATAGTCTGAAGATCATCTGTCTTTAGTTCTTTATCCTCGGTCATGTCCCTGTAGCAGATAAATCTGCCATCCTCGTAGTAATGTCCCGGAGGGAAGGGCTTAATGCACTTGCAGACATCAGTTAAGTTCTTGGGTTCTGAAGCGAAAAGGATATATCCTTCGTCGTCGTAGCCGTAGTAAAGCGGCCTGATTCCTATCGGATCCCTCGCTGCCACGAAGTCATTCTTTTTGCTGTCATAAATGACACAGGCAAATTCTGCATCCAGAAGGCTGAACATCTTGGTTCCAAGCCTCTCATAAAGAGGAAGAAGTATCTCGCAATCACTGTCACTCTTAAAGCTGTATCCCAAAGACACCAGATAATTCTTAAGGAAAGTAAACCCGTACAATTCGCCGTTACAAACTACTGCGTTACCATTCAGGGTAAAGGGCTGCATTCCGCTCTCTGTAAGTCCCATGATCGATAGTCTGTTAAATCCCATATAGCCCTTGTTTGTCTGCAGGGTCCTTGTCATATCCGGGCCTCTGGAAGTTGTCTTTTCCAGGATCTCTTCAAAGAAATCCTTTGATACATCTGCTCTTGCGTATGTCAGTATTGCGCACATACTTCAAATCCTCCTAAATGTTCCTATTTACTCAACGTCAGCCAAAGCTGCTGCACCCTCTTCTCCGGTGCGGATCTTGACTACGTTGTCGAGACTGTAAACGAAGATCTTTCCGTCTCCGATATGGCCTGTGTAAAGAGTTCTCTTGGCTGCTTCAATAACATCTTCAACAGGGATCTTGCTAACTACTACTTCCAGCTTGATCTTAGGAAGGAGTGTTGCATCCATCTCAACTCCACGGTACATCTCACCGGAGCCCTTCTGAACACCGCAGCCCATAACCTGCGTAACTGTCATTCCGGTTACGCCCAGAGCATTCATAGCCTTGCGGAGCTTGTCGTAGCGTGAGAGTTTAGCAATGATAACAACCTTGTGGATTCCTGATGTATTAGGAACCGGTGCTGTAACAACCTTTACAGCTGCATCCTTCTGTACCTGTGAAGCATTGTCGTACTCGCTTACACCAAGATCTGTGTTCTCGTTTACGCTCATGTTCAGAGTGTTTGAAACATCCATGATGGCAAATCCGGAATAAGCAGACGCAAGACCATGCTCTGTTGAGTCAAGTCCGAGAATCTCTTCTTCCTCTGTTACACGAAGTCCCATAACGGCTTTAATTAAGAAGAATGTGATTGTAATAGTAATAACTGTCCAGGCTGCTGTAGAGAACATTCCTACGAACTGGATTCCAAGGAGCTTAAGTCCGCCGCCGTAGAAAAGACCTACCATTTCGTTACCTGCTGCATCAGCTATTGAATAGCCGGGAGCTGAATTTGTAGCAAAAAGACCTACTGCAAGTGTTCCCCAAATACCGTTGAGGCAATGTACCGAAACAGCTCCGACAGGATCATCAACATGAAGCTTGTAATCAAGGAACCAAACACCGAAGCAAACAAGAAGGCCTGCTACGATACCGATCACGATTGCGCCAAAAGCATCTGTTACATCACAGGGAGCTGTGATGGCTACAAGACCTGCCAGTGAAGCGTTCAGACACATTGAAACATCGGGCTTACCGTATTTAACCCAGGTAAATACCATACAGGTTACTGTTGCAAGTGCAGGAGCAATTGTTGTTGTTACGAATACGCTTCCGAGCTGCTCTACGGTTGTACATGCTGCGCCGTTAAATCCGTACCAGCCAAGCCACAGGATAAATACACCGAGGGAAGCTGCTACAAGGTTGTGACCCGGGAAAGCATTTACTTTTGTAACCTTTCCGGAAGCATCCCTTTCGAACTTACCGATACGTGGTCCAAGCATTGATGCGCCAACAAGAGCTGCAATACCACCTACCATGTGGATGCAGTTGGATCCGGCGAAATCATGAAATCCCATCTGAGCAAGGAATCCGCCGCCCCAGGTCCAGTGTGCTTCAATCGGATAAACGATTGCTGAGATAACTGCCGAGTACACACAATAAGATAAGAATTTAGTTCTCTCAGCCATTGATCCTGAAACGATTGTTGCTGTTGTAGCACAGAACACAAGGTTGAATACGAAATTTGACCAGTCGAAATTTGCATAATTTGTGAAAATATCAAATCCGGGTCTTCCGATTATGCCTGCCAGGTCTTCCCCAAGAAGCAGGCCAAAACCGATGAGAATAAATACTACAGTTCCGATGCAGAAATCCATCAGGTTCTTCATAATGATGTTTCCTGTATTCTTTGCTCTGGTGAAGCCTGCTTCACACATTGCAAATCCGGCCTGCATCCAGAAAACTAAAGCTGCGCCGATCAAAAACCATACGCCAAAAACACTGCCGTTAATAGCATCTAAGATTTCTCCACTCATACGTTTCTCCTCCTTTTTGTGCCTTAAAGCACAAAAAAACGACGCACTGGCACACTACTTTCGTAGTTTGATGCGCCATTGCATCGTTTGCTTTTTTGTATTCGTGTATACACTTTACTTATTCATGGATTGTACTCGGATGTTTAAGACCTGTCAACAACTTTTTAAAAATTTTTCAACATAGCCTTTCCATCAGGGGTCATGATGGATTCCGGGTGGAACTGAACCCCGTAAATAGGGTATTCTCTGTGCTCTATTGCCATAACTTCGCCATCATCGGTAACACCTGTTATCTTTAGGCAGTCCGGAATTGTGCTCTTTTCAGCCGCCAGAGAATGATATCTTGCAACGGGTGCTTTCTCAGAAATACCCTTAAACAAGGTGCTTTCAGTATCGAACTTAACCACTGACTGTTTGCCGTGCATAAGCTCTTTTGCATAAGTGACCGTAGCCCCAAAGGCCATACAGATTGCCTGATGTCCAAGGCACACGCCCAGCGTCGGGATCTCTTTTCCCAGAGTTCTTGCAGCCTCAACGATAATACCTGCATCCTCAGGCCTTCCGGGACCGGGTGAAAGAATGATCCGCTCAGGCTTTAGTGCTCTTATCTCCTCTATTGTCATCTCATCGTTTCTGATAACCCTGATATCAGGATTGATCTCGCCTATAAGCTGGTAAAGATTGTAGGAAAAGCTGTCGTAGTTATCTATAAGAAGTATCATCTCTCCACCTCCTGTGCCAGCTCCAGTGCACGAAGCGATGCTCTTGCTTTATTAAGGCACTCCATGTACTCTTTCTCGGGGTCTGAATCAGCTACGATTCCCGCTCCGCTCCTAACAAAAACGGTATCGTTCTTCTTGTAAATAAGACGAATTGCGATACAGGTGTCCATATTTCCCGAAAAATCTATGTATCCGATGGCTCCGCCGTAGATTCCGCGCTTGTTGTTCTCAAGCTCTCCGATCAGCTGACATGCCCTTATCTTGGGCGCTCCGGAAAGTGTTCCTGCCGGAAGCACTGCATTTATAGCATCAAGTGCATCGTTCTCCGGCCTGATCTCTCCTCTTACCGTCGATCCGATATGCATAACATGGGAATATCTCTCGATGGAATGGAGTTTTTCAACCTGCACGGTGCCGAATTTACTGATCTTTCCAAGGTCATTTCTGCCAAGGTCCACCAACATGTTGTGCTCCGCCAGCTCCTTCTCATCCGCCAGAAGCTCTTTTTCCAGAGCCTTGTCTTCCTCATCTGTTGCGCCTCTGGGCCTTGTTCCTGCCAGCGGGAATGTGTGAAGAATACCCTTCTCAAGCTTGACCAGCGTCTCAGGAGAAGCACCGGCCACCTCAACGTCAGTACCTGAGAAATAGAACATGTACGGAGACGGATTTATGGTGCGCAGAACTCTGTATGTGTTAAGAAGGCTTCCTTTAAAAGGCGCCGAAAGCCTGTTTGAAAGCACAATCTGGAAGATATCGCCCTCCTTGATGTGTTTTTTGCCGCTCTCAACCATGGCACAGTACTCCTCTTTACCAAAAAGAGGTGTAACCTCGCCCATGAGTTTTCCTCCCTCACAGGATTTCTCAGTATCGGCATATATCAGCTCTTTTAGCTGTGTAAGCTCCTCTATGGCCTTTTTGTAGCCTTCCTCGATATTCTCGGTCCTTGCGTTTGCAATAAGAACAATCTTCTGCTTCACGTTATCAAAGGCAATGACCTTGTCAAAGAGCATCAGATCCAGGTCCTTGAAGGCATCGTTATCAACGCCTTTCCAAGCCGCACTGGGTTCGCAGTAGCCAAAGTAGTCAAAGGCAAAATACCCAACGAGACCGCCTGTAAACGGCGGAAGTTCCTCGAATGTTGGACTCTTATAGTTTGCGAGAATATCCCTTAGTATTGTCCATGGCTCTTTGGTCTGTACGGTTTTATCGCCAAAAGACATCTCGCCGTCCTTAAGTGTGATTGCAAGCTTCGGATCATAGCCGACGAAAGTATATCTTCCCCAATATTCGTTGGCTTGTGCTGATTCCAGCATATAGCAGTGTCTGGATGCAGCTTTTAGTTTCCTGACCAGTTCGATGGGTGTAATGAAGTCCGAGAGGATCTCACAGCCCACCGGTATAACGTCATATTTGCCGCTATTTGCGATTTCTTTTGCCTTATTAAGGCTAATTGTCACATCCAATATAAACCTCCCCAAAATCGTCCCCTAGGCGATTTTTGCATATTTGCATAAATATTAGCGCATAAACCGCGTAAGCGCAACAAAAAAGGGCTGAACAATAATGTTCAGCCCTTATATTTTTATATTTATTCTTATTTAACCTTGTTTCCACCCCATTCAACAACGGTAAATCCATCTCTTGAAGGTGTATCCAGAATCTGAGGTTTGATCCTGATATGGTGCTCTGATGGATACCACGCCATGAATACTCTGATCATGTTGTCAGGTTCAGGAGTAACGGTAAGCTTGGCGCCTTTTGTATAGGTCTTACCCTGGAAACTGATCACGTTGTAGGGATTGCCTTCCATATCTGAGAGCCAGAACTTAAGGAATTCAGCAATCTCGGCATCGTTTAGTCCCTGCTCGGCAAGCTTCTCCCTAAGGAATCCTTCCGTATCCTCACCCTTTACACAGTAGCCTGTATAGAAGTCGTACTCAAACCTCGGAACGCCTTCCCAGAACAGGTAATCATACTCTTGTCCTTCAAAAGTGATCTTGCCATCCCTGTTAGCTGTAACATTCCATGTATTTTCTGCATTGAACTCCGGGATAAGATCGGTGATATCTCCGTTGTAGTCAAGGCTTACTGAAATTTCGCTTCCATCCTCCTGCGGATACAGGTAAATTACAGGCTTAAGATCAACTCCCTCGGGAGTATTACTCTGAGCCGCTCCGCCGGAGCATCCCACAACCGACATTAAAGCGATTGTCATTACTATTCCCACAATACTCTTCATCCTCATAGGCTTATACCTCCTACACCTTCATTATAAACCATAGGCAGTCAGATTGTGTACAAGTTAACAGAAATTTAACATTGTTTACAATTTAGTGCCAAAATACCTCAAGTGTAGATTCCTGCGTGGGTTTTGTCAGTTCTATAAACTCGGAAACAGGTCTGAATTCTCCGGGTTTGTCATGAACATTCATACGGCATACGGGAGTCCCTTCTCCAGCCATAAATGCCTCTTTATAATCCTCAATGGAATTTATGGGAAAAGAGAACTTCATTCCGCCCATGTTTTCCTGAGAAAAATTGTGGATGTCAGAACCGCCGGCCATTCTGAAGCCTCTTTTAACAGCATACTCATATGCCAGGCTGTTCTGCCAGTCGGGATTGGCTGCGTTATATACCTCAACACCATCACTGATATCAGGCGTTATGTTAATCTCGGAAAGATATCCTCTCTCCCTGTAGGGATGAGCCTGAATCATGATTGCTCCTGCTTCATGCACCATTTTATACACCTCATAGCGATCCCTGGTTTCAAACCCGGGGTGATTAAGGAGCCATTTCTTATCAAGGCCATAGATCATGAACTCATCGCCGTGGAAATTGTATTCGATACCAAACAGGACTGTGAAATCGCTTCCAGCCGCCTCTTTTGCGTGTTCGAAGCCACTACAGTACTTCTCAACCCTCTTCTCCCAAGGCCAGTCTCTGGGCACACAGCTGTTACCCGTGAAATAATGGTCGGTCACAATGATCCCACTGTATCCAAGGCCCTTCATATAGGTAATATAATCCTCTCCGGGCGTGGAAGAACAGGCGCTTGCTTCGATTGTATGAAGATGTGTCTCGTAAATGTACTCCAACTCTGAAACCTCTTTAAGTTAATATTTTTTTTATAAAATCTTTAGACGCAGATTAGTTACTGTACACATTTTTCGCTTATGATGTTGAAAGTAATTTTTTTATGGATTGGAGGAAAACGATATGGACACATTAAACTCTTTTGAGTCTTACAACAAAGTAAATGAGCCCAAGGTCGTAGACACAGTAAACCTTTTCGGCAAGTACGTAGACGCTGCATCCTTCAAGATCAAGGTTATCACCGCTTCAGCATCAGCTCTTTTTATAGGCGGACTTACTGCTCTGGTAATCCTGCTCTGATATTACTTTCGCCAGCAGGCGTATTATATATGTTATATAACTTATATGATAATCGATGGGGTTATGCCCCATCTATTTTATTGTCATCATTTATGATATGCTTTTTTATGTAAATTGTTAAATTAAGGAGAGAATTATGGATACAAAAATGATAATTGAAATGGTCGGTTACGTAGGATCAGCTCTTGTGCTGGTTTCCTTCTTTATGTCCTCCATTTTTAAGCTCAGGGTAATAAACACTATCGGAAGCCTTATTTTTACCGTATATGCCTTTATTATCCACTCATACCCAACAGCAGTCATGAATATCTGCCTGGTTGCCATCAATATCTATTATCTTATCAAGCTCAGCAATACAAGCAAAGAAACAAGGGAATACGATCTTGTGAAGGTATCCCTTGATGACTCCATGCTTAAATACTCTATTGATAGAGCAAAAGACGATATTCAAAAGTGCTTCCCGGGATTATCTCTGGATTTTTCCGACGCGACAACTTCCTATATGGTCTGCTATAACGGCGCACCGGCAGGAATCTTTATCGGAAAAGAGACTTCAGACAACAATCTGGATATTCTCCTGGATTACTCACTTCCGGAGTACAGAGACTTCTCCATAGGAAAATTTCTTTTCTCCAAACTTCCTTCATATGGGGTTAAATCTCTTACCTACAGTGGTCCGGATGAGCATCACAAGGATTACCTTAACAAATACAGTTTTGTTAAAAAAGACGGCAGCTACGTAAAAACCTTCTGATAGAGCAGATTATCAGCTCATTGCACCGGGATCGGACATCATTTTGATAGTCTCAATATCATTAGCTGTAAGCTTAATGTTTGACTCTATCTTCCTTCCGTCCGGTGTTGTAACCGTAACGCCAAGAACGGTTCCTTCCTGCAAAGCATTGTCCTTAATAGCCATAATAAATGGTACAAATTTGGGATGATCCTGCTGGAAAGTCTGTATTCTTTGCTGTAATTGCATAAACATCATTGGATTCATATTCATATTTTTGTCACCTCTGCTAAAATTTAGCATAAAAATTGAGTGAAATCAAATTTTTTTATTTTCCTTTAGTCTATAATGACATTCGCATATAAAAATGTATGCGCTTACATTAGTGAAAAACCGTTGTTTTTTAAGGAGGAAAAATAAATGTACGGATTTGGTGATATGATCCAAAAACTCAAACAGGACCCTAAGACAATCGTATTCCCTGAGGGTTCAGATCCACGTATTCTTGAGGCTGCTTCAAGACTTCTTGCAGGAAACTTCATCAAACCTATTCTTCTCGGAAATGTAGACGAGATCAATAAGTCAGCTGAAGAGGCAGGTTACAACATCCGCGGCGCTCAGATTATCGATCCCGAGAACTATGATAAGTTCGACGAGATGGTTGATGCTTTCTGCGAGCTCAGAAAGAGCAAGGGCATGACACCAGAGAAGGCAATACCTATTCTCAAGCAGACCAACTACTTCGGAACAATGCTCGTTAAGATGGGTCTTGGCGACTGTCTTCTCGGAGGAGCAACATACTCAACAGCTGATACAGTTCGTCCTGCTCTCCAGATCATCAAGACAAAGCCTGAGAACACCATCGTTTCTTCATGCTTCATTCTTGTTCGTCCATCTGCTACAGGTGACAACGAAGTTATTGCAATGGCCGACTGCGGAATCAACATCAATCCTAATGAGGATGAGCTTGTTGAGATCTGTGGCGAGACAGTTAACTGCGCAAGACGTTTCGGCGTAGATCCCAAGGTTGCTTTCCTTTCATTCTCAACAAAGGGATCAGCTAAGGACGACACCGTAACCAAGATGCAGAACGCAACCAAGAAGGCTCAGGAGAAGTATCCTGATATTCCTATCGACGGTGAGCTTCAGTTCGACGCAGCAGTTTCACCTCGTGTAGCTAAGCAGAAAGCTCCCGGTTCACCTGTTGCAGGACATGCAAACACCTTCATTTTCCCTGACATCAACGCAGGAAACCTTGGTTACAAGATCGCTCAGAGAATGGGTAACTTCGAAGCATACGGCCCTATTCTTCTTGGTCTTAACGCACCTATCAACGATCTTTCAAGAGGCTGCAACGCTATTGAGGTTTACTCAATGTCTATCATTACTGCAGCACTTGCATAAAATGAAAGTTTATTGAGACGTGAAAAGAGTAGTCACATTACGTGACTACTCTTTTTTGTTTAGGTATTATTTGCATGACGGCGTTCATGACTCTTGTAGAACATCGATTTGTCTTTGTACATGTTCTCGTCAGCGCTTCTAATGACCTTGTTTACATCCTTGGAGGTTCTCGACCACTTATATCCTATGGCAAGTGAAACCTTCTTGGTTTTACTCTTGAGTTTATCTACCAGCTCGCTGAACTTTTCTTCCTCTATATCGGGAATTACTGCCACAAATTCATCTCCGCCAATCCTGTAACAGTATTTCTTTTTGAACACCGATCCTACCAGTTCAGCTGTATCTTTTATCAGCTTATCACCTTCCTGATGTCCCTTATCGTCGTTTATAGCCTTAAGGCCATTGATATCTGTGTAGCATATACCAACAGGTACAGACATTTCTGAAAGCGACGTCAGAGACTGATTAAGCGCATATCTGTTTCCGAGTCCCGTAAGGGCATCATGTCCACCCAGGAACATCAGCTCTTTTGTCAGATCATTGTTTCTTATCTGGCCTGCGATAAACGCAGAAACCGTCTCCATCATCTCAACCACATTGACCTGGATCTCAAGCGAATGATTATCTACAACAAGAAAGCCTATGAGTCCGTCTTTATCCTTAAGGGTTGTCACCAGGAATCTGGAGATTTTTCCCGCCAGAAATTCATTGTACAGCTCCGGGCTTGAATCCTGTATCACAGTCACATCGGTCATGTGCAGAACATTACCGCCCTCAAGATCCCTGAGCCATATATTGATCATATCGGTCTTTTCAAACATCTTTTTGGAAGGAAGCTCTGTAGAGCAGGATTTGCTGACCCATTCATGAAGCTCTTTTATCTTATGAGTATCAGGCTCAATTCTCATCACATAGACGCGATCTGCTTCCATGGTCTGCCCTATACGGCGCAGAACTCTTTTTATTCCCTTGTTAAAATCAGGTGTAGCGATCGCCTTGGCGCACTCGATAACAAGGTTATTAGTATTGGCATTAAAGGTCTGAGTTACCTCATTTCGCTTATCCGCTGTTACATCATGAATAATAAAAGCACAGAACCCCTTCTGATATACGGGAACAACCCAGAATTCAAACCACTTGTTGAACTGGCTGTTGTAGGTCCTATTAATGGAAGACTGCCTTAGAACCGCTGCCTGATAACTGAATTTGATCCAGTCCTCATCCTGATTCGACACAGTCTGGTAATAGGTACTTCCTATAAGCTCAGCAATGGGACGTCCCACCAGCTGCGCATATTTCTCATTCGCATATAAAAAGAGCATATCTTTTACTGTTCCGAAGGGATCCGTCAGAACTTTGAAGATGCAACATGCATCGGGAAGATCTCTTAGCATGTATAATATGTCGTTAGCAGTAAATTCAGTATCTGTTGAATAGCCAATTTTTCCTTCGCTGTTAGTTTCAGGCATATGCTCACCTCTTTTTAATTATGCAATATATTCTGTGCCATTTTAATTATACTATAAAGTTAATCATATTATTATCTATTTTTAATAAACAAACAAACTTAATATGATAGTATTGTATTGTTACGGAGGTTTGCTATGCACAAAAGTAGGACTTTTCTATCATTCATAATGGCTACATGCATGTGTTTCCTTGCTGTGGGATGCGCATCTTCTCAGGGATCTGTTCAGTCTCAGGATTCTTCTGAAAGCACAAAAACCTTAACTATCGCAGCCAGAGACGGATCACATGCAGATGTAATAAATGCTGTAAAAGGAAAGTTTGAACAAGAGAATAACTGTACCGTCGAGGTAATACCCTTAAGTGCAGATGACATACGAAAAAATGTAATCGAAGATATCTCAAACCCTGAGGGCAAATATGACGTCATCATGATAGACGATCCATTAATGCCTGAATATATAGAGAAAAACGTACTTCAAAACCTCACACAGCTAGGATATGCCGATGACGAGGACTTTGTTGATAAATCAAGACTTCTGGGAAAAGACCCTTATCCACTGGGCGCCACTTATGCTCTGCCCTTCTCAGGTAACGTTCAGCTCATATTTTATAATCCTGACTTAATAACCGATTCCGGATCTTTAAATACATGGAGTGATATTCTGACAGCCTGTGAAGAAGTTCAGGCATCAGGGAAAAAAGGCTACGCCATAAGAGGACAGGCAGGAAACCCTATTGTTTCTGATTTTCTTCCCATACTTTGGGCTTTTGGCGGAGATCTTTTTGACGAGAACAACAAAGTCATTCTGGATTCGAGAAAGAGCCGTGAAGCTCTTGAATTCTACTGTAAATTGTACAAGACAGGTGATAATTACGATAAAGACGGACTTATAGAAGCCGTAAACAGTGGCGAAGCTGCTATGGCACTTGGATGGCCATCCTGGTTTATAACCGGAAGCGGACCCACAGCTTCCATAGCCCAGATTCCCGGCAAATATTACAGTATATCCGAAACCTTTGCCACAGGTGAAATCGGTAACTGGCTCCTTGGAATCACCACAAATTCCAAAGATCCCGAGCTGGCACTTAAGCTCTCGATCTACTTAACCAGCGCTGATGTTCAAAGAGAAGCTCTGGAACACGGCGGAATTCCCACAAGGAAGAGTGTATTTAAAGACGATTCAACAATTGCCAAATATCCATACTTCCAGCAGCTGTACAGCGGAACCAACAACTCCAGAGTGCGTCCGAGAACCACTAAATGGTCACAAATTGAGACCGTATTCGGAGAAGAGCTGGTAAAGTGCATAGAAGGCAGCCAATCCGTCGATGATACGATCAAAAACTCACAGAAAGCAATTTCCGATCTTATGAATGAATAATTCAGCTCTTTTTGGCAGCAAGCTCCCAGAATGTGACGGCGCTTGCTGCTGCTACGTTAAGGGAGTCTACTCCGTTAGACATCGGGATCTTGACAACGTAGTCGCTGTCATCAATGGTCTTTTTCCTTAAGCCTTCTCCCTCTGTTCCCATTATTATCGCAAGTTTTTCTTCTTGTGCCAGGTGCTTGTCATCTATGCTTACGCTGTTATCCACCAGTGCAAGCGCAGCTGATCTTAAGCCAAGCTTATGAAGCATGCTGATACCATCTTCATACCATTCATCACCGATAAAAGTCCATGGAACCTGGAAAACATTGCCCATGCTGACTCTTATTGATCTTCTGTAAAGCGGATCACTGCAACCTCCTGTCAGTATCACTGCATCAATGTTAAGAGCTGCTGCAGAACGGAATATTGCGCCGACATTAGTGGGATTTTCCACATCCTCAAGAATGACTATTCTGCGCGCATCCTTTACTATATCCTCCGGTGACAACAGCTCTTTTCTCCTCATTGCGCAGAGAGCGCCTCTTGTGAGTTTAAAGCCGGTTATCCGGGATAAAATATCCTCTGTTGATGTGTAAATTGGAATATCTCCAAGCCTTAGCAGAATATCTTCCATCTCCCCGGTAAGAAGCCTGTCCTCCACAAGTGCAGAAACAGGCTCAAATCCAGCATCCAAAGCCCGTACAATAACTTTAGGGCTTTCCGCAATGAAAAGCCCTAAGTTCGGTTCATATATTTTCTTTAATTGATTCTCGTTTAAAGAATTGTAGATTGCGACATCTTCGCAGTTTAAATCCTTAAGATTAATTATTTCGCTCATTTTCCACCAGTTCGTTTTTCAGCTCTATTAAAGATTTGCCCGTTCTCCTTGCAATGCCTGCCAGGTCTTCGTATTCAAATTTTTCGCGCTTAATTCCGTGTCCGTAAGATCTTTTCACCCTGACTTCACCATAAGGGGTGTCAATCTTCTTGATCTCTCTAAGCATGGTATATCTGTTGTAGGTATGCTCACGAACACCAAGAGTAGTGGTATATTTGAACATCACACTAAGGAGTCTCTCTTTGTCATCCTCGTTGCAAAGGACTGTCAAAATGAATCCCGGGCGGTTCTTTTTCATATCAACCGATATTGTAAAAACATCGAGTGCTCCTCTCTCAAAGAGTATCTCTGTTGCAAAACCAAGCTCCTCTCCGGTCATATCGTCGATGTTACAGGAGAGCTCAATTATCCTCTCAGCCTCTTCCGATGAATCACCGATCATGGCCCTTACGCAGTTGGCCTGGTCGAAATCTTTTTTACCCATGCCATAACCGATAGCATCTACCGTCATCACCGGCTGCGCGCCAAAATCAAAGGCAAAATACTTGACCAGAGCTGCACCTGTAGGAGTACAGAGCTCGCCCACAATCTTCTCCGGAGAATATGTTGGTATGCCTTCCAGCAAAAGAGCTGTCGCAGGCGCCGGAACCGGAAGAATGCCATGAGCACATTTAACAGTGCCATTTCCGACGTTTATAGGTGAAACGATTATTTTATCAGGATCAAGCTCGTGAAGCAGATAACATACAGCAGTGATATCAGCTATGGCATCCATCTTACCGACTTCGTGGAAATGGATCTGAGAAACCGGCTCTCCATGGACCTTGCTCTCTGCCTCTGCAAGAATCTGGTACACTTCCCTTACGTCACTCTTGATTTCCTTTGAAATGTTAAGTCCTTCTATAATTTCTTCTATGTCATCAAGAGTGCTGTGATGATGCTCATGGTCATGCTCGTCACCTTCTTCAATTCCATCTATCAAAACCGTAATATGATCGCCCAAAATGCCGCATTTTTTGATCTGGTCGAGTTTATATACCACATTGGGTATATTTATCGCATTTAAGGCCTCTATAACGCTGTTTTTATCTTCAAACAGCCCAAGTAACGAAGAAGCCATCATATCGCCGGCAATACCCATCTTACATTCCAGATACAGTGTTTTCATAGCACGTTCCCTTTCTGTTACTCCTCTATCACTACATTATTCAGTACAACCCCTTTTCCCTCGATTATGTGGGCTTTTCTGCCTCCACAGACAGGACAGAGGTATCCGTTTTCTCTTGACGGAAAATATTCGTTATTGCACTCCTCACACAAAGCCTTCACCGGAACCTCAACGCATATAAGCTCTGCTCCCTCAATTATTGTTCCCTTGGAAGCTTCCGGGAAATACTTCTGCATATAATAAGGCATTACGCCACTTGTTTTTCCGATATAAACCTCGATGCTCTTTACCTTTTTCGCCTCATTTTCCATGGCAACTTCGGCAGCCATTGAAACCATTTTAGCGATATAACTCATCTCATGCATCTATACTTCTCCGCCCAATTTCTCATGTTTTACTATATTTTATTACAATTTAATTGATTATGACTACTTTTTTGTCGATAATATAAAAAGGAGGTGTGATATGGCTCACAATGTGGTTATAACCTGTGTTGGATGCGGTCGTTCTTTTACAGCTCATAACAGCATGAATCCATTTTGCTGTAAAACCTGCAAAATAAGATATTCATACCACTACACGTTTAAGTGTCGCGAATGCCGAAATACGTCCTGTGAAGTAAGAAATAACGCGCTGGCAGGCTGTGCGACAGACTGTCCCAATCTAAAATGGGCTCCATAATAATTTGGATATAGCAAATCCGCGGTTTTGCGCCGCGGATTTTATTTATGTTATATAACACATATATGTTATATCACTTACCCTGTAGATGTGTAATAAACTGCTGGGCAGTTCTTCCGGAAACGCCTCCATGACTGAGTTCCCATCTGTCTGCCTCAAGTCTTAGCTCTGATTCCTCCATCACAATACCGTTTCTCTCGGCTAAAACCTTCACGATATCATAGAATTCCTGCCTCGATGGCTTGTAATATCCTATTGTTACACCGAATCTATTAGCCAGTGAGAGTTTCTCTTCCATGGTGTCAGATCTGTGGATATCTCCATCCTGCTCAATATCCCTTCTGTCCTTCCAGGTCTCCTTGATCAGATGACGCCTGTTGGAGGTCGCATAGATTAGAATATTGTCCGGCTTGGTCTCAACACCACCCTCGATTACGGCTTTCAGGAACTTGTAATCAGATTCATCCTCCTCAAAAGAAAGGTCATCCATATAAATTATGAACTTATAGTTCCTGTTCTTGATCTGCGAAATAAGCTGTGAAAGAAGCCTGAACTGATACTTATAAATCTCTATCATCCTCAGTCCGTCTGCATAAAACTCATTGACTATAGCCTTAATACTGGTAGACTTGCCGGTTCCGCTATCACCAAACAAAAGGACATTATTGGCCTTTTTACCATCAACAAAAGCCTTTGTATTGGCAATAAGCTTCTCTTTCTGAATCTCGTACCCGACAAGATCGTCCAAAACAACGCTATCCATGTTGTTAATAGGGTTAAATTCCACTTTCCCGTTAGGAAGTTCTCTGAGCCTGAATGCCTTATTAAGACCAAATTCTCCGACACCTATTTTCTTGTAAAATGATGTTACGAGAACAAAGAATTCGTCGTCAGACTGAGCGTTTTCAAGGCTTTCACTTAAGGTTCTTACCTTCTCACTGACATTTTGATTATACATAAGCTCCGGCTTATCAATTGCCTTATAGTTGGTTATGCAACTAAAGCAGTCAATACCCAGAACCTCTTCAAGTTCTGTAAAATCGAAGTCAAAAAGCTCTTTAAACGCATGGAAATCATTTATTGCAAAGTGATTGACACTGCCATCTTTACTACCTACCTTCTCACAGGTAAGACTGAAAGGGTTCTCATCCATGATCAAGAGATAAGTCAGGTAATTGTGCCAAAGATTCTTGTCAAATGCACAAGACGTTCCAAGGACTAAAAGACGTTTAACCTGTTTGTAGCATCTTGTAATAAGATCAGCATTAGAATAGCTTCCTCTGTGATAGTCTTTATAGACCTCAGAAAGCTGAATGAGGATTGAATCCTCCGGTAAATCCCCGTAAATAAGCAGTTTTGCGACAATTTGTTCCATCTGCTCCTCCGTCAAAAGCAGTTATCTATGTTATATAACACAAATAACATATATGTTGATTTAGTTCTCTAAAAGCTTCCTCTCAAGCTCTTCAAAATCATAGTCTGTGCGCTGTGAAAAGTTATTGAAAGAGTTGTTCTTAGCAGCTTTTGACTTAGATTCTGTATTATAGTAACCCTTCTTAATGCAGTCCTTGATAAAAGCAATGGGAACATCAATATCTGTTCCGTAATTCTGCATATATTCGTAAGCCTTTTTTATCTTGGATATATCATAATCAGCCGCCTCAGCGATCTCTCTAATCTCTCTGAGCTTAAAGTCATCATGCATAAGATCGATAAGCTCATCTAATATCTCATCTCTGTTAGCCTGCACGATCTGTACAGTCTTAGGCGCCTCAAGATCCTTCTTAGTTACAAAAAACCTGATCCCGACTGCCTTACGTCCACTCTTAATGGGCTCATAATCAACAACCAGACTTGTCTTGTTATTGAGCTCTTCCTTCGCCTTAAGCAGGACGTTTCTGTTAAATATCTTAAATTCCTTGTATTTATTCTGGCCTGTCTTCTCTGCAAGTTCATCAATTCTGTCATAATCCGGAGATTCCTTCTCAAGTTCGGCCTTGATTTCCTTACTTCCGCCGGAATTGATGATACCAAGCTCTAATTTGAGCTCAGGAAGCAGATATTCAAACACCATATCTCCCTGTTTCTTGGTAACTGCAGACTGGTAGTCGTACGCAGACTTTAGCATCTCATAAAGCCTTAATGAGTATACACTCTTAAGGCTAAGAGTTTCTGCCAGACTGAGGACTGTATAGTCCTTTTGCAGATTGACTATTTTATCTGTGAGTGAGTTATTATATCTAAGGGTTAGTGTTCCATTCTTAAAAGATGCATCGGTTACCACCTGATGGGCCTCAATTTTACCGTTTTCCTTGTCCTTCATGAGAAGATTCCAGTCAAAGATAGTTGCTCCCTTGATCTGTCTGTCACAGAGAGCCTCTATATGCTCATATAAAGAACCTGAGCTGGACTTAAACATCTTCCTGAGGTCCGTACCATAAATAGTTGCAACAACATTATTGGTCTCATCAACATGAATGTGCTGCATTCCTATGGCAAAAAGCTTCTGGCTAAGAGCTGTACCCTTACCCATGGCATTAATAAGTTCATTGGATTTCTTATAGCTCTTATTTACAATGAGCTGATCTCTCTTCTCTTTCTGCATCTTAAAACCGATTCCTTTTTTGTTCACCTATTGGTATAATAAGTTATTCCTTTTTCTTTAACCTTTAGGTTATCAGTGTTTAAATAACATTCCCTTTTTATAAACCTTATCTATATTATATTCCCTTTCTTGTCACTTACAAGCATTTTCTTACAATATTTTGTAGGTAGTTATCGGTTTTACCACTAAAAATAATTGCCTATTCCAGTCAACGTCTACCATTCCCTATTTGTACACCTTTCAGAACAGGTCATTCCCTTTTTGGTACCTTTAACCGTTTCGGATAAACTAATACGGTCAATATTATGCCCTTTTTAATCACCTTTTACGCCCTTTTGCATACCCTATTTCGTCCTGATTCCTGTAAAGCCCATCAAGACTGCCTTTTTGGCTACTATATCTATATTTTACGTTCCCTTTTTAGTCACCTTATATTCCCTTGTCGTGCACCTATATAAAAAAGCAGGGTAAAAATGCCTGCTTTTACTACTTTAATAATCGAATTTTCATTCTAAAATGTTCCCGGCAGCATACTCCTAAGATCAGGAATACATATTTTTCCCGATAATGGGCCTTATAAATACATTCCCTTTTTAGTCACCTAATCATTCCCTTTTAGGTCACCTATCATTACTTAACATGTCTGAAACGCCCTATTTATCTCATTTCTTTGGCATAATAATTTGTTCTATGGTTATTCCCTTTTTGGTCACCTTTATTCCCTTTTATATACCTTTATATACCCCAAACCGTCACCTGAAAGGTATCATTTCCATCCCAAATAAAGTCACTAATCATGCCCTATTAGTACACCATCCATACCCTTTTACCCTACTTTTCATCCCCTTTTTACTCACCTAAAAACGTCCCATCCCTCATGTTTACTGGACTTTTGAGGGATGCTAATTAATAACAAGTGTAAGTATTAATAAATACTAATAAACAACACCGTTTGTGTAAGTAAAGATTATTACACTTTCCGGAAGACAAAAAAATGAAATATAGAAAGAAATAATGAAGATTGAAATATATAAGTCAGGAGAATTGATAAAAGAATTAAGAATAGCATAGAAAATGCATAAGGTTTTTGTATAAGGAAATGGACTGAATTAAGGGATTTCAGACAAAGTATCCAGGATCCAGAACTATAAGGAATACTTTACTAGAGAATGCAGGACAAAATGAATGAAAATTATATATCAAAAGAAATATATAAAAAATATTGAATAAATAACAAATTGACATAAAATTACAAATTTAAATTTATATTTAATAACAGATGCAACCAAAAATTTATAAAAAAATAAATAAAAAATTAATTAAAGGAATTACATCAGAGAAATGCAGAATAAAAAAACAGATGATATAGAATGGAATCATGTGAAAATACGCTTGTTAGATTTAATTATAAATGATAATCAAGATTTATATTTTGTAAACATTATAACATATTTGCAAAATCATCAAAAATGAATAATGACTGATTGGGTCAATATTCTATATTGATATTTCGTTTACTGAACTTATTATGATAAAATATTAATTCCAATTATAATTATATACTGTATACCTCATATATTCTAATTAAATAACAAGCGATATACAATAAATCAAACTCATCTTCTATTCACTATAATGCAACAGAACTTGCAACTTGATGAATTTAACTTCCAGATCAATTTTCACAGCCCCGGAAAGGCCTTAAAATGCGCATCTTAAACGATATCTAATGTTTCAATACAAAATTGCATCTTCTCGATTGCAAGTTTATAAAATCTTTATAATTAATTAATCGATTTTTCAAACACCCTCTACGTAAATTATTACGCCTACAAGCCCTTAAAATCCAAAATAGACCGCAATGGTTAAAAACGCTCTAAATATTGATTAAAATTAATATTTTTGCTTATTTTATGTGTTCTGGCAAAGATCTTTGAATTACCTACGGGGGAATCAAATAAAAGCTTTAATTCTTATGTTTAATATGACAAAAAACTGATCAAATCATCAGGCCCAGGAAACATAAAAGTACAACAGGTAAATATATATTAAATAAATGATATAAAATATATACAATAAAGAACACATATTACAAATATATAATATCATAAATATTTAAAACATTCAAGCAATATAAAATAAATGAAACATATAAAATATTAAAAATATTTAATATAGAGTAAACATATAAAATATATTAAATATAAAAATAAAATATATAATATTAAATATTTAAAACATATAGCATATAAAACATATATAATTGTATAAAGTAAATAATATATATAACAATATATGATATATAATATGTATAATAAATATATGCGATATAATACATAGAATATATTAAATAAATAAAACGAATATATAATATAAAAGATATATGAAATATAATATAAATATGTTATATAATATTTTGATATAGGATGAATATTCGATATAAGTTATATAACATATGTGGGATTAATAAAAATCTTAGAGGATGATAAATATAAGATATAAGATATATAACATTTGATTTAAATAATATTGAGTCTGAGTTAATGAAAATAGGATCTGCATATGCTGGAGCTTAAAACCATAAAATGCAGGCCAGGGATGTTGTAAATAACACGATGAATTATATAACATATATATAAATTTAATGAAGCTGTTTCTTCTGCAAAGTCAGTAAATAAGCGCGTTTCCAAGGAATTGAAGAGAAATATAGAATCAGCACCTGAGATAGTGTGAAAAGTAGAAGGATAAACTTAATATTATAAGTAATTGATCAAAAAGGAAAAAGTAGCATATATATGTTATATAATGTTAAAAATTGTTTCTCGATTACCGGGATTAAAAATCAAATTTATAAATCAATAAAAAAGATTGTTTTGAAATATAAATGATATATGTTATATAACATTATGCAAAAATAAAAAACTACATTTTGCGCTCTATAAAATATATCGCACATATATGATATATAACATTATATTGTTTGATGATCCGAATTGTTATATAACAAATATAATATAAATAATCTAAACAAATGATCACTAAATATGTATAAACATATAAGTTATATAACATATAGATGTGAAATATAATATATTTATCATATTACTTATTGAATTTAAATGTCCTACGTTATATAATAAGAAAGGATTGAATGTATAAAATTTATAACAGATATATGTTATATAAGTTTGGGAGGAGCCATGCGAATAGTAGCATTTAGTAATCAGAAGGGCGGAGTTGCCAAGACAACATCCAGCTACGCTCTTGCGGTAGGATTGGCTAACAGGGGATACAAGGTTCTTGTAATAGATGCCGATCCTCAGGAAAACCTGTCTATGACCGCAGGAATCAATTTAAATGAGATTGATCCGGATCCAGAGGATATTGAAGCACTTACACCGGAACAACAGGAATATTTCTTCAAAAACGTCCCTGCTAAATTATTTGAGGTCATGAAGGGGGAAAAGGACATTAATCGCGCCATTATTCCAATAGGGGACAATTTGGACCTTATAGTAGGCGGAATCGACCTTGCATCCGCAGATATGACCTTTGGAGACCTGGGACGAGAGAGACTGATCAAGAATGCAATCGGCAAGCTCAAGAAAGACTATGATTTCTGCATATTTGACTGTAGTCCGGCTCTTGGCGTTGTTCTTATGAACATACTGACCGTGGCAGATGAGGTAATAATACCGTTGGAGCCAGGCGCATACTCACTTCAGGGATTATCAAGACTGTATAAATTTATAGATCAGATTCATGATTATACTAATGATAAGCTGGTAGTTGACGGTATTCTCGTTACTAAGGTAAGAAATACAGCCAATTCAAAGATCTGGATCAATGATATTGAAGAGAAGGCGGAATTACTTGGTACGAAGGTGTTTAAGTCTAAGATAAGACTGAATGTATCCGTAGAAGAGGCACAAACCATGAAAATGGATATATTCGAATATTCCGGTGGTTCAGCAGCAGCTAGAGACTATGATGATTTCATTGATGAATTCTTGGGGGAGGATGAGTAATGGCAAGTAAAGCGAACATGTTAAAACAGGGCGCCAATAAAACTGGTATGGGTTTATTTGCAGGAATGTCAAGGCTGGATGCCAAAGAAGAAGCGCCTTCCAAGGCTGTTGAGATAACAGAAGATATTGTAAAAGAAGAAAAACCGACCAAAGTAGTCAATGAAACAAAGAAAGAATCTGTTCAGGTAAAGGTAGCGGAAGTACCTGTTGAGGAGCCGGTAGTAGAAGCCCCTGTAATGCCGCACCCACAGGTTCAAACACCTGTTATTGAAGAAATTCAAGAACAACCCGAAGTTATTAATGAAAGAATTAATAAAGCGGAAAAAGTTGATAAAACTGAGACTTCTGCCAAGAGCAACAGCAGATACGAGAAAGAGAAGTTCCTCCTTCTGGATATCAGAGGATACAGAGACTATGTTGAACATATGGCTAAGGCTGCCAATATGTCAGCAACAAAATATATCAGAAACCTTATCCAGCAGGATATGGACAAAAATAACGATATTTACCTCGCTCACAAGGAATTAGAGGAAAAGCTCAGAGGAAGATCAGGAAACTAAGAAAAACGTCTAAAATCGCCTTTAAATGCATTTTAAAAGCCCCCGGACATAAGTCCGAGGGCTTAAATAATGTCTATTAAATTATTTCTTCTTTCCGTTTACAGCATCCTTGAGTGCCTTACCAGCTTTGAATTTAGGAACTGTAGCTGCAGGAATCTTGATAGCTGCGCCAGTCTGAGGATTCTTACCTGTTCTAGCTGCTCTCTTAGCTGTCTCGAATGTTCCGAATCCAACGAGCTGAACTTTGCCTTTCTTCTTAAGCTCTTTTGATACAGCATCTGTGAAAGCCTTAACAGCCTTCTCTGAATCCTTCTTTGAAAGACCAGTCTCTTTTGCGATAGCATCAACAAGTTCTGTCTTATTCATGGTATAATACCTCCCTCAAAATGAGTAATTTTTACTACAATGAAAATTTTACACCTAGTTTTGGGCATTCTCAAGAGATTAAACACGAAAAAATGCCAAATTTCATTGTGTTTTTTAGTGCAGAATTCTGAAAAAGCGCTAAAGTATTGACTTTTTACAAAAAGAGTATTACAAATTCACAGTTTTGCTACTGTTTGGCGGTATACTTTGAGGAAATAGTAGGCAGATAGGGCAAGTGAAGCTACCTCTGCGATAGGAAATGCGAGCCAAACAAGGTTTATATTGCCGGTCTTAGATAAGAGCCATGCAGCCGGGATTAGCACAACAAGCTGTCTTCCTACAGATATGATCAGAGAGTAGATACTCTTTGAAAAGGCCTGGAATATGGATCCCATGGTTATGCACAGGCCTGCTACAGGGAATGAGAGGCATATTGTGCGAAGCGCCGGAATACCTATACTAAGCATATTTTCGTCTGCATTAAATATTCCCAGGAGCTTATCAGGCATGGTGAAGAATACAATTGCTCCTATAAACATTATGGAAAGGGCAAGTGCAAGTGAAAACCTGAGAGCCTCATTGATACGTGATTTCTTTCTGGCACCGTAGTTGTAGGCGAGTACAGGTATAAGTCCGTTGTTTAAGCCAAATACAGGCATAAAGATAAAGCTCTGCAGTTTGAAATAGATTCCGAATACCGCTGTTGCAATAGGTGATAGCATGATCAGTATCTTATTCAGCAGATAAGTCATAATTGAGCCGATGGACATCATAAGTATCGAAGGGACACCAACGTAGTATATTTCTCTGATGGTCTCAAGCTCAGGGTGAAGTATCTTTTCCCAGGAAAAGACAATTTCCTTATTGAACTTCAGATTACAGGTGAGGCCTATAGCAGCTCCGATAAACTGGCCCAAAACTGTGGCATAGGCAGCTCCTGCAACGCCAAGTTCGGGGAAAGGTCCGATTCCGAAGATAAGAAGCGGATCAAAGATAATATTGATAATTGCACCTGTTGCCTGAGAAACCATGCTGAATATAGTCTTTCCTGTGGACTGAAGAAGCCTTTCGAAGGTCATCTGGAAGAATATTCCGGCAGAAAACAGGCAGATAATTCTGAGGTATTTTGTGCCGAATTCCATGATTATTCCGCTGCTGTACTGGGATGCAATAAATGGACGGGCAAAGAAAATACCTATGATAAAAAAGAGTACGAAATTGAGGAATGTCAGGAAC
This sequence comes from Butyrivibrio sp. FCS006, assembly GCF_000424525.1. NCBI lineage: Bacteria > Bacillati > Bacillota > Clostridia > Lachnospirales > Lachnospiraceae > Butyrivibrio > Butyrivibrio sp. FCS006. Next base: position 149,416 of record NZ_AUKB01000013.1, on the reverse strand, counting down.
AGACCATTATTGGCTGCTGCATCGGATTTATCAAATCTCTTTTCGCCGAGTGAGCGCGATAGAAGGGCATTAATACCGACACCGGTTCCGGAGCCCATGGCGATCATCAGGTTTTGCATGGGAAAAGCTAAAGTAACTGCGGTGATGGCTTCGGTTGCGTGATTGGGAATACGGGCTACGAAGGCACTGTCTACTACGTTATAAAGAGCCTGCACCAGCATGGAGATCATCATAGGCAGGGACATGGAAATGATTAGTTCTTTTATGGGCATTACGCCCATTTTGTTTTCTTGATTCATGGATTTTCCTTTGGATTTTTCTTTTTTTCATTTATTATACATGATAATATAATAAAAAGACCTTTTTAGTGATATGTATTGATGTGAAGGAGACTATATGCGTAAAAGAGTACTTATTGCTGATGATACTACACTGATGAGAGAGATGATTAGAGGAGCGCTTCCGGCTGAGGATTATCAGATAGTCGGAGAGGCAACTTCCGGTGATAAGGCAATTGAACTTTATCAGGAGACTAAGCCGGATGTGATGATCCTTGATATAAATATGCCTAAAATGAACGGTATTGACGCACTTACAGAGATAATGAAGATTGATCCCAATGCCAAAGTTATCATGTGTTCAGATCAGAAGTATGAGTCTATGATAATGATGGCCCTCAAAAAGGGAGCAAAGGACTTCGTAATAAAGCCTTTTACATCGTATGATGTGCTTCTTGCGGTCAAGAAGCTCTTCGATGGGGAATAAATACAGAAAGAGAGACAGTTATGTTAGACCAGGTTTCAATTTACGCAGAGAACAAGAAAGGATGTTTTCAGAACATCACAGGACTTCTTAATTCAAATGGAATCAACATTTTAGGTTCTGTAACCAATGATTCGGCAGAATACGGAATTATCAGGATGGTGGTTTCGGATCCGGCAAAGTGCCTTGAGGTCCTTAGAGGAGACGGCTATATTTGCAAAACTACGCCGGTTTTAGCCGTTGAATGCCCGGATGAGGTCGGAGCCCTCGACAAGATATTAAAAACGCTGTATTCCAGCAATATTAACGTTAATTACATATATCTTTCATTCAACAGAGAATCGGGACTTCCAATCATGGTGATGCATACTGATGACATATATCAGGTGGAGAACATCCTTACAAACAAAGGATATAACTGCATTTGATCCTGATAATATAAGAATATAGATATAATAAATAAGTCATAGATGTTATATAACATCTATGACTTTTCTTTTAATTATTCAGTGTCCAGCCATCAACCTTGGCAGTGTGAATAACCAGTCTTTTTCCGCTTCCGGATCTACCGCTACAGGTGGAGAGAGTGAGGATAGAAGGGAACTCGTCAAGGTTTAGATCTGATGGCTTTTCGTACAGATTGTTGCTTGCAATATATTTAATGAAATCGTTGTACTCCTGTTCGGAGGTTACAACCGAATATGAGTCACTTCCGACGGTTGTTACGTAATAGGCGAAAACACGGTACTTATAGACGGCATTCTCTGTGTAGATATAGACATAAGGATTTGAATCGATAATATCGCGGCCGCCTTCCTGGATGAGCTGTTTGAACTTGCCGAACATTGCACCGTTTCTCATGTTGTGACCGAAAATGATATCGTGCATTCCGGTAAAATCCGTTGTGCTGAGAACATCGGTGAAAAGACATCCTGAGCTGTTGTACTTGCCTTCAAAGGTCTTTTTGATGTACTCATCAATCTCTTTTTCGTGAACAACAGGATAACTTAAGTCAAAACATGGCATATAAATCCATGCAACAAAGTCACTGTTTATGCTCTTTAACTGGGCATAATCAATCTGAAGAGGCGGATATGTAGCGCCATCAGGCATTTCGGTCTTATCTGCCACGGATACGGAATCCTCAACCAGCTCTTCATACTCGGTGCCTGCTATGTTATATTCCTGCTTTTCTCTGTAAATAGCTATGGACTCATATATTATTATCGCAATACAGATTAGGATTACTATGAGTCTGAAGGCTTTACTGCGAATAATCTTCATCAAAATCCCTCTCAAAAAATAATAGTTTTCTATTTCATTCTATTACCCGAATATCGCTAAATCAAGAAAAATGCACTATAATTGATATTGTTATGCCGGTTCATTTTACAGGGAGGATGAAGCATGCCAAGAAGCGCTAATCAGAAATTAAAGCTATATTATCTCTACCGGATTTTGCTGGAAAAAACCGATGACAATCACACTATAACCATGCCCGAGATACAGCAGCAGCTTGAAAGTCGCGGCATTGCAGCTGACAGAAAGAGCCTTTATGACGATATGGATGCTCTCAGGATGCTGGGATTTGATGTTATCGGTGAAAAAGACGGAAGAAACTTCTGTTATCACCTTGGCAGTAAGGAGTTTGAGATAGCAGAGCTTAAACTCCTGGTGGATGCTATTCAGTCTTCCAAGTTTATTACAGAGAAGAAGTCCAGCGAACTTATAAAGAAGCTCACAGGGCTTGTAAGTGACTACGAGGCGCTGCAGCTTAAGCGCCAGGTGGTGGTTCAGGGGCGTATTAAGACCATGAACGAGAGCATTTATTACGTAGTAGATGAGATCCATAGTGCAATCAGTAACAACAATAAGATCCGTTTCAATTATTTTAAATGGAATATCAATAAAGAGATGGTTCCGAGAAAAGAAGGAAAATACGAGGTAAGTCCATGGGCACTGACCTGGGACGACGAGAATTATTACCTGATAGCATTTGACTCAGAAGCAGGAATCATCAAGCATTACAGAGTCGACAAGATGCGTGATATCGATATTATCGAGGAGAAGAGAGAGGGAAGAAGCCACTTCGAGGAAGTTGATATGGCCACCTACGCCAGGATGAATTTCGGAATGTTTGGCGGAAAAGAGGTCAAGGTTAAGCTTAAGTTCAAGAAGGACCTGGTGGGAGTTTTGCTGGACAGATTCGGAAAAGATATTGCTATTCGTTCTACGGACGATGAAGAATGGGCGGAGGCAAATGTCGATGTGGCCCTCAGCGAACAGTTTTTGGGATGGATATTTTCCCTTGGCTCAAGTGTAAAGATCGTTGGCCCGGATGAGGTTGTAAAGCGCTTTACAGATGACCTTGGCGCAATTGGAAAGTTATATAAATAACAAATGTTATCTAAGGAGGAGAAAGTTTTGAACAGGGAAAGCGGAGTGCTGATGCCTATTTTTTCACTGGCATCAAGATTTGGGATTGGATGTTTTTCAAAAGAGGCATTCGAATTTGTGGACTTTTTGGAGAAGTCCGGACAGGGATATTGGCAGGTTTTGCCACTTGGCCCTACGGGCTATGGTAATTCTCCGTATCAGCCACTTTCGGCTTTTGCAGGCAATCCTTATTTTATTTCGCCTGAAAAGCTCATAGAAGAGGGACTTTTGTCCTGGGATGATGTAAACTGCATGGATTTTGGCGGTAATCAGGAGTGCGTGGATTACGGAAAACTCTACGAAAACAGGTATAAAGTACTTGAGAAGGCCTATGACAATTTCCTCGAGAAGGGCGATAAGAAGGAGCTTGAGAAGTATTCTAAGGAAAATGCATATTGGCTTGAGGATTACGCATTATACCTTGTAATCAAGGAGCTTCAGGGCGGAAAATCCTGGACAGACTGGGATAAAGAGTTAAGAAGCCGTGATAAAAAGGTTATCGATGAGATAAAAAAGACCAACAAAAAGGAGATTGAGTTCATCTATTTCCAGCAATTTAAGTTTGATGAGCAATGGAAGGCACTTCTTGATTATGCGCACAAGCATAATGTGAAGATCATCGGCGATCTTCCCTTTTATGTTGCCATGGACAGCGCAGACAGCTGGTCACATCCGGAAGTTTTTGAGATGGACAAAGACTTTGAGCCCAAATCAGTGGCAGGATGTCCTCCGGATGCTTTTTCGCCTACAGGCCAGCTCTGGGGAAATCCAATATATGACTGGGATGCTCTCAAAAAAGACGATTATTTGTGGTGGATAAAGAGAATTGAGCGCAATTATCAGTGGTTCGACGTGATCCGTATCGATCATTTCCATGGATTTTCCGAGTACTACGAGATTCCTTTCGGAGATGAGACTGCAAAGAACGGCAAAATGAAGAAGGGTCCGGGAATGGATCTTTTCAATGCACTTAAAAAGAGCCTCGGAGAGCTTGATATGATCGCAGAGGATCTGGGAAATACCACAGAGGAGAATGTTAAACTCCTTAAGGATTCAGGCTTCCCGGGAATGAAGGTGCTTCAATACGGCTTTACAAGCTGGGACAGCTGCTATGTAAATCACAGACATGAGAAAAACTGTGTTGTTTATACCGGCACCCATGATAACACACCGACTTTTGCTTGGGTTCAGGAGATCAACGAGGGCGAAAGGTCTTTTACCAGAAGATACATAAACTCCATGAATACGGACTATGGCGCCTTTGTGTGGGATATTATCAGGGAGGCATATCGCTCCGTGGCAGATTTGTGTATAATTCCTTTACAGGATTATCTGTGTAAGGGAAAGGAAGCCAGGATCAACACCCCCGGAACAGCAGAGGGGAACTGGCAGTGGCGCCTTACACCGAACTATCTCTCGGAGGATCTGGCAAGAAGCATCAGGCTTTTGAGTGAGACCTATAGCCGTCTGCCCAAGGCTTCCGAGGAATAAATTATATTTGGGAGAGAGAAAGATATGAGAAAAATACTTATTGTCATCGACATGCAAAAGGACTTTGTTGATGGGGCACTTGGAACAAAAGAGGCTGTAGCCATCGTGCCAAACGTGGTAGAAAAAATCAAGTGTTATGATATAAAGGACGTATTTGCCACAAGAGACACACATCAGCCAAACTATATGGAGACTCAGGAGGGCAAGAATCTTCCGGTTGTTCACTGCGTAGAGGGAACAGAAGGATGGGAAATAAATAAAGCCGTTGCAGCCGTACTTGATGGGGCAACTATCTTTGATAAGCCCACCTTCGGCTCAACAGCTCTCTGTGATGCAATATTAAAGCTCTCCAAGGAAGAAGAGCTGGAAATTGAGATGGTCGGACTTTGCACCGACATCTGCGTTGTATCAAATGCGCTCATGCTCAAGGCCTTCATGCCTGAAGTAAAGATCAGCGTTGATTCTTCATGCTGCGCAGGCGTTACCGTGGAAAAGCACGAGGCAGCGCTTGAAACCATGAGATCATGTCAGATTAATGTCATCTGATCAGCCAAGAAGCAGGATGATAAATGTAATAAATGAAACGGCAAATACGGAAGTTGTGGTGGCTGTAATGACTTTCTGAGTGAGAACTTCCTTATCCACGTATTTTCCGCCGATGTTTATTGCATCCACTACTTTTGTGCAATGTGATTTTGAATAAAAATTTGAATTGCCCATTGGTATAGTCTCCGTGTGATATAACAACAACCGATATAGCTATAATACCCTATAATTCTGTATTTCCCGTAATCAGTCGCTAAAGAAAGTATAAAAAGAGTCTGTATTTTTTGTGGATTATTACTGCAGGACATGCACAAGGGGAAAATTAGGCGGTCATATTTCACGGAATACAATATTTTTGTGGATAGAATCTCCGGATATAATCATATCATCAGCAAAACACATAGCTGATTTCGAGATAGATCACAAAGATTAGAGGAGGGACTTAAAATGGAAATCACATTAGAAGCTATCGAGAAAGTAATGGAGGCAACAGGAGTTGAATACAAGACTGCTAAAGAAGCCCTTACAAAGACAAACGGAAATGCTGATGAGGCTATCAAACTGATCCGTCCCGATACAATAGACATCGGAGAAGAGGCTAAGGCAGCTGTAGAAAAGCTCAAAAAGAAAGTGGAAGAGGGCAATGTAGACAGGATCCAGATTCGCAAGAATGATGAGATCGTGCTCAGTGTTCCTGTAAATGTAGGAATCATCGGAGGATTTCTTGGACTTGCTGCAGCACCCTGGGCAATGATCGCCGGTTCCGTAGCAGCATTCGGACTTGGATGCAAGCTTGAAGTAGTAAAAAAAGACGGAACTACAGATGAAGTAAAGTAATAAAAAACTGAATACTAAATATGACAGGGCCACTATTCATCGCTGATGGATAGTGGCCTTTTCTGTTGCGCTTTTTATCTGCCACGCGAGGGAATGAGTCCAATAAAGTTCCCACCACAACATCTAGCGGTTGATTTTTCGAACAAACATTCGTACAATAAAAGCACAAACAAGAACAGATGTTCGCAACACATGTTTGCGAGTGCTAAGGAGTGGTTATGGATGATGACAGGATCATACTTCATTCAGACTGCAATTGTTTCTACGCATCGGTAGAGATGTTGCACAATCCGGGGCTCAGGGATATTCCCATGGCAGTGGGAGGAGATCCGGAGGCCAGGCACGGGATCATACTTACTGCCAATTATATAGCCAAGAGACGCGGAGTTAAGGTTGGAATGGCCCTTTGGGAGGCCAGGAAGGTTTGCGGAGATCTGACTATTGTTTCACCAAACTACGACGAATACATAAGATTTTCACGCAAGGCAAGGAAGATTTACTCGGATTATACAGATCTGGTCGAGCCCTATGGGCTTGATGAGTCCTGGATCGACATAACGCACTCAAAGAATATGCTTGGAACTGATACGGGTATGTCCATTGCAAAAGAGATATCAAATCGGGTCAAAAGAGAGCTGGGAATCACGGTTTCCATAGGTGTTTCGTGGAACAAGGTCTATGCTAAATTCGGTTCTGATTACAAAAAGCCCGACGCGATAACACAGATTTCCAGGGAGAATTATAGAGATATTCTGTGGAGTGCACCGGCATCGGACCTTTTGTATGTGGGCAGACACACCAATGAGAAGCTCAGGAAATACGGGATAATAACCATAGGAGATCTGGCTAAGGCAGATCCTGAGAGTCTTCACAATATATTCGGCAAGATAGGTTACGTTCTGTCGGCTTTTGCAAGGGGCGAGGATCAGACTCCGGTGGCAGCTGTGGGCGAGTCATCTCCCATAAAGAGCGTTGGCAACAGCACAACGACGCCAAGAGATCTGGTTAATGACGAGGATGTCCGTATGGTCATATACCTGCTCTCAGAGAGCGTGGCAGCCAGGCTCAGGGAGAATCACTTTATCGGAGATGTAATAGGCATCAGCGTAAGAGATAATGGACTATTTAGCTTCACAAGACAGCACCGAGTGAAGATTCCAACCAATATTTCCGAGGAGATTGCAGGCTATGCCTGGCAGCTTTTTAAGGAGAATTACGACTGGGCTCATCCAATCAGAAGTGTGGGGGTGAGAGTGGCGGGACTTGTACCCGATACGATGCCCTATCAGACGGATCTTTTCAGGAGTGAGGCACTCAGAGAGAAGTATTTAAGAGCTGATCTTGCAGTCACGGATATACGAAGGAGATTTGGCTATAGCGCCGTGCTTCGGGGCCTTATGTATTATGACAGGGAATTGTCCGGACTTGATGCAAAGGCTGATGACCACATGATCCATCCGGTGGCATATTTCCAGAATGGAAACAAGGTTCTTGGGGAGAATGAATGATAGGAGGCCGGATATGGCGATTCGGATAGGACATAAGGTTTATGTGGATACTGTGGTTGAATTTTCGGATGAAGGGGAGATATGTCCTTTGTCCATAGAGTGGGAAGATGGCAGGAAATATCAGATAACAAGGGTTAAGGATTGTGTTCCCGGAGCCAGCAGAAGAGCCGGCGGAGCGGGACTTGTATATACCTGCATTGTAGATGGAAAAGAGATTCATTTGTATTTTGAGGACTCACCCTCCGGTGCCAAGTGGTTTCTGGAGTCCAAGGCCTGATAGTGAAAGGAAGGTTTGACTATGATTTATGCGGTGGATTTTGACGGAACATTAAGCATGGGCGAGTGGCCCGAAGTGGGACCGGCCAACAGCGGACTGATAGATTATCTTATAGACAGGCAAAGGGGCGGTGATAAGCTCATACTCTGGACTTGCAGGGCAGGAGAACCTCTGGAGAGAGCGGTGAAGTTTTGCAAGGATCATGGGCTGAATTTTGATGCAGTCAATGATAATCTCCCGGAGACAATAGAGAAGTACGGCTCCAACTCCCGTAAGATCACCTGTGATGTGTATCTGGATGACAGAGCATGCCGTGTCGATGGTGCAGCGACAGATATTTTAGGATATACTTTATAACATGGAAAAACAGTACATAGCCATAGATCTGAAGTCGTTTTATGCCTCTGTTGAGGCTGTGGACAGAGAGTGCGATCCTCTTGTGACGAATCTGGTGGTGGCAGACCCCTCCAGAACGTCTAAGACCATCTGTCTGGCGGTTTCACCATCTTTAAAAGCATATGGAATATCCGGCAGAGCCAGGTTGTTTGAAGTGGTGCAAAGGGTCAAAGAGATCAACATTGAGCGCTTGAATAAAGCAATAAAGCTCGGGGTGGCGGCCAAGGATGATTCGGGAAATTACCACTTTTCCGGATCTTCTTGTGATGTTAGAGACCTTGATAAGGATCCGTCCCTGGAACTCTCATATATTACAGCGCCTCCGCGCATGGCTAAGTACGAAGAAGTCAGTACCAGGGTATATTCAACATACTTGAACTACGTAAGTCCGGATGACATACATGTTTACTCTATAGATGAGTGCTTTATCGATGTTTCAGCATATCTGAAGACCTATTCTCTCACGGCCCATGAACTGGCCAGGACCATGATAGGAGATGTGCTTAAAGAGACGGGAATTACGGCGACAGCCGGAATCGGAACCAATATGTACCTGGCCAAGGTGGCCATGGACGTCGTGGCCAAGCATGTTCAGGCAGATGAGCAGGGCGTTCGTATTGCAGAGCTTGATGAAAGGAAATACAGAGAGCTTTTGTGGTGCCACAGGCCTCTTACGGACTTCTGGCGCGTGGGTAGGGGAATATCAAAGCGCCTGGAGAACATGCAGTGTTATACCATGGGAGACGTGGCAAGGCTTAGCATACAGGATGAGGAACGTCTTTATAAAGAGTTTGGCGTAAATGCAGAGCTGCTGATAGATCATGCCTGGGGATGGGAGCCGACGGAGATATCCACCATTAAGTCCTACAAGCCTGAGAACAACTCAATCTCATCGGGCCAGGTCCTCATGGAGCCCTACAATGCCGAAAAGGGCAAGCTCATAGTAAAAGAAATGACTGAGCTTCTCGTTCTTGACCTTGTAAGGAAGAATCTGGTTACCAAGCAGGTTGTACTGACGATCAGCTATGATAGGGAGAGCCTTAAGGTCTTGCATCAGGGCAGAACTCCGCAGGATACAGTATATGCTGTGGCCACAACAGGCAAGAGATATACAGGTATAGTCACAGCTGATTACTATGGCAGAATGGCGCCAAAACATGCCCATGGTACAGGGAATCTTGATAGATATACCAGTTCAACACGAAAGATCATGGAAGTAATGTCGCAGCTCTATGACAGGATCGTTGATCCTGACCTGCTGATTAGGAGAGTTAATGTTGTTGCAGCCGGAGTAATAAAGGAGTCGGAGATTCCTCCGGAAGAGCCTGAGCAGATGGATCTTTTTACTGATTACTCCAAGAGGGATAAAGAGCGGGAAGAAGAGAAAAAGGCTGACGAGAAAGAAAAGAGAATGCAGAAAGCGACTCTTTTGCTTCAGGAGAAATTTGGAAAGAACGCGGTACTTAAGGGAATGAATCTCAGTGAAGGTGCCACCACCATACAAAGGAATGGTCAAATAGGAGGCCACAGGGCCGAATAAGGGGAGTTTTGATGACAAAGGGTATAACAGGCCATGAGCCCGATCCAAGGGCCATATACGCGGATATAATCGATTTACCGCACCATCAGTCCAGTGTGCATAAGCATATGAGTCTTTATGACAGAGCTGCTCAGTTTGCGCCTTTTGCGGCTCTTACCGGGTATGACGACATGGTGGAGGAAGAGGCAAGACTGGTTGACAATAAAATAGAGCTGGATGGGTCAGAGCTCGAAATCCTGGATCAGAAGCTGGCGATAATAGCTAAGGAGATAGATAAGGGAAGATCTCCGGAGGTGTCCATTACCTATTTTGTGCCTGATCTTTTAAAGCAAGGAGGCAGCTATCAAACAATAACAGAAGTTATTAAAAAGGTCGACAATGTCAGCAGGAAACTGGTTTTAGAGCGAAAAGAAGGGCTTGCTGATATGAATGTGACCATAAGTATAAGCGATATTCTTGAGATACATGGGGAAATTGTAGATAAGGGAATATGACATAGATAAGGAGCAGCGAAAGAGGGATTTATGGCTTACTTATCGCCAGTTAAAAGTTTTAGTTAATTGACGGTAAAGGCTTGCAGGCTCTATCATCAGTTTCAAGAAAACACGAACGGAGGATTTAATGGTATGAGCAATTACAAATTTGAGACACTGCAGTTACACGTAGGACAGGAACAGCCGGATCCCGCAACAGATGCAAGAGCGGTACCGATCTATCAGACAACATCATATGTTTTCAGGAATTCACAGCATGCAGCAGACAGATTTGGACTTGCTGATGCCGGAAACATCTACGGAAGACTGACAAACAGCACACAGGATGTTTTAGAGAAGAGAATAGCAGCACTTGAGGGTGGCAGCGCAGCACTGGCAGTAGCTTCAGGAGCAGCAGCTATTACTTATACAATCGAGGCACTTGCTGCAAACGGCGGACATATCGTTGCACAGAAGACCATCTATGGCGGAAGCTACAACCTTCTTGCACACACTCTTCCACAGTACGGTGTGACAACTACGTTCGTTGATGCACACAACCTGGCAGAGGTTGAGGGAGCAATCAAGGAGAACACAAGAGCCATCTATCTTGAGACACTTGGAAATCCTAACAGTGATATTCCGGATATTGATGCTATTGCAGAGATCGCTCACAAGCATGGACTTCCGCTGGTAATTGATAATACCTTCGGAACACCATACCTTATAAGACCTATTGAACACGGCGCTGATATCGTGGTACACTCAGCAACGAAGTTTATCGGTGGTCACGGAACTACTCTTGGCGGAATCATTGTTGAGTCAGGTAAGTTCAACTGGAAGGAAAGCGGAAATTACCCACAGATCGCAGCTCCTAATCCAAGCTATCACGGCGTATCATTCTATGATGCTGTAGGACCGGCTGCATTTGTTACATACATCAGAGCAATCCTTCTTAGAGATACAGGCGCAACTATTTCACCATTTAACGCATTCCTGCTTCTTCAGGGTGTTGAGACATTATCTCTCCGTCTTGACAGACATGCAGAGAATACCAAGAAAGTGGTTGAGTTCCTTGCAAACCACCCTCAGGTAGAGAAGGTTAACCATCCTTCACTTCCTGATCACCCTGACCATGCTCTTTATGAGAAGTACTTCCCAAATGGCGGAGCATCAATCTTTACCTTTGAGATCAAGGGCGGAAAAGATGCAGCCTGGAAGTTCATCGACAATCTGGAGATCTTCTCACTTCTTGCTAACGTAGCGGATGTTAAGAGCCTTGTTATTCATCCTGCAACAACTACTCATTCACAGCTCAATGATGAGGAGCTTGCAGATCAGGGAATCACACAGAGTACCATCAGACTTTCAATCGGTACCGAGCATATAGATGACATCATCGCAGATCTTGAGAAAGGCTTTGCAGCAGCTAAGTAATGAAGTTTTTTAAACCAAGGATCAGAATACTATGGCTGGGACTGGCAGTAATCTGCTTATTGTACTCAGCCATGGTATATATGGTTGGGAGCGGAACCTATTCCTTTACCATCTGGCTGGCAGGCAGCGCATTTTTCGCACTGTGCTTTTTCCTTTCAGGGAAAGGGAGATGGATGAGAATTCCCAAAGTCATCAGATACGGCGCAATAGCTGTTATTACAGCAGTTGCAGCCGTGTTTTTGGTGTGCTTTATTGCGATATTCTCGCATTTTTCAGACAAGGGCGAAGAGAATTTGGACTATATAATTGTTCTGGGTGCCCAGATGAGGAGCTCCGGCCCCAGTGTTGTATACAGATACAGGCTTGAAAAGGCCTCAGAATACTTAAAAGAAAATGACGATACCATTTGTATCACCACCGGAGCAAAGGGTGTAAATGAAACCATAAGCGAGGGTGAAGGAGGCAGAGATTACCTCATATCCAAGGGAATATCTCAGGATAGGCTTATAGCCGAAGATAAGTCCCTTGATACGGATGATAATATAGCCAACGCCCTGGCTATTATAGAAGACAGGGAAGGATCCACGGAGAATCTCCACATTGGAATTGTCACAAACGGCTTTCATGTATTTAGGGGAGTGCATTTGGCACAGAAGCTGACAGATGCCGATATTTGCGGTATTGCAGCATATATGGAGCCTCAGTATGTACCCAACAATGTGGTAAGAGAGTGCTTCGGAATACTGAGAGATCTGAAAAATGGCCTGCTTCAATTGTGAGAAGGGGCAGAAATGAGGTATAATCAGAATATAGACTATATTCACACTCAATTTCGAGAGGTGCCTCATGCGTTCAGAAGAAGATATCAGGAAAAAACTCTGTGATGAGATCGATACGTACCTTACGTGTCCCAAGTTTTCTGTGGAGGAACATGCACACAATATCACAATGCTGGCCTGGGTGATTGATTTATCGGATCAGGAGCTAAGTGACATGATAAAAGAGGCTGAAAGCGCCTTTTTATGACTGTGTGATATTTCTGTGATAAACCGGATGATAATATTTTCTCATAACAAATCACGTCGAGATATTAAGGAGAATAGTTATGAGAAAGAGTTTTATTGGCATCGCAACAACATTTTTCGGAATCATGTTAATTGTATTCCTTATTTTCCATTTTGCATTTATTCACATCTTTGCAGCTAGCCCTGTTACAGTAGATCCTGTTGATACAATAGTTGTAACAGAAACTGTAAACCCTCAGATGATGAATATAGCTTGCCACGAGTGTGGAGAAGTAATTACAGTAGATATTAGCCAGCCTGAAGCAACTTGCACACATTGTGGAGAGTGTAATCATTTCTCAGGCTGAATAAATTTTAGCCGGAGGAGATCATGAGAGCGGTAATCACAAGAGTTTTGTCAGCATCAGTAACTATTGACGGGATAAAGACATCGGAGATCGATAAAGGGTTTCTGGTTCTCCTGGGAGTTAGGACTACTGATACACAGGAGCAGGCAAAAAAGATTGCCGACAAGATATGCGGACTCAGAGTATTTGAGGACGAGAATGGAAAGATGAACATTTCTCCTAAGGATGCCGGAGCTAAATTGCTTATAGTAAGTCAGTTCACTCTTTATGCAGATTGCAGTTCCAGAAGACCCGGGTTTACGGAAGCTGCAAGACCAGAGATTTCAAAACCACTTTATGAAATGGTTGTTTCCGAGTGCAGGGGCCGGGGATTTGAAGTTCAAACCGGTGAATTCGGAGCAGATATGAAGGTGGAATCGATAAATGACGGACCTGTAACTATAGTACTTGATATTTGACGAGGAAAGAACCCCTCATTGCTTGCTAAGCGGTGGGGGATTTTTTACGCCCATAGGGAATTGTTGAGAGGCCTTAATTGGGATATTATGGATATATGAGTATTTCGTTCACATCACAAGGAGGAGAGAAGTATGGCCACAGCAAAGAAGACAACAGCCAAAAAGACTACAACTGCTAAGAAACCTGCTACAACAGCCAAGAAGACTACAGCTGCCAAGAAACCTGCTACAACAGCTAAGAAGAGCACAACAGGTTCATCCGTAAAGGTTACAGCTACAGAGAAAAAGCTCCTTGAACTCTACAGAGCTGCAGATGCAGATACCAAGAAAGCTGCAATGGCTCTTTTAAAGGGTGAGAAGTCACAGCTCAGTGGCATTCTTGATGAGATCCTGAAGAACAAAGCCATTATGAACACGGTAACAAGCCTGTTTGGCAAATAATCCGACAATATTAAATAACTATTAAAAAACTCTCCGGAAGTTGATTATTTCCGAAGAGTTTTTTATTATGGAAATTGTCTGACAATTAGGTCAGTACAGGAGGAGAAAAGGAATATGAAAAAAAGAATCGCAACAGCTGTTGTGGCAGGGGTGCTGATGACAGCTATTTTAGCCGGATGTGGAAAGAGTGCGGATAATGCACAGGCAAACAACTCTTTATTTGAGCAGGTTTCAGAAAGCGGATCGGAGCAATCTGAAAACGCACAAAGCGAAGCAGCACCTGAAGTAAAGGAAGAATCACAGAGCGATGCACAGAGCCAGCAGGCTGAATCAGAGTCATCTCTCTATGACGACTTTAAGGCAGGAAATGCCAAGGCCAAGTACACCGGTGCAGGGGACAGAACTTCTTATCTTGAGACATCTCTTTGCCTTGAAAAGGGCAAGTCTTATACAATGGACGAAATCGTCAGTGCTCTTGAAGGATCAACCGATTACAAAAAGGCTTCCGACACAACATATACCATGATTGATTGCGGAAGCGACGGAATCCCTGAGATGCTGACTGAGACCTTTTTTGATCCGGAGTTTACTCTCTACATGATCATCAAGGATATCGACGGTGAGCTTGTTATCTGCTTTGATCAGGACGCATGGTCTAGGAGTGACTTGCAGGTTGAAGCTGACGGAAAGATTTCATCCGGTGGATCAGGCGGAGCAGCTATCCATATCGTGGATTATGCATTTGTAGATGCGAAGGGTGATTACAAGTTCTTTTACGGATGTGAGGAGACACTTACTCTTTACAACGATATTTACCTCTATGATAAGACTGATTATCAGGTACTTCCTGTTGACGGCCTTGATGTGGACCACATCGGAATCAGGGATTATTACTTTGAGGCCGATTATGAGCAGAGAACTCATTACTATGAGTATTTCATGATAAATGACAATTATGAAGATGTTACTACTGATGCAGATTACGAGGATTCAAATCCCGTAAAGCAGAAGTTTAATGAATGCGGCGTTAAGACCTATACTCACGCTGACATTGAGGCACTACTTAACGCAAGAGCTGCAGATATTGGATATAAAAGATAAGGGGGTAATCTATGAGTGAAGAAAATGTAGTAGAGAAAAAGTCATTCATTAAGAGAATTCATAATGAAGGTTTTACCTGGCATGACAGCATTTTCGTTATTTTTCTGTTGTTTATCTTTTTGATGATTGTTGCGTCGGTTCTTGCGGCGCCTTTTGAATATCTTATTATACGCTTATACCCAACAGTTAATGACGACGGTTTCTGGTCTTTGTTTATCATGTATGCATCAACAATATTCCAGTGGCTGATATTTGCCTTGTACTGTGCTGTGACAAAGCTGAACAGGCCTATTCTCAGAGCTCTTACGCCCGAGGCAAAGGGAAATACTCTTAAGATGCTTCTTATTGGCCTTTTGATCGGCTTTGGTGAGAATGCGCTGGGTATATTATTTGCAGCACTTCATAGCGACATTCATCTTTCATATAACGGATTCCCGATCATCAGACTGATAGCCATGTTTATTGTTGTATTTATCCAGTCATCTTCAGAGGAGCTTATGTGCAGAAATTTTCTGTATCAGAGGCTAAGAAGAGGCTATAAGTCTCCCTGGGTGGCTATAATCGGAAATGCCCTTATTTTCATGGCGTTGCATCTTTTAAACCCCGGAGTATCAGTAATTCCGATCATTCACCTCGTTGTAATTGCAGTATTTTATTCATGCTTCGTATATTACTTTGACAGCATCTGGATTCCTATGATGGCGCACGCAGGCTGGAATTATACTCAGAATATTATTTTCGGACTTCCCAACAGCGGAATCGTCAGCTCTTTTTCCATTGCGAAGCTTGAGGCCTCCGTTGGACAGATCACTTTCTTCTATGACCCGACCTTTGGTGTTGAGGGTTCAGCATTTTTGCTGGTTGTGACCATTGTAGCAACGGTCGCTGTCATTGTTATCGGGGAAAAGAGAGGTGCAAGGAGCCTCAATGTATGGAAAAAGCAGGAAGAAACCGTGCAGTTAACTGTATAAAGAGTGCAATTGTATGATATAATGGATATTACTCACCCCGAATTTTAAAGGAGGCCATTTTATGCGATTAAAGACAGTTTTTGCTTTGGTATTATGTGCAGTGCTCACATTTATGCTGCCTACAACGGTTTATGCTGCAACTAACGAGCTTACGGGACTTGAAGTTTCCGATGGAATTGCCGGACAGAGACCTGTAGCCATCATGGTAGACAATGAAAAGAAAGCTCTTCAGCATTATGGTACAGCTGAGGCTGATGTTGTCTATGAGATGATGAACAGCACTGCAAACGGAAGAATCACCAGACTCATGTGTCTGTATAAGGATTGGACAAACCTTCAGAGAACAGGAAGCATCCGCAGTACAAGAACAACAAATGTTATGATTGCCGATGAGTACAATGCTGTTCTTATCCATGACGGCGGTCCGTTTTATATCAACACATATCTGGCTCAGCCATACGCAGCTCATATCAGCGGCGGATTCTCAAGAATAAAGAACGGTAAGCCGACAGAGTTCACTGAGTATGTATTCGGACAGGAGATGCTTGGAAGATTTGCCAAGGCAGGAATTCCTACCACCTATACACTTGGGCTTGAGAGAGGAACTCACTTCGTATTTAACGGAGCTGACACCGATCTTGCAAGCGAGCTTGTTGCAAACAACGTAGAGCTTGGAAACGTGTTCCCTCACAATAAGAGCAGACTTGCATTTAATGCAGGAACAAGAACCTACGACTACTACGAGTACGGATCAATTCATGCTGATGCGGAAGATGGTCAGGTAATGACTTTCAAGAACGTAATCCTGCAGAATGTCTCTTTTAACCAGCTTGATAAGAACGGATATCTTACCTACAACGTGATCGGATCAGGAAGCGGATACTACATCACAAACGGTAAGGCTATTCCTATCACATGGTCCAAGGGAAGCGAGACAGGAATGACACACTACTACAACTCAGCAGGACAGGAGATCTCCATTAACAGAGGAAAGACCTATATCGGACTTGTACCTGCAGATACATGGGGCAGTGTAGTGCTCAACTGATCGGAACATACAAAAAGGTATAATTAAAGGGAAGGCGAAAGCCTTCCCTTTTTAGTCACTCAAGACCACATTCGTTATAAAATTTGGTAATCCTTCTCTTGGCCTGTTTCCTGTCAATGATCTCAAATTCCGTCACCTTGGATATCATGGCACAGTAGAATTTGAAGGCTTCCTTGGCTGCCAAAAGCTTCATGTAGCGCAGCTCTTCGTGTTTGCCCTGCCCGATAAAATCCTGAAGGCCCTTGATGATGGTGGTGCAGGCCTGAACCTCGGGACTTATGTTTGAAGATGAACTCTCCTCCTCGTCCATCATCTCCTCAATATATTCCTTGCAGGCCGTATAGACACTTCCAAGGTATTCGTGGTTGTACATGTCAAAATACTTATCGATGTATAAAAGAACCTGTGATTTACGTGTTCTGGCGCTGTTTACTCTTGGGCTTTCCACCCTTGTTATGTACTTATCTGCTTTAAAAAATAGTTTCATAAAAAAATTATAGCACAATTAATGTACCACAAATAAGAATAAGAAAAACAAAATTAGCAGAAAAATGAAAGCCGCAATAAGAACCTTTTTTCCCCGGTCTGTACGCCTTGCAAAGCTGCTAAACCAGCCTCCGGCCGTATCCGGAGTCATGTCATCGCCCCTATATTTTGTGGGATCTATTGAGCGCATTTTGCTGGCTGTAAGGATCAGGAAATCAAAGAGTTCACGGTGGTTTTGAAGGAATGTGACAAGCTCTTTTGGCGCATTATTAAGCCTGAGAAGACCTATTATGGAATTAGGGCTGGCTCCTATAAACTCCATGAGTAGCTCATGATTGGTAACAAAGTCAATTACGCCCAGCATCGCGGTATCAAAACCGTTTTGGCTCAGGATTTCCTGTAGAGATGCCATTATCTCAGGCTTTTCTTCCTTGTATCTGAGAATGAAGGCCAAGAGATCAGCGGTATTATCGCTGTATTTTTCTCCGGTAAAAGAGCTGATGATGCCCTCGGAGTCATTGTTTTTGGCGCAGACAATGATGTTTGCAAGGGCGTTGTAGAGCATCTCCTTCTTGCCCGAAGGGTAGGATCTTACAAAGCTGTTGAGCATATGGTCAAGATCAGACATTCTCTTATCCTGCTTTTGCGCCTTCCAAACTGAAGGATCGCCCTGATCATCAAAGAAAAGAAGAGCGTTTGAGCAGTGATTCTCGACAAAACCAAGTCTTCCGAAGTTTGTCCCAAGGTAATAGGTCCTTTTGCCCACGTCATTGAGGAGGATATTAACAAAATCGCTCTCTGCGTTGATGTTAAGGATCTTATCCTGATAATCCCTGATATTTGAGGCATATTTTTTGATGAATTCGTCGTTGAAGCCCTGTCCGTCCATGGCGAAGCAGTTGTCAACGCTTTCATCCATGAGCGTTATGAATTTGGACTTGTTTCCACCCTTTGAATGGCCTGTAACGGTAATGATATCGTAGCCTGAAAGGTCGAGGGACCTGTACCAGTCCAGGGCGCTTTGCTGATAGGCAGTGGGCACTTTGCACAGGCCTGAGAGATTATCTATCCACTCTGCATCTCCCTCGGTTCCCTTAAAGCCAACGATGGCCTCGTTATAGGCAGGATCGTAGAGCAGAGCGCTTCTTCCGCCGCCGGCATCTGAGCTCTCAATATGGACCTGCATTATGATCATATCCTTAAGGTGCTGATTCTTATTTACAGCCGCAAGGATCTCTTTGTACTCGGAGCCTGTGATTCCGGTGCTGTACTCCTTGTCATCCTCGATAAGGTCAGAGTTTTTCAGCGTTCCCTTTACGTAATCACCTATGGTTTTCATCTCCTGGCCCGGAGAGAGAAAAGTTCCCTTTGGACCACCGAGATTTTCTGCGTACAGCAGGTTATTTATCAAAACAATTTCTTCAA
The DNA here is from genome assembly GCF_000424525.1 of Butyrivibrio sp. FCS006. Lineage (NCBI taxonomy): Bacteria > Bacillati > Bacillota > Clostridia > Lachnospirales > Lachnospiraceae > Butyrivibrio > Butyrivibrio sp. FCS006. Next base: position 130,411 of record NZ_AUKB01000013.1, on the reverse strand, counting down.
TCGTAAGATTACTGTTCATTTAAAGCCATCCCCCATTAGACTTTTGCTTCGAAGTGCTGCTTACAGAGTGAAACTGTCGGAATATAGCCTCTCTCTTGCAGGATCGGCGTCTTTACCCTTTAATATCACCACATAGTAGTCTCCTGTGAATCTTTTTTGGGAAAAGACCTTTTCCAGTGCCGGAAGCACATTGTCGTAGGAAGAGGGTTTAAGCTCTGAGCCGTCCAAAAAGATCTTGATATCGTTTCCTGCGTTTATTTTACCGGTCAGAACATCAAGGGCCGACATGTCTTTTGCCTCATCCGAGCCGAATTGCTCCCAGAAGGAGACCTTTACATCTATGGCAGTAAAGCCCGCTTCTGATGTAGCTCTTTTGATGCTTCTTACGATTTCGTCACGGATCAGTTCGCCGTAAAAATCATCTGTGAGCACATAGGATTCGCCATCAGGCATACCTTTTGCGACGAAGGAGGATTCATTTGTGACGTTTCCTTCGGCATCCAGTGCATTGTAGAACCACTCGTCATAATCCCTGGCAGTGCCGGCCATTGGAGTACAGCCCGTAACTTCAAAGCGCTGACCTGGGTACTTGTTGCAAAGATACGCTTCTACGTCCTGCGTTTTTATTTTCATTTCGGTGTTGTTTTGATCCATACTCACCCTCCGCATTAATCTATCTTGACTCTTATGACCGGTCTTATGGCCCCGGCCGGCTTATTTACGTACTTTTCGTCTAAAGAGATGACTCCGTCTACGGTAACTATGGGCGCCGTTAGTGCAGATACGCCCTTATCGCCCCTAAGCCACCACCAGGAGGTCTTTACATTTGTCATATCCCACTCGTGGTGCTTACTCAGATCGTTGATATTTGTTCCCTGAGCTTTAGCCATAGGTGTGATGAGAAGTTCTCTTGATACATCCGAGGAAAAGAGCTTATCAGCTTCCGAGGCGGTCAGAAGTGATACAAGGTCGCCGTCTATGGAAAGCATGTCAGGACGCTCGTATTTGCTAAAGGATTTAATGGACTTATCAGAGTTTATGAGCCCCCTCAGGTCACTGTCCTCCCAGGAAATTGCCGTGTGATGCTGGTGGTAGTAGCTTCCCGCAAGACCCATTTCGGATATCAGAAGAGCGCTTTGATCGTCTTTTTCAAGGACTATCCAGGTAATGCGCTCTTTTCCGGGGATAGAAGGATTTGTGTCTATGTGGCCCCATTCGACGATATCTCCGACCTGTGAACTCTTAAGCTGTGCCTGCTCTATTGAGTGCTCGCCTTTTAAGATGACGGATTTGCCAACGAGGAAATAAATAACAGCTGCAACGATTAGAACGCCCGCTGTTAAGCCAAAAATCTTAATTCGTTTCGCTCTTTGCTTTTCAATGATTGCTTGCTCGAGGGTGTCATTTTTAACTCTATTGGTATTAAGGAGAGCGGTAATCTTTTTCACCAAAAAGTTCACGACAGGGGCAATGAGTGCAGCACAAAGTATGCTGCATATAAACACAACTGTATAGCGGACAAAATCGCTCATTTCACGGGAGCCAAATATCTGATTCACAAAAAGGCCGTGGATAAGGAACAGCTCAAGGCTCATATTGCGAATGAACAAAAGAGCTCTGTTTCCTATTGACAGCCTCATGTTGAGGATCAGGACAAAGCTTGTAAAAATGATGGCAGAAGCGCTTTGAATAACTAGTGTTATGGATGCATCCCGCATCCCGTGGTGCACAGCCTCATGGTAGTAACCTAAATGTTCCTGAGCAAATACACTTATTCTGACTGAAACTATTGTCAGTATAGCAAAAAGAGCAAGCATCAGCTTGTAATGTTTAACACAAAAAGCTGAGAATTTGTCTTTCATGCCTGCAAAAAGGACTCCAAAAGCGAAAGTAATTGTCGAATTGTACCACCACTCGCCCTCAAACCAGCGAGGCTGAGTGCCTTTGGTATTGTGTCCCTGTAAGAAACCATAGACAATGATGCATACGGTGGCGATACACAAAAGAGCTGTGGCAAGCTTTCGGTTTTTTACAAATCTAAACAGTACATGAAAGATGATATAAAAAAATACAATCTCAATTATATACCAGCCATTGCCGTTTATGAGAGTGACTCCTGCTATTGCACAGGCTATCCCACTTGCAGAGAGTTTTGGCCCCGGGAGAAATGAAACCAGAATGACTGCGAGCACATTGATGATCCAAAAGGGAATCAGAACCGCCGGAAGTCTTTTTTTCAAAAAGCTCTTTAAGTAATCCGGCTTGGTGTTTAGGCTGGTCATCAGGCCGTACCCTGAAAAGAAGAAAAACAGGGCAGTAAAAAGGTACCCGATATAGCTAAAGAGCGTGATCGGTCCCTTGGGACGCATTCCGTAAACCGATATCTGCTGGGTGACATGGTGAATGATTATCGCTAAACAGGCAAAAGCCTGAATGTTCTTGCTCTGATCAAGGTCAAGAAAAGTGTCGGAAAGAAGACCTTTTTTTGAAAGTGTCGCACAATAAAAGGTTATGACAAAAAGAAGTATTGGAAATATGAGCAATAGTAAGTTTTGCATACACTTATCTTAAACCACAGGCACAGAATTAACAATAATTTACTAAGAGCCCCGGAGATAGTAAAATTTGATTACACAAATATAGAAGTGGAGTGTGCATTACTATGAGTATTTTAAATGTTGAGCATCTGACACACGGTTTTGGTGACAGAGCTATCTTCGATGACGTTTCCTTCAGGCTCCTAAAGGGCGAGCACATCGGCCTTGTGGGCGCCAACGGCGAGGGAAAGTCGACTTTTATGAACATCATAACCGGTCAGCTTATGCCTGACGCCGGCAAAATTGAATGGGCCAAGAACGTGAAGGTGGGCTACCTTGATCAGCATGCAGTCTTAAAACAGGGCATGACCATTAAGGATGTGCTATCTTCAGCCTATGACGAACTCTTTGAAATGGAGCGCAGGATGAACGAGATCTGCGATGCCATGGGTGAGGCAGATGAAAAAGAGCTTGAGGACTATATGGAGGAGCTTGGGACCATCCAGGACCTTCTTACCAATCACGATTTTTACCTGATAGATTCAAAGATTGAGGAGGTTTCAAGGGCTCTCGGATTTTTGGAGCTGGGCCTTGACAGGGATGTTACCGAACTTTCCGGTGGACAGAGAACAAAGATACTGCTTGCGAAGCTTCTTTTACAAAAACCCGATATATTGCTTTTGGACGAGCCTACAAACTATCTGGATGCCGAGCACATCGTGTGGCTCACCAGATACCTTCAGGAGTATGAGAACGCATTTATCCTGATCTCTCATGACATTCCGTTCCTCAACAGCGTGGTAAATATCATTTATCACATGGACGGCTATACACACGCCCTGGAGCGCTATGTGGGCGACTACGACAAGTTTATGGAAGTGTATGAGGCCCAGAAGGCGCAGAGAGAAGCTGCTTACAACAGACAGCAGCAGGAGATCGCAGAGCTTAAAGACTTTGTTGCCAGAAACAAGGCCAGGGTTGCCACAAGAAATATGGCCATGGCAAGGCAGAAGAAGCTTGATAATATGGACCTCATCGAGAAGATTCAGGAGAAGCCAAAGCCTGAGTTTTACTTCAAGACAGCCAGAACCCCCGGCAAGTTCCTCTTTGAGGTAAAAGACCTTGTGATAGGCTATGATGAACCTCTGTCAAAGCCGCTTAATCTGGCCATTGAGAGAAATACCTTCACTGTTCTTACAGGAGCAAACGGAATCGGAAAGACCACTCTTTTAAAGAGCATTCTCGGCATAATCCCTCCGATCTCAGGTAAAGTCCAGAGGGGTGAAAACGTTGAGATAGGGTATTTCCAGCAGGAGATGCCACCGGATATCGAGACCACCTGTCTTGAGGAGATCTGGAATGAATTTCCCGGATTTTCACAGTACGAGGTAAGGTCAGCCCTTGCTAAATGCGGACTTACAACCAAGCACATCGAGAGTAAATGCAAGGTCCTCTCCGGAGGTGAGCAGGCAAAGGTAAGGCTCTGCAAGCTAATGAACAGAGAGTCCAACATTCTGGTGCTGGATGAGCCTACAAACCATCTGGATGTCGATGCAAAAGAGGAGCTTCACAGAGCTCTTAAGGAGTACAAGGGCACAGTCATTATGGTCTGTCATGAGCCTGACTTTTATCAGGACCTTGCTACGGACGTTCTGGACTGCACGAAGTGGACAACAAAGCTGATTTAAGAAAATAGGGTGTTGCGCATGAAGAGAAGACAATTACTGATAATACTGGCTACAGCTCTTTTGACAACGGGCTGTGGTGGATTTAATTCCAACAACGAAGCTATCGAGGCAGATACTGCCCCGGCGGCTGAGGTTACACAGGAGGCTTTGCAGAGTGAACCTGAAGCTGAGCCTGAGCCGGAAGAGCCCGAGAATACGTACGAGCTGGCATATCCTTATGAAGAGCAGCTTGCAGTTATCAGTGACAACTCTGATCTCTGGGAGCTTACTGAGGAGGACATGGAGGTCTTTTCACCCTTTATAGATTATGGCTATGCCATAGATGATCTGGACAGGGACGGATATCTGGAGGTGATAAAGACCTTCTGGGGCGATGATACCAAGCTCTATCAGACTTCGATCTATGAGACTACAGATGACAAGGCGCTCAGTGAATGGAAAATGGATGTCTTCAGAGCGCTGGATGTAGAGCCGTGCCTTAGTGATGTTGACAGCGTATACATCATAGAAGATGAAGATGCAAAATACATGGTTTATGCAACCGTACGTGAATCTGCCGATGCCTACTGGGGTATGAATACCTTCTACAGAATGTTTATCGAGGACAATACGATAACCTTAGAAGAGATCAAGGACGGCGAGCAGTCCTGGTATTTCGGCAATGAAAAAGAGAGATTTTCATGGTTTAAGGATGTGACAGCTGAAAGTCTGCTGGTTTCTTATGAAAAGAAATATTACCGGGATGAAAGAGATACAACAGGCCTATACACTGCGTATCTCAATGGAGAAGCAGAGGCAATAATGGACTGCGAATTCGAAGACTATGATGCTGAGGCTGATTATCCTATTTATGATTACAAATATATTGACTGCGGAAGTGACGGTGAATATGAGCTTTTGGTCTTTGCCCGCAGTGATCCTGATATGATTCCTGCCAAACTCAGCTTTGTGATCAAAGAGGTCGGAGGCAAGTTATATATAAGATATATAACATATGTAGAGGCTGAAAGGCGTGAGGGAAACATCAGCGAACAGGGCTTTGTAGGTGAATTTGGCAAAGGCGGAGCGAATCTTGCGATATATGACTATGGCTTCCTTGATGCTGATGCCAGATATCATTTCTTCTACAAGATGCATTATTTCTTGACGGTCAATGATTTTGATTTCGGGGATGATGTAGAGATCGATATGGAGGAGTGGAAGGACACTCAGCTCATGGTCTACATATTATCCGAAGATATGAAGGATTCAGAGCACATCTATTATCATTACACTTATACCGGCAGCAAAAAGTATTACGAGAACGACAACGTGTTTAAGAACACCATGGAAGAAGCCGGATTTAAGACATATACAGAAAAAGAAATCAAGAAGATACTCTCAGATCGTGCAAAAGAAATAGGGCTGGACCCTTCTATCAGAAATGATTAAAAAATAGCGCACAATATAATAGCGAAAAATATAAAACGTGATATAATCGTTTGTAGCAATAACAAATATAAGAGGATCACGTTATGAGTAAAGGCTTTGATATTCAGGAGTATATGACCAGAGGAGTTGAGCGTGTTGTTGCCGACGCCGTAAGAGCCACTCTCAGAAACCCCAAAGAGAGCGCATATATGGCTAAATTCGCTATTGCCAGCAGCGCAGCTTCCAAAAAGAGAGCCAAGATGGAAGATGCAGGAGAACACGTTCCGCCATTCCTTATTGCAAGCATTACCAGCAGCTGCAACCTTCACTGTGCAGGCTGTTATTCCAGATGTAATGATGCTACCAATGACAATGAGCCTGTTAAGCAGCTCTCAGATGAGGATTGGAGCAAGATATTCGATGAAGCTGATGACCTCGGAGTAAGCTTTATTCTTCTTGCAGGAGGAGAGCCACTTCTAAGGCGCGGAGTAATAGAGGCTGCAGGCAAGAAGCAGTCAATCCTGTTCCCTATCTTTACAAACGGAACTTTCATGACAGAGAAGTACTTCGACGAATTTGATAAGAACCGTAATCTGATCCCTATCATGAGTATAGAGGGCGAGCAGGAAGCTACTGACAGAAGAAGAGGAGAGGGCGTATACGAGAAGCTTGTTTCAAACATGGATGAGCTCAAGAGAAGAGGCCTTATCTTCGGAGCATCTGTAACAGTGACAACTGACAATTTAAAAGAGGTTTCCTCCGAGAGTTTCATCAGTATGATGTCTGAGAAAGGCTGCAAGGCGGTTATTTTCGTAGAATTTGTGCCTGTAGATGAGAATTCTGAGCACCTTGCACCAGGCGATGAGGACAGAGAGTACTTAAAGGCAGAGATCATGAGACTCAGAAGAGAGCATCCTGAGATGGTATTCGTATCATTCCCTGGAGATGAGAAGAGTTCAGACGGATGTATCGCCGCAGGAAGAGGTTTCTTCCACATCAACTCACAGGGAGGCGCAGAGCCTTGCCCATTCTCACCTTATTCTGACATCAATGTAAAAGAGACTTCTCTCAGGGAAGCTATGAAATCCAAGCTTTTCCTTGAACTTCAGTCCGAAGGCGTCCTTCTTGACGACCACAAGGGCGGATGCGTCCTCTATGAGAAGCGCGCACAGGTTCAGGAACTTGCTGCAGTATAAAATACCAAAGACCGCCGTAAACGGCGGTCTTTTTTTGTCAAAAGCCTTTATGTATCAGACCATCCCCGAATTTATCGCGGATGGATCTTTCCATTTTTTCAAGCTTGTCGTCTTTTTCTTTCTTTTCTTTTTCTGCCTGAAGCTCTTTTTGCCCGGTGGTCATCCAGTCAAAGAGATTGCCCTGCCTGAAGGTTCCGTTATCAAGATGATCCACACCAACGCCAACAAGGCGTATGCCAACTCCTTCTTCAAAAATGCCGTTGTCGCCGGTAAGGAGCTCACCCAGCAGCATAAGAGCGTTTTCGTATATGGTATCCGCATCGTTGGTGGACTCAGCAAGACGGAGCTGTCTTGAAAAGCGCTTAAATTCGCTGGTCTTAACCTGAACACTTATAGTTCCGCCATAGACGTTATCTCTTTTAAGCCTTGCGGATACTTTATCCGAAAGATGCCTTACGATCGGAGGCATATCAGTGTCGAAATTGGCTGTGGTTATATCATTCTTAGTGGTGGTCTCGTTGGAGTAGCTCTTGGGATCATCCCTCTCAGGATGTACGGTTTCTGAGCCAATGCCGTTTGCACTCTGATATATGTATTCGCCTGCCTTCTCACCCAGGAGCGACGTTAAGAGCTCCTTAGAATATGACGCAGCATCTCCTATGGTCCTTATACCCACAGAGCGGAGCTTTTCTGCGGTCTTTTTGCCGCAGCCGTACAGGTCTCCGATATCAAGTGGCCACATTTTTTCTTTGATTTCCGAGGGGAATAGTGTGTGAGTTTTGTCGGGCTTTGTAAAATCGCTGGCCATTTTCGCAAGGAGTTTATTGCTGGAAATGCCTACGTTTACAGTAAAGCCGAGATTATCCCTGATCTCGGCGCGGATCATCTGTGCAACATTTAGTGGAAAATCAGGGGAAGGATAGATGTCTTTTAAAGAAGTGACATCAAGATAAGCCTCATCAATAGAGACCTGCTCAAGAACTTCGGAGTAGGTCCTAAGGATACTGATAAAGGCGCTTGAATACTCATGGTAGGTCTTAAAATCCGAAGGAACAACCACGAGTTTGGGACATTTCTGGAGAGCGCTGGCAATGGGCTCAGCAGTCTGAATCCCGTATTTTTTGGCGGGGATAGATTTGGCGGTAACAATGCCGTGCCTGGTCTTAACATCCCCTCCGATAACGGAAGGGATGGTTCTAAGGTCTATGGAATCCGGATTCTCTTTTAACCTCTTAACTGCTGTCCAGGAAAGGAAGGCAGAGTTAACATCCACATGAAAAATGATATGTTTCATGTCTCTATCCTTTGATATCAAACGTTATTCTTTGCCGCTCCAACAGTAGGTGCAAAGCTTGCAGGGCTCGATCGGAATAGCCTCCACCATGTCATCGAGACGGTGGTAGTGAAGAGATGTGAAGTTGAGCTCTTTTCTGATCTCCTCGAGCATTGCTTCATACTGTGGTGAATCGGGGTCAGTGTATTTTCTTACGGTTTCTTCATTAGGACTTGGATAGCCCTCGAGCTTCTCGATGACGCGTCTTGTAATAAGCTCCATTTCGGAGTTGGAACGGGAGAAGTTAAGGTACTTGCATCCGTAGATAAGCGGAGGACATGCGGGTCTTATGTGAACCTCTCTTGCACCGCTTCTGTATAAAAACTCTGTGGTTTCCCTCAGCTGTGTTCCTCTTACGATTGAGTCGTCGATAAGAAGAAGGCTCTTGTTGTTGATGAGCTGATTGACGGGAAGGAGCTTCATCTTGGCGATAAGATCACGTCTTGACTGAACTGTGGGCATGAAGGATCTTGGCCAGGTTGGTGTGTACTTTACAAAAGGTCTTGAATAAGGGATTCCTGAGGTGTTGGAATAGCCGATGGCATGTGCAACACCTGAATCCGGAACGCCGGCTACAAGGTCAGGGTGAAGGCCTCTTTGCATATCACGCTGAGCAAGCTTGCCTCCGCAGCCATATCTGATCCTCTCTACGCTGAGTCCCTCGTAGGTAGATGCAGGGAATCCGTAGTAGATCCACAGGAATGTGCAGATGCGCATTTCGTCAAAGGCAGGAGCCACAATTTCAACGCTCTCCGGTGTGATATAGGCTATTTCGCCGGGGCCGAGTTCTTTATAGGGATCATATCCAAGATTGAGATAGGAAAAGCTTTCAAAGCAGACGCAGTAGCCCTCATCTTTGTGACCGATCTCAACAGGAGTTCTTCCGAAACGGTCACGGGCTGCATAGATGCCTTCAGGAGTCATAAGAAGAAGGGACATTGAGCCCTTGATTATCTCCTGGGCGTAACGTATTCCCTCAACGATAGTTACTTTCTGATTGATAATAGAAGCTACAAGCTCTGTGGGATTGATATCTCCACCGCTCATCTCAAGGAAGTGAGATCTGTTGTCGGCAAAGAGCTTGTTGGTTATTTCATCGATATTGTTGATCTTACCTACAGTGGTAATAGCATAGGTGCCATGATGTGACCTTACAATAAGTGGCTGGGGCTCAAAATCGGAGATACAGCCGATTCCGAGATTGCCTTCCATCTTGAGCATGTCATCTTCAAACTTAGGTCTGAAGTAAGACCTTTCTATGTTGTGAATAGAGCGGTCGAACCCTTTCTTTTTATCATAAACAGCGAGTCCGGCACGACGTGTGCCAAGGTGTGAGTGATAGTCAGTACCATAAAAGAGATCAAATACTGCACTTTCACGAGACGCTACACCAAAAAATCCTCCCATTGGAAACCTCCGGATGTAATGCGAATAAATGGTTGACAGATACGCTAACAATAATAGCACAACTATCAGCAATTTTTGAAGTATTTTTGATACAGATTGATAAGAAAAATGATAAGACTTGGTGTATCATTGATTATTGAGGAAGTATTTTGATTTTATAGGAGGACGATATGAAGATTTATAAGGTTACAGACCCGGAATTTGTTAATTACGGAAGAATCATTGAGGGGTACGAAGAGGAGAAGAAGCAGATTGCAGATACTCTTCGCGACAAGACTCCGATTCCTGAGGGAACAGCATATGTGGCTGAGGAGAAGGCTCTTCAGGAGCTTCCTGCAGCAGAGAAGATCACAAACTCATTATTTGGCGGATCTCCAATGCAGTTCGGATGGTGCAACGGACACAACACCAAGCTCAACTGCCTTGAGTATCACCGTTCAAGCGAGATCAACCTCGGCGCAACAGACTTTATCCTTCTTCTTGCTAAGAGAGAAGAGATCGTAGATTACAAGATCGATTCCAGCAAGGTTAAGGCTTTCCTTGTACCAAAGGGAGTTATGGTAGAGGTTTATGCTACAGCTCTTCACTATGCTCCATGTCAGGCAAGCAAGGATTCAGGATTCCAGGTACTTGTTGGACTTCCTAAGGGAACCAACGTTGGTAAGCCTGACTTTACACCTGCTAATCAGGAGGACAAGCTCATCACTGCTACAAACAAGTGGCTCCTTGCACATGCTGAGTCATCTGAGGCGAAGGACGGCGCTTGGATCGGCATTACAGGCGAGAACATCGATATCGCAGCTGATATCTGATAGGTATTTATAAGCTCTTTTACCTGTGTGACATTTCTGTGATACTTAATCGTTTATTATTGGTTTCAGTTAAACAAAAAACCAAAGACAAGGACGGTAAAGTATTATGAAAAAGATTATTTCAATGTTAACAGGTGTACTTCTTGCAGGAATTTTATTTGTTACTGGCGGATTTGCTTCAACAGTTGCTTATGCAGCAGACGACTCTGCCAAATACATAAAGGGAGCAACATTTTTAAGTGCTGTTCATGGCCAGACAGAAGACGGAACAGAGATTGTTCTGGCACTTTACGAGAAGAAGAATGGGGAAGACGTTGCCTACATAAATGATGGTATGGGACACATTTTTTCTGATTTTACCATCGAGTATGGCACAATAAAGGGAATTGGCCCGGTACAGTATATTACAGTTGGGAAGAATCTGGTTATAACATACTTTGAGTCAAACGGAATCCCCGGACTCATCGCTGAAGACGGCACAATTTATGCCTGCGAGTACCTTGATGCATATACAGTTTCACAGCTTATGAGCATGGACTAACTACATAACAGACAATTTTTGGCTAAGAATACGCCCGGGAAATCACATCAATTTCCCGGGCGCTTATTTTTGTTTATAAACATTGTGCGAGAAAACCCCTTCCGATGAAATCGGTTGTGGGATGAATCGCACTAGCTTTTCTTTTTGTATTTCCCCGTCTTAATGTATTTGCGTTTGTGTTCTTCTGTTCGCTGATCTTCAATGTATTTCTTAACCGTGTCAGGAGAAACACTTCCTGTAGTGGCACAGAAGTAACTTGCACTCCAGAAGGGTGAATCTCCCCACAGATACTTTTCTATATGAGTCCTATATGTATTTCTCACTTCTTTGGAAAGCTGTGATTTTAACGAGTTGATGAGTTTTACAGGAGCAACATCAGGTGGCATGGAGATCAGCAGATGCATGTGATCGACATCTGTCTCTGCTGAAATGAGTTCGCTGTTCATGCGTCCGCAGAGGTAAGCGGCGTAATTCTTCATGAAATCACCAATCTCATCTGTGATCACTTTCTTTCTGTATTTAGTCACGAAAATTACATGGTATGTGAGTTTGTATACGGAATGTGAGCCTCTTCTGTACTCGTTCATGATATCTGATTCTGCTATTGATTTTTGCATAAATTTACTCCTTACCCAAAGAGAACATGTGTTTGTGCATTTCTGAAATGTGTGCTATAATACTAACTATAGAATACTGCTAAGGAATTTACAACCGTGTACAGAACAAGGCAATACAGGATAAGCAAAAACCACATACTCTATGATTATTGCAGGGATATCTGCAGATCATCAGCCGTTCTGTACAACAGGGCAAATTTCATCTTAAGGCAGTATTCGTCATCAGTTGATTCAATGGCTGGATTCAAGCCTCTTTTCTCCAATCAGATGATGATTTACAGGCTCGTAAGGGATAATCTTTCAGGGACTAAATATCTTGGTGACAGCAAATGGCTATCATACAATGCATTGGACCATCTGCTAAAGATAACAAAGGATAAGGCATACTATGCCCTTCCGGCTCAGGCTAATCAGCAGATATTGAAACTGCTTCTTAGGGACTATAAGTCTTTTTTTGAAGCTGTAAAAGTATATGGAAGGAATCCTGAAGCTTTCACGGGTCGCCCTAAGATGCCGGGATATATATCACAGGGCTCGTTTAAAACAGCCATCCTGACAAATCAGATCTGCAGGATTAATAATGGCTGCCTTAAGTTTCCCGGAACCAGGGATAAGCTGTCTCTTGGCCAGCTCCCTGAAGAAGTGTGCCTTAAGGAAGTACGTATAAAGCCCGGCGGAAACAGTTTTGTCCTGGATGTAGTCCTTTCAGTGCCTGATAAAGGGATAATCCCCATGGCTGATAAGGATATCCTTTCTGAGCTCTCGGATATAGAGGATATAAACGACCTTAGAGTGATGGCCATAGATCCCGGGACAGACAGCATAGCAGCTGTAGCAAACACTTTTGGTGCAAGACCGTTTGTGATCAAGGGAGGAGTGATTAAGTCAATCAACCAGTTTTACAACAAAGAGATGAAAAGACTCTCTTCCTGTGCCATGATATGTAACAACAGGTACAGGACAAGAAGGATGAATGCTCTTACTGAAAAGAGGAACAGAAGGATAAAGGATCAGTTCCATAAGGTGAGCAGACAGCTTGCAGCCTATGCAAGGGATAACCATGTGGCCGTTGTAGTGATGGGACATAATACATACCAGAAACAGGAGATAGGTATAGGACATGTCAATAACCAGAATTTTGTGCAGATACCAATGCTGATATTTGCAGACATGCTCAGATACAAACTTGCTGAATATGGTATAAAGTTTGTTCTCACGGAAGAAAGCTACACATCAAAGGCAGACTTTCTTGCAAAAGACTATATCCCTGTGTATAAAAAGAATGCGAAAGAGAACTTCGCTTTTTCAGGCAAGAGGATACAGAGAGGACTTTACAGGCACTACGATGGTACAATAACAAATGCAGACATAAATGGAGCTGCAAACATCTTAAGGAAAGTATTCCCAAAGGTAAGCCAATGGGATAGGGGCATAGTGGACATGCCCTGTTCTGCAGGATGCATAGAGCATCCTACAGGTTCATGCCGCCATGCGGCATAACAGAAACCCTTTTCGACGTGGAGTCGGTGAGGGTAGTTCATTTTATATTGATCGTTGCACTTACACTTTCAAGTCCATCGCCTGATACTGTAAGAGTACAGGTTCCGCTTGTATAGCCGCTTCTTATAATAGCAGTTGCACGGCCCCTGTAGGCTGTAAATGAGCCGGTTGTATAATTCTCGTCTGTTATTGGATTGGCTGAGCCAAAGGCGGCAAGAGAGCCTTCTCCCGTAACTATTGCAGTCAGCTTGTTGTCAGCATCGGGAACAATATTTCCATCGCTATCTAAAATCTCTGCCTGAACGTAGTTCACACTGTGGCCATCGGCAGGCATTTCCTGCCTTTCGGCAATCAGCTTAATGGAGCTTACAGCGCCGGTTGTTGCCAGGGTGTCTTTTGAAATAACATCGTTTCCTTTATAGCTTACAGCTTCAAGTGTTCCCGGGACATAGGTGATATCAAAGAGGAATGACTTTGGCAGACCACATGCAAGTTTTTCTCCTTCCTTGCAGATGCCCATTGACTTGCCGTTAAGGAAGAGCTCAACACGCTCTGCGTTTGAGAATACGGCAACAAAAACAGGCTTATTGTCTGCGCCCTTCCAGTTCCAGGACTTTCTGACATCGGTAAATCCCCAGTTGCTGATCAGCTCTTTTTTGTCGTGGGTGGCAGGATCGTAGGAGTAGAGGTAAGTCTTATCGCTTCCCCAGATTACTGAGCGATATTCGCCCTGAGGCAGAATATGTCCGTTTATATCTACATCAGCATCGTTGGCAAGTCGCCATGGATAGGGTGATCCGTGTGACATCAGGGCAAAACCACCTATTTTATGCATGGGATCATTTTCTTCTAAGAAGACGGATTTTCCGATACCTGCTTCACCTATATAGTCAAAGGCAGTCCAGGTGAAATCACCGATAACGTATGGGGTGGATTCAACCATGGGCCAGCGAATGCCGATCTCCTTGGGGTAATTCTCTGAGCCGAGAATTACGCGCTCAGGGAACATCTCGTGGTCAAGAGTGTATTTGTCTTCCATGTAGTTGTATCCAACAATATCAAGGCTATTGGTGAAGGCTTCTGAGTACTCTTCCCAGCTGGTGTCGTTCTTACCGCCGTCTGCATTTTGAAGTGGAGGATTGCCGTCAGCATCAACACCGATGACCTTTTTCATATTTTCAGCAGCGAGCTCATCGTCAAGACCGCTCCAGTAAGAGCAGATCGCATTTGAAACGGGACGGCTGGGATCAAGGCTGTGAGCCTTATTTGCGAGTCGAGTTGCCAGGGTATAGCCGTTTCCAAGGCCTCCTCGCTCAGGAATTTCATTACCTGTGGACCAGATGATAACTGATGGGTGGTTCCTGTCACGTTTCATGAAGGCTGTAAGGTCTTTTTCCCAATCCGTATCAAAGTACTGGTTGTAGTCCCCGGGCTGCTTCATGATCCCCCAGGCATCAAAGGCTTCATCAAAGACATACATACCGATACGGTCGCAGGCCTCCATAAGCGCAGAGGAAGGGGGATTGTGAGTGGTTCTGATGGCGTTGAAGCCGATCTCTTTCATTATGGAGAGCTTGCGCAGCTCTGAGTCGTATAAAGAAACTGCTCCAAGCATTCCGTTGTCATGATGAAGGCATCCGCCCTTTAGCTTGACGGTTTTGCCATTGATCCTAAGGCCGTTAACAACGTCTGCAGTTACGGTCTTAACTCCGAATAAAACTGAAGTTTCGTCACAGGTTTCATGTGCTGTGGGGACAAAGTGAGTCCTGAATGTGCCAAGATCAGTCACAGAGCCATGGAGTCTGTAGAGATTCGGGTTTTCTGCATCCCAGAGCTCAGGTTTATCAAGAGTAATGCTGATATAGGCTGTCTCCGATGACGCAGGATTAACCTGGATCTTCTGGGAGCGGGAGATTATTACCTCATCGCTACCGTCTTTTGTCAGAAATGCGCTGACGCCGGCCATCTTATTGTCCAGGGTGTTATTCTGCACCTGAATTTCTACGCGAATATAAGCTCTGATGGCATTTCCTTCAGAGTCATACTCAATGCTTTTGGTGTAGCCGAAAATTCCATCATCTGCGATGTGGAGCTTTGGAAAGTGAAGCAGTTCCACGCTTCTGAAGATTCCGGCGCCGGTATACCAGCGGGAGTTGGGCTGCATGCTGGGATTAACCGTTATTGTGACGCTGTTCTCCCTGCCAAAATAGATGTAAGGCGTGATATCTACAGAAAAAGGAGCGTATCCGTAGTGCTGAAGAGCAACTTTGCAGCCGTTTACAGCTACAGTAGCATTCATCATGACGCCGTCAAACTTTAGGCAAACATCGTCATTTTCCCACTCTGTGGGGATCATTACCTTTTTGGTGTAATAGGCCACGCCCTCAGTAAAAAAGCCGCTTGAAGCCCCGGCAGGAGCATCCTTTTTTACAGAGCTGAAGATCATATAGTCGTGAGGGAGATCTACTTCACGAAGTGTACTTTCCCTGGATGGGTCGGGAAAACCATCTATAGTTCCGTAATTAAACTGCCATCCTCTATCAATATTCTGATTACGCATAGGTGAAAATCTCCTTGTTTTTTTCTAAATCATATATATCAAATAGCCAAAAGACAAGGTTTAATATTTACGGCAAAATAGGCTTTTACGAACAAAAAATCGGAGAAAGAAAAACAATATGCACTAAAAGACTTCTTTATCTTAAAAAATGTTCGATGGGATAAAAAGATTTGGCGTAGGCATGAGAGAGATCTCTGGGATAAAATTATCATGTAGAGATTATATTTTGTCCGGAGGAAATTGTGAGAAACGTATATAAGATAAATGACAACTGGACCTTTAAAAGAGGCGAAAAAGCCTCTGAAACAGTCAGTATACCTCATTGTTACAACGCCGTGGACGGTCAGGACGGCTCAAAGATGTTCCGTGGAGTTACGACTTATGAGAGAGACCTGGAGGTAACGAGCGATGATCTTAAGCGCACTGTAATCCTGGAAGTTGGTGCTGCGTCCCTTAGCAGCAGAGTATTTGTAAACGACAAGCTCTGCCATGAGCTTAGATGCGGCTTTTCAATGTTCAGAGCAGATATTACGAAGCTTCTGGCTATCGGCAGCAATACAATCCGCATAGAAGTCAGCAATGCAGTAGATAACACAATTTACCCCGCTATGGCCGATTTTTCTTTCTACGGCGGAATATACAGAGATGTAAACATCATAATTGATGATGATCTTCACTTTGAAGAAATAGGCAAAGGCCTTGACGGAATATATGTAAATCCCAAGGTTTGTGGGGACGATGGCGAGCTTAAGGTAGATGTTTTTGTCAAAAGAGAAAACGGATACGCAGGGAATGCAACCTGTATGCTCAAAGTCATCGACAGAGAAAGCGGTAAGGAAGTAGCCTGCGCATCTGTAGAAACTCAGGGCAGTCACACTAATTTGACCGCTGCCATTTCGGAAGTGAGCCTGTGGGACGGAGTCAATGGTCCATTTTTATATGACGCAGTTTTTGAACTCTATGACGAAAGTGGCAATCTGTGCGACAGAAGGACCATCCCTGTGGGCTTTAGAACAATCGAATATTCCTCGGAGAAAGGTCTTTTGCTAAACGGAAAGCCCTACAAGCTTCACGGTGTTGCCAAACATCAGGATTTTGGTGGCCTTGGAAACGCCATTACGGAAAAAGAGCTGCAGACAGACCTTGCACTTATCCTGGAAATGGGTGCCAATTCCGTGAGATGCTCTCATTACCAGCACTGTGACAGATGGTATGAGCTGTGTGATGAAGCAGGTCTTTTGGTTTGGGCGGAGATACCGGTTATAAGCTCAGTTCCGCAGAAGCCAGAGGCTGACGAAAACGCCATGAAGCACCTGGAACTCCTTATAGATCAGGTCAGAAACCACACCTGCGTTTACTGCTACGGCGTGCAAAACGAAGTCTGCATGGTTTCCAAGAACCCCTACACCTTTGACCTTGTGGACAGGCTCAGCAAAAAGGCAAGAGAGCTGGATGAGAGCCGCCTTATAGCACAGGCCAATGAGTATGGTACCGAAGATGATTCACCGATCCTTAATTCCACGGATATTCTGGGATACAACTTATACTATGGCTGGTATTACGGACAGATAGAGGATCTTCAGCCAAGGCTTGACAGTATACACTCTGCAAATCCGGACAAACCCCTTATACTGACGGAGTACGGAGTTGATACCAACGTAAGATTCCACAGCACAGAGCCAAAAGCCAACGATTACAGCGAAGAATATCAGCTGTTATTTTCTGAAAATGCCATAAATGCTGTAGAAGAGCGTGATTTCATGGCCGGTGGCTATGTCTGGAACATGTTCGATTTTGGCAGCGCCGGAAGGGCAGAAGGCGGAGAGAAGGGCAAGAATCAGAAAGGCCTTGTGACCATAGACAGGAAGATCAAAAAGGATGCCTATTATCTGTACAAAGCCCACTGGTCCAAGGAGAAGTTCATTTATATAGCAGGCAGGAGGTACGTCAACAGGCCCGGCGATATGACGGATATTACGGTCATTTCCAATGTAAAAGAGCTTTCGCTTAAGGTTAACGGTACTGATATAGATAAGAGGCCTGTAGAGGGCGCAATGACCGTATTTAAAGATGTAGCCATAAAGCCCGGTGAGAATGAGATTGTGGTTTATTGCGAAGAGCTTAGCGATCAGGTCACTGTCAATTCGGTAAAAGAGCCTGATCCGTCCTATATATGTGAGAAAAAGACAGACTCGGATAACGCTATTAACTGGTTTGAGGGGCTTGATCCCGAGACCATGGAAAAAGTGGACAAAACCGAGCTGGATCCAAGCTGCTTCACTTTTGAAGACCAGATTTGCGATATTTTTGAAAATAGTGATGCTAAGGCAGTGTTTATCAAGTACCTGAAGCCTATAACAGAGGGACCACGATTTGATCCTTCATCACCGATAACAGTAAATGCACTGCTTGGCTTTGTAAAAGCCTTGAACATACCGGAGCCGCTACTTGTTTCCTGTGAGCAGGAGCTTAACAAGATTAAGAAATGAAGAGGTGAAAAATGAGTTTTTCAAAGGATTTTTTATGGGGAGCTGCTTCCGCAGCACACCAGATTGAAGGTGGATACTTAGATGACGGCAAAGGCCTTGGAATCTGGGACCATTTCGAGCACGAGGAGGGACGCATTGAGTTTGGCGAGAATGCTGATGTTTCCTGTGATCACTACCATCACATGAAGGAAGATATTGCTCTTATGAAGCAGATCGGCTTAAAGAGCTACAGATTCTCCGTAAGCTGGCCAAGGGTTATGCCTGAGGGAATCGGAAAGGTGAACGAAAAGGGACTTAAGTTCTACTCAGATCTTGTAGATGAGCTTAAAAATGCCGGAATTGAGCCCATGGTAACTCTTTTCCACTGGAATCTTCCCATGGCGCTCTATGAAAAAGGCGGCTGGAAGAACCCTGAGATTGCAGACTGGTTTGCTGAATATGTAGAAGTAGTGGTTAAGTGCCTTGGTGACAGAGTCAGGTACTGGATGACCTTCAACGAGTATCAGATGTTTGTGGGTCTTGGCTACCAGATCGGTGCAATGGCGCCCTTTGAGAACAATGATATTAAGACCATGCTGGATATCTCGGTAAATGTCTTTAAATCTCACGGAAGAGCCGTTTCTGTTATCAGGAAATACAGTAAGCTTGAGGCCAAGATCGGAATGGCTCCCACAGGAAATGTGTGGGTTCCAAAGGATGACACTCCTGAGGAAGTTGAGAAGTGCAGGAAAATGTCTTTTGCCATAGATCCGTATGGTTTCCTTATGGGAAATGCATGGTGGGCAGATCCAATCTTCTTGGGACACTTCCCGGAAGGTTCAGAAGAAGCCTTCGGTGACATGCTTCCAAAGCTTACTGAAGAGGAGTGGGATGAGATAGCGCAGCCTCTTGATTTCTACGGCTTTAACGTCTATGAAGGAACTGTAAGATATCCGCTTGATCCAAACAACTACGGACCATACGAGTATCAGGGAAGCGCGCACACAATGATGGGCTGGAGCGTTACGCCAAGAGTTCTGTACTACGCACCCAAGTTCTTCTATGAGAGATATCATAAGCCGATCATGATCACCGAGAACGGAATGGCCGGCATGGACTGGAAGGCCATTGATGGCAAGGTTCATGACTACCAGAGAATAGATTTCACAAACAGATATCTCTTAGAGCTTGAGAGAGCAATTGATGACGGCATTGAGGTCATCGGCTACCAGCACTGGTCAATCATGGATAATTTTGAGTGGTGCCACGGCTATAAGATGAGATTTGGCCTTATCTACGTTGATTATGAGACAATGGAGAGAACACCTAAGGACTCTGCTTACTGGTATAAAGAAGTGATCGCAACTAATGGCGAGAGCCTTCATAAACATTAAAAATCAACCCCTGTTCATTTGAACAGGGGCTTTTTTTACTTTATTCGTTTGATCTCGGCAAATCGAATTTCCAGAGGAGCCAGAACCGGAGAATATTCGTAGACTCCGCTTTCAATCAGCCTGTATTCCTTGTGCATTCCGGGAACACAGTAGCCTTTTATTATCTCGACATCGCTTGGATCCAAGGGAACAGCACCCATCTTAAGCCAGATGTCATAAGCACTTCCGTATTCTCTGTTTACAAAGAGCTCTTTGATGCAATAGTTGCCATCCTCCAGATCTGTGAGCTTTATCTGGAACTGGAGGCTGTTTGTCATGTCAAAGGGCGTGTATCTGTTGGTTTCTGTCATATCAAACAGTTCACCCGAAGCAAACAGATTGCCGTAGTGTACGTAGTTGTAAGTGATGATCTGGTATGCATCAATGCTTCTTGTGATAAAGTAGCCTTCTCCTCCGGCTATGAGCTCATCTCCCAGAAGGCTTGCAAAATAGAAGCTGTAGTAAACGCTCTTTCTTATGCCGTTTGTGGTGTAGATACCAAGTCCACCGTGGAAAAGAGTGTCCGGCAGAGCATTTTCTTCCAAGAGGTCTGTAAGTGACCAGTAGCCGAAGCTATCGAGCCTGTCGTAGTTCCTGAGAAGGTTTTTGAGTATATAGCAGGATTTAAAGCAGGTGTCGCTGGCAAGATTCCTGTGGGAGAGGGTGAAGTTCCACTCTGTCATGTATATTGGCAGCGAGCCGAATCCTGCTGAGGAAAAGATCTTTTTGATGCTTCCGATCCATAGCGAGAAATCGTCGGTTCTTTTCGGGAAGGAAAAGGAAACGCTTCCTATAGTTACATTCTGCTTGGCTGTAATAGGAATAATGTCGGAATAGTAGTGTACATTCAAAAACTCCGGTTCACAGTTATTCTTTTTGGTATATGCAAGGAAATCTTTGATCCACTTGTCAGTTCCTAAGTTTTCCATATACAGAATTGAAGGGGATCCAAATACAAGCTTGTCGTCAACTCTTTTTACTGTGCGATAAGTGGCTTCATAGAAGCGCATAAACAGTGGGTCATCGCCAAAGCCGAACATGGACTTGGGTGTTACAGGTTCATTCCATACGCAAAAGAGCCATGATCTGACTGTGTTGGTGCCATAGCGCTCCAAAAGATGCCTTGTGAAGTTGTCGATGAACTGTTCCCACTCTGACATGTGTTTGGGTGGGCTTGTTATCATCGGCGAATAGAAAATAGTCTTATTCGGATCGGCAGCGAGGTCCCTTGGCATGAAAGAAAGCTGTATAAGGGGCTTTAAACCGATGGAAATAAGGAAATCAAGCGCCATATCAACCAAAGTGTAGTGGAAGGTCAGTTTGCCATTAATTCTTGAAACGACCATCATGTCATCGGAAAGAAGGCCATGAAACTTGATGTATTCATAACCAATGTTATTTTGAAGGTCTATGAGCATGTTCTGAATGTCCCTGTTTAACAGCTCTTTTGCCCTTCCGACGGTAATAAATTTCTTAAAGGTATGCTTTAAGGTTCTTACGCTGCTACTTGCTGAGGCGACGATTTCTTCAGATTTCTTTATATTTTTGGTGCTGATGGCATGTGGCTGGTCCTTGATATCTCCCAGATATTTTGTCAAAAGATGAAGATAATTGCTGGGCTCCATCTGCAGATAATTCAGAGTTGAAGAGGTTTCAGAAGCGGAGATATTCTGTCCTCTTTGCTTTCTATAGGTGCTTGGAAGTGTTCCGTATTGTTTTTTAAAGCTGCGGACAAAGGAATGGGACTCTGTAAAGCCGTTCCTGACAGCGATGGTCTCGATGGAGTCATTGGTAGAAAGAAGATCCGTGAGAGCGTGATTTAGCTTGACGGAAGTGTAGTACTGTGAGAACTTGACGCCCATATTCTTCTCAAAAAAGTTGGACAGATAGGGCACCGAAAGGTCCTCTTCGGATGCAAGATCGCTTAAAGAGAAGTTCTCAGCGTAATGGTCTTCAATATATTTAAGAAGCCTGGTGAGTCTGGCTGCGTATTTCTGCTGGGTCTTGATGGCATTTGTTATAGGAACACTGAAATTTGCCAAAAGCTCAGCAACAAGATAATAAGCCAGGGAATAGTTTCTGTACTGGGATTCGTATGAATTATGAGCGTTCTCGTTGAGCATGGTGGCAATTGCGAACTTTAAGCCATCAAACTTGGATAAGTCATCTGTTGTTGTCGTATTGCAGTCAAATACCATTTCATCGAGGTTGGCATCAAACTGGTTCATTCTTGATAAATCTATCTGGATAGCGATCATAACGGCGCTTTCAGACCTTAGGGAATGAATGGTATTGCTGTTGATAAGAATGATGTCCTCGCCTGTGAGCGTATATTCCGTATTATCGATGGATATGGTAATAGTTCCGTCCAGGATCATCAAAAGCTCAATACTTCTGTGCCAGTGATTATCAACGGAACCCAGCTTGTGCATGAAGATTTTAAGGGGAATATTAGGCGGGAACTCTATTATCTCGTGACGCTCTTCAAGATACATGATAAAACCTCATAAAAGAAAAAATGTACGTTATTTGCACCTGATTTAAGAATATATCAATTATTTTTATCAGTAAAGGCAAAAAAGGTACAAAAATTAATGTGTTAAATCGGCAAAAAGAGACCTGAAAATTAAAAAACAGTTTTTTCTTAAAAATTGTACATGTTTTTAGAAAGGGGTGACCTAGGGATGGGTACCCTGTAATTTGTATAATTGTTTCATCAAGAGAACAAGTGATTATTCCATGACATGGAGGAACCTATGGAACAGGAATTGATAATTGAAGTAAAAAACATGACCAAGAACTTTGGGATCACTAAAGCGCTCAGGGGAGTCGATGTAAAGTTTTACCGTGGTCAGATCCGTGGTCTTATCGGAGAGAACGGCAGCGGAAAATCAACCATAACATCAATCCTTGCAGGTATGCAGAAGGCTACCAGCGGCGAAGCGTTTTATAAAGGACAGCCCTGGGATCCCGACAGCATGGTAGAAGCTCAGAAGGCCGGAATCAGCATGGTACTTCAGGAAGCGAATACAATTCCTAACTGTACGGTTGCTGAAAACATCTTCGCAGGACGCTTCGATGAATTCTCCAAGTTTGGAATAGTAAATATGAAGAAGCTCAATGCTGCAGCTCAGAAGATGCTTGATGATTTCGATATCAAACACATCAAGGCTGCTGACAGCATCAACAAATACGGCTTTGAGGACAGAAAGCTTATTGAGATCGTGAGATGTGTTTCCGAGGATACAGAAGTTTTTGTTGTCGATGAGACAACCACAGCACTCTCTCATGAAGGAAGAAAGCTCATATATGACCTGATCCACAAGCTTAAGGACAACGGCAAGTCAGTAATCTTCATCTCCCATGATATGGAAGAGATCCTGGAACAGTGTACAGATCTTACAGTCCTTAGAGACGGCGAGATAATCGGTCATCTTAACAGAGAAGAGATGGATATGCCCAACGCGGAACAGGTTATCAGATACATGATGGTTGGTCGTGAGATCGGAGATGCTTATTACAGAGAAGACTACGACATTTCACATGGCGATAAGGTTGCGCTGGAACTTAAAAACGTAACACTTGGAGAGATAAAGGACTTTTCACTTCAGGTTCACGAGGGCGAGATCATAGGATTTGGCGGACTTAGCGGCTGCGGAATGCATGAGATCGGAAGACTTGCATTCGGACTTGAAAAGCCCGAATCCGGAGAGGTCTTAAGAGAAGGTAAGAAGATACACAACTGTAATGACGCCATCTCAGCAGGAATCGGATATATATCCAAGAACAGAGATACAGAGGCGCTTATCCTCGAGGGTTCAATTCAGGACAATATTACCCTTCCTTCAGAGAAAGACCTGGCAAAGAAGCTGTTCATCAAACCTTCCGATGAAAAGAACTTATCGGATAAAGAGATTGATTCCTTCAGGATCAAATGTAATGACGGTAATCAGTGGGTCAACACTTTGAGCGGTGGTAATAAACAGAAGGTTTCATTTGCAAAGTGGACTGCCAAGGGTTCTGATGTGATCATCATGGACTGCCCTACACGAGGCGTTGATATCGGTGTTAAGCAGTTTATGTACGCTCTGATCGCAGAGATGAAGAAACAGGGCAAAGCAATAATCCTCATCAGTGAGGAGATGGCAGAGCTCATCGGTATGGCAGACAAGATCGTAGTAATGAAAGATTTTGCCATCAGCAAAGAGTTTACAAGAAGTAAGGATCTGTCAGAGACAGATATTATCGAATACATGATCTGATCTAGGAGGAAAGAGATGTTTTCAAAAGCGTTTTTTAAAAAGCATGTATATGATATCGCGGCGTATGCCGGTCTGGCAGCGACTTTTATCCTGTTTCTGATATTCAGTAGAGAGAACCTCTCCTACAACGTAGGAACAGTACTGCAGGCAGCATCAGCGTATGCGATCTTATCCCTGGGCGCGGTGTTCGTTTATTCCATGGGATTTATGGATGTATCAATAGGACAGCAGATCGGTGTTTACTCGATCCTGATGATACTTATCTCGAATAAAATGGGCGGAAGCATCGCAGGAGTGGTACTTGGTTTTGTTGTTATCCTAGCCATCGCCCTGGTGTGCGGAGCCTTCAACGGAGCAGTTGCCGTATGGCTCAAGCTTCCATCAATCGTAACTTCGCTGTTCCTTATGTTCTTCTTTACAGGAGCGCAGCTCCTTCTTATGGAGAGCACCGGAAACAACACGATTTCCATTGAGGCAAGCATTAAGCCCTCAAGCAGAACAGCTTATAACTGGATCATTCTGGCAGCAATTGTGTTAGTTGCACTGGTTGTTACATTCCTTTTTAACTACACAAAGCTGGGTAAATATACAAAGGCAATCGGAGCAAATGAAGTGGTTGCAGCTCAGAGCGGAATCAACACCACCAGATGGAAGGTAATAGCTTATATGACCTTTGGTGTGTGCGTAGCCATTGCATCCTTCATCATGCTGATGAGAACCGGAACAGCCGGAAAGGGAACAGGCGGCGGATATGCAATGGACGTAATGATCTGCCTGATCCTGGGCGGAATGCCTCTTTCGGGAGGAATGGTCTCAAAGGTAAGAAGTGCTCTGATCGGTACATTTACTTATGTGTTGCTGACAAATGATCTGACGACAATGGGTGTAGAGCTCAATTACATCAACTTCGTCAAGGCAATCATTTTCATAATCATTATTCTTATTACATGTCGCAAGAATAATGGGGTGTTACCAAGATGATTTTTACTGCTATGGCAGGAAAAATACTTAGTTTAAGGAGGAATTTATGAAGAACGCAGTAAAGAAATTTTTAGCAATGATGCTTGCAGGCGTAATGTCAGTATCACTTATGGCTTGCGGATCAAGCGGAAGTGGAGCAGCAAGTACAGAAGGTGCTGCATCAAGTGAAAAGGCAGGCAAGAACTGCACAATCGGTGTAGCTTTCTATCAGGACAGTGGTCTTGCAACAGAGGCAACAAAAGCTTATCTCGACAACATGGCAGATACATTAAACTGCAAGTTTAAGTACACAGTATTATCTCAGACTGACGAAGGTGTAAACCTTACAAAGATCCAGGAGCTCATCGCTTCAGGTGTTGACGGAATCATCTGCACAATGGATTCCGGTACAGCAGCTATCGTACAGGAGTGCGAGGCAGCGGGCGTATATATCGGCGGATACCTTTGCGACTACGATATTTCTTACACACAGGCTTATGATGCTGTATTTAAGAACGATCATTTCGTAGGAACAGCAATCGATGGTTATGCTCCTGATAACGTAATTGTAGGACAGCAGATGTTTGACAGCCTTCTTGAGTACAACGAGAGAAACGCAGATGCTCCTATAACACACGTTTCACTGGCTATCTTCCCTGTATGGGCTTTCCCTGCACAGACACTTGCAGCTCAGCAGTTCATCGCAGCAGTTGACGAGTACAACAAGACAGCTGACGTTCAGATCACATGCGATCCTTTGAACGAGGAGACAGACGTTTTAGCATTCTCACCTATGGACAGCACATACTTTGCTAAACACGAAGGTATTCAGGCAATCATGAGCTTCGCAGCAGGTACAGGTTTCGTATATCCTGTAATGGTTCAGACAGGCAACGATAAGAACATCAAGCTCTTCACAACAGGTTTTGACGGTGGTGAGGAGAAGAACTTCGGAAGCGCAGGAACAGGCACATATCAGCAGAACTGTGTAACAGCTGTTGAGACTATCACATATCCACTTGTACTTCTCTTAAACAAGATCAACGGCGTAGAGTTTAAGGACCAGCCTGAAGATGCAGAGAGAGTAAGCTGCGATCAGTTCATCATGAACAGTGATGAGGATATGGCAGCATTCCAGAAGAACATTTACTTCACAGCAAACGCTTCAGATGCACTCTTCACACCTGAAGAAGTACTCAACATGACAGCTTATGCTAATCCTGATGCTACTTACGAGCAGCTCAAGAAATCTATTTCAACACTTACAGTTGATTCACATAAGTAATTAAAAGAAATACTAATGAAATGGTAATGATGTGGGGGATATTTATTATCCCCCAGGCATCATCCTGGTAATGAGGAAACGATATGAATACAAATAAAGGCTTAGAGATATTCAAAAAAATAGGGTTATCTGTCATTTTTCCATTATTGATGTTTGTGGTGATGCTGATCATTACCGGTACTAATGAAAAATGTTATGTCAATGGAAAGCTGATCTTCCTGTCGGGAGATATGGTGCAGCAGGTATTTCTTAATGCTTCCATGACAATCTGCGTGGCTCTGGCAATATGGATCCAGCTCAAAAACGGAAGATTTGATTTCTCCGGCGGAGCAACCATGATCCTTACAGCAATTGTTGCAGGACACATTGGTTATGACACCAGAAACCCATGGCTTGCACTTATTATTGCAGTAGTACTGGCAGTTGTCTTAAGTATGTTCACAGCAACTGTGTACATCTTAGGTCGCATTCCGATCATCATCTGTACGATCGGTATGACTCTTTTCTATGAGTCACTTACATACCTTGTATTTGGTGGACAGGGTATCAGAGTATTTTACTCCACCGTGGAGACATCAGTATTCGGAAGACTTCCCGGAATCTTCCTTCCTGCAGGACTTGCTATTTTAGCATTCGTGGTATTTACCTACTTTACCGCAGCCGGAAGAAAGGGAAAGATCTTATCAAACAACCAGAGAGCCGGTGTAAACATCGGTATCAATGAGAAAAAGAATGTATTCACAACATACATTTTTTCAGGAATCATCCTTGGATTTGCAGCAATCATCTACGTTTCACAGCATGAGGTTGGTC
This sequence comes from Butyrivibrio sp. FCS006, assembly GCF_000424525.1. Classification (NCBI taxonomy): domain Bacteria; kingdom Bacillati; phylum Bacillota; class Clostridia; order Lachnospirales; family Lachnospiraceae; genus Butyrivibrio; species Butyrivibrio sp. FCS006. The sequence goes on along the minus strand of NZ_AUKB01000013.1, from coordinate 103,589 downwards.
CTCAGTCAGGACTTGCCACATCAGGAATCATGTTCTCATACATCGTTCCTGTATTTATGGGAACCTTCATCGGACTTGCAAGCTGTGACGTTGTTGGTATCGCGATCGCTGCAATCGGTATGGAAATCATGAACTACGGACTCAACTGTCTGAACCTTGGAGCAGGCGGATGGCAACAGATCATCCTCGGAATCTTCGTACTTGGATTCTACTCATTCTCAGCTCAGACAGATAAGATACAGGCATTATTTGCCAGAATGAAAGCCGGAAAGGCAAAAGCATAAAGAGGTTAATTCAATGGATTTAAAGGCTAAGCCATTTTATTTATCAGATGAGGATATTAAGTGGGTTGAAGAGACCAAGGCTTCTCTTACATTAGATGAAAAGCTCGGACAGCTCTTTTTCCCAATCGGATATTCCCCAAATGAGCAGTATCTGCAGTATGAGATACTCTCCAAGAATCCCGGCGGACTTATGTTCAGAACCGGCAAAACTGAAGAGCTATTTGATGCATATTCATATCTTCAGACAAACAGCAAGGTTCCGATGCTTCTTGCAGCAAATCTTGAGGCAGGCGGAGACGGAATCGTACTCGAGGGAACATCATTCGGAAAGCAGATGCAGGTTGCAGCAACAGGTGATCCCGAGCAGGCATATAGACTTGCAAAGGTGAGCTGCAGCGAAGGACAGGCAGTAGGATGCAACTATGCATTCGCTCCTGTAGTGGATATCGATTATAACTATCACAGCCCCATAACAAATGTCAGAACCTATGGCTCTGACCCGGAGAAGGTCAAGAAATTCGGACTTGAGTATATGAGAGGGGCAAAAGAGTGCGGCTCAGCAGTAGCCATCAAGCACTTTCCCGGAGACGGCGTAGATGAAGTTGATCAGCATATATTAACCAGCGTAAACAGTCTCAGTTGTGAGGAGTGGGATGCGACATACGGCGACGTTTACAAAACCCTTATCGACGAAGGCGCTCTGTCAGTAATGGTTGGGCATATCGCGCTTCCTTCTTATCAGAAGAAATTTAACCCGGGCCTTCCCAAGAAGCTTATACCGGCTTCACTTTCACCTGAGCTTTTACAGAATCTCCTCAGAGATCAGCTTGGATTTAACGGAATGATAATCACGGATGCTACCCCTATGGTTGGCTTCCTCTGCGCAATGGATAGAGAAAAATCAGTTCCGTACTGCATTGAAGCAGGTTGTGACATGATCCTTTTCAACAAGGATTATGACGAAGATATTCAGTTTATGAAGAAGGGCTACGAGGAGGGAATTCTCTCTGAGAAGCGTTTGGATGAAGCACTTACACGTATTCTTGCCATGAAGGCAGCGCTGAGGCTCCATGAGAAAAGAGCTAATGGAACTCTTGTACCTGACAAAAAGAATCTGCCTGTTATTGGCAGCGATGAGCACGTTGCCTGGGCAAAAGAGTGCGCTGACAAGTCGGTGACACTGGTAAAGGATACACAAGCTCTTTTACCTATATCTCCTAAAAAGCACAAGAGAGTGCTGTATGAGATCATGGGCGGATGCGCTTCCGAGAAGAGAGTAGAAGAGACCTTCGTAAAGCTCATGGAAGCTGAAGGCTTTGAGATGATCCCCTATGTAAAAGAGGAATTTGATTTCAACAAGCCTATCAAGTTTGAGTCAGTTACCGAGTTCAGGAACAAGTATGACCTTGTTATCTATCTCGGAAATGTGGAGAATGCTTCCAATAAGACCACAGCAAGACTTAACTGGCACACCATCTTCGGAGCAGGCAACAATATTCCATGGTTTGTGGAGGTTGTTCCGACAATGTTTATTTCACTGCAGATCCCATATCATCTTCTGGATGTGCCGATGATCAAGACATACATCAATGCATATTCAAATCATGATTACGTGATCGAGTCAGTGGTTGAGAAGATCCTTGGCAAGAGCGAGTTTAAGGGCGTAAGCCCCGTAGATCCGTTCTGCGGAAAAGAGTACTTGGCATATTAACTTTGGAGGTAGACAAATATGGTAATCGACAAATTATCGGACTTTGAAGGCTTTTTAGAGGTGGTAGAGCAGTGCAAGGGAGATGTTGAACTGGTTACACCTGAAGGTGACAGACTTAATCTTAAGTCAAAGCTTTGCCAGATCATAGCATTATCCAGCGTATTCCCTCAGATTGCTGAGATCCCCAACGTTGAAGTGTTTGCGCATCAGCCGGAGGATATGGAGAGGATAGCAAAATTTTTATTTAAGTAATTTGTAGCCTGGATATGAGAAATTCATGTCCGGGCTAATTCTCATATTTGATAAAGGGAAAACTAGTATGAAAATCGTTGATGTAAAGATAAATGGAATTGAAAATCCGATAGGGTTCTCCTACCCGAAGATAAAGTGCAGCTGGAAGGTGACTGAGACAACAGGCAAATATCAGGTGCGCTCTAAGATCGTTGTAAGCGAAAAAGAGGATTTCTCAGAGATTCTCTGGAGCAAGGAAGATCATGATCTTGACTGGATCGGAGAGATTATAGATATAACTCCGAAGCCCAGAACAAGGTATTATTTCTACGTCGAAGTTACGGATGACGAGAATAATACTGCAAAGAGTGATGTATGCTTCTTTGAGACGGGCAAGATGACTGAGAAGTGGAAGGCTAAGTTCATCGGAACGAATGAGGAGCCTTCTTTCCACCCCTGCTTTGTAAGAGAGTTTTCCCTTGACGGGGTAAAAGAGATCAAGGAAGGCCGTATTTATGTGACAGGACTTGGTCTGTACGAGGCTTATTTAAACGGCGTTAAGATCGGCGACGACTACCTTGCACCTTTCTGCAACGACTATAACAAGGGCATTCAGTATCAGACTTACGATATCACGGACCTTCTGAAGGCGGATAACAAACTCTCTATCATCTGCGGAAACGGCTGGTATAAGGGCCGTCTTGGCTACGATGGTGACGTTTCATACTATGGCAATAAGTTTGGTGTCATTGCGGAAGTTTATGTAAATGGCAAGCCCACTGTCATGACAGATGAGAGCTTTAAATACTGCGGAAGCGATATTGTTTCCAGTGATATCTACGATGGTGAGGAGTATAACCGCCTATATTGGAAGGACAAGAAGAACGAGTGCAAGCCTGTGACTGTATGGAAGGACAACAAAGATACGGTGGCAAGGCTTGTGGAGAGATACAGTCTGCCTGTTGTGGTAAAAGAGACTCTTCCTGTAAAAGAGATCATCAATACACCTGCAGGTGAGAAGGTGCTGGATTTTGGGCAGAATTTCACGGGCTATGTATCCTTTAAAGCAAAGCTTCCAAGCGGAACCAGGGTTGTTCTTGATTTTGGTGAAGTCCTTCAGGAGGGCAATTTCTACAATGCCAACTACAGATCTGCCAAGGCACAGTTCACCTATGTCTCAGATGGTTCAGAGGAAGATGTTCGTCCACACTTTACTTATTATGGATTCAGATATGTGAGAGTAACAGGCTGGGAAGGCGAGCTTAATGCCGAAGATTTCACCGGAAACGTGGTTTATTCAGACCTTGAGACCACAGTGACCTTGGACACTTCAGACGCCAAGCTTAACAGACTTGCAAGCAACTGCTTGTGGGGACAGAAGTCCAACTTCCTTGATATGCCAACAGACTGTCCTCAGAGAGATGAGCGTCTTGGATGGACCGGCGATGCGCAGGTTTTTGCTCCTACTGCCTGCTTTAACATGGATACAAGAGCTTTCTACAGAAAGTTTTTATATGATCTTCATCTGGATCAGATGGATCACGACGGAATTGTTGCAAACTTTATTCCAAATATCAGCAAGGCTCCCGGCGGAAGCAGCGTATGGGGAGATGTTGCCACATTCCTGCCAATGGCTCTGTATGAGTATTACGGAGATGAGGATGAGCTTAGGGCCAACTACCCTCTGATGAAGGACTGGGTAGATCATGTCATTCATGAGGACGAAGAGCACGGTGATACCGGTCTTTGGAACTTTGGCTTCCATTTCGGCGACTGGCTTGCTCAGGACGGAATCAGCCCTCAGAGCATGAAGGGCGGCACAGATGACTATTTTGTGGCATCTGTCTACTACTATGAATCACTGATAAAGGCAGGAAGCGCAGCCAGAATCCTTGGGTATGTCGATGACAGCATAAGATATGCTAAGCGCGCAGAAAAGGTAAATAATGCAATCTTAAATGAGTATTTCTCGCCTAGCGGAAGGCTTGCAATTGATACACAGACAGCGTACCTTATCTGCCTCAAATACAAGATATTTATCAGCAGGGACAAGATTATCGATGGCCTTAAACTCAGGCTCAAAAAGGACTGCTATAAGATTAAAGGCGGCTTTGTAGGAGCCACGATGATGTGCCAGGTTCTTGCTGAGAACGGTATGGAGGATATTGCCTACTACATCTTGTTCCAGGAAGGCTTCCCCGGATGGATGCACTGCATCAACCTCGGAGCAACCACGATCTGGGAGAGATGGAACTCTATCCTTGATGACGGAACCATCAGCGGAACAGGCATGAACTCGCTCAATCACTATTCATATGGCTCTGTCATGGAATATGTTTACCGCTTTATCGCCGGAATCCAGCCTAATTCAGCCGGATTTAAGAGCGCATATATTGCTCCTCAGCTAAGCTCCAAGCTTCAGTATGTGAACTTTGAGTACAACTCTGTAAGCGGTAAGTATGCATCCTGCTGGAAGATAAACGATGACGGCACAATAACTGTAAGAGCCGAAGTTCCTTTCGGATGTTCTGCGGTTTACAGACTGCCCGGAACAAACGGCGAGGAGATACAGCTGGAGGCAGGAGTTTTTGAAAAGACCTATAAGCCCGCCAGAGATTACAGGCTCATGTATACCATGGACACAAGGCTTGAGGAATTTGCCGAGGATAAAAGAGCTCTCGACATAATAAAAGCTGACCTTCCTCTTGCATACAAACTTATAGAAAGCAAGGACGTAGAGAGCCTTGGGCTTACACTAAATGAGCTGCAGACCATGTTCTTTATGGGCTTTAACCCGCCAATGGTCATGGCAGCGGCAGAGAAACTGCTTGCACTTAAAAAGGAGTGGAAATAATGAGACAGGTTTTTAACCCCTATTTACCGCTATATGAATATATTCCCGACGGAGAACCAAGGGTATTTGACGGAAGAATTTATATCTACGGATCCCATGATCTTGCAGGCGGAGAGAAGTACTGCATGGGAGATTATGTGACCTGGTCTGCACCTGTAGATGACCTGACAGACTGGAGATATGAAGGCGTTATCTATAAGAGAACCCAGGATCCTTCAAATGCAGATAATAAGATGGACCTGTGGGCTCCGGATGTAGTAAAGGGCGCAGATGGCAGATATTACATGTATTACTGCTTCTCTTTTAACCCGGAATTTGGCGTGGCAGTCAGTGATTCACCTGCAGGACCTTTTTCCTTCTACGGACATGTTAAGTATCCGGAGGATGTGATGGGAGGAAAAGAGCTTCAGGAGAACTTCCCATTTGATCCCGGAGTACTGGTAGATGATGACGGAAGAGTCTTTTTATACTACGGATTCAGCCCGGCTAAGCCACTTCCAGCGCCTCCGCTCGAGACATTCCTTGAAATGGGAATGAGCAGGGAAGAAGCACAGGCGCAGCTTCAGGCTATTGCTAATACCAAGTTCTCTGACGGAGCCTTTGTTGTAGAGCTTGATAAGGATATGCTCACAGTTAAGGGAGAGCCTCATCTGATGGTTCCCGGCGAAAAGATCGCAGGGGGTACAGGATATGAGGGACACGGCTTCTTTGAGGCCTCTTCGATGCGCAAGATAGGAGATAAATATTACTTTATCTATTCAAGCTCAGTTAGTCATGAGTTGTGCTATGCAACATCAGACTATCCGGACAAAGAGTTTACCTATGGTGGAGTAATTATATCCAACGGAGACATCGGATATAAGGGAAATGTAAAGCCCAGAGCCATGATGGGTAACAACCACGGAAGCATAATCGAAATAAATAACAAGTGGTATATATTCTATCACAGGCAGACTCACGGCACTGAGAGCTCAAGACAGGGCTGTGCTGAGGAGATTCATGTGGCAGAGGATGGCAGTATTGCACAGGTTGAGCTCACAAGCTGCGGTCTTAACGGCGGAGCTCTTGCAGGTAAGGGAACTTACTCAGCTGCCATTGCATGTAACCTTATGTGCAAAGAGAATGACAAAAAGATTGTTTACGGACAGTCTCTTAAGGACTCTCAGCCCTATATTTTCCAGAAAACAGCTGAGAAGGAAGAGGAGTCGGAGCAGTATATAGCAAATGTCTTTGACGGTGTTGTTGCAGGATTTAAGTATTTTGACTGCAAGGACGTCAAAAAGATATGTGTAGAGGCAAAGAGCTACGGAAACGGTAAGCTTCTTATATCGCTGGATTCTGAAGATTCTGCGCCGGTCTGCGAGATCTTTTTTGCGAAAGCAGATGATGGATTTGCGAGGTATGAGACAAGCGTAGATATTCCGGATGGGATCCATGGCCTGTTCTTTAGCTTTATTGGTGATGGAAAGATCGATTTTAAGAGTTTTACATTGGAGTGATGAAAGGAGCTGTTATGAAATATAAGGCTGTAATTTTCGATTTGGACGGGGTTATCTGTTTTACGGATGAATATCATTATCTGGCATGGAAAGAGCTGGCAGATGAGCTGAATATTCCCTTTGACAGGACAATAAATGAGAGACTCAGGGGTGTCAGCAGAATGGATTCTCTTGAGATAATACTTGAGAAATACACAGGTCCTGCGCTTTCAGACGAAGAGAAGGAAAGACTCGCGACCAAGAAGAATGATATCTACAGAAAGAGTCTTGAGAAAATGTCTCCTGCAGACCTCTCGGATGAGGTCAAAGAGACTTTAAATGCCCTTAGGAATAAGGGGCTTAAGCTGGCTATTGGTTCATCCAGCAAGAATACCAAGTTTATACTTCAGAGAATCGGCCTGGAAGGGTTCTTTGACGCCATAAGTGATGGCACAAATATCACAAGATCCAAGCCGGATCCGGAAGTTTTCTTAAAGGCTGCTGAGTTTGTGCTCGAGGAGCCCAAGGACTGCCTCGTTATCGAAGATGCCGAAGCCGGCATAGATGCTGCAGTTGCAGGCGGATTTGATGGCGCCGGTATCGGAAGTGCAGCAAAATATTCCAAGGCAACTTATCATCTGAGCAGCTTCAAGGATATTTTGAAATACGTTTAATTGTAGAGCTTTTCCTTTGCGGCTTTTTGACGCAGGAGAAATACTACTACAGCGCAAATCGCCAGTATGATGGCAGCCCATACCCATACAGGAACGGTGAGGATGTTAAAGCACCTTACGCGAATCCACATACGGTTGATGACTTCGCTCTTTGCCTGATCGAAGTAAACCATGATGGAAGCGCGGTCTATAACCTCTGAAGAAGGGTACTGGGCGCCTAATTGGCGTTTAAGCTGTTCCTCGGGAACAGTCAGCACATAATCTTCATCATCAGGGTCTCCTGAGAAGAAATATCCAACGGGGTAATCTGTTGCCTCCTCTTCATCCTCTGCACCGTAATTCCACTCAAGGTATTCAAATACGCGACCATCGTCTCCTCCGGAGATGACAGAGGTATATCCGATATAGTACATGTTGCGGATAGCGTTATCAGGTCTTGAAATAAAGTTGATAAATGCCTCGGCAGCCTGCTGTTTGGCAGGATCCTGGGAAATTCCCTTCTTAAGCATTACCCATCCGTCAAAGTATATATTGGTACTCTCCTTAGGAGCAGCGAAGTTTAAGTAGTAATCGTCTTCTTCGGCCTGATCCATGGCATATACAGCATCTCCTGACCACTGGTAGTTTGCAACTACCTTCCCCGTGATCATATCGGCTTTTCCTGAGTCTGTTTCAAAGGAATACAGATTGTCTTTTACCTGCTGCAGATAGTGCTGTACGTTATCTACCGTCTCCTGGGAGACGTCATTCATCTCGGTCTGAAGGGCCATGGCATAGTCAGGCCTTGACCTGAATTCATCAGATGTCAAAAGATCTGACTTAAGAGCACCGACAGCGGCAAAATAAGCGTCTCTGACATTGTCTTTGATTGTAACCTGACGGCGATAAGCCGGGTTTTCAAGAAGCTTCCAGGTAGAAGCATCTTCTTCGCTTACTACATCAGGGTTATACACGAATCCTGTAATACCCCACATATATCCTGCAGCGCAGCGATCCCAGGTAACACCGTTAATATCGTGGGTCTCAAAGATGTTTCTGATGTAGGGAGAAACGCCTTTGATGTAGTAGTTGGTCTCTATCTCGGGGTCAAAAAACTCATCTGAGAGGGGCTGAACCATATCATCTGCCATGAGCTTCATGATCATGTACTCCGAAGGGCACACAAGGTCATAGACATCGCCTATTGTGAGCATGTTGTAGAGATCTTCGTTGGTACCGAAGGTGGAGTATTCTACTTTTACTCTTTTTCCGTAGGTTTCGTAGTACCAGTCCTCGAAGTCTGCCACCATGGAGTTTTCGCCGAAAATATCGCCGCTCTCAAGGTCAATCACTTCGTCCTCACCCCAGTCCCCCTGGTCTATATACTCCTCCCAGTTGCAGATGCGCAGTGTTACAGGCTTCTCTGCATCTGAAGCAGCATATACAGGACGGGAGCAGGTGGTAATAACGCTTGTTATTATAATAATAGCCATTAGTAGTCTTGCTTTCATCAGGCTCTCTCCTCTTTAATTTCATGTCGCTCGAATTTCAGATTTCTTACGGCAACGATAATGATAACGATCAGAAAGATCAGCGTTGATAATGCCCACAGCGCTGTTTTTATATGAGTCTGGGAACCCTTTGTGGCATTGACAACATAAGTACTGATGGTGTCAAAGGTCGCCGGTTTGGTATAAGTGGCGATGAAATAGTCATCCAAAGAAAGTGTTATCGCCAGTGAAAAACCGGAGATAATACCTGAAAGTATCTGGGGAACAACCACCTTGGTAAGCGCCTGGAAAGGTGTTGCACCAAGGTCCAGAGCAGCTTCGTAGAGGCTTGAATCCATCTGCTTGAGCTTAGGAATAACAGAGAGATACACAAAGGGCGCACTCAGAGTCACATGGCCGAAGAGCAGCGGGAAGAAGCTGTCCTTGTTAATGCCCAGAACAACTACAAGAAGAATGCACAGCGAGAAACCGGTAACAACATCAGCGTTGATGACCGGAATCTGATTTACTGTGTCCATCACAGCAGTTGTACGTCTCTTGGAGTAGAAGGCGCCAATTGCACCCAAGGTTCCCAGTAGGGTAGCAAGCAGTGCTGATGCCAGGGCCAGCAGTATCGTGCCCATTATCATCTCCTGAAGCTCAGGGGTAGTGAAGAGCGTCACGTAGTTTTTCAGTGTAAAAGAGCGTATGGCTCCGATCTGCGTTGAATCAGTGAAACTGTACAGCGCAAGCACAAGGATCGGTACATATAAGAAGAGGATGACCAGAATCGGTATTCCGGCCCTAGCTATCTTTTTTGTCATAACAGTGCACCTCCTGCCTTAGCTGTTTCGCCCCTGTCGTCATCGTTAATGATGTTGAAGATACATATGATGCCCAGCAGGATAAGTGCGATCATTGAACCGCCGTTCCAGTTGTATGCGGAGAAGTAGCTGCCGATAAGACTACCCATGATGTAGGTGCTGTTATACAACATATCCAGTACTACATAGTTAGTCATTGCAGGCAGAAGAACCATGGATACTCCGCTTATGATGCCCGGAAGGGAAAGGGGCAGTGTTACGCGCAGGAATGCATGCCTGTCGTTAGCACCCAGGTCTTTTGCTGCCTCGATCAGAGAAGCGTCCATCTTGGCAAGGGTGTTATAGATAGGCAGGATCATGAAGGGCAGGAAATCGTAAGTCATACCGATAACCGAGTTAAGGAACGGATGGTATGCAAGATTTCCCTCTATCAGGTCCAGGATCTCCTTGAGCGCTGTAATACGGAGCGAGAAGTTGATCCACATGGGCATGATGAAGATCATGATAAGTACGGTATTTTTCTTAAGTCTCCCTGTGGTGAGAATATAGGCAGTCGGATAAGCCAGCAGCAAACATACAGCTGTGGTTGTAAGCGCCAGGGCAAAGCTGTAGAACAGCGTTCCCAGCGTATTAGGGTCAGTAAAAAAGTCTGTCAGGTTCCGGAGCGTGAATTCCCCCTGTCCGTTGGTAAAGGCATAGTAGAACAGTACCAGAAGCGGAGCTACTACAAAGAGCAGCAGGAATGCGGCATATGGGATACCTAAGGTTTTTCTGGAAAATCTCATATGCTCCTCCTTATTTCTTAACTGTAAATTTCATCTTATCAAGAGGCAGGATCAGGCCGACTCTGTCGTCCATATTCCAGAGATATTCATCATTGACGATGAAATCCTGCCCGAAATCAGTGTTGATAACGTAGCTGTAGTGGTCGCCCTTGTAAATAAGGTTGCTGATAAAGCCTTCTACCAGTACCTGCTCGTCATCAGTGTTATCTGTCATGCGTATATCGCCGGGCTCAATAGCTGCGACGATATGTATCTTGTCTGGGTCAATTACCTCCCCGTGTTCGTCCAAAAGCTCGTGATTTTCATTTCTACGGCTGCCTTTGATGAGCTGAGTCAGGCTGACATCAAGCTCTTTATTATTGATCTCGAGACGATGATTTTTGTTCATGTCTACGTGGAAGAAGTTGGTGTGGTTCTCAGCAAGCATGATGTGGATGCCATCAGGCTCAACCTTGATTCCGACATCACTGCCAACTTCTGCAGACTTGGTGTTCTGGATCACAACTTCATATCTGCCGGACTGAACGGTTATCTCGTAGTGCATTCCCTTAAAGATAACGGATGTTACCTTACCGCGGATCTGTCCTTCACCGGGGGCTACAAGTTCAATATCCTCGGGACGTACAACAGCAGTGATCTGAGTACCCTGAGGCACATCATCGACGCACTGGAAAAGACCGCCTGCAAAACGTGCCTGCATGCTGCCGGTCATAATGCCGTTAAAGATGTTACTCTCGCCGATAAAGTCTGCAACAAAGGCGTTTTTGGGCTCGTTGTAGATATCTTCCGGGGTTCCGATCTGCTGGATCTTGCCCTCAGCCATGACTACGATCTTATCGGACATGGTAAGAGCCTCTTCCTGATCGTGGGTTACGTAGATGAAAGTAATGCCCAGCTCATCGTGCATAGCCTTAAGCTCTATCTGCATCTCTTTTCTCATCTTGAGATCAAGAGCACCAAGGGGCTCGTCGAGAAGCAGGATTTCAGGTTCGTTGACCAGCGCTCTTGCGATACCTACACGCTGCTGCTGACCACCTGAGAGCGTGGAAACGCTTCTTTTCTCAAAGCCTTCAAGGTCAACCAGCTCCAGGACTTTTTTAACCTTCTTCTTGATCTCGTCTGCCGGAAGCTTTTTAAGCTTTAAGCCGAAGGCGATATTATCGAATATATTCATATGGGGAAACAGAGCATAGCGCTGGAACACCGTGTTGATGGGCCTTTCATACGGTGGCAGCTGCGAGATGTCTTTTCCATTCAAAAGGATATCTCCGGAGGTCGGCATGTCAAAGCCGGCAATCATTCGAAGAGTCGTGGTCTTACCACAGCCTGAAGGTCCCAGGAAGGTGACAAACTCACCGCGCTTAACCTCCAGATTAAAGTCCTCAACAGCCTTGAAGCCATCTTCGAAGATCCTGTTGATGTGTTTGAGTTCGATGATGTTATCGTTCGTGTTCCCCATTTTGGTAAGCTCCTTATTAAATCACAATTCACTGTTTTCTATTTTATCACGTGGACGCTTTACTGTGGGAAAAAGTATAAGAATATTTTTGAGCCCCAGGGACGGAGTCAGTGGCTCATTTTTTGGTCCCTAGGGACGGGGGTAAGGGACCATTTTCCACTGCAATTGCGGAAAAGTGTAAAATGCAGAGGATGATTTGGGAAAGTGTTAAGAGTACATTCCACTGCAATCTCTAAAATGCAAAAAATGTAGTGGAGAATTGGAAATGGATTTCGGATGGAGTTCCACTGCATAAACATAGAATCATGGAATGCAGTGGAGGGAAAAGAGATTATTGGGGGTGATGGTCCACTACATTACAAGTAATGCGTTAATTGCATAGGAATACCTGCGCCAATTCTGTTTAAAATGACCACTGCAAAAGCAAGAATTCGTTGAATGTAGTGGAAGGCGGAGAAAAAAAGATGAAAATTTCACCACTGCATTTGTGACAATAAATCAATTGCGGTGGGAAATAAGATTTTTTAGGATTGCTTAATTGGTCTTTTAGGTACGTTTTAAGTTGGATGCATATTATTGCTTTCAGACGAGCAAACAATTCAGGAGGAATGATCAATGATCAGGAGAAAGATTATTTTAGCAATTATTTTGGGCACATCAGTTGCTCTTACAGCGTGCGGAAGCGGTGCAACAACAGAAACACAGGTAAGCACTACACAGGAGAGCGCGGCGGAATCAACAGGTGCAGAAGATACAGCAGCAGAAGCCAATACAGATGCGGACTCAGCAAAAGAAACATCAGAGATAGTAACAAATCTGTCCAAGATAGATAATACAAAATGGCAGTACAACGAAGAGGATAATGTATACTACCAGCTTGGGATTCAGTATTGTGAGAATCCGGCTGATACAGAGTATGAGGAACTGGCGATAATTGTTCCGGCAGCTTACATGGATGCTACGGACAATGGAGACGGAACATACACATGTACGCTGAATACTACGGCTGAAGTAAACGGATATACTGCAGAGACAGCACCGATCGTGTTCCCCGTAAATACACCCGGATATTCAGCACAGTCTCCAATGACTGAGTATAGCAGCGTTTCAGAGTATACAGATGCAGGATACATCTATGTACATGCAGGATGCAGAGGAAGAGATGCCGGAGCACCGGCTGGTGTTACCGATCTTAAAGCAGCTATACGTTATATAAGGTATAACGATGGCAATATCGCAGGAGATATGGACAGCATCTTTACATTTGGTATGTCAGGTGGTGGTGCGCAGTCAGCTCTTTTAGGAGTGACAGGTGATTCTGAGCTCTATGATGACTATCTTAAGGCAATCGGAGCTGTTATGGGAGTCAGCGATTCTGTGCTTGGATCCATGGGATGGTGCCCTATCACATCACTTGATTCCGCTGATGCAGCCTATGAGTGGATGATGGGAACAACCAGATCAGGCCTTACTGATGAGGAACAGAGCATTTCAGATGGCCTTACTGTTGCATATGCCGAATATATAAATAGTCTTGGGCTTACAGATTCAGATGGAAATGCGCTTACTCTGGAAGAGAGCGAGGATGGAAGATATCAGGCTGGAAGCTATTATGAATACATGGTCAGCGTAATTGAGGAGTCACTGAACAATTTCCTTGCAGATACTACGTTCCCGTATGATTCAGATTCTTCAAGTCAGGGACATCAGGCAGGAATGGGACCTGATGGAGGAAATGGAGGATTTGGCGGCGGAAAACCTGATGGCGAGAAGCCAAGCGGAGAAATGGGCGATTTCCAGGGAGAGAAACCGGAAGGCGATGATGCAGGCAATGGAGAGACCGGAGAAATTGATTTCACAGCCATCGATAATATCTCCAGAACAGAGAATAGCTCAGGTGTTACAATCTCAGGAACCTTCGAAACCGCACAGGATTATATAGATGCCCTGAATGCCAACGGAACATGGGTAACCTACGACGAGGCAACAAATACTGCAACAATCACAAGCATCGCTGACTTTGCGGAAGCAGTTAAGACAGCTTCCAAAGGCATCGCAGCATTTGACCAGCTTGATGAGTCACAGGGTGAAAATACTCTCTTTGGATATGGAGACGGAGAAGGTGCGCATTTTGATTCAATGCTCATGTCAGTTTTGAGCGAGCTGGGATCAAGTTACGTTGCGGATTTTGAAGAGGACTTAAGCCAGGAAGATGAACTCGGACACACAGTAGATTACAGATTAAATATGTACTCACCTCTGTATTACCTGCTTTCAAGTTCAGAAGGGTACGGTACATCAAATGTTGCTAAGTACTTCCGTATAAATACCGGCTTATGGCAGAGCGATACAGCAGTTAATACTGAGGCCAATCTGGTTCTTGCGCTCCAGAACTATGGTTCAGAGGTTGATTATAGCTTTGTATGGGGCCAGGAGCACACAACAGCTGAAAGAGACGGCGATTCCACAACCAACTTCATCGAATGGGTAAATGCCTGTGTAGCAGCTGAAGCTGAATAAAATTAGCTCTTGAAAAAGACATTTAATAATATTAGCCTTCTATTAGGAAATTAGAAATTCCTGATAGAAGGCTTTAATTTTTGGAGGAGAGTAAAAGGAAATGAAGTTAGAGGGATTAAAGATCAATTTTCTCGGGGACAGCATCACAGAAGGTCATGGAGTATCTGATCCGCAGAACTTCTACTGGAGGAGGTTTGAGAAGGATGGCTGTATCTGCCGAGGCTACGGAATCGGTGGAACAAGGATAGCAAATCAGCAGGTTCCATACGATGAGGTTATGGACCGGTACTTTGCATCAAGAGTAGATGAAATGGATGCGGATGCTGACGTTGTTGTACTTTTTGGTGGAACCAACGACTATGGTCACGGAGACGCAGCAAAAGGCCACATGAGCGATCGCACCCCGGATACATTTTATGGCGCTTTGCACGATCTGTATCAGAAGGTTTTAAAGAAATATCCCGGAGCAACAGTCATAGTCATGACTCCGCTTCACAGGACAGAAGAAGATAAGGTATATAACGAGGTCGGCGTTCGCAACTGGGGTACTCTTTTGGATTACGTTGAAGTGATCCGTGAAGTTGCCCAGTACTATGCACTTCCTGTAGTTGACCTCTATAAAGAGAGCGGTATTGAGCCTCAGGAAGATTTCATACGAGAGAGATACTGTCCTGACGGTCTTCATCCAAACGACGCCGGACATGAGATAATCTACAAGCTTCTTAAATCTAAGCTTAAGATGATGTGAGTCACCGGGGACGTTTCAGTTTGACTCAAAATGAGTCAAACTGAAACGTCCCCAGTGACTCGTTGTGACAGAAGTGTGATGCAGACATTGTTAACATGGGTTTATGCTAAACAAACAGGGGGTAAGCATTATGTTTAAGAAGAACAAAGGAATCGTATTAGTGTCAGTAGCATGTGCCCTTATGTTATCGTTAGTTGCCTGCACGAAACAGGAACCTTCCGGAAACCAGGAAGAAGAGTTTATAACAGAAGGCGAAGACACAAAGACAACGGTGGAGTACCGGGAATATACCGGCAAATACAAGGATATGTTCCTTGCGCAGGGTGATAAGATTGCCGTTATCTCGCCTTCGGCGCTGCCAAGCAGACAGCAGGTAGATTCTACAATAGAAGGACTGAAGAGCTGGGGATATGAGCCGGTTGAAGGAAATCATGTCTGCGCAGAGACACGCACTCTTGATGATATTTTGGATGACCTCACCTGGGCACTGGAGGATCCTGAGATAAAGGCTATCTTCTGTGTTCGAGGAGGATATGGAGCATCTGAGATTGCGGATGTGCTCCCTGAGGATATCATTAAGACATCTAATAAGCTGATCATAGGCTATAGTGACATAACAGTTTATCACTCAGCATGGACAAATGCAGATGTGGCTTCAATACATGCCTGCATGAGTGGAACGTTTAACGGATTGCCTGATAGCTGCGTTGAAGCAGAAGAAAAAATCCTTAAAGGTGAAGTTCCGACATATACATGCGATAGCAGCACTTACTGCAAGGAAGGCGAGGCCAAGGGAATACTTATAGGTGGCAATCTTTCTACATTTACCGCGGTCATTGATTCTGCCTATGATTGTACAAAGTCAGGACAGCCGTACATTCTTTTCCTGGAAGATGTGGGTGAGGACGTACAGCATATTCACAGATATCTAACGATCTTAAAGCATGCAGGTGTGCTTGATGGCGCATCAGGCATAGTGTTTGGTGAATGGACAGAGCTACCGCCGGATTTGGGCGATTACAGCGGAAAAAACAGAGGCGGAGAGTACAAATCTATTGCTGATATGATCTCAAGGCAGTTCCTTCCGGAACTTGATATTCCGGTTGCATTCGGATTTCCTGCAGGACACGGGGATATCAATTATCCGTTGCTTATGGGAGAGACGGCTGAACTCAAGGTCGGAGCAGACTCTTTTACATTGTCTTGTGGACAGTGACTCATTTTTTCTTGTTTGGGAAAATATCATAATGTAATTCACAAAGCCCGGTATGTATTGTAATACCGGGCTTTCATATAATTTCTTTAACAACAAACGATACTTAAAAACTTAAGTATCACATTTAGGCCAAAGGCCTAAGAAAGAGAGGAGATTGTATGACACTACAGGCTATTTTATTATTTGCAATGATCGCGCTTATCATCCTGATCATTGTTGCAGGATATGTAAAGGCTCCTCCAGACAGAGCATATATCATATCCGGTATGAGGAGAAACCCCAGAATCCTGATCGGACGCGCAGGAGTAAAGATTCCGTTCTTTGAGAGAGTCGATAAATTGTATCTTGGACAGATGACTGTTGATATCAAGACTGAGCAGTCAGTACCCACAAACGATTTCATCAATGTAAACGTAGATGCTGTAGCAAAGGTAAGGATTGGAACAGACACAGAGTCAATACAGCTGGCTGCCAAGAACTTCCTGAATAAGGATCCTGAGCAGATCACAATGGACCTTCAGGATTCTCTGCAGGGTAACATGCGTGAGATCATCGGTACACTTGCTCTTAAGACCATAAATACTGACAGAGACAGCTTCTCAGATCAGGTTATGGAAAAAGCTTCAAGAGATATGAGTAAGCTTGGTATTGAGATTCTTTCCTGCAACATCCAGAATGTTACAGATGAAAATGGTCTCATCAGTGATCTTGGTATGGATAACACCGCTAAGATCAAGAAGGATGCTGCTATTGCAAAGGCTCAGGCCGACAGGGACGTAGCAATCGCACAGGCTGAAGCCGATAAGGCTGCCAACGATGCGAGAGTTCTTGCACAGACCGAAATTGCTGAAAAGAACAACGCCCTGGCTATCAAGCAGGCTGAACTCAAGAGAGAAGCTGATACAGCAGGCGCTATTGCCGATGCTGCTTATCAGATCCAGGAGCAGGAACAGCAGAAGACCATTCAGACAGCAACTGTGAATGCACAGATCGCTAAGGCTGAGAGGGAAGCAGAGCTCAAGCAAAAAGAGGTACTGGTAAAACAGCAGGAACTTGCTGCTGAGATCGAGAAAAAAGCTGATGCCGAGAAATATCAGGCTGAAAAGAAAGCTGAAGCAGAGCTGGTACAGCGTCAGAAAAAGGCTGAAGCTGCCAAGTATGAGCAGGAGCGTGAAGCTGATGCTAAAAAGGCTCAGGCTGAAGCCCAGAAATTCGCTGCAGAGCAGGAAGCAGCAGGTATCAAGGCAAAATATGATGCCGAAGCTGCAGGTATTGCTGCAAAAGGTCGTGCAGAAGCTGAAGCCATCAAGGCCAAAGGTCTTGCTGAAGCTGAGGCCATGGAAAAGAAAGCAGAGGCTTATAAGAAGTACAACGGCGCTGCTATGGCTGAGATGATGATCAAGATCATGCCTCAGATGGCTGCTGAGATTGCAAAACCTCTTTCACAGATCGACAAGATCAATATATATGGTACAGGCGATGGCTCCAACGGAGCATCACAGATTTCAGGGAACATGCCAATTGTCATGAAACAGGTATTTGATACCATGTCAGAGGCTACAGGCGTTGATTTCACAGAGATTATGCGTGCCGGAACCTATGATGCAAAGGTTAACAAGAACATCAACATCACAGGTGCTGATGAATCAGTAGAAACTAAGTAAAGAGCTTTACTAAGTAAAGGAATCCACTCCCATTCATATAATGGGGGTGGATTTTTGATTGCAGAAAAAGCATAATGACTATATGAGTGCAAAAAACATGACATTTATGCAAATGCTCAGGCTGGCTGTGGCGCCGAAAACCATTTATCAGTCAGACGACGGGCACATAGTAATCCTCGACAGGATCGAGCATAAGAGGCCGGTAAGGCTTCTTTTGTATGACGGAGTGCGGGAATCAGGGGTGTATCTCGATGAGAATGGGGACACAGACCCGCTGTTTTACTATATGCAGTCGTTAAAAGAGATATCTCTTTTCTATGAGGGGCTTGATAAGGCGCTTCTAATAGGCGGCGGTGGTATGGCATTTCCAAGGTATTATACAAGTTGTGTGCCCGGTGGCCGGATGACTGTTGTCGAGAAGGATTCGGGGATGCTGGATCTGGCCCGTAAGTACTTCTCGTTCGCAGAGAATGACAGAGTAAGGGCCGTTGTTGGCGACGGAATAAAGCATATCTCGCAGCTTGCACTGGAAATAGCCGCTGATGAAATTGGGAGTGAATCCAAGAAGTATGACTTTATCGTATTTGATGCATTTGAGGGCAGAAAGCCGGTAAAAGAGCTGCTCTCAGAGGGAGTGCTCAAGCTGACATATCAGATAACAAGAGCCGATGGCATTCTTGCTATCAACATGCTTAACGGATCTGAGGGAGTCATATCAATGCAGACTCACTTATGTCAGGCGATACTAAAGAAAATCTATAAGAACACTAAGATCATCAACTGTCCGCAGGGCTGGAACTGCATACTGATGGCCTCGGACAGGGAATTATAAAAGTAATAATAGTTGGGAGGAGAGCAATGATCACAAGAGATGAAGCATTTGAACTGCTGAAAAAGTACAACAAGGATCCGTTTCATATTCAGCATTCCCTTACTGTTGAGGCTGTAATGAAGTGGTATGCAAATGAACTGGGATATGGCGATGAGGCTGAACATTGGGGGATTGTAGGCCTTTTGCATGATATCGATTTTGAGCTATATCCGGAGGAGCATTGCCTTAAAGCGCCTGAGCTTTTAAGAGACGGCGGAGTAAGCGAGGATATCATTCATTCGGTTTGCTCTCACGGCTATGGAATTACTGTTGGATGCGGACAGACTATCGATGTAGAACCGACACACGAGATGGAGAAAGTTCTTTTTGCTGCAGATGAACTTACGGGACTTATATGGGCAGCTGCGCTCATGAGACCGTCAAAGAGCACCAAGGACATGGAGCTTAAATCTCTTAAGAAAAAGTACAAGAGCAAGGGCTTTGCAGCCGGCTGTTCGAGGGAAGTAATAGAGAGAGGTGCGCAGCAGCTTGGCTGGGAGCTTGATAAGCTGCTTACAATGACACTTCAGGCGATGGCTGCAGAAGAAGACCTCATTAACTCGGAGATGGCCAAGGAAGGATAATGGAACAATGAGTAAACAGGAATTATTAGATCTTATAGACAAAGCAGGAAAGGGCAGCATAGAAGCAGCCGAAGCCATAGCCGAAGGATACTTCAAAGGCTCTTTTGACGGAAAAAAGAACTTGGAAAAGGCTAAGAAGTGGGCTTCCTACGCAGCAAAACATGGCAGTGAAAAGGCTGCGGAGATACTTGCGAAGCTGAGTTAAAATTCCCTATTACACAACCACAAATTTTCTGCTATAATCACTACTCGATGCAAAAAATATATGAAGATATTGAGCTGGTATTTATTGGAAACGTACACCCTGTGGTGATAACGAACAACACGCCTTTGGTCTTCCCCTGGACAATGAAAGGAGAACCCCAGGTATGTTACCACAGAATAAGTTTCAAGATGTAATTTTCACTCTGTTCATGGCATTTGTCATGGTCTATGCAATGATCTGCTACAACATTTCCCTAAGCGTGGGTGGAATGCAGAATTTCGTGTTCCTCGCAGCATTTAAAGAGATCATAATCATGTGGCCTATAGCTGTAGCTTTAGAGCTTTTGTTTGTTGGAAAACTGGCGCAGAAACTGGCCTTTAGATTTGTTACACCGGGAAAAGACCCGATGATAATGATTGTACTTGCTATCTCAGCAATGTCAGTATGTCTTATGTGCCCACTGATGAGCCTTGTAGCAACAATTCTTTTTAAGAATGCCGGCGTAGAGTTTGTAGCAGTCTGGCTTCAGACAACAGCCCTGAACTTCCCAATGGCGCTCTGCTGGCAGATTTTCTTTGCCGGACCACTTGTTAGAAATGTATTTGGATTCTTTGTTAAGACTATAGGAAAAGGGAAACAGTAAGTAAAACAGTACATAATATTCCACTTTTATGCAAATGTAAACGCTTACAAGGAATATGTTCAAATGATATAAATGGAACAAGAAGCAAAAAGCATATAAAGTGGAGGAGTATGATATGTCTGTACATGTTATCGATGAAGCAAATCGCTGTTTACAGTGTACCAACCCCATATGCAGGGAAAACGGATGCCCGATTCACACCAATATTCCTAAGATGATACGTCTTTTCAAGGAAAATCGGATGATGGAGGCTGCGGAGATGCTCTTTGAGAATAATCCGCTGTCCATGATCTGTTCGCTTGTGTGCAACCATGGGAATCAGTGCGAGGGAAATTGTGTAAGAGGCATAAAGGGGGAGCCTGTGCACATTTCTTCAATTGAGAATTACATTTCCGACTCATGTTTTGAGAGGCTTGATCTTAAACCTGCTCCCTCAAACGGAATGAAAGCAGCTGTTATTGGTGCAGGACCTGCGGGGATCACTATTGCGATAATACTGGCACTAAAGGGATATTCCATCACTGTTTTTGAGACTCATGACAAGATTGGCGGAATACTTCGCTACGGAATTCCGGAGTTCAGGCTGCCCAAGTCGATCCTTGACAGATATTACAAGAAAATGCGCGAACTGGGCATCAAGTTCAGGCCCAATTTCTCCATCGGCGGATCTACCGGAATAAAAGACCTTTTAAATGACGGATATAAGAGCGTGTTTATCGGTACCGGAGCCTGGAGACCAAGAAAGCTCGGGGTTCCCGGTGAGACCTTCGGAAATGTCTTTTACGCCATAAACTATTTAAATAATCCGGATGTTTACGAGCTTGGAGATAAGGTTGCGATAATCGGCGCAGGAAATGCAGCCATGGATGTTGCCAGAACTGCTATAAGACACGGCTCAAAAGATGTTGTTGTCTATGTGAGAGGCGATGAAGTCAGCGCTTCGCCCGAAGAATTTGAATATGCCAAGGTTGACGGCGTGAAATTTGAGTACAGAAAGTCTATTGTCAGGATTGAGGATGACGGACCGGTATTTAAAGATGATGAGAACGTTGAAAAACTGGTTCCTGCTGACAGTGTGATAATCGCAATTTCACAGGTTCCGCAGGACAGGATCGTAACTCGTGAAAAAGACCTAAAGCTCAACGAGAAGGGCAATCTTGCCACAGATTCCAACGGAGAGACTTCACTTCCCGGCGTTTTCGCATCCGGAGATGTGGTTACGGGCGCCAAGACAGTTGTTGCTGCAGTAGCAGTATCCAAGCAGATTGCAGAGGATATGGACAGATACATGAAGTCTAAGAAGGACTGATAAGGCCGGAAATATATGGCTTATACCTTCCTTAGTACCAGTTCCACAACGAAACCGTTGTCGTTGTAATACTCCATGCCTCCGCCTTGTTTGTTCATGTACATCTTGCAGAGGTACATACCAAGGCCATAGCCGGATTTGTCGGTGGAATTCTTGCCACGATAGTATTTCTCGGCGATGAGCGGAAGGTCGTCTTTATCGACACCGGGGCCGTTGTCGCGGATCCTGATCTTTATGAAGCTCTCGCTTTTGCCGCTTTCATTAGGGATATCGTCTGCTACAGAGAAGCTCACTGTGATATCCGTGCCTGCGTATTTGGCGGAGTTTCCGATGATGTTATCGATTACCTGTTCCATGCGCTGTCTGTCCATGTAGACAAGGCAGGGATGGATGTGGTTTTCGAGTATGATATTTCCAAAGGAGGAGAGGCTCTTTATCCTTTCCTCGATGAGAACCGAGCTTTCCTCGGTGACATTAATACTGATCTTTTCCATGTCTTCAAGGCTGGCATGCATAACATCGCTTAGGAGCGAGCTTACAGTGTCGGCCTTGGCAGATATGGTTCTTACTTTATCAAGAGTATCGTTACATTCTGAAATGCTGCTGTCTTTGCCCGTTGCTGATGGGTCAGAAGACAGCTCTTTTAATTTACGGGAATATTTAAGGTCAAGAACATCGCAGGTTGCATTGATGACAGCCAGCGGAGTCTTTATGTCGTGACTTAGTCCCTGAATAAGCTCTTTTCGCGCAATCTCAGCTGTGCGCTCTCTATCGATGGAAAGCTTTAGCTGTTCGCGCATGAGATCAAAGCCTTCCACGAAGCTGCCGAACATATTTGTCCGGCGGATGGGAAGGGGCTTATCAAGGTCGCCCTTTGCGATATCTGTTGCAAAGTCTTTGAGTTCTTCGATGGGTTTTAAAAAGACTGTGTACATGTACAACAGCAAAAGATAGCCACAAATGAGCACTGCCAGCCACAGCGCCAATGCGACTTTTAAAATCTGATGTTTGGTATTGTCAAAGTTATCTTCCCTGTCATTCCAGGCAACTTTCCCGGCGTACTGACCGTCAACACTAAGGTCCAGCACCAGAGCGCCTGAGGCGTAGAGCTGGGAAAGCTCCGGGTCGTCGATCTCTTTTGCAAAAATGATGTGACAGGAGTATTTGTCCTCCACGTCGGCCTCAGACATTCCGCTTTCTATGTCGCTGCTGACTTTGTGGAGCTGATCATTGTAGTAGACGATATCTCTTTTGCCATAAACCGTCTTCCTGTTCAGGGTGTAGAACAGGATCAGTATAAGTAGCATAAATATGGTAAAAGAAATAAATATCCGCTTTAAACTCTTCATGGCAGCTCTAAAATGTATCCTGTTCCCCAAACAGTCTTTATGAGCCGTGGCTCATTTGGGTTCTCCTCAATCTTTTCCCTAAGTTTCCTGATGTGTACGTTGAGCGTACTGTCGCTGAAATATGTATCTCCCCACACTTCGTCAAAGAGGACTTCCTTTCTGACTATGGTGTCGTGATGCTTGTATAGGCAGTCAAGGAGCGCGTATTCCTTGGCCTTGAGTGGGATGCTGTTGCCGTCTATGATGACCGACATGGTAGGGCTGTCCATTGCAAAGCCGCTATCATTGCCGGACTGAGCCGTGTCTGCAGGTGTATCCGCTTCTGTCGCCGAGCTTTGAGCGTTTTTCAGCTGGGCTATCCGCTTTAGGTTTACCTTGACCTTGGCCAGCAGCACCGATAAGCTGTAGGGCTTTTTGATGTAGTCATCGCCGCCGATGGACAGGGCGATCAGCACGTCATCGTCGCTCTGCCTTGCGCTTATAAACAGGATCGGAAGCTGCATTTCTTCGCGAAGTTTTTTGCAGACATCAAAGCCCGAGCCGTCTCCTAAGTTGATGTCTAGGAGCACCAGATCGGCAGTGTTGCCCTCGTCAAAGAAACTGAGGCAGGATGCAGCGCTATCCACAAACTCCGTGGAAACGTCGAACATCCTGAAATACTCAGCAGTCATTTTGGCAAGTTCAGTTTCATCATCCACAATAAGACAGTTGTAGTGCATAGTTTATCTCCGTATGGATTATTGTATCACATAGTGCCTATTCTTCGGTAATCATCTTAACCGGCTCCAGGGTCTTTATCCTGCGACCCATGAATGCGGCGGTCAAAAGAGCTACTCCGCAGATGATAATTGCAGTAAGAAGGTACGATATCGGCTCTATATTGAAGTTGATCTTCTTAAAACCGAATATTGCCATGGTCGCTACCATGAGCTTGGTGCCAAGGATAGGAGAGAGCAAAAGACCTGTCGACACGCCTATGAGTATCGAAGGCATGTTGGACATCATCACCTGGCCGATGAGCTGGCGGGAGGTAAAGCCCAGGGCTTTGCTGACGCCAAGATTCCTCCACTGCTTGTTGATGTTGGTCCTGACAATCAGGGACTCAACAAAGGCTACGATAAGAATGGTAAGGAACGTTACAAAGAAAGCAAAGGCTTTCATTCCGCTTGTAATAAGGCCTACAGTCTGGTGAGCAGCTTCCTGATAGTCTGTTACCGCCTCTTCGGGATAGAGGTCTTTAAACTCTTTTTCAAATTCTTTAAAGGTCACACCGGGCTTAAAAGTGACGCAGACCTGCATGGTTTCCGGAAGGGCTGTGACCTTGGAGAGGCCTTCTGTTGTCATAAAGGCCATCATTCCCATGTTGTTCATGGTCTGGGATATTCCGCATACAATATAGGATTCCTCGGCCATGTCGTTCTTGACCATTACCACGTCGCCAACTGATGCGCCAAGCCTCATGGAGGTGTTGGTGGCCAGCATGACTTCGTTGGGGTATTTTGGCCAGCGGCCTTCAATGATTGATCCGCCTACAATTGTTGATGTGTCGGAAAAAGACCTTGTGGTGATAGATTGCTTGTTTCTCTTGTAATAGTAGTTGACGCTCATCCAGACCTCGCGCCTGGTGTTTTCTACGCACTTCAGGCCCCGGATGGTGTTCTCCATAGCCTCATCACCTGAGAAGAATGCGTCATATACATCAAAACCGCCCATTTCCAGCACGCCTGCGTCATTTCCGTAGGTGTCCATCATGCCGAAGGCAACGATGGTAGATATGGAGAGGATCATCATGATAAAGATGACGCCAAGCTGATTTCTGAACCTTCCGAAAGTGTCCTTCAGAGCGAGAGTAACTGCGATCGGAAGAGCCGTTTTGTCGAAGGAAAAGAGATTTCTTTTAAAATTATGCGTGTTTACGCCGCCTCTTAAGGCTGATAAAACGCTGACTTTGCTGTACTCTCGTCCAAGATAGACGGTAAGGAGTGCAACGAGCAGGCAAATTCCTAAGAATACGCCAAGTGCCACAGTGATGTTCACGGGCTGGTTCCACTTAAGGCCCAGAGTTATAAGGATGATGATCCCGATCTTGTCAATCAGCAGCGCGCCGATAACAATTCCAATAAACGCTCCGATTCCGGCCACAAGCAGAAGCTGGCACAAGAGAATCAGTACCAGTTCCCTTACTGTATAGCCTGAAGCCTCCATGATAGCGGTGTTTTTCATGTTTGTCATGATGAAGTTCTTGACGCTGAAGTTTATAATAACAATCGCTATTGTAAGCATGATCACCGCAAAAAGGAAGATCATTACCACAAAGACCATAGGCAGGATCATGGAACCTGTCTTCATGAGTTCAGCGGGAACAATATTGACACTGGTCATTTCGGCATCGGGATGAGCTTTGGAGTATTCGTTGTACCAGTTCATCAGATCGTCACCGAGTTCGTCTGAGAGAGTGTTTGTATCAATGTGCTTTTTTTTGGCAGTATCTGTAAGCTGTGTCTTGATATAGCGGCCTTCAAGGGCACCCTTTGGGTTTTCAAAGAGTATGGTTTCATAGAGCTTATCAGATACATACATTTTGTAGATTCCCATATTCAGGGGTGAGCAAAAGAGATTGTCCTCATTGTAGCCTGCTACGTTAAGATCATAGACGTTATCGCCTATCTTAAGCTGCAGAGTGGAGCCGATATCAAAGGTGGTACTCAGCGAAATCGGGATTATTACATCATGTCCCGAAAACCCGGATGCATCGATACTAAGAGTCTGGATCTTCATTTCTTTTTCGTAACTGCTGATGTAGAAGGGGTATTCGATCCAGGTCTTGGAGCCCTTTAATCTGTATTTTGAGCTGCATTCAATGTAATTTTCAGTCTCATAGTTTTTGAGATAAACATTGCCTTTTATTATTTCTTCGAGCTTGGCTATGACAGGCTCGCTGTGTCCGCATAATGCGAAGATGTCGGCGGAGTTTATCTTTTCTCTGTTGGTATCGACAACCTTTCCTGTATCGGCCAGGAAAGAAGCGCTTATAAAGATAAAAAGAGCTGAGAGAGCAGAGAGGATAAAGAAGGTGATCATGTCGCTCTTTTGCTTTTTTATGTTGTTCTTGGCAATAAAGAAAAATCTGTACACTGTATGTTCCTCTTTCAAAAAGGTAAGGATTACCAGCCCATGTCCTGAAGGAAATTCTTAAGTCGCTGATGGCGCTCTTTAGCGTGTTCAAGATCAGGGTTGGACTCATCCTTGTAATCCCCGGCGTAGGGACCGAGGTCGATTTCATCACTGATAATTCCGTCTGAGAGGTAGATTATCCTGTTTCCGCGCTCGGCGGCTTTGATGGTATGCGTTACCATTACAATGCTCTGACCCTCGTTATTGAGGTTTGAGAGGATATTAAGGACGTTCTCTGTGTTCTGGGAGTTTAAGGCGCCTGTCGGCTCGTCTGCAAAAAGAACTTCCGGACTGTTTATAACGCCTCTGACCACCGCAACTCTTTGCTGCTGGCCACCGGACATCTGGGTGGGGAACTTGCGAAAGTCGGCCTCTCCGATCTCTACGCTCTCTAAAAGCTCTTTTGCCTTGTTTGCGAGAGCCTTTCTGTCGGTGTTCTTTAAAAGACCGCAGACCATGACGTTGTCCAGGGCGCTCATGCTGTCATTGAGGTAGTTCTGCTGGAAAACAAAGCCCACGTGATCGCGCCTGAACATGGCTAGCTTGTCGTTGCTGAAGTTCGATATATCAGTCTCTGTGCCGTCTTCGTCAGTATAGTACATTATGGTGCCCATGCTGGGCCTGTCCATACCTGAGAGAGCATATAGGAGAGTACTCTTACCGGAACCGGAGTTGCCCATGATTACAGTAAAATCCCCTTTGTATATAGAAATATTTAAGTTTTTCAGTACGTGCTGCTGCACGGAATCATTTGAAAAGGTCTTGGAAAGATCTTTTGCACTTAGTATTTTCTGCTTTTCTATTGACATTATTTATTCACCTTTACGCCCATTCCGTCGGTTATTTCCACAGAATCCTTCCATACTACGAGACAGCCTTCGTCAATGCCGGACTTAACTTCGACCATATCATCGCTTCTAAGGCCGCACTCGACAAATTCTTTTTCCGCCTTGCCGTCTCTTGCGACAAAGACATAGCTGCCTTCCTCATCCTCGTTGAGGGCCTCAAGAGGAATGCGGGTAACATCGGTGAGATCGGAAGTGTGGATCCTTGATTTGGCTTCAAGTCCAAGGATGATGTCGCTGTCGGGCTTATCGAGAGTTATCTCAATGCCGATACCTGTGCCGGTTCCGGAGTCCTTGGTCATGCGCTCGATCCTTGAAACCTTGCCTTCATAGTCTTTATTCTTGATGTTTACTGTGGCCGGCTGGCCTTCTTCAATGTTTACTATATCATACTTGTTTACATTGCTTTTTATTACTATATCAGAAATGGACTTCAGGGTGAGGAGTTTTGCGCCTTTTGCAACGCTGCCACCTTCTGTGGCATCAATCTGGGTCACAACACCGTCAAACTCGGCGCGGATTCCCTCTTTTGCCTTGGCATAATCCTCGAGCTCAAGGGAGGTTGCGAGCTCATTGGATTCTTTTACGGCTGCGAGCTGATCCTTGGCGCCGGAGGTCATAAGACCCATGACGGTGCTGGCTTTCTGGCTGGTCATTTCCGCTTTGTATTCCTTGTAGTTTGAAAGCTGAGTGTTCAGAGCGTTGAGCTCTTCCTGCATCTGTACGATGTCGTCAGCGTATTGCTGCTCATAAGCATTGGTCTGAACGAGCTTCTGGAGGTTCTCATACTCATCGGAATCAGGCTTGTCGGCCCAGTCGATAAGAGATATCTGGAGCTTTGCACCGAAGTCTGCAAGATCTGCTTTCCTCTGAGCCAGCTTGTTCTGGGTGTTTGCGATGGCTGTCTGTGTGTCGGCTATCTGCTGATCAAGAACCGCGAGATTTGTCTTAGCCTCTGAATATAGACCTGCTGTACGGCCACCTGTCTGCATGGAATTGTTGTAGCTTCCAAGATCGGCCTGGGCTTTGAGCTCTGCCATGGTCTCAAGCTGCTCGATTTCCTCAAGGTCATAGGAGATGATGAGATCGCCCTTTTTTACGAAGTCGCCTTCCTTTACATGGATGGTAGCGATCTTGGCAGTTACATCCGAATAGTAGCTTCGGTCTGTATTGCTCTCAACGGTTCCGTTAACCTCAACTTCACTGTCGATGACGCCCTTATCAACAACGTAGGCGCTTACTGACATTGCTGCGTTGGAGCTGATTGAAACGCCACCTACTGTGAGTACTGCGATGGCTGCGGCGATTATTATAAGTAATCTCTTGTTTCCCAATAATTTTTTAATCATAACGTTATCCCTCATACTTAATCGTTTACGTGTGTTACTATACTTACTTTACCGCGATAAAATTAATAAGTCTTAAGATGTCTCTTGCGTAATTCTTAATTGATTCTTAACTGGAAAATATTCAAATTAACACTTTTAATTTCACGGCAAATTGATATGATTAATAGTGCAAAAGTAGATTGGGTATTGAACGGGGGGCATCGCACATAGGAGAAAAACCATGGAAAAGCCAAATGTTCTGGTAGTAGGTTTTAATGGAGTAGGAAAGTCGACACTTATAAAGACTGTATTGGGCGATGAGGCGATGAAAAAGCCCAAAGCAGCCAGCGCGGGCAAGCATGAGGATTTTCGGGTTTATGAGAATGAGAAAGTTCCATTCAGGCTGATTGATACGGTCGGCATTGAGCCCGGGCTTCTCAAGGAGCAGCGCGCGGTAAATGCTGTAAAAAAGTGGTCGGGAAATGCCATAAAGGCTAAGAAAGTAGAGCATCAGATCAGCGCGATCTGGTTCTGCGTGGACAAATATACATCAAAGCTCTTTCCCAAAACAATAGATTCTTTCATGGATGCCATCAGTTTATGGAAGGATGTTCCGATTGTTGTCGTGATCACGCAGTCCTATGAAGAAGATGATGTTAAGCAGACAAAAGAGATTGTGGAGAAAGCTTTTTTGTCCAAGAAAAAATATGCTACAAGGCTGACGGAAGTTGTATCGGTCATTGCAAAGCCCAAGCAGACCGAAGAAGGCGAGATGCTGGCGCCGATGGGAATCACTGAGCTCATTGAGCTCACGAACGAGCTCTTACCTGTGGGCCTTCAGGCTTCTGAAAAGGATATGGCGAAATATCTTTTATCCAGAAAAAGAGCTATGTCCCATGCTGTAGTCAGCGTGGCTACTCTTGCAGGAATAACAGCGGGAGGCATCGCGATTCCGGCGGTGGATCTTATGATTTTAAAGCCGACGGAGTCTTTGGAAATTGAGTCCATATTCAAGATCTGGGGCATCAAAAAGACCAAGAAGGCAAAAGAGCTGCTGAAGCTCATCGTGGATATAGGGACGGTCAGCCTTACAGGAAAGGCGCTGGTGTCATCGCTTAAGCTGATTCCCGGTATCAATCTGGGAGCTGCTTCAGTTAATGCAATAATCTCAGGAACCATCGTATTTGCTCTGGGAGAAGCAGCTGCTTACGTATTTGAGCAGATCGCCACGGGCAAGAAGACGCTGGATGATATGGAATGGGCCAAGAAGATTTTGCAGGATTCACTCTCAAGTACGGTTTTGGACAAGATTACTATTGCTGCCAAGAAATTGTCGAAGAATGCGGATAAAACTGAGATAATGGATTCTGTAACACAGGCATTTGCAAAAGGATGAGTAAGATATATAATATTGGTGAAGGCAAAGGCGCTTTTGATCAAAGCACCTTTGTCTTTTTTTGTTTGCATTTAGCGCTATAACACAGGAGGTAGTATTATGGCAGCATTTGACAGAGTGTGTTCCGGAATTATGCAGATGGACAAGGCATTCGACAACATCAGGCTTGGCGATAACGTTGTATGGCGGGTTGACGACCTCGAAGAGTTCAAGCTCTTTGTACAGCCCTATGTTAAGCAGGCAATAGATGACAAAAGAAATCTAATCTACATCAGGTTTGCATCCCATGAACCACTCCTGGAAGAACAGGAGGGACTTAAGATTGTTCATGTTGAATTAAACCACCGGTTTGAGAATTTCACTGTGGAGATCCATGAGATCATCAGCAAAGAAGGACGGGATGCATTCTATGTCTTTGACTGCCTCTCTGACCTTCAGACTGCCTGGGCTACGGATCTCATGATGGGGAACTTCTTCCAGGTGACATGCCCTTATCTGTTTATCCTTGATACAGTGGCGTTCTTTCCGCTTATCAGAGGCAAACACTCATTTCAGGCCATTGCCAAGATCAGGGATACAACGCAGCTGTTTCTGGATGTTTATTCTGATAAAAAGAACATCTATGTAAGGCCCGACAAGGTCTGGAACAGGTACTCGGAGGTCATGTTCCTGCCACATATCTATAATCCGGAAAACGGAGACTTTTATCCTATTTTGGATGGAGTTATGGCCAGTCACTTCTATCAGGTTTTGGGCAAGAACGGCTCTATGACTGACTCCGACAACATGGATAGCTGGGACAGGTTTTTTAACATAACAAGAGTTATGCATGAAGCAGGAGCAGATGTCAGCGATAATTGCGGTCGAATGTGCAACATCATGATGACCCGTGATAAGAAGCTTCGCAGCATGGTAAAAGAGCTTTTTACCCCGGAAGACTATTTTTCAGTAAAAGAACGCATGATAGGAACGGGGATGATCGGCGGAAAAGCCTGTGGAATGCTGCTTGCAAGAAAGATAATCGAGCACAGGATGCCGGAAACATTTGAATATCTGGAGCCTCACGATTCCTTTTATATAGGTTCAGATGTCTTTTACACATACATTGTTGAAAATAAGTTTTGGGATCTCAGAATCAGGCAGAGGACCAAGGAAGAGTTCTTTTCCCTGGCTGATGAGTTTGCTGAGAGGCTCCTTAAAGGCTCTTTTTCCAGAGAAATGGAAGAGCAGTTTGTTAAACTCCTTGAATACTACGGTCAGGACCCTATAATTGTCAGATCCAGCTCAATCTTAGAGGATGGATTCGGAAATGCGTTTGCTGGGAAATATGAGTCGGTCTTCTGCTCAAATTCGGGAAGTATGGAGCAGCGCATCGAGGAGCTGGAGAACGCCATAAGGACTGTCTATGCCAGCACTATGAGCAGATCTGCACTTGATTATCGCAGCAGGAGAGGCTTGCAGGAGAGGGACGAGCAGATGGCTCTTTTGGTGCAGAGGGTTTCAGGATCTTACTATGGTGAATTCTACATGCCATGCGCTGCGGGGGTTGGTTATTCCTACAGTCCGTACAAGTTTATGGAATCTCTGGATCAGTCGGCGGGAATGCTTCGCCTTGTCATGGGGCTTGGAACGTCGGCTGTAGACAGGACAGAAGGCTCATATCCGAGGCTAGTGAGTCTTGATAAGCCGCTTGCCACCAATGCCAGGAACTCCATTGAAAAGCATCAGTACTCGCAGAGAAAACTTGAAGTTATGAACAGGGCATCCAGGAAGCTTGAAAGGATATCGCTCGATGATATAGAGAAGTACATTCCATTTTCACTAAGGCGGCTTTTACTGGAGCACGACATCGACACTGAGCGGATGTTCAGGGACAGAGGTGAGGACAGGGATATTGAGTTTATCTCGTGCCTCGGAATTGTCAGAAAGGACGTGCTGATGGAGCAGATGAAGGAAATTCTGCATGTTATCCAGGAGGAATATCAGTATCCGGTAGACATAGAATTTACCATGAATTTCTCTGAAGGCGGAGACTATGTGATAAATATCCTGCAATGCAGGCCTCTTCAGGTGTTTAAGGACACTGAGAACATGGAGATTCCAACGGATATTGCGGTGGAGAATGTGCTTTATGAGTGCAGAAATTCTGCGATGGGGCTTTCCAGGGCTGAAAAACTGGACAGAATCGTCTACGTGGATCCCGTCAAATACTACAGCATGCCCTATCAGGACAAGAATAAGATAGCGAGGGCGATAGGCCATATAAACTGGGAGATGCGCGGTAAAGGCAAGCATATGCTCCTTATGGTGCCGGGAAGAGTCGGTACAACGTCTCCTGAGCTCGGTGTACCCACTTCTTTTGCGGATATCAGTGAGTTCGATGCAGTCTGTGAGATAGCAGATTCTAAGGTGGGCTACAATCCTGAGTTGTCGTATGGAAGCCACTTTTTCCAGGATCTTGTCGAGGCGGGAATTCTTTATACGGCGATTTTTGAGAATGGGAAGACGCTTGCCTTTGAGCCTTCGCTACTTGAGAAATATGAAAATGAATTTACAGATCAGGCTTCAGAATACTATGAATTCCGGGACATAATTGCATCTTATGACGTTTCCGGGGCCAAAATATATATTTATCATGATATGAATAAGGAGCACACTCTTTGCGCACGAATAGGGTAATTCAATGCTATAATGGTTTTGACTTACTAAATGAGGTGGCGAAAAAATGAATGACATATTATGCAGACAGCTGGCTATAGATTATTGCTGCAATCCTGAAGATGTTATTGATGAAAAGAATCACTTTACGGAACATAGGTTTATTGATGGCAGGCGTAGATATCATGAGAAGGAAGATTGCTATCTTAAACTTGTTCTGGTGAATGGAAAGATTCTTTTCACAGGGAGAAAAGACATCGTAGAGTGGTGCAGAGAGAACTATTCCGAAAAGGGTTCTGAGTGGTTTTTGGAAGTTAAGAACATGCGCAAGTTAAATGAACGCTTTGCGCAGGACGGATATCAGATTGGTATGGCTCATCCGTTCTATATTTCAGAGACTGTCTCTGAAGTCGATACCAAAGGCTACGATATTAAGTGGTATAGAGGAAAAGAGATAGAGCAGTTCAGGGACGATGGCAGATTCTACGAGGCTTTTACCTTCTGCGAAACAGCGCCTGATATTATTGGTGTTGCGGCAATCAAGGACGGAGTTATCCTCGGAATGGCAGGAGCAAGTCTGGATAGTCCGCTTATGTGGCAGATCGGCATCAATGTCGAGCCTGCCGGAAGAAGGCTTGGAATCGGCAAGATACTGGTTTCGCTTCTTAAGAATGATATACTTGAAAGTGGACATCTTCCATATTATGGAACGTCCATGGGACACATAGCTTCACAAAAGGTTGCGCTCGGAGCAGGCTTTATTCCTGCATGGGCAGAGCTTGTGACCGATAAGATCACGAATTGAGGCGTAAGATAAACGTACAGATTATGAATTCAGAGATTTTCGACAAAAGCAGGCGCTTTTATGAGAATAAGGTTGCGCCTATGATCCGTGAGAAGTTTGCTGAATACGAATCACATATAGCAGTTGGACTTTCGGGAGAAGGGTCCGACTGCTTTGGTTTTGATGACTATATTTCCAGGGATCACGACTTCGGAACCGGAGTTTGCCTCTGGCTATCTGAAGAGGATTTTCACCGGTTTGGAAGACTTCTTTCCATAGCATATAACGAGCTGGTAGACGCTACTCCCGGGGCTGATCTTACTGACAGACTTCGTCAGAGGAGAGGCGTTATGACTATAAACGGCTTCTATTCGTACGTTCTTGGGACCGAAATTGACGCTGAAGAAAACCTTATGCCTGATGAAACGTGGAGAGCGCTGGATCATTCCTGCCTTGCAACTGCTGTGAACGGTGAAATCTTTAGGGATGATCTTGGTAAGTTTTCTGCATTTAGGAAGACCCTTCTTGATTATTATCCGGAAAAGATATGGAGAGAGCGAATAGCAAATGAACTCCACAGGTTCGCTTCATCACTTCAGGTTAATTATTCAAGATGCATGGCCAGAAAAGATACCGTTGCGGCAGAGATCTGCAAGGCAACAGGGCTACAGGCTGCAATGGAGCTGTTTTTTCTTTTAAAAAGAGTTTATCCGCCATATTACAAGTGGACGTACAGGGCGCTGGAAGAGCTTGACTCAGGCGGAAGGTTCAGCAGGCTGGTAAAAGAGCTTGCTGAAGCAAATTGCTCATTATCAGCTTGGGAGCATATCAGATATATGCCTGATAACCTGAATATGAGCGATAGGGTCGTGGTATTGTCCGAGCAGATCGCTGAAATGCTGGTAAAACTGCTGTCGGGGGCGAATCTGATCGATGCACTGGATACGTATCTCGAAGTGTATGTGGATGTTATTCTGTGAGCCGATGGATTATGTATAAAGGCTGCACTAGGCCTTGCATGAGGCTTGATCCGACTGTTTTCTACGCCCACAGGGTACTTTTTCGAATATATATAGAAAGAATTTAGACATTAATTTTTTATCTGCCTGATTTTCTATGCCCAGAGGACACTTTTTATCATATATATAGAAAATGAAAACATCGGATTTATAAAATTCTATGCCCACAGGGCACTTTTTTGCATATATATAGAAAATATGAGTGATAAAAGTTTTCAGTGAAAAAATTTTCTACGCCCACAGGGTACTTTAGCTGTATATATAGAAAATATGAATGACATAGATTTCTGACCAAATAATTTCTACCACCAATGGACAGCTTTGGCTGTATATGGAGAATGATTTAATAGAAGCGTACGCTTTAGTGATATAATATAAATAATCACGAATTGGGGCATTAGCGCAGTTGGGAGCGCATCACACTGGCAGTGTGGGGGTCACGGGTTCAAGTCCCGTATGCTCCATTTATAAAAAGGAGGCTTGTGCAAATGAAATTCGAAACTGTATTATCCAAAGTCAGGAAAATGGCTGAAACCACCGATGTATCAGGCGTAGATTTCCTGGCAGTTCAGATCAACCTCACAGACTGTGATCCGGGAGTCTTCTACGTTGAGGTCAAAGACCATAAAGTAAATGTAGAGCCTTATGACTATCACGACAGAAACTGCGCTATCACAATGAAGTCTGATGATTTCAACAAGCTCATTAGTGGCAAGCTTGATCCGATTGCAGCATTTACAATCGGTAAGCTGAAGGTAGATGGAGACGTTGGAAAGGCATTGGAGTTCTCCAAGCTGATTAAGAAATGAATACAGGTGGTATATGATGCCCATATCAGCAAAAACTAGCTTATGCCGATATGGGTGTTTTTTGATTTAGGGAATTTGTGGCAAAATGGAAGGATATGGTCTCCGGGACATGACAAATTCAGACACAAGAGTCTGTAGCTAGCAAGAATCTGTGGCAAAACGGAAGGATATGGTCTCCGGGACATGACAAATTCAGACACAAGAGTCTGTAGCTAGCAAGAATCTGTGGCAAAACGGTAGGAAACGGTCTCCGGGACATGAAAAAATCAAGTAAAAGAGTCTGTGGCTGGCCAGAACCTGTGGCAAAGCGGCAGGATATGGTCTCCGGGACATGAAAAAATCAAGTACAAGAGTCTGTAGCTAGCAAGAATCTGTGGCAAAACGGAAGGATATGGTCTCCGGGACATGACAAAAGATGCCACGCCCAAATAGAGACGTAGCTTTTAGTGATATAATATAAATAATCACGAATTGGGGCATTAGCGTATTTAAGAGCGCTTCCCGTATGCTCCATTTTTTTAGTGAGGGGATAGTTATGGCAATTGATAGATTTAATGTGCACAGCAAGAGAAGAGATGCATTTATGCTGCAGGGGCCACTGGCGCATCAGGGCTATGACTGGTGGTGGCATTCATTTACTGCACAGGATGCGCAGACAGGAGAGGATAAGCCTTTCTTTATTGAATTCTTTATCTGTAATCCTGCGCTTGCGGAGGATGATCCCGTGTTGGGACAGCTCCCGAAGAACAAAAAAGAGGGAAAACGCCCGTCGTATCTGATGGTGAAAGCCGGGACCTGGGGCGAAGATGCTTGCCAGCTCCACAGGTTCTTTTCTCTGAAAGTCGTTAGGATCCATGGTAGTGCGCCGTATAAGATAACAGCAGACGACTGCCTTGCGTCCGAGTCCGCCCTGAGGGGGCATATCGCTGTATCAAAGGAAGCAGCTGCTGCATTTCCTGAGAGAATGAGCGATGCAGGCGAGATCTCTTTTGACCTGGTCATCGACAAGCAGATTGCCTTCAACGTAGGCTACGGTGCAAGTAAGCCTTTAAGGGATGCGGAGGCCTTTGCCATGTACTGGCACGCTGAGGGCATGAAGAGTGCCTATGGCGGAACGATTACGTTTAACGGAAGGAAGTACATCGTTACTCCGGAAAAGAGCTATGGATATGCCGATAAAAACTGGGGAAGAGATTTCACAAGCCCCTGGGTATGGCTATCTTCCAACTGCCTGGTCAGCAAAAAGACAGGAAAACAGCTAAAGAACAGCGTTTTTGATATCGGAGGCGGAAGGCCGAAGATTTACTTTGTGCCGCTGGATCGAAGGCTTCTGGGCGTCTTCTATTACGAGGGAAAAGAGTATGACTTCAACTTCTCAAAGCTTCATCTCCTCGTTAAAACTGAGTTTAGCTTCGAGGAAAAAGAGGATGAAGTTATCTGGCATGTAAGGCAGGAAAATATCAAGGCGGCGATGGAAACTGAGGTTCACTGTCTAAAGAAGGACATGCTCTTTATCAACTATGAATCGCCGGACGGCCAGAAGAACCACAATCATCTTTGGAACGGCGGAAATGGCTGGGGCACGATTAAGCTATATGACAAAAAAGACGATGAGCTGGTTTTGGTAGACGAAGTGGAAGCAACGCACATCGGCTGTGAATACGGAGAATACGGAGAGTAAGGTGACATGAGTCACGGACGAAATGTTTACAAAGATTTAGATAAAATACCGACCGGACACGCAAGAGGGCAGCTTACCAAGGGCTGCCTTGTTGTTGAGGGCGGAGCATTCAGAGGCATGTACAATCAGGGCGTTATGGACTTCATGATGGAGAATGGCCTGAATTTTGAGTGCGTGATCGGAGTTAGTGCCGGAGCCATGGCGGCGCTCAACTACGCTTCCGGACAGATTGGAAGGTCTGCCAGATGTAACCTTGAGTTCAGGCACGACCCGGATTATATCGGTGCTCAGGCCGTGCTTCATGCCCACAGTCCCTTGAATATTGATTTTGCCATCAGGCCAAATGAGAAGCTAGGAAAACTCGATGAAACCACGTTTTACGACCCGCAGAGGAGGTTCATAGCTGTGGCTACGGACTGTGACACCGGCAAAACCGTGTATTTCGAGAAAGGCAAATGCAAAGACATTTTAAGCGCAATTAAGGCCTCAGCGTCGATGCCCTACGTGTCGCCAATGGTAGATGTTGACGGTCAGAGATGCCTTGACGGTGGCTGCAGCTGCCATATTCCCTACAAATGGGCAATTGAGCAGGGGTATGAGAACATAGTTGTAATAAAGACAAGAGAGAGGGGCTACAGGAAGAAAGAGTCCTCGAAGACCTACGCTGAGCGCTTTTACAAAGACAATCCTGAGTTTGCAAAAAAGCTGATGGCTATGGGCGCAGACTACAACAAGGAGTGCGATGAGATAGACAGGCTTGAAAAAGAGGGCAGGATCTTCGTGATTGCGCCGTCAGAGCATGTTACGGTCAAGCGTGTGGAGAGCAATATGAACAAGCTGGGACATCTGTACTGGCTTGGTTATAACGACGCCAAGAACAGTCTCTTTGCGCTGAACAAGTATCTGAGGTGATGGGATGGAGCTGATAACACTTGATAAAGACCGGGTCACTTCTCTTTACGAGGAGAGAATGGTCCATGATTTCAAAAAAGACGAACTCAAACCTCTGAAGATGATCCTTAAGGCCCTGGACGAGGGCATCTATGAGTGCCTCGGATTATCAGACGGTGCAGGACTTTTGGGCTACACTTTTCTTGTAAAGCAGGGGAAAAGATATCTTGTCGATTACCTTGCAATATATCCCGAAGAAAGAAACAAAGGCAGAGGCGCTGATATCCTTAAGCTTCTAAGAGACCATGTCACTGATGCTGAGATGATCATCGCAGAGGTCGAAGACCCAATTTATGCTGAGTCCTTAGAGGAAAAAGAGATTCAGGAGAGGCGTGTTTCGTTCTATTTCAGAAACGGATGCTCTGATACCGGGGTGAGAGTCAGGTGCTTTGGCGTGCCTTTCATCATAATTAGTATCGGAGGAAGTAGCAGTTTAGACCAAAGTGCCATGTGGGAAGCCTATCAGTCTTTTTACAGAGCAGTACTGCCAAAGAAGATGTTTGATGCAAATATCAAACTCATTAGTGGCGCGGATTAGTTTTTTTAATAAAACAGAAACATAAAGGAAACAAAACAAAAATATTCTTTTCCTAAACTGTGAAACATCAAATGAAACATAAAAACATTTAAAAATACAATTCACACGAAAGGAAAAGAAATTATGTCAGAGAGAATATATTTAGTAACAGGCGCAGCAGGATTTTTAGGAGGAACAATTTGCAGAAAGCTCGTTGAGAGAGGCGACAAGGTAAGAGCCTTCGTTCTCCCAAATGACCCGGCAATGAAGTTCGTGCCCGAGGAAGCTGAGATTGTTGAGGGAGATCTTACAGATAAGGCATCTCTTGAGAAGTTCTTCACAGTAGATAAGGATACAGAGACAATCGTACTTCACATTGCAAGTATTGTTTCGGTGAATCCCGAATACAACCAGAAAGTAATGGATGTAAATGTCGGTGGCACGCAGAACATCATTGATCTTTGCCTTGAACATCCTGAGTGCAAAAAGCTCGTATACTGCAGCTCAACCGGAGCTATTCCGGAACAGCCTAAGGGAACAAAGATTAAAGAAGTAAAAGAGTTTAATGAGGATGAAGTACTTGGCTGTTACAGTCAGTCCAAGGCACTTGCAACTCAGGCAGTTCTTGATGCAGTTGAGAAAAGAGGGCTTAATGCCTGCGTTGTACATCCCAGCGGAATACTTGGACCTGAGGATTTTGCAGTAGGTGAGACAACAAGTACACTGATAAAGATCATTAACGGAGACATGCCTGCCGGCATCGATGGCTCTTTTAACCTCTGTGATGTAAGAGATCTGGCAGACGGCACTATAGCGGCCATAGATAAAGGTAAAAAGGGCGAGTGCTACATCCTTGGCAACGAACCGGTATCCTTCAGGGATTTCTCCAAGATGGTCAGTGATGAGTCAGGTTGCAAGCCTGTTAAGATGTTCCTTCCAATCTGGGCAGCAAACCTTATGGGAAGAGCGATGGAGACCATGGGCAAGATCCGCGGAACAAAGCCTCTTATGACTACTTTCTCGGTATATAACCTCGCAAGAAACAACGCTTTTGATTCCTCAAAAGCCAAGAAGGAACTTGGTTATCACACAAGATCATACCGTGAGACCATCCACGATGAGGTTGAATGGCTCAAGGCTGTCGGAAAGATTGCATAAAAAAGTTCATACAGATAAATTTCAGCAACAAAACTCTAACATTTCTATGGTACGATATTATCGTAAAAACGTATCAGGAGGTGTTAGAGTTTGTTTAATTTACTGATTGTTGAAGATGATACAGATCTTAATAAGACTGTTTGTGAATACCTAAAGACAAAAGGATATGAGACAGTTGGCTGCCTTAATGCCCAGGATGCCTATGATGAGATGTATGGAAAGACGTTTGACCTGATCATCTCAGACATTATGATGCCCGGGATTGACGGCTTTGAATTTGCAGAAACCGTAAGAAGGCTCAACGAGAATATTCCGATCCTGTTCATGACTGCCCGTGAAGACTTCGAAGCCAAGCAAAAAGGCTTCATGGCAGGCATTGACGACTATATGGTAAAGCCCATAAATCTCGAAGAGCTGACTCTTCATGTGGGCGCCCTTCTTCGCAGGGCCGGAATTGCAAATACCAAGAGACTTGAGATTGGCAGCCTTGTTATGGATACAGATGAACACATCGTTACCGTTAAGGGAGAGGAGATTCCCCTGACCCAAAGGGAATTCAACATCATTTTTAAGCTGTTGTCTTTTCCGAAAAAGACCTTTACCAGAGGGCAGCTTATGGATGAATTCTGGGATGTGGACTCCGATGCAACGCCAAGAGCGGTTGATGTCTACATGACAAAGCTCAGGGAGAAGTTTTCGGACTGTGATGATTTTGAGATTGTTACCGTAAGAGGCCTGGGATACAAGGCAGTACCTAAGGAGTAAGGATTTATGGAAAAGAAGACCGGAAGCATTTTTTCGCTAAAAAGATATATCATATTTTTTGTTCTGATATGTTTTGTGGTAACCTGTAGCTTTTATTTATTCCTCAGGTCTTTTGATTTCACGAAAGAGCAGATACAGGAAAACGCGATCCTGACATTTCTTAACATTCTCTTTTTAAGCCTCATCTTTTGCATAATAGACGGCGTACAGAGAAAGCTTATGATAGAGAACCCTGTAAAAAAGATCCTGGCGGCCACGGAGGAACTTGCAAAAGGAAACTTCAAGGCAAGAGCAGAGGACGTATCTGTGATTCCGGGGAGAAACGAGTTTGACATGATTGCAGAGAACATCAATAAGATGGCGCAGGAACTGTCCGGCATTGAGACTCTCAGGACTGATTTTGTGTCAAATGTGTCCCATGAGATCAAGACTCCGCTGTCTGTCATCGGAAATTACAGCACGATGCTTCAGGCGAAGGACCTTTCCGAGGAAAAGAGACTTGAATATGCAAAGGCGATTTCGGATGCGACCGGGAGGCTTTCGGAGCTGATCACAAATATACTTAAGCTTAACAAGCTGGAAAACCAGCAGATTTATCCGGAAAAAGCGACCTATGATCTCGGCGAGCAGCTTGCAGAGTGCATTGTGGGATTTGAAGATATCTGGGAGAAAAAGAACATCGAACTCGATACTGATATCGATGATGGCCTTCAGATAACTGCGGATAAAGAGCTTCTATCACTGGTCTGGAACAATCTGCTATCAAATGCATTCAAGTTTACCGATGAAGGAGGCACAGTAAAGGTCACAGCACACAGTGTTGAGGGCCATATTCGGGTTGAGGTTTCAGATAGCGGCTGTGGTATTTCAGAGGAGACCGGAAAGCATATTTTTGACAAGTTCTATCAGGGAGATACCTCGCATGCTACTAAGGGAAATGGCCTGGGCCTTGCACTTGTTAAAAGAGTCATCGACATCTGCGGAGCAGAGATCACAGTGAAAAGTGAGCTTGGAAAAGGAACTGCTTTCACAGTGTCTTTTTAATAAAACAGAAACAATAGCGAAACAAAACAAAAATACTTCCTCCATATAATTAGGACCATAGAAAACAAAAACAAACAAATAAACGGAGGAAATAAAAATGAACGAAAACAATACTTTTGAGTACAACTACAGCGCTGATAAGGCAAAAGAGGTTGAAGCCATCAGGAGAAAATATGAGAATCCTGAAGAGGATAAGTTTGAACAGCTCAAAGCTCTGGACAGACAGGCCGAGAGAAGAGGACAGATATACTCCATGGCTATCGGTATCCTTGGTACACTTATTCTTGGAATTGGTATGAGCATGGCGCTGGTGGGTGAGGTGCTTTTTCTGATACCAGGCATTATTATAGGAATCATAGGAATGGCAGTGCTTGGCGCTGCGTATCCTATTTACAAAAAGGTTACAAAAGCAGACAGAGACAAAGTGGCAGCAAAGGTTTTGGAACTTGCTGATCAGATTCAGTAAAAGATGGGGAAGAAATGAATTATAAGCTCAGAAGCGATGCGGATAAGATCATAAAGCAGGCGATTGGCGCTGTTATGCCGGAAGAAGCGGTGGTGCGTGCGCTTAAGGATGCAGATCTGACAGGAAATATCTATATTGTTGCCGTCGGAAAGGCGGCGTATAGTATGGCGAAGGCAGCTTCGGAGCATGTTTCGTATGAGAAGGGCATAGTGATCACCAAGTATGGGCATGTTAAGGGCGAGCTTGCCGATATAGAGTGCTATGAGGCCGGACATCCTGTGCTCGATGAAAACAGCGTAATGGCCACCGAGAAGGTGCTTGAAATGGTGGCTAGTTTGACTGCTGATGATACGGTACTGTTTCTTTTGTCAGGAGGCGGAAGTGCGCTATTTGAGAAGCCTTTGGTGGATCTGTCAGAGCTTCAGGATATAACAGGACAGCTCTTGGCTTGCGGAGCAGATATAAATGAGATAAATACCATCAGGAAAAGACTCTCCGGAGTCAAGGGAGGGCGATTTGCAGAGATTGTAGCTCCTGCGAAGATTTACAGCATAATTCTCTCGGATATTGTGGGAGATCCGCTGGATATGATCGCTTCGGGCCCTACTGTACCGGATGGCAGTACCTGTGAAATGGCAAAAGAAATAGTGAAGAAATATGGGATAAGGCTCTCCGAGGAGGCTGAGAAGCTCCTAGAAGTTGAGACGCCAAAGGAAATCAGCAACGCGACCAACGTCGTGATCGGTAGTGTAAAAGAGCTGTGTAAGGCCGCCGGAAAATGCTGTGAGGAACTGGGATACAGGACGGTCTTTTTGACTGATAGAGCGATGGGAGAAGCCAGAGAAGTTGGGAAAATCCTTGGAGAAATAACTTATTCTCATGCATGCGACGGCGAGAAAATTGCGTATATTCTGGGTGGCGAGACGGTTGTACACCTTAAGGGAACAGGCCTTGGCGGGCGAAACCAGGAGATAGCCTGTGGCGCAGCCAAGGTGATTTCAGGGCTTGAGAATGTAGCTGTTTTCAGCGTCGGATCCGATGGAACCGATGGCCCAACAGATGCAGCCGGGGGATATGTTGACGGAGATACAATGAAGAGTTTTGAAGGTGATAGGATCTCTTTTGCCAGATTTGATCAGATGTTTGAGAATAACGATTGTTATCATATATTGGATGCTTGTGACGGCCTCATCAAAACCGGCCCTACGGGCACCAATGTAAATGATTTCTCAGTGGCGCTGATAGGATGATTATATTTGACATATGTCAGAATGAGTTGTATATTCAAACTGACATATGTCAATTTAGATTAATGGAGGAAAACTATGCCCAGAGCTACAAAGTGCAGAAAAATCTGGAACTTCCCGGATCATTACAGCTTTATCCCCGAGGATGCGGATACGGATGAGCTGGAGACCATTGTGCTTTCTCTCGATGAATATGAGACCATAAGGCTTCTTGACCATGAGGGGCTCAATCAGGAGACATGCGCAGTGAGAATGGGTGTTGCGAGGACAACTGTGACAGCCATGTATGAGAGTGCCAGGAAAAAGATGATCAGCGCTATTGTGGAGGGCATGAGACTTCGCATTGCCGGTGGCAACATCGAAATTGACAGTGAGAGAAATGGATTAAAAGTAAGTATGAAGAAAAAAGGAGACAAGATGATGAGAGTAGCGGTAACATATGATAAAGGGAATGTTTTTGGACATTTTGGAAGAACAGAAGAGTTTAAGGTTTATGATATAGAAGATGGCAAGGTTGTAGATTCCAAGATCCTTGGCACAAACGGTGAAGGATGTGGCGCTCTTGCAGGAATCCTTAACATCGCCAAGGTTGATACACTTATCTGCGGTGGAATCGGCGGAGGAGCACAGCGTGCCCTTGAGGAAGCAGGAATAAAGCTCTATGCAGGCGTTAGCGGAAGCACAGATGCTGCAGTTGATGCTCTTATTGCAGGAACTCTGGAAGCCAGCAGCGAAGCTAACTGCGACCACCACGGCCACGAGCATGCAGAAGGCGAGTCTTGCGGACACGGTGGATGCCATCACTAACTGATACGCCCTTTAAATCAGGAGGCAGGAAAAGACATGGCGACAGGAAGCCAGACTAAGGAAAAGACCTATAGCAGGATCAAAGAGCCCAGGCAGTATAACGTGATCATGATAAACGACGATTTCACCACCATGGATTTTGTCGTTTCTGTTCTTGTGGACATTTTTCATAAGGATCCCGTCAGTGCTGAGGCCATAATGCTGGGTGTTCACAAAAACGGACAGGCAGTTGTGGGTAGATACCCATACGACATAGCTGTTACCAGGGTCAACAAAGCCCTTGCCAGAGCCAAAAAAGATGGATTTCCCTTCAGAATGACAGTGGAGGAGGCGTAATATGGATCTTTCAAAAGAAGCGTCTTTGGTTTTCCAGAAAGCTGTTGCTTTTGCCGCGGAAAATCAGTATGAATATGTAACTCCCGAGATCGTCCTTCTGATGATACTTGACGATGATACCTTCGCTGAGGCTTTTAAGGAGTGCGGTGGAGATTTAGGGATGCTTGATGGCAACCTCAGGAAATATATCGCAGAATATGTGGATAAATCTGAGAATGGCCAGCCTGAGCTTTCCATCGGAACGAACTTTATAATCAGCTTTGCAGGCCAGAGTGCCTACAGCAGCGGCTGTGACAAGATCCACGTTCGTCACCTGGTGCATGCCATCTGGAACCTGGAGAACAGCTATGCTGTCTATTACATGGAACAGCAGGATATAAGCGAAGCCGACGTACTTCAGGAGATGGCGATCATCGAATCAGATAATGAAGAGATTTCCGAGGATGTCGATGGCAGTATCAAAGCCAGGGAGGACAAGGCCGGAATAAGCCTCTTTGCCCCATGTCTTAATGATACGTTAAAAGACGTTAATCCTCTTATTGGGCGTGAAAAAGAGCTTGAGAGAACCATTCAGATCCTCTGCAGGAAAGATAAAAATAACCCGCTCCACATCGGAGAAACCGGTGTCGGTAAGACGGCCATAACCTATGGGCTTGTGGAGCGCCTGAAAGCAGGCGATGTTCCGGATGCTATAAAGGGTGCAAAGGTCTTTTCCCTGGACCTTGGAGGTATGCTGGCCGGAACCCAGTACAGGGGCGACTTTGAAA
Source organism: Butyrivibrio sp. FCS006 (assembly GCF_000424525.1). Classification (NCBI taxonomy): domain Bacteria; kingdom Bacillati; phylum Bacillota; class Clostridia; order Lachnospirales; family Lachnospiraceae; genus Butyrivibrio; species Butyrivibrio sp. FCS006. The sequence goes on along the minus strand of NZ_AUKB01000013.1, from coordinate 58,959 downwards.
AGAGATTTAAGAAGGTCCTCTCAGAGATCGGAAAAGAGGAGAAGCCCATAATCTACATCGACGAGATCCATAATCTCTCCGGTGCAGGTGCGGTAGGAGAAGGCTCTTTTGACGCATCAAACATGCTAAAGCCCTATCTGACCGACGGCCATATCAGATTCATCGGGGCTACGACCTTCGAGGAATACAAGAAATACTTTGAAAAGAACAAGTCACTGGTCAGAAGGTTCCAGAACGTTGAGATCAAGGAGCCTACTGAGGAAGAGACTGTGGCCATTTTGAACGGCCTGAAATCCAAGTACGAGAAGTATCACGGCGTTAAGTATGCCAAGGGCATCATGGAATACGCCGTTAAGATGAGCGCGAAGTATATAAATGAGCGTTTTCTGCCGGATAAGGCCATCGATCTGATTGACGAGGCCGGCTCCTACAGGAAGCTCCATCCACAGGACAAGAAGGTTCAGACCGTGGACAAGGACGTTATTAACGAGATTCTTACGGGTGTATGCAGAGTGCCCATAGAGACTGTGGATACTGATGATGCTGCAGGCCTTGAGACCCTTGAGAAGCGCATAAAGACCAAGATATTCGGCCAGGACGAGGCAATCAGTCAGGTGGTGAACGCCGTGAAGTTCTCAAAGGCCGGGCTTATCGAGGATGGCAAGCCTCTTGCGAGCCTTCTGTTTGTGGGACCTACGGGTGTCGGCAAGACTGAGATTGCAAGGACTCTTTCCGAGGAGCTGGGTGTTAAGCTGGTCCGCTTCGATATGAGTGAGTACGGCGAGAAGCACGCTGTGGCTAAGCTTATCGGCTCGCCGGCAGGATATGTGGGCTATGAGGAAGGCGGAATTCTGACTGAGGCGATCAGGAAGAATCCTTCATGTGTACTGCTTCTCGACGAGATTGAGAAGGCTCATCCCGACATCTACAACGTGCTTTTGCAGGTGATGGACTATGCGACTCTGACGGATAACCAGGGCAGAAAGGCTGATTTCAGGAACGTTTTGATCATCATGACCTCGAATGCCGGTGCCAACAGGCTCGGTAAGAGCGGAATTGGCTTTATCAGCACCAATATGGATGAGAGCGTCCTCACTGAGGCAGTCAAGAACACCTTCCAGCCCGAGTTCAGGAACAGGCTTAGCAAGGTCGTTGTCTTTAACAGCATGGACGATGACATGGCCACAAGAGTTGTTGATAAGAAGTTAAAAGAGCTCTCGGAGCAGCTACTGGCTAAGAAGATCACTCTTTCTGCTGATAAGAAGGCAAAAGATCTTTTGAAGGAAAAGGGCATCAGCCAGGAGTTTGGCGCAAGAGAGATTGACAGGATAATCAGAAACGACGTAAAACCGCTGTTTGTTGATGAGATTTTGTTTGGAAAGCTAAGGAACGGCGGAAAGATCAAGCTTTCAGCCAAGGGCAAAGAATTTTCGATAGAGTCTTCGAAAACCGCGAGGAAGTGATCCGTAATGCCTGTTTATAAACTTGATGACAAAGAAATATCTTTTCCCCTGCCCACGCTTGCAAGGGAGGACGGACTTCTGGCAATCGGCGGAGATCTGTCGGTAGAAAGGCTCGTGCTGGCCTATTCAAATGGGATTTTCCCCTGGTATAACGAGGGCGACCCCATTTTGTGGTGGTGCCCGAAAGAGAGGTACATCATAAGGCCGGGGAACATCCATGTTTCGCACTCCATGAAGAAATTCATGAGAAAGCACGAGGTCCGGGTAGAGCTGAATCGGGATTTCTCCCACACCATGCATCGGTGCAGGGAAAAGAGAGAGTCCACCGAGGAAGGCACATGGATAACAACTGATATGTAAAAGGCCTATGCGCAGCTTGCATCCCGGGGACTTGCGCTGAGTGTTGAAGCATATATTGACGGCGAACTGGCCGGCGGATTGTATGGCGTAAACCTGGGCAAATGCTTTTTTGGCGAGAGCATGTACTCGGATATGGAGAACGGCTCCAAGATCGCGCTGATAGGCCTTGCGCAGATACTGTCTGAGAACGGATATCTGCTGATTGACTGCCAGTTCCATACGGATCATCTTGAGAGTATGGGCGGAGAGAGCATCAGCTATAAGGATTACATGGAGCTGGTGAAAAAAGGAACAACAAAATCTTAAACAACCGGAATTACTCCAGTTTTCGATATTCCTCGGGAGTCATTCCGGTTTCTTTTTTGAAAATCCGGAAGAAGTATTTTTCATTGTCATAACCCACCTGTTTGGCAATCTGATAGGGCTTCTTGGCCGTGGATTTGAGCATATATTTGGCCTTGGCGATTCGCACGTCTGTCAGATAATTGCTGAAGGTCTCGCCGGTTCTGGTTTTGAACAGATGGCTGATATAACTGGGATTCATGTAAAAGAGTCCTGCTATGAAGTCCAGGTTGAGCGGGTTATAGTATTTTTTGTCTATATAGTCTTTGATCTTTTCTATTACATCCTCATTATCCTCTTTTTTCTGCGATGAAATGGCATTTGGGATGTTGGTAAAAAAGATTGTCATGAATTTTTTCAATTCTGCAAAAGAGAAAATGGTCTCCATTATAGCGTTGGAGTTGCCTGAACCATTCTGCTTTATAGGCATGACGTTCCTTAATATCTCTTTTCCATCTCCTATTAGATAGGTGCAGTATTCCTTGGCATCTCCAAGGGTTACACCATCCATAGAACGGATCTCCTCAAATAAGTTGTATAGAAGATTCAAGACAGGCGCAGTTTCTCCGTTTTCTACCCTGAACAGGAACTCCTCTTCCATAGGCCAGTTCAGCCTTGATGTGGCGGGGCGGAAGGGACTGTAGAAATAGAAGTTGTTCTCTGTGTCAAAGGTAATTGAATTAAGAGCTTCTCCGGCTTCAAGATATGCGCTTCTGAGATCGCTCAGTGAATTGTGAGCTGCGCTGATCCCGATAGAAAGAGCTCCCTGCAATTCCTCAACATACTGAATAAAGGAGGAGGCAATCTTGTTCATGAAGGGCTTGCCATCTCCCGGAAGTTCCTGTGATATGCGGCAGATCAGCGTGTTCAGGCAGTTATTGTTGGGCTGAGGTATAAGGATGCACATATCAGCCATTTCGTTTTCGGTTATGAAGTCATTTATGGTGGCCTCGGAAAGCACCGTTTCCGATGAGATGAGCATGAGATAATAGGACTCATCAGCCTTTAGGAAATTCATGATGCGCATGGAGTAAAAAGCCTTATCATCCACCTGGTATCCCATGATTATAGAGGACATGGCATCCAGATCATATTGAAGCTTGATGTTCTCGTGTTCCTCCGAGATTCTGCTGATATAGTCTGTTTGTGCCTGTTCTTTTTCTATTGATTCAATGGCCTCGTTTACTGCATCGATTATCTCTTCCTTGGAAAAAGGTTTTAAGATGTACTTGCAGGCATTGGATTTGATGGCACTTTGGGCGTACTCGAAATCCTTATATCCACTGATGACTATGATGGGGATGAGAGGCAGTCTTTTCCTGATCTCCATAAGAAACATGGTTCCGTCAAGCTCTGGCATGTTCATGTCAGTGATGATTATGTCGGGATGAGCTTTTTCAATAAGATCGAGTCCTTCAAGGCCGTTTCCGGCTTCTCCGACACAGGTTATCTTATCCCCAAGAGAGGAGAGCTTTTTAATTGTGCCCTTTCTAGTAAGTGGTTCATCGTCAACTACTATATAGTTATACATTTTGTTTCCTTTCCTGTTTACGAGGTACTGTTATCAGCGCAGTTGTGCCTTCGTTCTCTACACTGTCTACATCTAATCCGTACATGGTTCCGTAGTAGAGCTGGATACGTGAATTGATGTTCTTTATGCCGATGCTTTCATAAACTCTTTTTCCAAGTTCTTCAACAGCGGGCTTGGAATTAAGAAGGTTCTTCAGTTTCTCGAGCTGAGTTTCATTCATACCGACGCCGTCGTCAGAGATACGGATGTAGAGGTTTAGATCGTCGGTATAAGCTTCAATAAGGATCTTGCCCCTGATCTGGCAGCGCTTAAAGCCGTGGTTGATGGAGTTTTCAATAACAGGCTGAAGAATGAGCTTTAGGACACGTTCATTCAGCGTCTCTTCCGGAATTTGAATATCTACAGTAAAGCGATTGTCGTAGCGGATATTCTGAATGGATATGTAATTTTTAATGTGGTTGATCTCGTCCTTCAGTGGAACCAGTTCACTCTGTGTCTTGATGCTGTAGCGGAACATGTTGGCCAGAGCCATGGAGATGGTCTGTATAGGCTCAACCTCTTCAATTTCAGCAATACTGTTGATGGTTTCCAGCGTGTTAAAGAGGAAATGCGCGTCAATCTGCGCTTCCAAGGCACGCATTTGAGCATCCATCGTGGCCAGCTTGTTCTGGTAATCCTTGCGGATATATTCATTAAGCGATTTAACAACTGCGTCGTATTCCCTGTACATCAGACCAATCTCATCGCTGCGCTTGCTGTATTTGGGCATGTTGGCAGGTTGTCTGAAGTGTGTGGCATGCATGTGATTGGTGAGCTTTCTGATCGGCTTGATAACTCCGTTAAGGAGAGGTATATATACAAGCGCAAGAACCGCCATGATTGCCATTGCAACGAGGTACATCTGCCTGGTTGCGCTGTTTACGTTGTCAGCGAAGTAATCGTGATTCATGGCTACATTCATGGTAAAATTGCCATTGAGTATGTCCTTTGATATGAAGAGTGGATCGTCTTCAAACTGCTCTTTTCTGATAGGAGTTTTTGTATTGGCGTAGTAGATGCTGTCCGGGTTATCAGCGTCAGTCAGTGAAATGTAGATATCTGAAGGCAGCATGTTTACAGAACTCAGGTCAAAGATTTCAGGAGAGCAGTCTATAAGCACGGTTCCCAGATAGTCATTGGTATAGATGTTATGAAGCGCTTTTGCGAAAAAGACTGATTCCCCTGCGCCCAGGAAGAAGTCTTTTTTGGATAGATCACTTATATAAAGGCGTCCGTGGAGGTCTAAAGTTTCCTTGTACCAATCATCCTCGGCAGGTTTGTATTTGTAGTCAAAATCGATTCCGTTGCTCCAGCCAAGGGTCTGATTGTTAGCCAGTATAACGAAGATTCCGTTGATATTGGGGTTGGAAATAAGGAGTGTCTGGCAGATGTACTTGATGTTCTGTCTGCTGGTATAAAGATCATAGTAGGACATGTCATAGTTCATATCTTTATATTTCTGCAGCTCATCTATGATGCTTCCTGAAGTTGTACCGTTTGCCTGAAAGAGGTAGGTGGCGTTGGTAATGGCTCCCACCATATTTTCCACCTGGGCAGTGGCAGAGTACATTGTGTTTTCAAGCATCTGATTGGCTTTCTCGGTACTGACAAGGGTGTACCTGTACATAAAGTACTGCATAGCGCCAAAGAGCATAAGCAGAGAGCATAGAAAATATATTAGAAAGAATCTCATTCGTAGTTTCATATTAATACTCCATAATTGCAGTGAACTCAAAATCCAAAATAAGTATACTATATGTCTGCGAATATGTACACTATCGAAATGATAATATGAAACTACAAAAGAACGGAGGTGTGATATGAAAAAGAAAATGATTTCACTGTTACTTGCCTGCAGCATGCTGGGAACACTTATTACCGGCTGTGGCAGCGCTGAACCTGCAACTTCTGATAGCGGAGCAGCTACTCAGCAGACTACCGAGACTGCAAAGGCTGATACTTCGGATAATGCAAGTAGTGATGAGCAGATCACTCTGACAATGATGTTCTCAGGTGTTGCAACTGAGGGGGATTTTGAGACAGAGGTTCTTCCCAAACTGGTAAAAGAGAAGTTTCCTAATATTGACCTTGAAGTAACAAAGCTCCCTGATGATCAGTATTACACAGCACTTAAAACAAAACTTGCATCAGGTGAGTGTCCTGACATCATTTTGGTTCAGCCCAAATACGCAGGATCCAATTCTGTAATCGAGCTTGCCAAGGCAGGATATCTTCTGGATATTTCAGATCTTGAGTTCCTTGATAAAGCCGGTGATGCAGCTAAGGAAGCATTCAGCTATGACGGCAAAGTTTACGGCGTAGCACAGGGTGTTTCAATCCTTGGAACTTATTACAACAAGAAGATGTTTGAAGACAACAACCTGACAGTTCCCAAGACCTGGGATGAGTTCCTCAACTGCTGTGAAGTTCTTAAGAATGCAGGAATTCAGCCAATCGTAATGGGAGATAAGGATGCTTACGTGATGCAGTTTGGTCTATATCAGATCGCTGCAAATGAGATCTATCCTCAGAATGGCAATTATGATGACCAGCTCCGCACAGGTGAGACACACTTCACTGATGAGGGAACATGGGACAAGGTTCTCTCAATGTATGGTGAACTCTATGAAAAAGGCTACGTTATTGATTCTTCACTTGGACTTGGCGCAGCACAGAGTATCCAGATGTTTGTTGACGGAGAAGCTGCCATGACCTTTGATGGTTCATTTAATGCTTCAGCTCTTTGCGCAGCAGGCGCTGCAGACTTTGAGAGAGGATATTTCCCTCTTCCTGCAGTAAATGGTGATACATACGCTTCAATGGCTCCTGGTGGCGGACCGGCAGTATATTCGGGAACCAAGCACCCTGACGAAGTTAAGGCAATCCTCAATTACTGGTTTGACGGTGAGTCTCCTGTATATCAGGCGTTTGCAAGCACAGGAAACGTTCTTATCACTTATGGATATGGCGCAGACCAGAACGACCCTATGTATGATGAGTTCATGAACCTCTACAACCAGGGCAAGGCATGGTACTGGTGCAATCAGGCTTGGCCTGCAGGAACAGAGAACGAGATGGAAGCATTGTTCGGAAGCATGATCGGCGGACAGGGCACTACAGTTCCCGATATCACAAACGGAATGCAGAATAAGCTTGAGGAATTGCTGGATCAGTAATCACATCTTGAAAAAAACAAAGAAAAAGTGCCGTATATCTCCTGTTTACGGCACTTTTTTAAAAAGGAAAGAGGATAGTAATGAGAAAAAAATTACGTGGCGCATCTTTGGTCATGCCAGATCGTATGTACTTATTTGTTGTGCCGGCGCTTTTGATGTTTCTGGTTTTTTGGGTTTATCCGGTTCTTCAGATGTTCTTTTACAGTGTTACAAACTTTAACGGTATTGACTATAACTACGATTTTGTTGGGATAAAGAACTTTAAGCGAATTCTGGAGGATGGCTCACTCGTTAACGCCACTAAGAATACGCTGATATATACGGTTGTAAATGTACTGTGTACCAATGTGCTGGGACTTATCCTGGCCCTTCTTCTAAACCTGAGCATTAAGGCCAAAGGTCTTTTCAGAACAATATGTTATATTCCGGCGCTGTTCAGTGCGATAGTAGTAGGCTTTATCTGGTCTTACGTCTATATGCCGGGGTCAGGTATGATCTCGTCTGTTATGGACGCTGTCGGGCTTGACGGAGGCTCTTTTAACCTGATTGGAAATTTCAAATGGGCTCTGTACGGAATTATCATAGTTGATATATGGAAGAATGTCGGAACAACTATGATCATCTACCTTGCAGGCCTTCAGACAATAGATGAGAGCCTTGTTGAAGCAGGTAAGATAGACGGTGCTTCCGAGTGGGAACTTATCAGGAAGATTAAGCTTCCTCTTATCTCGGCGACTATAACTATAAATGTTGTACTGAGCATCATTGGTGGCCTTAAGGCCTTCGACTATGCGTTTATCATGACAAACGGAGGCCCGGGAAAATCCACACAGACCCTCATGTTTGTAATATTCCAGACAGCATTCAACAATCAGATGATGGGTAAAGCAAGCGCATACAGCGTTGTTTCGTTTGTGCTCATTATCGCTATTACCATAGGAATGCTGATATTTATGAACAAACGGGAGGTGGAACTGTAATGAAGAATGGAAAATTAAAGGCCGGTACCATAGCAGCGTATCTGTTTTTGATCATATATAGCGTGGTATCCATTTCGCCTCTTGTTATCGTTCTTTCAAGCTCTTTTAGAAAGCCTGAGAACATGACCTCTCCTTTGAAGCTCTTTATTGAATTCTCTCCTGAGAGCTATCGTACTGCCTTTACCAAGATGGGCTTTATGACTGAGTTCGCGAACAGTTTGATCACTACCGCAGGTTCTGTAATTGTGATCGTTCTCGTTGCGACTATGGCTTCGTATCCAATTGCACGAATTAAGAGAAAGAGCAGTCGTTTCCTGTATTATTTCTTTATCGCAGGACTTGTAATTCCGGCACAGATGGTAATTGTACCTGTAGCCCAGGTTTTTGGCAGGCTTAATATTCCGAATTCAAGATTTACTCCGATGATCATGTTTATTACATGTTCACTGCCATTTTCGACATTTCTTTTCACAGGATTCATGAAGGGCGTTCCTGTTGAAATTGAGGAAGTTGCGTATATGGAGGGCGCGAGTCTTTGGACTAGATATTTCAACGTGGTATTTCCGCTGCTTAAGCCTGCAACGGTTTCTTGCGTGATCACACAGGGTCTTTGGATCTGGAACGATTATTTCTTCCCGATGGTCTTTGTGTCCAAGAGGGCACACTACTCGCTACCGGTTGGAATGATACAGTTCCTTGGGGATAAAGAGAATCCGGCGCAGTGGAACGTGCTGTTTGCGTCCTGTGTTTTGTGTGCATTACCGCTAATTGTAGTATTTATGCTACTTCAGAAGCAGTTTGTAAACGGAATTGCTGCCGGAGCTGTAAAGGGATGATGGAAAGAGGTCTTATATGGATCGAGAAATTTGGAAAAACCCGGAATCAGTAAAGCGCCTGGATGAAGCTCAGTGCCCGCTGTGGTTCTGGAATGACAAGCTGGAGAATGAGGAACTCGTAAGACAGCTGAGCCTCATGAGTGAAGTGGGCGTTAAAAGCTGTAATCCTCATGCCAGAACAAACGGAGGAGAGGGGTTCATCGGTGGATATTTGGACGATGAGTGGTTTGACCACATAAAGACTGTGGTGGACTACAAAAAAGAGTCCGGTGAACCTATGTGGCTGTATGACGAAATAGATTGGCCGGCTGGAACCTGTGGAAGGAGTCTTACAAGGAATGAAGATTTCAGGGAGCATTACCTGGTTTTTGAAACTCATGAGATTCCGGCAGGTTCGATGTTCAAGGCGCAGAGAATGTTTGCACTGGCTCTTTATATAGTGGATAAGGAGAGTGGAGATCTGATTGACCTGGCGCCATTTGAAGAGAATTATCTGTTTGGCCCGGAGCTCTGCTTTAAATCCGATCGCGATGCTGTCTGCTATATAGTTCGCGTGCAGATCCGCAGCTATGATAACGGTGGGGATGAGGAGATAAGTTATATAAACAGAGAGGCGACAGAGGCTTTTCTTAAGTCGACTTATGAGCTGTATGCTGAGCGCTATGGTAACTGTTTTGGGAATACAATAACAACCGTTTTCAATGATGAAACCCGCATGAGTCATGCGTTTGTGTGGGACAAGAGAATTCCTGAGCTATTTAAAGAGACTTACGGGTATGACATTATGGAGTGCCTGTATTTGCTTCCGCTCGAGGGTGAGAGAGCAGGGAGACTTCGGATAGACTATTACAATCTGATCGCTGAAATGTATGGAAAGAACTATTTTGAAGTGATCAGGAAGTGGTGTAATGAACACAGGCTTAAACTCTTTGCGCACCTTTTGGGAGAGGAGTCAATTTATGGGCATGCCAGGTACAGCGGTGATTATCTAAGGCAATATCGCTACATGGACGTTGCCGGTGCTGATCACCTTGGAAAGGGCATTGGGAGTCTTAATATCAAGTTTGCTTCAAGTGCTGCGCACTCCTATGGAAAAGAGCGTACGGCTGTAGAGGTTTTTGCCGGATGTGGCTGGGATATGTCTTATGAGGAGTACATCAGGATGATAACCTGGATGTTCCAAATGGGAATGCAGACCATAATAAACCATGGATTCTTTTACTCAGACAGAGGTGAGCGAAAGAACGACTGGCCACCATCTCAGTTCTTCCAGTGGAAAGGGTTTGACAGGATGGCAGAAGCTAATCGCATGACCAGGAGGCTTCACTATGCTTTGACTGATGGCTATAATGATGCGCATATTCTGGTCTTCCATCCACTGGACAGCTTTTTGCTGGATTATCAGCCGGATAATCTTTTTACACATGCGTTTATTTCAGGGCCCGTACTTAGAAGTGAAAGGGCACGCAGGATTGATCAGGGTGAACAGATTCTCATGAATACACTTTTGTGTGAAAACATGGATTTTGAGGTGCTTCATAGGGATGCATGTGAGAACTTTGCTGCTGAGAAGGGGGCGATTGAGAATAGGCTTACAGGTCAGAGATTTAGCGTTCTGATACTACCGTATTGCAAGGTCCTTCCGCTTTCGGCTGCGCGTATTGTTAGGGACTTTGCTGTCGGCAGCGGACGTGTTATCTGCGTTGAGGAGATCCCGGAGATGGGGGTAAGTACCGCAGAAGATGCCGGGGTGCAGGAGATTTTTGGTGAAATCCGTGACAGGTGCCTTGTGATATCTGGAGATGAGATTGGAAAGATTGCCGATATAATCGGAGATGCGATAGTACGTGATGTTGAGATAATCAGCGGAACAAGCAGAACTACTAATAATCATATGTCCTATGGGGATTATCTGATAGATCCTTATGTACATACCGGGGAAGATATTTCCGGAGTTATGTATAACACCTACGTTGCTGGTAATGAACGTAGAACGTTGTTTATGAATTATGGAAAAGAGCTAGAGGAGATCCGGGTGAGAGTAAGGAGCCTTACAAAGCCCATGATTTGCGATACGCTGAGCGGTGAAGTGCGAGAGGTTTCGGACTTTACCGTGGATGGAGACGACTGGTTCTTTGACCTTACACTTCCGAACACGCATGGAATTGTTGTAGTTGCCGGCATGTGAGCTGGATCATAATGAAAAGTGCCTCGCGCTGTGTTTTGTTATCAGCGGAGGCACTTCTTTAATTTACTTTATTTAGTTTTTAACTCGTACCGGGATCAGCTTGAGATCTCCAACGCCGAAGAACAGGGAGTTTCTGATCATCCCTATTCTGTAGAGGTTAAGCACGTAGAACATGGCAACCATGATCTTAAAGGTGCCAAAGTTCAGAATAAGTTCCTCCACTGTGGGCGGATATCCGCGCCTTCTGGTGTAATTTCCTACGAATTCAGCAATTGCTGCTTCAAGTCTGTTCATATTAGTAATCCCCTTTTGTGTTTTTTACTCACAATGAACATTCTACAAACTTAATATGTTTGTTTTGTGGCTGATAAATTAAAAAAGTATAAAATCGGTTTTTCGTGAGTTGTGAGTCACCGGGGACGTTTCACTTTGACTCATTTTGAGACACCGGGGACGTTTCATTTTGACTCATTTTGAGACACCGGGGACGTTTCATTTTGTCTCAAAATGAGACAAAGTGAAACGTCCCCAATGACTCAAAACAGAATATATAATAGAATAGGTATGAGGTGACAGACTATGAGAATACTGATTTTTAGGCATGGGGATCCCAATTATGAGATTGATGGCCTGACAAATAAGGGCAAGATTGAGGCTGAGCTCCTTGCTAAGCAGATTAAGAGCTTTGGGATTGAAGAGACGTATGTTTCACCTCTTGGCAGAGCGAGAGCCACAGCTGATTATTCGTTAAAAGAGCTGGGGATGGAAGCAGAGGTTTTGGACTGGCTTCAGGAGTTTCCGGCATATTTTGATGCAAATAAAGCGGATCCGGAGACAAGAGGGGCTTATAAGAACGAGCTTAAGGTAGGCAGTGACGGGACTTATGAGAAACGTATTGTCTGGGATATGATGCCCTCTTATTTTGCGGAGCATCCGGAAGTTTTTGATGCCAAGGCCTGGCGTGATAGCGAGGTGGCAAAGGCATCGAATATTTTGGAGATCTATGATCATGTGATCGAATGCTTCGATGAGTTTCTGAAAAAGCAGGGCTATGAGAGGAATGGAAACGTATATAAAGTTAATGGCGGGAATGAAAAAGTGCTAGCATTCTTCTGCCATTTTGGGATAACATGCGTTTTGTTATCGAGAATTTGGAATGTATCGCCATTTATTCCGATGCAGTTTCTTGCCATGGCTCCGACATCGCTTACAGAAATCGTGACAGAAGAAAGGGAGAAGGGAATTGCGATCTTCAGGACACTGAGAATTGGTGATATTACACATTTGACTGTAGGTAATGAAGAACCATCTTTTTCTGCGAGATTCTGTGAGAGATTTGAAAACGAGGATGAGAGACATTGAGTCATTGGGGACGTTTCAGTTTGACTCATTTTGAGTCAAACTGAAACGTCCCCGGTGTCTCAAAATGAGACAAAGTGAAACGTCCCCAGTGACTCAAACTTCCCAGTGACTCAAAAAACGAGGAAATGATGATGAGTAGGAAGATTCTTTTTGTTAATGCATGTGTACGTAGTGATTCAAGGACTCTGAGGCTTACGCACAAGCTGCTTGATAAGATCGGGCAGCCATATGATGAAGTAAAGCTTGAAGAAATCTCTTTTCCGGTAGTAGATGAAGCATTTCTCAAGATGAGAGATGCCATTATAGCGGCTGAAGACTTCGCAAACCCTGTCTGTGTCCTTGCAAGGCAGTTTGCAGAAGCGGAAACCATTGTCATAGCTGCGCCTTACTGGGATTTGTCTTTTCCTGCATCGCTCAAGCAGTACTTTGAGCAGATAAATGTTCTGGGTGTAACCTTTAAATACAATGAAAAGGGCATTCCTGTAGGACTTTGCAAGGCGGAAAAGGTCTTTTACGTGACAACCGCCGGAGGCGACTTCGCGCCTGATGAATACGGATTCGGATATGTTAAGGCCCTGGCACAGAACTACTACGGAATTCAGGATGTCAGGAAGATTGAGGCTGTTGGCCTTGATATTTACGGCGCTGATGTGGATGCCATTATGAAAGCTGCTGAGGAAGAAATTCTGTGATAAACGTGTGATATTCAGACTGATATCCTTGTCTTACGGTATAAATGACGAGGAGAAAATGTTATGAATAAGGAAGTAGTCAACGTTGGAAGGCAAGAAGAGCTGGATTGGGGCAAGTCTTTGGCAATAGTTGCCATGATCTGCGTGCATGTCTATGAACAGCTCAGCATAGTTGATATTGAAGTTGTTCCCACAGATGCTTTCAGAATTATATTGGAGTTTGTTGCCGGCCCTCTTACAGCGCCGTTATTTATGTTCTGTATGGGTGTTGGAATAATGTATTCAAATAACAGTGCTCCGCTCCAAATGGTAAAAAGAGCCTTTAACCTGCTTAGAAATGGATATCTTCTGAGCTTTTTTAAAGGGACCATTCTTGTTGCAATAGCCTTAGCGCTTGGTTATACGATCAATTGGACTCTTGCTGATTCTCTTTTCCTTGTAAGTATCTTGCAGTTTGCGGGAATGGCATTTCTTACAATCGCTCTCATGAAAAAATTAAGGATTAGTCTGCCGGTAATGCTGGTGATTTCTCTGGCCCTTTCAGTACTTGGAGGACAGCTCTCTGAGCTTGATTTTTCAGGATCATGGCTCCAGTATTTATTTGGACTTTTCTTTGAAACCAACTATGTTACAACCTTTCCGCTGTTTAGATGGATTTTTTATCCTGTGTTTGGCATGATCTTTGGCTATTTCCTGTTAAGAACAACGGATAAGAGCAGGTTTTATCTTAGAATTTTCCCAATAGGAATTTTGGGAGCGGTAGCTTTTTCCATTATTTATACTGCTTTGGGATTCGATCTTAGAACTATGTTTATGCTGTCGGGCAGAGTTTATTATTCTCAGTCATTACTGCATTATTTGTTTACTTCGCTAGTCATTATGGCTGTGCTTCCTGTGTACTACTTTTTATCTGTAAAGATCAAAATTGAGCCGGTAAATAAGGCTGTTTCATATCTGGGTGAGAATCTTGGTTCAATCTATCTGGCGCAGTGGATGATAATTCCTTATGTTCAGGCGATTCTGGTTCTCGTAGGAGATGTCAGAATCGATGTAGCATTGATCATTCCTGTGGGAATTTTGGTTTTACTTGGCAGTATAGGAATAATAGAATTGATCCGCCTTGTTAAAAGAAAAATTCTGCGCATGACTTTTTAGAAAATCGAAAAATGTTTGTGAAACATGACTATTACATGAGGCCATTAAAATCGGTAAAATTTTAAACTGAAGTTTAGAAATGAATATTTGGTTGTCTGCAAAGAGATTGTAGACAGCCTGGTTGTAACTGTACGCGTGTGAAAGTGAAGACCTTCGCATGCGTATTTTTTTATGGAGGTTTTTATGAATCAGAACACAAACAGATATCTTGCAGAAGAGAAGATCGGCAAGCTTCTTTTGAAGTTTTCTATTCCTTGTATCATGTCTCTACTGGTATCCGCACTTTATAACATTGTGGACCAGATATTTATCGGAAGAGGAATCGGTTACCTTGGAAATGGCGCAACCAACGTTGTTTTCCCTATAACTGTCATCTCTTTGGCTGTAGCTCTTATGATTGGCGATGGCTGTGCTGCATTTTTGAGCCTTTGTCAGGGCAAAAAGGACCTTAAGAGCGCTAATAAGAGCGTGGGAAATGCGCTGACACTTCTTGTTGTTATCGGAATTGTGATGACAGCTCTTTTTGCAATATTCAAATCACAGATTCTGCTTGCGTTTGGCGCAACTGAGAACAACTTTGCCTACGCCAGCGAGTACTTTAACTTCATTATTATGGGCATTCCATTCTTTGTTGTCGGAAATGGCCTTAATTCAATTATCAGGGCAGACGGAAGTCCCAAATTTGCGATGATCACAACACTTCTTGGATGTATCATCAACGTTATGCTTGATCCAATTGCTATCTTTGCGCTAGGCTGGGGCATGAGAGGTGCAGCGCTTGCAACTATAACCGGTCAGATTGTTACTGCAATTTGCGGACTTGTATATCTTACAAGAGCTAAGTCCGTTAAGCTTGGGCTTAGAAGTTTTATGCCATCCCTTGATATTATTGGTAAGTTCCTGCCTCTTGGAATCAGCAGTTTCCTTACTCAGATCTCAATCGTAGTCATCATGGGCGTTATGAACAATATCCTTGTAAAATACGGCGCAATGAGCAAGTACGGCGCAGACATTCCGCTTACGGTTGTGGGAATTGTTATGAAGGTATTCCAGATTGTAGTATCAGTATGTATCGGCATTGCAGCAGGTTCACAGCCTGTAATCGGCTATAACTATGGCGCCGGAGAGTATAAGAGGGTTCGAGAGCTCTTTTTAACTATAGTAAAAGCTGAGGCAATTGTCGGACTTGTGGCGCTTATCCTCTTCGAGGCATTTCCACTCCAGATCACAGCAATCTTCGGAAGCGAAGACGGTCTATACAATGAGTTTGCAGTGCTTTCATTCAGACTTTTCCTGTCGATGATCGTGCTCACATGCATTCAGAAGTCAGTTAGTGTCTTCCTTCAGGCGCTGGGCAAACCTGTTATGTCCATGGGACTTTCACTTCTCAGGGAATTTGTGTTGAGTGTTCCTCTTGCAATCGTTCTTCCTATGTTCTTCGGAGTTGAAGGCGCACTGTACTCCGCACCAATCGCAGATATCGGCTCCATGATCGCAGTTATCGTCATGTCCGCAGTTATGCTCAGGGAGCTAAAAGAGAAAGAGGAGAGCTCTCTGCAGTTTGTAAAGGCCGAGGAAGCAGCCTGAGAATTACTGTAGCTAGGGAATTATTGATGATATACAGTAGCGCGCAACTGATTGATTCATGGTGCCTACTGTATCGGAGATGTTTTTAGTTCTCTACAGTAGTGCCTATAGGGTTATTTTGCAAAGGCCTACGGTAGGTTGATGTTTTTATTTATCCTACAGTAGGATATAGCTAATTTCACTCCAAGATTTCTTGATAACTAACTGTTGAAACGTGATTTTCTACTGTATTTGAACAGACTCTTTTCAGATACAGTAGCATATTGCTAACAAGGGCTATTTTCTCTGCTGTAAATAGTGAAATGTTGTTCATATACAGTAGACAGTGACGACTAATCGAAGGATTTGCGCCATAAAGTGCTATAATACAATCTTGAAAGAGCTATACAAGTAGGGAGATTGTTATGGAGCTTAGGCCACATCATGGGATGTGTTTTCAATTTTATGAAGGAAAGGGTTATAGCGAGGATTTCACGGACCACATGGGCAGGGTGATTGCGCAGCTGGAAAAAGACCCTTCGCAGGAGGTTAAGCTTACTGTAGCAACGGACGTTGTGTGCGCAAATTGCCCTAATAATGAAGGTGGAAGTTGCAATAGCCTTGATAAAGTTAAAAGATATGACGAGGAAGTGCTGAAAGCATGCAATCTGGTAGAGGGAGAAGAAATCTCTTTTGCCAAATTCACACAGCTAGTTAGGTCAGAGACTATAGACAAGGGGCTTCGGAGTAGCATATGCGAAGACTGTAGCTGGGACTATATCTGCAGACCGAAGGAAAAGGAGTCAAAGAGAACCGTCCTCGTTGACTCACAGCTAGTTAGGTCAGAGATTATAGACAAGGGGCTTCGGAGCAGCATATGCGGAGACTGTAGCTGGGACTATATCTGCAGACCGAAGGAAAATGAGACAAAGTGAAACGTCCCCAGTGACTCAAAATGAGACAAACTGAAACGTCCCCAGTGACTCAAAATGAGACAAACTGAAACGTCCCCAGTGACTCAAAATGAGACAAACTGAAACGTCCCCAGTGACTCAAAATGAGTCAAAGTGAAACGTCCCCGTTGACTCATTTTATAAGAGCCTGTTTCTGGGCGTGGGTGAGTTGTTTTAAGTGCCACTCGCGGCTCATGGCTTCTTCCTTAGTTTCAAATTCTTCAAAATAAACCAATACAACCGGGAGCCGGGGCTTTGTGTATTTAGCGCCTTTGCCCCGGTTGTGTGTTTCTATTCTCTTTTCAAGATCATTGGTGTATCCGCAGTAGTAGGTGCCATCTGCGCATTCCACGATATAAGCATAGTGTTTCATAGGCTGATTATAGCAGATTTGAGTTTATCCCTCCAAAAATGTAAAATAAGACACAAAAATACGCCAAAAAATGGATGTAACCTTTCTATGTTCGGTTATAGAATAAACTTGTAACAAAGCAACCGGTACTAGGAAGGGGGAAGCTTATGAGCAACTTTTGGAAGGGATTTTTAGTTGCGCTGCTTATTGTTTACGTTATCTCTCCGATGGATCTTTTACCAGGACCTGTTGATGACATACTGGCAATAGTCTTTGCCCTGGCTGCCACCAAGAACAGGCAGAACATAGAAAAAAGAGATAATGAGAGAATTGAAGTGATTGATGTTGATGGAACCGAACTTTAAGGAGGTACGTGTGATGGAAAAGAAATTGTACAGAAGCAATGACAGAAGAATCTTTGGTGTATGCGGTGGTGTTGCTGAATACTTCGGCTGGGATCCTACAATCGTAAGAGTTCTTTGGGCAGTATTCTCATTGTCCGGAGGCATTGGACTTCCGCTTTATATTATCCTTACATTCGTTATGGATAATCGCCCTGATTATGTCAGCAAATATGACCAGCAGCAATAAGAAAAGCGCACCGATCAGGTGGCTTTTCTGAATTCTGTAGGCGTCATATCATAGTTCTTTTTAAATACTTTAACGAAGTAATTATTGTCGGAGTAACCGACGTAGCTGCTGATCTCCTGGATAGGAAGATTTGTCTTCTTCAGGAGGTTGGCAGCTTTTTTGCAGCGCAAAAGAGCTATATACTCTGTCATGGTAACCCCGGTTTCTTTTTTGAATACCTTGGCCAGGTTAGATATGGACATATTGGCATTTGCTGAGAGATCTTCGTTTGATATATGGTCCCCGAGATGCAGATTAATGTACTCAAGGACTTTCTGAATTGATGGAGAATACTTGTCCAGAGACAGCTTGTGATTGTGAACTGCCTTTGTCAACTCAACAATCATATCGGTTTGATAGCGGACCTGAAGATCGGCGTTGTTTGTGGCTGATGAAAGCTGAGTGTATTTTTGGGTTATCTCATCTATTGTAATGACCGAAAGACCTGATTCTTCCGCAGCTTTTCTGGAAAGAGCTTTAAGTATTGCCAGACCATAGCCCGAGGCGTAGTAGTTAAGGCTCTCTTTCGAAAATACGGAAAGGACCTCAGGGCTGGACATTTTTTCAAATGCGGACAGGATGTTTTTGGTATCCCCGTTTCTTATCATCGAAAGGAACTGCTTTTCCTGATCATATCTCCTGTAGATTTCACTGTAATTCTTCTCGGACAGTTCTGTCTTATCATCTTCTTCAGATACATCCTGAATAAATCCCGATAGTCTTCTGTATGAATACTCACTTTCCGTAGGGGAAAAAGAGATTATGCATTTATTTACAACACTGGTGATCTGCTCGGTATACACAATGGGAAATGCTGTGTAATACAGCTTAAACGCCAATGATTTGGATGAGGATTCATCGTTTTTTGCAAGTACGGTTTCTGTCTTAAGCTCTGAATATTTCTCTTTTACATAAGGTCCGATTATATAAATCCTGTTATCAAACGTAAAAAAGGACGCACAGATTCCCAGCTGGTCTATGAGCTCATAGATCATGCTTCCTTTGGATGAGGCCAGAAGATAGTACAGAGCATCGCCTGTAAACATGGGCTGCATCTTGATGCTGAAGCAATACTTCTTTTCGAAGGCCTCAAGAGAGCTGTCCATGTCTGTTGCATCCGTGACATCCACAGAGAGCAGGTTTTTTAAAAGAGCTGAAAAAAGAGTGTGGTCCATATTTTTTCCTCAAAACAATAAAATAATACTAATCGGGATAAAATAATTCTAACATATTGCAAAACTAAATGATACTATGACCATAACAGGAAAGCTTTCAAAGATTATCATGCAACTGAAAGGGGTTAATAATGAGTAAGGACAAATCTCTGATAAGAGAAGAAAATGGGGTAACTTATAAAAGAGCTAAAACCTGGCATATTGCGCTTGCAATGATGACAGGTGCAGGGCAGATGGCATTTTATCTGCTGATGAATGGTGCAACATATATTGGAAATTCCAACTTTGGAATACTTGTTGCAGTTACAGGACTTATTATCACAGGATCAAGGCTTTTGGATGGAATTACAGACCCGGTAATAGCTTTTTTCCTGGAAAGATTTAATTCCAGATTTGGAAAAGTAAGATTTTCAATCATGTTTGGATGGCTTCTTATGGCCATTGCTACGACGCTGATGTGCAATATAGGGGCAAAGCTGTCACTTACGGGTGCAGCGGGAATAACATTTTTTGTCCTCTGCTATGTGATCTATATCATTGGTTATACATTCGTAAGTATAGCAGGTCAGATCAATATGAACATTCTGACAAATGATCCAAAACAGCGTCCTACAATCGGTGTCTGGAGTACAGCGTATTCATATCTGGTTCCGATGATCATGAGCGTTGTGGCATCGGCTGTGATTCTCCCAAGATTTAATAACATTCAGGGAACAGAATACTTCGCAACTTACAATGTAGTGGTAATACTTGTTTCACTCTTTTTCTACATTCTGGCATGCATTGGAATTGCGCCATACGATATTCCTGAGAATTTCGAAGGGATTAAAAAGGCCGGCGAGGCAGATGAAAAGCCTAGCTTTAAGGACATGCTGGCACTAATCAAGGAGAATAAAGAGCTTCAGAGATTCATCATGGCTGCAACATCCGATAAGCTAGCCCAGACGATAGGTTCTGCAGCAGTAGTTTCCACAATGCTTAACGGAATCATGCTAGGATCCATGGCTATTTCATCAATTCTTTCTGCTGTTGCAATGCTTCCATCCATTATTTTTGCAATTATTGGTGCGAAGATTGCAGGTAAACAGGGTAGCAGAAAGGTAATGATCGACTGGACCAAGAACTGTATCGGACTGAATATCGCATTTGCAGTATATCTTTTATTTACACCTACAACTCTTGTGGGAACAGTATTCGGTGGCAACTTATCAACCGGAGCAGTTCTCATGGCAATCACTTATGTACTCTTTACATTTGGAAATAACGCAATGAAGATGGTTGTTTCTGTATCAACAAGCGCGTTCAGAATGGATGTTGTTGACTATGAGATGGATCGCTCAGGAAAATACATGCCTGCGACAGTATCAGCTACTTACAGCTTCATTGACAAAATAGTTTCATCCTTTGGTGCAACTATCGCAACACTCATGATCGGACTTATAGGATATACAACTACTGCTCCGCAGCAGGGCGATCCGCTTACCTTTGGCGTCAGGGTTATGACCGTAATACTTCTTATCGGATTCCCTATAGTGGGATGGATCTGCACACTTTTGGCAATGAAGAATTCTGAGCTCACATACGAGAAGATGGAAGAGATCCAGAAGAGTATCGGCGAGAAGAAAAAAGCTGCAATGGGGCAGTAAAAAGCTGGAGAGGTGAAACATGCGAACAACAATTCTTTGGAATGATAACTGGATATTTGAAAAAGAGGGAAAGAGCGAGAGTGTAACTCTTCCTCATACCTGGAATGCTATTGACGGACAGACAGGTCCCGAGCAGTATTACAGAGGAACCTGCCTTTATAAAAAGACATTTGAAAGACCGGTAATGGAAGAAGGACAGCGGGCGTATGTGGAATTTCGCGGCGTTAATTCTTCTGCAAAAGTTGCTTTAAACGGCCGTGAGGTTGCGAGCCATGATGGCGGATATTCGTGTTTCAGGGAAGATATTACAGAGGTACTTTCAGATTCAAATGAGATGGTAGTTTCTGTTTCCAACGAGCCCAATACAAGGGTGTATCCACAGAAAGCGGATTTCACTTTCTATGGTGGCATTTACAGAGATGTTTATCTTGTGGTTGTGGATGAAAAGCACTTTGACATGGACTATTATGGTGGAAAAGGACTGTACGTCACACCAAGACTAAACGGAAATGAAGCTGAAATTGAAATAAAGGCATACACGAGCGGCGGAGAGCGCGTAAGAATATCAATAGATGGTGTAACAGAGCAGGAGTTTGAGGTGGTTCCGGCAGAGGATGCATCTTGTGGATATGTTGCCTGCGGTAAGATTACGATAAATGCGCCACATTTATGGAACGGTCTCAAGGATCCGTTCTTGTACAACATAACAGCAACTCTTTTGGATGGAACAAAAGAGTGTGACAGAATTTATGACAGATTTGGAGTAAGACAGTTCCATGTTGACCCTCAAAAGGGATTTTTCCTAAACGGAGAAAGCTATCCGCTTAGAGGAGTCTCAAGACATCAGGACAGGGCAGGAGTTGGCAATGCACTGACAAAAGAAATGCACAAGGAGGACATTGATCTCATCCTCTCCATGGGCGCCAATTCCATAAGGCTTGCACACTATCAGCACGATCAGTACTTCTATGATCTTTGCGATGAAAAGGGCATAGTGGTATGGGCTGAGATTCCATATATTACCGTACATATGGACAGTGGAAGAGAGAACACCATATCCCAGATGAAAGAGCTGATAAGCCAGAATTACAATCATGCATCAATAATGTGCTGGGCACTTTCAAATGAAATATCTCTGCAAGGCGTAACTGAAGACCTTTTGGAGAATCACAGGATATTAAACGATATTGTCCACGAGATGGATCCTATCAGATATTCTGCCATGGCAAATCTGTTCCTTCTTGAGACAGACTCGCCTCTTGTTACACTGCCTGATATTCGCGGCTACAATCTCTACTATGGCTGGTATGTAGGCGAGATGGAGGACAATGACAAGTGGTTTGACGACTTCCATAGTCAGCATCCTGATGTGGCAATAGGACTTACGGAGTATGGCGCAGATTCAGTAATTACGCTTCAGTCTCCAATACCTGAAAAAGGCGATTATACAGAGAGTTATCAGGCTGTTTATCACGAGCATATGCTTGAAATGTTCAGCACCCGTCCATATATCTGGGGAACATATCTCTGGAATATGTTCGAGTTTGCTGCAGCAGGACGTGATGAGGCAGGAGATCCGGGCAAAAACCACAAGGGTGTCATCACCTTTGACAGAAAGCAGAAGAAAGACGCCTATTACATTTATAAAGCATGGTGGTCAGATGAGCCTTTCATCCATCTTTGCGGAAAAAGATATCACGATCGCATCGAGGATAATACAGAGATAAAGGTATATTCAAACCAAAAGTCCGTCACACTCTTTGTTGACGGCGTAGAAGTAGGAAGCGCAAGCGGAGAACATGTCTTTAAGTTTAATGTTCCCATAACCGGAGTACATACAATAAAGGCTGTTTCAGGCGAGTTATCTGATGAAATGGAGATAGCAAAGGTTTCCGAGCCTAATCCGGCATATTTCGCACCGGATAAGAAGGTACGAAACTGGTTTGATAAGGCAGATGAGCCTGAGGAAAAAGAGGGATATCTCTCCCTTTCAAGTACAATGGCTGAAATTCAGGCTATTCCTGAAGGAAAAGCAATTCTCGACAGGATGATGGCTGCAATGACATCAAGAACAGCAGGCGGAATGGGAGAAGGCGTAGAGATTTCAGAAGCAATGCAGCAGATGATCGCCCGCCAGCCCCTTAAGAAGCTCCTGCAACAGGGCGGAATGGATATAGAATCCGACGAGATTAAGGCACTTTCAAATGCTCTTATGAATATCAAAAAGCGCTAAAACAGAGGTATTAAATGGAAGCGGCTAAGATTTTTGAAAAAGCAAAGTGGATATCACCTGAAACCGTGACAGAACCTGATAAGAGAAAGGGAGCAGGATATTTAAGGACCACATTCTCTTATAAAGAGGGGAAAGTTTGCATATATGCTACAGCACACGGCTTATATGAAATACTGATAAATGGCCGGGAAATCACGGATGCACGTCTGACACCGGGATGCGATGAGTATGATAAAAGGCTTCAGTATCAGGAGTATGAGATCACTGAAGTGCTAAAGCCCGGTGAAAACGAGATATTTATAACGCTTGGTGATGGTTGGTACAGAGGATGCAACGGAATTGACGGCGTGAGAAACCTCTACGGCAAGGATATTTCATTTCTGTGCGCAGTGATAGGCGATGGAGACATGGAGAATCCGATACTTGTCACGGATTGCAGCTGGGATGCCTGTGAAAATGGTCCCATAAAGCTTACGGACCTTGAGCTGGGAGAGACCTATGATGCCGGTGCGGGCTTTGGTGAGTGGCATAAGGCCGTGGAGATGTCTTTTGACAAAAGAAATCTGACAGCCCAGAGGGCGCCATTTATCACTGAGCATGAGGTATTTGAAGGAAGGCTCATCACTACTCCAAGTGGAGAGAGTGTATTTGATTTCGGCCAGAACCTCGCCGGTTATACTTCTTTTGTGGTAGAAAACGCCAAAGGCGGTGAGAAGATCTGCCTCGTCCACGGTGAAACCCTGGATGAAAACGGAAACTTCACGATCAGTAATTTCCAGCCAGGAGACAGAAACAAATCCGGCGGAATCAAGCAGGAAATAAACTATATCTGCAAGAGCGGAAGAAATGAGTTTAAGCCGCATTTTTCGATGTTTGGATTCAGATATGCCAAGATAACGGGCGATATTTTACCGGAAAACATCAAAATAAAGAGCATTGCTGTTTATTCGGACATGAAGGAAACAGCGGGCTTTGAATGTGGCGTGGATGAAGTAAACAAGCTCTTTAAAAACAGTGTATGGTCCATGAAGTCGAACTTCTGCGATATTCCTACTGATTGTCCCACAAGGGAAAGAGCCGGATGGACAGGCGATGCAGCGGTCTTTGTGAGGACAGGTGCGTACCTCATGGACTGCAGGGGAGTTTACGAGAAATGGCTTGCGAACGTGAGGATAGGGCAGCATTCAGATGGCAAGATGGCGTATATCTGTCCCAAGAACTCAAATCCCGGCAAGATAGCAGAGATGTTCTCAGCTTCAGTAGGCTGGGGCGATGCGGCTGTTATAGTGCCCTGGAATCTGTACAGAATATACGGCGATGAGCAGATACTTAAAGACAACTATGAAATGATGAAGAAGTGGGTGGATTTCCTCGGAAGAAGGGCAGGCAAGAGCAAGCTCAAGAACCGCTTTGGAAAGAACCCTTACAGAAAATACATCATCGACACCGGAATGGACTACGGTGAGTGGTGCGAGCCCGGAGCAGATGTTATGAAGACCATGATGGCTGCTTTCAAGGATGGCCAGCCTGAAGTGGCAACAGCTTACTATGCATATTCATCGGGGATTCTCGCCAAAATATCAGAGCTCCTTGGAAATGGCGCCGATGCGGATAAGTACAAAGAGATCTCGGAAAAGGCGACTGAGGCATACAGATATCTGGTTCTGAAAGACGGGCATATAAGATCTGACAGGCAGTGCGAGTACGTAAGGCCACTTGCGTTTTGTCTTTTACCTGAAAAAGAGGCAGTGGAAGCTGCTAAGGACTTAAATGAGCTGGTAGTGAAAAATGACTATCATCTTAATACGGGCTTCCTTTCAACGCCTTTCCTGTGCAGTGTGCTTGCAGATTACGGCTATGTGGATACGGCATACAGGCTGCTGTTGCAAAAAAGCTATCCTTCGTGGCTCTATGCGGTGGAGAAAGGTGCTACCACTATCTGGGAGACCTGGGATGGCGTCAGAGAAGACGGCACTGTCCATGATTCACTGAATCACTACTCCTATGGAGCTGTTTCCGGATGGCTTTTGTCCGGTGTCTTGGGAATCAGGTACGATTTTGACAAAGTCCTGATAAAGCCTCTGCCGGATGAGAGACTTAAGTTTGCAAAGGGCTACTATGATTCGCCTAAAGGGCGCATTGTTTCTGAATGGAGATATATTGAGAACGCGAATACTTTTGCTTACCACTTTGAAATTCCTGAAGGAATGGAAGCAGAGCTGGAGCTCCCGGGCGGGGAAAAGAGAATTCTGACAAGCGGAAGTTATGAGATTTAAATTATGGAGGATAGGAAAATGAACAAGTTCGAGAACGGATTTATGCTGGGCGCTTCTACGGCAGCCCACCAGGTTGAAGGAAACAATACAAATTCAGATTACTGGGTAATGGAGAATATGGAGTATTCACAGTTCGTTGAGCCTTCACTGGATGCTGTGGATCACTATAACAGATACGAAGAAGACATCAAGATGCTGGCAGATGCAGGCCTTAACACCTACAGATTCTCTGTTGAATGGGCACGTATTGAGCCAGAGCAGGGCAAATTTGATGAAAAAGAGATTGAGCATTACAGGAAGATGATCAAATGCTGCAGGGACAATGGTGTTGAGCCGGTTATTACCCTCATGCATTTCACATCACCTGTGTGGCTTATAAAACTGGGAGGCTGGGACAATGAGCAGGTTGTAGAGCTTTTTGCCAACTATGCAAGGTTCGTCACAGAGCAGCTTGGAAGCGAGATAAAGTATATCTGCACCATAAATGAGGCCAACATGAGACTTCAGATAGGCGCTCTCATGGAGAGATTTAAGAAGCAGATGATGGCGAAAATGGCAAATGCAGCCAAAAGCAGTGGTGACTCCATGGAGGGACAGGTTCAGGTTGGACTTAATCTCTCTGACCCGATGGAGAAAATGAAGCTGGCAGCAATGGAGAATGCCAAAGTATTCGGAGATCCTCAACCGCATACATTTGTTTCTGCAACAGATGCAAATGGCGATATGATAGTTATAAAGGCGCATCAGGCAGCCAAGGAAGCAATCAAGGCTGTTAATCCTGATATTCAGGTTGGTATTACTCTTTCCCTACACGACTGCCAGTACATAGAAGGTGGCAAGGAGCGCGCAGACAGCGACTGGAATGAGGAGTTTAGCCATTACATTCCTTATATCAAGGATGATGATTTCTTTGGACTTCAGAATTATACAAGAACTACTTACGGCCCGGATGGAATTGTGCCTGTTCCCGAGGGAACACCAATGACACAGATGGATTATGAAGTATATCCTGAGGCTCTTGAGCATGTAATAAGACGCGTGCATGAGGAGATGCCAAATGTTCCGATCATGGTTACAGAAAATGGAATAGCAACATCGGATGACGAGCAGAGAGTTAAGTTTATCGACAAGGCAATTGAGGGTGTTCAGAGCTGTATAAATGATGGAATTCCTGTCATCGGATACTGTCACTGGTCACTGATCGACAATTTTGAGTGGCAGAAAGGTTATGCGCTGACATTTGGTCTTTGCGCAGTTGACAGGAAAACACAGATCAGGGCACCAAAGCCCAGTTTGAAGCATCTTGGAGGCTATTTGAAATAATGAAAGACACAGTACTGACGGGCGTGCAACAGATAATGATTGGAAGCAGATGCAATAGCTATGAGAGTGCACTTAGCACGCTTAAAGCTATTAAAAGTGCAGGATATGATGGCATTGAACTTAATGACTTCATGATCAAGCCAACGCCTTTTATTGTGAAGCTACTTACTAAATTTGCCGGTATGCCCACAGGGAATGGCGGAAAACTCGACTGGAAGAAACTGATCTCAGAGAGCGGATTGAAAGTCATAAGCCTGCACAGCTATCTAAACAGCATTGAAGAAAATCCCGAGGCTGTAGCGAAAGAAGCCTTGAGCTTTGGAACGGACACTGTTGTTATAACCGGTATGTACAGGTTTGATTACGGAAATGCATCAGAGGTAAAAAAGCTTGCTGAGCGCCTGAACAAGGCAGGAAAAGCTCTTTTACCCTATGGAGTAAAACTGCTTTATCATAATCACAATGTAGAGCTGCAGAAGATCTCAGAAGATAAAACTGCATATGATGTGATCATCGAAAACACAGACCCTCAGTATGTAAACTTTGAGCTTGATACATATTGGATTGCAGATGGTGGTGCCGATGTCTCCGCCCTGATAAATAAGCTGTCAGACAGGATGGTGATGTGGCACATAAATGACAGGGGATGTAGAAAGAAGGGGCCTTTCATTACGCCTATTCTTAAGGAAGATGCTGCTGAACTCGGAACAGGGAATATGGCCCTTGGTACTATTCTGGAAAATGTACGGGCAACTTCCAAAGTGGAAGCGATTGTTTTGGAGACCCATAAGAACTGGATCGATAATGATCCTGTAAAAAGCTTTACTGTAAGTGCAGAATGGTTAAGGAAACATCAGTTGATATCCTGATGATCTTACGATTTCGACGGAATCTGAGCCAGAAGAACTGCGGAAAAGATCAAAACGCAGCCTGTGATCTCTTTTCCCGACATCAGCTGATGGAGTATCAGCCAGCCAAAAACCGACGAGAACACCGATTCAAGGCTCATGATGAGGGATGCAAGGGCAGGATTTAAACCGCGCTGGCCAACAGCCTGCAAGGTGTAGCCTACACCACAGGAAAAGATACCTGTATAGAGGATGGCTATCCAGGAAGAAGGCGCAGATAAAGAGCTGATCCAAGCAGAAGGATCAGGCATAAATTCAAATATAAATGCAGCCACTAGTGAAACTGCGCCACTTACGAAGAACTGAACGCACGCAAGTGCAACGGGACTCATGATGGGAGCGTAGTGATCAACGCACAGGATCTGCACCGAGAATAAAAGAGCGCACATAAGGAGCGCCAGGTCTGCGGTTGATATTGAAAAGCTTCCGCCGGAAAAAGGATTGCAGAGAAGGTAAAGACCGACAAGGGCGATTCCCACAGCTGGCCATACCCAGATGCTGCATTTTCTGCCGATGAAAAGACCTATAATCGGGACCAAAACGATATAACAGGCTGTCAAAAAGCCCGCTTCACCGGCGCCGGCGCCAAGTGCGATTCCGGCCTGCTGGAAGGTGGATGCCAAAAACAGAGCAAGACCACATATTACGCCTCCAAGGAGCTTATTAAAAGGGATCTTTGAAGGCGTTATATTATGCCCTTTTAAGAATGGAAGAAGGCATACTCCGCCGATAATAAAGCGTATTCCGTTAAAAGTGAAAGTACCGACCCTGTCACCTGCTACGGACTGAGCTACAAAGGCAGCTCCCCAAACGATGGATGCCAGCAGGAGCAGTAATGAATTTTTAATCTGAGATTCTCGAATTTTTTCCATAACAGGCCTATTATAGCAGATTGCGAAGAATTTAGAATACTTTTAGATTTGTTTTCGGGAAATGGTAGTAACATAGAATCGTTATGAAATTTGAGGAGGAATGTATTATGAAAAAGAAATTCGCAGTTATGTTTGCATGTGTTATGGCCCTTGGCCTTGTTGCATGCGGTACTAAGACAGAGGAGACAAGCAGCTTACAGGTTGAGGAGATTCCTGCAGCAGAGGAGACTGTACAGACCAGCGAGACTACAGAAACTGCAGAAGCTACAACAGTAGAAGAACAGACTGCAGAGGCAGAGACACCTGCAGAGACAACAGGCAAGATCACAGAAGAGCAGGCAACTCAGGCAATCCATGATTACTGCATAGAGTCTTTCCCTGATCTGGCAAATATGGAAGGTTCAGATGATTACACTCTCTACTGGGAAGCCAGCACAAATGAGAATGGCGAGATTGTTGTTCTTTATAGATCTTACACAGGTGCACTGATCCGCTATTACGTTAACCCTGAGACAGGCGATACCTACGTTACAGAGCAGGTTCCGGGCATCATTGATGATGAGCAGCGCACAGAAGAGACTTTGAATGTAAAAGACTATATCAAGTGATATTTAACCTGTATTTAGGTAAAAATACACAAGTATGGAGAAAGTATTTAGGTAAAAACAGAGAAAATCGGGGTTTTAGCAAGAATAGAATATAGAACGCAAGAATAAGAGATGTAGTAATTTAGCCGGTAAATATAATTTAACTTACAAAAACAATTACTTTGTAAGGGAGGATTATATGAAGCTGAAGAAAAGAGTTTTGTCACTAATTGTATCAGCCGGCCTGATTTTCACATCTGCAATGCCTGCTTACACGGTTGCAGCTGCTGAGCCACCGGGTAATGCAGGCTTTTCTAATTATATCACTGTGTCCGGTACAAAGCTCATGGACGGGGAGAATGAGCTGAGGTTCGTATCTTTGAACTATCCGCAGGCAACGAGTGATACACCTTGGGAACATGCAAATGCCATGAAGACCTTCAGGGCAATGGGAGGAAATGTAACAAGGACCTACACAATTCCGGTGTTCAACGGGCAGAACAGTGCAACAGCGTATGTTACAGGCGTTGATAGTGAGGGTAATCTTACCTTTAATGAAGATGCTCTGAACATGCTCGATGATGTGCTGGCCAAAGCAAATCAGTACGGGATCAGGGTGATCGTTCCCTTTGTTGATCACTGGCACTGGATAGGCGGAATGGACGGCTACGTCTGGCTTGCGGGGGAGTCAGACGGGAAAGCACCGTCACAGTCAGGATTTCAGGACTGGGCATGGAGGTTCTACAGCAGCGAGAAGTGCATGGATCTCTTTAAACAGATGATCACACATCTGCTTAACAGAACCAATTCGGTTACAGGGGTCATGTACAAGGATGACCCGGCGATACTGTGCTGGGAAACAGGAAATGAAATAGGTAACAGAAGCCAGGTCGAGAGGGACGAGGAGCTCAGCGCCTGGACCAACGAGGTTGTTGCCCACGTAAAGAGCATCGATTCAAATCATCTTGTGTTGGACGGCAGAATGTCCATGTCCCCTAAATCTCTTAGTGCTGACAACCTGGCAGAAATCCTTGGAGCGCACTACTATGAGGGCAACTACGCACAGAGATGCGAAGATGATACCAGAGATGCCCACAATGCCGGAAAGCCCTTTATACTGGGCGAGTTTGGTGCAAAGGTTACTGCGCAGCCCTGTATCGATGTATTCCAGAAGGGCATTGAGAATGACACCAACGGAATAATGATGTGGAGTCTTAGAGCCCACAAGGACGGATTTGGCTACTACTTCCACAATGAGGATGGTTACTGGGCTTCCTACCACTGGCCCGGTTTCGAGTCGGGAAATTATTACGGAGAAACTGAGATAATCCGCTCAATATATGCCTATGCACAGATAGTGAACGGTAAGGCTTCAAGTTACGAAGAGGCTAAGAATATCCCGATTCCGGCGCCTGAAGATGAGGAAGCACCCCTTCTTTATTCAGAAAACGGCACTTCCCACGACAGCTCTTTTGCCGGAGGATCTGTGGGTGATATCAAGTGGCGAGGCGTTGTCGGAGGCGCGTGGTACGAGATCCAGAGGGCGGAAGGAAGTGTGACAGACCAGAACTCCGATGCTTTCGTGACTGTGGCAGGAGAAGAGGATTACATCTATGACTCAGGGAGGAACTGGGAGGATAAAGCCCACGACTGCATCGCAGGCTTCCACGACGAGACAGCCCTTGATGGACTTACCTATTCATATAGGATCAGGGCCTGCAATGAATCCGGAGTCGGCCCATGGTCTAACATTGTGGTTGTAGACAATGTTAAGCACGTGGTAAAAGACAATTTGGACCTGATCGCAGTTTCCAGTAGCGACCCAAATCCCACCGAGATCAGGCGCACTTACAGCAGCGATCATTCTGCAAACATAGAGTATTCCAGCAGTTCAATCGTGAATAAGAGTGCAGAAGAAGGTTATATCGAGTACTCATCAAGGATTCCCGTGGATGAAGTGCGAATTGAAGCTGTAGCGGAAGGTGCTGCGCCAAGGCTCATGGTTTCTAAGGACGGAATCGTTTTTGAAGAGGCTGAGCTTACTCATGATGCAGGAACAACGCTCTATAGCGCATCTTCAGTTCTTTCAACCGGAAATTACTACTACAGCAGAATTTATCTTCAGGGAAACAGCAGCTGCAAGCTGAACAGCATCGAGATTACCTACAAGAATGATGGCGAGTCTTACAATGAATCAGCTGCTTCGGATGCAGTGAGAACCAACGTAATGATTCAGGATTCTGCCTTCGGAGAGGATGTTCCCAAATACTATGTTTCAAAGAGCGATAACCTGGTGCTTGCCGGCGATGGTGCTTTGAGAGGCCTTACTGCATCAGGCGCAGAGAGCGGATCAATCGTTTACAAGACAGGCGATGATATCAATGCTTTCCGCGTGAGCACCCTTGCGGTAGATGGCAAGAGGGCGGTAGTTGAGTACTCCTTTGACGGTGTGACTTTTAAGGAGGCAAAAGAGCTCTCGGCAGTGGATGCAGGCGAAGCTACAAGCGTGGTTTACGGAGACCTTAACGTTTCGGGAGCTGTGCGAGTTATAAGGGTTACAGTTCCGGAAAACAGCCAGGGGCAGGTATTTGTAAAGCTCGTTGAGATCTCAAGCGGACGAAAGATGATCCCTCTTGCTGATTCGGCACCTTCAAACACCATCGAAGACGGAGAGTATTACACAGGTTCAGATGCGAGTCTGAATGCTGTTTACAGCATAACCTTCGGGGAAGGTGAGATCTCTTTTGCAAAAGAGCTATCAGGCAAGGACTACAGCGCGTTTGACAGCATATATCTGTGGGTGAAGCCTGACGGAAGCGGTAATGAGCTTCAGGTAAGACTTAGGGACAGTGAGAACAGAGTCTGGGCAAGTGAAAAGATAGCTCTGAGCGGCGCTGCGCAGATGAATAAGCTAGCGATTGACAAGAGCGGTGATTTCAACTGGGGAAGTGTCAGCGGAGCTGAGTTTGTCATAGTAAACAATGATGGTTCAGCCGGTGCAGATGGCTCTATTATGCTGGATTCTGCCAATGTATATACAGGTAATTACGGAATCGGACTGGAGTATTCATTTGGCGGAGAAAGCAGCAGAGTTTATATTGACAGTGTCTATGCAAGTTCATCTACAAAGGTGGATGATTTTGAGGGCTACAGCGGATCAAATACGCTGCTGAACCAAGCATATTCGAGAAATACAAACGGTGGAACTTTTAATCTGTCACTGGATTCGGGCAACAAATACGAGGGTTCATATGGGCTCAGGGTTGACTACGACTACAACGGAACGGGTTATGCCGGAGCAACCAAGACTATGGATATGCTGAACCTCAGCGGATATGACGGATTTACGATGTATCTTGATTCCGACGGGTCAGGTAACGAGATCAAAGTCCAGATGGAGACTGATACATCAACTTACGCTTACACGGGTTATATGACTGGTAAGGGCCCGATGATCATGTACATGCCCTTTAGTAAGATCATACAGCCCGATTGGGCAACATCGGGAACACCTCAGCCAATCGACAGTTCGCAGAATCTTAAGTCGGTGTCGATTTATACAAACCAGAGCGGACAGGCTGCCAGCGGAACGTTTTATGCGGATGACCTTAAGGGCGCCAATTTCGCTGAGGATCTGGCATCAGGCGCCGGAGTTTCCATGGATGAGCCTTCTGAGGAGATTACAGAATTTCCTTACAGTATTGGTGGTAGTGCATCTTATGTGGAGTATGTGACTGTAACGGTTGGTGATAAGAAATTTAACGTGCCTGTAGATGCCGATGGAAAGTGGAGCTATGAGCTCACTGAGGATTTAGGACTTTATAACACGGATGCACTGGGTCTCAAGGCAGGAATCTATTATCCTGATGGTGAAGCAGTGGTTGAGAGTGCAGAATATGCAGTTAAGCTGCACCTTGAAGCCAATGATGGGCCGGAAGAAGAGAAGTATGACAATATCATCTGGAGCTGGGACTTCGAAGAAAAAGGCGTGGAAGGCTGGACTTTTGAAGGATTTTCTCCATGGCTTGAGAGCGGAAGGCTGGTGGCCTGGTCTCAGGATGGCTATGAAGCAGAGTTTTCCTTCACTGTTACGGATATTCCAAACGGAGTATATGCGCTCTCAAACGATATAAAGGTAAAGAGTAACATGAACAGCGCAGTAATGGCGCTGATTTCCGGGGATAATGAAGTAAGATCCCTGCCGATCGATACTGCGGACCAGATTGTAGAGGATCAGCTCCTTGGGGAGAAGATCACTGTTGAGAATAACACGGTTACGGTCAAGTATTATGTGAATGCGCCTGTTGATGCCAATGGCGTGACCTTTGCTGTCGGGGATGTGAAGTTGTATCTTATGAAGAGCCTTGAGAGCGAGGAGCCTGAAGGTGTTGAAGAGCCCGGCGGAAATGAAGGAACTGAAGGCAATCAGGGATCTGAAGGCAATCAGGGAACTGAAGGAAGTCAGGAAACCGGAGATTCCGGAAATGCTGGTGGCTCGGGAGAAGCCGGTAGCGCAGGAAACACAGAAGGTTCTGGAAATGCAGGAAATACAGGCGGCGGACAAGTAAGCCAGGACGGAAGTCAGGAACAGAGTACTGGTGGAAGTGGTGATTCTGTGGGAAACACACAGGCACCGACTACTCAGGTATCAACTACGCAGGCATCAGGTAAGACTTCAACAGCATCTCAGGAACAGAAGCAGAGTGCTCCACAGACCTCAAAGCCAGGCACAAAGCCGAGCGCGGCTCAGACAACGATTGATGATGAGCCTGTAGCACTGGCAGATTCTGTGAAAGAGGCATCTACATCAGATGAAGAATTGGCTGAAGAGACCAATATGCAGGAAAACGTGCAGAATACTGAGGAGAAAGCTGATGCAGTTGAGGGAACCAATATCCAGGAGGAAGAAGTACCTGAGGCTTCATTCAATAACGTAGAGCCATCAGACAGCTCTTTTCCTATAGTCCCTGTAAGTACAATAGTAGTTCTGTTGATTATTGCATTAGCAGTATTTGGAATAAGAAAACGCTTTAGATAATAATATTCAGCCATGGAGTCAGTGGGACAGAAGTCACTAGAACCGTCCCCCTGACTCCTTCAATTTTTTTATGGAATCACTAATATCCCCGGAAACGCCCTGTAAAGTGCATCACAATGACCTTCAAACAAGTTACTTGGTTGGAAAGCTTTTTTCAATTGCATAACAAAAATTGTCATATGAAAAATTAGTTGGAAATTACAAGCCTCCACACTTGGAAAATTTGATGCCTAGCGTCTTCCCTGCATCACAACTACCGGCCTACGGATGCCATGTGATGTAGTTTTTTTCAAATACTTGTTTGCGACACCAAAATCTTTTTTGCAATTTCCAACTATTTTTTGCATAGAGGAAAGTTATGGGGTTGTCGAAATCACGTTTCCAACCAACGTTCAAAATATACGGCCATGTGATGAAAACTTAGGCCAATCAAGCTTCTCGTTCCTCTATTTTTCCATACCCCAACCCCAGTATTATTCATATATATAGAAAATCCTCGGACAGCGGAGCATAAATGGCTTCTAGGGGATATAATAGTATCAATAACAGAAAGGAATGACACAAAAAATGAGCAAGATTGCCGTAATCTTTCCCGGAATGGGATACCACAGTGATAAGCCGCTTTTATACTTTGCAAAAAGGCTGGCTCGAGAGGCCGGATATGAAGTGGTGGAGGTTAATTATGAATTCCCGTTCAAGGCAAGGGAGATCATGAATGACAAAGTCCACATGAAGGAAGCCTTCAAAATGGCGGTTTCGCAGATAAAAGAGCAGCTTGGAGAAATGTCTTTTGACCAAAGTGAAGACGTAGTATTCGTGGGAAAGAGTATAGGCACAGCGCTTGCTGCGTATTTCGACAGCGAGCTTGAAGTTGGCGCCAGACAGGTGGTGTTTACGCCGGTTCCGCAGACCTTTGACAGGGTCAGAAAGGGCTCAGGCATTGTCTTTCACGGACTTGCTGATCCCTGGTGCGACACAGAAATCGCGGAAGAGAAGTGCGCGGAGCTTGAGCTGCCTTTGTACAAGGTAGAAAGAGCTAATCATTCTCTGGAGACTGAGGATCCGATGGAGGATTTATCAAATCTTCAGTGGATCATGGATAAGGTAAAAGACTTTCTGGTTGATTAAGAAATAATTAAAGGATAGAGCAGCTACGCTCTATCCTTTTTTGTAAATCATATGGCTGAATTTGAGTATCAAACCTTCTTAATATATCCTTCTTTTCTGACAGGAGCGGGGCCGATGCTGCCGGGCTTTCCGTAGCCGAGGATTACGTTTCCGACACCTACATAGTTGTCAGGGATTCCCCATGCTTTCTTAAGCTCTTTTCCCTCTTCACTCTCAAAGCTCTCCTCAGCACGCCAGATATAGCAGGAATCAACGCCAACTGCGTGAGCAGCGTTTAAGAGGTTGCCGATAACGAGGTTACCGTCTGCGATTCCAAAAGGAAGAGTGGGATCGCCAAATACTACAACTACTGTAGGAGCACCGTAGAAGGTGTGCACAAATGATTTTTGCACAACGCCTTAATACAATTTTAAGAACGATATCTCACGTAATATAGTAATATATAGTTAGTGAATGAAAGGGGGATTATACAAAATGGAAAAGATGAAAATCGCAATGGCAAATGATCATGCCGGAACACAGATGAAGGAAGAGATCAAAGCATATCTTATTTCTCAAGGTTACGAAGTAGAAGATTTTGGCACATATGATGATAAGTCTTGTGATCTGTCCGATTTCGTATACCCTGCGGCTCTTGCAGTTGCCAAGGGAGAGTGCGACCGTGGAATTTTCTGCGATGGCGTCGGCTATGGAAGCGCGCTGATAGCGAACAAGATAAACGGTTGTTACGCGGCTGTGTGTCAGGATCCTTTGTGCGCAACACTTGCAAGGCAGCACACCGACTCTAATATCCTGTGCCTCGGAGCCAAGATAATTGGCGGACTGATGGCCATGGAGGTTGTTAAGACATGGCTTACCACAGAGCCACTGATGGAAGAGAAGTACAGACGAAGAGTGCAGAAGGTCTGTGAGATCAACGATAAGCACTGCGTTCCGGTAAAAGAGCTTTAAGAGGGTGACTACTGCGTATGAGTGAGAATCAGGATAAAAAGCTGCCGGCACCTGGCAAGAAGCAGGATATTAGGGTAAAGAAAAATCCGACTGCGGAAGCTTTAAAGAAAGCTCCGGATGAGGCTCTGGCAAGAGCTATACATGATGTGCTGTTAAAGGAAAAGCTATAGGAGGTTTCATATGTCTAATCGAGAGGATTTCCAAATAGTTGCTGATATTTTAAATGAATGGAACATAGCTGAAGAGCTTGAAGGCACTGTATTGGTAGGGCTCAGATTTTCTACAATATATTTGACTGATAACGGTGCTTTTTGTGACTGGATGGTAAGTTTCACATCAACCAAGAAACTCCAACTTGAAGAAGCTGAAAAGACACGTCAGGAAAGCCTTGCCGATGTTTTCTCAGGCTATGATATTGAGTATTCTCCCGAGGATTACTTTATCGAAGTCTCCAATCAGGAATTCATTGAAAATGCTTATGACGAGTACGATGTTGCAGAGAATGCAAGCGATCTCGTGGATACAGTATTTGATTCACTTACTGACCTTGCCGTATCAACAGCCATCGACCCTGAGCACGAAGAAACAGCTAAAGAGAAATTGGAGCAAAAGAAAACCGAGATCAAAGCAGCTCTTAACGCAGACTGAAAACAGGAGCCGATAAAATGCTAATTGGAATCATATCTGACACGCACGGATTACTCCGCCCCGATGTCATAGAAGCGCTTAGGAACGTTGATATGGTCATACATGCCGGGGATATTGACAATGCATCTGTCATAGATAGGTTAAAAGAGCTTTCTCCAAACCTCACAGTTGTCAGAGGTAATGCTGATAAAGAGTGGGCTGAGGGCATTCCCGAGTCTGCCTGGCTCGAAATCCTTGGAAACAAGATCTATGTAGTCCACAACAAAGGTAAGATTACTGAAGATATCAGTGAAGCAGATATCATAATCTACGGACACACTCACAAGTACTCTCAGGCGGAAAAAGACGGACAGATCTGGTTCAATCCCGGGTGCTGTGGAAAGAGACGAGCGGACCAGGAAATCTCTTTTGCCATTCTTGAGATTCGGGGGAAAAGAGATTTCGAATTCAGGAAAGTTGTTATTGGGAATGGCCGGGCGGAAACGAAGCTTCCCAAGGATATAGATAAGATAATCGTCAAGGTGATGAAACTCACTGACAAAGGAAAGAGCTATAAAGAAATAGCCAAGACATGCAAGATTCCTGAGGGATTGGCGGAGAGTATCTGCAGGATGTACCTGACGCATCCGGGAGTGGATGTGGCAGGTATACTGCAAAGAATTTCTTAAGCAGAATCAGAGAGGTGGTCTATGAGTAGCAACGTCAAAAAGCTATGTATAAATTGTGGAAGAGAATTTGTTGCAAAAAAGTCCGGGCATATATTCTGCTCATTGGAATGTAGAAAGCGCTACGGAAACCATACCGGTTATAGATGCAGCGAATGCAGGACTTTGCCCTGTGAACATCGCAATGTGTTTTCAAACAAAACGCCTGACGATTGCCCGAACTATAAGTGGACCTGGTAAATGCTAAAGAGGGCTACCAATATGGATTACATTTATTCCGTGGAAGAAGCACGAGATAAAATAATAGGCCTGTTGATTGAATCAACTGGCTGGAAATATTTAAAAAGCAGGAATTGTCTCAAGAAAACAGTTAAGGACCTGGTATTTGAGATAAATTTCTTTAGCTCTAAATGGAATCAGTCTCATCAGAGCGTCGAGATGAATGCAGATTTCAGAATGATCTATAAAAAATATGGATCTGTGCCTGTGAACAATATCGTTGCATCAGTTCAATATCTTCCTGAGAAAGGCAAGCAGGGAGATGGATACTGGTTTGATATTTCTACCGAAAAGAAATTGCTGGATGTATTTAATGATTTGAATAACAGGATACAAAAAACAGCAGTGCAATTGGCTTTGGATTTTGAATCAGATTTTATCGGAGCAACAGAGAGACTATTCAACGACCATTTTGAAGACTACAATGTTCATCTTGATTTTGTGGCAGATATTCTTGGAGCAGATGCGATAAAAGATAAGGCAAAAGAGATTTATGACAATCTTTCTGATGAGTATAAGCGTCAGGTAACTGACTATAAAAACGGCGATAGGTCCAAGCCATGGATGATCAACAGATCCAATCTTAAATATATTGCTGATAATGGTTTTGGAGGATAACCTATGTATTATTTCAAAAATAAAGTCGCAGTAGTAACCGGTGGTGCCAACGGCATCGGAAAATGCATCGCAGAAGAATTTAGCAAATATGGCGCCATCGTAGAGGTAATAGACAAAGAGCCCGGGAATCACTTTGTAGGGGATATTTCCAGCAAGGAAGTCCTGGAGGACTTTGCGAAGCATGTCATAGATAAGCACGGACACGTGGATTTTCTCATAAACAACGCGCTGCCTCTTATGAAAGGGCTTGATGACTGTTCTTACGAAGAGTTCCAGTATGCCCTTTCTGTTGGTGTGACAGCGCCGTTTTATCTTTCAAAGCTCTTTAGCCCTTACTTTTCTCAGGGCAGTTCAATTATCAATATTTCTTCAGTTAGAAGCAGAAATCAGTAAGTCAGTCCATATCCGTATTCAAGCCATGGAGTCTGTGTTTCTATACCTTCATCGTCAGCATACCAGGGACTTGGGAGCTTTCCGGTAAAGTCTGCGTCTCCGCAGAGGACTTTAGCGACGCCCTGACCTTCACTTCCGGGAAGGTAGCCCATTACAACGCCGTCCCACTGATCGATATAGTCTTTTATAAACACATTTCGTCCGGCTATGACAAGACATACGATGGGTTTTCCCAGCTCTTTTGCCTGTTCAATCGCTGCTTTGTTGCCTTTAAGGCCATGTTCTCCGCAGATGTCCATATTCTCTGCATCGCCGTTCCATTCTGCATAGGCATCCTCTCCAAGAACGAGGAGAATGGCATCTGCATTAGCAGCATCTTTTTCATCTGTGATCACAGTTATGTTATGAGCTGAGGCCACATCTTCGAAGCCCTGCTTAATTGATGTGACACCCGGGATTTTGGCTCTGGTGCTCTTGTTCCAATCCATGGTCCAGCCACCGCACTGAGAGACGTGGTTGTCCATAGCCGGTCCCATGATATACACGCTGCTTCCTTCCTTGAAGGGGAGGATGTTGTTGTCGTTCTTTATGAGAACCTGGCTCTCTTCAACCAGCTTTTCTGCGACCTGACGGTATTCTGCTGAGCCGGTTTCACTTTTTGTTGTCTCCATGTTCTTAAGGAAAGGATCTTCGAACAGGCCAAGATCTTTTTTGACCTTCAGTATTCTGAGCACAGCATCGTCGATGCGCTCCTCTTTGATATCCCCGTCATTAACGGCTTTGACAATGATCTTTCTTGCATGTTCAAAAGTATCGACTTCCATGAGCATATCGATTCCGGCG
Source organism: Butyrivibrio sp. FCS006 (assembly GCF_000424525.1). Taxonomy (NCBI): domain Bacteria; kingdom Bacillati; phylum Bacillota; class Clostridia; order Lachnospirales; family Lachnospiraceae; genus Butyrivibrio; species Butyrivibrio sp. FCS006. The sequence continues at coordinate 19,751 of NZ_AUKB01000013.1, read as the reverse complement.
TTGACGCTGGTTATGACCTGCTGATCGTAGGTGGTAGGAGAAGTGTTTTTTACTGAATCCCAGTCACTTACGATAAAGCCTTCAAAGCCCATGTCGTTTTTGAGAATATCAATGTACTTCTTGTTTTCATGCATCTTTACGCCGTTCAGGGATGAATGGCTTATCATTATGGTTTTTACCCCGGCGTCTATCTGCGCCTGATATACGCTGAGGAGCTCTTTTATCTCATCGTCAGAGAGACTTGAATCGCCTCTGTCCATAATGCTTCCAAGCTGCTTCTCGCCGGTTCCGTATGAGATGTTGCCGTCTGCAAAAAAGTGCTTGGCACAGGCGGCTATACCTGCATCCTGTTGGCCCTTTGTATAGGCAGTGGAGAGGCGCTTGATCATTTCAAGATCTGAGCCGTAGCTCTCATAGGTTCGTCCCCATCTTGGATCAACCGACTGTGCAACACAGGGAGAGAAGTTCCAGAGCATGTGGCAGAGCTTGGCTTCGTCGGCTGTTATCTGACCGACTTGGTACATCAGCTCTTCATCATTGGCAGCGCCCATGCCTATGTTGTGGGGGAAAATAACAGCGTCAAGGCAGTAGTTTACGCCGTGGACATCGTCCTGACCGTACAGATAAGGAACCCCTGAATCTGACTTGACCGCAGCCTTCTGGAAATCGTCCACATATTGCTGCCAGTTTTTGTAATCAAGGGTTTCTGCCTTGGATAGGATGCTGCCGTAGTCGTAGGTGAGCATTCCTTGTTCGTCTACGCTGTAGCAGGCGGGTTGAACCATCTGGGCTGCCTTCTGGTCCAGAGACAGCTGCGCAAGGATCTCCTCAGGAGTCTGACCTGCGTATTTTGAAGCATCCGCTGTAATGGCTGCGTCAGTGGTATCTGTAGCTACTCCGGCTTCAGGATCGGGAACATTTGCTTTTCCACAGCCGGCAAGCATTCCTGCAGTAATTACGGTTGAGAGTAGTATACATAGTAGTTTCTTCATTTTCATAGATGATTCCTCCAAATGTGATTCTGCGTGGGTATTGCCCAATCAGCTATTTCAGAATAGCACGAATATTTCTTAGAGTTGGCTCCATATCATAGCTCCACTCAATAAGCCTTATGCCATTTTCCTCACATAGGCTTTTCTTTTGTCTATCAAGCTCTTTTCTCTGCAAAAGAGCTTCTTCTCCTCCAAAGAAAGCAACAGGAGCAAAATGCTGGATCCCCTGATACTCAATTCCCACCTTGATGGATGGGATGAACAGATCAAGGCTCTGCTTCCCCAGCCACTCCGGCCTGTACTGATAGAGTGTGTCAGGATAGAGCCTTCTTATTTCTCTAAAGAGGGATAGTTCATGCTTCCATTTAGGTCTGATAATTCCGGCAGCTGTAAGGTTTGTCCTTATCTTAGTCCGTTCAAGCCTCCAGTTTGTCTTGAACCCATCTTTTTCCTCATACATGGCTATATCTTCATAGAGCCATTGAAAAAGCGGCATAATATCTCGGGTAAGAGATAAAAAGAACTCCAATTCAGAAGAAAAATAGCCACAATCAAGGATATGTTCTATGTTTCTTCTTACATACACAGTTTTTACAGGATTGTGATAGTACGGAATGTTTCCTTGGAATTTAGCGATCTTATCAGGAAGATATGGAGATCGAAGGACATAACCGTCCTGCCATAAATGGCTCTGATACCAGGGCAGCGGATAATCATAAAGTGAATATCCCCCAAAGACATCCTGAGAAGAACTTGTGTATAGAAGATGATACATAAGAAGCACATCATCCATGTTTTCTTTATCAAAGACTGCTATATAGTGTACCTTTTCCTCGTCAGGGAAAAGACATTTTATCGGATTAAAGCACTCAGCTCTTTTACAGACTTCTGATATTACAAAAAACTGTGACACAAAGCTCTCCGGGAAAATAAAGTACGCCTTATGGTCGGTGTCTATATCCGAAAACTGTGACAGAAATGCATCCACATAGCTGTTTCTTGGTATTTCAGGAGCAGAAGACAGCAATTCCATCGTTTTATATCGATAAGGAAGATCATCCCATGAGAGCTTGATAAGAAATGCTTCATAGCCTTTCTCTATATACTCAGCGCGGACTTCGTCATCAAAGTCTTTTCTGTAAGAATCATGCTCCTCTAAAATTGAATCAAGCGTGGCAAAAGTAGAGATCTCGTGGTGTTCGGGATACTTATCCCAAAGGGTCATGAGTCTGTCAAAGCTGTATTTATTTGTTGGTCTTGTATGGATTGGATACATGCTTTTCTAATGAATTATCTTACGCCAAGTGCAGAAAGTTTCTTGCGAAGATTTCCAAGGAACACAGCCATGGAAATGACAAATACGGCTGAAAAAACACCGGAAATTGCATTAAGCACTGTGGATGAAACAACTTCCAGATCTCCAAGGCCGTACTGACTAAGCATCAGGCCTGATGATATGGCGGAGTTTATTGCCTTGCCGGCTGCTGAAATAATTATAGTAGTTATCGCAGCCAATACGCTGGTTACGCATCCAAAAACAGTGAATACAATAACGTATGTTGAAATATTGCCTGTCATATAACCGAGGTTGGCGCCGTCTTCAATTCGTTTTATTGATGCATTCAGCTTGTAATAGTAAACGGCGGCCAGTATTACGAGCACAAGATATAGTGCGAAAATGGCGATTATAATGCCTATTCCGACAGCTGCTATTTTTCCAAAATCGCCAAAATCCGTTGAACCGAGGGCGCTTAAAAGGCCTGCACCTACTGCGAATAAAGCTATTGCGATACCGGAAATAGCGGCTAAAAGGATGAAAAGGATCATGCATAATACACAGATGCCCCTCAACATGCCAAATCCCTTGATGATGGGGGTATCCTTGCCGGCTCCAGTATAAATCTGCCAAAGGCCTATTGTAGTGATGACCATAGGAATAAGAAATATTAACATAAAAGAGCTGCCGAACCCGGAGGCAAGTATTTTCTCAAAAGAATTGTCTGAGAGTGTGCTAAGCCCTGTGTTAACAACTACCATATAGTAGATCATATTTATGACAGACATAATAAGGCTTGCAGAAAAAGTTATTGCCATAATAAGAAATGGCGTTGACCTAAGAGCCTCTCTAACCGTCTCTCTTATCTGATACTGTCCATTGTTGAAGTTTCCATCCATTTTATCGATTCCTCTTTTCCCAAATACTTTAATCTCTCTATTTATATCAGTAAGACAAACCTTTATCAATGATAATGTCCTCGATTTTTGAAAAAGTGTAAGTTTAAATACTGGCTAATCAGTCTCAAGAAGTCTGAAATGACTTTTCTTATACTCTATAAGCCCTTCATCTTGCATGCGTGAGAGTTCTTTTGACATATTGGTGCGCTCAAGGTTCAGATAATCAGCAAGTTGTTGTCTGTTGAATGGAATGTCAAATTCTCTGGAGTCAGTCTGTAGTGCAATGGCATTGAGATATGACAGGAGGCGTCCGCGGCAGCTTTTGGAAGAAGTATAAAAGCTACGTCCGGAGAGGACAAGATTCTTCTGTGATGAGATGATAAGTATATTTTTAAGGAGCTTTTCCTTCCAGGGAGAGCTCTTTTTGCTATCTTCAAGAAGGTTCTTTATATTGCAAAAGAGAATGCGGCTTTCCTCATTTGCTCTGACATCAACCAGAAGGACTTCACCAAGAAGAGCATAGGTCTCGGCAAAGTACTGGTTCTTTCCCACATGGCTTAATACAGTACGGTTGCCCCAGATGTCATTGCTTTCAACAGTAACACTACCAGAAAGCACCATGCCTATTTTGGAAGTCTGTTCTCCAGCGTGGAGAATCACATCATCTTTTCGGAATCTCTTTTCCTTTGCACCCAGGAAGTCAAGGCACGAGGATAGCTCTTTTGCTGTCATTCCCTGGAACAGTCTGCTTTTTTCTATACTTTCAAGATTCATAAATATTTCTCCTGAAATGTGGTTTAAACAACATACATGTTATGAATAGTATATTATACTGACACTATCAGAACAAGGTTAAAGCTAAGAACAGAGAGGTTTAAAGATGGTAAGAAAGATAATAAAGATTGACGAAGAAAAGTGCAATGGATGTGGTATTTGTGCTAGTGCCTGCCACGAAGGTGCTATTGATATTGTGAATGGAAAAGCAAAGCTGGTAAGAGAGAACTTCTGCGATGGATTTGGAGACTGTCTGCCTGGCTGCCCTACGGGAGCAATCTCTTTTGAAGAAAGAGAAGCGCCTGCGTATGATGAAGCTGCAGTAAAGGCAGCGCACGGATGCCCGGGGTCAAGATTTATGACGCTCAAGAGTGGCAACCAGAAAGAGAATGATTGTAGTCAGGACATGATTTCAAGAATGAGCACTCATCCATCAAGATTAATGCAATGGCCATGTCAGATAAAGCTTTTGCCGACACAGGCAGATTTTTATAATGGGGCCAAGCTCCTCATTGCAGCTGACTGCACAGCATACGCCTATGCAAACATGCACGAAGAGTTCATGAAGGGGAAGGTTACAATGATAGGATGCCCAAAGCTGGATGATGGCGACTACACAGAAAAACTGACAGAAATCATATCAAATAATGATATCGTCAGCGTGACCATAGTAAGGATGGAGGTTCCATGCTGCGGAGGACTCCAGAGGGCCGCAGAGAATGCTATAATGAACAGTGGAAAGTTCCTTCCCTGGCAGGTTGTAACCATCTCTCGTAACGGAGAGGTACTTGATTAAATTTCACAGGAGGCACATTATATCAATAATTCTATGATTGGAGGAATGCAGAATATGAAGAACAAAGCTTATCATGCGATTGCAGATTTGGTGGGAATCCCTTCCGAAAGGCAGTGGTTCATTGAAGACCCAAAGAAGTATTACAAAGAGAATTACGAAGAATATGATGACCGGTCTGTTTCTGAGGACGAAGAAGATACAATTGTCTGGATAGGGTTTATTATTGAGATGACCAAGGATAAGACATTATGGGGGATGGATCATAGCTTTTATCTGGAAGACTTCACTGGATGTCTTGAGGAGATATTACCTGAAGGGCTGACCATAAACGAGGACATTCTAAATGAAGATGAGAGTATGTTTGAATGGGTAGAGGTTGTTAATAAGGATTGGGAAAGCACTGGTTATGTGCTTGCCTGTTTTGATGTTGATAGCGACGGTTTCGAGCTCTTTGTATGTAAAAAAGATGTACTTGAACAACTTAAGGAAGAAGCTAAGAAAGCTGGTCACAGGATCGACTTGGCTCATAACATGTGAGCGTCTCCGGCTTTTGGTTGAACGGGTACTTTATTAGTATTACGCTGAGAATGTAACTGTTTGTAGCTTGTTAAAACAGTGAAGTGATTATAATTTCTAGAGGAAGCGGGTAATCAAACTGTTTGAGGGTTGCCAAGCGTTTTGAGGGTCTGACTTGAGGGTCAGGCCCTTTTAGTATGGGGAGTTTTTGAGGGCCTGGTTTGAGGGTCTAGGTTTTAAACAGACACTTTTAAATAACTTAAAAATTGGTAAGTTCGAAGATGTTAGTAAAGGAAGTAAAGTGCAGGCTGGAAACATTAATATGCCAGCTAGAACAATTCCAACGGCTAGAAAAGGTTATTCTTCTCTAACATATTGGTCAAATGGTAATGGGATGATATATTATAGATGGAATGAAGACCCTGATAAGCACAGAAGTTATGCGCATCCAAGCAGAAGACAGAGCTGCACACCTGATATCCCAAGAGCAAGGTATGTTGTTACAGAGAGTAAAGAAGCATCAAGAACTTTTGGAGAGATTGACTGGCATCTTGAATATTTATAATAGTATTAACAAGTCGGAGGAAGGACTTTGTGTATTTAGAGGAAAACTATGGTAAGTGAAGAATATACAAGATTAATAAATCAGATAAATGCAGTAGGTTCACAGAAAGCTGATGGATATAGTACAAATCTTCTAACAGATATTCCGGAATCAGAAAGGGAAGAAGCGGAAAAACAGATATGGGAGACATATTATGAGAAAGAGGATACTGATATTCTTGTATTTTTTCCATTACTAAAAAAATATGATGGAATAAATGCTCTGAAGGAGATTATCAATAGCTATATTATTCCTAGTGAAGAGTCTGAACTAATTGCTTTTTTACTTTTTAACAGCACAAAAGATTTGCAGTATTTAGAACTGATAGAGAAAAATATAATTGCTTCAGGTTATGACTATCATTATATAACTTTGGCAAAAGGCTTAAGGCCTGATCAGAATGTATATAAAATGTTTACTAGAATTTATAAACAGTGTGCTGAGACAAAGGCTCTGCAGGCTACTATAGATGGAATATTATATAATAAAGGGATTATGAGTGATGCAAATGATTTAAATGAAGTAATACGGTTGAGAGAATTAATTTTATTTATGAGAGATACAGAAAGAGACCAGGTAATTAGTAAGCTTGAAAGTGGGTGTTTTGATAAGTATAAATCACAGTCGAAGCCACAGTAAAATGGGAAGATTTGGATTATTCTGAATATGAATCGAAATTTTCACATGATACATATGCATATTTTATCAATGGCATGGGAGATAGTATAGCCTATGATGAGCCTGCTGAACAGGCCATATTTTGGTTGTCTAAGGCACAATCTGAGTCTAAGTATGGTATAAATTTTGGGGATTATGTTGATGAATGGCTTTGTTTAGGATTAAGAGCCGAGCAGTAAAGAAGTTTCCTGGATTTAACAGAAATACAACATTTATACAATAGATATATTTTAAAGTCTTTGAGAAAATTCGAGTATATAATTGGGATAATCAAACTTTTTGAGGGTTTGCCAAGCGTTTTGAGGGTCTGACTTGAGGGTCAGACCCTATTAGTATGGGGACTTTTTATGTATAGCAAAAATGATGAATACTTTTCCTTTTTGTTGTGTGATTATATAATTTGATAGATTGATAAATCGGCGTTTGTAGGGCTCTTCTATAAGAGAAAGAACTCGATAAATTCAAATTTGTAGAGCGATTAAATTCCAGCATAAACGACTAGAGGGTGGACAATGAAATCTTTTATAAGAGAGATTGGATTATGGAAAAAGTAGTATATAACGTCTTGGCGATTATTCTTTTGATATCACTAACTGGCTGTAGAGATTTAGAAACTGAGCTTGCACCGGTATCAACGCAAGAAGTGACGGTTAAAACGCAAGAAGTAGTTGAGAAAGTACCGGAAGAAACATGGGAATCGCCTATTGATGGACTTTCAGATGATTTCATATTTGGAATGGATGCATCTTCAGTACTGACCGAAGAAAAAAGTGGTGTTAAGTACTATGGTTTTGACGGCAAAGAGCAGGATATATTCAAAATCTATGCTGATTCAGGGATTAACTATATCCGCTTAAGAGTCTGGAACGATCCTTATGATGAAAATGGGAATGGGTATGGTGGCGGTAATAATGACCTTCCAACAGCTGTTGAGCTTGGGAAAAGAGCTACTGCCAATGGGATGAAAGTAATGATAGATTTTCATTACTCCGATTTCTGGGCAGATCCTAAGAGACAGCACGCTCCCAAAGCCTGGGAGGGCATGAGCGTGGAAGAAAAAGCGGATGCCCTCTATGAATTCACTAAAGACAGCCTCTCACAGCTTCTTGATTCCGGCGTAGATGTAGGGATGGTACAGGTTGGTAATGAGATTAACTACGGAATGTCAGGAGAGCGGCAGTTTGAAAAGGTTCTTGAACTTTTAAAAGCGGGAAGTATGGCAGTACGTGAAGTATCAGAATCTTACGGAAAAGAGATTGCTGTAGTTGTCCACTATACCAGGATTGAAGACAAAGCAGATGTACTTACACTGGTTGACAGGCTGGTGCGGGGTGAACTTGACTTTGACATGATTGGTATGAGCTATTATCCCTTTTGGGATGGCAGCTTTGAAAACATGAGTCGTGTCCTTGAGCTTATTAGTGAAAAGTATGGAAAAAAAGCTTTCATAGCAGAGACGTCTTATTGCTATACCACTTCAGATGGCGATGGATCAGCAAACAGTTTTACTGTTAATGATTTGGTAAAGGGTTATCCCGCGTCAGCCATGGGACAGGCCACAATGATACGTGACATTTGTAAGAATGTGAGTGAGGTAGGGGGCATAGGTGTTTTCTACTGGGAAGGCGCGTGGATTCCTGTAGGTCCTGCTGATGCAGATAACTCCGCTATCTGGGAGAAATATGGAAGTGGATGGGCCAGTAGCTACGCTTCAGATTATGATCCGGAGGATGCGGGTCTTTACTATGGCGGAAGCTCTTGGGATAATCAGGCGCTTTTTGATTTCGAAGGACACCCATTGGATTCTCTGAATATTTTTAAATATATGCGAAATGGTAGAAATTACTAAGGGAGAATTATCTTACAGTTTCATCGACTAATGATAATGAAAAATAGTGAAAAAATAGTGAAATTTTAATGGAGGTTCCAGAGACGTTCTGCTATAATATCACCGAGGTGATTGGAAGATGATCAAAGTAGCTTTGACAAACGAGATTTTAAAATACATAACCGAGATTGATAAAAACAGATACAAGGTTTCCTCTGTAAAATTGCCGAGATCTGTAGCAAGCAAATTACGTAAGAATTCAAAGAAGAAGAGTTCCTATGCATCAAATAAGATAGAAGGGAATCCACTCTCTGAAAAGCAGGTTGATGAGGTTATAGAGCGGGATGAAAGAAAGCACTTTTTAAAGCCTGAGCAGGAAGTGCGCAATTATTTTCTGGCGCTGAATTATCTGGAGGAGAAGGTAAAAAAGAAAGAACGATTTTCAAAGAAACTGATATTAGATGTTCAGAAATATGTTGAGAAGGGAGCATCTAAGGAAAAAATAGGACTAAGAGGAGCTATGCCTCCAGGCGTGCTGTTTGCCGTATATGATTCCCAGACTGGGAATCCTGATTATATTCCACCGGAGTACCTCGATATACCGGATCTATTGGATGAATTGGTCGAGTATGTAAATACTACTGATGATCACCCGTTGATAGTTGCGGCGGTTGTACATTATCAGTTGGTTACGATACATCCGTTTGAAGACGGAAATGGTCGAACTGCACGTTTGCTTTCGGGATACATTTTGGATATCAATGGATATGGATTTAATGGTATCGGTTCATTAGAGGAATACTTCGCATATGACATTAACGAGTACTATAAATCGATACAGATGGGACTGCCTGCCCTTTATTACTCGGGAAGAAATAATCCACCAAATCCGGAAGTGTGGGTGAATTACTTCCTTCGCATGGTGCTGTTATATTCTAATAAGATTTGTGAACTGTCGGAAAGTTCAAGCGAGGATGAAATAAGCGGAAGCTTATCATATTTAAAGGGCAAAGAGAAGGAACTGCTTTTATTTTTGATTAAGAAATATAAACGAGAGTTTACTCCAATCGAAGTCAGTCGTGAAATCGGTGTGACAAACAAAACGGTAATAAACAGATTATCTGCGTTGGTAAAAAATGGTTTTGTGGAACCGTTGATGGTAAATCAGCGTATCAGATCTTACGAACTAAGCGATTATACGAGGGAGAATGAAAAAAGGATAAAGAAGATGATTTCATAACTTGATTCAGCAGAATCATTATTACGTTCGCATGAGAAATCTTGATCCCGTGTTCGGTTCATACCCGGCGATACAACTTCATTTTAGAAAGAAATGTTAAGAGACATCAATGGATTTTAAAATAGTTTTTTCAGATATAGACGGAACAATTCTAAACAGTGAACATAGAATGCTTAAGGGCACACTTGATGCAATATTTGCCCTAAAGAAAGCCAATATCCCTTTTGTCATTGCGACAGCAAGAGGACCATCCGGAGTACGGCCGATTTTTAAAAGATACGGGTTTACCTGCCCGATGATCTGTTATAGTGGGGCGCTTATCATTGATGAAAACGATAAGATAATGTACTCGGAGGGATTTGATGCCGATGACGCGAGGGATATTATTTCTTATATAGAGGCGGAGAAGATTGACTGTACATGGAATATCTATTCAGAAGAATTGTGGATTGTAAATGACAGGAATGACCGACTGGTCCGCGCAGAAGAGGAAATCGTTGAGGTCTGTGCAACAGAGGGCGGCATAGAGCTTCTTCCAAAAGATGCAATCATAGGAAAGCTCCTTTGCATATGTGAGCCTGAAGCAATATGTGGTATAGAAAATGAATTGAAAAAGAGATTTCCAAAGCTGTCGATAGTTAAATCCTCAGATGTTCTTCTTGAAATCATGGGAAAGGGAATTACAAAGGCCGACGGAGTCAGGCGAGTATGCTCGTATATGAACATTCCGCCGGAGAAAGCGGTTGCTTTTGGTGATCATTTTAATGATGCAGAAATGCTACGATCTGTAGGATTTCCTTTTCTGATGGGAAATGCTCCGGAGGAATTGAAGAAGGAATTCTCGTGTGTGATCGGAAGTAATGATGACGAGAGCATTTCAGAAGCCTTAAGGAGTATTGGCCTATTATTATAGTGGAAAATTTGGAAAGGACAGAATCAGTGTGTCACCCATTTTTATTGCGCCATAATCAATAAAAATGTAGAATTCTACGAATTTGTTGATTATTGATTGAGGCGGTGGTACACTATAAATGAAAAAAATGTAGATTTCTACAATTTAGGAGATTATATGATAAAGAGGGATAAGTACTTAAATCAGCTTATAAGTGCCCAAAAGAACGGTTTTCCCAAGATTATTACAGGCATTAGACGATGTGGGAAGTCATATTTATTAAAAGAAATCTATAGAGATTATTTAAGAAATAATGGTGTTAAAGAAAAGAATATCCTTGTTATGGAGCTGGATGATGATAGGAACAGCAAATATCGCGATCCTATCGCACTTGGCGAGTTTGTACGTAAGTATTGCAAGGAAGAGGGAGAATATTTTGTCTTCATTGATGAGATTCAAAAAGTATATAAAATAAAGAATCCGATTCTTACAGGAGGGAAGCATATTCTGGCAAGAGAAGATGAAGAAGAAACATTATCTTTTGTAGATGTTGTTCTCGGTTTATCGAGGGAAAAGAACATTGATTTGTATGTTACGGGATCGAATTCGAAGATGCTTTCTTCAGATATAGTTACCGAATTCAGGGACAAAGCTACTAACATCGCTCTGGCACCTTTATCTTTTGATGAATACTATGAGTATGTAGGAGGGTCAGCAACTGATGCATTATACTCATATATACAGTATGGAGGAATGCCACTCGCTGTCTTAAAGAGGGAAGAGGAAAGAAAAGAGTATCTGAAGAATCTTTTCCACACCACATATTTCAGCGATATTGTGGAAAGGAATCATCTTAAGAAGGGCGAAGCGTTGGATGAACTTTGTAACATTATCAGTTCATCAACCGGTTCATTACTAAACGCTGAAAAGATTGCGAATACATTTTTGAGTGTTCGGCATGAAAAAATAGACAGAGCAACGGTAGAGAATTACATAGAATACTTTAAGGATGCTTTTTTGTTACGTGAAGCATCAAGATATGATCTTAAGGGTAGAAAAGAGATAGGAGCGTTAAGAAAGTACTATTTCTGTGATACAGGGCTCCGTAACGCCAGACTGAATTTTGCTTTCCCGGATGAGGGACAGATGCTTGAGAACATTGTTTATAATGAGCTCCGTTACAATGGCTATACTGTAAATGTTGGTGCATTTGATACAGTTGAAAAGGACAAGAACGGAAAGTCTGTTAGAAAGACTAATGAGGTGGATTTCTATGCTACAAAGGGATTCAGGGCATATTATATCCAAGTAACTGCGGATATATCAAATTCTGATACAAGGGCAAGAGAAGTAAGGCCATATATCATGCTAAATGACCAGGTTCAGAAAATACTGGTAATCAATAGACCTATCAATGAGACCAGAGATGAAAAGGGATTTACAGTTATAGGAATTACGGACTTTTTACTCAGATTTATAAAGTGATAAAGCTTAATCGGTCATACGCTGTCTCTTAAAATTAACTTGGTTTCAACTTCTATTTTTGTATTCACATTTCTATCAGACTTAATCAGTTCAATCAGCCTTTGAGCTGCAACTTCCCCCATTTGTTGTTTGGGAACTCTTATAGTAGAAAGTGTGGGCTCAATAATTGTACACAGAGGTATATCGTCGAATCCAATTACAGAGATATCCTTGCATTTGCGGAGTTTGAGCGAGATATGATAGTAGAGCGCACTCAGGAAGACCGAGAAATAGCAAGACAGAACCCCAACTATAGAGATGGTCGTAAAAAGAAATACACTCCGCAGCAAATGGAACATGCTCTGGCTATGCTCAAGAAAAACTCTTATAATCAAGTTGCGGCTATGACAGGGATTTCAAAGTCCACATTGATAAGAGCGAATAAGGAAAAGATTAAATAAAAGGTTGTATTATGGGATTATTTGATAAGTTTAAGAAAACTGAGGAAAAGGAAACTCTGAAAACTCACAACTTGGGTGGATGCATCATTACTAAATCTTTAGATGATGGTACTTCTAAATTAAAGTGGATTTTCAGAGAAGAGTCAGTCAATCCAGTCGATAATGGCTGGCGAGCTTTGGGTGATACAGACACCGAAGAGTATATAAATGTGCCGGAGAACAATCTGGTTGTCGATTTTGATAGGCTCGTTGAAATAGAGCCAGCGGTATTGGCTATATATGACATGCCGGTTGGAACAGATATGGAGTTTGACTCACAAAGAAAAGTATTTATAGATTCAAATACGGGAAAGGAATACCGATAACTTCAAATTTGTAGAGCGATTAAATTTCAGTATAAATGAAAAGATTAATTGAGGTTTAGGGAAAAAGTATGGTTGATAAAGAAAAAATTCAAAAAAAGATTAACCTCCAAAAAACTAAGAATATTATCTCTAAGATTGAGGGAATACAAGTTATTGATTACGAAGGACCATCCATTTTTGATGAAGAATACCTCCGGAAAATAAATTATTTTAGTTCTGAAAAAATAGCTGATTCAAAAATATCTGACTGTTCAAATGATTCTGAAGTCACAGAGTGGATATATAAACTTATGGATTTTCAAATGGATCAAATATGGTATATATTTCTGAATGGTTTTCTTGTTAAAATTCAAATACTTGATATCAAAACGGCAATAATGGGTTTATGGAATGACATCTATGAATATTGCAAAGGTTTTGTTCTTATTAATGAGAATAAGAATATGATGTTTGAGTTTGGAAGTGATTCTCGTGATGAGGAAAACTATTTATTCGATAAATACCCGTTAACAAAGTAAATTTCAGGATAATGAAATAAGCAAATCGGTTTTTCTGGTTAAAACAGGAGGCGCCTCATGAAATTAAATCGCATTCATCATATTGCGGTGATTTGTTCCGACAAAGACACTGCTCTGAACTTTTACCATAATAAGCTTGGCTTTCGAATTCTGCGAGAGAACTATAGACCGGAACGGGATGATTGGAAGATTGACCTTAAGCTCGATGACAGCGAAATTGAACTTTTTATTATGAAGGATCATCCACTCCGTCCTTCTCCCGAAGCTTACGGATTGCGTCATCTTGCTTTCCGTGTAGATAGTGTAGATGAGACCGTCGCAGAATTGGAGTCTATGGGTATCCCTTGTGAACCGATACGACGGGATGCTTTCACGGGTGAAAAAATGACGTTTTTCCGTGACCCGGACGGGCTTCCTTTGGAAATACATGAGTAAACTACTTGTGACAAATGAGATTGGTCTGGCTGAAGTGTTAGCAAGTTCTCCCGGAAAACAATGCAGAACGACAAATCGTAGTTTGCGGGGAGGATTACGTGAAAATAGAAAAAGATGAAATAACAATCCGAGATTTTACGGAAACAGATCTTCCACTCATGTTTAAATGGTTGACAGATAAGAGAGTGCTGGAGTATTACGAAGGTCGTGACGTCAGGTTTACGATGGATACTTTGTCTGCACATTTTTTGGAAGAAATTTCAGATGGATTCAGAATGATCATCGAGTATAAGAAATCCCCCATCGGATATGCACAGGCCTATCAATTGAGTGGTGAATTGTTCGATGAATATGACTATCTTGACGATGGACATATAGTGTTTGCTATGGATCAGTTTATAGGTGAGCCGAAATACTGGAGTAAGGGAATAGGCTCATCTTTTTTGAAAATGATGGCTTCTCATCTGAAAGAAAATATGGCTGCGGAACGAGTTCTTCTTGACCCGCACCAAGATAATAAAAGGGCTATAAGGGCATACGAGAAAGCCGGGTTTGAAATCATTAAATCACTTCCAAAACATGAGATGTTTGAGGGAGAAAAAGTAGATTGCTGGCTGATGGAATTAGCACTGTAGACTCCAGTTTGCAGAGATGCCGTTGGTAAGAGAGGTATGCCATGATACTTGAAACGAAAAGATTGATCCTCCGACCGTGGGAAGAAAGCGATGCGGAGAATTTATTTAAATATGCAAGTCATCCTGATGTGGGACCAATCGCAGGATGGGCGGTTCATACAAGTGTAGAGAATAGCCGTGAAATAATCAAGAGGGTTCTTTCAGCGCCGGAGACCTATGCTGTAGTATTAAAAGAATCAGGCCAGCCTGTTGGCAGCATTGGACTTATGCTTGGGAAAGCCAGCAATATTGGCCTTCCTGATTCAGAAGGTGAAATCGGCTACTGGATCGGAGTTCCGTATTGGGGACGAGGGCTGATACCGGAAGCAGTCAGGGAATTGATGCGCTACGGTTTTGAAAAACTGAAACTTAATAAAATATGGTGTGGTTACTTTGATGGGAATGAAAAGTCAAAGCGTGTTCAGGAGAAGTGCGGTTTTCATTATCATCATACGGCCTATAATGTGCCCTGTGCCATAGAGGGCGTTCTCCGAACGGAACACATAACATGCCTTTCCAAAGAGGAATGGCAGTCTGTCAGATAACTTCAAGTTTGTAGAGATAATGTGTTAGCGCGTTATATTGGAAGATAAAGAAGGAGCGATGATCGTGTTCAGAATAAATTTTAAATTGAAGAAACCTGCGGAAATAAAACCGTGGGGAGAATTGAATCCGTCACTGCATTGGTTTGGTCTTACAGACAGTTTGTTGTGGATTGATATTAGCAATTCTGTAATATATGAAGATAATCTTACCAAAGACAGACAAAGATTTAATGAGCAGAAAGTAAAATCAGAGTATTATTTTGATCGCAGTTATTAAAGTTGCCACCAGCCGCATACAGTAGCCCTGAGCTTTCTACCGTACGCAGCAGGTAAACAGCAACCAGATGAAGAAATGCCTTAAATATGGCACTTCAACACCTCAAATCATTCTCAAAGAGATAATCGTTTCTCTATACGAGATTACAAAGCATTATACAAGAGAGTCATCCGATTGGATGGCTCTTTTTTATGTTTAATAATAGAGAAACATTGATTCTATGGGATTTTCAGTGGGTTTGTAGAGGGGATAAAACTAAATGAGAGGGAGAATTTTTTATATTTTTCCCTTGGCGATAGAGAGGCACGCACTCGCAACGCGCTTCTTAGCACAGTTGAAGATAAGACCGGAAAAGTGTATGATCAATACAAGAATAAGGGCATAGAAACTACGTTTGAAATGAATCCCGGAAATCATTTCAAAGATGCGGATCTGCGTCTTGCAAAGGGAATAGCCTGGATACTTAAATAATCTTAACTATTAAATAATTAACATCAAGAGAAAGACCAAAGAGAGTGGCCATGACAAATACAGAACAGACCACACAAAATATGACCTCAGGAAACAGTATGAAACAGATCATACTGTTCTTTTTGCCCTTATTATGGGGAAACCTTTTCCAACAACTATATAGTCTTGTGGATAGCATTATAGTTGGCAAGGGAATCTCGGATCAGGCGCTGGCTGCTGTTGGGGCAACCGGGACACTTAACTTCCTTATACTTGGATTTGTTGTGGGGATGACCAGAGGATTTGGCATAACCTTTGCCCAGAGCTTTGGAAAAAACGATATGGCTATGCTGAATGCATACATCAGAGCAGCCAAGAAGCTCAGTATCACGTTTGGAATAGCCTTTACTGTTGTATGCGTTTCTTTGCTCAATAAGATGCTGACGTTCTTGAACACTCCTGAAGATATCTTTGACGATTCGTATAGATATTTTGCTGTGATCTTATTGGGAATTGTAGTGACGGTTATGAATAACCTTGAGATTACAATTCTCCAGTCAATGGGAGATTCCAGAACGCCCCTCACCGCTATGATCTGTTCATCACTCGTGAACATCATGCTTGATATTATTTTCATAATGGCCTTTGGCACAGGAGTTGTCGGAGCAGCAGTGGCAACAGTGGTCTCTCAGTTTGTATCATACCTTTTGTGCCTTAAAAAGCTTAGAACCATCGATTTTATGAGTCTGGGAAAAGACACGTCAGAAATAGCAGATGAAAAGAATATATTGGTTGAACTGATGAAAATAGGACTTCCTGTGGCACTTATGAATTCGGTCACAGCTGCAGGGGCCATGGTATTGCAGTACTTCGTAAATCTTATGGGAAGCGCATATGTGGCAGCCTATTCAGCCTGCATGAAATTTGCATCACTCTTTGAGCAGTTCGGAATGTCCGTAGGTCTTTCCATGATGACCTTTGTGGGGCAAAATAAGGGCGCTGGCAAATATGACAGGATACGCACAGGAGTAAGACAGGGGCTGATGCTCTCTACACTTGTGAATGTGCCTATATCGCTCCTTATGATATTTGTGCCCGGAAGCCTGGCAAGGATGCTGCTGACAGACAATATGATAATCGGTTATTGTACCGATTTCATGCCGATCATGGGAATAAGCTTTTTTGCCCTGGGCTGGCTTTTTGTATACAGATACTCTGTTCAGGGGTTGGGCAATACCTTTATACCAATGCTCTCAGGCGGGCTCGAAGTCATTATGAGACTGATCTTTGGCTTTTTGGTAGGAAGGAACGGATTTAAGGGAATTGCCATTTCTGAAGTATCTGCATGGATAGGCGCTTTTCTGATGCTCATGGTGACATACTATTGTTTAATTGGCAAAAGAACTAAAGCAATAGCATAAAGTAGCAATAAAAAGACTCCCTGGATTTTTTTATCCAAGGACTCCTTTTTTAGAATTATTGTATTGATTTACGAGGTAAGTCTATGTGTGATGTAAAAAATATAGTGATATCTATAAAGAAATAGCTAAATTAAATCCTAAGGATACTTTACAGCTTGTTCTTGAGAGTGAGACTGAAGAAGAAAAAGATTTCTATGAGATGGTATGAGATTTTTTACTACAAAGAAGGCAAAAAGAAGTAATGATTATATTCCAGTAAAACGATCCGTGAACAATGAGGTTTTAAGTAATGAATAATAGTGAGATAAAGGAGATCGCGTTGAAGCAGTCTGCAGAGGATATAGGCTGCCAGGCGCATGATTTCCTTTCAGATAAGAATGTTATTGTGCCATTTTGTTTAGGCAAGAATGCGCGAAAGTATTATAAGGAACCAATCATATGTAATTTTGTTTCCTATGGAAGTAATATCGTTGTGGCTACAACAAAAGATGTATCGGATCTGGTAACGGAGTATATAGGCAAGTTTGAGTTTTATCATTGCTTTGAAACGCCAAATATGCACTGGCTCAATGATAGACTGTTAGAGCGGGGGCATAAGGTATGTTTCATGGCTGAATATTATCTTCCTGATGTAAACAAAATTCCTGATTCGGAGTGCTTATATGAAACGCACATACTGGTTCAAGAGGATTTCAGGAATTTGTATCTGCCTGAATGGAGTAATGCACTATGTAAGGATCGCAGCCATCTGGATATGCTGGGTATTGGAGCATACGATAATGGCAGATTGATTGGTTTTGCGGCCTGTTCAGCAGATTGCGATGAAATGTGGCAGATAGGCATAGACGTTCTGCCGGAATACAGGCAAAAAGGAATTGCATCAGCACTGACTAGCAAACTGGCAAAAGAGATTTTAAATCGGGGAAAGGTTCCGTTTTATTGCTCTGCATGGTCAAACATCAGATCCGCCAGAAATGCGGCTAAAAGCGGTTTTATTCCGGCATGGGTAGAAATGACTGTAAAGCCGGCGGACGTTGTTGATGAGATGAATTCATAACTTCCAGTATTATCGACTAAGACAAATCTTGCTAATGTTTGTCAAGCAGGTTTTTGAAGATTTAGAGCGTATTGATGGCAGAAAAAAGAGTAACTTTAACAAGACCTGCTGTTGCAGGAATCAGTTAAAGGCTATAATGAAAGCGGACGGATTTACTTGTACAGCTCCATTGCACGAGCGTAGTAGATCCGCAGAAACTTATTAACGGCAGCCATCTTGGCTACGTTGTATGGTTTCCCTTCCTGTTCCTTTTTGAGCAGAAAAAGGTATACAGGATCGTCCTGAGGTTTTGTAAGTTTGAGAGCCTGCATAACCTCAAAACATGCTTTTCTGAGGGCTGGGTTGCCACGTTTAGAGATGTGACGATTCCGGCTCTCAAATTGTCCGGATTGATACGGAGGAGCATCGTTACCAGCATAAGCATTAAGGGCTTTTCCACTGTGAAAACGGCGAATATCTCCAATCTCTCCGAGTATGATTGGACCGAGACGCTCACCTACGCCGGCCATGGAAAGCAGTACTTTATATTCAGGTATTGTTTCTGCAATGATCCGCATTTGAAGATTGATTTCATCAGCGGCTTTCTGGGAAGTGGATACAAGATCAACACACTGATCCTGAACCATAGCGGATAAAGGATTTTCTCCGCGTGTCGTAATACTGTTGAGAACAAGTTCATAGATAGCCAGTCCTTTGGCACCAGCAAAACGATCTTTTGTCTTTTTCACTAGGACTTGATAACTGTCCAGGAAGCGTGTTTTTCCCATCTTTCGGATCATATCGAAGGACTTGAAACGCTTAATGAAACGCAGAAGTACGCAATTGTCAGGATCCCGGCTTTTTAGAGGAAGAATAGTTGTAATACCCGGCATCGTTTCGTCCAGAAGGCTGAGCAACTGTACTTTGGCGACGGTGAGGGTTGATATTCTTTGGCTGTATTGCCTGGAAAGGAAACGTAAATCTTCATACTTCTGAGTAGCTGGAGTGTACGGAACCAGAGAATACGACTTTTCAAGCGCATACTGAGCAATTCTAAGCGAATCTCGTTTGTCGGTTTTAGCCTTTCTAAGTTCAGTATCGCCATACTTCTTCATCTGGTAGGGATTGATAAGACAGACTGGAAGATTCGCCTCCTGGAAAGCCTTCAGGAGCGGATAGTGATAATGGCTGGTCGGCTCCATAAGGATGGTTGGGGCCTCGGAAGTTCCTATGATGTAACTTACTAATGCTTGTAACTCATCAGTAGTATGGTGGACATCAAAGGGTTTGGCACGGATGCTGCCATCGCCATTAAGGATGGCAACTGTGCTTTTTGATTTTGAAACATCAATACCAACAGCAATCATAGAGAGTAACTCCTTTCAAGTATAGTTGATTGGATCCAGCTCTTCAGGGTTCACTCATATTCTTTAGTTAAACGGGAGAAGCATACTTTCCCAACTTGCTGAATCGAATGTAGAACGATGAAGGCGGGCTGACACATTTGTCTACGGGCGTGGTGTCCCAATCGGAAATTACGTCAGACCAATCACCTTCATCATAAAGAAAGAGCAGGGACTGTAAAAGCCTCTACTCATATATTAAGAATC
>NZ_AUKB01000012.1:0-369149 GCF_000424525.1 Butyrivibrio sp. FCS006 | reverse complement strand
GCTTTACATACCGAAATACTTCTTCACTCACGCGGCGTCGCTGCATCAGAGTTTCCTCCATTGTGCAATATCCCCCACTGCTGCCTCCCGTAGGAGTTTGGGCCGTGTCTCAGTCCCAATGTGGCCGTCCGACCTCTCAGTCCGGCTACAGATCGTCGCCTTGGTAAGCCGTTACCTTACCAACTAGCTAATCTGACGCGGGCCCATCTCATACCACCGGAGTTTTTCACACTGGATCATGCGATGTTGTGCGCTTATGCGGTATTATCAGTCGTTTCCAACTGCTATCCCCCAGTATGAGGCAGGTTGCCCACGCGTTACTCACCCGTCCGCCACTAAGTTTACTCAAGATTCTGCCGAAGCTTCATCAGCGAGTAAACTCCGTTCGACTTGCATGTGTTAGGCACGCCGCCAGCGTTCATCCTGAGCCAGGATCGAACTCTCACGTTAAAATAAGTTCAATTCCAGCCAGAACTAAAACGTTAGCTTTCGTTCTGTCCGTTATTACTTTTGGTTTGTTACTTCTGAATAATTCTCTTGGAATTTTTCAGGGTTGCATTACTGTTTATTTGTCAAGGTGCTTTGTTGTTGCTCTGTATTGCCGCAACTCATTTAGAATATCATGTTCAGCAATCTTTGTCAACAACTTTTTTAAAATATTTTTTGGAACTTTTTGGAAACGGCTTGTTTCCTAGGTTCCGTGCCCCTCTTCAAACGGGCAAAAGTTATTATAGCAAAGCCAAATCTTAAATGCAACACCTTTTTTTGGAAATTTTTATAAATCTTATTTTCCACAAAATGTTGTACTTTGAAGAGGATTTTCCTTCTATTTATAGTGGTCATTTAAACCGGTTATCTGATCCGGCCACCAGGGTGATCCAAAATAACACCTCAGAAGGAATAAAAAAGGAAGTCCATTGGACTTCCATTTCTTTGCTAAACGGAGAAAGCGGGATTTGAACCCGCGCGCCGCGTAAACGACCTACACCCTTAGCAGGGGCGCCTCTTCAGCCACTTGAGTATTTCTCCATGCCTGAATCCCACTACCAATATGTGAGTTTCATGCGTCCGTTCAAACCTAAGACGCAAATGTAATTATACAAAGCCCTGCAGCCTTTGTCAATTGTTTTATTCCAACTCCCTCCTGTAAGCAGCACCGGCAGTCTCGTAAAGATTGTTTCCCTCTGAATCAATTACTACTATTGCAGGGAATCTCTCCACTGTAAGCTTACGTATTGCCTCTGTTCCGAGATCGTCATAGGCAATAACTTCAGAAGCAGTAATAGCCTTGGAAAGAAGAGCTCCTGCTCCGCCGATAGCTGCAAAGTAAACAGCTCCGTTTCTAACCATGGCATCTATAACCTCTTTGCTTCTCTTGCCCTTGCCTATCATTCCGCCAAGCCCAAGATCAAGGAGCTTTGGAGCATACTTGTCCATACGGCTTGCTGTGGTTGGTCCGGCAGAACCGATGGGTCTTCCCTCTCTTGCAGGAGATGGTCCCATATAATAGATGAGATTTCCCCTTATATCAAAAGGAAGTTCCTCACCCTTCGAGAGAGCTTCATCCATTCTCTTGTGCGCAGCATCTCTGGCTGTATATATGGTTCCGGTTATGTATACCATATCGCCGGCCTTTAGCTCTTTTGCCAAAGCAGGATCGATAGGGGCCTGTAATTCTCTGTCCATTCTCTAATTCCTTCTATGTTAGTTCACTTGTTCTTCTATAAGAAGAGTTTCTGCAAAAATGTTAGATTGTCACGAATGCATGTCTGTTTACATGGCAGCATATATTCACAGCCACAGGAAGACCTGCGATGTGCGTTGCGTAGGTGTTTATGTTGACTGCAAGCGCCGTTATTCTTCCGCCAAGTCCGGCAGGACCTATTCCACTTGCGTTGATCCTATCAAGCACCTCTTTTTCCATATCAGCTATATATGGGATGTCTGAATGCTCTCCGGCCTTTCTGGTCAGGGCCTGCTTAGCCATGATGGCGCACTTCTCGAAGGTTCCTCCGATGCCTACGCCAACAACCATAGGCGGACAGGCATTGGGACCGGCGTCCATAACAGCCTGAACGATGGCGTTCTTAACACCCTCTTCACCATCGGCGGGCTTGAGCATGAAGACTCTGCTCATGTTCTCGCTTCCGAAGCCCTTGGGAGCACAGGTTATCTCTACCTTATCTCCCGGAACTATCTCGTAATGTATGATTGCGGGAGTGTTATCTCCTGTGTTCTTTCTTATAAGAGGGTCCGATACAACGCTCTTTCTTAGGAAGCCTTCTGTATATCCACGGCGCACTCCTTCGTTTATGGCTTCTGTAAGATCTCCACCCACAAAGTGTACATCCTGACCGACCTTTACGAACAGGACTGCCATTCCGGTATCCTGGCAGATTGGTATCATGTCTTTTCCGGCGATATCGAGATTCTCACGGAGCTGGGCAAATATCTTTTTCCCTAGCTCGGACTCCTCGGCGCTTTGAGCCTTTGAAAGAGCGTCCTCCATATCCTTGGAGAGAAAGTGATTGGCGTCGATGCACAGCTTCTTAACCGCCTCTGTAATTTGCTTAACTTCTATTTCACGCATAGCTTCTCCCGGTCAGGCACCCACAATTGTGTCTTTGATTGCTGCAAGCTCCTCAGGTGAAGGGCTTGTTGGCTTCCATAAAATGTGCTGCCCGTCGTTTGCATATCTTGGAATGATATGAAGATGGAAATGCATAACAGTCTGTCCTGCTGCCTCTCCGTTGTTCTGTACAAGGTTAAGACCGTCGCATGAGAGTTTCTCCTTCATGGTTCCTGCCACCTTCTTGGCAACCTTGGCTGCATCAGCCAAAACGTCCTCAGGAATCTCAAAAAGATCCGCATAGTGGTTCTTGGGAAGAACCAGGGCATGTCCCTTGGTTGCAGGGCCAAGATCAAGGATAACCCTGAAGGAATCGTCCTCGTATATAGTATTTGACGGAATCTCTCCCGCTGCGATTTTACAAAAGATACAGTTTTCCATTATGCAAGTCCCTCCATATTCTTGTTGTTCTTTAAAACAATGATATTTATAACGCCTAAAACAGCTCCCGTTAAAAAGCCTCCGGTGTGAGCCGCGGTGTTTGCACCCTTCTGGAAAAAGCAGGCCTCAATAACAAAGACTCCCAAAAGCGCAAGCCTTATCATAAGGTTTCTGCTTCTTATAAAAGTCTTTCTGTTTACCAGAATCCATACCATAACAAAGCCAACCAGCCCCATAATGGCGCCGCTTGCCCCGACTGAGACCCAGCTGAGTCTGTTCTGGATTTCATAAGCCATGGATATCATGTTGCCAAAGAGTCCCGACAACATATAAAGGAAAAAGTAGAACGCATGCCCTGTGTAGTGCTCAACTATAGCGCCGCCAAGGGCAAGCATCAGCATGTTATTTATGAGGTGCTGAGGATCAGCATGAAGGAACATGGCTGTAAAGAGCCTGTAATACTGACCGTCCCTAAGGACAACTTCAGTGATCATGGCCCCTTTTTCATACATCCATCCAAAGGCAAAACTGCACAGCAAGAAAACGACCACGTTAATGGCCAGCAGTGCCAGTGTTATATAAGAGCTCTTGTATATCTGCTCCTGTCTTTGCCAATAATCTCCCTCAGAGACGTAAGTATCCTGCATCCGGATTTCCCCAACTTAATCTGCCATAAGGTCAAAGAACTGATCCATGCTTCTAAGAAGCTTGAAGTCTCCCTTCATCTTAATGCTTCCTGCCATAAAGGCTCTCTGGAAGCTAAGTCTCCCCCCAAGGATATCTTCAAAGGTTCTCTGATCTGAAGTAAGTGAAACATCGCAACCTTCCTCGTCTCCCACGTGGCAATCGCACTTACTGTTATCTACATCTATGATGATAGGCTTAAGCTTACCGTTATCGGAAAAAGAAATCTTGTACTTAGCCACAACTCCTGCAACAGGAGTGAATTTCCTGTTAAGAGTCTTAGCATATTCCTCGGAACTTCCAAGGGCATCTTCCTGTCCCATCTTGTCCCTGAATATGCTTGCAAGCTCCTGAAGGTCTTCCTTCTGCTTGCGAACGTACTTGTCATCCGAAGCATACTCCGAGAGCTGTTCAGATTCCTGCGGAGTAAGGTCTATGCTCTTGGCAACGCCGACCTTGTTGATGACCGCCTGATTACTTGCAGGGAATACAGGCATCTTCTGATTGATGGTCCTGTAGATGTTCTCCGCCTTCTTATCTATTATCTTGCCGTACTCCGAGCTGTTCTCAAGCTTGGTAGTATCTGCAATATATCCGCACATTCCGTCACAAGGAAGTCCGCCCAGCATCTCCCAGGCAGCTGCAAGACTCATCATGCCTTCTCTCTCGCCGTGAGTCGTACTCATGACAACGGGCGCCATGTAGATCTGTCTGATCTTGTCCTTGTCACCGTAGAGCCAGCAGGCATCAAGAAACTGCATCATGTATCCGCCAATTCCGTACCACTCAACCGTTGATGCCAGAATGATTCCGTCCGCATCCTTAAGAGTGTTGGGCAGAGCTGTGATGCCATTTCTCTGTTCATAGAGATTGTACTGCTGTACCTTTACATTAAGTTCCTGTAAAACCGCTGTGATCTGTGAGATGACGAAAAGCGTTGGATCATCGATGATTCCGCGTCCGCCGTAATAGATATTTACCTTCATGAACTCCCCTCCGCTTAATAATCGTATTATATCACACAATCTCCTATTTATCTGCAATCAAAACAAACTCTGCCAAGCCTTATCTCGTCCCCTTCATCGATGTAGGTCTTTTGCTGGGGAAGGAGCTTAAGACCGTTTTTGTAGGTTCCGTTCGTTGAGCCGAGGTCGATCACAGCAACTCTTCCCCCGTCGCTTACAAACCTGCAATGCATCCTTGATATGCTCATATCGCTCAGCACCTTATCAACACAGCCTTCCATTTTCCCGACTGTCAGCGGAAGCTTATCAAAGGCAATCCTTACTGTCTTGTCCAGATTTCTGCTAAAGAGCGCGATGCCTTCACTTCTGATCTCATCAAGGACCACTGTCTCTCCGCACAGGGCCGTTTCTTTGGTAAAAGAGCTTTCGGCCCTTGCAGGTTTTACGAAATCATAATCCTCTTCGTATCCAAAATCATCTTCTTCGCCCCCATAGCTGATATCCTCCTCCGAATACATCTCATCCTCGCCAAGCTCCCTTGTCTTCTTGCCTTTGCCGGGCGCTTCCACACCGCCTCTAAGCTCCTTAAATCCGCCGACAAGAGCCACCACTCCGGTTACAACCGATACCAGCATTACAAAGATTGACAGCATATTTTCCTCATTTGAAAGGATGTAGTTCATTCTTATATAAACCATAGCTCCCACCAGGCAGAAGAACATGAGGGAAAAGAGAAGTTGGAGCTTTCCACCAAGTCTCTTTCCGGAGCTCTTAAGCCTTCTCTCCCCCTCTTCTTCCTCGTAATCGTCAAAAGAGTCTGTGACGTCCTCTGCATCTGTCATGTCAAAGCTTTCCGTAAAGCTCTCCTCTTGCTTTTCCTCATAAGTGTTCTTCTCTGCCTCACAAGCCTCTTCTGCCAGAGTCTTCTCCAGTGCCTCATAAATAAAATCTCCGAAAGCAGCACTCTGCTCGCAAAGCCTGTAGACCAGCTCGGTAGCCTCTCTGTCATTCTCATCCACCAGCTCCAAAAGCTCCATGGCAAACTCGGAAAAGCTCTTCCCCTCATCATAAAAAGGGCAGTAGAGAAATCTGCATGCTCCGCTTGTAAGATCTGTGTATATGCTCCTACTGTTAAAGACGATTCCTTCTTCTCCCAGCAGAAACTCAGACAAGCCCTCGAGAACATCCTTTATATCTGTAAGAAGGCTCTTTACCTGGGCGGCATTCATCCCGCTTGATGCGAATCTGTCCCCAAGGCTCTGCATGGAATTTATCTCGTAATAAAGAAACTTATCTCCGTTTATGCTCCTCTCGGTCAGAGGCACAAGGCCCTTTATCCTGCCACTTTCTGCGATCTTATACTGATACCTGCTTTCGCCCTCTTTACTCTTATCCTCAAACACAAGGTAGTTATGCTTCAATTCTCTGTAATACTTGTACTCCATCATTCATCTCCTATTGTTTCCAAAATCTCTTTTCCCAAATCCCGTAGTCTCGTGAACCTTCTGATGTGCTCTGCATACTCAAAACGCTTAGCCCTTCCGGCTGCTTCATATTCCCAACCGCTTTGAGGTTTTAAGAAGTACCTTCCCATGGCTGAGTGCCGGGCCTTTGAATATCCATGAACCCGGATTTCTTTTCCTGACGATGCTGCTTCAAACGTAGGGTTTGTGCTGCCAAAATACTTTTTGCCCGCAACCTGCGATGACTTCTCATTTACATAATTTTCAGAGCTTCCATATATCTCCTCATCTGCAACGCTTGCCCTGAAAGCCAGGATATATGCGTCCTGCGACAGAATGCATCTGCCATAGAGGTAGTACGAAAAGTAGATGAGCAGCGCAAAGACGCAGATGATCATCGGCACAATGAAGGAAGCCTCCAGCGTCATATACCCCTTAAATCTGCGCAAGCATCATCACCCCCATCCCCAAGGTCAGGAAAGGAACAAAGGGCATTTTGGCCTTTTTCCCAACCTTTTTAAGCACCAGAAGAATCCCCGATATCAGTCCGCAGGAAAAAACTCCTGCGATCATCCCCATAACTGCTACTCCCGCTCCAAGAGCAGGCCCTGCGCACAAAACAAGTGCCCCATCTCCGTATCCGACGCTCTGTCCACTGACAAAGGACAAAAGCAGGAGAAACACTCCCGGCATCAGCGACATAAATATGTCCGAAGCATCAAAGTTTCCTGCGTATATACTGAATACAACTTTGGCAAAAGACATACCAAGGCATCCCAGTATCTCCCACAAAAACACGTCTCTGCTCCTTATATCTCCGATAGATGAAATTATCATTATTAGCAAAACACCTAGTCCAAAAAACACTTTTAACTCCTTATCCATTACGCTCATCCGCAAGTGCTGCAGGCTCTGCGACCACCCACTTCAGAAATCGGTATCGTATAAATCTTTCTCTTTAGTGCCAGGCAGTTAATACTGCTGTGGTACCTCTCGCCATATCCTGTGATAAAAACGTTGCCTCCTCCGATGTTCTCTCCGCAGTATTCACAGGCGTAGTATATCTTCCTGTCGTTGTTGCGAAGGTGCTTTAGATCCTCGAAGGGAACGCTTTGCACCTTAAGTCGCAGATGCTCACAATCAATGCTTCTGTGGTAAACCTCTCCGTGCTCCGTGACATAGACCATCTCCTCTTCGACGCCCTCCATATCAAGGCCGGCCGAGATGTCGTAGCCCGTCCACGCATGTCCGAAGTATCTGGATTCCACACCAAATTCATTAAAACCGATGACCGGAATCAGAGGATGTACCTTGTAATCCACAACAAGGTCGATAATGTCATTTCCAAAAAGAACTTTTGACTGGATAAAGCTCATGCCCTCAAATCCGTCCGTGACAACGCTTTTATTTATGCCATCTCCGAGATACTGCCTCACCTTCTCTTTTGCATAAAAAATGCCTGCTGCCCCGGCCAGTGTATCCACTGCGCCTCCGCCTTCTGCTCCGAGACTCTCCTCACCAAAACTAAGATCATACGCCAAAAGAGACATCTCGCTTCCCGTCTGGTGAAGCGCAGCCTCCAGATCTGACTGGACCTTCACAATATTGAACATGGTCATTATGTTTACGAAGAAGAAGATAAATAGCGGAAGTGCCAGTGACGCCTCTACCGTCATGGACCCAGGCATCCTGTGGTGCCTACATCTCATATCCGTATATCCTTTCTATCTTGCAGTCGTACCCAAACCTTGTCCTTACATGGATCTCCGCGCAGAAGGTATCCAGGCAGTGATCCATCTTAAAGGCCGCATTTCCTGCAGTCTTTCTCACATCCATCTCAATTATGTCCGCAAGGCGCATGGTCTTCTCCGGAAGGCTCACCATAAAGAGCCTTGCCCTTACATAGTCTTCATAGTACATGCCCTCTCCGAGATCCCCGCCGTTTAGGAAATCCCTGAAGCCGAACATATTTGTAAGACTTAGCCTCCAGGTGGAATCACTCTTAAAAAGAGGAACCCTTCCGCCGCTGAACAATATGTTTAAGTCCGACACCGTCTCGGCAAAAGTCCAGGCAAAAAGGATTGAGTATTTCACAAGATCTGCCAGCTCCGGAATACAGAACAGCGCAGTGACCACCTCCGCAATAAACTCCGCCTCTGCAACCTTGGCATCACATCCAAAGAGGTAGATCATGTTTGATGCCTCTCTCCAGAAAAGCAGATTCTCAGCCATTCTCTCAAGATTTCCCCAGTCGCTCTTTTGCCCGTAGATCATGTATTCCAGCTGATATTTCAAAAGAGATTTATCCAGCTCGCCTCCATACCTCGAGCACTTCTCGTAGTAGTACTGCTCAAGGAGAAGTCTTTCGCCGGCTGAGATATCCTCTTTGTCGTTGAGCCCTGTTCCCTTATTTAGCTGCCTGTGAGACGCATACTGATCAAGGTCTACGGTTACCTTTGATATCCTTGACTTGTCCTTGATCGCCAGATTCAAAGCACCAATTCCCCTTTGTGAATTCACCACATCCGCAGGGTTGGCAAGGCTCATCTCCTCCTCTTCTCCGTCCTCGTTGATGATGGGCGGAAGCTCTATGGCATCAATTGCCGCCTGATTTTCTGCAGCCATAGCCGCCACGTCCGTGGTATCAAGGGCGTTATCCTGAATGAGCCGGGCGTTGGTCTGAACATCAGCCAGAAGCCCCTCGACAGGCTCGGCGCCCATATATGAAATTATCTGCCTGTTCAGCACCGCGCCGTTATTGTCCAGGGCAAAAGAGCTTCCGGTGATACTTACGCCATCGCAGTACGCAGAGAATATTGAATCATTTCCGGCAAGTCGACTCGGAACAGTCCTGCTAAAGTTCTTTTGCGCATAGTATCTTAGATGCTCCTGTGTGTTTATGATGGAGGGGTTCTCGCACCCGTAAGAAGTATCCACAAACAGGAGCCCATATTGCTCATAGAGCGCTCTGCTGTACTCGGCAAGTACTGAATTCATGGAGATATCTGCAACACATTCCGTCTTCATTTTGACTGCCCCTATCCTGGCCCCCTGAAAAAGGACCAGGATAAGTGACAGGATTATCATTATGGACAGCGACAGAAATACCGTCACATAACCCTTAGTTCGTGATAACACGGGTATCCTGTCTGATTGCCTTAAAGACATCCTCAACGATTCCGGAGATCTGCTCCTTAAATACGATAACAAGGCCAATGAGCACCACTATGATAAGTATTACCTCGACGGTACCCATTCCGTTCTCATCCTTCCAGAAACTCTTTACTGCTCCCCCAACCTTTTTTCCTAAATTCTTTACTGTTTCGATCATTTTGTTTTCCTCCCTTTTATTCAAAATTTGTTTGATCAAAATGCCATGTAAGCCGGTATCATTATCACTATCATTACGATCACCAGCATGATTATCATGGGCAGAAGAAGCCTTGTTCCGGCTTCCTCTCCCGCTTTGCGAACTCTGTCCATCCTCTCGTCGAAGGCCTTTTTGGACTCCTCCTGTAAAAGAACCAGAAGCTCGCTGTTACCTTTTCTCAGGTTCTGGGACAGTAGCGTTGACAGTCTTGTGTACTGCTGCCCCGAGCACCTAAGACCAAAGTGCTCATAGACACTCCCTTCGGATGCTCCGGCTGAGAGCTCTCTTCCGGCCCTTAGGACCTCCTCGTAGAGATATTTCTTTTCTCCGGTCTCTTTCTTTTTCCGTAGGTACCCGTTTCCAAGCTTTTCAAAGATATTCCTCATGGTCATTCCGGCTCCCATATAAAGAACGATCTGCGATACGAACTGAGGATAATCCCCCAGCATCTGCTGCCCTCGCTCCTCCATGGCCTTCTTCAGCTCCTTGTCCTTAAGAACGTAAGAGGCTGCACTTCCGATAAGAGTCAGCATCAGAAGCAGCATGCTGTTGTCGGTTACTTTCTCTGACCAGTGGATCTCCCCCTCATCAAAGCTCTCCGGCAGGATGATCTCCTGCTCCTCTTTGGAATCCTCATCGGCCTTGTCCAAAAGCTCTTTTATCTCCAGAAAAGCCCTCTCCGCAGGCGTTAAATCCCTTGGTATTATCCGCGCGCAGAAGGACTGCTGCCACCGAAGGTCTCTGTAGCTGTAGATGGCGCTTAAGTTTACCAACGCACCTTCCTTTGGGATCATGTCCTCAATGAGCTCACCGTCGAAGTGGATCACCTCAAGGTTGTCGATCTTCCAGCGGATATCAAAGGGATATCCCGGAATCCTCTCCGGTAAATTCAAGTCTTTCGTCACATCATCAAAACTCTCATTCTCCTTAAGGATGATCCTCTCAAGAGATGCCGACGCTTCCTCAAACAGGGCATTTGCTTCTTCTTCCGTATACTGCCTTGTCTCAACCGGAAGTGTGTACTCGCCGATCTCTTCACCGTTTTCATCCGTGGCAACCAGGTCAACTTCGTATTCCTTCTCACCAAAGGAGTTTCTCTCAATAACTCTCCCATCGTTTATCTTGGAGCTCTGCCCGGCGCCGATGGCCATCATGAAGGCCAAAAAGCATCCGGCGCTTGCCATAAGGAGCACAACGCTTATCTTCCTGATAAAGTATTCGGTCTCTGCACTGTCCAGATCCTTTTTCTGCTCAAGTGTCCCCAGATACATACGTATTTTTTCCGAGGAAAAAGACCTTACTCTCCCCCTTATGTTCCTGAAGATAAAAAGAGAGATCTTCAGATAAGCCCTGCTTATCCCGGTGTCCTCAATCCCCTGCGGAAGCTCGAGGTCTTTTGAAAGAAACCACAAGATCAGCATCACAAGCGGAAATATCAAATATGTAAATGCAAGCTTAGACATTGATGTTTACTATCCTTTCCGACATAAAATAAGCAAAGGCATAAAATCCCATGCAGATACTCATGAGCACGATCCCGAACAGGTTGTGATAGAGCGGGTCAAAAAAGCCGGGGCTTGTAAGGCTTATGTAAAAGATAATGAAGAAGGGCACCATGTTCATGATCCTTGCCTCCATTCTCTTTGCGCTGATAAGCACGTCGATCTCTTTTTCCACATCCATCTTCTGGGAGATTACCGTGATGGTCCTTGATATAATCTGTGTCAAGTTGCCACCACTCCTTTTGGCCACAGCAAAAACCTCCGCAAAATCCCTTATATCGCTGTTGCCCGACTCCTTCCCGAGCCTGTAGATGAGCTTTTCCAATGGAATGTTGTTCTTAATCCCCTTGCCGATCTTAGAAAGCGCTGCGCAGATAAGGCTCTTTTTCCCATATAGAAGTTCCATGTCATGGATAGCCTCAAGGAAAGCATTCTCCGGAGAGTACCCGGCCTTGAGATTTGTCAGCACCGAGCTTATCGCATCCCTGAACTGTATCCCTATAAGCCTTGTATTTCTCTCTATCTGGCGCTTTTTCTGATACACGTACCACGGGAACACAACAGGTAAAAGAGCTGCCACAGCAATCCAGGAATCGTAGAAGAGCCTGCCAAAGGCCAGTGCAATCAGCACTCCCTGAATGAGTATCGGGATGTCATTTATCCCCCTCGGGTAAGCTAAGGCCTGCTGCCATAAGCTTTTCAGTCGCTTTAAGTTCACTTACTTTCCTCCATTTCCCTATGATCTTTCCTCTTTCATCCTCGCCCTCCTCTTCAAACCTGAAGAGGGTATTCACCTTTATCCTTCCGCTTTCGGGATCAAGCTCCTTTTCCAGCTCGCATATCTCCAGCACTTTCCTGGTCCTGTCCCTGAGTCTTCCAAGATGCACCACGATATCTATTCCCGATGCGATCTGTCCTCTTACTGCCGGGAGCGGAATCTCCATCCCCATCAGCACCATGGTCTCAATTCTCGAGAGCATATCTTCTGCACTGTTGGCGTGTCCTGTGGACATGGCCATATGACCCGTGTTCATCGCTTGTAACATATCGACGCACTCATCGCCTCTGACCTCACCAACCACGATCCAGTCAGGTCTCATACGAAGTGATGACTTGATGAGGTCCCTGATGGTTATTGGCTTGCAGCCCTCCACATTTGCGTTTCTTGCTTCCATCCTCACAAGGTTTGGGACCCCAAGGATCTGGAGCTCTGCGTTGTCCTCTATACTTATTAGTCTTTGATCCTTTGGAATAAAATCCGAAAGAGCATTCAGGAAGGTGGTTTTACCGGAACCCGTACCACCGGAAATAAAGATGTTATATCCGGCCTTTATAAGGACCTCAATATAACTTTTAAGATATTCGGATATTGAACCCAGCTCTATGAGCCGCCTCATGGTGATGGGCTTTTCGGGAAACCTTCTTATGGTCACGATAGGACCGTTTAATGCAACAGGGCTGAGCACAATGTTTACACGCGACCCGTTATCGAGCCTTGCATCCACTATCGGCGATGACTCGTTGACCACTCTGTTGCAGGAAGATACGATCTGCTGGACCACATCCTCAAGGCGCTGCCTTGACTCAAACCTGCAATCCGACTCCATGATCACACCGTTTTTCTCAATAAAGATGTTGTCGGTGCCATTGACCATTATCTCAGTGATGGTCGGATCATCCACCAGGTGCTGCAGGACATCGAGCTTTCTTATGGAGTGAAACACTTGCTGCCTGAGGCTCTTTCTCTCCTCGAGAGTAACTACCCTGTGCCGTAGCTGCATTGAGATCTCCCTATCGATGATCTCATACATCTCCCGGTCCGTGATCTCTCTGGAGAAGTCCAGCGAGTTCATGACCCTGTCCTTGACCACAGCCCTCATCTCCTGCAGCTTACGCTCCAATGCCGGATACCTCCCTGCTCCTTATCAGTATGTCCTCAATAAATCTGTTGTAGGCAGTGATATCCCGTCCATCAGGAAGCAGACATTTCATGGTCTTTGTAAGAACCCTCTCATAGTCATTTTCCAAAAGAGCTTTATCATACCTTCCAAGTCTGTAATGGTCAGCTGAGTTGTTTCTCATAACGGTATATACGATGTCACACATATCAAGGATCTCAAAGAAGCCGTCAGGATAGTCTTTTAAGTCAAAAAGAATGTACTGATATCCCGCCTCTCTTGCTAATAATTCCACCAGCTCCCTTATCTTTTCATAGCTGATCTCCTTGACCTGCATGGCAGTCTTGGCCGGTGCGATGAAATCAAGGCCGTTCCTGGTTCTTTTTATCTTTTCAAGGTAAAGGCAGAACTTATCTCTCTCGCAATCCGCAAAATACAGAAGGTCCGTAATATCCTCCTCGGCCTCCTGTTCAAAGAGACTTGTGATGGCCGAAAAGCTCTCAAAACTCAAAAGAATGGTTCTGCCCTTTCTGGCAAGAGCCTCTCCCATCTTGATGGCAAAAGAAGTCTGTCCGCATCTCGAAACGGGAGTGTAAAAGCCAAGTAGTTTAGAGGTGATGTCAAGCGCCTTTACCTTAAGCCCGGAAAAGCCCTCAGCTCCGCTTATACAGAGCTCTAAAATCCTGTCCACGATCTCTGCTGCCGGCAGATATTTGCTCACATGAAAGATCCCGATGCCATAACTTATGGATAATTCTTCCAATTCTTCATTTTTCCCCTCTTCATCAAGGATCATAATGTTTCTGCAATTTCTGCCCAGGGTTTCTCTCTTAAGCCCACAGGCATCGCTCTCCGAAACCACAAGAAGCGCTATTTCATTTTCATCAAGGTACTCTAAAAGCTTTCCGCCCTCAGTGAATGACATTATTTCAAAAGAGAGCTTAAGATGACTTCTTAGATATTCCGAGAGCCTTTCACAATAAAGAGCATCGCTGTCAAAAACAGCCATCGTCACACAGTTCATAACACACCTCCTGCCACAAATAAAACACTCATAAGGATCGGCACTGCGAAATGAATGTATCTTTGTTTATTTCTCTTTAGGATTATGACCGCGACCGAGATTACTCCGGCGATCAGGAATGAGATAAGAATACAGGAAAGAGTATCCTGCACAGTTAGAAAAGATGCTGCAGACATAAAGAGTTTGACGTCGCCTGCTGCGATACCTTTAAAGAAGTACACGGGAAGCAGTATCAGAAGTGCTGCCCCTGTTGCAAGGATGGATTCGTAAAAGAACTCCTGCCCCCGGATAAGATTTGCTCCTATTCCAAGAAACAGTCCCGGAACCACCCAGACGTTGTATATTTTGTCTTTGAACAGATCCGTGAATACCGCGCCTGTCAAAAACAATATTAAAACTACGGCTATAACAATCTACCCCTTTCGTGATGTTTTATCGAGCTCGCGAAAAAGAATTTAGCATGGAGAAAACACTTTGTAAACCCCGGGCAAAATCGAAAAAGCGACAAATCTTAAGAATTTTGCTTTCGCTTAGTTCTTAGGGTTTGTCGCTTAATTTTGTCGCAAATTCGTTTCTCTATGAAGGAAATTAATAAATTTCCCCGGCAAAAATTAATATCTTAAGATTTTCTTAAGATGTCTTTTACGCCATAAGTCCTCTGTTGTAGGAAGCTGCCGAAACATCCTCGTTTAAGCTGTATTTTCCGTAGGTAAGACCTGCATAAACCTTCTGGGTATTTCCCATAAGCTTATCTGAAGTGTCCTCTTTTTCAAGCTCTGCGTAAGCCTCATGGAGATTCTCAAAGTTCTTTAAAACTCTCCAGATGCGGTTGATGCTGTAGGTTGCAGATGCTACCACCAGCTCCTTTTTGGAGAAAATATAGATCTGAAACAGATTCCTTGCCAGCTCATACTCCATGTTCAGGGAGTGGATGAGCTCATCGATACAGTTCTGGGCACGCATAAGGCTCTTTTGCGCATCTTCCTTCTTGCCGATGCCGATATTCTCAATGGCCTCATCAAGATAGTACATCACCATTTCATAGATGATTGTGATCATCTGAGTCTTGTTGGCCTCTGAAATCTTAAGTGTAAATTCCTGTTTCTTTTCCAGTGTCATACATTATCCCTCTCTTAGCGATTACTGAAGAAGCTGAAGTACCTGTGACGGTCTCTCGTTTGCCTGGGCCATCATTGAGATTCCTGCCTGTGAGAGAACCTGCTGTGTTGAATAGGTTGTCATCTCCTCGGCCATATCTACATCCATGATCCTGGAATAAGCTGCTGTCATGTTCTCAACTGAGATATCGAGGTTACTTACTGTATGCTCTAGTCTGTTCTGATAAGCACCAAGTCTTGATCTGATTCCACTGATCTCTGAGATGGCGTTCTTTACGCTCTCGATTGCCTCTCTTGCACCAACTTCGTTTGAAACGTCAAGGTTGTAAAGTCCAAGAGTTGTGAGGGAAACCTTCTGGATCCTGATATCAAGAGTCTGTCCCTCGTTTGCTCCAACCTGCATGGTCATTGCTCCTGCGCCTGTAAGCTCAAGGTTTACAGTGCCACTGAAGGTCTCATCGATCTGGAGCTGGATCTTCTTGCCGGTTGCATCCTGAAGTGTGAGCACGTCTTCATTAACGGTTGCTGTCATTCCGTTTGGCATGTAGTCAACCATTGAACCGTCCTCTAGGATCTTCTTAACGCTGATGTTTGTCTCACTGCCGTTCTCAAGGAAGATTCCCTTCTTATCAACACCGGTTGTACCTGTGAGGTTCATGAAACTTACATCAATTCCTGTTATCTGGTAATTTCCTGCCTCAACAACATCTGAGTAGGAAACCATCTTTACATTGGGATTTGTCTCTGCTGTTGAAGGATCATTGCCAACTGTTGCATATCCACGGTAATCAAAGGATCCGTCGAGAATAGTCTGGCCGTTAAACTGTGTAGTCTGTGCCATTCTCTCGATCTCTTCCTTCAGAAGTGTTACCTCTGACTGGATTGCCTCTCTGTCGCTGTCTGTGAGAGTTCCGTTGCTGGCCTGAACTGCCAGCTGGCTCATTCTCTGGAGCACCTCGTGGATCTCTGAAAGGCTTCCGTCTGCTACCTGAACGATTGAGATCGCATCCTTTGATGTGTTATTTGCTACTCCAAGTCCTTCAATCTGGGAATTCATTCTTCTTGACATGGCAAGACCGGAAGGATTGTCTTTTGCGTTTGTGATCTTTAAACCGCTGGACAATCTTCCGAGAGATTCTGAAAGAAGCTTATCATTTCTCTGAAGTGCGTTGTTTGCTACCATTGCGGATACGTTATAATTTACTTTCATCTCTACCTCGTTTCTTTAGTCGCAACTTGTCAAAGCGCCTCAACAAAGGCCTTTGCCATAGTAAGGAGTGTTTTAGTATCTGTTTGTAAGTTATTGCTGCCTTCCCTGGCTCCTGAAGAAACTGCGGTTGCTAAGGTGCTTCCGCTCTGTGCGTGATAGAGGATTGCTATATTCTCCGCCGCTGCAACGGCTCCCTCTATCTTCTCTGATAGCTTTCCGCACAATCTACTTCTTACACTTTCCAGATATTCAGACTCTTCCTGATTGCTGCTGTTCGTTGTTGTAAGCATTCCTCTTATCACATCCGCTTCCTTGTAGAGGCTTACAGTGATAAGTCCGTACATATCAGTCTGAACACTGGCATCCATCCTTGAATTCGTGCCTGCTTCGCTCTTTAGCGTCACATGCATTGAAACTACCTGACCTTCAACCTCGACAGGAACTTCGTAAGAATCTCTCTCTGCGCTCTTTGTCATCACTGAGATCTGCCTCTGCAAAAGAGATATCGCTCTTACATCAATGTAGCTGTCATTGTCAGTCATTAGCTCTTCAGATAATTTATCGGAAACATCTCCCAAAATCTTAACGTAATTTTCCTGATAATCATCATCTTCCATTTTTTCTGTTAAAAGAGCTTTTTCTTTTATGTCACCCATCTTCTCCCAGAGGCTTCCGTTCCTGCGATCGCGCCTTACGCCGATCATGGCCTCCATATTGTTGAAGGTGGTCTCAACTTCTGCTGCCTTAAGCTCATCAAGGGCAGGTTCTGCTGCCTTTAGCTGGGCAGTCTGTCTCATTCTTGTGACCTGCTCTTTTACATATTCTCTCTCAAGCGCCTCATCTGTATCGGCTTCCTGAAGGTTATCTGCAAGTTCGGGTAAAAGAGTCTCATCAGTAGGTGCAGCCTGCATCAGCTTTTCAGGTTCGAGATTCTCATATACGACCTCTGCCTTGGCGCTGTAGAATCTGAATGCTGCACTTATCTGCGCATCTATCTTTACTCCGGCTGATCTCTCTTCAAGACCACCAAACTCATCATCTACCTTAAAGTCCATTCCGTGTCTTGCAGCCTTTTGATTTCTCGTAGCTTCAAGAAGGTTTCCGATGGTCATATCACGTCCCGTCTTAAGAAGGGAGCCTATTGCCTGGTAATCGGTGGTCTTAAGGGTGTGGAAAAGTCTGTATATTCCTATGAAGGAGGTTCTCTCCTCGCTGCTTATTCCGTTCTTTTTCTCAAGCTTGTAGAGGAACTTGGCGTACTTCTCTTCGCTCTTTCCTCTCTGATCGTCTGAATTTGAAGAATGTCTGTCCAGGTTCTGTGAGAGCTCTTCGATGGTCATTGAAAGAGGGTTCTGGCCGTCTCTTATAAGATCAAGGACCGCACCGGGCTTGATTCTTGAGATCACTGCCTGGAGCTTTGCATCCCATCCTCTGACCTTTTCCAGGTTCTCCTCATTTATTTCCATCCTGTTGTATCCAAGGATGCGAATAGCGCGGCGGTTCTCATCGGTGAGCTCCTCTTTAAGATCCTCTAAGATATCGTCTGCATTTCTAAAGGCCTTCTTTATGCTATCGCCCAGGTCTGCTCTTGGAGCTGTCATGAGCTTTTCATAACCCTCGCCTGCCTTTGCAAACTTTGAAGCCAGCATCTCTGACCTCTGGCTGATCTTAAAGATGCTTGCGCTCTCAAGCTCATCTGCCATATCGCCCACGATATCGACAGGGCCGTTTGCGATCACAGAAACCCTTGTCATAGTCATGCGCATCATATAAGAAGTGCTGGCGCTCTTTACATCTGTTATCTCATCGATGGCCTCCCCGGCAGTTTCATCCGCCATCTGTCCCATTGTGCTCTTAAGTCTCTCAATGAGCTGCTCAATGGGTGCTGTGTCTATCGAAAATCCTCTGTCAAGGAGCTGCTTGTTGGCTTCTGTTGTCATGCGAAGACGAACTTCTTCCATCTGGATCCTTGCAAGGACCAGTCTGTTGTCGTTCTCCGGAAGGGCCTGTACTTCTGCGAAAGTTCCTGCGCCTGACAGATTTCTGATGGTGAGATCTTTCCCTGAAATTATGGCGCCCTTTATATCGTCGTCCGAGATCTCTTTTACCTTATGATCTATATCTATGGCCTTCTGAAGGTTTGAAGTCGGGTCAGCGAGATTGCCGTCGATGGCGCGCTTGCCATCTGCTATGGCTGCTGCCGTTGCCTTTGCTCCGAGCTCTTCAGTTACAGGGAGCTTTGCTGCCTTTATAGTGGTAACTGCCTCGAGATTATCAGCTGTAAGAGGAATTCCCTGAGATACCATCCACTTGGCATTTTCCTTGGTGGCCTCATCCTTAGGGTCAAGTCCTGACTCCTCGATGACTTTGTCGATCTGGGGACCGAGCTGTTCCCAGTCAAAAGAGTCAGCTGTCTGAGCATAGTATCCGCCGGCTTCCTGAGCATAAAAGCCCCTGCCCATGACATTTAATCCATTTGTGCTGTGAGAAGCAAAATAGATATTTTCGATGGTGGGCTTCATGTTGTTCTGCACCATGTATTTGACAGCACTGTCATCAAGAGCCTTGATGTCGGCTACCTGGTCAACAGCTGTCTTGGCTGCCTTAACATTCTCTGCCGTAACAGGGATATCATTCTCATGAAAACTATCCTGCAGAGCTTTGGCAAAAGCATCGCTTCCGGTGATCTTCTTAAGTTTTTCAAAGCTGAGGTCGTCGTTGTAACCTGAAACCTCTACACCTGACTCAAGAAGGACACTCTTAATCTTGTCCACGATGTTTACAGTCTCTGCAGAGTTTATATCTTTGATATCAAATCCATCCTTAAGGGCCTTTTCATAGTCCTCCTCGGACATGGTATTTGATAAAAGAGCCATGAAATTGTGTCGGTTCTGAACGTCCGTGTTCTGAGCCATGTTGGAAATGTCTTCTACTGATCTGGAATGCCCTGCGTATGCGTTGTCGGTAAATCCCGATGCATCTATGTCCAGAGCATAGCCTGCCTTTGAAAGATTTGATGACTTTGAGGGCCCTGACACTATCCTTTCTTCCGCCTCCATGCCTGAAAGAATTTTGTCGCCGCCGGTTTTCTGACCGGTAATAGTCTGAAAGTTAATGTTCATATGCGCCTCATATGGGTGAGAAAAAACATTTGTGACATGCAAAAAGGTGATGGACTTTTCATCCATCACCTTCTATTTCGGCAGGTCAATTCTTTTTCTTTAGCTTGGGAGTCTGGAAAACAAATACCTCGGCTCCGTAAGGCGGAAGATCAAAGGTTATGCTGTAGTCTTTGTAATCGCAAAGACCTTTTACAGCTTTGATCTTGGGTGCGATATTACTTCCCGATCCTCCGAATCTCACCTCGGCGCTGTCAAGGATATGGGTGTAGGTTCCGGCAAACGGAACTCCTACCATGAATCCCTTTCTCTCCATCGGTGTCATGTTAAGAACAAAGAGAACGTTGTCTTTGCCGTTTGATGCTCTTCTGTAGAAGCTGTAGGTGCTTCTCTCCTTGTCATCGGCATTGATCCATTCAAATCCGCCCCAGTCATCATCGACTTCGTAGAGGGCAGGATACTTTCTGTACATCTCAAGGAGCTCTGCAACATAGTCCTTCATACCTCTGTTGAGGTCATTCTCAAGAAGGAACCAGTCAAGCTCTCTCTTTTCGCTCCACTCTCTCTCCTGACCAAACTCCTGTCCCATGAAGAGGAGCTTCTTGCCGGAGTGTCCGAACATGTATGTGTAGCCAACTCTGAGGTTTGCGTACTTATCAACCTTGTAACCCGGCATCTTCTCAACCATTGAACACTTAAGGTGAACAACCTCATCGTGAGAAAGAGGCAGGATATAGTTCTCTGCGTTGTTATAGCTCATGGCAAAGGTCATCATGTAATGAGCTCCCTGCCTGAAGTATGGATCCAGTTTCATGTATTCACAGAAGTCATGCATCCATCCCATATTCCACTTAAAGGCAAAGCCGAGTCCGTCATCCTCGGGACGAGCTGTAACCTTAGGCCATGCTGTTGATTCCTCGGCAATTGTCAGAACCTCAGGATATGTTCCTCTTACAACGCTGTTGAAGTGCTTGAAGAACTCAATGGCCTCAAGATTCTTGTTGTCACCGTACTTGTTGGGAACCCACTGTCCGTCCTTCTTGCCATAGTCAAGATAGAGCATGGAAGCAACGGCATCTACTCTAAGTCCGTCTACATGGAACTTGCGGATCCAGAAAAGAGCATTTGCAATAAGGAAGTTCTTGACCTCGGGCTTCTCAAGATTGAATATCTTGGTTCCCCAGTCAGGATGCTCTCCCTTCCTTGGGTCCGGATGCTCGTAGATGCAGGTTCCATCAAAGCATGCAAGACCGAACTCATCCGGGCAGAAGTGCGCCGGTACCCAGTCAAGGATTACTCCGATTCCGTTTTTATGAAGCTTGTTAACAAGATACATAAAGTCTGTAGGCTCGCCGTATCTTGAAGTCGGTGCATAGTAGCCGGTTACCTGATATCCCCAGGAACCATCAAAAGGATGCTCAGCGATACCGATGAGCTCGATGTGGGTATACTTCATCTCCTGTAAGTATTCCACGATCCTGTCTGCGAACTCTCTGTAGGTATAAAAACCGTCCTCTGTTCCGTCAGGATGTTTCATCCAGGAACCGATGTGGCACTCGTAAATGGAAATGGGCATGCGCTTCATTTCCTTACCCTTGATGCTGTCGTACCACTTCTTATCAGACCACTTAAAGCCGGACAGATCCGTTGTCCTTGATGCGTTGCCGGGACGAAGCTCAGCAAAGTTTGCATAAGGATCTGCCTTATAGATCTTTCTTCCATCCTGAGCTGTGATGAGGTACTTATAAAGTTCGCCTATCCCAACTCCCGGAATAAAGAGCATCCAGATGTTTCCGGTCTTTGACCTGTGCATCTGATGGGCATTCTCGTCCCATCCGTTGAAGTCTCCGACTACGTGAACATCTGCTGCATTTGGTGCCCATACAGCAAAAAAGTATCCCTTTTTGCCGTTCTCCTCTGAAGGATGAGCTCCCAGTTTGTCGTATATCTCGTAATGTGTACCCTGTCCAAATAAATACTCGTCGTCTTCTGAAATAAATACCTTTTGACTCATTCGTGCCCCCTAAAGAAAATTTTAGTCATGCATAAAGTCTTTTTCTCTAAGTATTATCATATCATTTTCATCGTACCTTTTGTGAACTATTACATCAACAAAATGACCGACGGTTCTTTTTTCCGCATAATATATGGCATCGTCCACGATATCTCTCACTTCTGATACGGTTACGTCGTGGTCCAGGGTCTGCCTCTCTGAAATTCTTGTGTGAAGAGCCAGAATTCCAAGGTTATCGATGGCATACTCTTTCTCAAGAGCATACTGCCTTGCGTATGCTACAAGGGAGTCGTCATCGAGGGCTTCGATATCAACCCTGACGTTGAAGCTCTGCTTAAGGGACGGATTCTTATCAAGGAATCTGTCCATGTCTTCCTTGGTATCTTCCATGACGATCACAAGGCCCTTGTTCTCCTGCTGAAGGATCTTGAGGAGTTCGCTGACTGTCTCCTGTGTCAGATCTGCTGCCCTCTGAATGATCAGAGCACCGTTTGCAAGCTTATCAAAAATGCTGGCTGTGCTCTTCTTGTTCAGGGTGTTGGCTGTGATCTTGGCAACCTTACCGCTGAAGTTGGAGTCTGAAGCCTGCATGGCCTTTATAAGACCCTTTGCAAGACTTACGGTGCCTGCACCCTCATCACCGGTAACGATGGCGTTTCCGGAGAACGGATCCATGCTGAGATTATCAATGGCATTGATGATCTGTCTTCTTGATTTCTTGTGGTGTATATATGGTCCAAAGAGCTCTTTCTCCTCAGGAGTCATGCTTCTTACGCGCTCTTCAAGCTCTCTGTTTCCGATGTGATGCGGCTGTTTCTTTTTCTCTGTGGGAACAGGAGCTTTCTTGGGAGCAGGCGCAGGTGCCGGTTCTGTCTTGGCTGCCGGCTCTTCCTTTTCCTCTTCACCCTCTTCGTCATCATCCTCATCTTCAGCTTCATCAGCTTCATCAGATTCTGAAGGCTCCTCTGAAGGCTCTTTTGCCTCATCTTCAGAAGGCTCTTCTGCGGATTCTTCCTCTGAAGACTCTGCCTCTTCTGACGTTTCTGCTGCCACCATCTCTGCATCGATTGTGGGTGTATCTGCATCAACTTCCTCCGGAAGCTCCTCCGGTATCTCCTCTAAAAGCTGCTCCTCTGAAGGCTCAGGACGGGACTCCTCGTCCATGACTTCCTCTACAGCTGCATTTATAACGTCTTCTCTCTTGACGCTCCAGTCGCCTCTTCCTGATGCCTTGGCATAGCTGTCCTTGTTGATGGCATCTGTGATGGCCTTTTCAAGCTTCTCCTGAAGGCCTTCTCTGGTCTTGGAGTCAAACTCAGCGAACATGTCGCCGGTCTCGTCAAGAACTCTCTTCTTTACACTCTCAAGCTGCTTCTGCTGCTGGGTCTTCTTAAAGGCCTCCCAGTTGTCCAGATATTCCTGTATGCTGATCTGGCCTGTGATCTGCTTCTCAACCTCGGGCTCGGGCTCAACAGCCATACTGATCTGACCGTCAGGCTCCTGTGCCAGCATGGTCTCGAACTGGCTGTGCATCTGGTAACTTGCATTTGGATGTATTACTGCACCGGGAACTTCATCCTCAAGAGGTTTCTCTTCATAGTTGAAGGCCTTAAAAGGCTGGATAACGGGATTCTCTTCCTTAGCCTCTTCTTCCTCTTCGGGCTCCTCGTAGTTTTCAGGTTCAGGCTCTGAAGCTGTTGCCATGATGGCCGGTTCCTCGGGAGTTATAACCTTCTCCTCGCCAAGGATTGGTCCGTTTCCGCCATACTTGATCTCGATTCCCATCTTGGGATCAGTGTCGAAAAAGACCTCCTGCATGCCGGAAGCTACAGGCTCAAATACTCTTGTATCGCTGTCAATATCAGCAACACTCTCAGGCTCCTCAGTCTCTGCATCTTCCGTAGCCAGAGCATCGGGATCAACAGGCTGATAGATTATTGTAGCCTCAGCCTCTTCTGCTGCCTTTACGATCTCATCCTCAGGAAGCTCCTCTGAGATTTCCTCAGGAAGCACATATTCAGGCTCTTCTAGATCTTCATCCTCATAGATTTCCTCTGTGATGGGCTGAACTGTGTTCTGTGCAGGCTCTGCCTCTACAGGCTCAAAGATCTTGGTGATCTCTTCCTTGGATTCATCGTCCTTATCTCCGATGATCTCCTGAAGACCTGCTGCGATTGCCTTTTGAAGGTTAACTGTGTTATATGAACTGACATCTACCGAAGGCTCTTTTATCTCGCTGATACTTGGGTAGACAATCCTGTCGAACTCTCTGGTCTCTCCAAGGTCCTCCTCCACGGGCTGCTTAAGCTCCTCGGGAAGAGTTCCCTCGTTGTAAGAATTTATAACGGACTCGGTTACGGGAGGCATCTCCTTGGTGGGCTGCTTGATTTCAACAGTCCTGGTCTCGTCCTTGCCCACTTCGTCCTTCTCGGAAACGATGGATGGATCCACTGCTCCGCCGTGCTTTTCTTTGTATCTCAGGTACCTGTCCTGCTGCTCAGGTGAAAGAGGTTCATGAAGTGCCTTGAGCTCAAGCGCCTTCATGACATATCTGCCGTCACCAAACCAGAGGAACATCTCGTCACATTCCTCAATACACTCTGTGGTAAGCCCTACTCTGTGGTAGAGGTAAGCCAGTTCATATGCCCATCTCTCCCTGTAGTCGTGCTTTTTGAACTCCTCAAGTACAGCGATCCTCTCCTCAAGGCTTACTTCCTGTGCCTCGTAGAGCTTGTACTGAAGGATATATCTACCTGTATCCCTTGGCGCGATCCTTACGAACTCTTTGTAATACTCAACCGCCTGAACAAACTCACCCATCTTGATGGCAAGCTCACACAGCGAGTAAACGATCGCTCTTCCTGTAGGGTATCTGTCATAGGCCATCAGAAGAACGTCCTTACTCTCCTGAAAACGCCTGTTGATCTTGTACAGGTCACTGATGGTGCAGAGCATCTGAACGCTCTTAACACGCTTCCAGTCTATAGTATCTGCAATCTTAACTGCTTCGGCAAATCTGCCTTCCCCTATCAAAGCCTTGATTTCATCGGCCCTGATTCTATACTCAACTTTATCCAAAATATCCACCTCTTTGGAACCAACAATACAATATCTAGTAGTAAGTTTAACATAGCGCCCTAGCTTTGTAAAATGTCAGAAAGCTCTGCAAACTGCTCAAGTGTGAGCGTTTCACCCCTCGCTCTTTCATCGATCCCCATCTTTACAAGAGCAGCACTGACCTTATCCCTTGAAACACCCAATGATGCGTTGTTTGAAAGGGAGTTTGAGAGTGTCTTTCTCCTCTGGTTAAAAGAGGTCCTGATGATCTCAAACAGGTATTTGGCATCCTTAACATTTACCTTTGGCTCAGGGTACTTGGTGAGCTTTACCACCGCCGATCCCACATTCGGCTGAGGTATAAAGCTGCTAGGCGGAACATCTATCACAGTATTCGCCTCCGCGTAGAAACCTACTGCCAGTGACAAAGAGCCGTAGTCCTTATTCCCCGGACCTGCTGCCATTCTGTCGGCAACTTCCTTCTGGACCATTACCGTAATGCTCTCTATAAGAGCTCCGCTCTCAAAGAGCTTCATTATTATCGGAGTGGTTATGTAATATGGAAGGTTGGCCACCACCTTGATGGGACGTCCCTCGTTGTACTCCTCAATGATCCTGTCTATGTCCACCTTGAGCACATCTTCGTTTATAACAGTAACGTTATCATATTCAGACAGT
Source organism: Butyrivibrio sp. FCS006 (assembly GCF_000424525.1). Taxonomy (NCBI): domain Bacteria; kingdom Bacillati; phylum Bacillota; class Clostridia; order Lachnospirales; family Lachnospiraceae; genus Butyrivibrio; species Butyrivibrio sp. FCS006. The sequence goes on along the minus strand of NZ_AUKB01000012.1, from coordinate 344,037 downwards.
GTATCAGCAAGAACAGGTAAAAGAGTCTTATCAATCTCCACAGCAACGACTCTGCCTGCTGCCTCTGCAAGATACTGGGTAAGTGTTCCGATGCCCGGTCCGATTTCCAGGACGCAGTCTTTATCAGTGACTCCTGCTGCCTCTACAATTCCTTCAAGGACACCTCCGTCTATCAGGAAGTTCTGTCCAAACTTCTTCTTGGCGCTCATGTTGTACCTGGCAAGCACTTCCTTGGTACGGGCGCTGTTTCCCAAATATGCCATATGATCCTCTCTTAGGCCTTTAGCCTGTACATCTCTCTTGCGTTAGCTTCTGTGATGCTAATTACTTCTTCCTCTGAAATACCTTTTATCTGCGCCATGGCGCTTACAACATAAGGCAGGTATAAAGAGCTGTTGCGCTTTCCTCTAAAGGGCTCCGGAGCAAGATACGGACAATCCGTCTCTAAAATGATCCTCTCCATCGGGATAGCCTCGGCAACTTCCTTCATCTTGCGACCGTTCTTAAAGGTAAGGACTCCGCCGATTCCTATATAGAAGCCCATCTTAACGCACTCTTCTGCAACTTCTTTTGAGTAGGAGAAGCAGTGGACAACACCTCCAAGTTCTCCCGCATTCTCACTCTTTAAAATATCCACCGTATCGGCAGCTGCATCTCTTGAGTGAACAATGATCGGAAGCTCCACTTCTCTGGCCAGGGCGATCTGTCTTTTAAACCATTTCTTCTGAAGCTCGTGATCAGGCTCCGGCCAGTAATAATCAAGGCCTATCTCTCCGATTGCTACGCACTTGGGAAAAGAGCTCATCTCTTTCAGCTTCTCTATCTTCTCATCGTCGAGCTCTGCGCAGTCGCTGGGGTGTACTCCCACAGCAGCGTACATAAAGTCGTATTCCGCTGCCAGATCCAGAGATCTCCGGGAGCTCGCCATATTAGCTCCGATATTTACTATATTTCCAATGCCCGCTTCCTTCATGGACCTTAAAAGGGCATCTCTATCCTCATCAAATCGCTCATCATCGTAGTGAGCATGGGTATCAAAAATCATGTAAAACCCGCTCCTTTTATACTAATTCAAACTATTTTATCATATTTCCCAAAAATTTTTTTGAAAAATTTAAAAAAAGTACTTGCATTTTATTTTGGGCCGTAGTAAGATATCACTTGTCGTTAAGAACGACGCAAATAAAAAACGCACCGCTAGCTCAGTTGGTAGAGCACCTGACTCTTAATCAGGTTGTCCAGGGTTCGAGACCCTGGCGGTGCACGCCGAGTACTGTTTTCGTGGGTATATCCCATGGGGATGGTACTTTCTTTTTGCGCGAAAACAATGAGCAGTGCATCCAATAAAAAAACGTCTGATTAAGCTTGCTTAAAATCAGACGTTTTTATTATTGGATATAGGACGAATGTCCGCGAACGAGGAACGGCAAAGCCGTTTCGAGTGGCGCTGCTCATTGTTTCTCAGCCTCGAACGCCGCGTAAACGAGAAATTTGCGAAGAAAACTTCGAGTATTGCGTGGCTCACTTCAACGCGAGTCTGTCGGCATGGTTCACTTTACACGCCCCCTTAATCAATTCCCGCGCTAATGATTATACCCATCTTGGGATATCTATCAATGGACTTTCGCGGCATAAATCCTCGCAACCTCATCGGCATAACGCAATTCATCCCTAAATCACTCCCGGTTGCTGCGGTTTATTCCACGGTTCCATTGACAGCTATCCCCAGATGGCTGTTTGGTCATTAAGCGGGCATTGATAAGGTATAAAGCCGCCAGTGCTTCTGCCCACCTTTCATGTCCCGGAGGCTGAACACTGCGCTTCTGCCACAGATTTCAACCAGGAGTATCCCCTTCTGCTTGTTTTTTCATGTCCCAGCGCCTGAATACTGCACTTCTGCCACAGATCTCAGCTAGGAATACCCCCTTGCGCTTGATTTTTTCATGTCCCGGAGGCTGAACACTACGCTTCTGCCACAGATTTCAGTCAAGAATACCCCCTTCTGCTTGCTTTTTTCATGTCCCGGAGGCTGAACACTGCGCTTCTGCCACAGATTTCAGTCAGGAGTATCCCCCTTCTGCTTGTTTTTTCATGTCCCAGCGCTTGAATAGTACGATTCTGCCACAAATCCTTGCAGGAAACTTATTCTTCTTGAATATAAAAAAAGCACCTGCACCACGTTGGTGCAGATGCTCTGACAACTTACTCTTTTGCCTTCTCAGGGTTCTCGATCATCTCTTTCATGGTTCTCCATCCCAGCACAGCGCATTTTACTCTGGCAGGCATGTGAGCCACATCCTGAAGGGCTGCTGCCTCATCAAGACTCTCTAAAGTTTCTTCGTCCGTTATTTCTCCCTTTATCATTCCCATAAAGGTTTCGGCAAGCTTTATAGCCTCATCAGTTTTCTTGCCGATAATCTGATCCACCATCATATCCACAGAAGCCTGTGAAATAGCGCATCCTGATCCTTCGTAGCCGCCGTCCTCGATGACGCCGTCCTTGATCTTAAGGCTGAGTGTAATGTCGTCTCCGCAGCTGGGATTGACACCTCTGAGTACCAGATCAGGGTTCTCAATGACCCTTTTGTGTACCGGATGAAGATTGTGTTCGTTAACTATCTCGCGATAAAGCTGTTTAAGCTCCATATCCCATGACCTCCCTTACCTTAGACAGTCTGTCAAGGAACTGCTTAACCTCGTCCTCGGTGTTGTAGAAATATACGCTTGCTCTTGCTGTAGAGCCAGCTCCGATAAACTGCATAAGGGGCTGAGCACAGTGGTGTCCTGCTCTGATGCAAACCTTGTCGTCGTTAAGTACCGATGCCAGGTCATGAGGATGAACTCCGTCCATGGTAAAGGTTACGATTCCGCAGTGCTTCTTAGGGTCTTTTGAGCCATATACCTTGATATAAGGCATTTTAGCAAGGCCTTCCATAAGGAGAGTTGTAAGCTTAACTTCCTGGGCCTCAATGGTCTCAAATCCGACATTTTGAATATACTTAATAGCTGCCTCAAGTCCCACAGCATCTCCGGCATTAACGGTTCCTGCCTCGAACTTGTGAGGAAGCTCTGCGTAGGTTGCATCTTCCCTTGTTACATATTCTATCATTTCACCGCCGCGCAGGAAAGGCTGCATGTTATCAAGAAGCTCTCTCTTTCCGTAGAGTGCTCCTATTCCCATGGGTGCCAGCATCTTGTGTCCTGAAAGGGCAAAGAAATCGCAGCCGAGGTCCTTAACATCAACTGCCATGTGAGGCGCTGACTGGGCTCCGTCAACAACTACAACGGCTCCCTTGGAGTGGGCATACTCCGCAATCTCTTTTACCGGATTGGTAACTCCAAATACATTGGATACATGGCCTATTGCCACGATCTTGGTCTTGTCTGTGATCTTGGAGGTGTATTCCTCTCTGGAGATAACGCCTTCTTCATCGGGCTCAAGGTAAATGAGCTTGGCGCCATTCTTCTTGGCAACCATCTGCCATGGAAGCATGTTGCTATGGTGCTCCATAACGGTGATCACGATCTCATCTCCCTCATGAACATTCTCAAGTCCGTAGCTGTACGCTACAAGGTTTAAAGACTCTGTGGTGTTCCTTGTAAAGATGATCTCCTCGGTTGAATCTGCGCCGATAAAGTCTGCAACTGTCTTTCTGGCACTCTCGTAGGCATCTGTTGCTGCCATGCTCCAGTCGTAGAGTCCTCTTAAAGGATTGGCATTGGCTGTGTTATAAAAGTTTGTTACAGCCTCAAGTACCTGCCTTGGGCGCTGTGAAGTTGCAGCATTGTCAAAGTATATGTACTCGCCGGACTTTAAGATCTCAAAGTCCTTGCGAAAATCGCTAGGTGCGCTCATGATTATCCCCTTAAACTATGTTCTGAATGTAATAAAGTGTCTTTTGTTTGATCTCGGGATCCGGAATCAGGCCTGCTACACTGTCCAGTCTTGCCTTGATCATGATCTTCTTGGCTTCTAACTCATCAATACCACGGGTCTGCATGTAGAACAGAAGATCCTCACCAAGCTCACCTATGGTTGCTCCGTGTCTTCCCTCAACATCTTCTTCCTGGCAAAGGATCACGGGCATTGTCTTATTTACAACGTCCTCACTAAGAAGGAGTGCATCTTCCTGCTCATCGCCAACTGACCCTGAGCTTCCCTTCTTGAAATCAATGGTTCCTCTGAAGGTCTTGGACGCATTGTCCATCAGGACTCCCTTAAACTGCATTCCTGCCTCTGTCTTTTTGCCTCGGTGATCAGCTACGTAGTTGATATCAAGGTTGTGGTCACCTCTTACAAGGTAGCCCATATTGCTGGTAAATACTGTATTCTTCTCGGCAAGGTTGACGTAAGCTCCTGTCAGGGTCTTGCATCCGCCAAGCTCCAAAGTCACAAGGTCGATCTTGCCATCAGAAAGGCATGCTCCACCGATATCATCGAAGTGAACAAAGCCTTCGCCAAGGAGCTGGGTCTTAACAAGGTTTATCTTGGCGCCATCCTCTGCAAAGAGTCTTGTGCTGACTCCTACAAATCCCGATGCGTCATTATCTGATGTGTATGCGATGACAACAGTTACTTCTGAATTCTTCTTGGCATGAATTATCTGGCCTGAAAGAGAAGCATCTCCATTCTTCATGTCATAGCTTATGACGATGGGCTTATCTGCCTTAACGCCCTCTTCTACAGTGTAGATATCTACTGTAGCACCAAGGCTTGTCATAAGGCCGTCTACATCTGCGCCCATTCCGGTACGAAGCGCCTGGTCCTTATCCCTTGCGGAAGTATCACCGTTTGGCTCAACATGTCCGTCAATAGGAGCCAGGATCCTGTCATTGTTTTTCTTAAATATCTCTCCCGCTTCTGCAAATGGAACTGCCTTTTCTACAGTTACGCCTGCCGGCAGCTCTTTTGCCAAAGGAGCGTTCCCACCTGTAATATTAAAATCGCTTATCTGAAGGGTACTGTCGTTTACATGCAGGAAATTGTATGTAAGAACGGGCAGCACATTGACCTTCATGTTCAAATCATTACTCATCTGCTCTCCCCTTATCAGCCGTTTCCGCTCATCTCGAGCTTGATCAGGTTATTCATCTCTACCGCATACTCAAGAGGCAGCTCTTTTGATACAGGATTTGCAAAGCCGCTTACGATCATGGCCTTGGCATCCTCTTCGCTTATTCCTCTGCTCATCAGGTAGAAGATCGCTTCATCACTGATTCTTCCGATCTTAGCCTCGTGTCCTACATCTGCATCATTGGTACGGATGTCCATTCCGGGGATTGTATCTGCCCTGGAAATTGAATCCAGCATAAGAGAGTCACAGGAAACAGATGCCTTGGCTTTCTTGGCCGACTTCTGGATGATGACACTACTTCTGTAGGTTCCGATTCCGCCGTCCTTGGAGATGGACTTGGTATTTATAACTGAGCTTGTGTGCTGGCCCTGATGTACTACCTTGGCTCCGGTATCAAGGTTCTGTCCCTTGCCGGCGAAGGTGATTCCCGTAAATTCCATCTTGGAGTTATCACCCTTGAGGATTGTCATAGGATACAGGTATGATGTGTGGGAGCCAAAAGAGCCTGAAACCCACTCCATGATACCGTTCTCCTCAACAATAGCTCTCTTGGTGTTGAGGTTGTACATATTCTTGGACCAGTTCTCAATGGTTGAGTATCTGAGTCTTGCATTCTTGGCAACGTAGAGCTCAACACATCCGGCATGGAGGTTGGCAACGTTGTACTTAGGAGCTGAGCAACCTTCTATGAAATGAAGATCTGCGCCTTCATCAACGATGATAAGTGTGTGCTCGAACTGTCCGGCTCCGGCAGCATTAAGTCTGAAGTATGACTGCAGAGGGATATCAACCTTAACTCCCTTGGGAACGTAAACGAAGGATCCGCCTGACCATACAGCGCCGTGAAGTGCTGCAAACTTGTGGTCTGTGGGAGGTACGAGCTTCATGAAGTGAGACTTTATCATGTCTGCATACTCACCTCTTAAAGCACTCTCAAGGTCAGTGTAGATAACGCCCTGGGCTGCAACCTCGTCCTTTACATTGTGATATACAAGCTCTGAGTCGTACTGAGCTCCTACACCTGCAAGGGACTCTCTCTCAGCCTGAGGAATACCGAGTCTTTCGAATGTGTTCTTGATATCCTCGGGAACGTCTTCCCACTTGCCCTTCATATCGGATTTATGCCTTACATAGGAAGAAATCTTGTCCATGTCGAGGCCTTCAATGCTTGGGCCCCAGTCAGGTACCTTAATATCGTTGTAGAGCTTAAGACATTCAAGTCTGAAATCGCGCATCCACTCAGGGTCGTTCTTTTCCTCTGAAACCTTAAGAACAGTCTCTTCGGTAAGACCCTCGGCCATACGGTAGAAGTCTTTTTCGCTCTCTACGTCTTTAAAATCGTATAGGCTGCGGTCAATATCGGCCACAACCTGCTTGTTATTAGTATCAGCCATTTTAATCCTCTTTCACAAATCTCTCGAATCCGTTTGCATTGATCTCATCTACAAGACTTCCGTCGCCTGTATGAACAATGTTTCCCTTAACAAGAACGTGTGTGTAATCTACGTGAAGTGACTCCAAGATCTTGGTGCTGTGGGTGATGATAAGAAGAGCTCCGTCCTTTTTCTTCTGGTACTCCTCGATACCCTTTGAAACTGTACGAACAGCATCAACGTCAAGACCTGAATCTGTCTCGTCCAGAATGGCGAACTTAGGCTTTAACATAAGAAGCTGAAGGATCTCAGCCTTCTTTTTCTCACCGCCGGAAAATCCTACGTTTAAGTCTCTGTCTGCATAGGACTCATCCATGGAGAGAATATCCATAGCTGCCTTGAGTGACTTCTTAAATGCAAGAAGCTTAACAGGCTCACCTGTCTGGTTGTGATATGCGTTTCTGATAAAGCTTCCGAGAGAAATGCCGGGAACCTCGTATGGGTTCTGGAATGATAAGAACATTCCTGCCTTGGCTCTCTTATCAGCTGAAATATCTGTGATATCCTGGCCCTCAAAGAGGATGTTTCCCTGTGTTACACAGTAATGAGGATTGCCCATGAGAGTAAATCCGAGTGTTGACTTACCTGCTCCGTTGGGTCCCATAAGTACGTGTGTCTCGCCGGGCTTAATATCAAGATTAATATTATGAAGGATCGGCAATTCGTTGTCGATTGATACTGAGAGGTCTTTTACCTGCAATAATGAATTCTCAGACATAGTTAAAATCTTCCTTTCGTAATTCCTACTAACTTGGTAGGAAAAATAATAACACCTCTATTATATGCTTGTCAAACTAAATAGGAAGTAATTTATAATAAAAGCGCTTGACATACCATGCAAAGTTAGTTATTATAATTTCTTGTCAGCACCATGCGGGTGTAGTTCAATGGTAGAACACCAGCCTTCCAAGCTGGATACGTGGGTTCGATTCCCATCACCCGCTTTTTGATAAACCAGCAATGAGCTGGTATTTTTTTGCAGATATTCTAAATGCAAATGATTTGCATTTGCATTTACCGAATCAGAAAGGAGTCTGTAATGGACGTAATTATCGATATAGTTCTTGATGCAGTGATCGACTCTGTCAAGATCCTGCCTTTCCTTTATTTAACATATCTTGCTATGGAATACTTAGAGCACAGAACAGCTGAGTTCACGGAGAACGTTGTTCAGAAGACCGAGCACTTTGGACCGCTCCTTGGCGGCGTTATCGGTATCTTCCCTCAGTGCGGATTCTCGGCAGCAGCTTCAAACCTCTACGCCGGACGTGTCATCACCCTGGGAACTCTGATTGCGATCTATCTCTCAACTTCAGATGAGATGATACCTCTTCTTATCTCTGAGCACTTCCCTGTGGGCACAATGGTCAAAATCCTGGCCCTCAAGGCAGTTATCGGTATCATCGCCGGCTTTATCATCGACTTCGCTGTCCATGCTTATCACAAGGCTCGCGGAAAAAGAGCTGAGGATCCCGTGAGAATTAATGAGCTCTGCGAAAAAGAGCATTGCCACTGCGATGACGAAGAGGATGCAACCTTAAAGGGCATGGCTAAGTCAGCCTTTGTGCACACCCTTCACATCTTCCTGTTCGTGCTTGTACTCACTCTTTTACTTAGTATTATTATCACCCTGATCGGCGAGGATCACCTGTCCATGCTCCTTAAGACAAACCCTGTTGTGAGCCACATTCTGGCAGGACTCATCGGACTTATCCCCAACTGCGCACCTTCAGTTATCATCACTACACTCTACCTTGATCAGATGATAACCCTTGGAACCATGATGTCAGGACTTTTAGTCGGCGCAGGAATAGGCCTTATGGTGCTCTTTAGAGTAAACCCGGAGAAGAAGGTAAACTTCAACGTAGCTATCCTGCTGTTTTTGATCGGAACTCTCTCAGGACTTCTTATTGATGTTCTTGGAATAACCCTCTGATAGTGATTGAGGATAAAGATATGACGCACAAAATTCATTCACATTCATTTGATGAAACAATAGAAAAGAACTGGCCCGAGGGCGTAAAAAAGACCAAGCAGAGAATTGATATCTACAAAGTTCTCTACCTGGCAGATGAGCCTCTCTCAGCTGCTGAGATTTACAGCGCGCTGAACGAGAAGGCGTCAAAAGAGATGTATGCTTTCTCCACGGTTTACAGAAATCTCCTGGCCTTTGAGAAGGCAGGAATGATCGAGAAATCTGTTCTCACCACTGAGGACAACGCAGTGTATGAGCTCAAGAAGCAGACCCACAGACACTATGCCGTGTGCCTTGGCTGCCACGAGAAGTTCACCATCTCCACCTGTCCTCTTCATGAGATTTCAAAAGACCTTGAGACCACCCTTCCGGGCTTCGAAGTAACTGGACACCATCTTGAAATATACGGATATTGCAGCAAATGCAAAAAGACCCTGGCGCATTGAGCGTCAAGGTCTTTTTTGAGTCATTGGGGACGTTTCAGATTGACTCAAAATGAGTCAATCTGAAACGTCCCCGGTGACTCACTCTGATGTTGATTCTGTGGCAGCGTCGGTGCTAGCCCCCTCAGCAGCATCTGCGCTTTCAGCTTCAGTGCCGGCTTCGGTAGCCTCTGTGGGTTCCGGTTCCGGTTCTGGGAAATAGCCGCCAAGGGTTGCTTCGCCAGTAGCAGCAGTGGAGTCGTAGTTAAGCACGATGGATGCTCCCTTTAAGTCTTCGCCCTTTAAGCTCTCGCAGCTCAGGTTATACTCAGTGCCTGCATCATCTGTGATAACAAATTCCCACTCGCTACTGTCTGAATAGATATCAAGTGTCACGCCCATCAGTGTATATCCGCTTTGAAGCGTAACACCGTCTCCAATAAAATTGTCGCTATATGTATTTGCGGAAATATCGTGAAGAACGATCTTTGAAAGATTCATTCCCGTCTTATTTATAAAGTAAACTTCAAGGCCCTTATGCTTTGCCTTCTCTTCCTTAATCTGAGTCTCACTTGTAAGGACGCCTGAAAGCTCTTTTCCAATATTCTGATAGCTCTCTGTGAGCTCCGTTATAGTCGGCAGGACTTCGTCGATCTTCTTGTCATTCATCTTGGTGAAATCCAGCTGCTCGATCTCAGCTTCCTTATCAGAGAGCGAATCAAGGATGCTTCGCTGAGTCGTATCAGACACGTCAAGGTAGGTATCCTCTGCTGTCTGCTTGGCCTGAGCAAGGAGACTCCTTGCTTCTTCTGCCTCTGCAAGCTTCTCATCCGATGGTCCGCAGGCCACCAGTAAAACAGCCATAAGTGCTGCAATTAAGGGAATAAATTTCCTCTTGTTATTCTTCATGTTCTCTCCCAATCAAATTTAAATATTTCGAAATCAATTATACGAATTTGCCCTGTAATAGTCCAGAAGCAGCGCCACCACGTGGGTGTAGCTCACCTTACCGGAAGATACTCCGTTGACCTTAAGGTTCGTATCGATGAATGTATCTGCTGCCTTCTTAACCGTCTTTGTCTCCAGGATTGCTCTCTTTTCAACCAGCTCCCAAGCCTGCTCGGTAAGGAACTGATCATCGTAGCGAACAGTATCGGATATCTTCACATGGGACTTGTACTCATCCTCATCAACCGCCTTGTAGAAATCGTTGTTTACATAATTAAGAACTCCCAGATATCCGCTGTAAACAAACACCGGATCATCTGACTTAATGCAGGACAGAAATCCCAGAAAGTTTGCCTCATCCTCATAAATGTACCCGTGAGTGTGCGCCAGTTCATGGCACATGGTAAAAGGCTTGTTCATTATGTACATCAGATCGTTGTAATTAGCTTCCATAGAAAACGGGAAGTAATACCCCTGCATGTACTGCTGGCTCATGAATCCCGAGAAAGTCAACGCCTTTGGCCTAACATAGTACCCGTCAAGCCTCTTGTACTCTCCGGCAATCCCCGCCATGGCCACCCTTGCAGTCTCATTCATGTCGCCGTCGTAGACAACATTTCCGTCCGCATCCCTTGGCATGAGCTCTGCCATCTCATTACACTTAGTCACTATATAATCCCTGAGTGTAGCCAGATCATCCAGATAATACTCTTCACCTTCTGTCTCCGAAACGCTAAGTGGCGTGCAGTGATAGAGCACGAAGCAGTTTAAAGACATTACGGCTACCACCACAGAAAGCACCAACGCCAGCACCCGTCTGTACCACTTTGCGAAATCTCTTTTAATGAAAAAAGATATCACTAAAAAAATCAGCAGAATGGGAAGCAGCACCAATAGCCTCTCCCCCACAGACACGCGAAAAAGACTGGTAAATCTCCCATACACGCTTGTTAACTTCGGAAAGATATTATCAGTGTAATAATCAGAAAAAGACCTGCTCATCCACGCAGCGACATTGAAGATCGCACTGCCTATGAGCAGGACACAAATTAAAAGTCTTCTTAAACTGAATTTATTCATGTCAATTTATTATAACATGGCCTCGAGCGCATTGTTCATAGCGCTGCTTACCTTTTCTGTCATATCATCGGAAATCTGGATATGAAGCATATCGATAACTCTGTTATCTATGGAATATCCGAGGCGATTTGCATGGAACTTAAGATCATCAGAATGAGTAACCTCATAGCTGTGGCGCATATTCTCGCTCAGCATTTTAGTAGCTATCATGGAATCATACGCTTCAGCAAACTGCTCTCCGAATTTCTTCTTGGTCTCGTCATCAAGCGCACCTATTGCGGAAACTGCGCTGCTTGCTGAATTCTGATTAAGGTATGTATTTGTTATGCTGTCGGCTGCTGCCAAGAAACCAAAATCCATCATAATAATAGGAATCCTTTCCTCTACCAAATCTGCATTTATAATATCGGCAGGCAGAAAAGAATCTTAACCCCTATTTTCAAAATAAATTTAGTTTCTCGCAAGCCCTCCAAATACCGTCATCTTCGAGGTTTTCTGTCACAATAGTTCCCAGATTTTTGACTTCCTCGGGAGCTCTTCCCATGACTACTGAAGTTCCTGCTACTTCGAGCATTTCTTTGTCATTTATGGAGTCGCCAAATGCCACGGTTTCAGACACATCGCACCCGAGAAGCTCGCATACTTCCTTGATTCCCGTGCCCTTGTTAAATCCCTTTGGCACCATCTCTACGATTGTGTCGGTATGGAGCATGAAATCGTAGATATCCGAAAGCTCTTCAAAGCACTCATCCCTTGTCGGACTGTCGCAGATACATGAGAGCTTGTTCATCTCCCACTCTCCCCACTTATCGGTGATGCCAAGAAGTCTTTCTCCCATCTCCCTGATGACCTTCTGTCCAAACATGTCGCCTGCAAAGTCCGGTTTATCCATATACAGGTAAGTCGGACCCTCAAGGATAGCCTTAAAGTCATGCTTTTTCACGGCTTCCATGGTCCTTATCCCTTCATCCCTGGTCATGAGCTTATTGAAAAGAACTTTATCCTCATACTCGATCATGCAGCCACAGGCAGAAACTATACCGTCAAACCCGATTCCCAAAAGCTCCTTATTATATACAAAAGCCCTTGCTCTTCCTGTATTGATAAAGCACTTATGCCCCTTTTGCTGGGCAAGCTTAATAGCCTTTTTTGTACTCTCCGGGATATAGTTCTTGTAATCCCACAAAGTTCCGTCAACATCAAAAAATAAAATCATTGTATCCACTTCCCATTTTTTTAATATAATACCATTTTTCCCCGCGTATGCTATACTAATTCCGATGAAACGAGATTATTTTGAACAAATACGAAACGGCAGTGAAATTACTCTTAGGGACCAGCTCTATATCATTGCGATGCTGAGTATCCCGGCCATACTTTCCCAGATTTCAACCGTAATAATGGAATATGTAGACCAATCAATGGTAGGGCGTCTTGGCCCCACATCATCGGCAGCCATAGGACTTGTATCCTCAACAACATGGCTCATCGGTGGTCTTTGCAGGTCAGTTACAATGGGCTTTACCGTCCAGGTGGCTCACAATATCGGCGCCAAGAAGTTCCCCCAGGCAAGAGCTATCAATAAGCACGGCATTATATCCGTCCTTGTCTTCAGCTCTTTGATCGGTCTTATTTGCTTTGCCATAAGCGGGCATCTCCCCTATTGGCTTGGTGGATCTGAGGACATCGTAAGAGAAGCAACCATCTATTTTGCAATCTTTGCCCTCGCGCTCCCCATCACGAACCTAGGCGGCGTAGCCTCAGGAATGCTCCAGTGTAGCGGAAATATCAGAACTCCCAGCATCTTAAATGTTGTGGGGTGTTTTCTCAATGTCTTTTTCAACTTCCTGCTGATCTTCCCCTCAAGATACATATCGGTCTTTGGGGCAAGGGTCTTTTTCCCGGGCTTTAACCTGGGCGTTGCAGGAGCTGCGCTTGGTACCGCCATTTCCCAGGGCATAGTTGCACTTACGCTCCTGTTCTTCCTGCTTATCAAGTCCCCGATACTTCATCTTCGCACCGAGGACAAGATTCCTTTCTCGGTAAAAGAGCTGAAGGCAGCCCTCCACATCGCTATCCCCTTTGCCATCGAGCAGGGAATCATGGGCTGGGGATATGTCTTTTGCACAAGGATTGTTTCGCCCCTGGGTGTTACAGCCCTTGCAGCCAACTCCTTCTCGGTATCGGCTGAGAGCCTTTGCTATATGCCGGGCTACGGAATCGCCAGCGCAGCTACAGCTCTCATAGGACAAAGCCTTGGCGCCGGCAGAAACAAGCTGGCAGAGCGCCTCGGGTGGCTTGCAACCATCCTTGGAATGCTGGTCATGACCTGCACCGGAATTCTTATGTACATCTTTGCTCCTTCAATTCTGGGCTTCCTTACACCGGATCCCGAGATTCAGGCTCTAGGTGCACAGGTCCTTAGAATAGAAGCCTTCGCAGAACCGCTCTTTGCCGCATCGATTGTAGCAACCGGCGTATTCAGAGGAGCAGGCGATACACTTGGTCCATCCATAATAAACTTCATCAGTATGTGGGCAGTTCGCCTTACCATGGCATTTTTCCTCGCACCAATCTTAGGACTCCCCGGCGTTTGGATCGCCATGTGCTCGGACCTGTGCGTTCGCGGAACGCTCTTTCTCATCCGTCTTTGGAGAAAGCCTATCAGTAAAGCCCATTCCATCGCAGGCGCTGCGGGTTAACTTGTGATAAAATTAATGTAATTGGAGGAACATGCTATGAAACTACTTCTGGCCGATGACGAAAAAGAACTGGTAAGCGCCCTTGTAGCTATCCTTAAACACAGCAATTACACTGTAGATGCAGTATATAACGGAACTGACGCCCTAGACTATGCCCTCGCAGGAGACTATGACGGCATAATCCTCGATATCATGATGCCCGGAATGGACGGCATGGAAGTCCTTAAGAAAATAAGAGAAAAAGGTCTTTCAACCCCTGTCTTATTCCTGACTGCCAAGACTGAAGTAGATGACCGCATTAAGGGTCTTGACCTTGGCGCCGACGACTACCTTCCAAAGCCCTTTGATATGGGCGAGCTCCTTGCAAGAGTAAGGGCAATGCTCAGAAGAAAAGAGGACTTCGCGCCCGCTAACCTCACCTGCGGAAACCTTACGCTGGACAGAGCAGGGTACGATCTTTGCACAGAGGGGCACGATAAGATCCATCTCTCAGGAAGGGAATTCCAGATGATGGAGATGCTGATGACTTCTCCCGGAAGGATCATCTCCGTTGACAACTTCATGGACAGGATCTGGTCCGACGGCGAAGCAGACGTAAACGTAGTCTGGGTATATATTTCAAACCTTCGAAAGAAACTCGCATCCCTTGAAGCCACGTGCGAGATCAAGGCATCAAGAGGTGTCGGCTATTCCATAAACGAGATTTCCTAAGCCTTAAGTCGAGGAACAATTATGGTAAATAAACTTCGGAAGAAATTCGTGATAACAGCCATGTTATCTCTTTTGGTGATCCTGGTGATCATGATCGCCGTCATTAATATTGCCAATATTTCCCAAAGCGTACGGGATGCAGATAATCTGTTGCAGATCCTGACAACCAACAACGGCTTTTTCCCGGGCATGCTCAAGGATAATAACAATCAGCAGCCGCCAAGGCCGGATCGCCCCCTTGGCTTTGAGCACTTAAACAACATGCGTTCCATGGAGATGCCCTACCAGACCAGATATTTCTGGGTGCGCTACGACTCCTCCGGGAACATCCTTGAAGTTGACGTAAACCATATCGCCTCAGTCACTGAGGATGCGGCAAAAGAGGCTGCCACTGAGGTTTACTCCCGTGGTAAGGATAAGGGGTTCTATCGCTCCTTCAGATACAGGCTGGGAAACAACGCCGATGGCACACAGATACTGGTCTTCAGCGACCTGAGTACCTCGCTTGTAAATGTGTATAAGCTTCTTTTACAGTCCCTGCTCATCGGTCTTTTCACTCTTATTGCAATGTTCATTTTGGTTTTCCTCTTTTCCGGAAGGGCTGTTGCCCCGGCTGTGGAATCCATGGAGAAGCAAAAGAGATTCATCACGGATGCAGGTCATGAGCTAAAGACGCCTCTTGCCATCATCTCAGCAAACATCGATGTTTTAGAGCTTGAAGCCGGAAAGAGCGAGTGGACTTCCAGCATCAGAAACCAGGTAAAGCGAATGAACTCCCTGGTCAAGAACCTTCTTACACTCTCCCGGATGGATGAGGAGAGAATGCACGTTGTCTACAGCGACTTCGACATGAGTGCCACCGTAAAAGAGACTGCTGCTTCTTTTGGGGCAGTGGCTGAGTCTTCTTCAAAGAAATATGTCACGGACATAGAAGACGGCATCCACATAACCGGCGACAAGAACGCCATCAACCAGTTGACATCGCTCCTTTTAGACAACGCCATGAAATACTCCGATGAAAAGGGCAGCATCAATGTTCATCTGTCAAAAGAAAAGAACATCACTTTAGAGGTATCAAATACCACAGACTACATGCCTTCAGGAAATCTGGACAGATTATTTGATCGCTTCTACAGAGCTGATTCCTCAAGAAGCCGCGAGAAGGGCGGCTACGGAATAGGCCTCTCGGTGGCAAGAGCCATCGCCCAGTCCCACGGAGGCGACATACAGGCACTTAAGGACGGAGACAGGATAATCAGATTTGTAGTAACTCTTCCTACCCAGCTCCCTAAGAATCTTCATAAAATAGCAGCAAAATGACATAGCTAAAGGCCGTTAGACAACTTATTCGGATCTAACGGCCTTTTATATTCAAATAATGGATAATAGCTTATTTATCAGAGTTCCTCTGCCTTAACTGCTACAGGTCTTGAGCAGCTTATCTCGAGATTTCCGTTCCTTTGTCTCATCTCATCGATCATTCCCTTTGTGGATGCTCTGTTTCTCATAACGATGCTGTAGTTAAGCTTGTAAAGGCTTCCCATTCCTGATGTCTTTACTTCGCAGAGCTCAGCCTTTGTTGTGTATCTTGCAAAAATGTCATCAAAGATCCCTTCAAAATCAAGTCCTTCAGGTACAGTGATCTTAAGTGTCTTTTCCTCAGCTGCTCCGCTTCCAAAGCCGCTTCCCATGAGGATAAGATTTGCTACTGTGATGATGACTGCAAAGATTGCTGCAATACCGATGTAGCCCATTCCTGTTGCAAGGCCTACTGCCATAGCAAGGAAGATGCTTGTGATCTCTTTTCCTGTTCCGGGTGCTGACCTGAATCTTACCAGTGAGAAGGCTCCGGCTACAGCCACGCCTGCTCCGATGTTACCGTTTACCAGCATGATGACCATCTGGACGATAGCAGGAAGAAGTGCCAGCGTAATGATGTAGCTTCTTGAGTAACTGCTCTTTATGGTGTACATAAAGGCTATAAAGAGGCCGATGGCCAGTGAGCAAACAGTGGCGATCAAAAATGATGCCCCTGTGATAGTACCGTTTGTGATGATGCTTCCAAAAATCAAATCTGATGTAGACATTTTGTTTTCTCCTTTTTTCTCAAATAATATTTTCTTTAAACTGCTCTGCGAAAGTTTTTGATGTTGCTTTTGTTTCTCTCTGTGGCGTCTTCGCCGTACATATAATCAACGTATCCTTTTCCGTACTTGGAAAAAGAGGTTTTTCTGATGTTAAGTTCATCGAGTATCTTTGCAAGTTCGATTGACATTGCTCCTGCGATCTTAAGCTCCATCAGGTGCTGGCCGGGAAGAAGGATGTCTTTTCCCACATTCCCTTCAGATAAGCTAAGCTTATCCGTGCGCCATCTGATGTTGGTATCAAAGGTGATGCGCAGGTCCGGATCTTCGATTCCCGCCATTGCAATGCGGTCATAGGAGATCGCCATTGCAGGTCTTATTCCTTTGTAGTACTTAAGGAAATAATCGATCTCGTCTGAAATCTGGCTTCTTTGTTCAGGTCTTTTATCATCTACAAGGTATTCCATGGCCTTTTTGTATGGCATCGAGATTCTTCTCTTGTAGACAACGCCTTTGTACTTTTTCTTGATCTCGATAAAAGCATTGGTGTCATCATCTGCTACGCCGTAAGTCCTTAGCCTTAGCTTTTCCTTGTAGACGGGCTTTTCAAGTGACCTTTCGATCAGCTTATAATCCGGTGTGTCAAAATATATATTTAAGATGGATGTTTTTCCGTAGCTGTCAACTGCTGCCATGCCTTCCAGCCGTTTCCTCAGCTCCGTATACTGCATATCATCCAACAGATATTTCACTTCTATTCTCTGAAATACATCCTTAAATCCTGCCATTTTTTCTCTCTCCGTTCTCTGCGGTTTTGTTATCTTATAGTCACATCATAAAAGCCTTGCCTAAAAATAACTTAAAACAGATATAAAGAAAAAATAATTCGCAATTATGTTATACTAGAGGTAGGGGAACACCGCTAAAAATACAAAGTTTCTAGGAGGTGTAAATGTACAAAAAAGGGGATAAGGTTATAATCCTGGATTACAGTGGCAAGCCACTTGATCCGCCTGTGGTAGCAGAGATCGAGGAAGTCTACGGAGAAGACAGAGTAAGGCTCCTTCTGCCGGACCACGCATGCTGTATGGAGTTCGTTGATCGTTTTGAGAAAATAGATGACGAGAAATACGAAGAAATTCTTCACAGTGTAAGAAAAAGGGAGAAAGCCCTTGCAGTTGATCTTCAGCTGGATATCAGGAAGTTCGCTTCCAAGCATCCAAGAAGAAGGAAAGACGAGATCTTCAATGTATTTAATCAGGACAAGCACTATGTGTCAGTCCTGAACGCTTATGCCGGCAGATGCCAGATGTACGGCGAGGAAAACATAAGCGAGCGCTTCTTATATGAATATAAGGACGCACTGGCAGGAATCATCAGGACCAGAACCTTCTTCCATGAACTGGATGAGAGCATTCCGGTTCCAACCTTTAACTGATCTCGCTCCTGCAGCTTGAGAGCCCGATTCCTATGGCGAGCATCAGGTAGGGCGTTGAAGTTACAGTCGAGAAAGAGACAAGAGAATTAAGAAAATATGCAATGACAGGGAGTGCGCAGATAGTTGCTGCGCGCTCCTTTTTGTTCTTAATAAATGCGCAGAGGATCGTTCCCATAAAGAAAAGATATGTAACAACTCCAAGGAGTCCTCTTTCTATCAGCATTGTCAAAAGCTCGCAGTGAGCATTGGTAAGCTTATTGCCGGGGAAGGTGTTAAGCAGTGAATCTGCAATCTCAGGCACTGAGTAGGCATAAGAGCAAAAGCCGTCCTGTCCTACGCCCACAAGCTTTCTCCAGGGCGATAGCGTATGAAACATATCTACGCTGATGCTCCAGATAAGCCCTCTTCCGTTTCCAAAGCCATATCCGAAGCTGCTACGCAGTTTGTAAATCGCATATGCTGCGCCAAGTCCCAGCGCAAACAGCAGAACTTCAGTAAAGAGCTTGCCTCTCCACTTTCCGCTGATTTCCTCAAACAGCCTTGATAATCTGTACAGGAAAAAGGCCGATGCCATGAGGATAAGTCCCTTAAATCCGCTGCAAGCCTGAACAAGGAGATTGTCCTGATAATTATAAAGGCTGCCAAAGGCCAGCATAAGGATATCCACTATCTCCATGGAAAGTCCCAAGATAAAGAGCTGAGCTGACATCTTCAAAAAGCTCTTTCTACTGCCAAGGCTCCTGAAGAGCAGCAGCAAAAATGCGCCAATTATCACCAGTGCTCCACTCTCGCTCCCCTGGGTAAGAAGAGCAACCAGTCCCAGAATCTCGTAGATGGCAAGAAGAAAGAACTCTTTGGAAAAGAGCTTTTCAGTGTAGCAAAGGCCTATCCCCAGCGAAACAAACACTGAAAGAAAGCCCACGAACCAGTTGATGTTACCGATGGTGGCCACAAATGAATTATTCTGATGAGCGATGGCGATTGGGTATATTCTAAATCTCCCGAGAATCCCAAGAACAAACTCAAAGGCGGGAGTCAGCAGCAGGGCAGCTGTGATATATTTTGAAAAAAGTTCCTGCCCGGAAAAGACAAGTGTAAAAAACAGCATAAGGATCACAGTAAGAAAGCCTCCTCTCCAGCCCTCAAGGCCGAAGAAGGAAACGGACTTATTTATTGAAAAGACAAAGCTTATGATGTTGGAGAACAAAAAGGCCATGAGTCCGAAAAAAGCAAAGCTCTCCTTATCTATTCCCGACAAAAGCTTTTTTCTCTCAAACAGCACAAGTACAAGGGCAAAAGCCGCGCTCACTCCCAGGTACAAAAGGCCCTTACTCTCTCCCAGCATATAGTAACCGTCCTTCATATATAAAGGAAGGATGGTGCATATTATTATCAGATAACCCCAGGTTATGTATTTTCGCAATTTAGTAATTCTCCTATGGCAGCATTCTTTGGCGTTATCTCAAACTCCACTTTCTTTTTGGTGCTCGGGTGCTTAAAGACATACTTATAAGCAACCAGGCAGACATTCTTTATTCCGGCTTTTTCTGCATATTCCCGGCTTATCTCGTTTCCGTACTTATCATCACCAAGAATTGGATAGCCTCTGCTGGCCAGCTGGATCCTTATCTGATGGAAGCGCCCTGTAAGAAGATGGATTTTCAAAAGAGCTGTCTCACCCTTTGTAGCTATGACCTCGTATTCCAGTTCTGCCTTCTTGGCATCTCCCCCGATGGTCTCTACCATCTCTCCTTCCTTGTAGATATCCGCTAGGCCATTATCTGCGCGCCTTATGAGAAGGTCTGTCAGATGCCCCCTTGATTCCGCAGGGATTCCAAGACACAGGGCATAGTAGTATTTCTCTGTCTTATGAAGCTTGATCTGCTGTGCCAGATCTGATGCAGCCTTTTTATTTTTGGCCAGCACGATCACACCCTCAACAGGCTGATCCAGTCTGTTCACAGTAGCAACATAGGGCGGCAAATTTCTTTGCCGCCCTTTGGTATTCATCTTATCTTTGCGGGCAAGATAATTTCTTGCTGCGCTCACAAGGTCCATCCTTCCGGCCTTCGCGCCTTCTGTTGCCATGCCTGCCATCTTGTGGCAGACCAGGATGTCCTCGTCCTCATAAAGATAATCTATGCTGTTAGTCATTCATCATACCTTGAATCTGTAACCTACGCCCCAGATAGTCTCAATGTACTGAGGATTGGAGGTATCATATTCGATCTTCTCACGGATCTTCTTGATATGTACTGTTACAGTAGCGATATCACCGATGGAATCCATGTTCCAGATCTTGCGGAAGAGCTCTTCTTTTGTGAACACGTGGTTAGGGTTCTCAGCAAGGAAGGTAAGAAGATCAAACTCCTTGGTTGTAAAGCTCTTTTCCTGATCATCGACATATACACGTCTTGCAGTCTTGTCAATCTTAAGGCCTCTGATCTCAACAAAGTCGTTGTTCTCATGGCCTGAGCCTACAAGTCTTGAGTATCTTGCCATGTGTGCCTTAACACGGGCAACAAGCTCTGAAGGGCTGAAGGGCTTTGTGATGTAGTCATCTGCACCAAGTCCCAGTCCTCTTATCTTATCAATGTCATCCTTCTTGGCTGAAACCATAAGGATCGGCACGTCTTTCTTTTCTCTGATGCGCTTACATACTTCAAAGCCATCCATTCCGGGAAGCATAAGATCAAGTATTATAAGATCAAAGTCCTCCGCAAGTGCAGTTGCAAGTCCAGCATCCCCAGTGTTCTCAATTGCAACCTCAAAATCGCTAAGCTCAAGATAATCCTTCTCAAGGTCAGCAATCGCCTCTTCATCCTCAACAATAAGTATTCTACTCATACACCCTCTGCCTTTCTATGGATTATTGTGTTTCATTAGCTACAGTTACTGTATCAGAGTTATCCGCATACTCTACGTACTTCCTCAGTACGAAATGCATGCAGGTACCTTCGTTCTCGTGGCTTGTAGCCCAAATATATCCGCCGTGGTCCTCAATGATCTTCTTGACTATTGAAAGACCGATTCCGCTTCCGCCCTGCTTGGAGTTACGGGAGGAATCCGTTCTGTAGAACCTGTCGAAGATATTGGGGATATCCTTCTGGGCAATGCCCTTACCGTTATCCTCAATCTCGACTCTCACCGAATCGATCTCATCAAGGATCCTGATATCGATCTGTCCGGTTCCGTCGTCTCTTCCCAAGTACTTAACACTGTTGTTAACAATGTTGTTTATTACTCTCTTGATCTGCTCTGCGTCGGCTACTATCAGTGTATCCGGCGTTATCAGATTGGAGTAGTTGAGCTTGATGTTCTTGCTCTCGAGATCAGCACCGATCTCATCTATACAATCCCCGAAATAATCAGCCACATTGATCTTGGTGAAGTTGTAGGGAATTCTGTTGTTATCAATACTTGAATACAATGTAAGCTCATTAATAAGGTTGTTCATGTCGTTGGCCTTGCTATTAATGATCTTAATGTATTTCTTCTGCTTGTCGGGACTGTCTGCAACGCCCTCCAAAAGGCCCTGTGAGTATCCCTTTATAGCAGTGATAGGTGTCTTTAGGTCATGGGAGATATTACTGATAAGCTCTTTGTTCTGCTTCTCCCTCTCTATCTTCTCTTCCGCGGATTCCTTAAGACGAAGTCTCATGTCCTCGTAGTTTCGGTACATGGCTCCGATCTCACCCTTTTCCTTGACATCCGTCGGAAGTACAAAGTCGAAATTTCCATCCTTGATGTGCTGCATCGCGATGTTCAGCTGATTGATCGGCCTGAAGAAACTTCGCCCCAGCCACATAGTCAGAAGAAGGCTGGTCACGAGCAATATGAAGATTATCGCAACGCACATGTAAATAACAAGCGATGTAGTGACTGCAGTTCTAATGGTTGAGATGAAATACAGACTACCCCTTGCGCCATCGGAAAACAGGAAGTCTACCTGTCTTACCAGATGCTTGGACGAGGTGTAATAAATACCCTCGATACTGTTGCCATAGCCCGGGAGCTCGTTGATAACTGCCTTGGCCTTGTCTCTGCTGGCAGCATAATAAAGCTCACCACCTTTTTTGACTATGATGAAGGAATATCTCGATTCCACCTGCGCATCCAGATCTGAAAGGAACTGTTCATTCTCCAGGATAAATGGATTGGATAACATATTGATGGCGATTTCTTTTACCAGCTCATCGGTCATCTCCGCAAAAGTACCACCGGGATCAGAGATCATACCGTAATCAAACGCGGTGGTATGCTGCTGCAGCTGCTGTTTGTAAGCCATATACCGGCCAAAGGCCATAAATGTGCCCACTGCCAGGATAAGCGGAATGACAACAATCGCCAAGGACGTAATTAAGAGTTTTGTACGAAATCTCATTGTGTCCCCCTAAGCCATAATTAAGTATATCATATTTTGGGCAAACTTAAGATATTTTTTATAGTAGTTTTGCTTGATATGCGACTTTCTCCATGCTACACTTTAATGCGGATAAAAAAACGTTTTCCACACGATTATACGGAGGCTTTGATAATGATCAATTGGAACAATCTTGATACCCTTAATTCCTTTAAGGAACTCTCTAATGTTTCTAAGGTTAACCTTCAGGAGGTTATGTCAGGCGAGAGCGGAGCTGAGCGAGTTAAGAACTACTCAGTACCTATGGCAGCCGGCCTTTCTTACAACTACGCAGCAAAAGAGGTTAACGACGACATCCTCGCAGCTCTTAAGAAGCTCGCTGAGGAAGCTCAGCTTGCTGAGAAGTTTGAGGCTCTCTACAACGGAGAGGTTATCAACACAGGTGAGAAGCGCCTTGTTCTTCACCAGCTCACAAGAGGCCAGCTTGGCGATAAGGTAGTTGCTGACGGCGTAGATAAGAGAGAATTCTATGTTAAGGAGCAGAACAGAATCGCTGAATTTGCAAAGAAGGTTCACTCAGGCGAGATCGTAAATGAGAAGGGCGAGAAGTTCACAACAGTTGTTCAGATCGGTATCGGCGGATCAGACCTTGGTCCAAGAGCTATGTACCTTGCTCTTGAGAACTGGGCTCACAGAACAGGGAACTTTAAGATGGAAGCCAAGTTCATCAGCAACGTTGACCCCGACGATGCATCAGCCGTACTTAATCAGATAGATGCAGCTCATTCAATCTTCATTCTTGTATCCAAGTCAGGTACAACACTTGAGACACTCACCAATGAGTCTTTTGTTATAAATGCTCTTAAGAACGCAGGTCTTGATGCTTCCAAGCACATGATCGCAGTTACATCAGAGACATCACCTCTTGCAAAGAGCGACAACTACCTTGAAGCTTTCTTCATGGATGACTTCATCGGCGGACGTTATTCTTCAACATCAGGCGTTGGCGGAGCAGTTCTTTCTCTTGCATTCGGTCCTGAAGTATTTGCTCAGTTCCTCGACGGCGCAGCTGAGGAAGATAAGCTCGCAGCAGGAAAAGACCTTATGACAAACCCTGCAATGCTTGATGCCCTCATCGGTGTATTTGAGAGAAACATTCTCGGATACGAGAGCACAGCAGTTCTTCCTTACTCACAGGGACTTAGCCGTTTCCCTGCACACCTCCAGCAGCTTGATATGGAGTCAAACGGAAAGAGCGTTAACCGCTTCGGCGATCCTATAGACTATGTGACAGGACCTGTTATCTTCGGTGAGCCCGGTACAAACGGACAGCACTCCTTCTACCAGCTCCTTCACCAGGGAACAGACATCATTCCTCTCCAGTTCATCGGCTTTAGAAACAGTCAGCTCAGGAACGATGTAGATATCCAGGGCAGCACAAGCCAGCAGAAGCTCTGCGCTAACGTAGCAGCTCAGATCGTAGCATTTGCCTGCGGCAAGAAGGATGAGAACCTCAACAAGAACTTCAAGGGCGGACGTCCTTCAAGCATCATCATCGGAGATGAGCTTGATCCTAAGTCTCTTGGTGCTCTTCTTTCACACTTCGAGAACAAGGTTATGTTCCAGGGCTTTGTATGGAACATCAACAGCTTCGATCAGGAAGGTGTACAGCTCGGTAAGGTTCTTGCCAAGAAGGTACTTGCTCACGACACAGACGGAGCACTTGCAGAGTACAGTAAGCTCCTGAACATCTGATAACTTAGGTAAATGAAGACAAAAATTAAGGGAGCTGATTTTCAGCTCCCTTTTTTATATGCTTTTTGTTGTTATTACATGGACTTCATCATTTCCATTACAAGTGCCGCGCAGTCTTTTGCTGCCTTCTTCTCAAACTCCGGATAGTCCATTACGTCAGATCCGTCAGCCTTATCTGAGATTGCTCTGATGATAACGAACGGGATCTTGTTGAGATAGCACGCCTGAGCGATTCCGGCGCCTTCCATCTCACAGCACATTCCGCCGAGATCTTTTATAATGGCGTCCTTGACGTCCTTCTCAGCAATGAACTGATCACCGCTGCATACCCTTCCTTCAAATACTCCAAGGTCAGGTGCTGCTGTCTTTATCGCAGCCTTTGCCTTCTCAATAAGCTCTTTATCTGCAGGGAAAGACAGTACTCCCATCTGTGGGATCTCGCCCTTCTTATAACCAAAGATAGTAGCATCAACGTCGTGGTAAGCTGCGTCGGTTGAAAGTACGATGTCGCCGATATTGATCCTTGCATCTAAAGATCCTGCAACTCCTGTGTTGAGAACGTGGGTTACTCCGAATTCATCCGATAAAATCTGAACGCAGATTCCGGCATTAACCTTGCAGATTCCGCTTCTTACAACGACAACTTCGGTATTTCCGATGGTGCCCTCAAAGAAATCCATTGAGGCTTTGCTGATAGTTCTTTTAACAGTCATAGCGCTCTTAAGAGATTCTACCTCGACCTCCATGGCGCCGATAATACCAATCTTCATGAACTTCTCCTATTATGAATCGAAGAACTGACGTCCGTCATCAGTTACAAGTCTGTCTGTCTTGGGATACTCAAAGATAGCCTGATTATCTGCATTGTCCTCAAGGTACTTAGCAAATCTCTCTGCATGCCATTTAGCAAGCCAGAGGTTGTGCATCAGATAGTTGCCACAGTTCTCCTCATTAGATCCGGGAACTTCTGTTGAATCAGCAACTGACTTAAATGCTCTAAGAAGCAGATCGTGGATCTCCTTTGGAGCACGTCCGCCCTTAAGGATGAGATAAAAACCTGTAAGGCATCCCATAGGACCCCAGTAAATAACTTCATCCTTCCAATCGGGGTCATTTCTAAGATAAGTAGCAACGATATGCTCAAGTGTATGCATGGCTGCTACATCAACTGCAGGTTCTTTATTAGGTCTTGTCACTCTTACGTCGTAAGTTGTTATGACATTATCACCTACCTGATCCTGTCTACTGATGAAGATTCCGGGTATGATCTTGTTGTGATCAACTGAAAAACTAGGTATTAAATCCATATTTCTCTCCTTTTAATTATTCTCTGGCTGTCTTGTGGAATACATCATAGGAGTCTTTTAAATACTCTTTGATATTCTCATAGTCCCTGTTTGCTATAGCCGTGTAGAGCGTATCTACGATATAGAGCTGAGCAAATCTTGAACTGTTCAGTCCGCTCTTTTTATCAATCTCGGGAGAGGTTGCAAAAAGAACCTGATCGCAGCCGGTGGTCAAAGCATTGTTACCAAGCTTTGTAACTGCTATTGTAGCAGCTTTACGCTCTTTTGCAATATTGTAAAGCTGCATGATTTCGGTATTTTTAGCATTGTCCGCAAAAAAGATTGCCACATCATCAGGCGCTATCTGGGAAACTGTCATGAGATTCATGTGATGGTCCTGATTGAAAACGACATTGTAGTGTATTCTAAGAAGCTTGCAGTAAAGATCGTAAGCAGCTATTCCCGCAGTTCCTACGCCGAATACCTGTATCTGCTTTGCTCCGATGATCGCTTCAACTGCATCATTGAAAGCTTCTGCTGCAAAAAGTCTGTATGTAGTCTGTATGGCCTGAACACTGGTTGCACAGATATTGTCGGCAATTGACTGTAGCGATGTATATTCGTTTATATCCTTGAAGGCAATCTTAGGCGCATTCTCGCCTACCTTTTCAAGGTTTGTGTTAGCCTCAGCGTAATATGCGTTTTTCAGGTCTTTTAGACCATCATACCCTATAGCCTGAGCAAATCTTGTCCAGGCTGCCTGAGTAGTCCCCGACATTTCCGCCAGCTCTTTTATTGGGTGTTTAAAGAGCGCGTCCTTATGTTCCAGAACATAATCTGCCACCAGCTTCTCGGAAGAGGGCAGCTCATCATAACTACTTCTAATTTTTTCACTTACGATATTCATGTGCAGCCTCCATACATAAAATTCTCCCACTTACTAGTATATCGCATTTTTGATAACGAAATGAAATTAATTTTCAAACAATTACGAATCTGTTTCTTAAATATTTATAAAATAAAGAGTATTTTCTGTCTCTTTGTGATATTCTGAATTTACGGCAGTTATTTGTGTATTTATACACTTAAGCGCAATGCGCAGGAAAGGAGATTTCTTATTATGAAATGGGTATGTCAGGTATGTGGTTACGTTCATGAAGGCGACACTCCTCCGGAGGCTTGTCCTGTATGTAAGGCACCGGCTGAGAAGTTCACCAAACAGGAAGGCGAAATGGTTTGGGCTGCTGAGCATGTAGTTGGCGTTGCTAAGGGCGTTCCGGAAGACATTATTGAGGATCTTCGTCAGAACTTCAACGCAGAGTGTACTGAAGTTGGTATGTACCTTGCTATGAGCCGCCAGGCATATAGAGAAGGTTATCCCGAGATCGGTGATTATTACGCAAAGGCAGGCTGGGAAGAGGCAGAGCATGCTGCTAAGTTCGCAGAGCTTCTTGGTGAGGTATTAACTGACTCCACAAAGAAGAATCTTCAAATGCGTGTAGATGCTGAGAACGGCGCTACAGCAGGAAAGACAGACCTTGCAAAGAGAGCTAAAGCTCTTGATCTTGATGCGATTCATGACACAGTTCATGAGATGGCAAGAGACGAAGCAAGACATGGTAAAGCTTTCGCAGGTCTCCTTAAGAGATACTTTGGATAATTATTCATTTTTATGCATAAAGCAGATTTTGAGGATTGCCATTTTCCGTGGCAGTCCTCTTTTTTTGTGCCAAATTTTTCCTGATATTTATATGAATTTTGATATTCAGAAAAGATATTTGTAAAATATACTTGACATTATTCTATTGTGGTTTTAATATATGATTATCAGCTGACAGATAAGTAGTTAACATATAAACATTGTTTCATTATTAGGAGGAGAAATATAATGAACGCAGTTGCATCATATGGAATGGTATTTGGTTTAATGATTGGTCTTGTTATTGCAGTAATACTTCTTAAGTTTGCAAACAAAGATCACAGGTTTAAGACACAGTACGACGAGAGACAGGAATCTATTAAGGGTCAGGGATACAAATACAGCTTTTACACTCTGGCTTGCCTGGAAGCAGCTCTTGCAATCCTCGAGGTAGGTGACATCTCCTTTGGAATTGAGAGATATCTGGTACATTTTATTGTATTACTCATCTCTTTTGCAGTTCTGTGTGTACACAGCATCTGGAACGGAACCTACTGGGGACTTAACAACAACCGCAAGCGCTATACTGCAATCATAGTTATAGCAATAGCTTTAAACCTCATCCCTGTTATTGCTTCAATCGCAAACGGAACACTTGCAAAAGAAGGCTTTAATTCACTTCCGCTTCTGAATGTGATCGTTCTTATTTGGATGGCAGTGATCGGCATTTGTGCCCTTGTTAAGAAAGCCTTCGATGCAAAAGAAAATGAGGAGGACTGATCTATGAAGAATCTAAGACTAAAAGCCGCAAGAGCCGGCAAGGATCTCTCCCAGGATCAGCTCGCCAGCCTCTGCGGAGTATCAAGGCAGACCATAAGCGCCATTGAAAAGGGTGACTACAACCCGACCATCAACCTCTGCATCGCAATATGCAAGGCTTTGGACAAGACTTTGGATGAACTATTCTGGGAATAAGTACGGTATATGGGACACCTCTTTTGCGACAATCTAATCATCGCAAAGGAGGTGTTTTTTATGGATGCAGCATATTCAGCTTACAGAGAGATAAGAATTGAAGAGAACAGGAAGAGACGTCTTCGCATAGTAAGACGCCAGAGGATCATCCTCGGTCTTGTGATAGCACTTGTAGTTTTTAGTTTTGCATTTCTGTGTTCCAAGCTGGTGCTGTCAGCTCATTCCGAGAACGGAAGATTTAAATACTACACAACTATAACCGTTCACAGTGGTGACTCCCTTGGAAGCATTGCAGGGGATTACATCTCCTCAGAATATCAAGACGCAGACTCCTACATAAGAGAAGTCTGCGCAATTAACAGTCTGGGTGAAGACGGCCATATCAATGCCGGCGAGAGTCTTGTAGTTCCCTACTATTCAGATGAATTTAAGTAATTTATTTCTCAGCGATGATTATGCAGTTGGAGTCCGGATATTCTGCCGGATTACCCTTTTCATCAAGGAGTTCTACAAGTTTTCCGAGATTGTCGGGATATCCCGGCTCAAGGAGCTCTTCTGCAAATATGATCTTAGCCCCCAGTTCGTTAAAGAACTCTTTATACTCGCTTAATGTAAAGTATCCGAACTGTTCCTGTACCTCATGGGCATAGCTCTCAGCACCCCAGGTATAGGTGTAGAGGAACTCTCTGATAAAGTTCACATCTCCGGTTACAGTAAGAGTTTTCTCATCAATAGAGGAAACCTTTTTCTCTTCCGGAATGTCTTTTAGCCCCTTGAAATCATTCATATAATTTTTAAAGAAATCAAGGCCGGCTGCGGTCTTAAACCTGATGCTAAGGGGGTATGAGCCTTTTGTCTTAACACCGTCTCTTATTATTATCCTTCCACCCTTATTTAAGCTGTCATAGGCATTTCTCAGAGCTTTTTTGACACTGTCGATCTCAAACCTTCCGCCATCCGTCTCAGTGTAGGAATAGATTTCATGCAGTATTGAGGAAAAGATAATGCTGCCAACCTTGGGGTCCATGGTCTCATCGACAAAGTTGTGGACCTGAACTTCCCATTTGTGGCCGTCACGGTTTTTCTTCTGGTTAAGGGTCTCAATGACATTAGATGATATGTCTGTTCCGATTACCTTCTTGTCAGGATAGCTCTTTTCCAGCTTATCAAGAAGGATTCCTCCACCGGATCCAACATCCACAACGCTCTCTCCGACCACGTAGTCGATGATGCTGTCCTTGGTGCTGGAAGTTACATCATTCATGGTCTTAAGATATTTATCCTCATTGTTAAGTCTGTCAAAGGCATCACGCCTGAAGCCGAACATGTCATAGAGAACGATTATGCTCTTCTCAAAGGTGAGAAGTCCGCTCCTTTCAGCTTCCACGCAGAAGTCTATGAGCTTCTCACAGACAGGAGAGAACTTAAAGTCCACGAAGGCAGATCCGTTTTCTATCTTCACATCTATGTCCACGTTCTGGACCGAAGAGTCGAGAATGTATTTTTCTATGATCCTCTTCTTGTAGATGTTTACATGCTTTTTGCCCTCGTAGTCGTAGTAGAGACTATCTGAGAGAGGCTTGAAGTTAAGGTGTCTTACTTCTTTTCCTGATCTGTTTATAGCATCTAAAGTGTTTGAAAGAATTGTTCTTATCTGACCCATGTTGAAATCAGAGAGCGCTGATTCAAAATACCACAGCTCGAATTTCGGGAAGATGTTTTCCTCAAAGAACTTCACATCATTTTCGAAGAATTCTATTTCTCTGGGACAGAGCTTCTGGAGTCTGTACTGGGCAGTAAACTCAGATAAGTCTCCTGCGATGATCCTGTCAATTAAGGACTCAACGCTTTTCTTAATGTTGTTCCAGATATTTTCACTGGCTGCCCTGATAATACATTCATTAAGAGACATGAGGATAGCTTTCTTCTCATCATCTTTAATATCAATAAGAGGCGCATTGGCTGATACGGAGATCTCTCCTCTGATACACTGACCAACTATTCCGTGAGTCTTTATGAGAGTATAGATTGTTCCTGCATCTCCGGTAACGTCTTTGTAAATTTCAGCTGAGGCAATATTGTGGATATCCAGTGGATAACCCTTTTCTATCCAGGTTTCCCTCTCCTTGGAAAGACCTCCCTTGGCTACTTCCGACCATTTCAGGGTTGTTCCAACAATTTCTTTTACCCTGCTGCCAAGCTTATCTCTCCCTGCAACTTCGTCAAGAATATCAAGGGTTCTGATGACATACATGAGCGTCTCTCTTCCGGAAAGACTTCCCATACTCTCAAGTCTCTCTGCATTTACATAGACATTGTCTGTGCAGGTGAGAAAGCGAAGCCATACGTGCTCCTCCAAAACTCCCTGCTTAAGGCTTCCGCCATTCTCAAAGTATTTATTAAAATTACTGCTCATTATATGCTCCTTAAAAATTTTTCAGTTCATATCATAGCACAAAAAAAGAAGGAATCAACTTCTGCCCCAGGGCAGCATTCATTGATTCCTTCTAAATAATTTTAATTGGATTCTCTTGTTTCCATAAACTCATCGATGACTTTATAGATTGCAAGGTTTGGATCATCTGTCATCTTTATCTGTGCGCCAAGCTCAAGGAGCTGATCCTGGCCGGTTTCTCTCTTCTCCCAAACCGGAAGGATCTCGCCTGATGAAGAACCATCAGGGCCTAAGAGATATCCGTTGGGATCGCCGTTGTAAGCAAAGTTCACCCAGTAGCTCTGCATGATCTCGGACAGCTTATAGTCTTCATCCTTGTAGAGTCCCGGATGTCTCCAGAGATTGCCATAGGCATAGGGAAGCTCACCGGCGTGGTAATTAGAGAGGATATTGTTAGTCTTGGTGAAGTAATATTCATAAGCCGGTCTGTTCTGAGAGACCATGTAATTGTTCCACACATAGTGGGAATAGCTAAACCACATGGCGCTGTACGCCGTATTCAGAGCACCCTTGGCTTCGCCCTTCGCATCAACAATAAATGACTGGTCCCTTGGAGGAAGATCCCAGGGTACAACCTCCGCCATTTCATCGCCGTAGTCCGGCATATCTTCTTCAATTAGGTCCTCATAGTTCTCTCTGGTTGCCTCAGTTCCCAGCAGGAAGGCATCAGCCTCTTTTGCATTAAAACCGTTAAGCAGAGCCTGCTCGTGGTTCGCGCCTCTCTCATAGGTGAGGTAGGGCTGTTCTGTTATTGCATATCCATCAACAGTCATTGATGAATTCTGAGTATGGGTTTTAACCAGCTCGGAAGCTGGGATGTTTCTCAGTTCAGCTGATGATGATACACCAAACTCTTCTCTGACCTCGTCGCCTGTTGCAACAGCATCCTCGTAATATCTGAAGGTGTGGAAAGGCTCTTTTGCCACAATACCACTGGACTCGGCTATCGCATACCTGAAGAGCCCTTCGGTAAGTGGCGATACGCACAGTGCGTTTACTGAAGATGCACCGGCTGATTCTCCGGCGATGGTGATCTTCGTCTTATCACCGCCGAAAGCTTCGATATTGTCATAAACCCACTGAAGAGCTGCTATCTGATCAAGAAGTCCGTAGTTACCGGTAGTTCCATTGGGGGACTCTGCCTTTAAGTCATCGGCTGCATAATAACCGAACACGCCAAGTCTGTAAGCAAAGTCAACAAATACAACTCCCTTGGCTGCCAGGTTCTCGCCCCTGTATTCGGAATACGAGGAATGACCTGTGGTAAGGGATCCTCCGTGGACATAGAAGATGACAGGAAGGAGTTCAGCTCTGTCGTCTCCCGGTGTAAAGACATTTAAGTAAAGGCAGTCTTCACTAACTTCCTCTGTGTACTCATCCCCGAACTTCACCTGGTAATCATGCCAGCCAAGGATGTGTGAAAGAGAATCGTAAAAGACCGAGCCTTGAGTCTGCATAGCTCTTGGTCCGAAGTGGTCGAATGCTCTTACACCATCCCAGCCGTCAGCCTTCTGGGGCTCTTTAAATCTGAGCTCTCCTACAGGGGGCTTGGCATAAGGGATTCCGGCATAAACTCTTGCTGAGTGGTCCTTGTTATAGACACCTGTGAGCTGTCCCTGCTCTATCTCAACGACTTCCGTAACATCGGGATTTCTGTTATCTACAGCAGGAACTCTTTTAACAGGGGGCTTAGTCAGAAACAGATTAAGCAAAAGGACTATTACAAATATCAGAAAGGCAAGAAGCGAGTTCTTTTTACTTCCGATCTTTTTGTAAAAGACAATCCGGTAGCAAAGCATGGCTATGGTTGCGAGAATTCCCACTACCCAACCGATGATCATGTTCTTAGAAAGTTCAAGGACTGCTATATAAAGCAGTCCTGTCAAAATCACAAAAATATTAAATAAAACCATTACAAGATCCTCATGAATCAGAAGCTATAGGTTGCTACAAAGTCCATTCCCTCAGGAGCAGTAACATCCGGCTTATCGCATGAAAGCACGGGCTTTCTTCCCTCTGAAAGAAGCTGAGTCTCAAAGTTATAAAGGGCAATTCCTATATCTATTTTCTGAAGGTCATAGTCAGGAGTAATGTATCCCTTGTCATGAGCCTCGAAGAAGTGTGCCTTATTATCCTCTATCACAATTCTCCAGGGCTGCTTGTTTACAGCTGAAGGTGCAAGACGAACTACTTCAAGAGCGTCATGAAGTCCCATTCCCATAGAAGCACCCTCTGTTATAGGTGTTGCAAAGCTTCCGTTGTAAAAGAGCTCTTCGAAAGACTTTCTGGTATCAGCCTTGACGCCCTTTCTCATAAGGACTTCCTTAACAGACATCTTAGCCGCTGTAACTCCAAGAGGACTCATACATGGCATGTATTCTCCGTCCTTAAGGCCTGAAGCTGTCTCAAACTTATCTCTTGGCATTGTTCCGCCAATCCATACTGTACCAAGTCCCAGCTGATGTGCCTTCATAAGAAGCTTCTGGAAAGCGTATCCGTAAGCCTCCTCCATGTGCTCTTCTTTCTTAACTACAGCTGATACATATAACTTCTCGCCGCTGAGCACCGGGCTTGAAAGGTTATTCTCCTTCGCATCAAGGAAAACAAATCTTACATTTACTCCGTAAGGATTTGTGATGTTCTCAGCATACTCTTTTAACTCATTAATAACATCATCAGACGGATAATTGCCGTCAAATGCTCTGACACTGCGCCTTGTCTTTACTTCCTCAAGAAAACTCATGCGTAGACCTCCATTTAATTTTACATTGTGTACAATGCAATTGTATCACACATTCATCAAAACGCAAGTGTTTTTTGAGCCCTAGGGACGGAGTCAGTGGCTCATTTTTCTTTCAAACACAATCTCTGTATCGCTTGAAAGATCATCTCTATATACATATCCAAGTCTGTCAAAAGACCTGATATCTTTCGGATCCTCTATTCCGCGCTCAGCCATGAACCTAACCATCTCGCCTCTGGCCATCTTGGCATAGGTACCCTTAGTTACGAATTTCCCTTTCGCCATTTCTCCGAATGTAACTGTCACATAATGGTCTTCCGCGCACAAGTACTTCTCAATACACTTTGAGTACTCCTTTGAGGCAAGGTTAACTATAACCCCGGACTCATCCCTCACTTCTTCGTACAAACGAGAACCCCACAGCTCATATAAATCTTTATGTCCGCCAATCTCCGCTTTCGCCTGCATCTCAAGCCTGTACGGTGTTACACCGTCCATAGGCCTTAGTACACCATAAAAACCTGACAGTATCCGCAGATGCTCCTGAACATAGTCAAAAGAGCTATCCTCAAAAACTGCAGGTGCCATGTATTGAAATGCGATTCCTTCATACGCCAGTATAGCAGGCGTCAGCCTTTTGCTAAGATCCATTTCCTTGATACGCCTAAAATTCTGCTCGGCTATCTTGTCATTACAGCCCCACAGTTTCTGCAGATCTTCATGAGTTTGCACCCGTAGCCAATCAAGAATTTCCTGTGTCTGCTCCATAAACACAGGAAGTCCCTGACATTCAAGCTTATCCGTATCAACATTCATTTTCTTGGCAGGGGAAAGGATTATCCTCATGAAAGTTCTCCCAGCATCTTTTCCGGATCATCAGCTGCCTTAACTTTATCATTAGCCCTTATGATGATGCCTTCTTCATCGATCAGGTATGTTGTTCTTACTACGCCCATGGATACTTTTCCATAGTTTTTCTTCTCTTTCCAGACATCATAAGCCTCAATTACCTTACGCTCCGGGTCAGCAAGAAGCGTAAAAGCAAGGCCATATTTTTCCTCAAATTTCTTATGAGACGCTACAGTATCTTTACTTACTCCCAGTACAACAGCGCCCTTTTCCGTAAACTGAGGATATCTCTCAGAAAAACCACAGGCCTGCTTGGTGCATCCTGCGGTATTATCCTTAGGATAAAAATAAAGTATTACCTTCTTACCTCTGTAATCTTTAAGTGAATGCATTTCTCCATTCTGATCCGGAAGCTCAAACTCCGGTGCTTTGGTTCCAACCTCTAACATAAGATAACCCTCCTTTTTTGTTTCCTCGTTCATCGATGAATTGACATATAATTTGACCAGCAAAGTTCCAAAAACCTCTTCTTCTGAATATACAACTCTCTGACCTCCTGATCTTCAAACAACAGAAGACATTCCCATTCTGACATAAGTTTTAGGATCCTTTCTCTTTTTTCATAATTTTTATACTCATATATGTCAAGCGGGATATCACTTTTTAACTCCGACAGTACCATTGCCAAAGACCGCTTATTCAGGTCTTTAAATTTCTTTTTCTCACGTTCAATACTCTCTTCGAAAGAGCTTTTATCAAGGTTCCTGATATCGTGTATCTCAGCATATCCATATTTCTGTGGAGAACGCAATAATTCATCATTCCCGTTGTAATCATGGTAAAAGCTTGGCTTAATCGAAGCCTGTTTTATAGCTGTATCCAATACATCAAAAGCTTCCTCTTCAGGGTCAAACCTGTATGCATAGCATATTTCAGAGCAAACAATAATCTCATCACGGAAATTATGCTTTGCACATCTATATCCGATAACAATGCAATTTCCTTTATAATTTGCATAGAATCTGTTTTTTATTTCTACATAGTCCTGTTCTCTTGATTTCAACAAGCCCAGTGACTTAACCAAATTTTCCATACTCATGCTGTAACCAGCCTTCCTCTGCGCTCTGCAACGCCTACTGTTATCTGCATACCGGCGTTGAATTCGATGGCGTCATCAAGAATTCCGTCGGAAAAGACAACTCCCTTTTCACTCATGTCCGAAGTGAGTATCAGGTTCTCCTTCTCTTTGATCTGTCCGTAAACAATGTCCGCCTGTGTGAAACGGCTTGGATAAGGCTCTCTGACCTGGAAAGTAAGATTTCTGCTGCTCCAGTCATATTCCGGTTCCCTGATCGCTCCCAGGCCAAAGGCCATTGCCATTCCCTTAAACTCAGCCATTACAGATTTATGCCAGCCGGTCATTCCAAAGCCTGTTGAAATAATGATACCCGAAGATGACTGATTTTCAATACGATTCCTGTAATTTATGTGATACTTGGCAGACGTATGATTCTCTACGCCTACAAAGAAATCATTTACTGCGTAAAGAACCTGTCCGTCCTTTGATGTGACCTTACCCATTGTAACATCTTTTGCACTGAATTTCTCATCTATTACTTGGGGAAGGATTCTCTCCATATCCCCTGCTTCAAAGGGGAGCAGCACCCCGTCCCATCTTTCGGGATCGGGGTTTACTCCTATGAGGGGCTGGCCATCCAGGTACTTCATGACATTTGCCACAAGACCGTCCTGGCCTACGGCGATAACGATATCCTTCTCTCCGAAGATCATGTTGGGAATATACTCCCTGTCGATCTCCTGGAGTCTTGCTACCGGGCGGACATAGCTTCTTACCTGCTCGAGGACTGCATTGTAAATCTTGTCCTCTCTCTCGTAGTCAGTAAAATCGGCACCCAGATGCTCTATGTAAAATCTTGCCTGCTCTACTGTGTTGTAGCGCCTCTTAAGTTCTTCATATCTGGTGCGTCTCTTAATGAGAACTACCTTGTTCATTCCTCTGTCAGCCATGTCCGCCTCCTAAAACTTATGCCTGTTTTTTAACCAGGTTTTCTCCGATTCCATTTGCTATTGTCTGAAGAAGATCAGGTGTCATATTGAAGGTACCGATCTTATCAGCGTTTTCTCCGATGTTCATGAATGCCCTTGCCATGAGGGTTCCGGGATCCATCTGAGCCATTGCACATGCTTCAACCAGTGCTACGTTTAGGTTGTTGTATGCTCTCACAATGCCTTCAACTGCATAGGCTTCCTGGTCCGCCTTGATCTTAGCATTCTCGGCTTCCAGAGCTGTATACTCTTTGTTTTTCTTCTCCAGTTCGATTTTTCCAAGCATCTCTTCATTGTCGATCTCCATTTTCTTTGTTGCTGCTTTTTCTCTAAGTTCCAGTTCTTTTTCCTGTTTCTCTGTATCAAGTGCAAGATTGGCCTTCAGGGCTCTGAGCCTCATAGCCTGCTCTTTTTCCTGCTTCTCATTGTTCATGGTAAGCTCTGCCTGAAGGGCCTTGAGTTTCATTGCCTGCTCTCTCTCCTGCTCTTCCTTCTTCATATCCAGTTCACACTGCTGGACGTATTTCTTCATATCCTGCTCTTTCTCTTGCTTCTCACGTTCCTTCTCAGCCACCTTGATCTCGGTGTTGATCTCATTTTCCTTGATGATCCTCTCCTGCTCAATGGCTGCATTTCTTCTCATGTATATCGCATCATCCTGCTCCTTAAGGATTTCCTCTCTGGCTGCTGCTTCAAGAGCTTTTCTTGTCTCAGCGTTCGGATTGATACCCAGGATATTGACTCCCACGATGCTGACGCCGAGCTTTGTAATAGATTCATCAGCTTCCAGCTTATCGACGATCACCTTGGCCATCTCATCGGCGCATCTTATCACAGTCCTTACATCTTTCCTGCTGACTTCTCTGATGATTATCGCCTTGATGATGTTGTTGATCCTCTTTTCGAGAAGTGCCATTGTAACAGCTATCTTCTCATATACCGCAGCTCCCTTGTTGTAAGAGAAGTCCAGCATCTGTGTTGCCTTCTCGTAATCAGTGAGCATGTATGTCGTAACACCCTGTACACAAACCCTCTGATAATCGCTGGTAACAAGGTCATCAAATGCAAACGCTCCGTCAAAGGCGGTAGAAGGCGCTACCATAATATTCGTTGTCAGCTCGTTGTAAAGAAGTGAAAGACCAAGTCCCTGTTTCACTATCTTTCCGTTCTTAACCACCATTACATAATCATTTGGACTAAACTTTTTAAATTTCATATCCTGCCCCTCCTTATTTATAGGTTTTATTAGTAGCGATTTGCTACTATTTATTTCTTGATTACATATTAGTAGCTATTTACTACTTTGTCAACAGGCAAAATAAAAAAACCTCGAAAAATCTCTTTTTCAAGGTTTTCATTCGCTATTCTTATCCAATATATCTGTACTCTGCAGACATTTTATTACTGGTCTTAGACTTTATCTTTTCCCCTGTGGCTTCAATCTTGGGCGCTACCAGTGCTCTGAAATTGGTCTTATAGAGCTTCTTGCCAAGGACCAGCTCGTACAGAGCCTGAAGATCGGGAAGAGTAAAGGTTTCCCCGGCCATGTTAAAGGCAAGGTCCGAGTTTTCAAAGAAAGTCCTGAGCTTCATTATGGATTCAATAATGATCTCCACGTGATCAAAGGCAAGCTTCTCACTTTTGCCCTTATCAAGAGCCACTCTGTTTTCGTACTCAATCCGGCCATTCTTAAATCTCTTTACGCTGACGGGATAAACAATCTCCGCTCCAGACTCATTGTTATAAAGGCGTATCTTATCATCCTCAAACTCAAGATCAAACCACTCTCCTGTGGTCTTTATCTCTGACACATCGCCGACAAGGGCAAGGTATGCGATACTCATAACCCAGGTTCTCGGGTCACGCCCGGGCCTTGTGAAGGTATAAATCTGGTCAAGATACACATCCTTGATACCGGCTTCTTCACTGAGCTTTCTGGCTGCAGCCTGATAAGCTGTCTCGTCCTTTTTGATAAATCCTCCGGGCAGAGCATAGAAGCCAAGGTATGGGTGTTCATCTCTTTTTATCAAAAGAGCCTTCAAATGGGCGAAAGACTCGTCCACACCAAGGACGAGAATATCCGTCGTAACTGAAGGCTTGTCATACACTGTATCTGTGTACTTTTCCAAAAACTCTTTTTCAGTTAATCCGTTTAAGTCTTTGCGCTCTGTCATGTGAGCCACCTTTTGTCATGCATTCATTGCCTGCTCAATTGCGTAGGAGAGCTGATCCGGACAGGATGTTGGCTTAAAGCCGCACTTTATTCCGCGGAGCTTTGCAATAGCATCCTCTGCCTTCATGCCCTCAACAAGTCTCGATACTCCCTGAAGGTTTCCGTTACAACCGCCTGTAAACTTGACCGACTTAATTATATCTCCGTCAACCTCAATATCTATCTGGGTTGAGCAGGTTCCTCTTGTCTTGTATATCATGATATTACCTCTATTACTGAATTTCTTCGTTTATTATCTTAACAATTGTGTTGGTGGCGCTGTGAAGATTACTCTTGCTCATGGCCTCAACATATTTCTCTCTGTCGTTGTAGAGCTCTTCTATTGTCTCAACAAGAATGTCCTCATCAAGATCATCATTGTCGATGACCATAGAGAATCCCTGCTGCTCAAAGCTCCTTGCGTTGAGCATCTGATCGCCTCTGCTGGATTTGGTTGAAAGTGGAATCAGGATGTTGGGCTTCTTCAGAGCCAGCAGTTCGCAGATTGAGTTAGCACCTGCTCTTGAAACAACGATATCAGCCATTGCAAAGATATCTTTAAGCTCATTCTTAACGTACTCAAACTGTTTGTATCCCGGTACTGTGAGCTTGAGGTTGTCCATCTTCTCTTTTCCGCAAAGATGCACTACGTTGAAATTGGGAAGGAGCCTTGGAAGTGCATATCTTACTGTCTCGTTGACAGACTGTGCACCGAGAGATCCTCCGATAACCATCAGAACCGGCTTGTCATCTGTAAAGCCACACAGCTCTTTTCCTGCCTGCTTTGATCCCATGCCGAGCTCTTCTCTTATAGGTGTTCCTGTAAGAACCGCCTTATCAGCGGGAAGAAGTCTCATTGTCTCAGGGAAATTACAGCAGATCTTGCTTGCTCCCGACATACTGAGTCTGTTAGCAAGTCCGGGAGTCATGTCTGACTCGTGGACAATATATGGAATCTTAAGAAGGCCTGCAGCCCTTACTACGGGCACGCTGACATATCCGCCCTTTGAAAAGACAATGTCAGGCTGGATCTTCTTAAGAAGAGTTCTTGCTTCGGACATTCCCTTTAAAACTCTGAAGGGATCTGAGAAGTTCTTGGGATCAAAGTATCTTCTGAGCTTACCTGTTGAGATCCCAAAATACGGAATGTTGTAGTCCTCAATAAGCTTCTTCTCGATGCCTTCGTAGGAACCGATATAATATATTTCAAATCCTGCCTTCTTCAGGGCCGGTATCAGGGCGATGTTAGGTGTTACATGTCCTGCGCTTCCGCCACCTGTAAGTACAATTTTCTTAGTTGCTCTCTCACTCAATTTCTTATCCTTCTTCCAAGCTTACTTGCTGTATAAGTATATCATTTTTTAGAACATGTAAAAAGTCATTCTTCCTCTGATGCGTACTTAAGAAGGCCATCCTTCTCGTATGGAAGGATATAATCATTCACCACATCATCAGCAAAGGCACTCACTTCATCCAGCATTTCTTCGTAGTTATCCAGAGTCATCTCATACTCCCCGGCAATGATGTGATCAAGCATCAGCCTGTTGATCTCCGGAGAGAAATGAATGGTATCCATGTAATTATCAAGGTTTGTTGCAACTTCCCTCTCGCCCTGGAAGCAGAAAATCCTGACGTTGTCATAGGACAAAAGAGCCTTCGTCATCTCTTTTTC
Source organism: Butyrivibrio sp. FCS006 (assembly GCF_000424525.1). Lineage (NCBI taxonomy): Bacteria > Bacillati > Bacillota > Clostridia > Lachnospirales > Lachnospiraceae > Butyrivibrio > Butyrivibrio sp. FCS006. The sequence goes on along the minus strand of NZ_AUKB01000012.1, from coordinate 304,153 downwards.
GCATCGGATAATTGCATCCTTCTCACCCTCCCGAAAGCTCATATCCCACCAGAGCATTGAATAGGGCGGATAAAAGAAAATGAATTCCGTATCAGGATGGGACTTAACCTGCTCTGTCAAAAGTTCAATGTTTGCATTTACCTTATCCAGATACGCATCCTCAGGCAGCATCTCTTTTACCTCGGTAGGCCTGAAGTACAGGCCCAGAGCCATGTCCGGCCCAAAGCTCTTCCACTTGGCCCAGTTGTAGGAGAGATTTTCATCATAATCTCCCATGAAGGAATTGGCCACTGCATAGGGAATCTTCTCAAATAGCACATCCTTGTTGTAGAGGTACTGAATATCATTAAACGGATTGCGGTCATAGAGATACATTGGACAGCCTGTGGATTCGTAGGTAGTCTCAGCTTCTCCGTAGAGCGAGGATGGATCAATATTGTAAAAGACATATTTAAGATCGTGCTCTTCGTAGGCCACATCCAGAAGATAGCACAGATCCGCTGTGGCTCCGTAAGACCTTATGGCCTTTATGGCATTGACACCATAAGCATCGTTATACCAGGAGTTATCGTTGTTCTCCATAACTGAAGACCCAACAAGAAGAGCGTCGTAATCAAAGTTCCTAAGAGTTCCGACACACTGATATTCCTTGTCATTTAAAACCGCCTTCATCCCAAACCATGGCTTATGGTAGTGGTAGAAGGGGTCAAAGGCATAGACCACTGCTCCGATAAAAACAAGAAGTACCAGAACTGCTATAGCCAGCCTCTTTATGAAGTTTTTTGAGTTTTGTTTATCTGACATGTATTGTTACCGTTTCAATTAGTACTGGAAGTAAATAAATGTGCTGACATTGGAAAGAGATATGAAGGACCATACGAAAACAATTGTCAGCCCAAGTACGGTCTTAAAGCTAAAATACGTCTCCTCAACAAGTTCCTGCGTGTTCTTCCTTGTCATGATAAAGGCGCTGACTATCAGTAATATGATAAGTGTCGCCATATATACTATCGTCTCTCCCCCTGCTATACCAAGCTGGGAAAAGAGCTGTCTCGGGATATAGTTCTCAGCAATGACCAGCTGAGATGCTGTCCTGTAGAGGAATCCCGGGTAAGTCCAGACAAAGAACTGCTTGAACATCTGAATTGCATAAGTCATATCCTGTGACCTGAAGAAGACAAGAGATACCACAAACATAAAGAATGTCAGAGCATTTCCCACTGCCCTTGGCACCATGAATAAAGGCTTTTCCCTAAGGAGATATCTTCTTGGCTTAGCGCTATTTTCCTCACTCTTTGGAGGCTTAACACCTACAATTCCAAGATCGTCCCACACTACCAAAAGCCCCTGCATAAGGCCCCAGCAGATATAGGTCCATCCGGCGCCGTGCCAGAGTCCGCTCAACACAAAGACTATAAGAACATTGATTACGGTTCTGAGCTTGCCCTTTCTGCTTCCTCCGAGAGGAATATAGACATACTTGATAAAGAATCTGGACAGAGTCATGTGCCATCTCTGCCACAGCTCTTTTGCACTTGATGCCTTGTAGGGTGAGTTAAAGTTTACAGGCAGCTTAAAGCCAAGCATCATGCTGACGCCGTTTGCCATATCGCAGTAGCCCGAGAAATCCAGATATATCTGGAAAGCATAGGCGAGCATTACAGCAATCACGGTAAGCGTATCCATGTAATATGTGTAGTGGAAGCCATAGTCCACGGATTTAGCAAGAGTATCTGCCAGGATGACCTTTTTTCCAAGACCTATGATAAAAGACATTAGTCCTTTGGCGAAGGTGCCAGTATCAAAGCGCCTAAGGCTCTTTTCCCTGAACTGATCTATCATCTCCTTGTGGAACGCAATTGGTCCCTGAATGAGCTTAGGGAAATACACGGTATAGAGCGCATAATCGATGAAGGAATAGTGCGGAGCTTCGCCGTTTGCTCTATCCACGATAAACGATATCTGTCCGAAGGTAAAAAAGCTGATTCCTATTGGCATTAGTATCTCTCTTGCAGAAAGATGTGAACCCACAAGAGCATTTAAGTTATCCACAAAAAATCCCAGATATTTGAAGTAAAAAAGCAGGGAAAGATTAAATAACACGCCGATGACTTTCAGAAGCTTTTTGGAAGAAGGTGCCTTCTCCATGACAGCGCTTAAACAGAAGTTTACGGCAATACTGACAAGGAGTATCACAAGAAATGATACCCCGAAGGAATAGTAGAAGTATAAAGACAGGCCAATCAGAAATACATCAGCTATCCTGAAAAGCTCTGCCCTGTTTAAAAGATGCCAGCCTATTAGCAATATCGGCAAAAAGGCCAGTATAAATGTAAAGGAATTAAAACCCATTCGTTTTCTCCACGTGTAAACTCGAAAAGAGTATAACACACTTCGCCATCTTTCTGAAAAAAATGTTAATATAGATATATCTTTTTTAGGAAAAATGGAGATTTTACATGAGTAAGAAAAATACACTGCTTAAGCTTTCAGCCCTTACGGCTTTGCTTGGAGGAGCCTTTGCCTTCTCCGATTATGCATATAAGACGTCAACCGTTCCCCGTCAGCACACAGATGACAGTGAGGATCTTGACCCGGCTATCACTAAGGGAAGGTCCTTTGTGAGAAATCATCCGCGCAGGAGAGACGAATTTATTGAAAGTCTCGATAATCTCCGTCTTCACGCCAGCTTCATTCCGGCTGCGGAAGATACCCACAATTATTGTTTACTTATCCACGGTATCTGGGATAATCACGAATGTAACGGCATCTACGCAGAACACTATCTTGAAAAGGGCTATAACTGCCTGATGATCGACCTTAGAGGCTTTGGAAAAAGTGAGGGAAATTACATCGGATACGGCCTTGATGACAGACTTGATACTCTCCAGTGGATAGACTGGATCGTTAAAAGAGATCCGGATGCAAAGATAATCCTTCACGGAATGAGCATGGGCGCTGCCACAACACTAATGACTACAGGCGAAACTCTTCCGGAAAATGTTAAGGGAGCAATTGCAGACAGCTCATTTACAACACTTCCCGAACAGTTTGCTTCAGCCTATAAGAAATTCAAAGGTTCTTTTGTTCCGACGCCACTTGCCATTATCATCTTAAGGCTCAGCATATTGTTAAGAGCCGGATATGACATCAATGACGTAAGACCAATAGATGCTGTTGCAAGATCGACGACACCTACATTGTTCATCCACGGAGATGACGATACTTTCGTTGATCCACACATGTGCTCAAGACTGTATGAAGCAGCTAAATGTCCCAAGCAGTACTGTATGATCCTTGGCGCAAGCCATATCTTAGGAGTTGTAAAAGACCCTGTAAACTATTGGAACAAGGTTGATACCTTTATCGGTAAACTCTTTAGCTAATCATTATGACCTTAAAAAGAAACCTTCCCATCCGAAGAAGAATGGGAAGGATTTTTTTATTTCAGTATAAGTCCTACAGGACAGTGATCAGAACCAAGGGCATCAGAATAAATCTTGGCATCCTCAAGTTTCGGTAAAAGAGACTCCGATACCACAAAGTAATCTATACGCCATCCGGCGTTCTTGGCTCTTGCCTGGAATCTGTATGACCACCAGGAATAAGCACCTTCAAGGTCAGGATAGAAATGTCTGAAGGTATCTACAAGTCCGGAAGATACCACATTGTCGAACTTCTCCCTCTCCTCGTCGGTAAATCCCGCATGTCCTCTGTTGGGCTTTGGATTCTTAAGGTCTATTTCCTTGTGAGCTACATTTAGATCGCCGCAGTAGATAACAGGCTTTTTCTCTTCAAGGCCCTTTATAAACTTCAGGAAATCGTCTTCCCAGCGCTGGCGGTACTCAAGTCTTGATAAGTCTTCCTTGGCATTGGGAACATAAACCGTAACAAGATAGTAGTCGGGATATTCTGCTGTTATGACTCTTCCCTCGTGGTCGTGCTCCTCGATACCCAGTCCGTAACTGACTGATATGGGCTTTTCTTTTGTAAAGATAGCTGTTCCGGAATAGCCCTTTTTCTCTGCATAGTTCCAGTACTCCTCATACCCGGGCAGATCAACTTCAATCTGTCCCTCCTGAAGCTTGGTCTCCTGAAGGCAGATCACATCAGGGTTTTCCTTATCCATAAACTCCTGAAAGCATCCCTTTGAAACGCATGCTCTGAGGCCGTTTACATTCCATGATACAAGCTTTTTGCTCATAAATTTATAAGTTTCCTTTTATTCTCTGAAGGTTTTCGTCAGTTTCTTTTAACATCTCTCGTAAGGAGAGGTTCTCCTCATGACTGAATTCGCAGATTGAATACTGAAGATGATTTAAATATCTGCTTCGCTCAGATAAAAGCTTGGCATTCTGCTCAGACATCTCTTCTCTTAAAGATTCTGCCTTGCCTTCTTCATCTGCTACCACGATAACAGCGAATTCATCGCCTCTTATTCGGCCATAAACTCCGTCACTGAAGACTTCTTCAAGGATCTGGGCTACTCTCTTAACTGCTCTGTCACCCTCTTCATGACCGTAAAGGCTGTTGATATTCTTAAGTGACTCCATGTGGATATAGGCAACCAGTGCACTCTTTCCCGGAACAAACTTCTCCTTCAAAAGGTCGTAAGCTCTTGCAAAGAACCCTCTTCTGTTAAGGCCTCCTGTAAGATAGTCATTCTCTCCGATGTGATCGAGAACTGAGTCATCTCTTGCAAGCTCTTCCTGAACTTCATAGAGTTCTTCTGTGGTCTTCTGAAGCTCTTTTTCAAGAGATGAAAGTCTGCATGCTCCGGTAACAAGAGCCATTATATTATCAAAGCAATAATCGATAAGTACGCCTTCTGTAAGCTCAGAGATCATGATTCCAAGCTGATATTCTCCGGCATAAATATCTCCGAGAATATAGGACCTTCCGGGGTTCTTGGCAAAAGTAGATATTACCTTATCGGTCGAAAGAGTCATTCCCTTATCCTTAAAGGAAATATCATTGCCATCGATAATAGCGCTGTTTACGCTGATCTCTTCAGGTCTTGTCCATGGATACTTTATGGTATTTCTGGCATTTTTCTCATAGAGAAGAATTCCGCAGGTGGAAATTCCGGCATTCGCAGCCATCTGTGAAAATGCTTCCGACAATTTGTCATCTGCATATTTCTTGTGAAGGAAAATATCACTGACTCCAAGTACTGCTCTTAGTGCATCCGCTTCAGAACCATTAACAAAAGTAAAATCCTGAGCAGGTTCAAGCGGAGGCAGTACCTGATTCTTGGCATAAAATACCGCATCGCTCACTGCTTCATATCCCAGCTGCTCAAACTGATTCTTAACAGTGTTAACAGGATTAACACTCTTATAGCCATCTGTTTCAGTAAGGGTAAGCACAGGAATGCCTTCAAACTTTTTGAGGAAAGCCTCCTTCTTGAGGATAGTTGTCTTAGATCCGATTCGCTCGATATCAATGATAAGAGCATCAAAATCTGAGGTAACAGCATAGTCAAAAAGAGCAGAATACTGGTACTCAAAGCCTGCATTAATATCACCGGCATCTGAAATAAGATACTTACCGGGGATGACGACAAGGGATACTCCCTTGTCCTTCGCCGCCTGGTTTGCACCTATAATGATCTTTTTAACTTCTTTATCCTCAATCTCAGATATAAGCAGTCCGATGTTCATAAGCCCCTCATTTATTCTTCACTGGATTCTTCAATATCGTCGATATTGTCGATCTCTTTTTCACCGTCAGATATCTTTTCTCTTACCTTGGCAATCTTGGCAACGGTTACGCCCTTATCAAGATTGATCATCTTAACACCTGAGGTTACTCTTCCGTGTACGGAAATGTCATTCATTCTAAGCTGAATAATGATTCCGGCATTTGTGATCATCATGATCTCATTGTCATCGTTAACAGCTTTTACGCCTACAACGCTACCGGTCTTCTCGGTGATCTTGTAGCACTTAACTCCCTTTCCGCCTCTGAACTGTGAGTGGAATTCTGAGAGTGTTGTTCTCTTTCCGTAGCCGTTCTCAGATACGATAAGCAGTGAATCTCCCTGAGTATCTATCTGCATTCCTACGATCTCATCGGTGTCATCGAGCATCATTCCTCTTACACCGATAGAAGATCTTCCGGTTGAACGAACGTCGGATTCATCAAAGTGAATGCACATACCGTTCTTGGTAACCAGGAATATCTCTGACTTTTTCTTTACAGTCTTAACTTCGATGAGCTCATCATCATCACGAAGGTTGATGGCTGCAAGTCCTGTCTTTCTAACATTTGAGAACTCAGTGATAGGAGTCTTCTTAACAGTACCCTTCTTGGTTACCATAAACAGGGACTTATCTTCATCCTCAAAGCCTGTAACAGGGATCATAGCTGAAATCTTCTCTCCGGGTGCAAGCTGGAGAAGGTTAACTATAGCCATTCCACGGGATGTTCTTGATGCCTCGGGAATCTGGTATGCTTTGAGCCTGTATACCCTTCCTGTATTTGTAAAGAACATTACGTAGTTGTGGGTTGTGGTCATAAGGATATCTTCCACAAAGTCATTGTCAATTGTGGTGATTCCCTTAATTCCTTTACCGCCACGGTTCTGTGACTTGAAGTTATCAATGGACATTCTCTTAATGTAACCGAGATCTGTCATTGCAATAACTGTATTTACGTTAGGAATAAGATCTTCCATGTCGATATCAGAATCGTCATGACCGATCTGAGACTTTCTGTCATCGCCGTACTTATCGGAGATTTCAAGGATTTCAGTCTTTATTACTCCAAGAAGTACCTTCTTGTCTGCAAGGATAGCCTTCAACTCCTCAATTCTCTTTAAGAGCTCAGCATGCTCCTGTTCAAGCTTGTCTCTCTCCAAACCTGTCAGAGTACGAAGTCTCATATCAACAATAGCCTGTGCCTGAGCTTCTGAGAGACCGAAACGGCTCATCAACTGCTCTTTTGCAATAGCTACTGTCTCACTGCCTCTGATGATCTTAATAACTTCATCGATATTATCAAGGGCGATGAGCAATCCCTCTAAGATGTGGTTACGCTCTTCTGCCTTGTTGAGGTCGTATCTGGTCCTTCTTGTAACAACCTCTTCCTGGTGTTTGATGTAATGAGTAAGCATCTCAGTGATGCTCATTACCTTAGGCTGGTTGTTCACAAGAGCCAGCATGATGATTCCGAAGGAATCCTGCATCTGTGTATGCTTGTAGAGCTTGTTCAGCATGATGTTAGGGTTAACATCGCTTCTGAGCTCGATTACAACACGCATACCTTCTCTGTCTGACTCATCTCTAAGTGCTGTGATTCCGTCGAGCTTCTTTAGCTTAACCAGCTCAGCAATCTTAGCGATCATGTTAGCCTTGTTTACAAGGTATGGAAGCTCTGTAACAACGATCCTGTTCTTTCCACCCTGCATGGGCTCGATGTCAGTAACCGCTCTTACGATAACTTTTCCTCTACCTGTTCTGTAAGCTTCCTCTGCTCCTCTTGTTCCGAGGATGATTCCGCCTGTAGGGAAATCGGGAGCTTTTATTATCTCAAGAATCTCATCAACTTCGGTCTCTCTGTCTTCAAGTACCTTGTTGTCGATCATCTTAACTACGGCATTTATAACCTCCCTTAAGTTGTGAGGAGGAATATTGGTTGCCATACCTACGGCAATACCTGTTGTTCCGTTTACCAGAAGGTTAGGATAACGGCTGGGAAGAACTACAGGCTCTTTTTCTGTCTCATCAAAGTTTGGAGTGAAATCAACAGTGTCTTTTCCGATATCTGCTGTCATCTCCATGGAAATCTTGGTAAGACGAGCCTCTGTGTATCGCATGGCAGCTGCGCCGTCGCCATCCACAGAACCGAAGTTTCCGTGTCCGTCAACAAGGCAGTATCTCATGGACCAGGGCTGAGCCATGTTAACCAATGCTCCGTAGATTGAACTGTCACCGTGTGGGTGATATTTACCCATTGTGTCACCGACGATACGCGCACACTTACGATGTGGCTTATCGGGACCGTTGTTGAGCTCTATCATGGAGTAGAGTATTCTTCTCTGAACCGGCTTAAGACCGTCTCTTACATCAGGAAGGGCACGGGATGCGATTACGCTCATGGCATAATCGATGTAGTCCGCTTCCATGGTCTTTTGGAGATCGACCTCTTTTATTCTGTCGGTGGTTGTTTTATCAAAAACATCCTCCGGCATTTCGTTGTTGTTATTGTTATTATTCTCGGCCATTTAATCGTCCTTCTTTTAGATATCTAAGTTTTTAACGAATTTAGCGTTCTTCTCGATGAACTCTCTTCTTGGTTCAACCTTGTCACCCATGAGAGTTGTGAATGTAACGTCAATATCGGACTCGGATTCCTCGTCGATGTTGACTCTAAGAAGTACTCTTCTCTCAGGATCCATGGTTGTCTCCCAAAGCTGTTCGGGATCCATCTCACCAAGACCTTTGTAACGCTGGATCTTATTGTTCTGGTCTCTTCCTACATCTGTGAGGATCTTGTTGAGCTCCTCATCACTGTATGCATACCACACCTTCTTGTTCTTCTCGAGTTTGTAAAGAGGTGGCTGAGCCAGGTAAACATGACCTTCTTTTATGAGCTGTGGCATAAATCTGTAGAGGAATGTCAGCATCAGTGTTGCGATGTGAGCACCGTCTACGTCGGCATCGGTCATGATGATGATCTTGTCATAGCGAAGCTTACTGATATCGAAATCATCGTGGATACCTGTACCGAAGGCAGTGATCATAGCCTTGATCTCGGCATTTCCGTAAATTCTGTCTACTCTTGCCTTCTCTACGTTGAGGATCTTACCTCTAAGAGGAAGGATAGCCTGTGTTGCACGACTTCTTGCTGTCTTAGCTGATCCGCCGGCGGAATCTCCCTCAACGATGAAGATTTCACAGTTCTTAGGATCCTTGTCAGAACAGTCTGCAAGCTTACCGGGAAGTCCAAGTCCGTCAAGAGCTGACTTACGTCTTGTGAGATCTCTTGCCTTTCTTGCTGCATCTCTTGCTCTCTGAGCAAGGATAGCCTTATCCAGGATCTGCTTGGCAATACTTGGATTCTGCTCAAGGAAGTATGTGAGCTGCTCGCCTACAACGCTGTTAACAGCTCCTCTTGCTTCTGAGTTACCGAGCTTTTGCTTGGTCTGTCCCTCAAACTGAGGATCTTCTATCTTTACGCTTATGATAGCTGTAAGTCCCTCACGGATATCTTCTCCGGAGAGGTTCTCCTCGTTATCCTTAAGCATCTTGTTAGCTCTTGCATAATCGTTGAAGGTCTTGGTAAGTGCAGCCTTGAAACCTTCAAGATGTGTACCGCCCTCAGGAGTATTGATGTTGTTAACGAAGGTATAAATACTCTCTGTGTAGGAATCGTTGTGCTGGAGAGATACTTCAACAGCAACGTTGTTCTTGTTTCCTTCAAAGTACATGATGTCAGGATAAAGAGATGTCTTAGACTTGTTAAGGTACTGGACAAACTCTTTTATTCCGCCCTCGTAGTGGAAGGTCTGGCATATAGGATCCTCGCCTTCTTCTACTCTCATATCTGTAAGTGTGATGCGAAGTCCCTTTGTAAGGAATGCCATCTCACGCAGTCTCTGCTTTAAGATGTTGTAGTCATAGACGGTTGTCTCCTTGAAAATAAGCGCATCAGGCTTGAAGTAAACTCTTGTACCTGTCACTCCTTCAGGAGCAGTGCCTACTTCCTTAAGGGCATAGCAAACCTTACCTCTTTCGTAGCGCTGCTGATAAACCTTACCATCTCTTGTTACCTGAACCTCCAGCCACTCTGAAAGAGCATTAACTACTGAAGCTCCAACACCGTGAAGTCCGCCTGATACCTTGTATCCTCCACCGCCGAATTTTCCGCCGGCGTGAAGAATTGTAAATACTACCTCTACTCCGGTAAGACCTGACTTGTGGTTTACATCAACAGGAATTCCACGTCCGTTATCCTTGACGATAATGGTGTTGTCCTCATTGATGGTAACTTCAATATGATCACAAAAACCTGCAAGCGCTTCATCTACTGAGTTATCAACAATCTCATAAACCAGATGATGAAGTCCCCTGCTTGCTGTAGTACCAATGTACATACCGGGTCTTTTTCTTACCGCTTCAAGTCCTTCAAGAATTTGGATTTGATCGGCGCCATACTGTACTTCTTCGTTACTCATTCTCTACTCCTTAATTCTCGCTGCTTACTGTTCCTTCTGTAACCTTAAACAGCTTATCTATTTCAAATCTGTTATTTACAAATTCATCAAGTCCGGTACAGGTGATGATGGTCTGAATATCACCTATGGTGTTTAAAAGATAATTCTGCCTGTTGCTGTCAAGTTCTGACAAAACATCATCCAGAAGAAGCACCGGATTGTCTTTTTTGGATTTCTTTACAATCTCAATCTCTGATAATTTTAGTGAAAGAGATGCTGTTCTTTGCTGGCCCTGAGAGCCGTACTTTCTGATATCGATTCCTTCTTTTTCCGGATCCTGTGCCTTTTTTACAATGAATGAAAAATCATCCTTGTGAGGACCGATAGTGGTCTGCTTGGCATACATATCCTTTTTTCTGGAAGCTGAAAGTTTCTTCTCAAATTCTTCAAAGCTTACATTGGGCTCATAATAAACAGAGAGAAGTTCTTTTCCTCCCGTAAGCTTCTCATGAATAGGACTGATTATTTCGTTAAGCTCTTTGATGAATTTTTCTCTGGCCTTGATAATGACGGATCCATACTCACAAAGCTGCTTATCCTGAACATCCAAAAGTACACTGTTTTCAGGCTTCTCGAATAGATCCTTAAGAACTTTATTTCTTTCGACTACAAGCTTGTTGTACTTAGAAAGGCTGTTTAGATATATATGATCTAACTGACACAGCTCCATATCCATGAATCTGCGCCTTTCGGACGGACCATTCTTAATAATGCTAAGATCTTCAGGAGAAAAGAAGACCACGTTAAGTCTTCCAATCAGATCTGAAGCTCTTTTTATCTTTTGACCATCAATTGCTATACCTTTGGATTTGTTCTTTCGAAGGTGCATATCTACGCGGTATTCAGCGTTATCTTTCTCTAAAATGGTTCTGATATGAGCCTCTTCTTTACCAAAGTTAATTATTTCTTTGTCCTTGCTGCCCTTGTGTGACTTAGTGGTTGCTGAGACATAAATAGCTTCCAGGATATTGGTCTTACCCTGGGCATTGTCACCGTATAAAATATTGGTTCCGCTGCTAAAATCTATTTTCAGATTGTCGTAGTTCCTGAAATCGGCCAGCTCTAATGATTTGATTATCATTTTTCTACTTTTACCTGTTTGCCGTCAAATTCAAAGATGTCTCCGTCGTAAAGCTTACGGCCTCTTCTTTCTTCTATTTCTCCGTTTACTTTAACAAGCCCTGACTGGATATCCATCTTGGCATCTACACCGGAGCTCTCAAGGCCGGCTTTTTTAAGGGCCTGGCCAAGCTTTATAAATTCATCTGTTTCTCTAAGTTTAATTGTTTCCATTAGTGTCCTTTGTTAATCAACTGTTGTAAAGTTAACAGGAAGTACGAGATAGATATAAGTTGAATCCTTATCTCTGATAAAGCAAGGAGCCTTAGGATTAACAAAATACATATCGATAGTCTCGTTCTCTATAACTCTTAAAGCATCAATAAGGAACTTAGGATTGAAGCCGATCATAATGTCTTTTCCCTGCTTCTCGATTGTTATTTCCTCATCCATGCTACCTATAGCGGAATTGATCTTGAGTTCCATTGTCTCGTCAGTTACTGACATGATTACAGGCTTCTTGTCTCCCTCTTTTACAAGAAGAGTTGCTCTGTCGATACACTCAAGAAGCTCTTTTCTGTTGATGCTCATCTTGGTCTCATAATCACTTGAGAGCATCTGGTCGATGCTGAAGTACTCACCCTCGATTAGTCTTGATACGACAGTTGTCTTATCAAACTCAAAGAGTACGTGCTTGTCTGTAAAGTAGATGCTTACCATCTTGTCTGTGCTGTCACTGAGGATCTTACTGATCTCGCCCAGTGTCTTACCGGGAACGATAACCTTCTTGTAAGGATAGCTTCCTGAAAGCTTAACCTTCCTGATGGAAATTCTGTGTCCGTCAAGAGATACAAGCTTTAAATTCTCTCCGTCAACTTCAAAGAGCTCGCCACCCATCATCTTGTTGGCATCGTTCTCTGCAATAGAGAAAATAGTCTGCTGGATAACACTGCGAAGTGTAAAGTGAGAAACGCTGACACCATCGATCTTCTCAATGGCAGGAAGATAAGTAAAATCATCACCCTTTCTTCCGGGGAGATTAAACTTAGCCTTTTCACAGCTGATAGTTACTTTGTTAGATGCATCTGTTTCAATGGTTACATCATTGTCAGGAAGCTTTCTTACAATATCAACAAAGATCTTGGCATCTATTGCAATGAAACCTCTCTCTATAATGTTACCTTCAACAACGGTCTGGATACCAAGTTCCATATCGTTGGCAATAAACTTAATAACTCCTTCTGTTGCATCAACAAGGATACACTCCAATATAGACATTGTTGTCTTAGAAGGTACTGCTTTTGATACAATCTGTAATCCGCTTACCAGATTAGATTTTGAGCAAACAAATTTCATTTAATCCTCGACTCCCTTCAACACAAAACTATAATATAAAATATTTATTAATTAATAATAAAAACAGTATTAATAGATGTTGATAAGTGTAAAACCTATTCTATTATACAATTTTAAAGGCTTTTTTACAAATTTTTAGGTGTTGAAAACAAAAAAATTGATGTTGAAAATTCTAAAGTTATAAACAAGGCAAATATTAGTAAAAAAGGGTGGAAAAACTTATCCACCCTCAATCAACATTTAATCCTCTTTTAAATCACATAATTTTTAAAAAGTTATCCACAAAATGTGGTCTATTTTTTATAAAGAAGGATTCAATTTTTTAACTATAACATCCAAATTCCTGTTAAGGTCATCATCATAAGCAATAAGTTGCTTGATTTTATTGATTCCGCTCATAACAGTTGTGTGATCTTTCTTGCCAAGGATCCTTCCAATTTCTTCCAGAGAAGCATCTGTGTGTTCTCTGCAAAGGTACATGATTATCTGTCTTGGAAGAACGATTTCTGCATTTCTCTTTTTAGAAACAATGTCCTCTTTCTTGGTTCCATACTGTTCACAGACGGTATCCATGATAAGAGCAGGAGTAATAACCTTGGTCTTGTCAGGATAAATGATATCCTTAAGAGCTTCCATTGCATTCTCAAGTGTGATATCAACATTGTTAAGTCTTGAGTATGCGATGATCTTGGTGAAAGCACCTTCTAGCTCTCTGATGTTTGACTTGATATTTGTAGCGATGTAGTCGATTACATCATCGCCGATCCTTCTGCCATAGTCTTCAGCGTTCTTACGAAGAATTGCAACTCTTGTCTCGTAGTCAGGAGACTGGATATCAGCAATAAGTCCCATCTCGAAACGAGATCTGAATCTCTCTTCCAGAGTAGCCATTTCCTTAGGAGGCTTATCTGATGAAAGGATGATCTGTTTACCTGCCTGATGAAGAGCATTGAAAGTGTGGAAAAACTCTTCCTGTGTTGCATCCTTACCAATAATAAACTGTACGTCATCGACCATAAGAACATCAACAGTTCTGTATTTCTCTCTGAGCTTACTCATGTTCTCAGGTCTGTTACTTCTGATCGATTCGATAACTTCATTGGTGAACTGCTCAGATGTTACATAGATAACCTTGGCCTGTGGATTATGTTCAATAATAAAGTGACCTATTGAATGCATAAGGTGAGTCTTACCAAGTCCCGGTCCTCCGTAAAGGAAAAGAGGGTTGTAAGCTGTTCCCGGAGATTCAGCAACTGCAAGAGCAGCTGAATGAGCAAACTTGTTGTTACTTCCTACGACAAATGTATCAAATCTGTATTTAGGAATAAGATTTGAATTCTCGTGTGAAATACCTGATGAATACTGAGGTGAATTATTTTCTTCAGTTACATTTTCATGTGTTTCTTCATTATTAATAATATCTTTGTTTAAAATAAAAGATACTTCTATAACTGTCTCAAGCAGTTCCGAAATTGTTACCTGAAAGAATCCAACATAATGATTTACTATGTATGAAAGAGCAATAGAGTTATCCGAAGGAATCAAAATCTTAACTGTATTGTTTTCAAATCCGTATACAGTAAGAGGATCAATCCAGGTTTTATAAGATATATCAGTAATACCGGCTTCATTCTTGATGGTATTCTTGATAGATTCCCAATTTGTTCTTAATATTTCGGTGATTTCAGTAGATGATTGCATATAAGATTTCCCCAAACAAAGCATAAATTTAGACTTTTTCTATTTTATATTAAATGACTTTAAATATCAATCAGACGAAAATTGTGGATAACTTTTTTTAAAAATGTGAGAAAAACTTACGAAAAAAATCTCTGTGGAAAAATAGGTGTTTATCCACTTTAAGCTATCTACCGTTATAAATGGCTTAAATACGGCATTTCTAGGATATTAACCACTAAAGAATAACTATCTTTTCCACAAAAATTCAAAAAAATGTGGATATCTTTTAAAAAAAATTATTAATTCACAAGTTATCCACAAAATCAACATTTTGATGTGGATAATTTTTTATGGCACTACATCTTGGTGGAAAATTTTTGAAAAAAATATTTAAAATATAATAGGATGAAAAACCGTCCATTAATGGCTTGACCAAGCGGATTTTATTTATTATAATTATAAAGATTTTTTCCACACTGGATGTAATCATTGATAATTGTGAGAAGTTTCTTCTCATTTAACGGACCTTTAAATAGGTTAGTTTGTTTAAGAAGGAGGTGTTTCCGAATATGAAGATGACATTTCAGCCTCATAAGCTTCAGAGAGCCAGAGTACACGGCTTCAGAGCAAGAATGGCTACAAAGGGCGGTAGAAAAGTTTTAGCTGCCAGAAGAGCTAAAGGAAGAAAGAGACTATCAGCATGATTTTAAAGGTCACATAATTATGTGACCTTTTTTCATCTGTAATAAAGGAATCAGACAATGCTTTTTTCAGATTCAATGAAAAAGACAGAAGAGTTTCGAAACTGTTATGAGAACGGCAAGAGTTATGCCAATAAATTCGTTGTTGTCTATGTGTGGGAAAATGGCGGTTCTAATAATAAGATCGGAATCTCATGTAGCAAAAAAATAGGGAACAGTATTGTAAGGCACAGATTTGCAAGACTGGTTCGAGAAGCGTACCGACTACATGAAAATGTATTCAATAGTGGTTTGGATATAGTAGTCGTTGCCAGAGCCTGTGCGAGAGATGCTAGTTATTTTGATATAGAAGAATCTCTTTTAAGCCTGGCAGGTAAGGCCCGCATAATAAAAAATGGCGGTGAATGAGATGAAAGAGATATTAATCTTTTTGATCAAACTTTATAGGAAGTATATTTCTCCATTAAAGAGAACAAAATGTCCATACATACCAACATGTTCCGAGTATGGACTAGAAGCAATAGAAAAATATGGAGCTATCAAAGGGGGATTACTTGCTGCCTGGAGGATTCTCAGATGCAATCCTTTTTCCAGCGGTGGATATGATCCGGTTCCATAATTCGTTAGGAGGTATGATTTGAAGGGAGTTTTACTTACCCAGTATCAGGGTAAAATTGTAGGACCGGTTGCATGGCTTCTCGGTCATCTTATGAATGGTATTTTCAATGTTTTAAATGCTATTGGTATTCCAAACATTGGTCTTGCCATCATTATCTTTACTATTGTTATTTACTTATGTCTTTTACCTTTGACTTACAAGCAGCAGAAGTTTTCCAAGCTTCAGGCTAAGATGAGTCCTGAACTTCAGGCTATTCAGGCTAAGTACAAAGGAAAGAAAGACAACGATTCAATGCTTGCAATGCAGCAGGAGACAAAAGAGGTTTATGCCAAGTACGGCGTATCTCAGACAGGTAGCTGTCTTCAGCTTCTTATCCAGATGCCAATCCTCTTTGCACTTTACCGTGTTATTTACCAGATTCCTGCTTACGTAAATATTGTTAAGAATGCATTCTCACCTCTTGTAGAAGATCTTTTAGCAACAACAGGTGCTGCTGATTTCTTACAGACACTTTCAAGTGCTTCAATGTTCAAGAATCAGTTTACAAATGAAGCATTCACATCAGGTGATCCTACTTATATTAAGAACACATTTATCGATGTTCTTAATAAAGCATCAACAGCTGACTGGAACAGCTTAACAGCTCAGTTCCCATCACTTTCAGCATCAATTGAAAACACACATTCAGCACTTACCAGATTCAACTACTTCCTTGGTCTTAACATCAGTGATACTCCTATGTACATGATCAAGACAGGTTTTGCTGATAAGGCATTCCTTCTGATGCTCGGTGGTGTTATGGTTCCTGTTCTTGCAGCACTTACACAGTGGATCAACACTAAGCTTATGCCTCAGCCTGCTTCAGATAACAGCAAGGCAAATGCTGATGATCCTACAGCTCAGATGCAGCAGTCAATGAAGACCATGAACCTCATGATGCCTATCATGTCAGCAGTATTCTGTCTTAGTCTTCCTGCAGGTATGGGTATTTACTGGATCGCCGGTGCTGTTGTCAGATCAATCCAGCAGGTTGTTATCAACAGACACATCGACAAGATCGACATCGATGCTGAGATTGCCAAGAACACAGCTAAGTATAAAGAGAAGCTTGAAAAGAACAAGACAACCAAGCAGATGAGTCTTTATGCTAACCTCTCAACCAAGAACAACGATCTTTCTTCAGCTAAGGATTCAAGCATTTCAGAAGCTGAGAAGGAAGAGAAGCTTGAGAAGGTTAAATCTGTTTACAACAATAAGGAGATCCGAAAGGATTCACTTCTTGCAAAAGCAAACATGGTAAAAGGCTTTAATGAAAAGAATAATAAGTAATCTTTCCGGGAGGTTATATTATAATGGAATATAGAGAGTTTACAGCAAAAAACCTTGATGATGCCATCACAGAAGCATGTGAGACATTAATGGTTACCAGCGACAGACTTGATTATGAAGTAGTATCAAGCGGATCTTCAGGATTTTTAGGAATCGCTGCAAAGCCTGCTGTTATCAATGCAAGGATCAAAGAAGAAGCTCCTGAAGTTGAGGAAGTAAAAGCAGAGCCTAAAAAAGAAGAGAAGCCCGAAGTAAAGAAAGAAGTTAAAAAGGAAGAAAAGAAGGAAGCTCCTAAGGAAGAAGTTAAGGCTGAGAAAAAAGCTTCTTCAAACATCAACGGTGATGAGCTTGTAGCAAAGGCTAACGCATTCCTTAAGGATGTGTTCGGAGCAATGAATATGGAAGTTAACTTAAACTCCAAATTCAATGACAAAGAGAACATCCTTGATGTAGAGCTTTCAGGAGATGAGATGGGAGTTCTCATCGGTAAGAGAGGACAGACTCTTGACTCACTCCAGTACCTGATTTCTCTTGTAGTTAACAGAGAGACAGAAGAGTACATTCATGTAAAAGTTGATACAGAGAATTATCGTGAAAGAAGAAAGGCTACTCTTGAGAACCTTGCAAAGAATATTTCTATAAAGGTTAAGAAAACAAGACAGTCAGTTGCTCTTGAGCCAATGAATCCTTATGAGAGAAGGATCATCCACTCAGCTCTTCAGAACGACAGATTTGTTACAACTCACAGTGAAGGTGATGAGCCATTCAGAAGAGTAGTTGTTACTTTAAAGAAATAATCTTTGGATGAAGATTAGATTGCCCCTCAAGCCTTGGTCTTGAGGGGTTTTATTTAGGGAAAAATTATGAGCAGTGTTTTAAACAACTTTAATGATGATACAATCTGCGCAATAGCAACTGCCATGTCCGATGCCGGAATTGGTATTATAAGAGTCAGTGGAAAAGAGGCTCTTACAATTTGTGATAAGATTTATGTTTCTCCAAAGAAGGAGCACACTCTTTTAACCCACAAACCAAATACCATAAAGTACGGATACATCTGCAATGATCAGGGAGATATTGTTGATGAAGTCATGATCTCTTTTATGAAAGGTCCTCACAGTTATACCAGAGAAGATGTAATTGAGATCAATTCCCATGGTGGAATGCTGGTGATGAATGAGATTCTGTCCTTGCTTCTGGCAAAGGGTTGCAGACTTGCCGAGCCCGGTGAGTTTACAAAAAGAGCTTTCCTCAGCGGAAGGATTGACCTTACCAAAGCAGAAGCAGTAATGGACATCATCGGAGCACAGAACAAATTTGCCCTGGACAGCTCCAGAAAACAGCTTCAGGGAAGTATCTACAAAGAAGTTAAGGCCCTAAGGGAAGACATTCTCTATCAGATGGCCTATATTGAATCTGCAATTGATGATCCCGAAAGCTACGATCTTACCGGATACTCTGACAAGCTGAAAGAAAAAGTGACTGCAATGTCAGAAAAAATAAGAAAGCTTTTAAAGACAGCCGATGAGGGTAAGATCAGAAAAGACGGAATTAAAACTGTTATCATTGGAAAACCAAACGCAGGTAAGTCATCTCTTTTAAATGCACTCTCCGGAAATGAAAGGGCGATCGTAACAGATATCGCCGGAACAACTAGAGATGTCATTGAAGAGACAGTAAGACTTGATGATATAATTCTTAATCTTATAGACACTGCAGGAATCAGAGACACAGAAGATCTCATTGAGAAGATCGGAGTTGATAAGGCAAAAGAAAAAGTTGAAGAAGCTGATCTTTGTCTTTATATAATTGATTCCACATCTGAGATTGATGATGAAGATAAGCAGATAAGCAGTCTCTGTGCGGATAAGAAAACCATTGTAATTCTTAATAAGAACGACCTGACTGGTGATATAAAAATATCAAAAGATATCCTTCCTATGCTGTTTTCAGGAAGTGATTCTGCAGATTTTCCTGTCATCACCACTTCATTATTGAATGGAGAGGGTATAGAGGAGCTAAAGCGCGCCATTACTGAGCTTTTCCTTGGTGGCGAGATCGCTCCAAAGCAGGAAATCTATATTACTAACTTAAGACATAAGGAGCTCCTTTCAAAAACTGTTGAAAGTCTTGCTCTTGTAATAGATAGTATTGAAAAAGATCTTTCGGAAGATTTTTATACCGTTGATCTGACAAACGCTTATGTATATCTTGGTGAAATAATAGGAGAAGAAATAGGTGACGACCTGGCAGAAGAAATCTTCTCCAAATTCTGTATGGGTAAATAATTTATGATCGAAGTAAGAGAGAAAATTGATGTAGCAATTATTGGAGCCGGTCACGCCGGTTGTGAAGCAGCACTTGCATGTGCAAGGCTCGGACTTGAGACCGTTATGTTTACAATGAGTGCTGACAATATTGCTTTTATGCCTTGTAATCCACATATCGGTGGATCATCAAAAGGACACCTTGTAAGAGAGATCGATGCTCTTGGCGGAGAGATGGGAAAGAACATTGATAAGACTTTCCTTCAGTCTAAGATGCTGAACACTTCAAAGGGTCCGGCTGTACATTCACTCAGATGTCAGGCTGATAAGATGGAATACTCCAAAGCCATGAGAAAAGTTTTGGAAGAGCAAGAGCATCTTTACATCAAACAGGCAGAAGTTACAGAACTTCTTTTCGAAGATACTGATGATGAGGATCTTAAGAAAGAAGGATACACAAAAGTAATAACCGGTGTAAAGATCTTTTCTGGAATTATCTATGAGGCCAAAGCTGTAATTATTTGTACCGGAACTTATCTTAAGAGCAGATGTCTTACCGGTGAAGCGATTACTTACAGTGGTCCTAATGGTCTTTTACCATCTAACTATTTATCTGATTCTCTGATTAAAGCAGGTATCGAGCTTAGGAGATTTAAAACAGGAACTCCTGCCAGAATGGATGGCAATTCGATTGACTATTCCAAGATGAGTGAGCAGTTTGGAGATACACCTGTTATTCCTTTCTCATTTGATACAGATCCTGCCGATGTGCAGAGACCTCAGGTTTCATGTTATCTCACATATACAAATGAAAAAACACATGAAATAATACGAAAAAACATAGATAGATCACCGATATATGCAGGTATCATTGAAGGTGTCGGCCCAAGGTATTGTCCGTCTATTGAAGATAAGGTTGTCAAGTTCCCTGACCATGACAGACATCATGTTTTTGTTGAGCCGGAAGGAACTTATACCAATGAAGTGTATATTGACGGAATGAGTTCTTCACTTCCTGAGGATGTTCAGATTGCAATGTATAGAACAGTTCCGGGTCTTGAGAATTGTAAGATTGTTAAGTCTGCTTATGCAATTGAGTATGATTGCCTTTGTCCCGGACAGCTTCATCCGACTCTGGAAATCAAAAATGTAAGAGGACTCTTTAGTGCCGGACAAGTTAACGGAAGTAGCGGATATGAAGAAGCTGCTGCTCAGGGACTTTATGCAGGAATAAATGCCTCGATGCAGATTCTCGGAAAAGAGTATCTGACAATCGACAGGTCTGAAGGATATATCGGAGTTCTTGTAGATGACCTTGTTACAAAAGAAAACTTTGAGCCATACAGAATGATGACTTCCCGTGCAGAGTACAGATTATTGCTCAGACAGGACAATGCTGATATTCGCCTCAGAGGAAAAGGTCATGAAGTAGGACTTATCAGCGATGAAAAATATGAAAAGCTTCTTAAGAAAGAAGAGATGATAAACGCTGAAGTCAAGAGATTGAAAGAGACAACAGTCGGAGCTAATGCAAGGATCCAGGAATTCATGGAGAAGTGTGGAAGCTCATCTCTTAAGACTGCAACATCTCTTGCTGAACTTATATGCAGACCGGAACTCAATTATGATCTGATCGCTGAAATAGACCCTGATAGAAAAGAGCTTCCGGCCGATGTAATTGAGCAGGTAGAAATTACCATCAGATATGAAGGATACATAGAAAGACAGCAGAGACAGGTTGATCAGTTCAGAAAGCTTGAAAAGAAATTGATACCTGCGGATATAAATTATGATGATGTATCCAGCTTAAGGTTAGAGGCCAGGCAAAAACTTGAAAAGTTCAGACCTACAAATATTGGTCAGGCTTCAAGAATCGGTGGAGTTAATCCTGCCGATGTTTCGGTGCTGATCATATACCTTGATTCACTTCATAGAGGAACAGAGAATGACAAATGATTACAGTCAGATGATAAAGGATTTTTCTTCCTTTGATATTGAACTTACAGATAAGCAGCTTAACCAGTTTGATAAGTATTACCAACTGCTTATCAAATGGAATGAGGTTATGAACCTTACAGCTATAACAGAGTTTAACGACGTATGTAAGTTACATTTTGTGGATAGTATTTCCGGATGTAAGTACTTCGATTTTTCAAAGAAGGATTATTCACTGGTAGATATTGGAACCGGAGCCGGCTTTCCGGGAATTCCACTCAAGATAGTTTTTCCTGATCTGCATATTACTCTTTTGGATTCTCTTAATAAGAGACTCAATTTCCTTAATGAAGTAATAGATCAGCTTGGACTTAATGAGAGAGGATCAATCGAGACTCTTCATGGTAGAGCAGAAGATTATTGTCTTGCTAAGGAAGGTTCACTGAGGGAGACTTTTGATATTGCTGTTTCCAGAGCGGTAGCTAATATGGCAACTCTATCTGAGTATTGTCTACCATATGTAAAGGTTGGTGGATCCTTCATTGCATACAAAAGTGAGAAAGCTCAGGAAGAACTTAAGAATGCAAAGGGAGCTATTCACTTACTTGGTGGTAAACTTGTTGCTGCGGAAGAATTTCTTTTACCGGACTCAGATGTTAGTAGGACAATATGTATTGTTGAGAAGAAGGAGAATACTTCTAAGAAATATCCAAGGAAGGCGGGAATACCTTCGAAACAGCCGTTGTCATAGATATAGTGGTTCGAAAAATAATGTTTCATGTGAAACATTACAATTATAAACAATTCAAACCCAAAAAATAGTTTCACATGAAACATTAAGGTACAAGATATAGAAATGTTTCATGTGAAACATTTATTTTATTGATTATTGTATAATTGGATAACACAATTTAAGCCACAACATATAGACATAGATAAAAAGTTTGGTTGGTGTGCTCAATAAATAAGAAATTGTGTTACAATCAATATAGCGTTTTTAAAAAAGGTGGAGGAATAATGGGAAGAGTTATAGCGATAGCGAACCAAAAAGGTGGTGTAGGAAAGACCACCACATCTATTAACTTGTCTGCTGCACTTGGTGAAGCAGGGAAAAAGGTCCTGGTAATCGATACTGATCCTCAGGGAAATACAACCAGTGGACTTGGTCTTGATGAAAACGAGATAGAGAATACTATCTACGAATTGCTCATAGGTGAGATTACAACAGATGAAGCTATTACTAAAGAGGTAGCTAAGAATGTTGATATCATACCTTCTAATGTAAATCTTGCAGCGGTTGAGATAGAACTTATCGATGCTGATGATAAGGAATTCATTCTTAGAAATGCAATCAGTAATGTTAAAGATAATTATGATTTTATTATCATAGATTGTCCGCCATCACTTAGTATGTTGACAGTCAATGCTATGACAACTGCCAACACAGTATTGGTTCCAATTCAGTGTGAGTATTATGCTCTTGAAGGACTTAGTCAGTTGCTTTACACAGTAAACCTTGTAAAGGAGAGACTTAATCCTGAGCTTGAGATGGAGGGCATTGTATTTACGATGTTTGACTCCAGAACAAATCTTTCTCTTCAGGTAGTTGAGAACGTTAAGGAACATATTGAGGAGAATGTCTACAAGACTATCATTCCAAGAAATATCAGACTTGCTGAAGCTCCCAGTTATGGTATGCCCATAAATCAGTATGAACCAAAGTCTGCCGGAGCAGAGGCATACAGACTTCTTGCAAAGGAAGTTATCAATAGAAAGTTTGACTAATATAGTGGTTGGAGGAATAACATGGCACCAAAGAATGCAAAAAGAGGACTTGGAAAGGGATTAGATGCAATGATCCCAGCCAAGGTAACTAATGCGAAAAAAGAAATACCGACTGAACAGCATATAGAAGGTCAGGTAGTAAAGTTAAACATTACAAAGATTGAACCAAACAGGAATCAGCCCAGAAAGACATTTGATGAAGATGCTCTTTTGGAACTGGCTGAATCAATCAAACAGTTTGGAATAATTAATCCTATTATTGTAACAGATAAAAAAGACCACTATGAAATAGTTGGTGGTGAGCGTCGTTGGAGAGCAGCAAGAAAAGCAGGACTTAAAGAAGTTCCGGTTATTATAAAAGATTTAACAGAGAATGAGATTGCTGAGATTGCTCTTATTGATAATATTCAGAGAGAAGACATCAATCCCATTGAAGAAGCGCTGGCATATAAAAAACTCATTGAGGACTTTGGATATACACAAGATGTAGTTGCTGAGAAAGTTTCAAAGAGCAGAGTAACAATTACCAATTCATTAAGACTATTAAAGCTTGGTGAAAAAGTAAGACAAATGGTAATTGATGGGCAGCTTTCAACCGGACATGCAAGAGCATTAATTCCTGTTGATGATCTTGATGAACAGTATCTACTGGCTCAGAAAGTTTTTGATGAGAAACTAAATGTTAGAGATACTGAGAAACTTGTAAAGAATCTTGGAAAGACAGCATCAAGGAAAAAGACTGCAACTAAGTCTAATCCAAGCATCGATGCAGTTTATGCAGAAGTTTCCGAGAAGTGCAAACAGGCACTTGGCACCAAGGTTGAAGTTACATCCAAGGGAGATGGTGTAGGACTTATACAGATTGAGTTCTACAACAATGATGACCTTGAGAAAATCATCGATAGAATCTGCAGAGAATAAAACTTATTTGGGGGAAATATGAACAGCAATATTTTTAATGCTATCGGGCTAGGCGCATTAGATCCGGGAATTCTTTTTCTGGTTTTGATCCTTCTGTTAATTGTTCTTATTGTACTGGTTGTTCTTCAGGGGAAGAAATTTAAAAAGCTGGAAAGAAAATACAATAAGTTCATGCAGGGAAAAGAAGCTGACTCATTAGAAGATGAGATCATAGGTCTTTTCCATGATAACAGACTTATAAGAAGTGAGAACGAAAAGAACCGAAAAGATATTATTGATATCAACAGAAGAATGGCAAGAACCTTCCAAAAGGTTGGACTTCATAAGTATGATGCATTCAATCAAAGTGGTGGTAAGCTCAGCTTTGCACTTTGCCTTTTGGATGAGAGCGACAACGGAGTGCTTCTTAACTCAGTTCACAGCACAGACGGATTAAACTATTCTTATTCAAAAGATATAAAAGCCGGAATCGCTGACGTGGAACTTAGCGGTGAAGAAAAGAAAGCTCTTGATATGGCACTTGAAAGTGTTAACAGAAGATAAGATTTATAAAATATAATTGCATAAAATATATTTAAGTGGAGGAGATCAAAAATGATCGACATTAAATTTTTAAGAGAGAATCCTGACGTAGTTAGGGAGAACATCAAGAAGAAATTCCAGGATGAGAAGCTTCCTCTTGTTGATGAGGTTATTGCACTTGACGAGCAGAGAAGAATCAATCAGCAGGAAGCAGATGAGATAAGAGCTCACAGAAACAAGATCTCAAAAGAGATCGGTGGACTTATGGCTCAGGGCAAGAAGGACGAAGCTATGGCACTCAAAGATGAAGTTGCCAAGGAAGCTAAGCGTCTTGAAGAGCTTGAGGCTAAGCAGAAAGAGCTCGATGAGCAGGTAACAAATAAGATGATGATCATTCCTCAGATTATCGATGAGTCAGTTCCTATCGGTAAGGATGATTCACAGAACGTTGAGATCCAGAAGTATGGTGATCCTGTTGTTCCTGATTTTGAGATTCCATACCACACTGATATTATGGAGAGCTTTAACGGAATCGATCTTGATGCTGCAAGAAGAGTTGCAGGAAATGGTTTCTACTATCTCATGGGTGACATCGCAAGACTTCACTCAGCAGTCATCAGCTATGCGAGAGACTTCATGATCGACAGAGGTTTCACTTACTGTGTTCCTCCTTTCATGATCCATGGAAATGTTGTTGCAGGTGTTATGAGCTTCCCTGAGATGGAGGCCATGATGTATAAGATTGAAGGTGAGGATCTTTACCTCATCGGAACCAGTGAGCATTCAATGATCGGTAAGTTCATCGATCAGATTGTTCCTGAAGATCAGATGCCTATGGCTCTTACCAGCTATTCACCTTGCTTTAGAAAAGAGAAAGGTGCACACGGTATCGAGGAGAGAGGTGTTTACAGAATCCACCAGTTCGAGAAGCAGGAGATGGTAGTTATCTGTAAGCCTGAGGATTCAAAGACATGGTATGACAAGCTTTGGCAGAACACAGTTGATCTGTTCAGATCACTTGATATTCCTGTCAGAACTCTTGAGTGCTGTTCAGGAGACCTTGCAGATCTTAAGTGCAAGAGCTGCGACGTAGAAGCATGGTCACCAAGACAGAAGAAGTACTTCGAGGTTGGAAGCTGCTCAAATCTTGGCGATGCTCAGGCAAGAAGACTTCGTATCAGAATCAAGGGCAAGGATGGAAATTATCTTGCTCATACACTTAACAATACAGTTGTTGCTCCTCCAAGAATGCTCATCGCATTCCTTGAGAACAACCTTCAGGCTGACGGAACAGTTAAGATTCCTGAGGTTCTTCGTCCTTACATGGGTGGCAAAGAAGTTCTTGTTCCAAATGCTAAGGCATGAGACTAATGTAGTCGGAAATGAGGTAAATTCTTTTTGCACAAGTTTTTAAGAGCTGTTGGCTTTTCAAAAATTAAAGATAGAAAAGAACTGACTGCGCTTATCACGAGTTCTATTCAGAATGCTCAGAAGAGGTCCTATGTGACCAACAATGAGAACGTGATCCTGGCGGAGTTTGCCAGGGACTTTGCTGACAGGATCGGAGTAGCAGTATGCGGTGAATTTGATGATGAAGATAAGTTCATCTACGAGTACTACTACCCGTACCTTATCCCATCTGCTGTAAGTACCGAAGAAGATATCAATATTGAGAGACATGCAGCCACATATTCTTACGCAGGAGTCTGCAATGAACCAAGGCTTGGCGTGACACTTATTTTCTATCTTCAGAACATGGTTCCTTACATCAAGTATGAGAACGAAAACAAGTTTCCAATCAAGGGAACTACGCTTTCTCTTTCAGCTCTTTCAATCAAGGGTCAGATCATGATGCCGATTGCAAAGACCGAAGAAGAGAAAGAGGTCGCAAAGAAAAAACTAAACTACAGAAATAAACTTATAAACAATGCAAGACGAGGGGACGAAACAGCCATTGAGTCCCTGACTCTTGATGACATGGATCTTTACACGACCCTTTCCAAGAAGATCAGGAAGCAGGATATCTACAGCCTGGTTGATACTTACTTTATGCCCTATGGTGTTGAGTGCGATCAGTATTCTGTTTTGGGAGAGGTTGTTGATAGCCAGAAGGTCATCAATCGTTTCACTGATGAAGCTGTCTACATTATGAGGATCCTTTGCAACGAGATTGAGTTTGACGTGTGCATCAACGAGGCAGACCTTCTCGGAGAGCCGGCTGTAGGCAGAAGATTTAAAGGAAATATCTGGATGCAGGGAATGATAAACTATCCGGATAATTAAAAAAGAAAAAAAGGAGGTAGTTATGGCAACACCACACAATCAAGCAGAAAAAGGCGATTTCGCCAAGACCGTTCTTATGCCCGGGGATCCACTCAGGGCGAAATTTATTGCAGAGAACTTCCTTACAGATATTAAGTGCGTAAATGAAGTAAGAGGAATGCTGGGCTTTACCGGTAAGTACGAGGGAAAAGAGGTGTCTGTAATGGGACACGGAATGGGAATTCCTTCAATCGGTATCTATACCTATGAGCTCTTTAACTTCTACGATGTTGACAACATCATCAGAGTCGGCAGCGCAGGCGGACTTCAGGACGATGTAAATGTTATGGATATCATCTTTGCTCAGGGAGCACACACAGATTCCAATTACGGATTCCAGTTCGGACTTCCGGGAACATTCGCTCCTACATGCAGCTACAACATTCTTGAGAAGGCAGTTGCTATCGCTAAGGAGAAAGGCGTTAAGTATCACGTAGGTGATGTTCTTTCTTCAGATGCATTCTACAAGAAGTGCAACGAGAGTGAGCTCTACAGAAATATGGGCGCTCTTGCAGTAGAGATGGAGACACCTGCTCTTTACATGAACGCAGCAGAAGCTAAGAAGAATGCTCTTACAATCCTTACATGTTCTGATCACCTCTTCAAGACAGAAGAGCTCACAGCAAAAGAGCGTGAGACCGGATTTACAGATATGATGGAGATTGCTCTTAAGACTGCAATTCAGCTTTGATCTGGCAAATATGGATTTATAAACATGAAGAAGTCCTGACCTTTGGTCAAGGACTTCTTTTTATATTACGGACAAAAAAGGTACTATATATTTCTTTACGTGTATATGATAACGTCATATTACGAACATCTGTTACAATTAATGTGAAGAATAATAAAGGAGTATGTCAATGAAAAAGAATATACGTATCGTTTTACTTGGAGAGCTTGTACTTTTCCTTGTAGTATTTTTTATCAGTACCCTCGGAACAGACTTTGGTTTTTCCGCTGTAGCATGGTTTCTTGATGTGCCTTCGCTGATTCTTGTTTTACTTATTCTGATTCCCGGCCTCATTATCATGGGGGAGTGGAAAGATTTTTTGAAGTCATTCTCAGTAGGGATAAAAGATTACAGACTTCTTGAACTTAAAAATATTATAGAAGCAGTAGGAGCTGCTCAGAAACTTACTATTTTTGGAGCTCTTTTTGCAATCATAACCTCAGCAATAATCCTTATGGGACATTTATCTGAACCTGAGACCTTTGGACCAAGCCTTGCTGTCTGCTTCCTGTCAGGTTTTTATGCAGTTATAATCGAGTTTTTCCTTCTGCCGCTTAAGTTAAATGCCGAGCGTAAGATGAATGAAGAGATGGACATGGAAGATGAATGATTCCGGAATTACTAAGGAGCAGTATCTTAATATAGCTCGTGAATTCGGATTTACGAAAAGAGAGCTTGAACTCGGATACCTTAAAGTGTCGGGGTTTTCAAATCATAGAATTGCTTATATGCTCGGAATTTCTGAACAGACGGTAAAGAATCATTTCACTCACATTTATGAAAAGGCATGGGTTCCCGGAAGAAAGGAATTCCAGGAGCTGTTTACACAGGATGGAAAGTGATCATGAAGAAATCAGTTAAAAGAGCTATCATAATAATCTTAATTGTAAATGTCATCCTGATAGCTGCTGCTATTTGCGGAAAAATACTGAGCAGATTTGTTTACGAAGACCATCTTGATGAGACTTTGATCACAGTTGATGATACCGAGATAACTTTAAGAGAGTTTGGTTATTACATATATGAGATAGAAGAGTTTGTCCAGAACCAGGCTCTTTTGTATGACCCTGAGAATCCAAAGCACTGGTGGAATACCCACTTTTCAGCCGGCATGGATTCTCAGTTTGTTTGCGATTACGCCAAGAAAGTGGCAGTAAACACTTGTATATCTGATGAGATTTATTATAAAAGAGCTCTTTTAGAAGGAGTCGTATTAAGTAGCGCAGAAGAAAAACAGGCAATGGTCGAAGCAAAGATGATCCTAAGTAGTATGACTAGGGATCAGCTTGCAAGGACAGGGCTGGATGAAAGCATTCTTACAAATATGAGGATAAAACAAGCTCTTGCAAATAAGTACTCCGATAATCTTGCAAAAACTCAGAGCTTTGTTGGATACACCGATGAGCCGGAAAAACTGGTCAACTGGGACGGAGCGTATTATCAGGAAAAGATATTGTCTGAACATACAGTAAAGACCAATGATAAGGTTCTGAATAGAATAACGCTTGGAAAAATAACAGTGAATTATGAGTAATTCTATTTGAATGTGTTAGAATTATTTCATGAAAACAAGAGAAGAAGCTTTAAAATACGGATTATCTTTTCCGGATACTTATCAGGAAGCGCCATTCCACGATCCTAACTGGCAGCTGGTGCGATATAAGTATAATAAAAAAGCATTCCTTTGGACTTATGAACGAGAAGGGTTTATAAATCTCAATGTGAAGGTTGATCCCGAGACGGCTTTTTTCTGGAGAAAGGCTTACAGCTCAGTTATCCCCGGATACCATCAGAATAAGGAGCATTGGAATACAATCATCCTCGATGGAAGTATCCCGGATAAAGACATAAAGCTCATGATTGCTGAGAGCTATGACCTAATAGCAGATTCTCCGACTAAGAGAATCTATGATGCTGTTGCGAGAATCCCAAAAGGCTGCGTTGCAACTTATGCCCAGGTTGCGGAAGAAGCCGGGGATAGAAAGATGGCAAGAGCAGTAGGAAATGCTCTTCATAAAAACCCTGACCCCAGCACAATTCCCTGTCATCGTGTAGTAAACTCAAAAGGCGAACTTGCCGGCAACTATGCATTCGGCGGAGCATGGAAGCAGGGAGAAATCCTACAATCTGAAGGCGTTGAAGTCAAAGACGGAGTTGTTGATCTGAAAAAATATCAATGGAAAAAATAAGAGAAACCCGGAAGCTGTTTTGTCAGCATCCGGGTTTTATTTAGTCCATCTCATCTCTTGTAATATTCCTTGCCCACTTGTGACTGTAGAAGTGCTTAAGCACCCAGGGCCATTTCACAAACTCATCTGTACAGAGCAGGAAGAATACTACCTTTACCGGGAGCTTAAAGACAAAGGCTGCAAGAAGTCCCAGTGGTACAGCGTAGCACCACATGTCTATGGTGTCGCAGATAAAGCCGAATTTGCTGTCACCCCCGGCTCTGAAGATACCGGCGATAAGGCAGGTATTTACTGCAGTTCCCATGATATAGTAGGTGCTGATAAGAAGCATGAACTTCAGATAATCAAGAGCCTGCGGAGTGAGGGAAGCGTGGGTAAGTGCAAAGGGCATGACGAGAGCAACAACTATTCCGCCGAGGATTCCTGCCAGGATAGTCAGGCGAAAGAGCGTGTGTGCTGCCTTTATTCCTTCATCTCTCTGACCGCTTCCAAGGATCTGACCTACTATGATGCCAGTAGCTGAAGCCATTCCGAAGCAGAAGACTGTTCCGAGGTTTCGCACGACATTTGTAATGGAATAAGCTGCAACCATGTCATTTCCAAGGTGGCCGATTATCACGGAGTACATGGAAAAAGCCAGTGACCAGGAGAGGTCATTTCCTATAGCCGGAAGAGCCATGGAAAAGAAATCCTTTTCCAAAAGTCTGTGTCTTTCAAACATGGGTTTTAGCGACAGCTTAACTTCAGCACCGAAGGAAACAACGATGCAGAATAATAGCTGTATCAGTCTGCTTAATGTAGTTGCGATTGCAACACCGATAACACCCAGCTTTGGAACGCCAAAAAGTCCGAAGATAAACACAGCGTTTAAGCAGACATTTACCAAAAGAGCTGTGGTCTCTATCACAGTACTTGTTCCGACTCTGCCGATGCACCTCAGGATAGCCATGTACACTGCACTTATAGCCCAGAACAATAGGCCCGGTGCAATGAAGCGAAGGTACCTGGCACCAAGTTCTATAAGTACCGGATCAGAAGTGTAGATATACATCAGCTTTTGAGGTATCGTCATACAGAAAAATGCACCCAGGGCAGCAACCGACAAGGAAAACTTAAGGCCGATTCCCTCGATCTTTTCGATGGTCACAAGATCGCCTTTGCCATAATACTGTGCTGCCAGCATTGCGATTCCTGTACCAATCCCGTAGAGAAGCATAAACAGAATTCCTACAAGAGAGTTTGCAAGGGACACGGCACTTATGGCATCCTGACCAACATAGTTAAGCATCAGTACATCCGCGCTGTTAACCGATGCGTCGATGATATTCTGAAATATGATGGGCAGAGCAACTACCCATATTTTTCTGTATAAAGATTCTTTGTTATTCACTTTTTATTATCTTTCCGTCTTGAATCAAAAGCTTTTCAGTAGCAACATGTTCCACGAAAGTCTTATCGTGGGAAACGAAGATAAGAGTTCCCTCATATTCCATCAGGAGTTTTTCCAGTGCTTCGATTGATGGGATATCGAGGTAGTTGGTGGGCTCATCCAGTATCAGGAAATTCACATCCGACACAAAGAGCATTGCAAAGGACAGCTTCATCCTTTCGCCGCCGGATAAGTCAGATGCCTTCTTCTGAATATCTCTTTCTGTTAAAAGAAGTCTCGCAAGAATTATACGTGCGATGCTTTCCTTCTGGATACTGACATCCCTGACATTTTCAAGAACCGTTTTGTCCATATCGATCTGGCTCATGTTCTGTCTTGCATAGCCGATCTTTGCACCGGGAACAACATAGATGCCTTCTCTCTTATTGATGAGTTCAATAAGCGTAGTCTTTCCTGCTCCGTTATCTCCGACAAGAGCTACCTTAGCTCCATTTTTAATTATAAAGTCTGCATTATCAAAAATCAGCTTTTCATCATATCCAAAGAAGAGGTGTTCTCCTCTTATGACGATAGGATTTCTCGGAGGATTGGTGAGGCGAAAGTCAGGACGGGCAACCGGCTCTTCCTTGGGCTTTTCCTTGACCTCCATGTGCTCAATCCTCTTGAGCACGTTCTCTGCACTCTTTTCAAGACTGCGCGCCTTATCCTCGGGCTTTCTGTTTCCGCAAAGAGCAATGGCTTTAGCCTCGCTGGATGTCAGATTCTTTGGCTTTTTCACAACGCTTTTTGCCTTGGCTTTTTTCTGCATGTAGACTCCCTGAAGTCTTTTCTTCTCAGCCTGGTAATTCTCATACTCCGCGTACTGGCTCTTTTTCAAAAGAGCTTTCTGCTCAAGATAGTCATCGTAATTGCCGTCAAAGAAATTCAGCTCCCCGAAGGAAACTTCTACAATCCTGTCACAGACTGCGTTTAAGAGTGCTCTGTCATGGCTTATCAGGACAAGAGTCTCGATCTCGGATAATCTCTTTTTCAAAAGTTCGACACCTGCGCTGTCCAGGTTAGAGGTTGGCTCATCAAGAAATGCCACGGCCCTCTGACTGGAAAAGAGCTGTGAAAGTCTTATCCTTGTATTCTCACCGCCGCTGACATTCTCCTGCCAGAGCTGATCTGATACGCCGAGTTTACCGGCTTCTGAGTAGTCGGCATCGTCATAGCTTAACCCATCTCCAAACTGCTCAAAATAAAAGGGAGTACAGTACTGGGAAACCTTGCCACGTGTGGGCTCGATGCTTCCGGATAACACTTTTAAGAGAGTTGTCTTTCCTGCGCCGTTTATTCCGACAAGCCCGACCTTCTCGCCTTCGTAGAGGTAGAACCTTTCAAAGTTTAGAACTGTCTGCTCGCCATAAGTTACTTCTATATTTTCTGCTTCAATCAGTAATTTTTTAGACATTAACGCCTCCTTTCGAAGGATTACATATTTCTGTTATAAATCTTTTTAACGTGTTCTCTGTTTCCGCCGATGATCAGGATGGCAGCAACAACACTGGCAAGTTCAAACAGCAGCAGTACTGCTCGCTGATCCATAACCAGTGTAAGAGACCCGGCAAGAAGTTCAGCGATAAGAGAGCCTGAAGTTGAGAGCACCTGGAATGCGCCGTTGAATCTTCCTTTGTTCTCGTCGGGAACGTAGCTCTGGGTGGAAGAGATCCTTATGGTATAGCTAGTAACTCCGCCGACACCCACAAAGAAGCTCAGTATCATCGCAACACGTAATGGGGTATAGAGATAGAGCCCTTCAAATATTCCGATCATGATGTAAACAAAAAGCGCGATATAAAACTTATTGCCGGCATCAAGCTTTTTCTTGTAATGGAAAGCGCCGCCCAGAGCTCTTCCCACAAAGCTCATGCCGAATACCAGCATGAACAGGTATTCGCCGTTTTCAAAATTCCCTTTAAAGTAGGGAAGGCAGATTACATTTGATGCGCCTCCTGCCATGGAACTGAACAGGAAGTAAATGGCAATCGCCATAAGTCCTTTTTCGGAAAAGAGATATCTAAAGCCTTCCTTAATGTCGACTAGGACACGGGAGACTTTTGAAAGATCTTCACCTTCAATGCTTTTCTTTTGTTTCTCAATGTATTTTTCTTCAGCTCTGATCTGGGTTTCCAAGGTTGCAGCAACTAAAAAGCAAACTGCGTTGATCATAAGAAGTGGTCCCATACCAAAGAGCTTATAGAAAAAGGTCGCTACCGGTACCATGAATATGGCAAAGGTCTCAAGGACGCTGGCGATGGAATATGCCTTTGAATAATTTCCCTCAGATATAAGCAGCGGATAAAAACTGTCGTAAGCAACCATGTAGATACTGTTTACAGATCCTACCGTTAAACTAAACAGAGCAAAGAGCGGGAAATTAAACCATCCGTGGGAGAGCAGTATTCCAAGTAGCAGATATAAGCCGCCCATCATAAAGTCCAGAGTGTAGATCATCTTTTTTCTCGAGAACCTGTCCAGTATTGCGCCTGAAATGATAGGAACGATGAGCTGCGGAACAGTGTAGGTCATAAGGTAGATCGCGTAGAGCATTGTGGAGCCGGTGTAATCCAGCACCATAAGGCTAAGGGCAAATCCCGCCATGCTGTTTCCCAGCATGGAGACTACGCTGCCCACGGTTATTATTGTGAAGTCCCTTGTCCACAGGGGCTTTCTTATTTCTAAATCATTCGAATCTGTCTTTTCCATGATGTCCTCCTAAGTAAGTCGAAATATAAAACAAAAAGATCCATTTGCATCACGCAAACGGACCTTGTCTATCTCGAAATCTAATTATCCCGGTGTTTTGGTATTTAAGCTATGGCACAAAAAAAGCACCTATCCGGAATTAGAAAAGATCTGCAATAGAATGATACGATTCGCGCAACGCAAATAACACCCTCGCGGGTCAATTACTGCTATTACTTACTGAATCAATATCACCTATTCAACATCCCTCTCTACCTCCAAAATTGTGCTTGGGAAACTAACCACTTACATTTGTAACATGTTTATTTGCCTTCGTCAACAAAAATCAGAAACTAATTTACGAAGGGTCATAAACTTCTGATAATTACGTATGTCAGAACCAGAGCAATCAGGAACACTACATTCACTGCGGTGAAAACCAGAAGATACTTTCCGCTGTTTTCTTTGTATTCCTTGCTGTAGGCTTTATAAGAAATAAGCGAAGCCATAGAAGCAATGAGTGTTCCAAGGCCGCCTACGTTAACTCCGATAAGCAGTGACTTGTAGTTAATAGTAAAGCCGGAGAGCATAAGAGTTGCAGGGACATTACTGATTATCTGGCTGAGCGCAACGGATATTCCAAACTCGCGACCAATCAAGACTTCTTGTAGGAACGAACTGATAACTTCAATTCTGCCCATGTTTCCGGTGAAGATGAAAAATCCGATGAAGGTCAGGAGCAGAATATAGTCTGCGCGGAAGAGAATCTTGTAATCCATTCCTCCAACAATGACAAGAACAATGATCGCAAATACATACCAGGGAAGGATCCTTACTACTGTTAAAAGAGCTATCGCAAAAAGCACAGCGTAGATGATGATCTGGCGCTTACTTCCGAAGTGACTGGTGATGGAAGAATTGTTGCTCTTCATAAGGCTCTTTTCCCTGCCCGGTATGATGAGGAGGCCGAGAACAAGGAGAATTGCAGAGACAAGAGAAAAGGGCAGCATGATCAGGACAAAGTGGTCAAGGCGCATGCCTGTAAGTCCGTACAGATACAGGTTCTGGGGATTACCGATGGGAGTAAGCATACTTCCCAGGTTTGCTGCAACTGTCTGAAGAACAACGGTTGGGATCATCATGTCTTCTCGTCCGCAGTCATGAAGTATCATCAGAGCAAAGGGCACAAAGGTGATGAGCGCCACATCGTTGGTGATCAGCATGCTTCCGAAGAAGCACATGAAGATCAGCATCGCTGCTAGCTGCCAGCTCTTTGTGACTTTGGATAAAAGAAATCCCGCAATCCTGTCAAATACTGAATTCTCTTTAAATCCCTGGATGATCACCATAAGTCCCCAGAGAATTCCCAGAGACCTGAAATCTATATAGCCAAGGTACTCTTTGCCCGGGTGAACAAAGAATGCAGAGATAATGGCCAGTATCCATGCGATACACAGAACGGTGTCGATTTTTCGTATATTTTTAAAAACTCTTCCCATGTTTTTTTCCTCGAATTCTAAATCTCAAAACGACGAAATAATACCACAAAAATGTGTCTTTTTGCAAGGATTACATTGTGTTATGTTAGTTATAGGGAGAAACGGCCATGAATATTGACATTCAGAAGATCACTGAAGGGGAAGAGAGCATTGTCATCAGGTACAAGGAACCGAGCCCTACAGTTGAGAGAATAATAGGAATATTGGAAGGCAGCGACGGCAAGCTCTGGGGCAGAACAGAGTCGGGGAGCGTCTCCATTGAACTGGGAGACATCTTATATCTGGAAACGGTGGACGACAAGCTCTTTGCATATACGACAGATGTTGTGGCCAGGATCGAAGGGACACTGGTTTCCTTTATGAATGAGGTTAAAGATGAGACGTTTTTCAGGTGCAGCAAATCCATGATCATAAATGTTGGAAAGGTCAGGGCACTAAAGAGCCTTTCCTCCAACAGGATCGACGCCACCATGGAAGGCGGAGAGCACATCATGATATCAAGAAGATACGCTGTGGATTTCAGAAGACTATTGAAAGGAGAAAGATGAGATGGGTGATAAAAAGAAAGACAAGTCGCGAGTTACCTTGTGGGAGCTCTATCTCACAAAAGAGATCGGCATAGAATTTAAGGCCTGTCTCTACTTCTTTGCTATACTGTTCTTCTACTGCGTGGTGAGGATCATCGGCGGCTTATTTGTTGCAGATATGCTGCACATGCTGGAGATGATACTTGCGTGCTATGTTATAGGATACATCCAGGTTTATCTGTTATGGAACTTTGATGAGGCGGATAGTCTTGGGGGAAAAGAGCTGTTGGGAATGGTGATATGCACTGCGGTTTACAGCGCGCTGTCATATGCATTTGGGTGGTTTGACAGAAAGCCCATGGCAACGCTTATCTTTGCTGCTTATCTGATGCTGACTTACATCTGCGTTTACTTTATCTATAAATCGAAGCGCTATATTGATGATAAAAGACTCAATGAGGACCTTCGGATCTTCCAGTCCGAACATAAAAAGTGAATCTTAGGGGAATTAAAGTGCACCTTGCGGGAACAGCCATTGTTCCCGCTTTTTCTTTGTGTTAATCATAAATTAGAGATACGAAAATGATGAAAAACAGGAGGGGAAAATATGAGTAGTGTGGTTGAAATTAAAAATCTTACAAAGAGCTACGGAAAAAACCGCGGAGTCATAGATGTCTCTCTTAGCATTGAAGAAGGCGATATATTCGGGTTTCTTGGGCCAAACGGTGCCGGAAAGTCTACGACAATCCGCTCTATGCTGGGATTTCTTAAGATCAACAGCGGAGAAATAAAGATACTTGGAATGGACAGTATTAAGCAGCATGAGGAGATTCTAAGAAATGTCGGCTACATGCCATCTGAAGCCTGGTTCTACGATTCCATGAAGGTTAAGGATGTCATTAAGTATGCAGCGGATGTGAGAGGCCTTGACTGTTCTGCTGAAGCTGAGAAATTATGTGAGCGATTAAAGGTTGATAAGGATAAAAAGATCAAGCAGCTCTCTTACGGAAACAGAAAGAAGGTCAGCATAGTTTGTGCAATGCAGCACAGGCCAAAGCTCTTTATATTTGATGAGCCGACCGGTGGTCTGGATCCTTTGATGCAGAGGACGTTTTTTGAACTGGTTAACGAATACGTTGACGAGGGGGCGACATGTCTTTTGTCCACACACGTACTTACTGAGGTCAACAAATACTGCAGGCATGCGGCCATCATGAGAGAGGGAAGGCTCTCCATACTTGAAGACGTTGGAATTGATGACGATACGTTCCTTAAGTTCTATGAAGATTAAAGAAAGGAGGCAGCTATGAAACACATATTACTTAGAGAATTGAAGCTTAACTTAAAGACATTTCTTATATGGAGTTTATCGGTAGGACTCATGGGCCTTGTCTGCATCCTTCTTTATCAGAGCATGGAAGGGGACATGAAGGACATGGCGGATATGTTCTCCAACATGGGAGCATTTTCCGACGCTTTTGGTATGAGTACCTTGAGCATTGCAACGATTGAGGGATTTTTTGCGACGGAGGTCGGCACGGTACATGGCCTTGGAAGTGGCATGTTTGCTGCAATTCTGGCGATCGACATTCTGTCCAAGGAAGAGGATAAGCACAGCGGAGAGTTTCTGTTCTCGCTCCCGGTTTCAAGGAGCAAGGTCCTTGCAGCAAAAGGCGCATGCGTGGTTATCCTGCTTACGCTGTTTACTGTAATCTGCGCTGTATTCTATGTTTGCGGTTTTGTTTATCTTGGGGAAGATGTTCCGACTCAGGAATTTTCTGCATTCATGCTCAGACAGTTTCTGATGAACATCGAGACAGCAGCAATATGCTTTGGAATCTCTGCTTTTTCCGGAAAGAGCAAGATGGGTATGGGACTTGGAATTGTGCTGCTTTGCTATGTGTATGATCTTATGGGACGAGTTGTTCCGGACCTTAAGGATTATCTCTTTATCGGACCATACTCTTACGCGAATGCATCTGAGATTTTCTCTGGAATAGAAGTAGAAGCCGTGGCTCTTGTTATGGCAGCTCTAGTCACCATCTGCTGCGCAGCCCTTGCGTTCATTGTGTTCAATAGAAGAGACCTCGCCAGCTAAAATGACCCCTAACCCCCGTCCCCAGGGTCCATTTTTGAGCCCTAGGGACGGAGTCAGGGGCTCATTTTTTGCTTACGCTTTGAGTCACTGGGGACGTTTCAAATTGACTCACTTTGATCAGACAAAAGTGAGCACTTTTTGTCGGGAGAAGTATGTACAAGACCTCTATACTGAAGTTACAATCAAGTTGGAGGTTACTTATGAACTGGACAAAGATCATTGAAGATGCCATCAGGTTTATCGAGGAGAATATCACTGAGGAGCTGACGGTTGGCAGGATTGCTCAGGAAGTGAATACATCCGCATTCTATTTCCAGAAGGGCTTTTCCATGCTGTGCGGATACACTGTCGGTGAATATGTCCGGATGAGGAGGCTCTCTCTTGCAGGAGAAGAACTGACTTCATCAGACATTAAAGTGATAGATCTGGCAATAAAGTATGGCTATGACTCGGCAGACAGCTTCACCAAGGCATTTACAAGATTTCACGGAAACACTCCAACTGATGTAAGACAAAATGGTGCAAGCATTAAAGCTTTTGCGCCGCTGCACATTAAACTGACATTAGATGGAGGGAAAACAATGGAATACAGGATTGAGAAAAAACCGGCATTTAAAGTAATGGGCGTTTCGAAGATCATTGATTATGGTAATGGCTACAGCACAATACCTAAGTTCTGGGATGAGGTATTTGCCAGTCCCGCAAACAAGATCATGGGCGTGTACGGAGTGTGCCTTGATGATGAAATCAAGGGTGATCAGTTCCGCTATATGATAGCTGATGATTACAATGAGGACCTGGCAACAGAAAACGGTTATGAGGTAAAAGAGATCCCGGCGCATACCTGGGCTGTGTTCCCATGCAAAGGTGCAATGCCACAGGCTCTGCAGAGCGTCAACACACAGGTCTTTAACGAATGGCTTCCTGCTAGTAGTTATGAGATAGCTGCAGGTTTTAATATTGAATTCTATACTGATGAAAAGAAGTATGCACTTGGAGCACAGGATCCCGAATATTACTCTGAGATCTGGGTTCCGGTAAAGGCGTAAGCACAAAATGAGTCAAAGTGAAACGTCCCCGTTGACTCATTGACTCACAAGCCATGCGCGACGAGGAAGCAGAGCTTCCTCTCCGCGGGCTGTCGCCCTATAAAAAAATAGATGATCCGACTCGATTGTGAGTAAACTCCCACGAGTCGGATCATCTATTTTTTTGCATGGCTTGTAGCCTTCGCGAGTGTTCCCGATGCGATTCGAACGCACGACCTTTCGCTTAGGAGGCGAACGCTCTATCCTGCTGAGCTACGGAAACATGCACTAAGTATATTATCACAATGCGCTTTGTAAATCAAGGCAGGTATGTAGTAGAATAGGACCATGAGACATGGTAAAAGAGATTTCGGAAAACGCCTGAAGGCCATAATGACAGCGACTTTACTAGCGGCAGTTATGCTGCTTCTTTCGGCGTGTGCAGGATCGGAGAGGAAGCAGGAGATTGAGGAGCTCTCAAGCAGCTATGCTGTACCTCAGGAGAAGCAGCTCATTGTCTATACTTCCCACAAGGAAGAGGTGTATCTGCCGATCATCCGGGAGTTTGAAAGCCGCACCGGGATCTGGGTTGAACTTCACACAGGCGGTACAACGCAGATGTTTTCCGAAGTAAAAGAGGCATCGGAACAAGGTCGCTGCGACATTATGTTCGGCGGCGGTATCGAGAGCTATGAGGCGGCAAAAGATCTTTTCATGCCCTATGAGCCTGTCGAGAGGAGCGCACTGGATCCTGATTATGTGGATGATGAGGACCGCTGGATTCCATTTACCGAGCTCCCCATTGTATTTGTCTACAACAAGAAACTGGTATCCTACTCAGAAATCCCCACTACCTGGGAGGAGCTCTTTGACAGCAAGTGGAAGGGGCAGATTGCCTTTGCTGATCCAAATAGTTCAGGAACCAGCTATACAATATTATCCACCATGGAGCAGCTCTTTAATGAAGAGCCACAGAGCCTTGTACCGAGGTTTTATGGGCAGCTGGAAGGAAGGATCCTCCCTTCCTCAGGACAGGTCATTCCCGAAGTTTCGGATGGAAGCTTCCTTATAGGAATAACTCTGGAGGAGACAGCCAGAAAAGCCATGGATCAATATGAAGATATTTCCATGCTCTATCCGGAGGACGGAACTAGCGCAGTTCCCGACGGCATTGCCATGGTAAAGAACGCTCCCCACAGTTATAACGCGGGCAAGTTCATCGACTTTGTGGTTTCCTACGACACCCAGAGATACGCCACCGAGAACTTCTACAGAAGATCTGCAAGGAGTGATGTGGGCAGCAAACGTGGAAATACAGAGACCTTCATAAAATTTGATGTAGAAAAATCCGCCAGGGAAGAGGAAGAAGTCTTTTCCCTCTGGAATGCCCTCGCCGGGCAGGAAGGAGAGTGAGTATGGGCTTTGTGAGACAATCCTTCAAGCGGCAGATTTTCGTGGTGTTCCTTGCAGTGACTCTTTTCCTTGTAATATTCGGAGGCGTCCTGACAATCCAGGGTTTCCAGGCCAGGATAAGGAGCGACTACGAAAAGAGAGATGCGGAGCAGGAAGCCGTAGCTATAGGCAAGATAAATGACATTTTGGCAAAATCGGAGCAAACCCTGGATGCTATTGCAGACAGTGAAGTACTTATAAACTCCTTCTACAAAGGAAGGAAGAATTCCATCGCCATCTATGCCGATCTCTACGAGGCAACCAGACAGGTGCGCTCATTTGCGCAGGTGGATCTTTACATGGGAAGTCGCTGCATGTATTCAACTGCCAGCGGCTCTAAACCCGCAGCTCTTCCGGATTATTACGGCGTGATCAGGCAGGCAGTACAGGGAGGAGGCCATACAGTCTTTTCCCAGGATATAAGTAGTAGCACAGGAGACGAAGGTGATTTCCTCATAGCAAGACTGATGGTGGATAAAGAGGAGCCGGGAGTAGCTCTTATCAGGATCGATCAGCAGGTGCTCAGAGATCAGCTTTCAAGTTCTATAAACGCAAGAGACGGCTTTATGCTGACGGGGAGCTTTCTTGAGCCGTACTGCCTGGTGGGTACAGCTGAGGATGGAAAAGACCTTTCAGCAATCCGCAGCAATCTGCAAAGCGGAAAGCCATATACCGAGGGTTTTCAGAAGAATATTTACATAAAGCAGCTGGGGAACACAGAGCTTCTCGGAATATACGTTACGCCTCCGGTCTTCGATGAATCCGCAGTAAGGGCCAGTTATCAGATCATCATTTTCCTGGCTATCATCAGCGTTCTTATCTGCCTTATAGTTGCAAACCGAATGAGTAACTATGTGGCCAAGCCCATCGGAACGCTGGCAGCAGGCATGAGACGCTTTAGAAAGGGCGACTTCGATGCCAAGATCGAGCTGAGCAGAGAGGATGAATTCGAGCAGCTTGCTGTTGGCTTTAACAAGATGACTACCCAGTTAAAAGACACTATGGAAGAGCGAGTGGCTGCTGAGCGAAAGGTCAACGAGACCAGGATCGAGATGATGCAGGCACAGTTAAATCCGCACTTTTTGTATAACACCTTAGATACCATCAAGTGGGTTGCCAAGGCAAATCATGTGCCGGAGGTTGCAACCATGTCGGCGTCTCTTGCCGGGATCCTACGGACCAGTATTTCCCAGACTCAGTTTGTAAGGCTCTCGGAAGAGATCAAGCTGATCCAGAACTACTGCGACATTCAGAGGATAAGGTTTGACGATAAGTTTGACATTACCATAGATATTCCTGAGGATGTGATGCAGGCTATAATACCGAAGCTTATCCTGCAGCCCATCATAGAAAACGCCATTATTCACGGCATGGATGATATGGACAATGGCCACATCTACGTGGCTTCCATCAAAGAAAAGGGTAAGGACGGATCCCCTGACCTTCTTAAGATTTCCGTTCAGGACAACGGAAAAGGCATCAGCGATGAGATGCTGAATGCCCTTAACAACGATGATCCGGAAACATTAAAGGGACATCTTGGTCTTAACAATGTGAACACCATCATTAGACTTTACTACGGCAAGGAGTACGGAGTTATGGCCGTAAGACCGTCGGAGGGTGGAACCATCATGATAGTTACAATTCCTTATTCGGAAAAAGAGCCGGTGAAGGAAGAGGAGAGAAATGACAAAAGTACTGATAGTTGATGATGAAAAATATGTGCGTATGGGAATAAAGAGTGAGACCGACTGGGCCCTTATAGGGTGCGAAGTTGTCGGCGAAGCTGCCAATGGCATTGAAGGTCTTGAAGCAGCAGAGACTCTGCGCCCGGACCTTGTGATCTCGGACATCCGCATGCCCAAGATGGACGGCATAGAGATGGCAGAGAAGATCATCGAGAAATGCCCGGGAACAAAGGTGATATTCCTTACAGCCTATAATGAGTTTGAGTATGCAAGGCAGGCTATACGTATCGGAGTGTCGGATTATCTTTTAAAACCTTTCCAGGACGGTGAGCTTGAGGGCTCAATCCAGAGGCTCCTTCATCTGCACCCCAATGCGCCGGCATCAAACGCAGAGCTTGAGGAGCAGCTGATTCCGCTTAAGACGAAAGATGAGGTCTCAAACCGCTACGTTCAGACAGCCATTGAATATATCGAGAATAACTATGTTGACTCGGGCTTTAGTATCACCAAACTTGCCGAGGCCATGAGCGTAAGCGAGGGGCATATTTCAAGGCTTTTTAAATCCGAGACCGATCAGTCCATAAACAACTATCTCACCAGATACAGGATAAAAAAGGCCATGGACTACCTGAAGGATGTAAACGTGAAGGTCTACGAAGTGGCAGAGAAAGTGGGTTATTCTGACATCGCCTACTTCTCCAACACCTTTAAAAAACTGGTGGGCAAAAACCCTTCCGACTATCAGACCAAAGGGCTCGAATAATAACTTGACTTAGCCGTACGACGAAGATTATACTTGAATCAGATAAATTTGTTCGTACGGCTAATTTTGTGCCCGGATATAAAAACTTGTTCGTACGGCGAAGAGGAGATGCCATGAAGATAACCGATGCAAAGAGTTTTGGAATTGCACTTAGGAAGCGCAGAAAGGAACTTGGCTACACCCAGAGCTATATCTCTGAGTTTACAGGCTTTAGTGTAAGCTTTCTTTCTGACCTTGAGAACGGCAAGAGCACAGCGGAACTTGGAAAAGCACTTTATTTGGCAAGTATCCTTGGGCTTGATCTGACTATGGAAGCAAGGGGATAAAAATGAGAACATACAACGTTGGTCTTGAGATAGGCGGGAAACAGATAAAAGTAGGAACAATTGAAGGAGAGTCCTCAAATAACGCGCAGTTTAAGTATTCTGAGGAGTTTCTGTCAGGCTCTTTTGCACATCCGATATCAATATCGTTGCCCTTACAAAAGGAGCCTTTTTCTCATGAAGCAACCCGGATTTTTTTTGACGGCCTTTTACCCGAAGGTTTCATGCGCAGAGCAATTGCGGGAAATATGCACTTTGATGAAGGAGATTATCTTTCAATCCTTTATAATCTGGGAAAAGAGTGCCTTGGCGCCCTCAGGATCTACCTGGATGAAGAAGATAAAGACATTTCCTATGAGCCGCTTTCTGCAAAACAAGTGGAAGAACTTGCATCAGAGGGAGCGACAAAATCTACGGAACTGGTGATAAAGACCCATCTCTCACTCACCGGAGCATCAGGCAAAGTGGGGCTTTATTATGATGACAAAGAAGACTCGTGGTATCTGCCGGTGGGGCTTGCTCCCAGCACTCATATAGTAAAACAGAGTCATATAAGGCTTGATGGAATCGTAACCAATGAGCAGTTATCCATGCTTACTGCTTCAAAATGCGGAATAAAGATTCCTCAAAGTTTCATCATAAACATGGGAAAAGGTTTGGATTCTCAGGTGCTTTTTGCAACGAGAAGATATGACAGGACCTTCGAAGGGGCAGAAGAATATGTTGATGGTCTGAAGCTGCCCCATAGAATCCATCAGGAAGACTTTGCCCAGGCTATGGGAATTGCCTCTTTTGACAAATATGAAAAAGAAGGGCAAAACTATGCGCAGAGAATGTTTGAGATACTAAGGCTCTACGCAATCAATCCGCTGGAGGATCAGCTTTCATTGTGGAGAAGGATTGTATTTAACTACGTAATAGGAAATACAGATTCTCATATCAAGAATTTTTCTTTGCTTTACAAATCTGACCTCTCAGGGGTAAAGCTGGCTCCGGCTTATGATGTTATAGGGACGCTGATTTATGAAAGTGCAACCAGAGAAATGTCTTTTAACATAGGCGGAATCAGGAATATTGATGATGTGAAAAGAGACAGTTTCAGGGCAATGGCAGGAATGGTCGGACTTGGAGAAAAACCTGCGCTCAGGGTATATGATGAAGTGCTGGAAGGATTCGAATCTGCCATAAGGGAAGCATCGAGGGAACTTTCCGACATCGGATTTGAAAATGCCACAAGCAT
Source organism: Butyrivibrio sp. FCS006 (assembly GCF_000424525.1). Classification (NCBI taxonomy): domain Bacteria; kingdom Bacillati; phylum Bacillota; class Clostridia; order Lachnospirales; family Lachnospiraceae; genus Butyrivibrio; species Butyrivibrio sp. FCS006. The sequence continues at coordinate 259,784 of NZ_AUKB01000012.1, read as the reverse complement.
AGGTGACCGAATTCTTTATAGCAGGAAAAGAATAATTTAATAAAATTTGTCATTTTTTTACAAATAATATCAGAATTGTCATCTCAAAATAATTATTAACAAAATCTACAATGTACTTACAGAGCAAACAAACGCCCGTAAGTACATTTTTTTGTACTAAAACAAAGGGTTAATGTAAAAGGAGGAAATGAAAAGTGAAAAAGAAAGTATTATCTACAATCTTAACTTTCACAATGGTAGTTTCAGCGCTGGCTGGTTGCGGAAGCGCAGCAAGTACACCTGCAGCTACAACTGACACACAGGCAACATCTGATGCAGCACCTGCAGCAGACAACGCAGCACCGGCAGCAGTCACAGCAGCTGAGAGCGCACCTGCAGCAGAGCTCACAGGAATCGATGCCATCATCGCTGAGGCAGAGGGCATGACAATGGAAGAGCTTGCCAAGAAAGCTATCGAAGAGTCAAACGGAAAGACATTCTACGGTGTAGGAAACTCCAGCCGTGGTAAGTCAGCACTTCCTGTTTTCATCGAGTATCTTCAGTCTATCGATTCTTCATATTCAATGGAATTCGAGTGGCAGCAGCCCAAGAACAACAAGATCTTCGAGCAGCTTACATCCGATTCACTTAAGAGCGAAGGCACATTTGCCATGACTCTTATCCAGGACGGTAACCAGATCCAGTCAAAGATGGTTGACACAGACATCCTTAAGACTTTCGTTCCTAAGGAGTGGGCAGAGGCTAACGGAACAACAGCTGATGCTTACGAGGGATTCCTTCCTCTTCAGACACTTAACAAGGTATTCATGTACAACAATCAGGGAACAGCTACATACACAAACTGCTGGGACTTCGTATATGAAGGTTCACACCCTCTTTTCATGGGCGTTGACTCTGAGATTGTAGGAAAGAACTTCCTTATGATGCTCACAGAAGATAAGTACGCAACATGGCTTAAAGAAGCTTACGACAAGCTTGATGATACAAAGAAGGCATACTTCGAGCCTGAAATCCAGGCTATGCAGGCAGATGCCAGCGACCTCGGCCTTGGTGCAAACGGCGCTTACGCTCTTGCATGGATCAAGCTCTGGGTTAACAACTACAACGAGCAGACTGATGATGGCCCTATCTGCAACACACTTGTTGATGCATCAGCTAAGGATCAGTCAGGACTTCTTGTTTACTCAAAGCTCCGTTCAGTCGAGGAGTCAGCTACAGTATCAGTTAACAACATCAACGTAGCAGCTTACCAGGATGGCTACACAGGAATCGGCGGATACGGCTACTGCCACTACCTCTTCCTTACAAAGAACTCTCCTCTTCCTTGGACAGCATGCGCATTCATCGCATTCATGACATGCACAGAGGCAGGATTTGAGCCTTGGGGCAAAGATATGGGTGGATATTCATCAAATCCTAACGTTGCAAAAGAGGTTGAAGAGAAATTCCAGCACTCACAGGGCGGCGGAGATGAGTTCCCTGCAAAGAACGACCGTGGTTATGACTGGTGGACAACAACAGGCGAACTCGTTCTTGAGGATCCTGCATATTGCTCAGATGTTTCCTTCACAGTAGGAAGCTGGATCGACGTACTTGATCACTATGCTCCCGGCGAATGATAAGCAGCACTCGGTAATAATTTAAGATCTAAGGGGATGGAGCCATAAGGCTTCATCCCCAAAATATAGGAGAGATAACATGCAGACAATCGCAAAACCAGACAAAAGTGCGATTTTCAAGAATAAGGTAAAGACATGGTTTTCCCAACCTCAGAATATAATACTTTTGCTGTTTGGGATTGTTCTGACCTTCAGTACTGTCGCACCTATCATCGCAATTGTAAAAGACACATTTGCGATCCATCCCGGAACCATTGATCAGCATCTGACCAAAAGAGTATCCGGATACACAATAGTTAACTACACAGATCTTTTCACAAGTAAACTTGCAAAGACAAACCTCTGGATACCGCTTCTTAACACGGTCATCCTCTCAGTACTTACCTGCTTTATATCAATCCTGTTCGGCGGACTTTTTGCTTTCCTTGTAACAAGAACAGATATGAAGTTCAAAAAGTACCTAAGCTCCATCTTCATCTTCCCTTACATCATGCCTCAGTGGACACTGGCTGTTGTATGGCAGCACATGTTCTACTCAAACAAGATTACGGGAACATCTGATGGACTTCTGGCAGCAATCTTTAATGTGTACTTCCCACACTGGTGGTGCCAGGGAGTATTCCCAAGTGCCATGGTACTTGGACTTCACTACGCACCCTTTGCCTATATCCTTATAGGCGGTATCTTCAAGAACATGGATGCCAACCTCGAGGAGGCAGCAACCATCCTTGATACACCGAAGTGGAAGATCATGTTCAAGGTAACGCTTCCAATGATCAAGCCGGCTATTCTTTCAACAATCCTTCTGGTATTCGGAAGTGCAATGGGAAGTTACCCGGTACCACATTATTTGAGCCTTACAACACTTTCAACCAAGTACATCTCCATGAACAGTAAATACACCGGAGAAGCTTCAATCCTGGCAATCATCATGATGATCTTCGGCGTACTGATCCTTGGAATGAACCAGCTCTCACTTAAGAGCCGTAAAAACTACACCACTGTAACCGGTAAGTCAGGTCAGCTCACAAAGCTTACGATCGGCAAAGTCGGAAAATACCTTGTGGGAATCATTTTCATCATCATCACATTCTTCACAAGTATCTGGCCAATCGTTCTGTTCGCTCTTGAGACCTTCCTTCCAAACCCGGGTGATTACAGCTTCCTCTATACAGGAAACCTTGCACACCTGACCAACAAGTGGTGGGTAACAAACGAGAACATTACAGAGAACGGTATGTACGGTCAGCCGGGTATCCTCTATAACAAGACAATCTGGCATGCGTTCTTCGGAACATTGTTCCTGGCAGTTGTCTGTGCACTTATCGCAGGAACCATCGGAACTTTGATCGGATACGCCGTAGCAAAGAAGAGAAGAAATAAGTGGGCCAACTACGTAAACAACGTAGCATTCCTGCCCTACCTTATGCCTTCAATCGCAGTTGGAGCAGCGTTCTTCATCCTCTTCTCAAACGAGCACATCAATCTGTTTAACACATACACACTTCTGATCATCGCAGGTGTTGTAAAATACATACCATTTGCTTCGAGAAGTTCACTAAACTCAATGCTCCAGATTTCCAACGAGCTTGAGGAAGCAGCGATAATCATGAACACCTCATGGATAAAGAGAATGACCAGGATCATCATTCCGATCCAGAAGTCCTCTATCATAAGCGGATATCTTCTTCCCTTCATGACATGTCTTCGTGAGTTGTCTCTGTTCCTTCTTCTCTGCACACAGGGCTTTATCCTTTCAACTACACTTGACTACTTCGATGAGATGGGTCTTTACGCATTCTCAAGTGCCATCAACCTGATCCTCATCGTAACAATTCTTGTATTTAACACATTAGTAAACAAGCTGACAGGCGCCAGCCTTGACAGCGGCATAGGAGGAAAGTAATCATGCCGGAAATCATTTTAGAAAACATAACAAAGCGTTGGGGAAAGTTCTTCGGCGTAGATAATGTAAGCCTCAATATCCCGGACAATTCCTTTATTACACTTCTCGGACCTTCAGGCTGTGGTAAGACTACAATCCTTCGTATGATCGCAGGTCTTGAGACACCAACAGAGGGAAGGATTACCATCGGGGATAAGGTGGTTTTTGATTCAAACGCAGGTATCAACGTTCCTGCCAACAAGCGTAAGGTTGGATTCCTTTTCCAGAACTACGCCCTCTGGCCTAACATGACAGTTTACGAGAACATCTCTTTTGGTCTTAAGAACATCCACGAGGAAATGCCTGTACTTGACGTTGAAGCCAAGCAGGCAGGGGACCTTATAAGAGCCCTTCAGAATGGTAATAAGGTAAAAGAGATTGTTGAGGAGTGTCGTGATAAGAATGGCAAACTCGATGAGAACAAGGCTTACGTTAAGCTCATCGACAACTACAACCTCTCTATCTATACAGCAAAAGAGCTCTATGCTATGGGAATTCATACAGCCTCCGATGCATCAGCTGTTGCAAAGACCAAGCTTTCAGAGTATGAGAGCAAGCTCTCAGGCATTAAGAGCAGATATGAAAAAGAAGGCAAGAGCCTCAATGATAAGTACGAGGTAACAAAGAACGGAGAGCCTGTGATCGAAAACAGAAAGCTCTCCAAGGAGGAGATAGATTCAAGGGTTAGAGCATGTTCAAGGATCGTTAAGATCGGTATGTTCATGGACAGATACCCTGCAGAGTTATCAGGCGGACAGCAGCAGAGAGTTGCTATTGCCCGTACCCTGGCTCCGGAGCCACAGGTTCTTTTCATGGATGAGCCATTATCAAACCTTGATGCCAAGCTTCGTCTCGAGATGAGATATGAGCTCCAGAGACTCCATGTTGAGACAGGATCAACCTTCGTCTATGTAACACACGATCAGATGGAAGCTATGACACTTGCAACCAGGATCTGTCTTGTAAGCAACGGTGTGCTTCAGCAGTACGCTGCTCCTCTTGAAGTTTACAACAGACCTGCAAACCTCTTTGTTGCAGACTTCGTAGGAAATCCTTCCATGAACTTTGTTGATGCAAAGGGAACTCAGGGAAGTGACGGAAGTCTTTCTCTTGATATCCTCGGTGGAATCAAGGCAAGATTTGTTCCTACAGAGAAGATGGATCTTACAGAGTGGAGAGCAGCAAGGGATAAAGAGGCAGCAGATAAGGCTGAGTTCGAGAGACAGAGACTCCTTCAGAAGGGTGCTGTTGAGAAGAGCAACAAGGACGAAGTATTCAAATACCATGTACAGAAGGTGGAAGAGCAGGATGATTCAATCGTTGATGAGCCTGTTATCACTGACGAGGACTTCGTTATCGGTATCCGTCCCGAGGCAATTGACATCGATCCCAACGGAAAGATCGACACAACGATCTACGGTGCAATGCCCACAGGTATGGAGTCAACTCTTAAGCTTAAAGTAGGTGAGTTCCTTCTTACCAGCGTTATCTTCGGTGGCGTGATCTATCAGATCGGCCAGGAAGAGAAGATCAACATAAACGGAAAAGACATCCTCCTTTTCGATAGAAGATCAGGTAAACTCATCTGCGCAGGAAGTATTGAACTTTAATAAAAAAGACGCCAAGTAATTCTATAACCATAAAAAGAGCGGAAGACTAAGCCCACAGTCTTTCGCTTTTTGTAGTATGTTTATATATCGGGAATGTGATAAAATAGCTATGTACGACAATCTTTGACAAACGGGAGGCTATTATGGAAAACAGACCTGTAGGTAGAAAGAAAAATGTCACCGAAGGCGGCTCCGGCGTTCATAAAAGAGGAGAAGGACTGGGCACAGGCCCTGTCGGTAACAGTGCAGGTTATTCATCGGGATCATCAGGATCGGGCGGAGGCGAAGGTCCCCAGAGATCCGGCGGCAGAAGTCCGCTGTTTATGATCATCATCGTTTTATTCTTGGTACTCGGAGGTGGCGGAGGACTCTCGTCGCTTCTTGGAGGCGGAGGCAGCAGCATAAGTGATACTTCTCAGTACACAGCTCCTGCTCAGACGACTCAGACAGCGCCGGCCACTACTACAACCACGACACCATCTACATCCACCGGAACAGGACTTAGTTCATCCGGGTCACCCGGTATGTCCATTCTGGGATCTCTTCTTGGCGGCGGATATGGCTCATATTCAGGCGCAAGCTCAGGTTCATCGGCAGCCTGGAGTTCAGATGCCAACACAGGAAGGCTCAACACATCTGTATCGCCCAAGGCTCGTGATAAGAGAACCGTAATCAAGGGTAATGGTGAGGATGTAGTAACCATCATGGTTTACATGTGCGGAGCAGATCTTGAGTCCAGAAGCGCAATGGCCAGCAAGGACCTTCAGGAGATGATCGGCGCAAACCTCGGCGATAACATCAACCTCATCGTATATACAGGCGGAGCAAGGCAGTGGCAGAACAACGTTGTATCAAGCTCCACCAACCAGATATATCAGATAAAGAACGGCAACATGAAACTGCTTAAGGACAACCTCGGAAATGTTGCCATGACCAAGCCTGAGACACTCTCAAGCTATATCAGCTGGGCATCCAAGAACTTCCCGGCAAACAGAAATATCCTTATCTTCTGGGATCACGGCGGAGGATCCACCGGAGGATACGGCTATGATGAGAAGTTCCCTCAGGCAGGCGCAATGTCTCTTGGCGGCATAAATAAGGCCCTGAAGGACGGCGGTGTAACATTTGACATGGTGGGCTTTGATACCTGCCTTATGGCAACAGTAGAAAATGCCCTTGTTGTTTCAAATTACGCAGATTACCTCGTAGCTTCCGAGGAGACTGAGCCCGGTATCGGCTGGTATTACACAAACTGGCTTTCAGCTCTTGGAAAGAACACCTCCATGGAGACCACTCAGATCGGTAAGAATATCATCGATGACTTTACCGATGCCTGTGCAAGAAACTGCCCTGGACAGAAGACCACTCTTTCTCTAATAGACCTTGCAGAGCTCTCAGAGACAGTACCTCAGGAACTGGCAGATTTCTCCAGGGATACATCGGAGATGATAAACGGAAATGACTTCCAGACTGTATCAGGTGCAAGGAGCAGCACAAGAGAGTTTGCTCAGGCAAGGATCGATCAGGTTGACCTTGTGGATTTTGCAACCCGCATGGATACTGCTGAGTCAAAAGAGCTTGCATCAGCCTTAAGGGATGCCATTAAGTACAACAGAACCAGCTCCAACATGACAAACGCATACGGCCTTTCAATCTACTTCCCTTACAAGAAGTCAGGAAGCGTCCAGAATATGCTCCATGAGTATGACGACATCGGAATGGATGAGGACTATGCTAAGTGCATCAGTAGCTTTGCTTCGATGGGCACAGCAGGTCAGGTGGCAGCAGGCGGAAGCGCTACAGGAACTCCTGTAGGATCAATCTTCGGAGACTTCTCTGGAAGTACCGGTGGCAGCGGAGCAGGTTCAGCAGAGCTTATCACTCAGCTCCTTACAAGCTTTTTGTCCAGTGACTTTAGCAGCGTTTCAGGTCTCACACCTTCAAGCGGAGCGTTCATCGGAAAGAGCCTCGACGTTGAGAAGGCAGCAAGCTATATCGCAGAGCACAGGTTTGATCCATCAGCTCTTTTCTGGAGCACAAATGATGCAGGCGAGGATGTCTTAAAGCTTTCAGAAGATCAGTGGAGCATGGTTCAGGATCTTGAGCTGAACGTCTTTTATGATGACGGAGAGGGCTACGTGGATCTTGGACTTGATAATATCTTTGACTTTGACGAGGACGGAAACCTCAAGGTTCAGAACGATAAGACCTGGATCTCAATAGACGGACAGGTTGTTGCTTACTACGTTATCGATATCCAGGGAACAGAAGACAGCTATGCAATAACAGGCCGTGTTCCATGCTACATCAACGATGTAAGAAGTAACCTCATCCTGGTATTTGATTCCGAGAATGAGGACGGATATGTGGCAGGTGCTTGCTACGATTACGTAGAAGGCGAGACAGAGACAATAGCCAAGAACACAACAGAGCTTGCAGAGGGAGATGTCATCGACTTCGTATGTGACTACTACGGATATGACAAGACCTATCAGGACAGCTACTATCTTGGCGAACCCATGACAGTTAAGGGAAGCATGTCTGACATGAAGATCAGCAACACCTACCTTGGCGACGGAAAGGCACTTGTAACCTACAGATTCACTGATATCTATGGTCAGGATTACTGGTCAGAGGCCTTTGAAGTAGAATAAACCAGTCCATAATAAAAGCCATCACTTCGGTTTGAAGTGGTGGCTTTATTTATACCTTTTAGTATTAAACGAATTTCCTGACGTTTACAAAGAGCCTTCCTTTTCTGGTGGTTCCGGAGGGTCCGTCGTAGATGAACTTTCCGTGGCCTCTTACGGAAACCCTGCTCCCGGGTTTTAAGTCGTATCCACCGCTATAGGCTGTTCTTCCGTCTATAAAGACTGATTCTGCCTCAATGAGCTTCTGGGCTTCACTTCTCGATAAGTGATACACAAAAGCAATGATGGCATCGCACCTCTCAGAGGCAACACTTCCGCCAATCTCTTCAAAGGCCGGCCTTATGTTGCAGTCAGCTGAGCTGACCTTCTCACATTTTACCGAGGTGTGCCTTATTCTGACGAGCTCTTTGCAGATCATCTCTGCAATCTCAGTAGTGGCAAAGACAAAAGCTTCTTTATCTCCGGTAAGAATATCGCCGATCTGATCGCGCTCTATCCCCAGGTTCATCAGTGAACCAAGATAATCCCTGTGATTGAGGTCATCGGAGAACTTGCTATTAAGTGGTGTTATGTGTACGCAGGATAAAACCGATGGCTCAGCCTTTTCCGATAATAAAAAGGTCTCTTCATCCATATAATCCGGAAGGAAACATATCATTGCCCTCTCGGCGTCATCGAAACCTCCGTAGATCACGTAGTGAGAGCCGCAGTATTCATGGACATTTGACGATACGCCCTCGGATGCGAGCATCTTATAAAAGTGAGAGAGCTCAGAGAGTGAGAGGAAATCCGTGTGGGTCACAAAGCCGTTCTGGTAAGCTCTGTTTGCCAGATCCCTGACTCTTCCTGCAAGAAATTCAAAGCTCTTTTCTTCCAAGTGTAAGCTCCTTCCCGTTTAAGATTGCGAGCCTTAGATTGTCCTCTTTATCGTAGGCCATTTTCAGGGAAAAGAAATCTCTGCTCTCTTCAAGCTGTCTAAAGAAAATCTTATCTCCTTCCCAGAGATTTAGATCATAAACATCCTTCTTATCAACCCATTCAAGCTTACCTTCGCTGCACTCCTTGGGTTCTCCATCAGGACACTTTGCTGTAAAAAGACTCATCAGCTCATAGTCGCCCTTGTCGGATACGAAGGTAATTACTGCTCTGTAGGCAAATTCCTCTAAGGGAATATCAAAGCCTGTCTCTTCAAAAACTTCTCTTTTAACGCATTCTTCAGGACTCTCGGTGCCTTCAAAATGACCGCCCACACCGATCCATTTGTCCTTATTTATATCATTCTTTTTTGAAATCCTGTGCATCATGAGGTACTTATCATCACGTTCGAGATAGCACAGGGTTGTAAGTTGAAAATCCATGTCAGTCGTCGTTATCCTTGCTTTTTAGTCTCTTTTTTATTTTCCTGTGTTTCTTTTTCAGATCGTCCATGTCTTCGCCGGAGATAAACCTGCAGGTTTTGACCACATAGAGCTTGTCGTTCTCTGCCTTTTTGATGCGCACCTTAGCCTTCATATAGCCGTGCTTTTCGCAGTAGGCGACAGAGTAGTAGTGCTTGCCGTTGGGGGTGAACCACTTAACGACTCTCTTAAGGTTCTTTTTACAGAGGTAGCACTTGGTGCTCATGATCTCGATATTCTCAAGGATATCCTCCTTGTTGGCAAACTCACGGGAGATGTACTTCTCGTAGTTGTCGAAGGTTATCCGTATTTCCTGCTTCTTGGTCTTGGGGGTTACATAGGTGTCAAAAGAGATCCTGGTAAGGGCCTTTTCTCCGAGGCGCCCGAAGATCTTGGCTGTGTACTCAGCATCTGCAAGTGCTCTGTGGAACGGAATGTCCTTTTCAATTCCAAGCTCGTCGATGGCAGACTCAAGTCCTCTTCTGGATTTGCCGTTGTCGAAGGCCAGGCTGTAGAGCTTTTGTACATCATAGAAGGCAAGGGGTCTGTCGGACAAAAGAGGCATACCAAAGAAATCCAGATTGCGCTGGAATTCCGTAAGATCAAGTGGTCCCCAGGTGCAGAACTTGGGATCTTCCCCGCACCACTCCAAAAACTCTTTTGCTACATCCTGAAATCTCTCTCCCTGTTCAAGGTCCTCCATTGAGAGGTGGATGAGCTTACCGGTGATACGGTGCATGTGCTTGTGGACCTGAGGCTTGATGAGTCTTGCGAACTCATCGATCTTTTCTCTCTTTTCATTCAGTTTAACAGCGCCGATCTCAACGATCTCAAAGACCAGTGTCTTGTTATCTTTCGTCACCGGCGCATCACCCTGATTCCACTCAAGGTCAAAGACAATATAGTTACTCATGGATTAATCATAAGAGGAGAAAAAAATATTTGCAACAGGTATTGACTTTTTAAATTGTACACAATATAATTTGATTAAATTGTATGCAATCAATTAACTAAAAACATAGATTCAATTTGATTTAAGGAGGAAACGTAATGAGTTTTTATGATTATTCAGTAACAGATGCACAGGGAAATGAAGTTTCAATGGAGAACTTCAAGGGCAAGGTAGTGCTTGTAGTAAACACAGCAACAGGCTGTGGATTCACACCACACTATAAAGATATCGAGGCTATGTATGAGAAGCTTCATGACAAGGGACTTGAGATCCTTGACATCCCTTGCAACCAGTTCGCAGGCCAGACACCCGGAACAGACGAAGAGATCCACGAGTTCTGCCAGCTTCATTACAACACAATGTTCCCTCAGATGAAGAAGTCTGAAGTTAATGGTGAGGGAGCACTTCCTCTTTACAAGTTCTTAAAGAGCCAGAAGGGCTTTGAGGGATTTGGAAAAGGCCCTGCAGCCCTTGCTATGGGCGTAATGCTCAAGAAGATCGACAAGGATTACAAGAACAATCCTGAGATCAAGTGGAACTTCACAAAGTTCGTTGTAGACAGAGAGGGAAATGTTGTTGCCCGCTTTGAGCCTACAGCTGATATGAAGAAGGTAGCAGAATTCGTAGAAGGAATTATGTAATTACCAGTACTTTTTCATCCAGGTAGCAGCAAGATCGATCCACGGCTCAGCACAAGGAGCAATCTCCTTCATCTCCTGACTTGCTGTAAGCTCATTAGCCAGAGCGAGGCCGTGACAGCCATCCGGGAATATATGGAGCTCAGTGTTGATATCATGTGCCCTGAGGGCAGTTGCAAAAAGCAGTGAGTTTTCTACCGGAACAGCAGCATCAGTAAATGTGTGCCATATGAATGTCCTTGGAACATGCTCATTAACTGCATTTTCCAGGGACATCATTTCTTTCAGCTCATGGTAGTTGTCTCCAAGCAGATTCTTTATGGAGTCATGGTGAGCAAATTTCCCCGAAGTAATAACAGGATAGCAGAGCATAAGGCCGTTGGGACGAAGCTTTATTCTGTCAGCATAGGTGATGTTCATTCCATCTGCCAAAAAGTCGTTCATCCAGTTGCAGGCATAGCTTGCAGCCAGATGTCCGCCGGCAGAGCATCCCTGAATGACAATGGAGTCTTCCTTGACGTGCCACTCTTTTGCATGCTCTCTTATGATAAGAATGCTCCTTCCAAGCTCCATAAGAGCAGTCGGGAAAACTGCCGGAGCACAGGAGTATCTAAGGACAGCAACGTGGTAGCCCTTTGCCATAAATGCAAGGGCAATGGGTTCTGCCTCTCTGTCTGAAGTGTAGGCATAAGCTCCTCCCGGGCAGAGCAGAATAAGAGGACGATCATTGATCTTCAGCGACTCGGAATACTGCTGAATATATACTGTCAGCTTGGCTCCTTCAAGGGAGCCGTTTTCTTTGATGGCGAATTCTTCGTATATCATATTCTTCCCTCACAGTCTTAGAATTTTTTTGATTTAAACTTTGTTTTTTTGTATTCTCTTTTCCTGCGGTTGTAGCGAAGCTTATCACTTTTGGTGTACATCTTTTTCCCTGAAACAGCCAGGGTCGTAATGGAGCCGATGATAGTCGCAAGAATAAGTATCGCGCCGGCAATCGCAAGAAGTATCTTCACATTTATGAATATGGTCTTATCAGAAGACGCCAAATCTTCAGCAGCATCTTTTGACGTCGGTGAATAGCATACGTAGGCATTACCTATAGGTGCGCCGTTAAAGGTGTAGGCAACTTTGGCAATGGCAGTGGGGATCTGACTCTTTTCCTCATCCGTCAGGTCGTAGAGGATCTCGTAATCCGTATCCTCGATGGAAGAGGTCTTGGGGATTATGATCTGATCGTTTCTGCTGAGCTTTAATATGGTTCCTGATCTTCCGAATACATCCCTGTCAGACTCAAAAAACAGTGAATCATCCGGCATGTATCTGCTATCTTCATCCGCTACGTTGACTGCCTTGAAGTTATTAAAGCCGTAGTTGAAAAGCGTAACAGTGTCGGTGAACTGAGATGGTGACTCCTCCATCAGAACCACGCAGATCAGTTTAAGGCCGTCTTTTTCTGCACAGGTTACAAGGGTCTCTCTTGCAAGGTCCGTATAGCCTGTCTTACCGCCTACAATTCCCTCGTAGGTCATCTCGCCGCTTATGAGTTTGTGTTTGTTGTTCAGATAAAAGTCATCGGGCTGAGTATTTGTGGCTTCAAAGTGGTATCTTGCTGTGTTACCGACTTTGCACAAAAGCTCGTTTGAGAAAAAAGCTCTTGCAATAAGGGCCAGGTCGTAGGCGCTGGTGTAGTGATCATCCGCCTGGAGACCGTTGGTGTTTGAAAAGTGTGTATTGGTGCAGCCAAGCTCTTTTGCCCGCTCATTCATCAGGTCAACAAAGGCGGAGATGCTTCCGCTTACGTGCTCAGCGACGGCATTAGCCACCTCGTTGGCACTTCCGACCATGATTCCGTACAGAGCCTGCTCTAAGGTGATGGACTGCCCCACATCCATTCCGATGTTGGAGCCTCCCTTTGGAACAGAGAATACTGCCTCGTCGGAAAAAGAGATCTCGTCTGCAAGAGAAGCATTCTCCACCGCCAAAAGACAGGTCATGATCTTGGTGGTACTGGCGGGATAGAGTTCTTCATTTATATTCTTGGCATAGAGGATGGTTCCTGTGCCGGCTTCCATGACAATTGCAGCTTCTGCAGTGATCTCAGGGCCATGGGGCCAGGAGTTTATATCATTGGACTGGATGGGCAGTTCCTTGCGGAGCTGCGCCTCTGCCTCGTAGTCCGTTACAGCAAAAGACACATCACAGACGGATACGCTAAGAAACAGTATCGCAAAGACTGCGATAAATGCCTTGTATATTAAATTTCTTCTTATGTTATTATATGTAGTCTTCATGACAAGCTTATAATACAATACTTCCAAACTTCGGGCAAATGGTGTAAAATTCTTATTAATAGATTTACAGGCAGGAAGAAAAATGCGTTTACGTAACATTGCAGGATCGAGAGAAGTAATAGCCGACTCAAGCTTTACCGTCAAGGATCCTGAGAAGAAAAAAGGCCTCTGGAAGAAAGAGGTATTTGGAAATGACAACGATATACATATTGAGATAGGCATGGGCAAGGGCAGATTCCTTATGGATATGGCAGCTCTTCATCCGGATATCAACTACGTTGGAATCGAGAAATACTCAAGTGTTCTTTTAAGGGCTATTCAGAAACAGGAGCAGCTTCTTTTGCCGAATATCATCTTCATCAGAATGGACGCGGAGACCATAACGGAAGTCTTTGCGCCGGGAGAAGTTGGCAGGATATACCTGAATTTCTCGGATCCATGGCCCAAGGACAGACACGCCAAGAGAAGACTTCCGTCAAGAGAGTTCTTAAAGCGTTATGATCAGATCCTGGTACCTGATGGAGTGGTTGAGTTCAAGACGGACAATGAGGATCTTTTCAATTTCGCACTTGAAGAGATCGAGCCGGCCGGTTGGCATCTGGATGCCGTAACACGTGACCTTCATCACGACGAAGTGATGAACGCCGGCAATGTAATGACAGAGTACGAAGAACGATTTTCGGGGCAAGGAAACCCCATCTACAAATACATAATCAGCAGAAAGAAAGGGGAGTAATCTAAATGGACTACACATTAAACAGCCAGAATTTCGAAGAAGAAGTGCTTAAGAGCAAACTGCCGGTACTTGTTGATTTTTCAGCAGACTGGTGCGGCCCTTGCAAAATGATGGCTCCAATGATCGACGAGTTCGCAGAGGAGTACGAAGGGGAACTTAAGGTTGGTAAGATCAATGTTGACCAGTCACCTGATATCGCTCAGAAGTACAAAGTAATGTCAATTCCAATGTTCGCTTTCTTTAAGAACGGCGAGGTTGTGGAGACAGCAGTCGGAGCACTTAACAAAGCAAAATTACAGGGAATAATCGACAAAGTGCTGGCCTAAAAAGCCAGCACTTTTTAAGGAGACCGGGGGAAAAGTTTTGTCAGATAAGATCACAAGTTTTGAAGACTATAAGAATAAAGCTGTAACACCGGAGCCTGTATCTCAGGATACAATGAATATCGAGATCGAGGATCCTTATCAGTTCCTCAGCGCCGATGAGAGAGAAGAGTACATCCGTCAGCGCCAGAAGGAGCAGGGAGAATCTGCGGCTAAAGAGCAGGAAAGGGATCGGGAAGAAGAACGTCCTCGTCCGGAAGAGAGGAGAAAGAGACCTTCCGAGCCAAGGAGAAGACCTCCAAGAGAGCAGTTTGAACCTGAGGAAGAGCCGGATTACGATGAAGAGTACGACGGTGATGAGGAGTACTATGAAGAGGATGAGGATGGCGATGACGGCGATGCGAGCATGAAGCTTGTGGTGCGCATTGCGTCCATTATCACCGGAGTTGTGATCCTTGCCTTTATCGCCATGCTTCTCAAAGTCAAGGTTTATGACAGGTACCTGGCGCCTGACCCGGATGAAGCGCCTTCAGCGAATGTAGCTGTTGCGATTCCTGCCGGATTTGTTGAAAAGAACGACACGGTGGTAGTTACCGGTGCAAGCACCTTAAATATTCGTTCCGTGCCAAGTTCAGCAAGCAGCGAGACTGTTGTCGGAATGGTTCCGGAAGGCGATGAACTTAAGAGAATAGCTGTTTCGGAGGATGGCTCCTGGGCCCTTGTTGAGGTTGACGGGCAGCAGGTATATGCCTCCATGAAGTATCTCAAGGAAAAATAAAAACCACTGAATGACTTCAGTGGTTTTAACGGCTCCTTGTGTGGAGCCAGCCATAAAATTTATCAAGACCTTCAGAGAGGTTTTCGCTTGAACGTGCGAAGGTTTCTACGTGCGAGAGAACCTCTTTTTCTGTGGTGTCCTTGGCATAATTTGCAATTCTTGTGGCGCACTCGCCTTCAAGCCTGCCATAATCCATGTTGATAAGCAGGTTGTTGTGGAAGGCTCCGACGGGCTCATAGAGCGTTGGATACCTTTTTCTGACAATAGCAAACTCATCAAGGATCTGCTCTCTGGACTGGAGACAAAAGAGAATATAGGCGGATTCCACGATCTCGTGAGGTTCTATCTCATCCTCGTAGGAATCATCCTCATACCCGACTCTTGTTGCGTAGTATTCGCAGATCTCCTGAACCAGGGCACCGACCTTTGAGTTGTCATACAGTTTTTGAAGTTCATCAAATATTTTTTCACTCATGAGTTTATTGTAACACAGAGGAAAAAGAAATATGAAGATAGGAATTTTTGATTCCGGCATCGGAGGCCTCTCGGTTTTGCACGAGGCGTATCACCTGCTTCCGAAACAGGAATTCATTTTTTATGCGGATACAGAAAATGTGCCTTACGGGACCAAGACCCCTGAGCAGATAGTCGGCTATGCAACCAAGATAGCGGACTTTCTTATAGAAAAGGGAGCCGGAGCAATTGTTGTTGCATGCAATACAGCTACCAGCGTCGCCATCAAGGAGCTTCGCAAAAACTACAATATTCCGATACTTGGAATGGAGCCGGCAGTTAAGCCCGCGGTAGAAGGCACAGAAGGAAAGCGCATCATGGTCATTGCAACGCCTGTCACCATAAGGCAGGATAAGCTTAAAGACCTGCTCCACAGAGTTGACGAGGACCACAGAGTTGACCTTCTGGCAATGCCTAAGCTTGTGGAGTTTGCAGAGCGCGAGGAGTTTGAATCGGAGGCTGTAAAAGAGTACATAACCCAGCAGTTTGGAGCTTTCGATAAGGAGAAGTACTGCGCACTGGTTCTTGGATGTACTCATTTTAATTACTTTAAACCTCTCTATAGAGAGTACTTTGGTCAGGAGACTCTTTTGATAGACGGTAACAGAGGTACGGTAAGACATCTTGCAGATGTACTTTCTCTGGATATGGCACAAGATATAGATATGTCTTTTGACAAAAATAACGAAATGTCGTGGATGAAAAACACGGAATATTATTTTTCCGGAAAAGAGATAACCGGGGGAGAAACGCTGGAACACCTAAAAAGACTGCATTTGCGTCTGGAAAAAGTTCGAAATTTTTGAGCTTGAATTATCCCATATAATGTATTATCATATTTATGTGACCACAAGATATTGTGGACGGAAGGTGTTTCGAAAGGAAAGGGGTTAGTTATGAAGATAATAAAGAGAAGCGGAAAAGAAGTTGCCTTTGACGGCAGCAAGATTATCGCTGCGATTGAAAAGGCCAACAACGAGGTTACTGAGGAGAAGAAGCTGACAGACGGTCAGATCAGTGACATCGAGAAAGCTGTTGAAAAACAGTGCGCCTCTCTTACCCGTGCAGCCAGCGTGGAGGAGATTCAGGACATGGTTGAGGATGGCCTGATGAAGTCCGGCAAGTTTGAGGTTGCAAGGAAATATATCACATATCGTTATAAGCATGCTCTGGTTAGAAAGTCCAACACAACCGATGAGCAGATCATGTCTCTTATTGAGTGTAGCAACGAAGAGGTTAAGCAGGAGAATTCAAACAAGAATCCTACTGTTAACAGCGTTCAGAGAGACTATATGGCAGGCGAAGTAAGTAAGGATATCACAAAGAGATTCCTTCTTCCCGATGATGTTGTTAAGGCTCACGAGGAAGGTCTTATCCACTTCCATGATGCTGACTACTTTGCTCAGCACATGCACAACTGCTGCCTGGTAAACCTTGAGGATATGCTTCAGAACGGAACCGTTATCTCCGAGACCATGATCGAGCGTCCCAAGAGCTTCTCAACTGCTTGTAATATTGCAACTCAGGCAATTGCACAGATCGCAAGCTCACAGTACGGCGGACAGTCTATTACACTTTCACACCTGGTTCCTTTTGTTGATGTCAGCAGACAGAAATTCCGCAAGGAAGTTGCTCTTGAGTTCGAGACAGCCGGCATGAAGATCAACAAGAAACAGGTTGATGAGATCGCAGAGATGCGAGTTAAGAAAGAGATCGAGAGAGGATGCCAGGTTATCCAGTATCAGGTAATCACACTTATGACCACAAACGGTCAGGCTCCTTTCATTACAGTATATATGTACCTCGATGAAGTTCCTGAGGGACAGATGAGAGACGACCTTGCAATGGTCATCGAAGAGATGCTAAGGCAACGTATCTACGGTGTCAAGAATGAGAAGGGTCAGCTCATAACACCTGCATTCCCTAAGCTCATCTACGTTCTCGATGAGGATAACATCACTGAGGATTCCAAGTACTGGTACCTCACAGAGCTGGCAGCTAAGTGCACAGCCAAGAGACTGGTACCTGATTACATCTCAGCCAAGAAGATGAAAGAGCTCAAGAAGGGTGATGTTTATCCTTGCATGGGATGCAGATCATTCCTTACTCCCGATAATGAAGCTCTTGCAGAGGGACTTTGCAACGCAGGAAACAAGGCTAAGGCCAAGAATTATACAGAAGGAACACACAAGTATTACGGAAGATTCAACCAGGGTGTTGTAACTCTTAACCTCGTTGATGTTGCATGTTCATCCGCTAAGGACGAGGACAGATTCTGGGAGATCCTCGATGAGAGATGTGAGCTTTGCTACAGAGCACTGATGGCAAGACACAACAGACTCCTTGGTACTCCTTCAGATGTAGCTCCTATCCTTTGGCAGAATGGAGCACTTGCAAGACTTGAGAAGGGTGAAAAGATTGATCCACTTCTTTTCGGAAACTACTCAACAATTTCCCTTGGCTATGCAGGACTTTGTGAGTGTACCAAGTACATGAAGGGTGTATCCCACACAGATCCAAGAGGTAAGGATTTCGCACTTAAGGTTATGCAGTTCCTCAATGACAAGTGCGCAGCATGGCGTGCTAAAGAGAATGTATCCTTCTCACTTTACGGAACGCCTCTTGAGTCAACAACCTATAAGTTTGCCAAGGCTCTTCAGAAGAGATTTGGAATCATTCCTGAGGTTACTGACAAGAACTACATTACAAACAGCTATCACGTACACGTAACAGAGCAGATCGATGCTTTCACAAAGCTTAAGTTTGAAGCTGAGTTCCAGGCTCTTTCACCGGGAGGAGCTATCAGTTACGTTGAGGTTCCTGATATGAACAGCAACATTGAGGCTGTTATCTCTGTTATGAAGTACATTTATGAGAACATCATGTACGCAGAGCTCAACACCAAGTCAGATTACTGCCAGTGCTGCGGATATGACGGAGAGATCAAGATCGTTACCGATACAGACGGAAAGCTTATCTGGGAGTGCCCTAACTGTGGTAACCGCGATCAGAACAAGATGAACGTTGCAAGACGTACCTGTGGATATATCGGAACCCAGTTCTGGAATCAGGGACGTACTCAGGAGATCAAGGAGAGGGTTCTTCACATGTCCAACCCTAAGATTTCCTGCTGATAATATGTTTAATGGCGAACCCGTGTAAGGTATCGCTTGGGGGTTATTGAAAAAGTATGAAATACAGATACAAGCCGGGCAGATAAAGTCCGGCTTGTATTGTAATTTAGAGGATCGAAGTTATGAATTACGGACAGGTTTATTACAATGACGTTGCCAACGGAGTGGGATGCAGAACAGCCTTTTTCGTATCGGGCTGCACTCATCACTGCAAGGGGTGCTTTAATGAGATGACCTGGGACTTTAATTACGGTCAGCCTTATACAAAAGAGGTTGAGGATGACCTTGTTGAGTCTCTTAAGCCGGGATATATTGATGGTCTTACCATTCTTGGTGGAGAGCCTATGGAGATAGTAAACCAGAAGGAGATAAGACCGCTTCTTGAGAGGATAAAAAAGGAAGTCCCAAGGGCCACCATCTGGATCTATTCGGGGTATCTGTGGGAGGAGCTTACAGATCCTGACAACAAGAGATGCCACGGTGAAGATACCGATGCAATCCTTGCGATGACTGATGTTTTGGTGGACGGAGAGTTCATGCTTGATAAGAAAGACCTGATGCTGAGATTCAGGGGCTCCTCAAACCAGAGAGTCATTGATGTAAAAGAGACATTAAAGAAGGGCGAAGTCGTGCTCTCAAAATATAACGACAGAGATACTTCCAGGGGATGATCGCTATCCCCTGTTTTTTTGTTCAAAATAATCAATATTATCAACAATGTAAGCCCTTACACTTGCATTTCTCATATATTATCATATAGTTGTCTGCAGATAGTCTGTAGTTTTGATGGTGAATAAGGAGGCCGGCTATGGGAGATGGAAGATTTGATCTTTTGACCTTTGGAGAAATAATGCTTAGACTTTCTCCACCCAATTACGAACTAATGACCAGGGGAGATGTGTTTGATAAAAGAGCCGGCGGATCCGAGCTCAATGTGGCGTCCGGTGTAGCTCTTTTGGGCATGCGCACCGGCGTTATATCGAGACTTCCCAAGAATGCTCTCGGAACCTTTATCAAGAACAGGATAAGGTTTGAGGGTGTTTCAGATGATTATCTTATCTATGACGATGCCCCTGAGGCTCGTCTTGGTATCTATTACTATGAAAATGGAGCTGCGCCCAGAAAGCCCTCCATTGTCTATGACAGAATGAATTCCTCGATTACAAGGATAAGCCTTGATGAAATTCCTGAGAGTGTATATTCCAATACAAGAATGTTCCATACCAGCGGTATAACTCTGGCGCTCAACAAGAATACCTGCGAAGTTACCACAGAGATGATAAAGAGATTTAAGGCTGCGGGAGCGAAGGTGTCTTTTGACTGCAACTACAGAGCAAACCTCTGGAGTGAAGAAGAGGCAAGGGCAGCTATTAAGAGCATTCTGCCCTATGTTGATATTCTCTTTGTTTCCGAGGAGACTTCAAGGCGCATGATGCAAAAAGAAGGAGAGCTCTCCGATATTATGAAGAGCTATACGCAGGATTATCCTGTAGAGATTGTCTGCACAACCCAGCGCGAAGTAATCAGCCCTAAAAAGCATAACTTTACTTCAACCATCTACAGCGCCAAGGAAGATAAGTTCTACACCGAAAAGCCTTATACAGGCATCGACGTAATCGACAGGATCGGTTCCGGTGATGCGTATGTATCCGGTGTTTTGTACGGACTTCTTGAGTATGATGACGTGGAGAAAGCTCTTTTCTACGGAAATGCAACCTCCAGCGTTAAGAACACAGTACCGGGTGATCTTCCTGCATGTGACAAGCAGGTAATTGACAGCATCATCAGAAATCACCACTCTGACGGTCCCCAGAGCGAGTTGAACCGGTAATGAACCCAGGGGACGGAGTCAGTGGCTCATAATCTGACAAATCGGTTAATTGTCAGATTATGAGCCACTGACTCCGTCCCCTGGGTTCAAAATGGCTTGACAATCTTTGGGTTTGAAACTAGAATGAGTGAAATAAATAAATCGACGTTGAAGAGGAATAGTAACTGCAATCACGTTTCAGAGAGAGGGCCGTTTGGTGTGAGGCTCTTACGGAAAAACAGCGAACCCGCCTTGGAGTCCTGTATGAAAGCGTCAGCATAAATACAGCGTTACCCGCGTTAAGGGCACAAATGAAGTGAAATCTGCTTTTGCGGATTTAAATAGGGTGGTACCGCCGAGCTTTCGGTCCCTGTTTTTAGGGATGCGAAGGCTTATTTTTTTAGCTTAAACAACCTCGTATCCACTTCATAACGAAAGAGAGAGGAGAAATTATGGCAGACAACAAGAAACTCGTTTCTGAGATCACATCCATGGATGAAGATTTCACACAATGGTACACAGACGTATGTATCAAGGCAGACCTTGTAAGCTACTCAAACATCAAGGGATGCATGGTTATCAAGCCTGCAGGCTATGCAATCTGGGAGCTTATTCAGAAGCACCTCGATGCAAGATTTAAGGAGACAGGCGTTCAGAACGCATACCTTCCTATGTTCATTCCCGAGTCACTTCTTCAGAAGGAGAAGGATCACGTAGAGGGCTTTGCTCCTGAGGTAGCATGGGTAACTCACGGAGGACTTGAGCCTCTTACAGAGAGATACTGCGTACGTCCTACATCAGAGACACTGTTTTGCGACTACTACAAGGGAGAGATCCACTCCTACAAGGATCTTCCACAGGTTCTCAACCAGTGGTGCAGCGTTGTTCGTTGGGAGAAAGAGACTAGACCTTTCCTTAGAAGCAGAGAGTTCCTCTGGCAGGAAGGACACACAGCTCACGCAACAATGGAAGAGGCTGAGGAGAGAACACAGCAGATGCTTAATGTCTATGCTGATTTCCTTGAGAACGATATGGCCATTCCTGTTGTTAAGGGACGCAAGACAGATAAAGAGAAATTCGCAGGTGCTGAGGCTACTTATACAGTAGAGGCACTTATGCATGACGGACGTGCTCTTCAGAGCGCAACAAGCCACAACTTCGGCGACGGCTTTGCAAAGGCTTTCGGAATCCAGTACGCAGGAAAAGACAATCAGCTTCACTATGTATGTCAGACATCCTGGGGACTTACAACACGTACAATCGGTGCTATGATCATGGTACACGGCGACAATTCAGGCCTTGTAGTACCTCCTAAGATCGCTCCTGTACAGGTTGTTGTTATTCCTATCCAGCAGAAGAAGGAAGGCGTTCTTGATGCAGCTTACGATATCGCAAAGAGTCTTTCAGATTACAGAGTAAAGACAGACGATTCTGACAGAACACCCGGATTTAAATTCGCTGAGCAGGAGATGAGAGGTATTCCTGTTCGTGTCGAGATCGGACCTAAGGATCTTGAAGCAGGTAAGTGCGTACTTGTAAGAAGAGACACAAGAGAGAAGATCGAATGTGCTATCTCTGAGGTTTCAGCTAAGGTTGGTGAGCTTCTTGATACAATCCAGAAGGATATGTTCGAGAGAGCTAAGAAGCACCTTGCAGAGCACACCTTCGCAGCTCACAACAAAGAGGAGTTCGCAGAGGCCTTCAAGGAGACCAAGGGCTTTGTAAAGGCTATGTGGTGCGGATGCCAGGAGTGTGAGGACAAGATCAAGGAAGAGTTCTCAGCTACCAGCAGATGCATTCCTTTTGAACAAGAAAAGCTCTCCGACACATGTGTAATGTGCGGAAAGCCTGCAACTAAGATGGTATATTGGGGACGCGCGTATTAATGCGCGTCCTTTTTTTTATCTCTTCATCATGTTTGCGTAGTGTGCTCTCTTGTAGTCATACATTCTCTGATCAGCCAACATGAATACCGAATGTGTATCCCCATCTTCTACCTCTTCTCTGAAGGCGTAGCCATATGATACACTGTGATTAACGTCAGGAACTTTTTTATCAAGCTCTAAAAGCTCCTGATCCAGTTTAACAAGTCTTTTATCAAGCTCCATTGGAGTTGTCTTTTCAATCAGCACTAAAAATTCGTCTCCGCCAATCCTGGTACAGACTCCGAGATCCCCAATAACAGCTTTAAGTGTATCCGCAAAGGACTTAAGAAGCTTATCCCCGGCCGGATGTCCGGCGTTGTCGTTGACCTCTTTAAGACCGTTAAGATCAAGGCTCAGCAGGCAGAAATTCTTGTCTGACTTATTAAAGACATCAAGCCTTTCGTCGCAGCTGACTCTGTTTGGAAGACCGGTGAGATTGTCGATGTAGGCAATCTTTGTAAGGGCTGCATACTCTTTTTTCTGGGCAAAAGAGTGTGTCATATATACAAAGTAATTAAGCAGCTGCATAAATACGAAGAACATAACTCCGGTGGGCATGATGGCGGAGATAATCGGGGTGCTGGCAAAGCCAATATACTGGTGAAGCACAGCGGCTATTATGTAGCCAAACAGTGACACAGCCATGAAGGTTATGCCTATCATCAGGATCAGCCTCGAGGAATTGTGGCTTTTGCTCTTTAAGTCCATGTAGTCATAGGCTACCAGTATGATCATACCCGCAGTAGAAATAAAGTAGTAGGGATACTGGAAATGATTTATGTGCACAACATTCAAGAAGTGCAGGAACATGAAAGTAAGAGAAAAGGCAAGAGTTGAAAGACCCATTACTATCAGTATTTTATTCTCCCAACGTCTGTGAAGGTCAAATACAATGGCATAGATAAGCGGCGTTATCAGGTACATGGTGCAGAACTCAAGCGTTGTATTTATGTTGGGAGGCAGCACAAAGTCCGTGACATCAAAGGCGGTTAAGATCCAGCAGCCAAGAACAATATTAAGGACAGAGCACAGAATCTGTGTTGTAACGCCGGCTGACCTGATATAGAAGAGCAGGGATATTATCAGGAACACCTCACCGAACATCATCATGAAAAGACCTATGGTGAAGGGATAGATCATTGAATGGATCATGTCTCTGTAAATATCGTCGAAATCACCAATCAAAGGCGTGATTATATCGGCTCTTGTGGAGTTTTCAGTAACATAGAGCCTGATGGTAAGTCTTTTACCCACGTAATTGTCCGGGAGCGGGATGAAATTGTAGCCTACACCGATAAACTCTTTATTTGATGAACTCGCAGGAACTGTGCTGCTTATGAGCTCTTCATCCAGGAATATCTCATAGTAGCAGTATCTTGTCTTGAAGGCGAGGTAAGGGAAATCGCAACGAATATCAACAAGAGGTGAAGTCTGGTTTAAGTAGACAACGTCGCCTCTTGAAAAGGTTGCTCCAACCTGAGTGCTCATGTGCTCAAGATTAGTGTTTAAGTACTGCTGGTTTCTGTAGGTTACAGTCCAGCCTTTTTCGAGCTTCATAATGGGGTGCGTTGGCTTAAAGGAGAAGAAAAATGTTGCAAAGGTAAAGAACAGCGCAAGTAAAGCCAAGGCTAATGTAAGGAAAGATAAGAATTTACGCATTCTTTATCACCTCCTTACGCTTGTCAGACTGATGCTCTCTCTTCATCTCATACATACGGCTGTCAGCCAGCATGTAGACCTCCTGAGCGGATCCGCTGGGGACTTCGTAGCTGTAGGCATAGCCGTAGGACGCACTGTATTGGAATACCTGCTCTTTGTGATTCCAGTCGCTGATCATCGAGTAGAGCTCGTGTATCCTCTTGGTGGTGCTAAGGGCTCTTTCTTCCGTGAGGATTACGATAAACTCATCACCGCCCATCCTTCCTACAAGGTTAGCATCCAAAAAGCAGTCGGAGAGTATGGTTGCAAAGCCGGACAGAAGACGGTCGCCTTCGTGGTGGCCAAGGGTGTCGTTTACCTGTTTTAGTTTGTTGAGGTCGAGACTTATTATGGTGTACTGAGTGCGCTCTTTGGTAAGCAGATCCATAACCTGTTCGCAACGGGCTCTGTTGGCAAGACCCGTAAGGGGATCCGTGAAGGCAAGGGATGATATCTTGCTCTGCATGGACTGAAGGTTTGAGTTGTAGATGATGTAAAGCAGGTA
The DNA here is from genome assembly GCF_000424525.1 of Butyrivibrio sp. FCS006. Taxonomy (NCBI): domain Bacteria; kingdom Bacillati; phylum Bacillota; class Clostridia; order Lachnospirales; family Lachnospiraceae; genus Butyrivibrio; species Butyrivibrio sp. FCS006. The sequence continues at coordinate 235,256 of NZ_AUKB01000012.1, read as the reverse complement.
ACTTATAAGGAGCGAGCAGACAAGAAGTACAGCGCCGCCGGTGAAGAATGCGATGGTAGTTGATGATTCACCCTGCTTTGAGAAGTACTTGGTGTAGTTGTATCTGAAGATGTCAACAACCGACAAAAGCGTGAAAATGATAAGACCTGCGGAAAAGACATTGTCGGAGGAAATCAGACGGAAATCCGGATCCTTAAATAGTTTTGCTGCAGCTCTTATGATTATTACGGTGCAGACGATTGCCTCAAAAAGGGCAAGCCCCTGAAGCATAGGTGTAAATTCGAAGATCCTGCGGCTTGCAATGACGGTAAAGAAGAATACCGAAAGGAATACCAGAACATTTGCAACAAAAAGTGCTCTGAATATCTTCTTTAGCTTATCTGTTGAGATGGACATGAAGTATCCGATGATGGCTGTCGGAATATTGTACATTGAAGAATATTCGCAAATGGTGTTAAGGCTCGGATTGTTGCACAGAAGATCGATAAGTCCGTAGAAAGAGTATATGAACAGACCAAGAAGTAGTGATATAAGACCACTGAAGAAGAGTCTTAAGTCATTGCTGTGGTAAATAACCATGTAGGGAGAGAGGATCATCAAGGCAAGGCCCAGGATCATCAAAAAGTCACCGATTATTATATTTGATCGCATGCCAGAGATGTGATAGGTCAGAATGTCGCGTCTTTCACCGACAGTTATGGGAGAGGCGCCTGAAAATGACCGGGTTCTGGTACCGGAAATGGCAATCCTAAGCTCTTTTCCCAGATAATCCTGTCCCAGGGCAATGTAATTGTAGCGCTTGGGGACGGTACGGTCGTTTTCATAGTAGTCATGACCGAAGGAATAGATCAGCTCATTATCGAGATATACATCTACCAAAGCGTGGATGGAATACATGATAAGACAGGGGTTCTCGAGCTTGAAATCAGGAAGTTTGCGGCTAAGGATCACCACATCACCTTCGTCAATAAGGCCAAGACCTGCATCGAGAAGTGAATCCGAAGAGTACGGGACACCATTTAAAGAGATCTCCCAGCCATCGTTCAGGCTGTAGATCCCGGATCCCGGTTTAAAGAAAGTATCTGAAATAAAGAAAATTGCAATAACTGATATTATGAGCAGCAGTATTGCCGCCAATTTATCATAGCGACTATAGTCCCAAAATTTCATAAACTTTTCCTCATTATTACATATATTTAGTATATAACCTTAATGACAAAATTCCTAGCAAATATTCACAAAATCAGGCCTATAGGCTATTATGAAGGTATGAAGATTACAATACCGGAAAATGCAAAATTCATTCTCGACACCATGCACAAGGCAGGTTTTGAGGCTTATATAGTGGGTGGCTGTGTTCGTGATGCCCTCTTAGGAAGAACTCCGGAGGACTGGGACATCACCACTAATGCGCTTCCTCAGGATACCAAGAAACTCTTTAAAAGAACCATCGACACCGGTATAGAGCACGGAACCGTTACGGTGATGATGGGAAAAGAGGGGTATGAGGTAACCACCTACAGGATTGATGGAATTTACGAGGACGGCCGTCACCCCAAGGAGGTCACATTTACAAGGGACCTCTATGAAGACATGATGCGCAGGGATTTTACCATAAACGCCATGGCTTACAATGAGGAAGAGGGTCTGATCGACAGGTTTGATGGCAAAAAGGATTTAGAGGACCATATCATAAGGTGCGTCGGGAATCCAAGGGAGAGGTTTTCTGAGGATGCCCTGAGGATCATGAGAGCTGTGAGATTTGCCGCTCAGCTTGACTATGAGATCGAAGAAGAGACGAAGAAAGCCATAAAAGAGCTTGCTCCTACCCTCTCAAAGATCAGCGCCGAGAGAATTCAGACAGAGCTGGTGAAGCTCCTGCAATCTCCCCATCCGGAGAAGATCAAGATGGCTTACGAGCTGGGAATAACCGCGGTGATCCTTCCTGAATTCGATAAATGCATGGATACGCCCCAGGAGAATATCCACCACATGTACAACGTCGGGGATCACACGGTGGAAGCCATGAAGAATGTGCGTCCTGACAAGGTTTTGCGCCTTACAATGCTGATGCATGATATGGGAAAACCTGATACAATGGAGATAGATGACGAGGGAGTTCATCACTTCTACAACCATGACCTGGTCAGCGCTGAGATCGCAAAAAAGATCTTCAGGCGCCTTAAGTTTGACAGAGATACCATGGACAGGGTCTGCAACCTGGTTCTCTACCACGATTACAGGTTTCCGCCCAAGGCTTCCAGTATCAGAAGAGCCATGGCCCGTGTGGGAGAAGAAGATTTCCCTCTGCTTTTTGAGGTCAGATATGCAGATACCATGGCCCAGAGCGATTATCAAAGAGATGATAAGTTGCAGGTCATTGAGCAGTGTAAAGCTGTATACAAGGAGATTTTAGACAGGAAGGACTGTGTTAACCTTAAGAACCTGGCAGTCAAGGGGAAGGACCTCATTGATCTGGGGATTGCCCCCGGTAAGACTCTGGGAAACATCCTTAGTGCGATGCTGATGGACGTCATTGAGCATCCCGAGCACAACACCAAGGAGTATTTGCTTAAGCCGGAGCGCCTAAGAGAAGAATACATGAAGGATCATGTGGAACGGGAGAACCATGATTACGACTAAAAGAATACTCAGGGCACTACTTGCAATTACATTATCGTTGGGCATGCTTGTCTCTTCGCCGCAGAGCATAACCAGGGCGGCAGACAATGCTGATAAGATCACTGTTTCACTTATCGGCAAGTATGATTCTGCAGATACTGCGGCCATCAGAGAGATCGACACCACCAAAAAGCTCATAAGATTCAGGAATCATCAGACAGGCAAGACCTACACCCTCTCCTATGACAACACGAGCATGATGTATGATGCCAGGGGAACGGTTTTGTCGGCATCTCTTTTAGAGGTTGGAGAGATTGTTGATGTCACTTTCCTTAAGAGCAGCAAGCATATTACAACATTAAATGTTTCATCTGATGCCTGGGTTGTGGAAAACACAAGAAACCATGACCTTGTAAGGGGTGACGGAACAGCAAGGATCCAGGGAGATATCTACAAAATAGATGCAAGGACTCTGGTCATGGCTGAAGGCGAACTTGCTCTTGCTGAGGATGTACTTGATACAGACAGAATTACAGTCAGTGGTATTGGAAAAGATATTTACAGCGTGGTTGTCACAAGCGGACATGGCTATGTGAGCCTTTCTTCGGACACTGTTGAGGACCACAGCCTTGTGGGAGCATGGCTTGAGCTTGACAACGAGGTAATACACAAGATTTCTCCGAACATGATGCTCAGCGCCCCGGAGGGAGATTACAATCTCCAGATCCTTGGTAACGGCGCAAGCTATCAGACTGAGGTAAACATCAGTCGCAATCAGGAAACCGTGGTTGATACGGGAAGAGTATCCATATCAAAGCCAAAAGAGTCACTGATCACCTTTGAGATCATCCCGGAAGACGCTGAGGTCTTTGTTGACGGAGAAAGGGCTCTTACAGGAGTTCCACAGAGCATCAATTACGGCTATCACACCCTGAAAGTCCTTGCAGACGGTTATGTTACCCAGAATAAGTATCTCAAGGTTGGAACAGCCAAGGCAGTTATTCAGATAGAACTGGAAAAAGACTCCGATGCAGCAGCGGACGCATCAAGCGAGGATGCTTCTACTTCGGTGGGTTCAAGCAGCAGCGCATCAACACTGACAAGCTATCCTGTCGGCACAATAGACTTTGGTGAATCAAGCTCTGCAGCTTCCAAGGCAGCCACAGTCAGCAGCAATTCCTCTTCGGAAGAGGATAAACCAAACAAAGAGATTAAGGGATACAAGATTTATTTCGATAAACCTTATGGAGCTGAGGTGTATTTTGACGGCGCCTATGTGGGCGTTGTTCCCACCAGCATAAACAAGATTTCCGGAAATCATGAAGTCATCCTTAAGATGGACGGATATGAGACCAAGAGCTACAGGATCAACGTGGATAAAGAAGAGGACAACAAGTCCTACTCATTCCCTGATCTTGTAAAGATTGAGACAGACGATGATTCCTCCTCGTCAAGCAGCGCATCCAGCGGAGATTCCTCATCAAGCAGCGACTCTTCCAGCACGGATGACTCATCAGACAGTGGTGACAGTGCCTCAACAGAGGATTCATCATCTTCAGGAGATGCTTCAACTACCGAGGATTCAGCACCTGCAGGAGATTCCGGCTCGTCATCTGACAGCGCATCCACAGAGGATTCTTCAGGGGAAGGAGACTCGGCATCAGAGGATTCCTCCAAGGAGAGCAGCTCATCCGAGGATGCATCAAAAGAAAGCAGTACAAACGAAGGAGCAAGCGATGCAGCAAGTGCCGTATCCGGTGAATGATAATGAGACTTGATAAGTATTTAAAAGTAACCCGACTGATTAAGAGAAGGACCGTGGCCAATGACGCCTGCGACGCCGGCAGGGTTTCCATAAACGGAAAGCCCGCCAAGGCAGGAACAGAGGTCAAGGTTGGAGATAAGATAACCATAGGCTTTGGCAACAAGGATGTCTCCGTGGAAGTCCTTGACGTGCAGGAAACCGTGCACAAAGAGGATGTGAGTAACCTTTACAGGTACATTTAGCTGTATTACAATAAAAATGGTGATATAGTGTTTGAAAGTAGGGGGTAATTATGGCGGCGAGAGCTCGTTATAAAAGGCGCAGGCTCACAAACAGAGCGGGTATCGTCTGGGCAAGCATCGTTGTACTTATTCTTGTGACGGTGGTTTCTGTAAAGAGTATCGGACTTATGCAGAAAGCCAGGGAATATCAGGAAAAGGAACAGCAGCTTCTGCAGCAGATCGAGTACGAGAATCAGAGAAGTGAAGATATCGCTGAGTTTGAGCGCTATACAGAGACGCGTAAGTATATAGAGGATACAGCCAAGGAAAAGCTGGGACTGGTTTATCCGGGAGAGATCATCTTTAAGAACTCGGATAACTGATAGCTAAGCAGTTAGGCGCAGACATCTATACGGGGGGTTCGTATGAGTCTGCGCTTTTGATATTCAAGAAGCACGATTCTAATGGACAAATTCACATCAAAGGTACTTAGTTTCATAAAGGAAAACGGGATGTTATCCCCGGGGGATAAGGTTGTGGTCGGCTTCTCAGGAGGAGCGGACTCCACAGCTCTTTTAAACGTGCTCTGGGAACTAAGGGCCGTCCTGAAGATCGAGGTGGCAGCCATTCACCTAAATCACGGGATGAGGCAGGAGGCCGGGGAGGACGAGGAATTTTCAAGGACCTTTTGCCTTGAGAGAGAAATCCCCTTTAGATCGGTGGAGGTAAGCATCCCAAAGATGGCGAGGGAGCTGAAACTGACAGAAGAGGAAGCCGGAAGAAGAGCCAGATACGAGGCCTTCGAGCTTTTTGCAAAAGAGATCGGTGCCGGGGTCATAGCTGTTGCACATCACAAAAACGATGTGGCGGAGACTCTTCTCATGAACCTGACGAGGGGGTGCGGGCTTCACGGGGCAGCAGCCATAAGGCCTGTGAGGGACAACATCATAAGACCGCTTCTTTGCGCAGACAGGAATGAGATTGAGAATTACCTTCGGGAAAAAGAGATCTCTTTTTGCACAGATAAGACCAATTTTGAAAATATCCATACCAGAAATATCATCAGAAACCGCCTGATCCCGGAGTTTGAAGAAAATGTAAATCAGAAAGCCGTAAGTCACATGGCAAGGGCAGCAGCCTCTTTTGAAAAGGCGGATGAGTTTGTAAGAAGCTATGCCCGTAAGGTATTTGAGGACATTGCTGAGGTTTCTGAAGAGGCGGTTAAGATTGACGTTACGGCGCTTCTTAAGGAAGCTGACATCATCAGGGAAAACGTAGTACTGATGGCATTTGAGGAGCTTGTAAAGAGCCGCAAGGACATTGGATTTGTCCACGTGGATGACGTTCTTGGGCTTACTGATGACATATCGGGAACAGCATCGGTGGACCTTCCCTATGGTCTTAGAGCTGTAAGAACATACAATATTCTTTATTTGGGACCTGTGGAAAACCGGATGACTTCAGATGAGGAAATAAGCTTGTCCCTCGCGGATGGAGAGGAAACTGAAATAGACATTCCGGGACTCGGAAGGGCTCAGATTGCAGTAATTTCCTACGATGAACAAAAAGAAGTCCCCACACAGACATATACGAAATGGTTCGATTATGATAGAATACAAGCAGTTTCATTTCGAAAGCGAAGACGGGGCGACATCATCCGGATAAGTCAGGGAGGGGAGCTACATTCCAAGGAACTGGCCAAGTTCATGACGGATGAGAAGATACCAAGACCTGAAAGAGACAGTATATACATTCTCTGTGACGGGGATGAAGTTATGTGGGTTCCGGGCTATCGAATGAGTGATGCTTACAAGGTAAGTAAAGCTACTAAAAGGGTTTTATCAATAAATATCAATCAGACTGGAGGAAAGAGTAATGGCTGAATCTGTACGTATATTACTTTCAGAAGAGGAAGTAGACAAGAGGATCAAGGAACTTGGAGAGGCAATAAGCAGGGATTATGCGGGCGAGACCGTACACCTTGTATGCGTCCTTAAGGGCGGTGTTTTCTTTATGTGTGAGCTTGCCAAGAGAATCACAGTTCCTGTAACAATGGACTTTATGTCTGCATCAAGTTATGGAAGTTCAACAAAATCCAGTGGTGTAGTTAAGATCGTAAAAGACCTTGATGAGCCCTTAAAGGACAGACATGTACTTATCGTTGAGGATATTGTGGATTCAGGCAGAACCCTTTCATATCTGATCAAGATGCTTGGGGACAGAGATCCTGCCAGCATCAAGCTCTGCACACTTCTTGATAAGCCAGAGAGAAGAGTAACAGATGTAAAGGTTGATTACACAGGATTTGAGATTCCTGATGAATTCGTGGTTGGATATGGACTGGACTATGACCAGAGATACCGTAACCTTCCTTATATCGGAGTAGTTGAGTTCAACTGATCCGAAGGAAAGTATTGTTAAGAGGGGAAAAACGCAAGTTGAATCGTTCAAGGAACTTTAATTCGATATTTATTTTTGTGATCGTGCTTCTTGTGGCCGTTGTGGTCCTGGAGTACGGAAGAGGACTGGTGGATAATTCAGGACCTGCTTATAACAGGGCTTCTCTTGAGAGAGACGTTGAGGCAGACAGAGTTCTGTACGCAGTTATCACACCTAATTCCGAGACGCCGACAGGCCAGGTAAGAGTAAGCTTTAAGGATGAGACCACAGACGCAAGCTTTTACTCAACGGATGTTGTTGATATTGAGAAGTATCTCACTGAGAAGGGCGTAGGCGTCGAGGTCAAGGATGTCCCTTCGGAAAATGTACTTATAAGTGGCATAATTCCCATAATTGTGGGATTGATAGTCATGGTATTTATCTTCTCGCTCTTTTCCAACATTCAGAGCCAGGGTTCAGGCAACAGCAAGATGATGAACTTTGGAAAGAGCAGAGCCAGAATGTCCACAGGTGAGGAAAACAAGGTTACCCTCAATGAAGTGGCAGGTCTTAAGGAAGAAAAGGAACAGCTCGCTGAGATAATCGAGTTTTTGAGAGACCCCGAGAAGTTCACCAAGGTTGGAGCAAGAATTCCCAAGGGAGTTCTCCTTGAAGGTGCTCCCGGAACAGGTAAGACCCTTCTTGCAAGAGCAGTTGCGGGAGAAGCGGGAGTTCCGTTCTTTAGTATTTCAGGTTCAGACTTTGTGGAGATGTTCGTAGGTGTCGGCGCATCAAGAGTAAGAGATCTCTTTGCGGATGCAAAAAAGAATTCTCCATGTATCGTGTTTATCGATGAGATCGACGCAGTAGCAAGAAGACGTGGAACAGGAATGGGCGGCGGACACGATGAGAGAGAGCAGACACTGAACCAGCTCCTTGTTGAGATGGATGGTTTTGGTGTCAACGAAGGTATCATCGTAATGGCAGCAACAAACAGAGTAGATATCCTTGATCCTGCTATCTTAAGACCGGGTCGTTTTGACAGAAAGATCACTGTTTCAAGACCTGATGTGGGCGGAAGAGAGGAAATCCTCAAGGTTCATGCCAAGAACAAGCCCCTTTCCGATGACGTAGATATCAAGCAGGTGGCACAGACCACAGCAGGATTTACCGGAGCAGACCTTGAGAACCTTCTTAACGAGTCTGCAATAAGGGCAGCCATCGATAACAGACAGTTCATCAAGCAGGAAGATATAAACAAGGCCTTTATCCAGGTTGGAATAGGAACAGAGAAGCACAGCAGGATCATCTCTGAAAAGGAGAAGAAGATCACCGCTTACCATGAGACAGGACATGCGATCCTCTTCCATGTACTTCCCGAGGTTGGCCCTGTTCACACAGTATCCATCATTCCTACAGGCCTTGGGGCAGCAGGCTATACAATGCCACTTCCCGAGAACGATGATATGTTCCTTACAAAGCGCAAGATGCTTGAGGATATCATGGTTTCTCTCGGCGGAAGGATTGCTGAGGAGATCATATTCGGCGAATCTGATATCACGACAGGCGCTTCCAGTGACATAAGAAAAGCTACTCAGGAAGCCAGAAGCATGGTTACCAAGTACGGTATGTCCGGTAATATCGGTGTCGTAAACTATGACGACAACGAGGAAGACGTATTTATCGGCTATGACATCTCTCACACCAAGAAGCACTCTGAGCTGGTGGCAGGAGAGATTGACCAGGAAGTTAAGAACATCATTGATAAGTGCTACAAGAAGGCCAAGGAGATCATCCTCCAGTATGAGGACGTTCTTCATGCAAGCTCCAAGATTCTGATCGAGAAAGAAAAGATCGGAAGAGAAGAGTTTGAAGCCCTCTTTGAAGGCCACACCATCACTGAGGATGTGGATGTAGAACTTTGATTGTGAAATATGCACAAAAACATGACGCTGTTTTTGACAAATTTGTGAAGTATTAGTCTTTACGTGGGTTTGAGGGGATGCTAGTATAATAGGCGTAACCCCCCAATACATTATATAGTTTTTTGCTATACCCCATAAGAAAGAAATACCTTCTCTAAAAAGACAGCTACCCCGCTGTCTTTTTTACTTTATACGAAAAAATATTTAAAGGAACTACTATGAATCAGTCGGCATTCTTTCACGACATGACCTTGGATTATCTAAGGCCTGCGGAACCAGATATCGGGCGTATTACGGATTTCAGATTCAGATGCGCTCATGGGGAGGCTTTGCAGGTTTATTTGGTGTACGGATCTGAGAGCAGAAAGATGAAGCACTCCGAGACTGATAACGGTTTTGATTACTTTGACGTTTCAATAAATATAGGCAAGGATCCATTCAGATATCACTTTGAGATTACAGGAAAAGACGGAAGTTTCTGGCGCTATGACAAAAGAGGCGCTGTTTCTGATGTGATGGAGAGTATGAGATTCCTTGTTATCCCGGGATTTTCCACACCGGAGTGGGCCAAAGGTGCGGTTATGTACCAGATATTCGTTGACAGATTCTGTAACGGCGACCCGACTAACGATGTGATGACCGGAGAGTATTCATACAGCGGATTTAAGGCCAAGAAGGTCGATGACTGGGGGAGCTACCCCGATCCTAAGACGGACTTTTGTGAGTTCTACGGGGGTGATCTTCAGGGCGTACTGGACAAACTTGATTATCTGAAGGACCTTGGAGTAGAGGTTATCTACTTCAATCCATTGTTTGTTTCTCCGTCCTGTCACAAATACGATATCCAGGACTATGATCATATCGATCCTCACTTTGGTAAGATTGTTGAGGATGGTGGCGACATTCTCCCTCAGTTTGAAAAAAACAACAAGAGGGCAGAGCGCTATATTAGGCGCGTCACCAATAAAAAGAACCTCGAGGCCTCTGACAAGCTCTTTGCCAAGGTTGTGGCAGAAGCTCACAAGAGAGACATAAGAGTCATTTTGGACGGAGTCTTCAACCACTGCGGATCCTTTAACAAGTGGCTGGACAGAGAGCTCATCTACGAGGATGCAAAAGGGTATGAGAAGGGTGCCTATGTGGCAGCCACAAGCCCTTATCGAAAATATTTCTCATTTTCTCAGGACAAGTGGCCCTACAACGCAAGCTATGATGGCTGGTGGGGGTACGATACCCTGCCCAAGCTCAATTACGAAGGGTCAAAAGAGCTTGAGGACTACATTATAAGCATAGGCAAAAAGTGGGTTTCGGAGCCCTATAACTGCGACGGCTGGAGACTTGATGTGGCAGCGGACCTTGGACACTCTGAGGAGTACAATCACAGATTCTGGAAGAGGTTCAGGGATGAGGTCAAAAAGGCCAATCCTGAGGCCATTATCCTTGCTGAACACTACGGACCGGCAAAGAGCTGGCTAAATGGCCATGAGTGGGATACCGTCATGAACTATGACGCTTTTATGGAGCCTGTAACCTGGTTCCTTACAGGAATGGACAAGCACAGCGACGAGTTCAGACCGATACGTGTGGGAAATGCCAGAGAGTTTTTTGATACCATGCTCTATGCAGGGGGCGAGAATTTCACAATGCCTTCTCTCTACACAGCCATGAACGAGCTCTCAAACCATGACCACTCCAGGTTCCTTACAAGGACCAGTCAGAAGGTGGGAAGGTGCGATACGCTCATGTCTTCATCGGCTGACACAGGTATCAGAAAGCATGTGATGAGACAGGCTGTAATGATACAGATGACCTGGCCCGGAGCACCTACACTGTACTACGGAGACGAAGCAGGAGTCTGCGGATTTACTGATCCCGACAACAGGAGAACCTACCCCTGGGGCAAGGAAGATAAGCAGATGCTCGCTTTCCATAAAGAGATGATCCGTATTCACAAGGAATGTCCGGAACTTAAGACAGGTTCCGTAAGAGAGCTATATGCCGAGAACAACTTCATGGCCTATGGAAGATTCAACAGAACCGCGGCTGTTGTGGTTGCAATAAACTTAAATGATTACGAGATCACAAGAGATATTCAGGTATGGCCCATGGGAATCCCGAGGGATGCCAGGTTCAGGCAGCTGATTGTCTCTGACAGCACGGGATTTGACGTTTCACCAACTACAAAGACCGTAACGGACGGAGTTTTGAGCCTTACAATGTCCAGAAACACAGGATACGTTCTTCGATACGATAGTTTCGAAGCAACAACGGATGAAGAATTCTGGACAGATAACTTCTTTGGGTTTGATTAAACAAAACAACAAGTATATAATGGTTTTAACCATCAAAACTATCAAATATAAAGGGGAGAAACAAAATGTTAGTATCTGCAAAAGACATGCTTGTAAAAGCAAAAGAAGGCCACTATGCAGTTGGTCAGTTCAACATTAACAACCTTGAGTGGACAAAGTCAGTTCTTTTAACAGCAGAAGAACTTAAGAGCCCTGTAATCCTTGGTGTATCTGAGGGCGCAGGTAAGTACATGACAGGTTTCAGCACAGTTGCAGCTATGGTAAGAGAGATGGACAAGAACCTTGGTATCACTGTTCCTGTAGCTCTTCATCTTGACCACGGCACATACGAAGGATGCTACAAGTGCATCAAGGCCGGATTCACATCCATCATGTTCGACGGTTCTCACTACGATATCGAGGAGAACGTTGCAAAGACTTCAGAGCTCGTTAACGCAGCTCACATGCTTGGCCTTTCAATCGAGGCTGAGGTTGGATCAATCGGCGGCGAGGAAGACGGTGTTGTAGGAATGGGCGAGTGCGCTGATCCTGCAGAGTGCAAGAGAATCGCTGATCTCGGCGTAGATATGCTTGCAGCAGGAATCGGTAACATCCATGGTAAGTATCCTGAAGGATGGCCCGGACTTAGATTCGACGTTCTCGATGCAATCCAGCAGCAGACAGGTGTAATGCCTCTCGTTCTTCACGGCGGCACAGGAATTCCTTCAGACATGATCAAGAAGGCTATTGACCTTGGCGTATCCAAGATCAACGTAAATACAGAGTGCCAGCTTTCCTTCGCAGACGCTACTCGTAAGTACATCGAGGCAGGCAAGGATCTTGAAGGAAAGGGATTTGACCCTCGTAAGCTTCTTGCTCCCGGCGCTGAGGCTATCAAGGCTACAGTTAAGGAGAAGATGGAGCTCTTTGGATCAGTTGGCAAGGCTTGATTCAGGTAATAGACAGATTTTCCGGAAGGGTAGAGCCAAGGCTTTACCCTTCTTTTTCTTTTAAATTAAATGATCAGGGGTATGGGTTTAAATGAACAACGAATTAACCAAAAAAGACATCGAAGATATGGAAGCTGAGATCGTGCACAGAAAGGTAGTTGTGAGAAAAGAGCTTTTGGAGCACGTAAAGGAAGCAAGAGCTCAGGGCGATCTCTCGGAGAACTTCGAGTACTACGCAGCAAAAAAGGCCAAGAATCAGAATGAGAGCAGGATCAGATTCCTTGAGAGAATGATAAAGACAGCTCACGTTATAGACGATAATACTAAAGACGACGAAGTAGGAATGAATAAGACCGTTACCATCAGAATGGAAGATGACGGCAGCCTTGAAACCTACAAGGTAGTGACCACGATGAGGAAGAACTCCCTAAAAGGCCTCATCAGTATTGAGTCTCCTTTGGGCAAACAATTACTTGGACATAAGGTAGGAGACCGTGTTACTATTATAGTGAACAGTGAAATTAGTTACGATGTAACGATAATGAACATAGAGAATACCGGATTGACCGAGGAGGATACCATAAGGGATTTCTGACTCGGGGCTCTTAAGAGAAGTGGAGGGAATACATGCACGTTTTTCAGCCAGTTGATCCTGTCGATATTGAGCAGGGAGCGTATACTTTTGACGGTACCAAATTTCTTGTTACAGCAGGAAGCGGAGGCAAGGTAAACACAACCACGGCCAAATGGGGTGGCGCAGGTTATCTCTTTGATAAGAGAGTTGTTTATATTTTCCTTCGTGGTAAGAGATATACCAGGGAACTCCTTGATGAAGCCGGTGAGTTTTCACTGAGCTTTCTTAATCAGCAGGAATTTAGAGGGGCCTTTAAGTATCTTGAGGCCGTTTCCGGAAGATTAGAGGATAAGATTGCCGGTGCCCGTCTGACAGTTAACTACGATGACGGGATACCTTTTATTGACGAGGCCGACAATGTCATAACAGCAAGAGTACTCTACAAAAAGGACTTTAGGGAGGATGGTTTTGTAGATAAGAGTCTGGCGGATGAATATGAAAAAGATGGAGAATATTATATCGTCTATGTTGGGGAAATTAAGAAGATCATGATCAGATGACGACTGAGTAAGGCTATTTATATGAGGTACATATGAAGAGCAGGAAGCTAAGAAAGATCTTTGTAAGTGTTTTTTCCGCAGTAGCTGTTCTGACAGGTGCGCTCAGTGGCATAAATGTTGCCGGGGCGAACCTGTCTTTTGGTGCGGAAACTCCTGAGACCCACGTACTTAAAGGGGTGGAGTCTGCCCCGGCATCAGGAAAAGAAGAGGATGTCACAACGATCAGGATCGGAACCTGGTACACTGAGGACAATCTAACCAATCTTAAGGCATATCTGGCCGAAGAATTTCCAAATTATAATTTTGAATTTGAATATATCGGGAAGAGTAATTACGAGCCCATTATGGATGCGAAGCTTTCCTACAAGGGAGCTCCGGATATTATTTACGTCAACCAGGAGATGGCTGAAAAGCACGCCATTACCGGCTATATTGCCAACCTTTCGGATATAACCGAGAAGTTTAACAGAGAGGCAAGGATTGCTTTTGGCTACGGAAACGCAGTTTATGCAGTTCCGAACACCTCGGAGCTGGAATGTATCTTTTACAACAAAGACATGTTCAGCGCAAAAGGAGCAAGCGTTCCAACGGATTTTGCCACATTCATAGGAGCCTGTGACTACTTCAGGGTAGTGAGAAAGATAAGACCACTGGCAGCGAGCCTTAAGGATCCATACAGCTTTGCCAACAGCGCCATGGGAGTTCTTGCAGCAAATTATTTCTCCACCGACAGAGGAAGTGGCTTTGGAGGAAGACTACAGTACGGAAGAACATCTTTTTCGGAAGAACTTCGTCCCTACATGAAGGACTGGGAGACACTTCTTGAGCACAAAGTCCTTACGCCGGAAATGTACACCATTGACGGTAAAAGAGCTGTCGAAGAATTTGTGAGTGAAAAGGCAGCCATGATAGTCGGAACCCCTGAGACATTTCTTGCCATCAAGGAAGCAAGGCCTGATATGAATATCGGAACCATGCCCTACTACGGAACGGACGGAGTGGGAATGGCGATAATAGGTGGATGCGACCTGGGATTTGCACTTAATTCAAATGCGCTTAACTATGATAAGGCAAAAGAAGTGCTGGCTTCTCTTTCAAGAGTTAAAGGCCAGGAGGCTCTCTGGAAGGACAGACCCGGAAGCCAGACATATCTGGAAGGGTACGCTTTTAACGTAGATGAGGCATATAAAGGGATTGAAGTTTGCTACAAAAAGGGACTGGTGTTTACTCCCTGGATGGACTGGGGAAAGGACTTAAACAGAAGAGTGCACTATACCTACGGAAGAGAACTTCAGAAAGTGCTTCTAAAGAGAGAGACGCTGGATGAGGCGCTTGCCAACGTAGATAAGCTTGTATATGAGATACTCCACGAGTGATAAGTAAGGAGCGGCTAAAGAATGAGAAGGATTGGAAGGATTGGAAGGTTCGGATACGCGAGCAGCATAAGGAAAACCCTTATCCGGGTATTTGCTGTGCTGATCATAGTTCCCATCTTATTGCTGGGAAGCTATTCTTATATTGTTGCCAGAAATAACCTGATCGAGCAGACTAAGATCGCCATGATAGGAAACGTGGATGTTATCTCACACGGTATTGAGAACGGTGTCAAAAAAGAAAATGACGTCGTAAAGTTCTTTTCCTATGAAGACGAATTCAGAAAAGCGCTGGAGAGAGTAAAAAATGATCCGTATACCCTGACAGAGGAGCTCAATGATGAGATCGAGCCCCTTATCTGGTATTACCTGAGCAGCGACACAAATATTGAGTCCATAATCATATATTCGGATCTCATAGACGGCGAGCATATGGGGGACTTCCTTCTAAAGCCCACCACCGACAAACAGCTGCAGTGGTATCAGGAGACAAGTGAGGAATACAGCGCTTTTTGGGATGTTGACGATGACGGAGGAGTATATCTTATTAAAGCGCTGCTGGACTCCCCGACATCCTCAAAGCGCATAGGAATGATCGCGCTTAAGGTGAAAGAGGGCGAGTTCTTTTCCATAGTAAACAAGACCGGTTACCTCAATAACGGTATCATAATCCTTGACTCCAACGGAAAGACCGTCAATCACAGAAAAATTGATGATACAGCCCTTGAAGAGAGGATCCTGAGCGATATAAGAACCGGAGAAGTTGAGGAGTTTCACGCAACCGGTGAATACTTTATTGCAGAATCTCAAGGTACGGCAAATGGCTGGACACTCTATTACTATGTAGACAAAAACGAGATCACGGCTGACGTATACAGCATACTTTTATCAGTCATCGTAATTGCTGTGGTGCTCTTTTTGGCGGCATTTGTATTCGGCCAGCTGTTTGCGGATCGCTTCAGTAAGAGGCTTGGTGCCATCAATGATATGGCGCATGAGATTGAGAAGGGTAATTTTGACGTTAAGAATCCGGATACCCACAATGATGAGATAGGACAGCTCTCCGAGTCAATGGAATCCATGGCAGATACCCTGAACAAGATGGTTCGGGAGATCGACAGGATGAACAAAGAGCAGCTCATGCTCAAAGATAACGACATTCATTACAGAGAGTGGCTCTTTGATTTCGTGGTTGAAAAGAACAATGATATCCTGGCAGTTATAAGCGGAGACGGCTATGAGGCGAGCTTTATCACGGCCAATGCCGAGGCTGTGCTTGGTATACCGGCAGACGAGCTGAAAGCAGACATAAGAAACCTCGATAAGGCTCAGAGAAAGGGCGAGGACAAGAGGATTGACGAGGCTATTGAGGATGCGAGAAAGACCGGAGATACTCAGCTCTTTGATGAGATAAGGCTTAAGAATGTAAAGACAAATGAGCATCTCTACTACCGTGGAATCATCGTTTGCACCATTGATGACGGCGGAAAGAGAATGGCGGTTGCGCTCTATGACAGAACTCAGGAGTTCAGGCGTAATCATCAGCTTCAGGAGGCTCTTAGTGCTGCGGAGACGGCAAACAAGGCAAAGACCAGCTTCCTCGCCAACATGTCCCATGACTTCAGGACACCTATGAATGCCATTACCGGCTTTAATCTGCTGATTGATAAGCATGCAGATGAGCCGGATAAGGTAAAAGAGTATACTCACAAGATTTCCCTAGCGTCGCACAATCTGCTATCACTTCTTAATGATGTTCTTGATATGAGTAAGATTGAGTCCGGAAAGACCACGCTGGATATTCAGGAGATGGCTATAGGACTGCTTCTTGAGGAGATCAACTCTGTTATCGGCTTCCAGGCTAAGGCCAAGGATCAGACTTATACTGTTAAGATTGAAAACATGCAACATGACGTTTTCATGGCGGACAAGCAGAGAGTCAATGAGATACTCATGAATATCCTTGGAAATGCTGTCAAGTATACTCCTGAGGGAGGAAAGATCGACTTTACCATTTCTGAGTCCGATTCTTCTTCGGAAGGCTTCCAGAATGTAAAGTTTGTTATAGCTGACAACGGAATCGGAATGAAGCCGGAGTATAAGGACAAGATCTTTGATGCCTTCTCGAGAGAAGAAAAGGGCGCGACCAAGACCATCCAGGGAACAGGACTTGGAATGGCCATCACTAAGAGTCTTGTAGAGCTTATGGGCGGAACCATAAGGGTTGAGTCTGAAGAGGGCAAGGGAAGTACATTTATTGTAAATCTGCGACTTAAGGCGGTAGAGACCGGGGATGTGGATTTCTGGAAGGCCCATGGAATGCACACGCTTCTTACTGTCAATGGAAGCTTGACGGATGATAAGGTTTATAAGGAAAAATACAAAAATGACCAGATGGATTCCACAGTGGCCACAGGCGGATATGAAGCCCTGAAGCTGGTGGAGGAAATGGCGGCAAAAGGCAAGGCTTACGATCTTATAATTGTAGATGAAAACTATGATGACATGGAGCCGGCTGAGGTAATAAGAAATATCAGAAAGAAAGATAAGAGTCATCACAGCGTAATCCTTGCAGTTACCGAGTTCTTCGAGAAAAATGAGGATGCTCTCAGAGAAGCCGGCTGCAATGAGGTTATGCAAAAGCCGGTATTGCCGTATAACTTAAGGACTACCATAGACGAGATCACCAAGATAGAAACATCAGCCGCAGAAGAACCAAAGAACCCTCTTGAGGGCATGAAGTTCCTGGCTGCGGAGGATAACGATATCAATGCGGACATCCTGATCGAGCTTATGGATATGTACGGGGCAAGCGTGACAAGAGGCGTCAACGGACAGGAAGTTGTTGAAATGTTCAAAGCCGCAAATGAAGGCGACTATGATATGATACTTATGGATATTCAGATGCCTGTCATGAACGGTTATGAGGCAGCTGCGGCCATCAGAGCTCTTGGAACCGACTGGGCTCAGACCATACCTATCATCGCCATGACTGCCAATGCCTATGCCGATGATGTTCAGCAGGCCTTTGATGCCGGGATGAACGCACATGTTACAAAGCCTATTGATATAAAGGTTGTTGAAAAGACAATCAGTGAATTTAAAAAATAAAACAGCAGAGAGGAGTTACAAAAAATGAAGGGAATCAAAAAGGTTGCAGACGGAATTTTCTGGATCGGAGGGAGTGACAGAAGGCTTGAGAGATTTGAGAACATCTTTCCAATACCGGAAGGCGTCTCCTATAACAGCTATTTTATAGATGATGAGAAGACTGCAGTGTTTGATACTGCCGATATCACCGTGGCTGACCAGTACATTGAGAATTTAAAGGAGGCTCTTGGGGACAGGAAGCTTGACTATCTTGTAGTGCTTCATATGGAGCCGGATCACTGCTCACTTATAGATAAGGTGGTAGCTCTTTTCCCTGAAGTTACAGTAGTTGGCGGTAAGCAGACCTTTACATTCATGCAGCAGTTCTTCCCAGAGTCTCAGGGCTTTAACAAGCTTGAGGTAAAAGAGGGAGATACGCTCTCAACCGGCGCTCATACTTTCAGCTTCGTGGCAGCGCCCATGGTTCACTGGCCTGAAGTTTTATTCGCTTATGATGACAAGAATAAAGCTCTTTTATCTGCGGATGCCTTCGGTACCTTCGGAGCACTTGACGGTGGAATATTCGCGGATGAATTTGACTTTGAAAAAGATTTTCTTGCCTCAGCCAGAAGATATTATGCTAATATAGTTGGAAAGTATGGCCCTCAGGTACAGGCGGTCCTTAAGAAGGCAGCAGGACTGGACATTCAGATGCTCCTGCCTCTGCACGGACCTGTATGGAGAAAAGACCTTGACGTGCTCCTTGATAAATATCAGAAATGGAGCACCTATGAATCTGAGGAAGATAGTGTTATAGTAGTATATGGCAGTCTCTACGGACATACAGCCAGCGCTGCTGAGGCAGTGGCTGCATCTCTCCGTGATAAGGGTGCCAAAGGCGTTAAGGTTTATGACGTCTCCGGAACGGATGTCTCATACCTCATCGGGGAAGTATGGCGCTGCAGGAAGATCGTCCTTATGTGCCCGACTTATAACAACGGGGTATATCCTCCAATGGAGAACTTCATAAACGACATGGCAGCACTTGGTGTGCAGAACAGGGTATTTGCCCTTGCTCAGAACGGCACCTGGGCGCCGGTTACCGGAAAGCTCATGAACGATAAGCTTTCAGGCCTTAAGAACGTAACCGTTCTTGAAAATGTATTAACCATCAAGAGTGCGCTCCATTCATCGGATGCTGAGGCACTCAATAACTTCACGGATGCGATCATGAACGCATAAGTGGATCAAGTTGGAGGTTTGTTGTGAAAAAAATGAATTTAATGAAAAGGATCTTTGCCGGAGCAATGGTGGCTGTGACTATGATCGCTTCTGCAAAGAGTGCAGCAGTTGTTTCAGATTTCAGCGGAGCTGTGGCTGAAGCAGCCGGAAGACCGGTAAGCATTACATCCTGCACAATTCAGGGGGACAACGTTGTTGTAAATGTTTCATGCAGTTCTGTTCCTTCTTCATCAGACGGAAAGTTCTATCTCTACGCTGATGAGGTTTATCAGGACGGCTGTGTTGGCAAGATTGTTGCCGAGACAGCAGCAGGAACCAATGCCACATTTACTTTCCCGCTCAATCATTACACTGCAGAATCTAATCTTTCAAAGAAGTTCCTTGTAGCTGTAAAGAGCGGCTCAATGGTTCAGGTAAGTGACGAGCACTACATCACAAACCCTGAGGCTAAGGCTACCAAGACCGTAGCAAGAAATGACCACGGTATGAAGGGTATCCTTCCCAACAGCGCAGATGCAGCAACATTCAAGGATCTTGGAGTTGCTCAGATGGTCTACAACCTTTACATGGGTGATATCGTAGGCCCCGGGGATGGATCAAACGTAATTCCTTTCTCATATAACGGAGTTGATTATCAGTTTAACGGTGCAGCTCTTGCACAGTATGACGGATTTGTTCGCTGGTGCAGCGCTAACAACTTCCAGCTCACCATGACTATTCTTAACAACAAGACAGCAGCCGGCGCAGATCTTATCCATCCTCTTTCAAGAGATGCCCATGTTTGTCCCGGATATGCCATGAATACCAAAGAGGACGGAGGCACACAGCACCTTAAGGCTATCGCAGCTTTCCTTGCTCAGAGATACTCAGGTGGTGCATACGGAACCGTTGATAACTGGGTAATCGGAAACGAAGTAAACGCAAGAACAGAGTGGTATTACCTTAACTCAACAAACATTGAGCTCAATGTCAGCGAGTATGTTAAGGCTTTCCGTATCTTCTACAACGAGATCAAGTCTGTAAACGCTAATGCGAGAGTTTACACATCCTTCGATCAGGAGTGGAACAGAAAGTCAAATCCCGGATGCTTCCTTTCAAAGGAGTATATGGACAGATTCAACTACTACATGAACCGTGAGGGTAACATCGACTGGTCACTTTCAGTTCACCCTTACAACGCTCCACTCTTTGATCCATACGCTTGGAAGCAGCAGTCACAGTATGTAAATACAACACTTGCAACTCCATATATCACAATGGAGAACATTTATATCCTTACAGATTACATGTGCCAGGCATCTTACCTCAATCCTGCCGGAGCGGTTAGAAACATCTCTCTTTCAGAGATTGGCTACACATCAAGCTTTGGTGAGGATGCTCAGCTGGCATCTATCGTGTATGCTTACACTATGGCTGAGAACAATCCATATATCTCAAGCTTCATTCTCTTTAGAGAGACAGATGATGCGCACGAGATGGAGAGTCACATCGCTCAGGGTCTTAAGAACCTTGACGGCAGTAAGAAGATGTCTTATGACGCATACAAGAATCTTGGTACAGCAAACGCCGCAGCTGTTAAAGCTCAGGCATCACAGATTATAGGACAGGACGTAAACGCCCTTGTAACAACAAGAACTTTCCTGTCAAGAAAAGGTTGGTTTTTGAACGATTGATATGGAAAGAGATAAAGAATTAGAAACACTCAAGAAAATTACAAATATGCAGAAGGACCTGTTGGGAAGCCTGTACGGAGACTTCTTCTCCGCAGCAGGAACGGGTTCAAAGCCTGAAGCACCGAGCTTTGAGCCAAAGAGCGAAGGTCCTAAGAACGGCAGCGTATACATTCCACCTGAGGATAAGAAAAGAGCCGAGGAGGCAAAAGCACAGGGACAAGATGCAATTACCAATGCCAATGACGCCTTAGAGGAGGCGAAAGCTCTTTTTGCAAAAGATAATAATGTAAAGCCCGCCGAGCCCGAAGAGCCCAAGGAGCCTGAAGAGGATCCTATGGAGACCCTCGATAAGCTCATCGGCCTTACTACAATCAAGGATGATGTAAAAGAGCTTACGGCATTTGTTAAAGTTCAGAAGGCAAGGCAGGAGCAGGGACTTAAGTCAGTTCCCGTTTCACTCCACCTGGTATTTACGGGTAATCCAGGAACAGGTAAGACAACTGTAGCCAGGATCATTGCTCAGATCTACAAGCAGATCGGTGTTCTTTCAAAGGGACAGCTCGTTGAGGTTGATCGTTCGGGACTTGTTGCCGGATATGTCGGACAGACAGCGATAAAGACCCAGGAGCAGATTGCTAAGGCCAAGGGAGGAGTTCTTTTCATCGATGAGGCTTATGCCCTTGCACAGAAGGATGATGCTTTCGGTCAGGAGGCTATTGATACGATCCTTAAGGCCATGGAGGACAACAGAGATGACTTTGTTGTTATCGTAGCCGGATATACAGAGCCCATGAAGAAGTTCATCGATTCCAACCCGGGACTGAAGTCCAGGTTTAACAAGTACATCGAGTTCCCGGATTATAACATTGATGAGCTTGAAGAGATCTTCAACATGAACTGCAAGAAGTACGACTACATCGTACCTGAGGATGTTAAGCACCAGATCAGAGCTCTTATCACAGCAAGGAAGATTGAGAACATCGACAACTTCGCCAATGCCAGGGAAGTAAGAAATCTCTTTGAGGAGATTATTACAAATCAGGCTAGAAGGATCGCTGCAATGGCGGAACCCAGCGAAGAGGATATGATGACCATTCTTTTAGAGGACCTTACCGATACGGTTAAGAAGCCTGAGGAAGAAAAAAAGGAAGAGGAAGCTTCCACAGAGCCTGCTGCAGAGGAGACTCCTGCAGAGGAGAATGTTCCTGCAGAGGAGGCCGAGCCTTCAGTTGAAGCAACAGAAGAATAATTTAGGCATAATAAAAACCAGTCTACATAAGTAGGCTGGTTTTTTCGTCGAGGCGACAAGATTCGAACTTGCGGCCTCTGCGTCCCGAACGCAGCGCTCTACCAAACTGAGCCACGCCTCGATTGACATTTTTGATGCCGACTTACCTATTATAGGAGAAAATGCTGTGTTTCGCAAGGGCTATCGGCCAGACGAATATTTAATTATTTTTTAACATTCATTTCTGTCCGGATAACGTACAATTGAGGTGTGGAAAAATATAAAGGTGGGTACATGGGAGAAGAGACTTTAAGGGACAGAACGTATAAAGAAATATCCAATGGTGATTATCTGGATAACAGTCAGTACATGGTGGTGGCTGTTTCTCTTGGAGTTACGCATTTTTTGATGGAGTTCTTCTATATCTGGATTGGCTGCACTCCAATGATCATTATCAACATTTTCAGCTTTCTGTCGTATGTTGTCAGCGTATTTTTGATATCTAAGAGAAGACATCTGATGACTGTATGGATAATGGAGGCTGAGATCTTTTTGCATGTGATTTTTGCCAGTATTTTTCTTGGGATTAAATGTGGATATCATCTGTGGCTCTTTGGTACATTCTCCAGTATATTTCTTCCTTTCTTCATTCCGAATCTGAGTAAAAGGCCCAAAAAGCAGATTGGAGTTTATGCAATTACTATAGTGCTGGGCTTCGAGATTCTTGTTTTCCTTGGAAAACACGGATACTTACCTACAAAATATAATGTTGATGAGAACTTGGCTGAAATACTTTACTACATAAATGCAGCTCTTGGTTTTATCTCCATTATGATCTACACCTCGATCTATAACCAGAGAATGGCTATGAAGAATGAAGAGATGACATATGTGGCCGAGCATGACTCGCTTACGGGAATCTTCAACAGAAACAAGATACAGGGTATCCTTGAGGCGGAAATACTAAGAAAAGGTGACATCAAAGAAGGAAATCTCTCAGTTGCCATATTGGATGTTGATCATTTTAAGCAGATCAATGATACATACGGACATCTGACAGGCGACAGCGTCCTTAAGAGCATTACCGAATGCTTCAAAAAGTATCGTGACAAAGGCCTTATCTACGGAAGATGGGGCGGAGAAGAATTTCTTTTGATATCTCCCGAAACAATTTCCTATGATGAGTTCGGAGAAATGCTGGAGGATCTGAGGATGACCGTTGAAGCCCTGCAGCTTACTTCCGGAGGAGAGACTATCAAGGCCAGCGTATCCATAGGCGCAGCAGCTTACGAAGAGGGCCTTAGCATGGATAAGCTTGTGCAGAGAGCTGACGAAAGGCTATATATAGCCAAGGAATCAGGAAGGAATAAAGTGATAGTCGGCTGACAATCATTTTTCTAATACTTTTTCTCAACGGTGTGAATGCTTGTTGTAATTATTTCTTTATCAGATGAATGCGCTCCCTCATCAAATTGTACCAGACTCTTTATCTTTTTAAATGAGTGGTATAATATGTGGTTTTTATAAAATGTTCTTATCAAATAAGGCCTTTGCAATGCCAAATGTTTCATTCTTGTTACAAATGATTCATCATGTTCCAAGCCCATCAAGCAATATTTGCAAGAATCCATCATTTTAGTATCAGATATATAGGCCTCAAGTCTGTTCCGAAAATCATCCGCAGATATCTTTACTCCATCCGTTATTCGCAAATCCTTGTCTAGTTTTATACCATGCCTCTTCTCAAGATAAAGGTTAGTTGTTTTTGGTCGCATACATTTATAATAATATCCATTAAAAATGCAGCAACCATCTACTATTCTTCTGCAATTATGATATCCTTGCTGTGCTTCACCTTCTGATATACTTATGGTGTCAATTTCATTAAAATAACCTATAGATTTGATATAATAAGTAAAGTTATGCTTTTTCGACAACGGTTTTAAATAATCAGAAATCACCTTTACCGAATCTTTCATTTCCGGATAATGCGATATTTCCAAAACATCAATTGTATCCATTAATTGAGGTGATAATCTTTTATATAGTAAGCCGTTCGATAACACTCTATATATTTCGGCCATCTTCTTATCTCTTGCGTACGAAATATACTTATCCAGGTTCTCACATAATAATGGCTCTCCCCCCATAAATGTCATAAACCCAAAGTGAACATGTTTGGATAAGTTGTCTATATCCTTTATGAACTGTTCTAACGGATAATAACTCTTATCTATTAGATTGGCATGACAGTTACACAGATCACAATTAAGATTACAATGCTCAATTACCGGAACCTCAGCATGAGGAATATATTTTTTTTCCATTATATTAAAATGCTCCCGCAATAATTTTACAAATCCGTAGTCAATGAGACGTTTCTGTTTTAGTCACTTTTACAAACGAAAACAAAACCGCGTACTTATCATATCACTTCATGAGCACATATTCTTCGATATTTTCTCCATCGCGTCCGGTAGAATTTTTGCATTTTCGGCTTTTTTTAAATGGAGCTTCTTATTCGCGATACTTGTTTTCGAAAAAAAGTTTCATTTTAAACATTAAGTTTTGAATTAATTATAAACTAATTATAAATTAATTATAAACCCCCGGTGTTTATTTTTAAAAGAATGTGTGTTATAATTTTTAGACTGTAATGTCGGGTGATATTGATAATATGTTAACATAGTGTTGACTTGTGTGGAGAAAATGTTATGAATCGCTCAAATAGTGGGGCTTCTTTTGATATAGTACATGTTGTTTTGGACATATTTGTTCACGTCATATCGTTCATTATTTCTTACAATGTGTGGGGCAGAGGGATTTATACCGCTCATGAGTGGGGAGCCTTTGCAACGGTATACATTGTATCGATTATTATTTTCCTATTATGTAACAGGACACTAAATATTTATAATTCAACCATTTTCTTTTATCTGGATAGAATCGTAAAGAGGGAGTCCGTTTCCTTCGCACTTGCAGTATGCTGTGCAGCGGTAATCTTTTTGAAGGCCTCTTATATAGAGTTTAATGTAGAATTCATGAGGGGACTCTGTTTAGTTACCTATGAAGTTATGATTCTGGAAATTCTGTTCTTTGAGAGGATATTGGACAGGATCATCATGCGTAAGTACATTTCCAGGGTGCTTTATGTTGGTAGTAAGGATTCCTACAACAAGTTCAGATATTTCCTTAAAAAAACATCTATCATCATCAACGAGATTGGCTATGTGAGCTATGATGATAATGACGATTCGCTGGAATACATTGGCAAGCTCTCAGACCTTGAGAAACTCATCAGAAAATACAATATCGATCAGGTCTACATGTTGCAGAAGAGGGATATGGATATCAACAACCTGCAGAAGTATGTGGATCTCTGTATTGAGATGGGGGTAACCTGCCGTGTTATTGTGGATACCTTCAAAAGGCGTAAGTCATTTTCCTATGTCAGCAGCATAGGAACATACCCCGTGACGACATTTCACACTGTTACCATGAACACTTACGAGAGAGTATTCAAAAGACTCTTTGATATATGCTTTGCATTTGTAGCTATTGTTTTGACTTCTCCTATCATGCTTATAACGGCAATAGCTATTAAGCTTGACTCCAAGGGGCCGGTGTTCTTTAAGCAGGTTCGCGTGGGCAAGAACGGAAGGCACTTTAAGATGTGGAAGTTCAGGAGCATGTACCAGAACGCCGATGAGTTGAAATCCTCACTTATGGAGTTTAATGAGATCGAGGACGGCATGATGTTCAAGATGAAGGATGATC
The DNA here is from genome assembly GCF_000424525.1 of Butyrivibrio sp. FCS006. Classification (NCBI taxonomy): domain Bacteria; kingdom Bacillati; phylum Bacillota; class Clostridia; order Lachnospirales; family Lachnospiraceae; genus Butyrivibrio; species Butyrivibrio sp. FCS006. The sequence goes on along the minus strand of NZ_AUKB01000012.1, from coordinate 209,586 downwards.
CGCGAGTTACAAGGGTCGGAAAGTTCATCCGTAAGACCAGCATCGATGAGCTGCCACAGTTTTTTAACGTACTGTTTGGATCTATGAGTGTTGTGGGTACAAGACCCCCGACAACAGATGAGGTTGCCAAGTATTCCACTAAGCAGTGGAGGAGGATAAGCATCAAGCCCGGTATTACCGGAATGTGGCAGATAAGCGGAAGAAGCAGCATCACAGACTTTAACGAAGTGGTGGAAATGGATACCAAATACATCGATGAGTGGTCGCTGTGGCTTGACTTCAAGATTATTCTGAAAACAGTAGCAGAGATTTTTATACACAAGAACGCGTATTAAGCAGTAAGGGTTACGTATCATGAAGATAGCAATGATAGGGCATAAGAGGATTCCATCCAGGGAAGGCGGAATAGAGGTCGTGGTTGAGGAACTGTCGACCCGTCTTGTGCAGATGGGACATTCAGTTACCGTCTACAACAGAAAAGGAAAGCACGTATCCGACAAGAATGCTGACCTGGAGGCTCACAAACTAAAAAAATACAAAGGTATCAGAATAGTAAACGTACCTACCCCGCAGAATAAGGCAATGAATGCTTTAGTTTCTTCTTTTGTTGCCACACTTTATGCGCTGGTTGGTAATTACGATGTTATACATTACCACGCCGAGGGTCCATGCATGATGCTGATGATACCCCATTTCTTTGGAATCAGGACAGTTGCCACGATTCATGGTCTTGACTGGCAGAGATCCAAGTGGGGAGGCCTTGCTACAAAGGTGATAAAGCTGGGCGAGAAAATTGCGGCACTTTATGCGGATGAGGTTATAGTCCTTTCCACCAATGTCCAGCAGTACTTTAAGGACACTTACAACCGTGATACCATCTATATCCCAAATGGCGTCAATCCGACAGAGTTCAGGGATCCTGATATCATCACTAAAAAGTTCGGCCTTGAAAAGGAAAAGTATGTGCTGTACCTTGGCAGATTGGTGCCTGAGAAGGGTGTGACATATCTGCTGGAGGCTTTTTCCAAGGTGGATACTGACATGAAACTCGTCATTGCCGGTGGAACCAGCCACTCAGATGAATATGTGGAACAGATAAAAGAAATGGCTGCGAAGGACAAAAGAGTTGTCCTGACAGGCTTTGTTCAGGGAAACCTGCTTGCTGAGCTGTACAGTAATACCTATCTGTATGTACTGCCCAGTGATGTGGAAGGTATGCCCATAAGCATTCTGGAGGCCATGAGCTATGGCAGGAAAGTCCTTGCAAGCGATATTCCTGAGAATTCAGAGGCTTGTCGCGACTATGCCATGTATTTCAAAAAGTCCAATGTTGATGATCTTGCAATGAAGCTCCAGGAAGCATTAAACCATCCGGATGCTTTTCATACCAAGGACGAAATCATGGAGTACTGCTATAAGAGATTTGACTGGAACAAGGTTACCGGTGCCAGTGTAAGGCTGTATATCGACGCGATTTTGAATGTTGAGAGGATAGATCAGGTATAAGTGTGGAAAGCTTAGGAATGATTTTGAACATGAACAGCGGCTTCATACATGACTTTGCAGTAGTACTTAAGAAAGAAACCGAGGGGATCAACATTGCTGACCACTTGGTAATGCTGGTGGTGGAAACGCTGGTGATCTTATTGCTTGGACAGGCGTTCTTGAAAAAGGGATGGATATCTAACAAAAAGGTCATTTACATCATGTTGGTGCTGGCCTACATCAATATGCTGTTTTCTATAACGATATTCAATCGAATGCCGGGATCAAGGGAAGGAATCATCCACCTTAACATAAATCTCGGATTTGGACTCCGAACAGGTCACCCCTCATCATGGGGGCTCACATTCAGCCTTTTAAATATCCTTTTGTTTATTCCCTTTGGGATACTGGCTTACCCTATTTTCAGGAGTTATAAAAGGGTGTTAAGGATATTGGTCGTTACAATGGCAGGAGCTTTAACCAGCCTTGGTATAGAATGTATCCAGCTTGTGACCGGAAGAGGGATGTTTGAAATCAGCGACTTCGTTACAAATACGGCAGGGAGTTTTATAGGAGTGGTAATAGCCGCTGTTTTTTACCACATAAAAGAAAGAGTTATGAAGGGCAAGGCAACTAGTATATGAAGATATTGTTTGTTAATAAATTTCTATATCCCAATGGCGGATCAGAGACCTATATTTTTAAGCTGGGAGAAGCGCTTACAGCCAGGGGACATGAGGTTGAATATTTCGGAATGGAGCACGAGGGCAGATGCGTCGGCAACAGGGTCAATGCGTATACCTCCGACATGGATTTCCACAATGCGAGTAAGCTCACTAAGCTTACATATCCGCTGAAGACCATCTATTCTACAGAAGCTCGCAAGAAGATAAGACTGGTTTTGGATGATTTTAAACCGGATGTTGTACACCTCAACAATTTCAATTATCAGTTGACTCCATCCATAATCCTAGAGATTGTGAAATGGAGGAAGGAGACGGAGCATAAGTGCAAGATAGTATTTACTGCTCATGACTATCAGCTGGTTTGCCCTAACCATATGTGCAACAATCCTGCTACCGGGGAGAACTGTGAGAAGTGTCTTGGCGGCAGTTTTATAAACTGTACAAAGGGCAAGTGCATTCACGGAAGTACTGCTAAAAGCTTTATCGGAACCCTCGAGGCTTCTTTCTGGAAGCTGAACGGGGCTTATAAATACATCGATACATTCATTTGTTGTAGCAGATTTATGAAGACAAAGCTGGATACCAATCCGCTTTTTGCAAAAAAGACTGTGGCAATACATAACTTTATAGATAAAATTCCATGGGTCGATATGCCTAAGGAAGATTATATATTGTATTTCGGAAGATTTTCTGAGGAGAAGGGCATTGGAACGTTGTTAGAAGCGGCCAAAAGAATGCCTGAAGTTAACTTTGTATTTGCCGGAAAAGGGCCACTTGAAAGTCTCGTTGACAGCGTAGAGAATATTAAAAACGTTGGATTTAAAAGCGGTGATGAACTTGCGGACCTGATCCGCAAAGCCAGAGCTTCCGTATACCCGTCAGAGTGGTATGAGAACTGCCCATTCTCTGTAATGGAGTCGCAGCTCTATGGAACACCGGTTATCGGGGCAGATATAGGTGGAATACCTGAGCTTATACAAGCCGGTAAGACAGGACTTCTGTTCAGGAGCGGAGATGTGGATGAACTGTGTGATAAGATCCATATCCTCTGGCAGGATGATGCCAAGGCTAAAGAAATGCATGATGCCTGCAAGGAGCTGAACTTCGATACGATAGATGAGTATCTTGAGAAACTGATGAAGATATATAGGTAACGGTGTAAACCTTTAAGTTATTATTATATTATGGAAATTTAACACATACTTAATAAAGTCATAAACGAAATAATGTTACAATTAATGTGCTTGCAAATGGTATTTTGCAAGCACATTTTTTCGTTTTTGGGCATAGTAAGTAGACGTTTTTTAGTGACCTTCTGTTTCCGTTAATCCAGATAAGGAGGAAAAGATATGTTCATAAGAAGGCTTTTGGCGGCTGGAATCGCAGGAGTACTGGTTGTTGCTACGATTGGTGCAGACAGTATTACAGTACGTGCGGGAGAAGATGATGTTATTATTTTTGATTTAGACGAACCTACGACGGAAGATGTCGAGGAAACTGATGAAGAAAACAAGTCTGATGAACCTCTTATTATCCCGGACCCGGAAGAAGATGCTGCTGATGATTCTGTAGAGGAAGAGGATCTTTCCGAGGATGCAGAAGAAGAGCTGGAAGAGGATGCCTTATCTGAGGAAGAAGAATTAGATCCAGAACTGGAAGCACTAGTAACGTATGACACATATTATATTGAATTTATTCCGGGCGATGGAAAACTTATTTCAAGTCTGGACTTTGGTGAAGATGTATCGAGCTGGGAGTATGATGTCAGCAGTGGAATTATGACTATTACTGTTCCTGGCGAAGTTAAAATTTTGAAATCTGTAAATTATGCGCTTGTTGTTCCTGATGGGAGCAAGGAGTTTGATGGATGGTACTTTGATGAATTGTATTCAGAAAAAGTTGATTTCGATGAAGGCATAACACTGGCGCAGGAAGAAAGAATAAAATTATATGCGAAATTTAACGATACCGGATATCAGTTTGACGATGTTCCTATTGCAATGGATGAACCTATAGCCGAAGCCGCATTGCCATTGTCAGAAGGATTTGCATCAGAAGAATCATTTGCAATTAATGATGACATAAGTGAATATGAGCCTATTTTAGAGAAATCAATAGATTTCGAAGATGAAGAAGTACCTGAAGCACCACCTGAAACTCCGCAGAAAGATTATGTAAATCTTGATGAGGCAGCGCTATCTGGTAATGTACCCGTTCAGACCTACAGGGAGAGTGGCGGTACTCCGCAGTCTGTCGGCGGCGATGTGATAAGCCTGTTTAAAAATGGCAGTATAACAGTCAGTGCAGGAGGAGAGGAACTTCAGTACGTAGATGATAAAGATGCTTCATCAATTTCAGAAGAAGGATATTATTTTACAGTTGTAGATCCAGCTGAAAGTAATTCTGATGTAAATCGTAATATAGATGGTGACAACTATGTAACTCTTGTTCCCACTGATGCACCGGAATACAACCTGGTTGAAGGAGAATTTAAAGTACCTATTACCATTACGGCTTTAGAGCTGGCTGTAACTGTCACTAACGGAAGACGTTACTATGATGGAGATCCCGTACTTGTATATAACGACAATGGCAGTGTCAACAATGAGGAGACAATAAAAAGGCTTGGTGCAGTTGTAACAGATTCCAATAATGAAGCGGTGTCAGCTGATAGGTACACCATCTCAGCAGCGAGCGACAGTGCTGAAATAGGAACAGTAGCCGTTATTTTTGAAGGAAAACCTGAGAGGGGCGTAAAGGGAAGACGGACTAAGAATATCAAGATAACCAGTAGACCGGTGAATAAAACTGATGTGGCAGTAAGCTTTATTGATAGTAAGCTTGATCCTAACAATGTGCCTATGGATGGAGGAAAGGCAACACCAGGTGTCATAGTCAAGCTTGCTGCTAATGGGAAAGAGCTTGTCAAAGATAAAGACTACTCTGTTACATATTCCAACAATGATGCTGCAGGCAAAACCGCGGGTGTTACTCTTGAGTTTGCGGGCAATTACAGCGGAACATTAAGCAATGCCCTTACATTTACAGTGGCAAAGAATGTCCTTAGTAAGAGTACAGTAGTGGCAAGTGCTGCTGATAAGAGATATAGCTTTTTCTCACGGTTTACTTCATTTAAATCCACTCCTGTTTTGGAGTATGGTGACAAAACTCTTAAGCTGAACACTGATTACGAATATGTTGATCAGCCAAAGTATTATTACGCAAAAGATTTAGTAGAAAAGAATTCCAGAGGCCAGGTTACATATTCGAGAAAAACCGGACAGCAGATTCCTGATTCGGAGACTGTTCACAGAGGTGCTACGATAGAGTGTAGATTCAGTATAGTACCTTCATCTTCCAGCCAGGAATATACAGCGAATATGAAAAATGGAAATTACGTTCCAATTAATTACGTGGTTACTTATAGTATGAAATAGTGACAAATTATGAGGAAATAATAAAAAACTTAATTTCCAATAAGTTTTGAAACTCAATTGGAAATTTAGGAATAAAAGCTCGGAAAATTCAGCATTTCTGTTGATTTTCCGAGCTTTTATTGTATTATCATTGGGTAAGCATACATGCTCATTATCAAAGAGAGAAACTGGCAATGTTCTATGATTTCTGGGTGAAGCTTTCAAAGGATTTGGGTGTGATGACAGCGTTTAATTCCAGATAGAGTGGAACCACATTAAAAGCATAAGGAAAATTTTCTGTTTGGATAATAATAAGCCCTATGGCTTGGTAAGGAACTGATCCTGTCAGTAGGACGTTATTTTTTTAGTGGAAAACTATTGGAAGAGAAGGATATTATTGCATCTTTATTACCAATAATGTAGGATATTTGAGGCGGTAATAAGCTACGAATATGATATAAGTTTTACTTTTGTTAACGCGTGAGGATAAATCATAATGGAAAGTACAATAAAAAAATCTGCAAAGCCAATATTTATTATATGGGTTATTTCTGCTTTATGTTATTTGCCGTTGATTGCAAGAGGGCTTACTAATTCAGTTGACGGTCTCTGGGCATCAACATATTCTCAGGCGGGAAACTGGGAACTTTCAATTGGCCGCTGGGCGTGGCTATTTCTGGATAAGGCCAGAGGCGGATATGGGGCAGAGCCTTATAATTCATTGCTGACTCTTTTGCTGATTGCTATCGCAATGTATATTATGACAAATATGTTTGTGGAAGAGGGTGCAAAGCCTCGTTACAGGTTTTATATATTTGCTATGATTGCTATGTGCAGCACTACAGTATGCTGTTATCTGTCATACAGATATATGTCTCCAACATTTGGTATGTCAGTTTTATTATCAGTTGCTGCTTCGTGGTTTGTATCAGCAGAAACTGATAATAAGAAGGAAGCAAATCTCTATCTTGTCATTGCTACAGCTTTTTTGATTGTAAGCCTTGGATTATATCAGGCTAATATTGGATGTTTTTGCGTCGTTATTATTTTTATGATGATGAAGTATCTGTTTCAGAATGATATCAAAAAAATTTTCAGTGCTTTTATTAGAGCTTTACTCTGTGGATCGATAGGATGTATTTTGTACAAGATTGCCTGGGATGTTTGCCTTTGGGCAAGGAAAGTAAGCCCTGCTGGCTATAACGGTGCTAATTCATTATCTGTTCCTCATATGATATTGTCACTTCCTAAATCACTAATGCGAATATATGGTTATTGGACATCATATTTCTTGTTCCGTGATGGAAACTATGTATTTAGGCCGGTGAGAATAGTTGTAACAGTGCTCATTTTTATACTGTTGCTTTGGATTGGGATTAAGAAGTTTGGGAAAAAACCTAAATATCTTGCTCTTTATCTGCTTCTGATTTTGCTTTTACCTATCAGTGCAGATATTTTCATCATTCTGGCTCCTGATGCTATAGGTGTTCTGACACAGATGACTTTCCCTATGATGATGGTAATACCGCTGAGTCTTATTTTTTTATCGGGAGCAGGCATTAAAAGAGATTGGTTGTTATGTTTGTTTGGAACCCTTCTCTTATATGGCAATATCTATGCTGTTGGAACAGATATTGATGCCATGGCGCAGGGAAGCAATTCATCAAATACTATAATGAATAATATTGTTGTGACATTAAATCAAAAAGAATTAGTTTCCAATGATTACAAATATGCTTTCTATGGGAATATTTCTGCAAATGTGATGTTCAAAAAGAATGAATTATTTGATCTGGCATCTGGCTATGCCAAGTTCGGGAAGATGCAAAAGACGCCGGACATAGTTCATAAATCATATATTGGCTTAGTGGATGATCTGGGAGTGAATTTGGAGATAATAGATAATGATCTTTATCATGAGATATATTACAGCGGCGTGTTGGATGAAATGCCGGCTTATCCAATGGATGGGGCCATTGTTTTGAAAGATGGTGTAGTTATTGTAAAGGTTTCGGATGACTATAAGGTTAAAAAATAACAGAATGATATAACTTTAGGCAACTGGTTGGTTAGGAACAGAGCCTGTCTGTAGGACGTTAATTTTACATATTTCCATTGTCAAGACGATTTATTTGTTTTATAATCTTGCGAGACTATTAATAATAAGAATATACCAAGTAAATGCAAGGAGTTTGTTATGGCGGAGAAGAAGCTGAATGGAACTGTAATTGTAACTTATAGATGTAATGCACGATGCTCTATGTGCAACAGATATAAAGCGCCCAGTAAGCCTGAGGAAGAGATTTCAATTGAGACAATCAAAAAGCTTCCGAAGATGTATTTTACAAACATCACAGGTGGTGAGCCTTTCATCAGAACAGATATTAAAGATATCGTAAGAGAACTTTACAAGAAATCTGATAGAATCGTAATTTCTACAAATGGTTTCTTTACTGACAGAATCGTAGATCTTTGTAAAGAATTTCCTCAGATTGGTATCCGTATATCAATCGAAGGTCTTGAGAATACCAATAACGAAATTAGAGGTCTTGAGAACGGATATCAAAGAGGCTATCAGACCCTTAAGACACTTCGTGAGATGGGCATGAAGGATGTAGGATTTGGAATGACTGTTCAGGATAAGAATGCTCCTGATCTAGTTCCTCTTTATAAACTCTCTGATGAAATGGGTATGGAGTTTGCCACAGCATCTCTCCATAATAGCTTCTATTTCGTGGAGGCCAAGAACATCATCAAAGATCGTCCGATGGTTGCTCAGAATTTTGAAAACCTTGTCAACGAACTTCTTGCAAGCAAGAGCCCCAAGAAGTGGTTCAGAGCATACTTTAACCATGGACTTATCAATTATATTTATGGTCAAAAGAGACTTCTGCCATGCGATATGTCTTTTGACACATTCTTCATTGATCCTTACGGGGATGTTATGCCTTGTAACGGAACCAAGGACAAAGAGGTAATGGGAAATCTTAATACTCAGACCTGGGACGAACTGTGGAACTCAAAGGAGGCAGAAGCGGTACGTGCCAAGGTGCGCTGCTGCGACAGAGACTGCTGGATGATTGGTTCGGTTTCTCCTGCTATGCACAAGTATATCTGGGTACCTTTGTGGTGGGTAATCCGTCATAAAGTTAAATTCTGGACTAAGAAGAAATACAGCATGTATGAGAATAAGATTGTTCGCGACCTTCGTGATGGAAAGGTGACAAAAGAAGAACTCGATAAATGCAGCACTTGCGATATGTGTGCCGTTGTTAACAATGGTCTGTCTGAGGCATCCAAGGAACAGCTAAAGAACAGGACCGGAGAAGAGATCGTCGATGCTGATATTGCAGCGCAGATGAAAAAATAAGACTGAGTAAAGTAACCACCGATATAAACCGGTGGTTATTTACTCTTGGTGTTAAATGGTAAAGGGGTAGCGGTTGTGAAAAAAAGATATGAAGCAATAGATGGGCTTAGGGCATTGGCATGTATTGGCATAGTTGCAATGCACATGAAGGAAAATCTGTCTTTTCAGTTAGAGGGATTTCTTTTTGATAAATTCATTCCATCATTGACGAATCTGGTCTTCTTGTTCATGGTAATCAGTGCATTTGGCATGTGCTGCGGTTATTTTGATAAAATGATTGATAAAAGATTGGATATTGTGTCATTTTACAAGAAAAGATACCAAAAGATATTGCCCTTTTTTGCTTTTCTATGCATCATAGATTTGGCTATGAATCCATCACTTGAGTCATTGTATGAAGTTTTTGCGAATCTTACATTATGTTTTGGGTTGATTCCTAATGCCAAGATTTCTGTTATAGGCGTGGGTTGGTTTTTGGGGGTGGTTTTTGCATTCTATTTACTGTTTCCTTTTTTCTGCTTCCTTATATCCAGCAAGACAAGAGCATGGTTTGCATTAGCGGTATCGCTTGTGATGAATTATATATGCAATGTTTACTTCGGCGCAGGACGAACGTCAATTGTTTATTGTTTCGTCTTTTTTATGGCCGGAGGTATTGTCTATATTTATAGAGACCGAATTATGCAAATACGGGGTATAAGATGGATCTCATTGGCTGCTGTTTTAGTCGTGACAGTACTATACTATACTTACTTACACAATATTCTGATCATATTGTTGATAGATGTATTTGCATTGATATATGCAATGAGCATTGATGGGAAAACTATTCTTAATAATGCTTTCGTGAGAACAATCGGTGGAATTAGCTTTGAAATCTACTTATGCCATATGGTTTTATTTAGAGTATTTGAAAAAACAAAGCTTTTAAAAGTTATATCTAATGAATACGTCAGTTACGTGTTGACAGTACTTGTTGTGCTGATTAGCAGCAGTATTTTTGCTGTATTATTTAAGAAAGCAATGGATGTTATAGAGCAAAAACTGAAGCGCTAAGTGTTTGAAGGTACATATCTATGAATAAACGTACAATATTGATGTTCAAGTTAAAGTTATACTCCGTACTTGGAAAAAGCCACGAGAAGGCAGATCTGGTTAGGAAATCGGGACTGTTCAAGAGTTATGGAGAGGGGGGGATATTGGCATCCTGATTGGATACCGTCATTTCCCTATTTTATAGATATAGGCAATAATGTGACTGTTTCTGCCGATGTCAGAATATATGAACATGATATGATACAACGTATGTGGGACCATGATCCGACATTCAAAGGAGAACAAATGAAGGTAAAGGCCGATTATATTTCAATTGGCGACAATTCTGTTCTGGGGGGCCAGAAGCATAGTATTGTATGGTGTTCATATAGGCAAAAATGTGGTTGTTGCTTCAGGAAGTGTTGTTACAAAGGATGTACCTGATTATGCTATTGTAGGAGGTGCTCCGGCGAGAATAATAGGAAATACAAAAGAGTTATTTAAGAAAAGGCTTCAAGAGAATGGTGTTGATGTTAGTAAATTCTCATATGAGGATTACTTTGGCTAGAATGCTTGCGCTGTATGTAATGAGTATGCACATAGACATTGGAAATGAGGTGAACAGCTGTGTTTAGTATTGCATTTTTGGTGGTTTTTACGCTGGCGCTGATAGTTGCCAATGTGTATTGCTTTAAAAAGAAGAACTATTTGACTTTATTTATTCCATGTATGCTGTTTTTGCCTGATTATTATGGGATAGATCTTTCGGAATCTCTGCCAATACTTTCTGTGACCAGAATTATGTTTGTTGTTTTCTACGTGTATGCAGTTATCAATAGGAAAAGGAATCTGCACATTAAGGAAATCGATTTAAAGAGAATTCCCAAAGTATATTTATTCTTAGCTGGCTATTTTCTCTTTAGAATTACATCAAACCTATATTATGTAACGACATATGGACAGTCAGTGAAAACAATCCTTAAGATAGTGTTTGAGCAGTTGTTCTTGTTGCTCGCTTTTTATTTATTAAAGCCCACGAAAAGTGAAATAGATAAAATGATAAAGGCTATCGTTGGTGCCGCTGCTGTCCTTTTTGTTGTAGGTGTTTTCGAAAGTGTTTCCGGGATCAGGATATTTGATTCCCTGTATACTGTTTCAAGATCTGTGGGTAATCTGACAGCTACGCGGTTGGGCCTTCTCAGAGCTACTACAACGATGATTATGCCTGGATTTTTCGGTAATATGTGTGTTATGGTGCTGCCGCTGATCTTCTATTTATATGAGGAAACAAAGAACTTTGCATATGTTTTAGTGGCTGCTCTTGATGTGCTGGCAACCATTCATTCAGGTGCACGATCCGATATGATATTTATATTGGTTATCACTGTTGTATACCTGCTGTTTGTTATTAAGTCTTCAAAACGCCGACTTGTTTTTTGCAGGACTATGCTTATTGTGACAGGAGTGCTGTTGATTTATATAATTGGAGTATCAGCTGTCAGTGATGATTTGAGATACTATTACGTTGGTAACGGCAAGGCTGTTCTCAATGAGTTTGGTTTTGAATTTAACTTGGATGAGGGGGCGCCCAAAGGTTCGGGGGGGTATGGAGGAAACCTGAATGGGACAGTTTCACGAACCCGCCAGTTAACGGGGATGTATTATGTTGCTGGGATCAATCCGATATTCGGATTGGGATCGGGAGCACAAATCAGAGGAGATGTTCTTTATTATTGGCCCTACAGCAAGGGTGATTTGTGGAGTGCAGTAAATACTTATGATATGGGAATAGTGGAGATTTTTTGTGATGAAGGATTAATTGGACTGTTGGGGATCTGTTTCTTGTTTATATATATGATCATTAAGGCAAAAAACAGTCATTTCTATTGGTTTTTAATCTTTTGTTATCTGTTAGCGACATTAAACACTGCAAATATGATTCCTTTTCTGATGTTATTTGTGATACTGATTTCCCAAAACAGTAAAATTTGTGTTGGAAATAATTAAGCAATACCAATGAAAGGGATGCTCTTTATGAGTGTCCCTTTTGCGATAGGTGAAATGCATAAAATGGACAAGGAATCTTTGAATATTTTATTTTATATGTCAGTTGTCAAGACGGTGTAAATAGTAGTATAATTACACGACATTATGGCCATCTGTACGAAATTGTGTTATCTGCAAATATGCTTTGGGTGCAAAATATGAAGATGTGACGGGGTTAAAGAGATTAGTTATGACTTATACCTTCATTGATAATAAAGATATATCTATGTGCTGTGGATGTTCTGCTTGTGCAGATGTATGCGTAGTAAGTGCAATTGATTTTGAATATGGTATAGATGGTGCGCGATACCCACATGTGGATATGGCTAAATGTGTTTCCTGTGGGATGTGCAGAAATGTCTGTCCGATAAAGGAGAAGCCTGCAATCCCGGAGCCGGAATTTAAGAAGAAAGCATTTGCACTGGTGATAGAGCCTGAACAACAGCACCTCAAAAGCGCCTCGGGCGGTGCTTTTGAAGCGATAGCCACTGCGCTGCATGGCGAATATGCAGATTTGATGATAGCTGGTGCGGCCTGGGGAGATGATCTAAGAGTCTGCCATAAGCTTGTTTCCTATGACGATAGAGATATATTTAAGAAATCCAAGTATATTCAGAGCGATTGTAAAGGAATATACAAGGAAGTTAAACAAAAGTTGAACGAAGGTGTTCATGTGTTATTTACAGGTACCCCATGTCAGCTTGCTGCCCTTCGGAATTATTTGCGAAAGGATTATGACAACCTGTTTTTGGTGGATCTGATATGCCATGGTGCACCGGGCGAGTTGATCTTTGAAAAATATATACAGGAATTAAACTCGAAGAGGAACGCTAGAGCCATAAGGGCTACTTTCAGATACAAAGAAAAAGACTTATATGGAGAGGTCCATTCAAAGTATTTGCGTATTGAGTTTGATAATGGAAAGGTGTTAAAAGAGCAAGCAAAAATAAATCCGTATCTAAGAGGCTTTCATTCGGGGCTGTTTTACAGAGAGAGCTGTTACAGCTGTAAGTATGCGAACACAGGAAGATTGGGCGATATAACAATTGGTGATTACTGGCGTATTCAGGAACTTAATCCAAAATATGTCGACTATACAGGAGTATCATGCATGTTGGTTAATACGAAAAAGGGCTTGAGTTTACTCGATAAAATGGCTGATTGCAAGCTGTTTGAGACTGATGTTGAAGCGCTTTGCAAACGCAACGGACAGATGGTATCTCCGTCCAAAAAACATCCGAGTCGGAATTTCTTCATCTCAGAAATGGACAGTGAATCCTTTGAGGGATTGATGGATCGATGCGTTAAAAAAGAGAGTGGATATAAATTAGTATTATCTGCTATTTTACCGGGAAAATTGAAACGGAGCGTAAAAAGATTACGGAAAAACATGGTGACAAATTGACTTGAATAAGCATTTGTTTATATATCAATCAAATATGATTTAGGGAGAATAATATGAGCGACAAAAAGTTTAGAATCGGATACACTACCGGAGTATTTGATTTGTTTCATATCGGACATCTTAACGTACTTAGGAATGCAAAAGAACAGTGTAATTATCTGATTGTGGGAGTAAGTACTGATGAATTGGTAGAGGAATACAAGCACAAGAAGCCTATAATTCCATATGAAGAGAGAGTTAAGATCGTGGAGGCTATCAAATATGTTGATGAAGTAGTACCTCAAACATCGATGGATAAGTATGCTGCGTGGGAGAAGCTTAAATATAACGCATTATTTCATGGAGACGATTGGAAAAACTCTGCTATGTACAACAAATACATTGAAGAGTTTAAGGACACCGGTGTAGAACTTGTTTTTCTGCCTCATACTGATGGAACATCTTCTACTCTTTTGACAGAAGTACTTCATTCGGTGCGTGAAAAAGAAAACAATTCTAATAGTTGATGGGGATGCAAAATGGATCAGAATACATTGGATAGAATTCATGAAGTTCAGATTGAAATGCTCAAAGCTTTTCATGCCTATTGTAAGGAACACAACATCAGATACACGATTATCTGTGGTACATTGTTGGGTGCAATAAGGCATAAAGGCTTTATTCCTTGGGATGACGATATTGATGTTGGCGTGGTAAGAGAAGATTATGAAAAACTGTTAGAGCTTCTCCAGAAAGAGCCTATTGAGGGATGCTTTCTTCAGGAATATTCAACTGATGAACATTATTATCAGCCATATGCCAAGCTGGTTAAAGATGGTACGGTTTTTATCGAGAGTTATCGCAAGAACTGTAAGGCCAAAAGTGGTTTATTCATCGATATTTTCCCTTTTGACAGTATTAAAAAACCGGGGCTTTCCGGCACAAAAGCCAGAAGAGTAATCGCAAGGATCCTTACATTTGGCATATGGAGCAAAGAAGGTTGTCATATGGAGAGAAAGGGCAACAGGAAACTCTTGAATGCGTTGGGCACAGTTGTTGGACTTCTTCCCAAAAAGTGGCTGATCAATATGCAGAGAAAGCTGGTGATGAGGCAGCGCGATGATTGGGAATACCTGGCAAGTATGTTTTCCAGCAACTATGATAGCGACAGACTGTATTTTAAAAAGACTGATTTTGACAGTTTAATTGAAATTGGGTTTGAAAACATTGTTGTAAATGCACCTGAAAATTGGGAACAGAATCTTAAGAGACTGTACAAGAATTATATGGAGTTACCGCCGGAAAACAAGAGGAATTCAGGTCATGATGTATACAAAATCTCAATTTGATTTCTATAATTCATGAGGATTATGTATGAGAGTACTAAATCTACTTACTAGTGGCGAGGCTGGTGGAATAGAGAGCCTTTGTCGTGATATAGGAATTAACAGTGAATATGACAATGGATTTTGCTTTTTGTTCTCAGAGGGCGCCATTTATGATCAGATGAATGAGCTGGGGCTCAAGACGTACTCATTAGTTGATACTACAAGCAAGCTGAGCATCAGAAAACTTTTGTCACTGGCAAAAATAGCCAGAAACTACGACATTATTTGTGTGCATCACGGCGATCCGTTTTTGAAACTATATGGCATGTTGTCCAAATTGATTACCGGCAAGAAAATGGTAACAGTTGTTCATTCCTGCTATGAGCGTAAGTTCTTTTTTCCGAATAATAAAAAGAAATTTCATTTTGCCCATTTAATGTTCGCGATGGGACTGAATTACTCTGATCTGACCATATTTGTATCTAATGCTGGCAAAGAGTCATATGAGAAGGAATTTGGCCTTAACAATAAGAGAAAGGCAGTTGTTTATAACGGGATTTCTACAGACAAGCTCTTGCGAGGGAAAGATAACGTTGTTCCTGTAACAAAGCCTTACAAGATTACATATATCGGAAGATTGAATTATGTTAAAGGTGTAGACTATCTGATCCGCGCCATAGCTAAGATCAGGAATGATTATCCGATTTCTGTTTCCATTGTGGGAGATGGCCCTGAAAGAGAAAATTTGGAAAAGCTTTCGAATGACATCGGCGTTAGCGATGTAGTTAGTTTTGAGGGAAGACATCCCGATATTATTCCCTTTTTGGAAAAGACTAGTGTGTTTGTTTATCCTTCTATCTGGAAAGAAGTCTTTGGTATTTCTCTTGTAGAAGCCATGGCTTTTGGAATCCCTTGTGTTGCAAGTAATGTTGGAGGTATTCCGGAGGTTGTGAAGGATGGGGAAACGGGATTTTTAACAAGAGAAGCAAGTGATGAGGCCTTGGCTAAAGCACTGTGTCACGCACTAGACGTTCTGGATAATGAGAAATTGCTTGAAAAGATATCGCTAGATGCCAAGGAGAATGCAGCATACTTTTCAATAACAAATACTTGTAAGCGTTTAAAGGAAGAGTATTCCAAACTGATTGCTGAGTAACATAGAGGAGTTAAAGTGAAATATATTACATTTGACAAAAAAAATATACTGGTTATGCTGCTGTTGCTGCTTCCGGAACGTTTTGTTTATTTGGTGAACCAGAGTGCATTTGCTAGTATATTTCATATTTCGTATCCGGATTTTGTAATGTTAGTACATTTTTCAGTGTTTTTATATGTTCTTACCCGTTTTAAAATAAATGAATTTCAAAACAATTATTTTATGAGTAATGTATTACTGATCATTCCATTAGTGACAATGGCATCGATTGTACCTTATTTTTTATTCGGACAACAGGTTTTGCATGCATTACTGGCTCAAAAGTGTTTTTTAATGATATTATGTTACTATTATACTGTCAGAACACTTATTTTGGAAAAGGTTGTAGCGGCGGATTACCTTTGGGATTGTCTTTATAAGCTTTCGTTTGTCGTTACCGGTGCTGTTATAATTCAGCATACGTTAGCTGGATACATAAGATTCTTAAATGTCTCATATGATACGCGATTTGGTGTTCGAATCTATGATAATGTTACTTTTTCTAATGTTTTACTGATTGGATCTTTATTTTCATTCTTTAAAACCAGCAATAGAAGAGAAAAGATAACAGCTGTAATAGGTTTGGTTATGTCATATTATCATATAGTAATTGTGTCGCAGACTAGAATAATAATGGTGGCAACCGGTGTACTGACAATAGTGATGGCATTGTTCTACCGCAACAGCGCTCTTAAAAAAATAACATATATATTTATTATTCTTGGTATAGTTCTTATTATCTCTCAAACTGAGTTAGCACAGTATTTATTATCATCACTTGCTGATTCATCTAGCGATCCATCTGCGCAGATTAGAGAAATCGGTAAAGCGTATTATATTTCTGAGATTAGTAAAACGCCCCTGGTAGGAAGGGGGTATCCGCATATTGTCAGCCCAGAAGCGTATCAAGCTGCCGGGTTAAATAACAATATTTTTTTGAATGATAATGGTTTATTTGGGTTTGCTTATATATATGGAATAATAGGCCTGATATGGTACATCTGGTTAGCTGTTAAGATGCTTATCTGCTCCTTTAAAGCTGTCAAGAATGGAGATTATAGGTTTTTACTTCTTGTGATTTACCTTCAGATAGTATGTCCCAACATAATCACGTGGTATTGGCGTCCTATGTTTGCCTTGTTTTTGGCAATAATGCTGGCACTGATGGAACAATATGCCAATGCAGACTATGAACATAAGGTAAGATTTTATTTTGGCAATTAAACTATGAGTAGAAATAATAAACTGGCAATAATAGTATTAAATTATAACAAGTATGAAGATACTGTTCTGTGTGTAAGACAGTTATTGATGTCCCAGAAGTCAGTGTATGTTGTTATTGTTGATAATGCTTCAACTAATGATTCATATGATATTCTGATGTCTGAGTTTCGTGATGCAGAAAACGTATCTGTTATCAGGAACACTACGAATGCCGGATATGCTGCTGGGAATAATTTTGGATTCAGATACGCTATCGGGAAGTATCCAGAAATAAATTATGTGGGTATTATGAATCCTGATACTCTCGTGACTGAGGAGAATATCTTTGAAAAGGTGATGGAAAAAGCATCTTTATTTGAAGATGTAGCGGTAATAAGCCCTGTACTAATATCACACGGAGTGTATGACATTAATCATTCCTATTGGGATATCCCGACTTATGCGGAAATGCTCAAGCGTGGCTTTATAAAGTGCAGAACAAGAACGCAGTCTCCACTTATTGTGCTGCCCGAAAAATGTGCATATGTTGATGTTGTGCATGGAAGTTTGCTGTTGATTAAGGTTGAAGCTCTCCGAAAAATTGATTTTCTTGATGAGGGAACATTCTTATATGGAGAAGAAAACATATTGGCACTAAGGCTTAAACAGGCCGGTTATCGTGAAATGATAGATCTGGAACACTTTTTTCAGCATAATCATGCGAAGAAAGGGAAGGCCAAGTCATTAAGAGCCCAATTATACGTTCCCAACGAAGCACTGAAGTCCAGAGAATACACTTGCCACAAATACTACAATAAAAAGGCATATATTCTAAAAGTATTTAAAGTACTCAATAACATAATTTTAACCTGGTCATATTTAAAAGAAAGAGTAAGACAATAGGGAGCTCTTATGAAATTAGCAATTTTAACATGGGTGTCAGGTACATCTAATTACGGTTCGGTTCTTCAGGCTTATGCTCTTCAGGAATACCTTACGACACAGGGGTTTGACGTAACTGTATTGAATTATAAGCCAACTATGGACGATGTTATATTTCCGTCTAAGAATACCTTGTATTACAAGAAGGCAGTGGACAAGATGCATCGTATAGCCCATAAAAATGTGACGGTGCAGAATATACTGAAAAGAACCCAGCTCGTGTGTGATGAGTTTGTGTCACATAACATAGAGCTGTCCAAAACTATTCATGGGATTGGCGGATTAAAAAAAGCAGCAGATGAATTCGATGTTTTTATTTGTGGCAGCGACCAGATATGGAGCATGAATAAAAAAGTGAACCCGGCTTACTATTTAGAGTGGGTTCCGAATACGAAGATTAAGATTGCATATGCACCCAGCCTTCCGGTTCACAATCTGAACAAACTGAAAATTGATTTTCTTAAGCAGGTATTAGTAAATTTTGATGGAATATCCGTACGAGAAGAAGAAACGGCTACAGCTTTAACCTCGATTGTTGACAGACAGGTGCAATCTGTATTGGATCCAACATTGCTGGTTGACAAAAAACTTTGGGAAAACTTACTTATTGATGGCTCAGCAGATAATGATGAGCCATATATTTTGTGTTATTTCCTGGGAAAAAGAGATTTCTATACCAAGGGAATTGAAACAATTCAAAAGGCTACCGGACTTTCAGTAAAACTTATCCCAACTTCATTGGAGAGCGCTGCGTTTAACTTGGATATGGCGGAAAATGTAGGCCCGACGGATTTTTTGCGTCTCATTAAAAATGCTGAATATGTGATCACTGATTCTTATCACGCAACTATTTTTTCAGTGGTTTTCCACAAGGAATTCTTTTTATTCAAACGATTTGATGATGGAAAAAAAGACACACAGAATATACGCATTTATGATCTGGCCGGGAAACTGCAGATCGGCAGCAGGATTATAGACTCAGATACATCACAGCTTTGGCCAATCGAAAAGATAGACTATACTAAGGTTGATGAATGCATTGCCAGATTACAGGACAAATCCAGAGCCTTTTTAGCCGGTTCTTTGCCAGAGGTAGAGCCTGCCGACAAGAAAGAGAATAACAATGAATCAGTAAATAGCTTTGACAAGGTCTACGCTGATAACAGTAAATGTTCCGGGTGTGGGGCGTGCCATGATGCCTGCCCGGTACATGCGATAGAAATGCATGAGGATAAGACCGGGTATAAATATCCCGTAATAAATCCGGATGTCTGTTTGAAATGTGGGAAATGCAGAAAGACATGTCCTCTCTCTAATCAGGGACAAAATGATTATAAACCTGCCGCATATATAGCCGCTACAAAAGAAGCTGGCAAAGCATACAGATCATCATCAGGTGGGGTATTCCCAATAATGTGCGAAAAAATGCTGGCGGAGGGTGGAGTTATATACGGTGCTGAGATTAGTAAGCATGAAGATGGACTGTTTTATGTCTCTCACACTTGTGTGGATTCTCTCGATGAAGTAAGTAAGCTATACAATTCCAAGTATATTCAAAGCAATACAACAGGTATTTATTCTGATGTAAAAGAAAAGCTAAATGCAGGCAAAAAAGTTCTTTTTTCTGGTGTGCCCTGCCAGGTTCAGGGACTAAAGAATTTCCTGGGAAAAGATTATCCCAACCTATTTACGGTTGAGGTTATTTGTCATGGAGTGCCGTCTCATAAGATTTTTCATAAGTATCAGCAATACCTAAGCAAGCAGATTGACGGAGTATTGACAGGCATCTCATTTAGAGATAAGACAAGGGGCTGGGATAAAAACATTTGCGTTGAGTATATGGATAAGAGTGGGATGACTAAAAAGAAAATCATTCCATTTTATGAATCTTCATATTTCATGATGTTTTTGAAGGGAGATATCCTTCGTGACAGTTGTCTTTCGTGTCCTTTTGCATCAAGAAAACGTGCTGCCGATATTACATTAGGTGACTATTGGGGCGCAGAATATGAACATCCACGTTTTGTAAAAGCAAATGGTAATAAGAGCTTGAGACGACAGGGCTTATCATGTGTGATTATCAATACAGATAAGGGCAGGTCATTGTTTGAGCAGATTAAGGATCAGCTTATATATGAAGAGAGTACCTATGAGAAAGTGGCGCTTCATAATAAGCAGTTATTGTTCCATTTACCAGCTTCCAATAATAGAAAAAAGTATCTGGATATGCTGTCGGACAAGGACTATTCTGTTGTAGATAAGGATGCTGTTTCCCGATACAGCGTTGGTAGCAAGAAAAGCTATAAAAAGAATAATCTTACTATTATGGTTAGATTGTTAATGACAAAAAATAAGTGAGCATTTCGAAATGGATAACAAGAAGATGAACGTATTGCTATGTGGACTATTGGTTACAAATGGAAATCTTGGATGTGTTGCATTGACATATTCTGCTATTAGTGTTTTGCAGATGGTATCCGAGAAAACAGGAGTCGTATTCCATTATAAGATTGTCGCAAGTAAAATCGATGATACCTCAATAGATGTTTTATGCGACCAGTTATATGTTGACAGAAAACTTGTCGAAGGCGAAGTGATAAAGAATGTATACAGGAATAGGAGCGAGAAGCAGAAGTTTCTGAATATAGTGAAAAATTGGGCTGATATAGCCATAGATGCAACACAGGGAGATAGTTTTTCAGATATTTATGGCTGGAGAAGGTTCATAAACTATACTTATGCCAAAATACTTATTGAAAGAAACGGTGTTCCACTGTTACTTGCTCCTCAGACTTATGGCCCCTATAAGAAACTGAAGACCAGGATGATTGCAAAGTATGCTTGCAATAATGCATCTGTTCTGATGTCACGTGATGAAATGTCAAAAAATGTATTAAGAAAAATGGGCATCAGAAAACCTATAGTTGTTGTATCTGACATGGCATTTTTCCTTCCGTATAAAAAGCAGGAACTTGATAATTCTGTGACCAATATCGGGTTGAACGTTTCCGGACTTTTATGGAATGGCGGATATACGAAGAATAATCAATTTGGACTCAGTGTGGATTATCAAAGGCTGATCAGGTCTGCAATTGAAAGATTGAAATCAGATTCGCACAATAGAGTTTATCTGATCGGACATGTAATATCTGATAGTCCTAACAGCGTTGAAGATGATTATTCAGTATGCCGGAAATTGGCAGAAGAGTATAATGTCGAGTGTGCTTCAAGATTTAGAACACCAATCGAGGCTAAGTCGTTTATTTCCGGACTTGATGTGTTTATAGGATCAAGAATGCATGCGACTATTGCTTCATATTCATCTGGTGTTTCTACTATTCCATTGGCTTATAGCAGAAAGTTTGTTGGACTGTTCAATAATCTTAACTATCCATATGTGCTGGATATGTGCAGTTTATCTGAGAATGAAGTGCTTAATATGATGATGGGATACATTGGAGAATATAATAAAATGACGGATTGTATCTCAGAATCTAAGACAATTCTTGAAGATAAAAAGAAATTGTTTATAGATGAGATCGTGAAATGGATACAGGAGATTTGATATATGGCACAGAATCGTTCAAAAAATGCTTCACGGAATATCGTTTCTGGCTTATTAAACAAAGCTGTAACTATACTTTTGCCATTCGTGGTCAGAACCGTAATAATTTATGTGCTTGGAGATGAATATGTAGGATTAAGCAGTTTATTTACCTCTTTGTTACATGTGCTGAATCTGTCTGAGCTGGGATTTAGAAGCGCTATTGTTTATGGCATGTACAGACCGATAGCTGAAAACAATATACCCAAGGTGAACGCATTATTAAATGAATTTAAAAGGGTATATCGAATAGTGGGCTGTGTGGTACTCTTTGCGGGGGTAATAATGAGCTTTTTCCTGGATAAACTGGTAAAGGGAGACTGTCCGCCGGATGTCAATCTTTATCTGCTGTTTTGGATTTATCTTATTAATACTGTAAGTAGTTATTTCTTATTTGCATACAAGAGTTCATTACTCATGGCAAATCAGAGAAGAGACATAATAAGCAATGTAGATATGGTGTTATCCATTATAGAATATATACTTCAAATCATTCTGTTGCTGGTGTTCAGGAACTATTATGCTTATATTCTCGTTGTTCCAGTTTATACAATAGCTAACAATATTGTCTGTGCCAAGATGGCAACAAAGCTGTGTCCCAACTATACTCCCAGTGGAGATTTATCAAAGGAAGAGCGAAAGGATCTATATTCAAGAACTTTTGCGGTTCTGGGACATAAAATCGGAGCTACGGTAGTTACTTCTGCAGATAGCATTGTTATTTCAGCTTTTCTTGGACTTGCTATTCTGGGTATATATAGCAATTATTATTACATTATGGTTTCGGTTATCGGTATCTTTACAATAATTTACACTTCTATTGTGCCGGGTATCGGAAATAGTCTTGTTACTGAAACAAAAGAAAAGAATTATGAATTGTTCCAGAAATTACATTTTACTGTTTCATGGATGGTCGGTTTTTGTGCGTGCTGCTTCTTGTGCCTGTATCAGCCGTTTATGAAGATATGGGTTGGCGAGAACCGTATGCTGACTATGGATGTCGTGGCATGGATGGTTGTATATTTTTACACATGGCAGATCAGAGCCATGGGATCACATTTCAAAGATGCTGCAGGTATGTGGAAACAGGATTTTTGGAAACCATATATCGGAGCTGTTGTAAATGTGGTCACAAACATCATCTTAGTTCAGCACATAGGATTACTGGGGGCGCTGTTATCAACTATTATTATTTATACATTTATCTACTTTCCATGGGAAACAAAGGTTTTGTTTGATGAGTTGTTTGAGCGTACTGCGAAGCAATATGTCATCAATACACTTTTTTATGCGATAGCTGCCGGCGGTGTTTCGGTTGTAGTTTTTTGGCTGTGCCAGAAAATAACGGTCATTAATCCAATTCTACAGTTAGTGATAGATGTAATTGCTTGCTGCCTGGTGTTTAATACACTTTATTTCCTTGTGTTTATGAGATCTAAGTATATCTCAGAAGTCAAACTGATGTTACTTAAGGCTGTTCGACATAACTAACGGAGATTAATAATGAAAATTTGCGATAATTCAAAATGTACTGCATGTGGTGCCTGCAGAGATGTCTGCCCAAAGGAGTGCATTTCTTTTATCAAAAATGAATATGGTTCAGAAATCATAAATGTTGATGAGAGTAAGTGTATAAATTGCGGTCGTTGTAAGGATGTTTGTCAGATAGTTAATCCAATATCAATGGCGGAACCTCAAAAGACATATGCTGTTTGTCTCAAGAATAATGAAATAAGAGGTGCATCTGCATCCGGTGGAGCAGCTTATGCCTTTTATTCAAAAGTGCTTGAAGATGGTGGATTGGCATATGGTGCATCTTTTGATGATTATTTCAGGGTTGTTTTTACCAAGACATCAAGTATTGATGATTTAAAGAAATTTCAGGGGTCAAAGTATACTTTTAGTGATATGGAGGGGTGCTATAAAGACGTCCTGCAGGAGCTGAAAAACAATAAGCGTATCATTTTTATAGGTACGTCATGTCAATGTGCTGCCATGAAGAAATTCATCCCTGCAGTAATGCAGGAACAGCTGATGCTTGTGGATATTATCTGTCACGGTATGCCTCCGGCGACCTATTGGGAAGAGTATACTGAGAATGTTGCGGCAAAACACGGCAAAATCAGCAGCGTTTCCTTCAGAGATAATAATATTTTCAGGCTGAAAATCGAGACAGAAGATGGGACAGTAATAGAAGAAAAAGCAAAGAACAATCTCTTTATGGCAAACTATACACGTAAGGTTTTCTATAGAGAGAATTGTTATGCATGTAAATATGCCTCTCCGGAAAGAGTATCTGATGTTACTATCGGTGATTATTGGGGACGCGACAGACAGAATATGCTAAAGCCCAGAGAATATGGTATGTCTGTTGTTCTGGGTAATACCGATAAGGGTATTAAACTGGTTGAGAGCTGCGGTGATAGGCTTGTTATAACACTGAAGGACTATAAAAGTATTATTGACAGTAATGAGCAACTTCGAGGAGCTTCTCAAAAGCCTTCATACAGGCAGACTTTTTTGAATCAGTACTGCAAAGTTGGGTTTATGCAAGCCGCTAGTACTGTAGTCGAACAAATCCATAAAAGCAAATCGGTTAGTATGCCTCGTAAGGTATATAGATATTTAAAGCGCACACTTAATAAGAAGCCAAAGCTTCGCCTTGAAGATAATCGTACCGGGTTATATATACGCGAGCATTTTAGGAATAGTATCGATAGGTCAAGATTAAAAAATAAAGATTTCACACTGCTGACAAACGATTGTATGGGTGGGGTGATTTTACGTGATCTGGGGCAAGAGTTCAGATCTCCGATGATAGATCTGTTTATCCGTCCTAATGATTTTGTAAAGTTTTTAGAAGACTTTGACATTTATATAAAGCTGGATATTCGAGAAGTATATTATGATCTGGATTATCCGGTAGGAATGCTTGGTGACATACCTATTTTCTTCAAGAATTATTTATCTTTTGATGAAGCGATAACAAAATGGAAAGAGCGTATAGCGACAATTAATTATGAGAATATTGTCGTTGTGATGTCGGAGCAGGAAGGCTGTACACATGATACTTTAGAACGTTTTGAAAAGCTGCCCTATGAGAAAAAGGTTTGTTTTACTGAAAAGAATTATCCGGAATTCCCACATTGTGTTCAAATAAGGAAGAACCTTGATAAGGTGCGAGATTATAGTGCTATAAATTTTCTGGGGAAAAGGATATATCAATATGGAAAGAAATTTGATTATATTGAATTTCTGAATAATGGCACTATAGATAAGAGTAATAGAAGGGGTGTAAATGAGTAAACTGGTAGATTATATCAACAAAATCAAAAAAAATATCAATGTGAAAAGAGAAGGCGGCGTACTATATTCTCAAACATTGAGAGATTTTACAGAGAAAAAGTACGGTGTATCCGTTGGATTATTTTCCTATGGAAGTTGCTTTGACAAGGGCTTTAATCTAATGGGAAAAGTTAAGATTGGACGTTATTGCAGTATCGCTTCTAATGTTCATTATCTAGCAGGCAATCATCCGATTGATCATCTTACCAGTTCAGCGATTTTCTATAATAAAAAACTATCAAATCTTGATGTGGAAGATATACAGAGACATAGTCTTATAGTCGGAAATGATGTTTGGATCGGATATGGGGTATTAATTACCGCATCCTGTTCAACTATCGGTAATGGAGCAGTTATTGGCGCGGGAAGCGTCGTTACTCATGATGTTGAACCATACACAATAGTGGCGGGAAATCCTGCCAGAGTCATCAGAAAGAGATTTTCTGATGATCTGATCAGTCAGATAGAGAAGACTGAATGGTGGAATAAGACTCCTCAAGAATTGATGGAGTATTATCCGTATATGTCTAATCCATCCATGTTTTGTGATAAAATTCAGCAGAAGTTGCAGTAGAAACGGATAATAAAAGGAGTTGACATAGTGAATTATATTAGGCAGAGTGAGACAACTAGACAGAGGATAGACTCTTTACAGGCACTTAGAGCGTTGGCTTTTTTAGGAATCTTTTTTTCTCATGCAGATTTTTTTATCAGTTGGCCCAAATTGGGGGTGTCTATTTTTTATGTGATGTCAGGTTTTCTCATGACATATAGATATGAAAATGTTGAACTTGTTGAATCATTTAAGAACAATCTATGCTTTTCTTTAAAGAAGATAAAGAAACTATATCCACTTCATATAATAACTATGATTCTTGTGATTTTGATACATCTTGCATCCGTACTAGGTGGTGGAATAAGTATAGGAGAAATAATTGCTTTGCTTGTTCAGATAGCACTTAATGTGACGTTGTTGCAAACATGGGTTCCGAATAGCAGCTTCAATGTTTCACTAAATGGTGTTGCGTGGTATCTTTCCGTAACATTGTTTCTGTATTTTATGTTTCCATGGATTAAAAAGGTAATTGAGCAAACCACAATTATCAAGCTGTCAATTATTTGTGGAATCATTTTATGTCTTGAGATTGTGACATGTATTCTTTTCATATTTGTGTATGGGATTGATAGTCCGGTATATGTTTGGTTTATGTACTGTTTCCCTGTTTTCAGGATGGGAGATTTTTTTATAGGATGTGTTTTGAAACGCTTATTTTTTGAAAGTAATGTAAGAAGCATTGGGATGCTTGAAGCAACAATCTTTGAGGTGTTAGCCGTTGTAATTACTGTGTTTGTATTCCATTGGCTTGAAATTGAGCCTGATAGTATTGTACTACAAGCACTACATAACCGTACAACAATATATATACCTTTGGCTTTGATTTGGGTGTTACTTTTTGCGGCAAGTAAAGGCCTGATAACAACGGTATTATCAAACAAGTTGATGGTGTTCATTGGAAATATTAGTGCGTATGCTTTTTTAATCCATTATGTTATAACAACATTCACATCACGTTTGCTGTCATACTTAAATGTTAGTGTAAATGGATGGAACAGAGTACTACTTGTATTTGCAGAATTAGTAGTAACTATTTTACTTTCTATGATTTATAAATTATTTCATGAGAAATTTTTAAGTAGGTAGAAGGGTAGGACAACAAAAAAGGTCGCGGCGGAATGCTACGACCTTTTAGTTTGTACATACGTTAGTTTCTAATTATTGAATTCTCTGACCCTTGATCTTTTACCGTTATAGTATTTGGAACAGATATTGTTGTGTCAACGCATCTTTTTGTCATCCAGATTGTAGCGTTTTTATATTCAACATTGTCCATTTCTATATCAGTTTCACAGTCAAAACAAATACCGATTTTGCTATCGCTATATTCAATACTGGAGTTGTTAAATGATATATTACTATTTTTTTCACCGTTGAACCTGACATTAAAGTAATTGATATTATCCCGACCACAATTAGTCGTTGTTAAATTGTTAATAGTAATATATGAGCAATCTGTTACTAGCAATCCATCCTGTCTAATATTTGAGCAATTATTATCATCAACAATTACGTTATTACAACTAATAAATTTAATTCCACACCCCCCCGTAGTATTTGAAACGCTGTTATGTAACACTTGAACATTACTTGAATTTTGAATCCGCATGCCTGAAGCGATGTTGTTAAGAGTATTATTCCTTATGATAATATTGTTATTAGGCATAAAACCTGGAATTAAAATACCACACCCACCTGTTTTGTTTGACATTGTATTATTTTCAATCAGGATATTTGAATGTGACGAAGTTGCATAAAGTGAAATAGGTTCTGAAGCTTTATGACCATCAAATGTGTTATTTGTTATAGTAAGATCGTGTATGTTGCTAGCAGAACCCAAAGTAACAAAGCCACAGTCTATATTAACGAAAAAGCAGTTATTAATAGTAATATTATTACTTCCTACATCGCGAATTCCTGCATAGATGTTATCAATGAAGCTGCAACTATCTACAGTAACGTTATCACTGTTCCAAATCTCAAGCATATGAATACCATCTTTGGCATCCATATTCTCATAATTTACAGATGAATTGCCGCTTATACAGATGTTTTTAATTACAACATTGGATGCTTTATCTAACTTAAGCATGGTGGCGCCTCGACTGGTGCCAGGTGCAGCAATAATAACTGAGTTTTCGCCCTCTCCAATTATTGTAACGTTTGAAGGAATGCGAATCGAACTTGAGATTACATAGGCTCCACTAGGAAAATACACTTCTCCATTTGGGCAGCTTTTCAGTGCTTCTTTTATGGCGGCTGTATCGTCTGTTACACCGTCACCTTTGGCGCCAAAACTAAGAACTGATGATGGATTATTTTCCGGCAACACCTCTATATTCGGTTTTTCTACGATAATCGGTCCAATATCATTCTTTTCAGCACTTAAACCTATAACACAGATTTCTTTGTTCTTGTTGTACAGATAAATACTGCCCCATTCTACAGTTTTTTCATTGGGCAATTTGGAGGAATAGTCTGGTTCGCTGACAATCAGAGAAGCAACTTCATCAGGGCTGTTATAGATGTCCCCAGTAAAGTTTACCGTTCCCTCGCCAATATAATCGGCCATGTCAGGAGTTACATTTGTAAAAGTTGCTGTAAACTCGCTAGGATTAAATAGATAGAAAGAAGCTTTAGCTTGTATCGTGTCGCTAAGAGGGGTGTCATCATCAGGGATGATAACAGGAGTGGGCATATTAGATGTATTATCTGAAGAATTGAAAATAATGATAGTTAGCATTGCCAGAGCAAGAATTATACAAGGAATAATACGTTTTGAATATTTCTTATAAAGGTTCATCATTATACTTATCCTTCCTTATGGTAATTATTCGGTGTAATATTGTGTGGTGTAATATTGTATACAGATTTATTATCTCAATAATAAATATAAAAGTAAAAAAAAAAAACATGAACTATTGATGAAAAAAAAATAAAAATTGATTATACTAGGTATTTATATTAATTACAATAATTAAAGAAATTTAACTAAGAAGCTGACCCCAAATATATAATTACAGATTTATCGCTAAAAAATGAGCTATTGACATATGAAAAATTAGGCAAAAATAATATAGCTATTACTGCTAAATATGACTATAATTATTCTGCTTTTTTTCATGGAATAAAGAAATATTTTTGGGATTACGGAGGTGATTTGATGAGGACATATTTAGTAATAGGTGGAGCAGGCTTTATCGGCTCAAACCATGTTATATGTTAAAAAGTGCGACAACGATATTTGGACTATCAATGTGGATAAGCTCACATACGCAGGTAATCTTAAGAACCTCAAGGACAGCGAGAAAAGAGATAATTACACCTGAGAGCTTATATCTGTGACAAGGAAGCAATCAAAAAGATTTTCATCGAGAACGAAATCGACAGAGTCGTTCATTTCGCAGCTGAGTCACATGTTGATCGTTTAATTGTAAACATAGCGGTCTTTGTTAAGACCAACGTTCTAGGTACTGCAGTTATGCTTAATTGTGCAAAAGAAAGCAAATATTACGAAATAGGATACGGTGATTTATGACAGGTCAGACAAAAAGGGTAGAATGGGTAGATACACTTAAATATATATGCATAATGTGGGTAATGCTGAGTCATCTAGAGTCGAAGACTGGGTTTTTAAAAACATTCTATAATCCATTTTTCTTAAATGGATTTTTCTTTTCATCAGGTTATGTATATTTTCACAAAGATGAATTTAAGCAGTTTTTTGCTAAAAAAATTAGAGGCCTGTTTGTTCCTTGGCTCATTTTTAGTGTATTCAATATCTTATTATCTCAGTTAATATCGTTTAACAATCATTCGTCATTACTTGATGAGCTTAAATGGAATTTCTTTCAGATTAGAGGAAAAGGCGATGGGATTTGGTTTGTAGCGGCCTTATTTGTTGCATTTATTCCCTTCTATTTCTTCATAGATAAATACGAAAAAAGTCAGAAAAAGCTAAAGGATAACATTCTTTTTATTATAGTGACACTCTCGTTGGCTTTGATCAGCAGTTTATATGGCAAATATATGAATCCCAATTTGTTACCATGGGGAACATACAACTTACCATGGCATATTGAATATATTTTTATTGCAATGTTTTGGATGTTTATGGGATACATGTTCAGAAATGAATATGAAAAAATGTATGACAAAAATGTCAATGCTATATCTGCTATTATAGTATTTTTGTTTTATATAATACTACAATACGCACCATATCTGACAGGCAGTTACATTTTAAATGGATTTATTAGTATCATATACTCGTATATAGTCTCGTTTCTAGGGGTTTTTGTACTGATTTATTTATGTAAAAAAATTACCCCCAATAAATATATGCTCTATATAGGGCAAAATACCCTTATTTGCTTTGCGTTGCATGGCAAAATATACAGCATACTGCAGACAATTCTTAAAAAGACAGTGGGTTTATTATATGCTGCAATTTTGGCCAATACATTTGCTTCCTCAATTTTCGCGATAGTGTTTACTATTATCTTATCGTTAATACTTATTTTTCCTATCTTTATCATTAACAGATGGTTTCCGTTTTTGATTGGTAGAAAGAGAAGCTAATTATTATTTCTTTTTTGAAAATGCACAAATTATAGCTTTAAAATTGGGAACAATGGGCAAACTGTAACAAATAAATTAGTAGTGTACAATTCAAAGCAATAATGGTATAATTCATTGATTTAAAAAACTTTATATTTTGAAGGGATATTTTATGTATAAAAATGTATTGGAGATCGATGTCTTCAGATGTATAAGAGCCTTACTGAAAAAATGGGTCTTTATAGCTATTATTACAATCTTATTTCTTGCTGCAGGAATAGGTTTGACACTTGATGTCGGAGAGGATCAGTATTCTGCGTCGGCAACGGTTTATGCAGCTGCTGACAGATCTTATATAGAAGCTGCCAATGCTGTTACTGCCATGAATGCTTATTTGGATGTAGCTAAATCATACAAGGTTAGCAAGAGAGCAGCTTTGATAATGGGACGAAGCGATGTGGATGCTGCAAAAATACAGTCCTCAGTTTGGGCAGGATCTTCTGTTAAACAGGGTACTTCCAACAATGTGTCGAGCTTTATGAACAGTTCAGCTACAATAATCACTATTGTGGCTACTACAAACGATCCGGATCTTTCTGTGGATATGGCCAATGCTGTGGCAGAGTCATACACCATCGAGATGGCGGATATAATTAAAACAGATGCCGTTAAGAATCTGGATAATGCAAGTAGCGCTTATCTATCTTATAATGCAATTGTTGAGGCATGGAAAAACAGGATAAAGGTCATGCTTGTTGGATTTGTACTGGCGTGTATGTTGGTTGTGGTTTGTGAAATTTTTGATAGCAAGGTTCGTACTGTCAGAGAGGCTACGATCAGAAATGAACTTCCGATAATCGGCATGATTCCGGATTACAAAGATTGATGAGGAGATTTTGCATTGGAAAAATTGGAGATATACAAAAACGAAAGCTTTGCACTTAATGACTCATTTGACCAAGCTGTAATGAATCTGCATATATTAAAAAAGCAGCATGGCTATAAAAGTTTTGTGATTTGCGGTTGCGAGGCCGGTGACGGTTCAACGACTATAGCAATCAATCTTGCAGCTGCTATAGCCAGTTCAGGATGGAAGACAGTGCTTGTTGATGGCGATATGAGAAAAAAGCAGCGCCATAAAAGACTGAATGAGAATGTTTCAGTCGGATTATCAGACTTTCTACTCGGGAAGGAGTCGCTGGATCAGATTGTTTATGATACGACTACAGACAATCTTTCCTATATTCCATGCGGAGAACTTATTGATAATCCGGTCAGACTGCTGTGTTCTGAGTACATGAATTTACTTAGAGACGAGTTATCTCAGAGATTTGATTATATAATTTATGACATGCCTGCAGTCAATGCTGCCATGGATGCAGAGGTAATTGCCGTAAGTGTTGATGCTACAATTCTGGTAACAACTATTGGTGATACATCTAAGAGAGGTCTTATCAACGCTGCCAATGCACTCGCAGAGAAAAAAGTCAATTTGATTGGCACGATAATCAATAAGGTAGATATGGATCAGTACAGAGATTATCATGGTGATTATGACTATTTCCAAAGTGAGAAATATGTGAAGAACTACAAAAAGAAAAAGGGACCAAGGGGTAATAAAAAATGAAAAAGATGAGTATTTTTTTTGCATCAATTATCAATATTCTTTTGGCTCTTTGTCTGGTGATTCCCAATACAGGTATTCGTGTTTACGCTACTCAGGAAGCTCCTGTAGTGCAATCGGAGCCGTCATTTAATTCGGTGGTTGAAATTGAAAGCTATAGTATTGAAGAGGGATACATTGCAGCCGGGAAGAATGCAAACATAATATTAACGATTCGCAATGCTAACAAGAATAGCGCAGCAAATGGTCTTGTTGTTACAGTTTTAAGCAATTCGGGTATGGTTTATCCATCTTATGGTAATGACAACCAGTTCTTTATAGGAACATTAAAAGCAGGAGAAACTGCTACGGTAACAGTTCCTATTATTGTTAACTCTGAATTTGTTGGAGATTTTGTTGATTTTTCCTGTCAGCTCTCATATGAGAGTGGAGGTCGGCAAATAACTAACTCTTCATCTATGATTTTGCCGTCAGAGAGTGCAAGTGCTTTTCTTATAAAAAGCCTGGAGGTAAGTTCGGGAGCGGTAGTTAATGATGATTCGTTACTTAGTATAAGTTACCGTAATAACAGTTTGAGGAATATCACCGATATTGAGCTGATTATCGAAGGCAATGTAAGTGATGCATCCAAAAACATAAATCTGGGTTCTATCGATGCCGGAAAGACTTCTACTAAGGACTGTACTATTTCATTTACTGAGACCGGTGAGCAGACCATCTCTATAACGCTTAGGTATATGGGAGCGGATGGAGAGCAGATAGAAATGAACCTTGGTACATACGATGTCATGGTCGATGAGGCACCGAGTGATACAGAAAATGTTGAGGGCGTAAATAATGAGACTTTGATACGAATCGGCAGAGGCATTGCAGGCCTGGCTTTCATTGCAGCTATGATTGCTGTTTTGGTGTATATTAAGAAGAGATAATAGATTTGGTTCTGTTATGGGCTGCTTTTATTTGTGGATTTCAAATAAAAGCGGCCTTTAAAGGTTTTTTATGAAAAAGATTGCTATCATAGCTCCGTGCATTCTTCCTATACCGGCCACTCGTGGAGGTGCGGTTGAAGGACTTGTTACGAGGCTGTTAGATGACAACGAACTTAATAGGGACTTCTGCATCGATCTGTTCACTATTGCCTGTGACGACATGGCCGGCTCTGATTATTCTTTTACTGAAATCCTGACTGTTGAAAATGATATCGGTACGAGATTGGCAGACAAGATAATTGACAAGTACTATCGAACTGTGGCTAATGGTTCATCAAGAAGACTGCTGGACAAGAAAATAGCGCAAGCGTTCATAAGACGTCTAAAGGAAATGCAGGATAGATACGATGCAGTAGTTGTTGAAAATATGATGTCTACTGCTGTAGAGATTGTTCATCTCTGCAATGGAAAATACAAATTTCCAATCTACTTTCATATGCACAATGATGTTGATATATATCGTAGTCCTAGGCATATACATGAATTAGTTCGCTATGGAGTGCAGTTTATTGCGGTAAGTGACTATATAAAAAGACAGATAGTTAGAAGTGATAAGAATGCGATTGTGTCAATACTATACAATGGAGTCAATCTTAACAAATACGATAAGTGCAGTAAGATTCCGGACAAATACATTTCTTTTTTGTATGCTGGAAGGATCATTCCGGGAAAGGGTGTTAAAGAGCTGGTAACTGCATTTATTCTTATGCTCAATCGGGTGGATGAAAACGTCAGAAAAAATATAAAGCTTATCATTGTTGGCTTTTCCGGCGTGGATAAGCGTTATGAAAACCTCATAAAAGCGATGGTAAATGAATGCGATAATATAGAATGCATGGATCAGATTCCTGCTACTGATATGCCGGTGCTTTACGATGGGGCTGATGTTGTTGTAATGCCCACTGTAGACGAGGAACCCTTTGGCCTCGTGGCACTGGAAACCATAGCAAAAGGCATACCGCTCATTACTACCGATTCCGGTGCACTTCCGGAGGTTGTGGATGATGGAGCACTGATTGTAAAGAGAGACAAAGAATTCATTGAGAAACTATGTGATGCTATGCAAAAAATGGTGTCAGAGCCTAGTGTCAGAAAAGAGTTATCTGACAAAGCATACCATCGAGCTCACGAGAATAAAGATTTTGATATCAGAAATTACTATAATAACTTTAGAGTGATTATAGATCCAAGATCACCGGAAGATGATGGCAAGATTTCGGTAATCATCCCTGTTTATAATGTGGCAGAGTATCTTATGAGATGTCTTTTATCTATAACAGGGCAGACTTATAAAAACCTGGAGATAATACTGGTTGATGATGGTTCGACGGATGATTCGGGAGCAATCTGTGACCAATTAGCTGCATCTGATGACAGGA
The DNA here is from genome assembly GCF_000424525.1 of Butyrivibrio sp. FCS006. Classification (NCBI taxonomy): domain Bacteria; kingdom Bacillati; phylum Bacillota; class Clostridia; order Lachnospirales; family Lachnospiraceae; genus Butyrivibrio; species Butyrivibrio sp. FCS006. The sequence continues at coordinate 175,379 of NZ_AUKB01000012.1, read as the reverse complement.
TAAAGGTTTTTCATCAGGATAATGCGGGCCTTTCTAAATCCCGTAATACGGGGTTGGATCAGGCAACCGGTAGGTATATCTTTTTCTGTGACAGTGATGATTTTCTAAGGGAAGATGCTCTCGACATTATGATGCACAAGCTGCTTGATGATCATGCTGATATAGTAGCATGTGGAATAGTCAAGGTGCATGATAATGGTCTTGAAAATAAGCAAAAAGAGGAGATTTTTACGGATCTAAGACCCGGAAGATGGAGCGGACATGAGAGTGTAATCAGGATGATGCGCTCAAATAATATCTGTACGGTTGCGTGGAACAAGCTGTATAAAAGAGAACTGTTTGAGGGTGTACGTTTTCCTGCAAGTGTACAAAATGAAGATGAAGCAACTGTTTATAAGCTGTTATATAAGGCGGGGATAGTTTCGTATATTTCGGACACTCTATATAAATACTATCAAAGGAATGATAGTATAATGCATGAGGACTTGGAAACTCGTTATCATTTCTTTTTACAGGCTTCTTTAGACAGGATGGATTATTTTCATAAGCTTGGCGAGGCTGATCTTGAGGACCACAGCAGGATAACGCTTCTGGAATGGATTAAGTATACATATAGAAATATTGATGATCCTTATACAAAAAAAGAGTTGATGAAAGCATATAAGGAGAACATCACATTTCAAAATGTTCCTAAAGTGGTGGGAATCAAAAAAAGCATAGCACTTTTGGCATGGAAGTATATTAAATACTAAACATTATGAATGATAATATCTTGGTTTCGGTAGTTATACCGGCTTATAATGCTGAAAACTCAATAAAGGAATGCTTAAGCGCGGCAGTATCTCAAACCTATAGGAACGTTGAAATACTAGTGATTGATGATGGCTCTGTTGATGATACATTTGAACTTGCAAACTCTTTTTCCAATTCAGATGACAGGATAAGGGTGGTACGACAGGTCAATCAGGGACCATCAGCTGCCAGAAACCACGGGATAAAAGAAGCGAATGGGGATTATATTGTGTTTTGGGATGCAGATGATTATCCCGAGCCTGATCTTATAGAGAGTTATGTCACGGCATATGAAAAATGGTCTGATAAAGATATTTCATTTGTGGCATGTGGTATGTTTTTTGACAACAGATTTAATAAGTATGTAGATGACAAGGTAAGCATATTTGAATCGGTACTTGGTTATGTTGAAGGTGAGAACTATATCATAAACCGAAGCTCTGCTGCCATGATGGCATATCTCAAACTTTTTAATTTTGTTACTAATAAATGCTATAGCCTTGAGCTTATCAGAGATAAAGGAATTCTCTTTGACAAAGAAATAAAGATTGGAGAAGATCTTAAATTCAACTTGGATTATCTGGATAACTGCTCCGGAAATATCGGTATGATCAACAGAGCCTTGTATCACTATGTTAAAAGAACTGCTGATAATATTTCGATAACATACCATAAGGGAGATATGGAGGATACAAAAGCAATCTACAGACGGTTTGTGGATTGGGAAAGTCGTCAGACCGGAGTTACGAAAGATAATATTCTTGTTATAAAAGGGATATTCATTACTGACTGGGTCAGTAGAATGACGTCCATGTACGAGGCACTGTTCAAAACGGATAAAAAGTTCAAAATGATGCATACAATACGTCAGGAACTAGCTAGTAAAGAGTTTAGAAATATGTTGTATGAGGTTCACAAAGCAGGTAAGATAAGTACGCTCAGATACCTGTGTCTGATGACTACTGATTTTAACATATTCTACTTTTTCAGAAGGATTTACCAGAGATTCAAAGGGTAATAGAAACAATAGAGTCAAAACCAGAGGTGAGTAAACATTTTGACAGGTAATGGAAGATTTGCGTCATGTTAATCGGGAAATCTGAGAAGCTGGTCTCAATAATAGTTCCGGCATATAACGTGGAAAAGTACATAGAGCGATGCCTTGAGTCAATTCTTGAGCAAACTTACCAAGATATTGAAGTTATCGTCGTGGATGATGGTTCACATGACGGTACGTGGGAGATAGTCGGCAGGTTCATGAAAATGGATTCAAGAATAATGGGGTATCAGCGTGAGAACAGAGGTGTTTCAGCTGCAAGGAATTTTGCGCTCAAAAGGGCAAGTGGTGATTATATACAGTTTGTTGATGCTGATGATTATATCTCAAGATTTGCTGTTGAAAAGCTTGTTAATACGATGGAGTCAAATTGCGCTGACTGGCTCAATTTCCAGTATCACCGGGTAGATGAGACTGAGAATTCTCTTGATGAATATGATTTTATAATTGGTCACAATGATATTTCGGGGCAACAAGGAAAGTTTGAATTTTTAAGAGATGTACTTATGGAGTATCGGGTAGGCTATGAGATATGGGATAAGCTGTATGTGACTAGAATCATCAGACAAAACGACCTTAAGTTTGATGAAAACTGCCATATTGGAGAAGATCTTGAGTTTAACATTTGTTATAGCATGTATGCAAATAGCCTTGTCTGCCTCAAAGATAGGCTTTATTTCTACCGAGTAAGATCCGGGTCTGCCATGCAATCTCTCAGTAATTTTTCATCTGCTTTTGAAGAAAGACTAATTGTTTTACGTGGCATTCAGGAAGCTTATTCCATGTGTTTTACTGGAGATTACAAGAATAAATACTATCAGCTTTCTTGCAAACTATTTCGCCATGCATGCCAGGGGCATACTACGGAAGAAGTGGCTGAAGTGGCTATGAATTCTAGACAGAAAAAGTTTTGTCTGGAGCTATTGACGGAAATTTTGAGGCATAAGAGAGAACTAAAAAAATTTCTACCTGAAGAAATTGCCAATACTTACTGGAGAGAAATTTTATATATTTTTACCAAGCTTAATGGGAGCTTAAAAGGAAGATTATATTTAGGATTCTATGACTTGTATAGAAAGCTTGGGAGAAGAGATACTATCGCTCATTTGAAGGTGGTATAGGTTAAAAATGGAAAAGAAACATGCATATCTGATCATGGCACACAACGATTTTGAGTCTTTGCAATATTTGCTTAAAGCCATAGATGATAAGAGAAATGACATATATCTTCATATTGATAAAAAGACCACGTACGTAGATTATGAAGAGATCAAAGGATGGGTAAAAAAGTCAGGTTTTTTTTGTGTGCCTCGAATTAATGTGAGATGGGGCCATTTAAGCCAAGTTAAGTGTGAACTATTAATGCTAAAAATGGCAACATCGATGTCACAGTACCATTATTATCACTTATTATCTGGGATAGATTTCCCTTTAAAATCGCAAGATCAGATACATGAGTATTTAGACTCGCAGAATAAAGAATTTATTGAGTATCACCATTGTGGTGATTCTGGTGATGATTTTACGTATAAAATCAAATACTATTTTCCCCTAATGCGGTGGTGTGGAAAAGGGGAATTTAATGGCCCAGGGAAAAAAAGGGCTCTGCTCAGAAAAATGTTAGAAATACAATGGGAACTATTGGAATGGCAAAAACGCCATGGGGTAGACAGGACCAGAAAACTGGCAAGCCTTGAAATAGTTAAAGGAAGTAATTGGTTTACTATTACTGATGATTTTGCACGATACCTTGTGGCAATAAGAAAAAGAGTATTTCAGAAATGTAGATTTACTAATGGTGCAGATGAAATTTTTATTGGTACAGTTGCACTGAATTCAAGATTTAAGGATCGCGTTTGCAACAATGATCTGAGGAAAATTGATTGGAATCGGGGCACACCTTATGAATATACATATGAAGATCTTCAGGAACTGAGAGCTTCAGACTGTTTTTTTGCAAGAAAGATATCATATTCCAGAGAGCCTGAACTTGTGAAAGAGCTAATGAAGGATATTGGGGTGGGCTTAGAGTATATATCTGATGCAAATCCGTTAGTGAGTATAGTTGTTCCTATATACAACGTGGAAAATTTCTTGGAAAAATGTCTTACTTCCATTGCTGGACAGAGTTATCGAAATATTGAAGTTATTATGGTAGATGACGGGTCAAAGGACAATTCTGCTGATATAGCAAAGAAGTTTGCAGTAAATGATGATAGGTTTAAGTATTATCATCAAGAAAATGCAGGTCTATCAGCTGCAAGAAATACCGGTATTAATAATGCCACTGGAGAGTATATTTCTTTTATAGATTCAGATGATTGGATAGATTCTGATTTTGTAAAAAAACTAATGGAAGCAATTATTGCGCATAATGCAGACTTGGCTGTTTGTGGCTATTACAAAGAAGAGGATAAGATAGAAGCAATTGGCTATGACTCTGAGATGATTCTGTCAAGAACCGCCGCTATGTCAGTTTTCGAGGTCATATTCCCGAAAGAGTATTCGTTGATGGTTATTGCCTGTAATAAATTGTTTAAAAAGTCAATTTTTGATAATGTCAAGTTTAAAGAAGGCAGGATTCATGAAGATGAATATACGATGCATAGGATTATTGATGCTTCCAGTATTGTAGTTACAATACCTGATGTTCTTTATCATTATATGATCAGAGCTAATAGTATTACAGGGGCAAATAATATAGAAGATTTAAGGCATTTCGATATAATAGATGCTCATCGAGACCGAGTAAAGTGTTGCAGACAGCAGATTTACAGTGATTTTTATCGCTTGATAGTTTATTCATTATTCGAAGAAATTATTTGTCTTATGCTTACATATGACAATGAGACATTTGACAAATACCATTTAAATAAATTATTCAGACGTATTATGCTGAAAGAATGTATTAAACATTACAATCAACTCGATAGAGTTCAGAAAAAGACTTATCTGGCAGTTATCATAAATCCTAAGCTGTATACAAATCATAAACGTAAAATTGATGCTACCAGGCATGTATAACTATAATGGGTTCAGTAATTCCAGAAAGATTGACTGGAATGAGGAAAAACTTGTGATGTTGTATACACAGATCTGGAAGAATTATTAGTGAGGCTTTTGCTTTGGGAAAGATAAAGAATAAAGTAAAAAGTTTTAAGGATGGAATAATAAGCAGACTATACCACGATATGAAGTGGATATATGGCTTTTATAGAAACTATATAGGCAGGATTTTGGGTTACATCGCTGTGGAAATATTGCATATGGCAGTCAGCTTTTATATTACATATAAGATGGGACCATTTGTGGATATAATTATAGAGATGGATACAGAAAAAACGCTAGCAATGGGATTGGAGTTTATTGGCCTTTTTCTGCTTGTAGTTATTTTGAACCTTACCTCAAACAGATTTGGATCCTGGAACTACAATTCCATGAGATCTGATCTCGTCAAGAAATTGTACAACAAGTTGATGCATTCGGATTGGGAAGAATTGACCAGTTACCACACTGGTGATCTTATCACCAGATTGAGCAATGATGCCATGACAATCGCAGGCAATGCAAATGGGTTTCTGACAACCCTTATATCATGTACTTTGATGATCATTGTTTCAGTCAGTGTCATTATAATAAACGATGTGAGCATGATTCTTGTAGTTATTATCGTTGCTCCGCTAATTGCAGTTTCTTCAAGAATATTCATGAAGAAGGTTTACGAATGTCAGACTGCCATTAAAGCTATTGAGAGTAAAGAAAATTCATATCATAAGGAGTCGTTTCACAATATCCAGTCTGTTAAAGCCTTTGGTCTGGCCGATGTTTTCTATAAGAGAATAGAGGCTCTTGAAAAAGAAAGATATACCGCAGATATGAGATCAAACTTTTTCTCTTTATTGTCCTGGGCGGTAACCTTTCTTGCTGGAATTATTTCAGGAGTAATCTGTATCGGATGGGCTCTTTACAGAGTTAATTCAGGCGCTATATCGATTGGCGGACTTACAGTGGTCATTGCTATGGCTTACAGAACGGCGATGGCAGGCAAGGAACTTCTTGGACTTATACCCATATCTCTTCAACTGGCTGTGTCTACAGAGCGTGTTTGTGAATTATTAAATATTAAGGATGAGAAGACCGTTGAATCGCCTGCTTTTAACAGGCTAGTTGATAAAAGTAAGGGGAGAGGCATTGCAGTAAAAGTGAATGAGATGTCTTTTGCCTACAAGACCAGCAGACAGATATTCGACAAGGTTTCCATGGAAGCTCATCCGGGCGAGATAATTGCACTTGTCGGCCCTTCTGGAGAGGGAAAGACAACAATGCTGCGTATTCTTCTAGGCATTTTAAATATTCAGCAGGGAGAAGCATATGCTTATATTGAAGGAAATGACAAAGAAAGGATAGTACTTTCTACAGAGACACGACCACTCATTGCATATGTTCCACAGGGGAATACGATGCTGGCAGGCACAATAGCCGAGAATATGAGACTTATAGCTCCGGATGCCACTGACGAAGAGATTATAGATTCACTTAATCAGTCCTGCGCATACGATTTTGTAAAAAAGCTTCCCAAGGGCATATATCACAATATCGGAGAGAGTGGCATTGGCTTCTCAGAGGGACAGAATCAGAGGCTTGCTATCGCAAGAGCTATACTCAGAAAAACACCGATTCTTCTTATGGATGAGGCTACTTCGGCGCTTGATGTGGTGACTGAGAGGCAGGTCCTTAGTAATATTATGAAGAAGGACACAAGGAGAACCTGTATCCTTACAACCCATCGTCCAAGTGTATTATCTGTCTGCGACAGGGTTTACAGAATCAGCGATGGAAAAGTAGCAGTTATTGGGGATATAGAGATAAGAAAATTGATGAACGAGTTCTGACTGGAGTTAGGAGCAGATTGTGGAAGAGAATATCTATGTGACCAGGCCGAGCCTTCCGCCTGTTGAAGAATATATAGAGTATGTTCGTCAGATATGGGACAGTCATAACTTGACAAATATGGGAATGGTTTGGCAGGAGTTTAATAAAGGGCTTTCTGCATTTTTGCAGGAGCAGCATGTATTACCAATGAGTAACGGACATATGGCTCTCGAGATGGCCTTACAGGCGTTGGATATTACGGGCGAGGTTATCACGACGCCATTTACTTTTGCATCTACTACGCACGCAATTGTCAGAAATAACCTCACTCCAGTATTTTGTGATATTAAGGAAAGTGATTGTACAATCGATCCGGATAAAATAGAAGAATTAATTACTGATAAGACAAGTGCCATAGTACCTGTTCACGTTTATGGTATGCCCTGTGATGTTGAGCGGATTGAAAAAATTGCACAAAGACACAATTTGAAAGTGATATATGATGCAGCCCATGCTTTTGGCGAAAGGATAAATGGGGTGAGTATTTCTCGTTACGGAGATATATCAATGTTCAGTTTCCATGCCACAAAATGCTTTAACACTATTGAGGGCGGATGTGCTGTAACAAGGGACAAGGAAACTATGCTCAAAATTTATCAGCTGCATAACTTTGGAATCGTGGGCAGGGAAAGTGTTGAACTTGTTGGAGCGAACGCCAAAATGAATGAGTTTCAGGCAGCTATGGGCATATGCAACTTAAAGCATTTCGAGGAGAACAGAAACGCGCGTAAAGTTATTTTTAACAGATATAGAGAGAGATTATCAGGAATTAACGGGCTCAGACTTCTAGATTATGATGAGGATAAGAATACATACAATTACAGTTATATGCCAATTTTTGTTGATTCTGCTGAGTACGGCATGAATCGGGATGCTTTGCGTGAATTGTTAGCTAAGAAGCATATTTATGCCAGAAAGTATTTTTATCCAATCACAAATAAGTTTAATTGTTATAAAAATATCGGCTTCAGGGGAAATACAGAAATAGCTGAACAAAAGTCAAAGCAAGTTTTAGCCTTGCCGCTTTACGCAGATCTTAATATAGAAACTGTGGAAGAGATTTGCAATGTTATAGAAGAGGGAGCGGGAAATGGAGTCAGGTGATAAGAGCATAAAAGTCAGTGTTATTGTAGCAGCGTATAACGAAGAAAAATATATTGGCCACACGCTGGAAAGCGTATTATCACAGAATGTTGATTTTAAGTATGAGGTTTTGGTTGGTGATGATTGTTCGAGTGATGGAACAGCGAAAGTGATAAAAGAATTTGCTGATAACTATCCTGAGATCATTATTCCGTTTATTCGTGATGTTAATCTTGGAATGACAGAAAACGCCATGGATCTTATAAGACATGCAAAAGGAGAGTATATAGCTTTTGTAGAGGGGGACGATTACTGGATTGATGATGACAAACTAATGAAACAGTGTGAGTTTTTAGATTGTCATAGGGATTATGTGGCTTGTTTTGGCCTTTGCACAATTGTTGATGAAAATGATAAAAGACAAAAAAAACTTGAACAGTACAGTGGTTTCCTCAAAAGAGGCGGAGATTATACAATAAAAGATTTTGAAGACTATCTTTTACCTGGTCAGACGGCAACTTCTATGTACAGAAAAAAGAGCTTTGAAGATATGCTTGACAAGCTTACAAAGAGCCATTTTGATATGAGTCGTTTTATTGACAGGCATATGGTGTTGATAATGATGGCTGATGGTAAGCTTTATAATTCTGGAGAAGAAGTTTCAGCTTACAGATATGTTATGAATAAAAATTCTGGGTCATGGTCCTCAAAGAACGATTACTTTAGCTTTTTGAACCTGAAAAATTACCTTGAGGTATTGAAAGAACTGGAAAATTTGGCATCTGATTTTGGGCTAAAACTCGATTTTGATGGTCGAAGAAGATATGAGTATGATAAGATGCGTGATAATTGTACCGTTTTTACAAGAGAAGAAGTTTTGACTATAAAAAAGACTCTTTTAGATAGCAGTAATGATAGAAGTGCAATGAATATGTTTATGCTGAAAAGAGATTTGAAAAATATACTAAAGAAGTTTGTAGACTGTATTAAACAAAAAAGAATAGAACCATTTCAATTAAAACCTGAATTAAATTACTTGGAATATCATGTGGCATGGCATTGTAACTTAAAGTGCAAAGGGTGTGGGCATTACAGTAATCTACAGGAAGATCCAATGTTTTCCGATTTGGGTCAGTATGAAAAAGATTTAGGCCAGTTACATAAGTTTGTAAGCAATATTGCTGATATCAGACTTATGGGAGGCGAACCATTACTGAATCCGGAATTGGGGAAATTCATCGAGGTGACTCGAAAAGAATTTCCACATGCCAGAATTGCAGTAGCATCTAATGGCATACTCATACCTTCATGCGATGATTCCTTAATGCGCTCCATGAAGAAATATCGGGCGCGTTTTGATGTTACCTGTTATCCACCTACATATAAAATTCTTGATAAAATCAGAGAAAAATGCAGTAAATTTGGTGTTGAACTGATTGTATCGGACTTAGTAAATGAGTTTTTTGCATGCTCTGATGGTACAGAAACAAGTAATGCGAAAGAAAATTGGGAGAATTGCGAATCAAAGGAGTATCATTTTCTTTACAATGGTAAATTAGCTGTCTGTGGTCTGCCGATTCTTTCAAATGTCATGCGTGATAAAACGCAATATAAAGGAATTGCTCTGCCAGATGATGTGGTAGATATTTATGATCCGGAAATAACTTCTGAAGTTTTAATTGAAAAAATGAATTCTCCAATAAGCATGTGTCAATATTGTGATAAATGTAATAAGAAGTTTTTTAAATGGGAAGGTCAGTATACTGATTATTTCTCTGCTCAGATGTTAAATTAACATATTTCGTTGTGCAGTTTTATTGATGAATATGAAAACATACAGTTTATAGGGAAAAATAATATGCCGAAGGGAAAATACTATATTAAAAATACATTAGGAATGTTTAATCTGTATAAGGGATTTGCTATGATTTTTATGATTATGCATCATACATATGAAAAAGTTCCTGTTATAGGAATTTTGCAAATGGTATCGCCTCCCTTTATAGTAAGTGCTGCAATGCCGGCACTGTTTGTTATAAGTGGATATGGATTCAGAAAGACCACAAATAAAAAATGTGTTGTTAAACAGTGGAATACGCTTATTATCCCATTTATTTACGTTCTTATTTCTGTAACTATTGTTCATTTCTTGTACTATTTTTTCGTGTTTGGGGAGAGAAGAGTAGCGATAGAAGAAACAGCTAAAATATTCATGATAACGGCATTAGGAATCACTTATGAAAACTTCTTGGGATTTAATTTGCCGATGTGTGGGCCTATATGGTTTATTCTGGCCTTGGCCCTGGGTAATATTCTGTTTAATTTTCTTTTGAATCATTTGGAAGGGATTAAACTGCTTATTGCGGCAGCTGGCGTTGCAACATTGGGCTGGATAATCGGCCTTTTTGTTATATTACCTTGGTGTATCTTGCAAGGAATGATAGCTACCTTTTTTATTTGCATAGGGTATTTTGTAAAAAAGAATAAGCTGTTTACTACATCGTGGAGTACTCGTCAAAAAGTATTATCAATTGGAACCATCCTTGTATTAAACATCATAGCGATGATAGCTGGGGATAAATGTATTATGGCGTACAACTATTACTCACATGGTATTATCACGATTATATTTAATGGTATATCAGCGGTATTTGTTATTTATTGTTTTCTATATTTGAATAGATTCGATGGAATAATCAGTAATGCTATAAGAAATATCGGAAGGCTGTCGCTGTATGTATATTGCATTCATAGTGTAGAATATATGGGCTTTGGAAGGTATTTCCAATATGACCTTGCAAACAATTGGAAATGGCACCCGGCTTTATATAGTCTGTCTTTGTTCTGTGGTAGACTGTTTTTGGTTTTAGTAGCAACTTATTTTTTGGTTTGGATAAAGGGAATCATTGAAAATAGGGAGAAAAAGTAATGAATAACTATTTCGAAGAAATTATAAAACTGATTGTTGATGTTACAGATATTGCAAGTGAAGATATTCATGAGGACAGTTCTTTTATGGATGACCTTGATATGTCTTCACTTGAGATAATGGCATTTGTTTCAAGAGTCGAAAAGACATTTTCAATAAATGTAAAGGAGGAAGAAATGATGTCAATCGAGACTGTAAAGGATGTTATAGACATGATTTCATCCAAAAGTAATGAAGATATAGATAAAAATGAAAAGAAATAATCCGGATAAAAGAGTTTATTATTTAGACTATCTCAGGATACTTGCAACATTTGCAGTAATGATAGAGCACAATAGTGTCCCTTTCTTTATGCGAAGCGTTCACTCTGCCGATTGGAAAATCAGTAATACTTTTGAAAGTCTTATCAGATGGTGCGTGCCAATGTTTATGATGATAAGTGGAACTTTGTTTTTAGGCAGAGATATAACAGTAAAGAAGCTCTATTCAAAATATGTTATCAGAATGATAATTGCCTATTTTGTGTGGTCTTTATTCTATACTATTGTCGCAAGAAATCCTGCACAAAGTGTGTGGGAACAATTTCTGATGGGGCATTACCACATGTGGTTTATTCGAATGACAATAGTGATTTATGTTTTCATGCCTTTCTTAAAATGGATATCCCAGAATACTCGAGTTATGAAGATGTTTCTTATAACTATTTTGGGAATAGTGATTATGTGTGCACAGATAGCATGTTTGATAGGAGATTTTGGGGATCCGGAACTGGTAAATAGCCATTTATTATTGAAGATGTTATATGGCTTAAGAGACAGTATTATTTATGTGTATATTAATTATTCTGCATATTTCGTACTTGGTTATTATCTTTCTAAAACCGAAATTCCCAAAGCAGTCAGATATGTATTATATGTGATTGGAGTTTTTAGTGTGTTTGTAACCTACAAAATTGAGTATGCATATGTTTTAAGCCTTGGTCATCAATCCGAACTGTATTATGATCCGACTAATATACATATGTTATTTATTACAACGGCCCTTTTTGTTCTTTACAGGAATTTGCCCCTACCGGAGTGCAATATTATTAAAATATTATCGATATGTTCTTTTGGGGCTTATTGGATTCATCCATTTATAATACAGCTTCTGGATATGATCGGTATTAATGCCGGAAAATATTTTCCGCTTGTAGGGATATTTGTTATTGGAAGTATGGTTTCAATAATCTCATTTGGTGTTTCGTTTGTTTTAAACAAGATACCTGGCGTAAGAGATTATTTAGTGTGAATTTGTTGTTATGAGGTGAGAAATATGAAGCTTGGAATAATGCAACCCTATTTTTTTCCGTATATAGGGTATTGGCAGTTATTAAATGCAGTGGACAAATATCTGATAGTTGACAATGTCAATTATATAAAAAATGGATTCATTAACAGAAATAAAATATTAGTTAATGGAGAGCCGTTTAATTTTGGCATATCAGTTAAAAAGGCTTCTCAGAATAAGCTTATTTGTGAACATGAACAAGGACTTGATGAATCTAGTGTAAATAAGCTCCTTGCAACATTAAAGAGCGCTTATGCAAAGGCTCCATATTTTACTGATACCTATGATCTTGTTAAAGAGGTATTGGAATTTGGTCTTATACCTGAAGGTCGGAATTTATCAATTTTTTTGGATAATGCAATTCGATTGACTTCAAAAAAACTGGGAATTGAAACGCCAATAAATCTAACTAGCAAAGATGTTCCTTTAGACGGAGATTATAAGAGAGAACACCTAGTAGTTGCATACTGCAAGAAATTAAAAGCTGACGAATATGTCAATGCAATTGGAGGAACAGGGCTTTATTTCCAAAATTTCTTTAGAGAGAATGGTGTGGGGCTAAAATTTCTTAAAACCCATGAGGATATATGTTATTCACAGAATAGGGAATTGTTTATACCAAACCTATCAATAATAGACGTAATGATGTATTGTTCTCCGGAGGAGATTAGTCAGATGCTTGGACAGTATACATTGATAGATGGATATGAGTCACCTGAAAATTTACCTGGCTGATTTGCCATCTTTTGTAAGATGTGGCCGTAGTTTGTTGATATTAAGAAGGAGACCACCAAATGAAAAAAATTCTTATATTTGGTACATCGGGTAACATGGGGGGATACCTTGTAGAGTATTTCCTTCAGTACTGCGGAAGTAATTATGAAATAATCGGTGTGGACAGAGTTGAGCACCCCACTGTGAAGAAGATGGTCAACACAATTCTTATGGATGTTAATAATGATGAAGAATATAACAAGCTTCCACAGGATGATGTTTATGCTGTTATTGATATGATAGGCCCAATGCCTGCAAGAATGAACGGTTATAATCCAAGTATTTATGTTGAGACTAATGTTCTGGGGTCCTTTAAAATTTTTAATTACGCTATTAGGGTAGGTGCTGACAGGATCCTTTATGCAAAGAGCTTTGCGGATATTGTAAAAAGGGGAGAAACTCAGCTTTACTTACACGTTGATGATGAGCCCTGTTTTGAGTATGACAATTATCATTCTGTTTATACTATAACTCAGAATACTGCAAAGGATCTGCTCAGATGTTTGCATGAATTTTACCAAATAAAAACATTTACAATCAGATTACCGCATATCTATCTTTGGAACAGTGATGATTCATACATGGTTGCAGGTGTTCCGCAGAAAATGATGCACAGGATCATTATTGACAAGGCTATCGCTGGTGAACCTATTGAAGTCTGGGGGGATCCTAGCCGTCAGAAAGACATGATGTATGTAAAAGATTTATGTCAGATCTTTTATAAGGCTGCTTTTGTCGATAGGGAAACAGGTTTCTATAATGCTGGAACAGGAATTGGGACACCTCTTCTTGAGCAGATAAAAGGAATACGTGATGTGTTTGGTCCGAAAAACAAATCACAGCTTGTTTTCTGTCCTGATAAGCCGAACGCTCCACAATATATTATGGACATAAAGGAAACTGTTGCAGACCTAGGGTATCAACCCAAGTATACGTATCTTGAAATGCTTGAGGACATGAGAAAAGAACGTGAACAGGGGAGATTCTGATTTACAACTATGAAGGTGTGTATGCTATTTACAGTTGGGGTTAAATTGAAAGGTGGCAAGTATGAGCGAAGTTAAAATTGATGGTATCGAAATAATGGGCAATAATCTTCGTGATAAGGTTGCGTTTTGTGGTGAGAATACAAGATTATATCCTCTTTGTAAGATGATCCACGCTGACAAGGCCGTTTTAGAAGATCATTGTCAGTTGTTTGATTTTGTTTTTGTGGATGCAGGAGAAAGCCTTAGAATTGGTAAGTATTCCACTTTGACTTGGAATGTCCTTGTGGAAGGAGGGGCAAAAACCGATATAGGTCACAGAGTTTTCTTGGGGCCTGGTACAAAGGTGCTTACATCCACCTATGAATTTGACGGATATTATTCAATAGAGCATTTGCCTGGTGATGCTGGTAAAATCAGCTATGGTGATGTGATTATTGAGGATGATGCATACATTGGAGCAAACTGCACAATTCTTCCCGGAACAATTATTAGGGAAGGCGCTTTTGTGGGAGCTAATTCACTAGTGAAGGGTGAACTTAAGCCTTGGACTATTTATGTTGGAACCCCATGCAAGGAGATCAGGGCAAGAAAGAAACCTACTGATGAAAGGGCAGCCATTGTAAATGCTATGGATTGGTCCAGGGAAGATTTAATTCAATAACTTATATTTCTGTAAATGGAAAAACATAGGAGAGTAATGTCGTGGTAGATTTTTTGGCAAGAATGAGAAGCTTTGGGGTTACAATGGCTTATGTTGTAATGGACGGCGAGAAGTCAGATTGCATAACCTACATGGATTATTACAAAACATTAAAAAATGCCTCTAATAACCTGAATAAAATACTGGGTAATCCTGTTGGTAAACATGTCGGAATATATTTTGATTCTGGACTTGAATATACTGTTGCTTTGGCGGTTGTTTTATTTTGCAGAGCAGTTGTTGTGCCTTTAAACGTGCGTGAGAGTGAAGAAAATATCAAGTATGAACTGTATGATTCTGATATGGATTTTGTGTTAGTAAATGATAAAACACAATCCTTTATTGAAAAGACAGGATTTGAATATGCCAATGTGAAAGAGTTGTTTACTGATCGTGAAGGAGATTATGATCTTGTAGACTTTTCTGATGAGGAGAGGGATAATCATGCAGCAATTGTCTATACTTCAGGAACTACTGGAAAGCCTAAGGGAGTAGTTATCAAGGTGGGGAATCTTTTTGAAGAAGTGAGAGAAGCTTTTTCTTCATTTTGTCCAATAGACAATCTTGTGGGAACTAGATCGTATACTAACCTTCCCTATTATCATATTGGAGGTATTACACATTGGCTATTTCAGATAGAAAAAGGTATTACAACTTATCTCAGCATTAATCCCGGTAATCTATTGACTGACCTTGAAAACCATGAAATTGATTTTGCTATTGTAATACCAGCCACCCTTAAATTGTGGAAAAAATCACTGTTATGTGGGAATTATAAAAGATTTGGAAATGCAAAACTTGTAATTACAGCTGGTGCTGCGCCAGACATTAATATTGCAAAGCTATTCCTTGAACATAAGATTGCCTATGGTCAGTGTTATGGTCTGACGGAATATAGTGGTATTTTGTCAAGTAACTTTGAATGTTCAAAGCATTTGGAGTCGGTGGGGCAACCTGATCCATCTGTTACGGTCACTTTTATAGATGGCGAAATTTGTGTGTCTGGGCCAGGCGTTATGATTGGATATTATCACAATCCTGAAGAGACAGAAATTGCCCTTGAAGGAAACGTTCTTCATACAGGCGACCTTGGGTATGTTGATGACGAAGGATATATTTATATCACCGGAAGAAAGAAAAATCTTATTATTCTTTCCAATGGTGAAAATGTTAGTCCTGAAGAGTTGGAACAGATGCTTTATTTATGTGATGATATCATAGAATGTAAAGTTTATGAACAGGACGACAGAATTTGTGCGCTTATATATTCAAAACGAGGAAAAGAAGAAATAATCAATAAGTTTATTGAAGAGTTAAACACCAGGGTGCCTACCTATAAGAGAATATATAGAAAAAGAATAACTAATACTCCATTGGAAAAGACTGGCATTGGTAAAATTAAGAGATGAGAATGCAATTATTTTTTGCTGAACAGTATTGGGGATATTATGAATAAACAAAAGGTTTACGACATCCTTTTATTGACAATAGCAGTATTACTGATTCTGATGAATGCTATATTTTTTGAATCAAAAAAAGAGGGTTTTTTTCTAGATGAAAAAGCCACGTTTCATATAGCCAATGCAAGTTATACGAGTCTAGGTGATTTTAGAACACGTCTCAATAATAACAACGCTTCAATTATTAAAAACTTTTGGGAAGTATATGGAGATGCACCAATGGTATTGGGGCAGAGATACTCATATGCTGAAGTGAGTGATATGTTTGATGCGCAAAAAGGTGAGAAATTCACTTTTTTGGAAACATTGATACTAACAATTCCTGATTCCCATCCCCCTTTTTACTATTTGCTGTTTAATGTATTTGATTCTTTATTGGTAGGAGTCTCACTGATGCATGTGGGGTTCATTATAAATATAATTGCCCTTCTGCTTACATGTATTCTTCTTTTCAGAATTATTTTTTACTTCACTGAAGACCGTTTTTGCAGTGTCTTGGGAGTTTTGTTTTATGGACTCAGCTACGACCTTATCAATTCTGCCATGTATATCAGAATGTACGCACTGCTTACTTTTTGGTTCGTATTACTCCAATATTTGTATTTATCAATGGTAAAGAATAATTATCGGTGGGATGGAAAGCTGCTACTAAAAATCTGCATTGTTGAATTTTTTGCCATGCTAACACAGTTCTATGCTGCCATATTTATCTTTTTGCTGTTTTGTATAACAGTTATTATCTTTTTGGTACATAAAATGACTGTAAAAAAATATATATTAAGTCAGATTGTCACTGCTGTAGTATATCTGATTGTATGGCCAGTGTCAGTATATCAGGTCTTGGTTAACGGAAGGACCGAAGATATAAAAAATAATGCAGCTTCGTTTAAGTTGTTTTCAAGGTTAAAGGAGTTTTCGGTGCTTCTTCGGAATTCGATTTTTGGAGGAAGCAAAAAGATATTATTGCTGATATTTGCTTTGATTATGCTATTTGGTCTGTTATGTTTAATAAAGGCAGCTAGAAGTGATTTTTCAGCATTTCTAGCATCAAACAGATTTGCGCTTGGAGTATATCTTGTCATACCAGCTTCGGTATTTTATGTGATTTCAGCATATATATCACCCTGGGTAGTAGATAGATATGTTATGCCGTCAATCCCAATAATATGTGCAATAATAGTCATTGTTTTTTGGAAGGGTTCGGGGATGATTGTAAAAAGCAGATATATTCGTGCTTCTATAATTGCGCTGTTTGTAATGATGATATATGTGTTGTCATTACGTCTTTCTCCGGAATATGCATTTCCTGTAACTGCAGATAAGATTGATTTCATTAATGAGTATCAAGGCTATGAGGCGCTCATAGTCGACCCGGAGAATGATTCGGAATATCTGGAGGTCGCAGCAGAGGTGGCTCATCCTTATTGGATGCTTGTCAAGGATAATCAGATATCGTCAGATCAGCTCGTTGCGCGTTTTGATAAGAGTACAGATACAGTAGTGTACATAAATAAATTCTGTGATACTGATGAGCTATTACTGATATTTGAAAATGCTGATATTGAGTTGACAAAATGTGGGTATTCAACGGATTTCTTTGATGTATATAAGTATGAGGCGCGATGATTCATTTAAGAGAATAAATGGATATTGGATTAAGATTTTGGATGCTGAGCGTGGAAATGAGTGAAGGAGTTGCTAACAAAAATGGATAGTAGTGGAATCAAATATAATGAAGAGGGTTATTACTTTATAAAGTACACGATGATAATTATGCTTATTAGTGTAGTGTGTTTTCTTCCGATAATTGCTAATAGCCTTACAAATTCTTATGAGGGTTTATGGTATTCTACTTATTATCAGGCAGGTAATCACGAGTTGTCTAATGGAAGGTGGGCATGGCTTTTCTTGGATAAAATCAGAGAAGGCTATAGTGCAGAGCCCTTTAATTCCTTATTAGCTCTTCTCTTTATGACTGTGGGAACCTATTTTTTGTTTTCGCCATTTATACATAAGAAACACTATTTGTTGTATTCACTTATAATTATCGTTAGCACAACAACATGCTGCTATCTTTCTTTCAGGTTTCAATCACCAACCTTTGGAGCGTCCTTTTTTACTGCAGCTCTATCAGCATGGTTTGTCATAAACAGCGATGCCTCTGGAAATATCAAAAAAGTATTATTTTCTTGTGCTGTAGGAACTCTGCTGCTTTCCGTTTCATTGGGACTGTATCAGTCAAATATCGGTTGTTTTTGCCTGGCATTGGCTGCGTATTCCATGAACTTGCTGCTCTCTGACAATAGAGCGGATGCACCAGTAATTCTAATTAGAGGAGCGGGGGTATTATTAGCAGGATGCATCGTATATAAAATATTATGGGATGTTGCGCTAATTCTGAGACATACTGCAGCATCAAGTTATAGAGGTGCAGATTCAGTATCTTTCTTAACCATTATAAAGATGTTACCTCAAAGCATTTTGGGCACATATGTTTCGTTTATTGGATTTTTTAGCTTTAGTGAGGGGAATTATGTTTTCAGGATCATAAGATGTGCTCTTGTTTTTGTTTTATTTGCATTTTTATTATTTCAGGGGATTAGAAAGTTAAAAAATAATTTTAAAGAATGCATACTATTTATAGCATTGTGGCTATTGATTCCTGTAGCAGCAAATCTTTTTTTGCTTCTTGCACCTTCTACAGGTTGGTTAAGCACTCAGATGACTGGCCCATTATCCACTGTTATTCCATTGTTGCTATGTGTGATGGAACAAGATATTAAAAAAGCAAGAATATGTTTGATTTTAGGGTGCGTATTCCTTTATGGCAATATATACGCTGTTGGTACAGATATTGATGCTTTGTCACAAGGAATGACATCTTCGCAAGCTATCGTCCAAAATGTAATTGCGTCTATAACTGATGAAGAAATATATTCTGACAATAATGAATACTTATTTGTTGGTAACATGTCAGATAGTCCTCTTTTCAGGAAAAATGAGTTATGGATTAAAGCAAGCTCATATGCACAAGCCGGTGATTTTGGTATTTATAGTAGCAGTCAATATGATAGTTACAAAGGCGTGTTGGATGATATTGGAATACAATTGAAAATGGGATCTTTTGATGATTACTTATCCGTTTTAGAGGATGATAGCATATTAAATGCACCAAATTATCCAAATCCAAAATCCATTATTAATAAAGGAAACTTAGTAATTATTAAGATATCTGATGATATTGGTATAGAGTATACAGAGTGATTGTGTAAATCTTATTGGATTCTTTACTGTTTGCAGTGGTGGAATTAAAGTAAAATAAGAACTTGTGCAGGTGCTAACTCATAGAAAATACGCCTTTTGCTCTTTTTAGCAAGGGGCGTTTTTGTTTGGTGCATTTCCTTCTGCAGCATTTTGATCTGGGCCTTGGTCCCAGCATTTTTGCTAAGCTTGTACTGATTCAGCAAGGTGTACATGGAATAATCAAGAATGGAATTGTAGCTACTGAGCACGTGATCTGACGAGACACAGCTGGAAATGCGGTCATAGGCAGGCTTGTAGATGAAAGTCTCGCCATCAAAAAAGCTTTTTGTCACTGTTGCTGAAGCCTGATCCTGGATGTAGTGGTACATGGGAAGGGGCAGGCATGCGAAATGTACTTCTTTTGATGAAAAGAGTCTTGTCTGGAGCAAAAGGTCCTCGCAGATTCGTATGTCCGAGTCAAAAGAAAGCTCTTTTAACAAATCTGTTCTAAAAAGCCTTGTGAAAAGAAATCCTCTCACTGAATCATCTGTAAACATTAGTCTTAACATGTCCTCAGATGAAAGAATTTCAGATGAATTATATGAATAAGGCGTCACAACACTGTCTTTATTGGTAAAGTATCCACAGAGGCATCCGTCTATTGAACCGTTCTCGTTTTTTGAAGAAGCGTCGTAAATTGCGCCGATCATTTTCTCATACATATCAGGTTCGATATGATCGTCTGCATCAAGAAAACTGATCCAATATCCACCGGCATTCCTTATCCCTAAGTTCCTTGCTGCTGACACACCTGCGTGGCTTTGAGATAATACTTTGATAAAAGTATATTTCTGTGCATAATTATATGCGACGTCTATTGAACCGTCGCTTGAACCATCATCAACGAGAATTATCTCATAAGGCAGCATTGTTCCGGCCAGAATGCTCTCTAACATTCTAGGCAAAGCGTTTTTGCAGTTGTAGAATGGGATTATAGTAGTAATTGTCTTATTCATGCTACTAATTATAGTTACTGGGGATAAGAAATGGAAGATAAAAAACAGTATCCGATTCCGAAAATAATACATTATTTCTGGATGGGCGGGGGAGAAAAGCCAGAGTCTATGCAGAAATGCATTGAGAGTTGGAAAAAGAACTGCCCCGACTTCGAGATTAGGGAGTGGAATGAGGATAACTACGATGTTCACAGCCATCCATATATGGAAGAGGCATATAATAAAAAGAAGTGGGCGTTTGTTACTGACTATGCAAGGTTGGATGTCTTGGTGCGTTTCGGGGGTATTTACCTGGATACCGATGTAGAGGTGTTAAAAGACCTTTCCCCTTTGTGTCAGTATCGGGCTTTTATTGGGTTTGAGAATCCTCAAAAAACCAATGACGGTCAGGGATTTGGTTGTGAGCCGGGTATGCCTGTGTTTCGAGAAATGCTTGAATGTTATGACGGAGATAAGCCCTTTGAAATTATAAATGGAGCCTTAAATTATGTAGAAAGCCCGAAACTCCGGACAAAAGTCTTACTTGCGCATGGTCTTGTTCTTGATGGATCGAGGCAGCAGGTGGATGGCGTGGAAGTATTTCCGGTCGACTATTTCTGTCCACTGGATTATGACACTGGTAGGCTTATGGTTACGGATAATACATTCAGCATTCACCATTTTGACTCAAGTTGGCAGGGAAAAAACGCTGCAATATACAATAAGTTCCGCCAACGCCTGAACAGAATGTTTGGAGTAGAACGCGGAAAGAAAATGTTTATAAAAATGATGCAAACTAAAGATTTCGTTAAGGGAGTCCTAAAAAATGGGAATTAAAAAGCAAATAAGAAGAATAATATCCTCAATTTATGAGGGCCTCCAGTTTTCGCGAAATAAACGTATCAGAGAATATAACTACAACTTTAGAAAACGCGTTAATAATCATGACTTCACCATCATATCGATGGATTGTCTTGGCGGGATATTATACCATCGTCTAGGAATGAGATTCGATTCTCCTACAGTAAATCTATGGATGAAGGGTGAGGATTTTGTCCATTTTTGCGAACATCTAAAAGAATATATGGAAATGGAATTGAAATTCATTGATACAGAGTTTGATTATCCGGTTGGCGTATTGGATAATGGAATCTTGCCGGTGGTCAAACTTTTCTTTTTACACTATGATTCAGAGGAAGAAGCATGTCTGAAGTGGGAGAGCAGAAAGAAAAGGGTAAATTATGATAATCTGTATATAATTGCCAAAGATGGCCGAATTAATGAAGATGGAATCAAACGCCTTGAGAAAGTAAAATGCAATAATCTTGTGGTATTTACTGCCAAAGAATATCCGAAATGTCGATGCGTTCATCCTATACAAAGATACGAAGGAATGGATGAAGTTGGGCCGTTTTTAAATGCGATTGACGATATTAAAGTTTCGTTTATTGAATATGAATTTGACTTTGCGGATTTTCTGAACCGAAAATAGTATCAACCGATGAAGGTGAATAGATAATGTTCTTGGAAAGGTAAATAGAGGGATAATGAAGTCTATCTCGGTTATTGTACCGGTATACAATGTTGAAAACTACATAAGAGAATGCTTGGATTCAATCATGGCTCAGACCGTCAGCTCTTTTGAACTAATACTGATTGATGATGGCTCCACGGACGACAGTGGCAGAATCTGTGATGAGTATGCGCAGCAAGACGAGAGGATACGGGTTATACATAAGGAAAACGGAGGGCTTTCGTCAGCTAGGAACAGTGGACTTGATATGGCGACAGGAGACTATGTATGCTTTATTGATTCCGATGACATTGTAAAGCCGGACTACATGGAGAAGCTGCATGATAGTATCATACAACACAAGTCAGACCTGGTAATCTGTGATATAGAGGATCAGAGGCTGGCCAATTGGAGCAATGAACCAGCCACAATGGTAGGGGGCACATCGAAAGATGCGCGGCGCTGGCTATATGATCAGCATTCTCGAGAGTATGTGCTCATGGTCGTGGCATGGAATAAGTTGTATTCAAAAGAACTTTTTGATGGCCTACGTTTCCCTCTTGGCAGGCTCCATGAGGACGAGTTTATGATCGGGCCGATTCTGAAAAAGGCCAACAAGATCTCTTTTGTCCCTGAAAAGCTCTACGTGTATAGGGAAAATACTTCCGGAATTACCTCTAATGCAAACAAGTTCAATATAAGGCATCTTGACGCAATAGATGCTTATACAGAAAGGATTGACGGCGCCGTAGAGGATGGTGACCTGGAATTTACTGTTGCTACCCTGAAAAACGCATTGTATAAATGCGCTAGATTTTACAAGGAAGGGAAGGAACTGGGATTCACAGAGTTTGCGAAAGCGGCAGCTAAGAAGTATAAAGAGGTTTTTGCAAGATATGGAAATCTTTTAAGTGCAAAACAGCAGCTTAAGTACAGGGTGTTCCTGATATTGCCAAGTGCATTTATATCGATGTACAACCCTTGATCAATCCAATTAGTAAGAAATGACATAGAAAAAGGACATCCGATTGGATGTCCTTAATTTTAGAGCGATAGACGGGGCTCGAACCCGCGGTCTCGACCTTGGCAAGGTCGCGCGTTACCAACTACGCCACTATCGCATTTCGCTGTCATAATTATAAAGGTGACAACGAATTGATTTTAGAATAATATTGTTGTATTGTCAACATATATTTCAAAACAAATCAGCAACAAATCAGATTAGGAGCAATAATGAGCGCAAAAGTTATTCTTAGAAAAGGACAGGGAAGAGAGTTTAAGTCAGGCGGCCTTTGGATATATGACAACGAGATCGACAGAGTTGAGGGTGGTTTTGAAAATGGCGATATCGTTGAACTCCATGACTTCGACGATTTCTTTTTGGGATATGGATTTATAAATGAGAATTCCAAGATAAGGGTTCGAATGATGTCCAGGAAGAAGGAGAATCCCGTCACAGATGAACTTATAGAGACAAGAGTTAGAAATGCCTGGGAGTATAGGAAGGCAGTTATGGCGGATTACTGCAATGAGTACCTTAAGGGTGATGATGCTTTTATAAGGCTCTCCTGCAGGCTGATTTTCGGCGAGGCGGATTTTCTGCCGGGAATTACCATTGATAAGTTCTCGGATGTGCTTGTTATCGAGTCCCTTGCCCTCGGAACAGACAGAATGAAGGACAAGATCCTTGATGCCTGCAAAAGAGTTCTTCTGGAAGATGGGGTTAAGATCCGCGGAATTTACGAAAGAAGTGATGCCAAGGTTCGTGAGCTTGAGGGCATGGAGAGAACTAAGGGCTTTATCGGAGAGTCTTTTGACACAAAAGTACTTATAGAAGAGAACGGCGTAAAATACTACGTCGATGTTGAGAATGGCCAGAAGACCGGCTTTTTCCTCGACCAGAAATTTAACAGACAGTCTATCAGGGGGCTTTGCAAGGGTAAAAAGGTTCTGGACTGTTTCACGCATACAGGCTCTTTCGCACTCAATGCAGCAGCCGGCGGCGCATCATCAGTCCTTGGTGTTGATGCATCAGACCTTGGCTGCGAACAGGCAAGAGAAAATGCAGCACTCAACGGCCTTGAGAATGTTGCAAGCTTTGAGTGCGCAGATGTATTTGAGCTTCTTCCCGATCTTGAGAAAAAGGGCGAGAAGTTTGATGTGGTTATCCTTGATCCTCCGGCCTTTACCAAGTCCAGAGCTTCGATCAAGAAGGCTACGACCGGATACAAAGAGATCAACCTTCGCGGAATGCGCCTTGTCAAGAACGGAGGGTATCTTGCAACCTGCTCCTGCTCTCACTTTATGGATGAGGAGCTGTTCCTTAAGACCATCGCAGATGCAGCAAGAGATGCTCACAAGCGCCTTCGCCAGGTGGAATTCAGACAGCAGGCTTCTGACCACCCGATCCTTTGGGGAGGAGCAGCTTCATACTACTTGAAATTCGTGATCTTCCAGGTTTGCGATGAAATGTAAAAAAATTTAAAAAACATGTTGACAACACGCCACAAATACTTTATTATTTATTTTGCTGTCGCGAAAGCGACTTTACATATATGCGATAGTGGCGTAGTTGGTAACGCGCGACCTTGCCAAGGTCGAGACCGCGGGTTCGAGCCCCGTCTATCGCTCTGAAATTAAGGACATCCAATTGGATGTCCTTTTTTTGCTTGACACGGAGTTGTCAGTAAATTATACTAACAACTAATATTTTTCAGAAAAAGGAAACGCTTATGATCAAATTATTCCGCATCAACCCCAATACAGCATCTGATAAGCCCGTGAATGATAATAATCAGGGGTCTGTTGGTGTTACGGTGATGAGGATGAAGACGGGGGCATAAAGAGCTATCATAAATGCATTATAGTTGTTATTAAGCCTCATCAGACAGCAAAGTTTGATGAGGCTTTTTATATTCAGAAAACAGGAGGAGAAATTATGGAACTAATCAGAGTGCAGGATTCAGACTACAAAAAGACCTATGATCTTTACATGACATTCCCGGAGAATGAGAACGGGTATATGAACAATGTATATGGCTATGATTATGAGAAGTTTCTCGATTGGATAGAGATGAAACGTAACTGGTCCATGGGAAAAGAGCTACCGGAGGGCTTCGTTGCGGATACGACATATGTACTTTCAGATGAGGGCAACTACGTTGGTGTATTTAACTTAAGGCATTACCTCAACGATTTTCTCAGGGAAGGTCCGGGACATATAGGCTACTGCATATCCAAGGAATACCGTGGCAGAGGATATGCCACCAAAGGACTGGCGCTGACACTTGATAAGGCAAGGCAGAGATGCATTCATGAGGTTTATATGTCTGTGAATAAAGACAATCCGGCGAGCCTACGGGTGCAGATTAAGAACGGAGCCTATATCCATCACGAAAACGAGACCGAATATTTCACCAGGATCAATGCAATAGAAGATGGCGCTTCGAGAAAAGAGATTGTCAGCAAATTCTATTCTCAATATGAAGAGGATGGCAGACTTGAAAGATCAGTACATGGCAGGCTTGAGTATGCAACAACCATGAATTATATTCACAGGTATGCACAGAAAGGCCCTAAGGTACTGGAAATTGGTGCCGGAACAGGCAGATATTCTGTGGCGCTTGCAAGGGAAGGCATGGATGTTACTGCCGTTGAGCTTGTGGAGGAGAACCTGAAGATTTTAAGAGAACACAGCAAAGATATTGAGAATATAAAGTCATATCAAGGTGACGCCACGAACCTGTCTATGCTTGATGATGCTGCTTTTGATGTAACACTTGCGTTTGGACCATTCTATCACCTGTATGAATCTGATGAGATAAGTAAAGCAATCGATGAGGCTATCAGAGTTACAAAGCCTGGCGGGGTGATCCTGTTTGCTTTTATTTCAGTATTTGCGATCATGTACTCCAACTACTTTTATGGTAACTGGGCTGCTGGAGAGGAAGAGAACTTTACGGATGATCATAAGGTAAGGCATTTTAAAGAACAGCTTTTTACCGGCTACGATATAGAGGAGTTCGAGCAGTTATTTAAAGGAAGGCCTGTGGAATGGATCACCACAACAGGTGTTGATGGCCTTCTTGAACCAATCGAGCGAAGAGCAGATTTTTCCGTATCAGATGAAGACTTTGAGAAATTGGCAAACTGGTATCTTGCGTTTTGTGAAAAGAGAGAACTTCTTGGTAACACAAACCACCTTCTCTATATTTGCAGAAAAAATGAGTCAAAGTGAAACGTCCCCATTGACTCAAAATGAGACAAATTGAAACGTCCCCGGTGACTCAAAATAAAATGATTGTGCACAAGGTAAATTGATGTTAGGATAATGGGTGTGATTTCGGGAAACTGAGGTCACTCCCATTTTTGTTTGGAGGAAAAACAAATGACTGATTATAAACTTCTTGCAGCGCAGATCAAGTCGTTGGCTGAGGATGAACCCAATTACATACCGGTAATGTCCAACGCCTCTGCGCTTTTATATGAAAATATGGAGGATCTCAACTGGGCAGGATTCTATATCATGAACAAGGGATCTCTTATGCTGGGACCGTTCCAGGGCAAGGTTGCCTGCATCAGAATCGAGCTTGGCAAGGGCGTTTGCGGAACTGCAGCACAGAGCAACGAGACTCAGCTGGTAAAAGATGTTCATCAGTTCCCGGGGCACATCGCCTGCGACAGCGCATCGAACTCCGAGATCGTCGTTCCTATTCACTCAGATGGCAAGGTTGTTGCCGTACTTGATATCGACAGTCCGAGCCTTAGCCGCTTTGATGAGAACGATAAAGAGGGCCTTGAGCAGTTTGTAAAAGCGCTGGAAGAGACCGTAGATTTTACAGAACTATCAAGATAACAGGAGATTACCATGGCACAGACCATTTCTTTTTCAAGTGATTACACAAAAAACGCACATCCCAATATCCTTAAAAGGCTCCTTGACATGGGTTTGGAGCAGAACGTGGGCTACGGTACCGATGATATCTGCAAAAGCGCCGCAGAAAAAATAAAGAAAGCCTGCGAGTGCCCTCAGGCAGAAGTCTTTTTCCTGGTGGGCGGAACCCAGACCAATCAGACCATTATAGATATGCTTCTTAAGCCCTACGAGGGTGTTGTTGCAGCACAGACAGGGCACATTGCAGCCCACGAAGCCGGAGCCATCGAGTTTTCCGGTCACAAGGTTCTTCCGCTTCCTGCTAAGGGAGAGGAGGCAGACACAGAGAAATACGGCTCAAACATCGGTAAGATTTCTGCAAAAGAGCTAAAGGCATACCTTTGCACTTTCTTTGGCGATGATAACCATGAGCATATGGTATTTCCGGGAGCTGTGTACATTTCTCACCCCACTGAGTACGGAACTCTTTACACCAAGAAAGAGCTTCAGGACATATCCGCAGTCTGCAAGGAGTATGAGATCCCTCTTTTCCTTGACGGAGCAAGGCTCGGATACGGTCTTATGAGCAAAAGAACTGACGTCACCTTGAAAGACATTGCAGAGCTGACAGATGTCTTTTACATAGGCGGAACCAAGGTTGGAGCGATGTTTGGAGAGGCGGTTGTGTTCACAAAGGGCGGAAAGCCAAAGCACCACGTTCCGATCATCAAGCAGCACGGAGCGCTTCTTGCAAAGGGATGGCTTCTTGGAGTTCAGTTCGACGAGCTCTTTACCGATAACCTCTACTTTGATATCAGCAGAAACGCCATCGATATGGCAGAGCTTCTGCGTGAAAAGCTCAGGGAAAAGAACTATGAATTCTTCCTTGATTCACCCACAAACCAGCAGTTCATTATTATTGACAACGACAAGCTGGAAGAACTAGGCAAGAATGTGGGCTACAGTTTCTGGGAGAAATATGATGATACTCACACAGTCATAAGACTTGCCACAGACTGGGCTACAACCAAAGAAAATATCGATACTTTGGTGGAGTATCTGTAAAAGTTCTTAAAAACCATTTGCATATTTTCTGATAAGGTAGTAGAATGTGTGCATTAAATCGAATAAAAAAGCTATGACGAAGACAGTAGGCTCTACTGAAAGCATCCAGAGAGCTGCCGGTTGGTGAGAGGCAGTGCGAGTAAGAGATGACCGAAGATCACTTCCGAGCTTCAGGATTGAAAGCGTAAGTAAGTAGAGCCTGACGTGAATCTCCACGTTAGAGAGAAGCGTATTCAACCGGATTTTCCGGCGCGTATGTGTAAACAGGTGGTATAACGAGAGTACATTATTGGCCTCGTCCTTTTTACAAAGGACGGGGCTTTTTCATTACTGAAAGGAGCTCAAGATGTATAACAAAGTCGAAACCGATATGAACTTTGTCGGAAGAGAGAAAAAAGTTGAGGAGTTCTGGAAAAAAGAAGACATATTCCAGAAGAGTGTTGACACCCGCAGCCAGGGCGAGATGTATATGTTCTATGACGGACCGCCTACAGCTAACGGTAAGCCACATATCGGACACGTTTTAACACGTGCCATCAAGGATATGATCCCTCGTTACAGAACCATGAAGGGATATACAGTTCCCCGTAAGGCAGGATGGGACACACACGGTCTTCCTGTTGAGCTCGAGGTTGAGAAGATGCTTGGCCTTGACGGCAAGGAGCAGATCGAAGAGTACGGAATGGAGCCCTTCATCAAGAAGTGCAAGGAATCCGTATGGAAATATAAGGGAATGTGGGAGGATTTCTCCGGCACAGTTGGATTCTGGGCTGACATGGAGCACCCATATATCACATATGATGACAATTTCATCGAGTCCGAGTGGTGGGCTCTTAACGAGATCTGGAAGAAGGGGCTTCTTTACAAGGGATTTAAGGTAGTTCCTTACTGCCCTCGCTGTGGAACACCTCTTTCATCTCACGAGGTTGCACAGGGCTATAAGACATTAAAAGAGCGCACAGCGGTTGTTCGTTTCAAGGTTGCTGGCGAGGATGCATACTTCCTTGCATGGACAACAACACCTTGGACACTTCCTTCAAACATCGGTCTTTGCGTAAACCCTGATGAGAAGTACGTCAAGGTTAAGGCAGCAGACGGCTACACATATTATCTGGCTGAGGCCCTTGCTGATACTGTTCTTGGCTCACTTGCCAAGGAAGAGGGACAGAAGGCCTATGAAGTACTTGAGACATATGTAGGAACAGATCTTGAGTATAAAGAGTATGAGCCTCTTTACCAGTGTGCTAAGGACGAGGCTGACAAGCAGCACAAGAAGGCATTCTTCATCTACTGCGACAACTACGTAACCATGTCTGATGGTACAGGTATCGTACACATTGCTCCTGCATTCGGTGAAGATGACGCAAGAGTTGGACGTAAGTACGACGCTCCTCTTGTACAGATGGTTGATTCAGAGGGTAGACTTAAACCCGAGACACCTTTTGCGGGATACAGATGTAAGCCTACTCAGAAAGAGATGGATGAGGGTGCTATCAGCGCAGATCCTGAGGTACTTAAGGACCTCGATAGCAGAAGCCTTCTCTTTGCAGCACCTAAGATGGAGCATGATTATCCTCACTGCTGGAGATGCTCAACACCTCTTCTGTACTACGCTCGTTCATCATGGTTCATCAAGGTTACAGAGGTTAAGGATGACCTTATCCGCAACAATAAAGAGATCAACTGGGTTCCTGAGTCAATCGGTAAGGGAAGATTCGGCGACTGGCTTGAGAACATTCAGGACTGGGGTATCTCCCGTGACAGATACTGGGGAACACCTCTTAATATCTGGGAGTGCGATGACTGCGGCCATCAGCTTTCAGTAGGTTCAAGAAAAGAGCTTGCTGAGCTCTCCGGAGATCCGGCTGCTGAGACAACAGAGCTTCACAGACCATACATCGATCAGTTCGAGATCACATGTCCCAAGTGCGGCAAGAAGATGCACAGGGTAAAAGAGGTTATCGACTGCTGGTTCGATTCAGGAGCAATGCCATTTGCACAGCTCCACTATCCATTTGAGAATAAAGAGCTCTTTGAGAAGCAGTTCCCTGCTGAGTTCATCTCAGAGGCTGTAGACCAGACAAGAGGATGGTTCTACTCACTGCATGCTGAGGCTACACTGCTCTTCAACAAGCCTGCATTTAAGAACGTTATCGTTCTGGGTCTTGTACAGGATGAGAACGGACAGAAGATGAGTAAGAGTAAGGGTAATGCGGTAGATCCTTTCGAGGCTCTTGAGAAGTACGGCGCAGACGCGATCAGATGGTACTTCTATACAAACTCAGCTCCATGGCTTCCTTCACGTTTCTCCGGCGATGCGGTTATGGAGGGACAGCGTAAGTTCCTTGGAACACTTTGGAACACTTATGCATTCTTTGTACTTTATGCAAACATCGATGGTTTCGATGCTGCTAATTATAAACTTGAGCTGGATAAGCTCACAGTTATGGACAAGTGGCTTCTTTCTAAGCTTAACAGCTGCGTAAAGGCTGTTGACGAGAACCTTGCAAACTACAGAATTCCTGAGGCAGGTAAGGCGCTTGATAACTTCGTTGATGAGATGAGTAACTGGTATGTTCGCCGCAGCCGTGAGAGATTCTGGGCTAAGGGAATGGAGCAGGATAAGATCTCTGCTTACATGACTCTTTACACAGCTCTTGTAACCGTTGCCAAGGCAGCAGCTCCTATGGTTCCTTTCATGACAGAGGAGATCTACCAGAACCTTGTAAGAAACAGCTTTAAGGATGCGCCCGAGAGTATCCATCTCTGCGACTTCCCTGCTGTAGATGAGAGCCTTATCGACACCAAGCTTGAGAAGGACATGGAAGAAGTCCTTGATATCGTAGTTCTTGGAAGAGCAGCAAGAAACGCAGCAAACATCAAGAACCGTCAGCCTATCGGCCAGATGTACGTAAAGGCTGAGCAGACTGTAGGTGAGTTCTACACAGATATCATCAGAGAAGAGCTCAATGTAAAGAATGTAGCCTTCACAGATGACGTAAGAGACTTTACAAGCTACAGCTTCAAGCCACAGCTTAAGACCCTGGGACCTAAGTACGGCAAGAACATCGGTGCTATCAAGGCTTACCTTGAGGGACTTGACGGAAATGCTACAATGGACGAGCTTAATGCCAACGGAAACATCAAGTTCACTGTTAATGATGTAGATGTTGAGCTTGTTAAGGACGACCTTCTTATCGAGATGGCTCAGAAAGAGGGCTTCATCTCACAGGAGAACTGGGGAATCACTGTTGTCCTTGATACAAACCTCTCTGAGGAGCTTATCAACGAAGGATTCGTTCTTGAGGTTATCAGTAAGGTTCAGACCATGCGTAAGGACTCAGGATTTGAGGTTATGGATCACATCAAGGTTTCTCTTAACGGCAATGACAAGCTTGCACAGATCGTCAAAGCCAACGAGAGCAGCATTTCAACCAAGGTTCTTGCAAACGAAGTTGTATACGGCTCTGATGTTGCAAATGCAAAAGAGTGGGATATCAACGGCGAAAAAGTTACAATCGGCGTAGAGAAAGTCTGATCCTTTAACGCATATAGCAGCTACAATTTGATAGAAAACAGATATTAGGGCACCTCCATCTGGAAAGATGGAGGTGTTTTTTTACAAAAAGTTAATGAAATGAAATTTTATTCCGATATAAATAATAGCCAAAGGGATGTGGCTGATAACTTGCATGGATGCTTTCTAAGGAACTTACCTGATTATGGACATCAGGAGACTTAAGAAGGATCTTTTACCATGGTAATCCAGCATAACCTTTCGGCAATGAATTCTAATAGACAGCTTGGCATAACGACCGGCCTTCAGGCTAAGTCGTCTGAAAAGCTGTCGTCCGGATATAAGATAAATCGCGCTGCAGATGACGCAGCAGGACTCGCAATCAGTGAAAAAATGAGAAGACAGATACGCGGACTGGGCCAGGCATCAGAGAATGTCCAGGACGGTATTTCCTATGTCCAGGTGGCAGATGCTGCTCTGGCAGAGATAGATGAGATGTTAAATCGCATGACTGAACTCTGTGTTCAGGCTGCCAACGACACTCTTACCCCTGAGGACAGATCCTATATAGATTCCGAGATTCAGCAGCTTAAGGTTGAGTGTAACAGAACCTTTCACACTACAACTTTCAACGAAAAGCTCATTTGGGACGAGAATACATCTGACAGAAAGGTGGTCGGAACAGAGGACAGACCGATATTTACCTGGAGTACCGGTTATAGTGGATACTCAGGCACAGTAACTGAGACCAATAAGGCTGCATGGCCCAGTGACGGTGGATTTAGGTTCGCTGCGACTGACAGTGGTGTCAAGGTAAAGTGGAAAGGTTATGACGGAATAGAGTATGAGAGCAATGAAATCCCATTTCCATCAGAGGAAGACCTGAAAGAAGGTTTTACTATTTCTTTAAACAGCGGAACCATGGACTACACAAGGTTTCCGGGGGCGGTCGGAATTTCTCCGAATCTCAGGCTGACCCTGGATAGTGATGCGACTAAGGCACAGCTTGTTTCTGAGCTCAACAATAAGACAGTATCTGCAAGCTCTCATTTTGGTATCAGCGGAACAGTAGTGGGTGACAGCAGATCAAGCATCAGCGGATCAATATCGTATCAGACGGGACTTGCCAGCAGAGACCAGGTATCAGGCTCAACCGATCATATTGACCCGGATGGCGGGAACAGCGCAAACAGAAAAAATGCAGCTGATACATCCACCATGAGTTTTGACTTTGACTTTGGGAAAAATGCCAACACTCAGCCCACATCGCCTTCAACCTTTGATGTAACTGCTAAGTATTCAGGCTCTGTATATACAAGCTCCGGTGAGCGCAGTGCGCAAACCGAAGGCGTTTGGTGGTATTACTATCGCGGTCAGAAGTACAGCAGAAACGAATATTTTAATAATGGAGACCTGGCGACAGCTATAAATGAAGCGTTGAATGGAACAAAATCAAACAATTCACTTATAGATACCAGTACGGTTGGTGGCCAGCTTCATATCAATTTTACTCTGACAACCGGAGATTCAGTGAAATATACTTCAGACGGCACAGAGCTTACAGGAACGATCGGAAATTACACTCTCCACATGAATGTCAATGAAGGCGAGACTGCCGGCAATATCATAAACAGAATAGCCAATATACGCGGTGTTGATATAACTAACAGTTCGCCTTCCACCATGACGATGTACAACGGTTCGGCCAATTATTTTAAGGCCAATATTTATGCCGGAACCATGCAGCTTAATATTCAGGCTGGATCTGAGAGCAGCGATGATAACATTATTCCGCTGATCTATGATGTTTTAAACAATCATTCACTTGGAATCAATGCTATTGGCACACAAACAAGAGAGACTTCCCTTGAGGCTTTGGACAAGGTAAAATCCGCATCCAAAGTTGTTGATGAACAGAGAGCTGTTTTCGGTGCATATCAGAACCGAATGGAGCATGCATACAAAAATCTCACCAATACTGTTGAAAATACCCAGCAGGCAGAATCTCTTATCAGAGATACAGATATGGCAGCTGAGATGGTTAAGTATTCAAATGAAAATATCCTTGCTCAGGCCGGACAGTCAATGCTGGCTCAGGCAAATCAGACAAATCAGGGTGTTTTGAGCCTCCTACAGTAACGAAACAACGCTAATTTACCGAATGTTTATAGAAAAGAACACTTATTTGCGGTAAAATAGATAAGTGTGAAATAAGTAACTGTTCTTTTAGGAGGTAACATGAAGAAGAAAAAGCTTTCTTTTGACAAGGATCTTTTCAAGAGAAGTGTCCTATACAACGTAAAGACCCTTTACAGAAAGACTATGGATGAGGCTACACCTCAGGAGCTCTATCAGGCTTCTGCGTATGCCATTAAGGATGCCATAGTAGACCACTGGATGACTACTCAGAAGGCAGCAGCCGAGCAGGATCCGAAGATTGTTTATTATATGTCCATGGAGTTTTTGATGGGAAGGGCATTTGGTAACAATCTTATTAACCTTCAGGCTTACAAGCCTGTCAAAGAAGCGCTTGACGAACTTGGAATAGATGTAAACCTTGTGGAGGACCAGGAACCCGATCCTGCCCTTGGAAACGGCGGCCTTGGAAGACTGGCAGCGTGCTTTTTGGATTCCCTCTCCACCTTGGGATACATGGCTTACGGCTGTGGAATCCGCTATAAATACGGTATGTTCCGCCAGAAGATAAGGGATGGCTATCAGATAGAGGCTCCCGATAACTGGCTTGAGAACGGAAATCCCTTCGAGCTCAGAAGAAGCGAGTATGCCAAGGAAGTTAAGTTTGGCGGATATGTGAATATGCATACCGACGAGAGAGGCAGAACTGTCTTTACTCAGGAGGGATATCAGGTTGTTAAGGCTGTTCCTTACGATCTTCCTATCGTGGGATATGGAAACGGTGTTGTAAATACACTTAGAATCTGGGATGCAGAGCCTGTTCAGTGTTTCCAGCTTGATTCCTTTGATAAGGGCGACTATCAGAAGGCTGTAGAGCAGGAGAATCTTGCAAGTCAGCTCTGCGAAGTCCTCTACCCCAACGATAATCATATTGCAGGAAAAGAGCTAAGACTTAAGCAGCAGTATTTCTTTATCTCTGCGTCTGTTCAGACTGCAATTAAGAGATATTTAAAGTCTCATGACGACATCAGAAAGTTCTACGAGAAGGCAGTATTCCAGCTCAACGACACTCACCCGACAGTGGCTGTTGCAGAGCTTATGAGACTTCTTATGGATGAATACTACCTCTCATGGGATGAGGCATGGGAAGTAACCATAAAGACCTGCTGCTACACAAACCACACCATCATGGCAGAAGCTCTTGAGAAGTGGCCGGTAGATCTTTTCCAGAGACTTCTTCCCAGAATCTATCAGATAGTAGATGAGATCAACAGAAGATTTGTTGACCAGATCATGCGTCAGTACACAAATAGTGCGGGCATTGACGTTCAGGCCAAGATCAGAAGCATGGCTATCCTCTATGACAACCAGGTTAAGATGGCTCACCTTGCCATTGTCGGCGGTCATTCGGTAAACGGCGTTGCCAAGCTTCACACTGAGATCCTTGAAAAGAGAGAGCTCAAGGACTTCTACGAGATGATGCCCGAGAAGTTCAACAACAAGACCAACGGTATCACTCAGAGAAGATTCCTCTTACATGCTAATCCTCTCCTTGCTGACTGGGTTACAGAGAAGATCGGTGATGGCTGGATCACAGACCTGTCAGAGATGGATAAGTTAAAGGCCTTTGTTGATGACAAGAAGGCTCTCGAGGAGTTCATGGACATCAAGTACCAGAACAAGAAGCGCCTTGCAGCTTACATCAAGGAGCACAACGGTGTAGTAGTTGATCCTAAGTCAATCTTTGATGTGCAGGTAAAGAGACTTCACGAGTACAAGAGACAGCTCCTTAACATACTTCAGGTAATCCACAAGTATAACGATATCAAGGCTCATCCGGGCAAGGATTTCTATCCTAAGACCTATATCTTCGGAGCAAAGGCAGCAGCCGGATACCTTACAGCCAAGCTTACAATCAAGCTTATCAACTCAGTAGCTGATGTTGTAAACAACGATCCCGATATCAAGGGTAGGCTCAAGGTTGTATTCATCGAGGATTACAAGGTATCTAACGCAGAGCTTATCTTTGCTGCAGCTGATGTATCAGAGCAGATCTCTACAGCAAGTAAGGAAGCTTCCGGAACCGGTAACATGAAGATGATGCTCAACGGAGCAGTAACTCTTGGAACCATGGACGGAGCTAATGTTGAGATCGTTAACGAAGTCGGTGAAGAGAACGCGGTTATCTTCGGTCTTACTTCTCAGGAAGTTATGGACTATGAGAGAAACGGCGGATACAATCCGATGGATATCTACAACAGCAATCCTAACGTTAAATCTGTTCTGGACAAGCTTGTTGACGGTACATTCTCAGAGGACAGAGAGCTCTTCAGACCGCTCTATAACTGCCTGCTCAACACCATCAACTCC
This sequence comes from Butyrivibrio sp. FCS006, assembly GCF_000424525.1. Taxonomy (NCBI): domain Bacteria; kingdom Bacillati; phylum Bacillota; class Clostridia; order Lachnospirales; family Lachnospiraceae; genus Butyrivibrio; species Butyrivibrio sp. FCS006. Next base: position 139,622 of record NZ_AUKB01000012.1, on the reverse strand, counting down.
AACAAGGCGGACCAGTACTTCATTCTTAAAGACTTCGAGGCATACCTCGAGGCTCAGAGAAAGATAACTGACGCCTATGCAGACAAGAAGCGCTGGGCTAAGATGGCACTGATGAACACAGCTTGCTGCGGTAAGTTCTCATCAGACAGAACCATCCAGGAATACGTTGACGAAGTTTGGCATCTGGACAAGCTTCAGATTGAAGTTAAATAAGATCATCAGAAATAAGAAGGCCCTCCACCATAGAAGTGGAGGGCTTTTTTGATTAATTCGGATCGTTGGATTCAAGGTGCCTTTCTTCGATGAGTTTTTCTACCTGCAACAGGTGCTCCTTGCTGGCTGCCTGTGTATCGCTCTTTGGCAGGGATTTCCTGTACTGGGAGGGCGATAACTTCTTTTCCTGGCGGAAGGCCTTTGAAAAGACCAGTGGATCAGAATATCCGCAGGAGATGGCGATGGACTCTATGGGGAGCTTTGTAAGCTGCAGCAGTTCTACGGCCTTGGCTATTCGGTAGCTGGTCAGGTACTGCTGAGGGGATATCCCAAGGCTCTTTTCAAAAAGAGTGTACAGATAGCTCCTGTTGATGCAGACATAATTAGCAATATCCGAGACCTTGATGGGGTTACAGTAGTTGCTGCGAATGTAGGCCTGTGCCTTGGTAACGTAGTCGTTGGCGCTTCCGGAGTCGCTCTTTGCCGTAACGCTGATGCCGGATGCTATGACGGAGAGGAACATGGAGAGAAGGCCGTTTCTTCGAAGTACGTCCTCTACACTGAAGGTGTTGTGGTCCATCATGTCTTTTACCAGGTCATAGATATCCTTGGAGGCTGTGCTCTTAAAGACCGGCTGGTTGACCGAAAGACCCAGCTGGGAGACTATCGCCTCTGCTCTTTTTCCGCCAAAACCGACCCAGGCATAGGTCCATGGGTCTTTTTCATCTGAGACGTAGTATGCAAGCTCGTCCGGAACGATCAAAAAGCCATATCCTTCCTTAAGGGGATAGGTCTTACCTCCGATCTGGAACTTGCCCTTTCCGCTTAGGCAGTAGTGGATCATGAAATGCGGCTTAAGAGCAGGCCCGAAGCTGTGTCCGGGCAAAGTCTTTGAGAGTCCGCAGCAATATACGTAAAGGTCATCTGATTCTTCTGTGTTAAATAGTAGTTTATATGCTTTTTCCATAGCTTAATTGTAATATGCAAATTGTGAGCTTTTCAAGAGGGGGCAATTGTGTTTTCCGCAGTTTTACTGTACAATGAAAGGTGCATTTTGGTATTATCCATCAAAATGTGAAAGGAATTTTGTTTTGGGTAAAGATATACAGGAATTTTTACAAGCAGGAAATCAAATATTGGACAGTGTTTCCAGCGCCATTGACAGAAATGATTACAGCACGCTCCATGCAGATGTGGCAAGGGCTATCAAGTCCGTCAACATCGAGAGACGAGTAAACTACTCAAGTCAGATGGGCTCCACTGCTCAGAGAGCAGCTAAGGCTAAGCCCAGGATCATTCCGTTCTTCCAGAAACATATCAGCAGATACCTGGGAGTTCCGCAGATGGCATTCACAGGTGCTATCGGCTCCTTCATCTTCATGAGTTTTCTGGGAGCGCTGATTACAGGATCAATCGGGGGATCGATTGCAACAGGCATTATTACTGCAGGTTGTGCATTCGGGTTCTTCAGAGGAATGAAGAAGTACGACCTTGCCAAGAAGTATTATCAGTACGGCAATATTCTGGGAGAGGCAGAGTACTTTAACATAGCTGATCTCGCCAAGGTAGCACTGAAGAGAGACAAGGATGTGCTTAAGGATATCAAGGGTATGATCAAGCTTGGATTTCTTCCAAGAGCAAGGCTTGATTCCACTGAGAAGGTCTGCATGGTAACCGACAGAGCTTACGAGCAGTACCTTGGAGCCGAGCAGGACAGAATTGCCAGAGAGCAGAGAACAGCCGAGCAGAAGAAGGCTGAGATGGAACAGCTAAAGGCAAGGAACGCCGAATATGCGAAGCTCCCTGAGGAGGCAATCGCAATCCTTGAGGAAGGTAAGGAATACATTACCTTCGTCAGAAACATAAACGACAAGATCCCGGATACAGAAGAGCTTTCAACCAAGCTTTACAGGCTTGAAGAGATAATGAACAGGATCTTTGCTCAGGTCAAAAAAGATCCATCCAGCGCGGATGAGCTTCATAAGCTTATGAGCTACTACCTGCCCACCACCAAGAAGCTCCTCAACGCTTACGTGGAGCTGGATAAAGAGCCTGAGGTTGGAAACAACATCACTCAGACCAAGCTTGAGATTGATGCAGCTATCGATACCATCAACATGGCCTTTGAAAACCTGCTGGACAGCCTTTTCCAGGATATGGCATGGGATATTTCATCTGACATTTCAGTTATGAAGACCATGATGGCTCAGGACGGACTTACAAACGAGAGCCAGGGAATCGGAGCACAGGTCATGGGAATGAGTGCCGGAGCATCACAGGCACAGGCGCAGGTTCAGGCCCAGGGCGGCGCACAGGCGCAGACAAGACCGGAATAAACAGTAACTAATTTATAATGAATATAGTTTTTAGGAGGACGATATGGGAGCAGAGTTAGAATTCGGAGCAGCACCTGCTGCACCATCACTTAGTTTTGGAGCAGAGGCTCAGGCGGCAGAAGCGCCTGCAGCTGCAGCAGCACAGGCAGCACCCGAGGCAGAGAAGACAAACGGAAACATCGCACTTGAGGCACAGCTCACAGCTGAAGAGCTCAAGCAGGTTGATGAGTTCAGTAAACAGATTGATATTTCCAACACCACAGGCGTTATGAACTACGGTGTAGGAACACAGAAGAAGCTTGCAGACTTCTCCGAGAAGGCAATTGAGAATGTAAGAACCAAGGACATGGGCGAAGTTGGTAACATGATCACAGATCTTGTTACAGAGCTCAAGGGCTTTGAAATTGAAGAAGATGAGAAGGGTCTTAGAGCTCTTTTCAAGAAGAGTGCCAACAAGTTTGAAGGCATGAAGGCTAAATATGCCAAGGCTGAAGTTAACGTTCAGACCATAGCTAATGAGCTTGAGAAGCACCAGGTTACACTTCTTAAGGACGTAGATGTTCTTGATAAGATGTATGACCTCAACCTCAACTACTACAAGGAGCTTACAATGTACATCCTTGCAGGTAAGAAGAGACTTGAGGAAGAGAGAAACACAACTCTTGTAGAACTCCAGAAAAAGGCTGAGCAGTCAGGACTTCCTGAGGATGCAGAGGCTGCTAAGGACTTCGCAAATAAGTGCGACAGATTCGAGAAGAAGCTCTATGATCTTGAGCTTACAAGAACAATCGCAATGCAGACAGGTCCTCAGATCCGTATGGTACAGTCTTCAGACACCATGATGGCTGAGAAGATCCAGTCAACGATCGTAAATACCATTCCTCTTTGGAAGAACCAGATGGTTATCGCTATGGGTATCGAGCACGCTACTCAGGCAGCAAGAGCAGAGAGAGAAGTTAACGATATGACCAACAACCTTCTTAGAAAGAATGCTGATGCTCTTAAGGTTGCTACAATCGAGAGCGCTAAAGAGGCTGAGAGAGGAATTGTTGATATCGAGACTCTTAAGCACACCAATGAGTCCCTTATCTCAACACTTGATGAGGTTCTTAAGATCCAGACCGAAGGTAAGGCAAAGCGTCGTGAAGCTGAGGCTGAGCTTGCTCAGATCGAGAATCAGCTCAAGGACAAGCTTATCGAGGCAGCCAAGAACTAATACGGAATATATAACAAGAGCCCTGCGACTTTTAGGTCGCGGGGCTTTTTTTAACATTTTGACAGGTTGTGCAAACAATGTGGTATGGAAAAAGATAGCGCTAAAGGGTATTATTAACTCACAAGAAAACGCTATTTAGTTAATTATAAACAGGAGGTTACTATGATCGATCAGGAGATGAAGAAAGCAGTCCTTGAAAACTTTGAGAAGGTTTTCGGTAAGAATGACAAGGTAAAGGCTTATTTTGCACCGGGCAGAGTCAATCTTATCGGCGAGCACACAGATTACAACGGAGGACATGTTTTCCCCTGCGCACTTACCATCGGTACTTATGGCGCAGCTGTAAAGAGAGATGACAACAAGATCAGATTCTATTCCGTAAACCAGGATAAGCGCGGTGTTGTTGAGACAAGCCTTGACGATCTTAAGCCTTCTGATGAGGCAGGCTGGACCAACTATCCCAAGGGAGTTGTATGGGCTTTTGCCAAGAGAGGAATGAACCTTGATACCGGCTTCGACATGGTTATCTACGGAAATATCCCCAATGGTTCAGGCCTTTCATCATCAGCTTCCTTAGAGGTTCTCACAGGATTTATCTTAAGAGATCTCTACGGCTTTGATGTTTCCAACCAGGATATAGCACTTATCGGACAGTACTCAGAGAACAACTTCAACGGCTGTAACTGCGGAATCATGGATCAGTTTGCTGCAGCTATGGGAAAAGAGAATAACGCCATTTTCCTCGATACTGCCGATCTGTCTTTTGAATATGCACCGATTGCACTTGAGGGTGCCAAGATCATAATCGCCAACACCAACAAGAAGCACAAACTCACAGATTCTCAGTACAACGCAAGAAGAAGCACCTGCGAGGCGGCTCTTGCAATTCTTCAGAAGAGCCTTGATATCAAGACTCTGGGTGATCTCTCCATCGAGGAGTTTGAGGCTAACAAGCATCTTCTTACTGACCCTGACATGCAGAAGAAGGCAAAGCACGCTGTATACGAGAACCAGCGCACAATCGAGGCTGTTAAGGCTCTTAAGGCAGGCGATATAAACCACTTCGGAGAGCTTATGAGACAGTCACACGAGTCTCTCAGAGATGACTATGATGTTACAGGCGTTGAGCTTGATACACTCGCTGAGGAAGCATGGAAGATTCCGGGCGTTATCGGCTCACGTATGACAGGTGGCGGTTTTGGTGGCTGCACTGTTTCTATCGTCAAGGACGAGGCTATTGAGAACTTTAAGAAGACTGTAGGCGAGAACTACAAGAAGAAAATCGGCTATGATGCGACCTTCTATACAGTAGAGATCGGCGGAGGCCCTGAGGTTATTTAAGGAGAGAATTGGAAATGGAAGCAGTTAATAAACTTGTTGCGTATGCACTTGCAACAAAACTTATAGAAAAAGAAGATATCATCTATTCGGTAAATTCCCTGCTTATTGCCCTGGGACTTGATGCTGCTGAATATGAGATTTCTGATATCGAGGCCCTTTCAAGAGAGATCTCTCTTGATGAAAAAGACCTTGCAGCTTACCTTGAGGCTACTTTAAAGGAGCTTGATGACTTTGCTGCAGAGAAAGGTCTTATAGAAAACGACAGTGTTGTCTTTAGAGATCTGTTTGACACAAAGCTTATGGGTCTTTTAACAGAGAGACCAAGCGCTGTTATTGCTAAGTTTAACAGCCTTTATGAAAAGAGTCCTGAAGAAGCAACAAACTACTACTACAACTTCTCCAAGAATACCGATTATATAAGACGCTACAGGATTGCCAAGGATATGAAGTGGATTGCACCCACTGAGTACGGTGATCTTGATATAACCATCAACCTCTCCAAGCCCGAGAAGGATCCAAAGGCCATTGCTGCTGCAAGAAATGCCAAGCAGAGCGGATATCCCAAGTGTCAGCTGTGCTGGGAGAATGAGGGATACTCAGGAAGGGTAGATCACCCTGCAAGAGAGAACCACAGGATAATCCCTGTAACCATACAGGATTCCAAGTGGGGATTCCAGTATTCGCCTTATGTTTATTACAATGAGCACTGCATCGTGTTTAATTCGAAGCATATTCCTATGAAGATTGAGCACGGTACCTTCTGCAAGCTCTTTGATTTTGTTAAGCAGTTCCCTCATTACTTTGTTGGATCAAACGCAGATCTCCCGATAGTTGGAGGTTCTATCTTAAGCCACGACCATTTCCAGGGCGGACACTACACCTTTGCAATGGCTAAGGCTCCTGTGGAAAGGTCTTTTACCGTAAAAGGATTTGAGGATGTACAGAGCGGAGTGGTTAAGTGGCCTATGTCGGTAATAAGGCTCTCTTCTCCCGACTATGAGAGGATAATCGCTCTTGCGGATGTGATCCTTGAAAAGTGGAGAGGATACACTGATGAAGCGGCATTTGTATTTGCCGAGACTGACGGAACTCCTCATAATACTATTACTCCTATAGCCAGAAAGCGCGGAGAAAACTTCGAGCTTGACCTGGTTCTGAGGAACAATATAACAACAGAGGAACATCCTCTTGGCGTATATCATCCACACGCTGAGCTCCATCACATCAAGAAGGAGAACATTGGACTTATCGAGGTTATGGGACTTGCTGTTCTTCCTGCAAGACTTAAAGGTGAGATGGCAGAGCTTAAAGAGGCTATGCTCTCCGGTGCAGACCTTCGTGCAAACGAAGTCCTTGAAAAGCACGCTGACTGGGTGGATGCTTTTAAGACAAAGTACGAGAAGATTGATGAATCCAATATAGATGAGATAATTCAGAACGAGATCGGAGAGGTCTTCATGCATGTTCTGGAGGACGCCGGCGTATATAAGCGCACTCCTGAAGGCCAGGAAGCCTTTAACAGATTTATTCGCTCTCTGCCGGCTGAAGGAGTTTAAGGATTGTCTGACGGCTTAGAGAGTTGAGATTTTTGGCAATGGGAACAAGACCATCGAGCTTTCTTTGGATCTCTTCTTCGTTAAGACCAAGCTTTGTCTTGTAGAGATCTATGAGAAGCCTGTAGGTCGCTGTGATATCCGAGCGGGTTTTTACAGCAAATTCAAGGACCTTTGCAGCATCTTCAAATCTGCCGAGGTCATAAAGAGCCTGACCCCACTTCTGCAGTGAGCATACCAGGGCTGTGTAGTTCTGGTCGTACTGAGTAAGGGGAGTTATGTTGGCTGTACCATATTCAAGTTTAAGATCGGTGTTGCTGATTCCGGTGAGATTGACAATCTTTTCATCCTTGAGGGCGGTAAGTTCATTTTCCGCGTCCTGAAGAGTTTTGTCATCGCCGGCAGTGCCGAAGGGAAGAAGGTCGAAGGGAATGTGGATGTATTCCAGATTCTCTAGACTTTTTTTTCTTACATTATTAGACTGCAGCTCTTTTTCCCAGAAGCTTGCCTCCTGCTCTTCCGTCTTTCTTGAGGTTCTGCGCATGAGAAGATTCATGACGATACACAGGAGTATGAAGCTTGCTAAAAAGGGGAATTTCATCTATAATATCCTTTCAGTAAAAACGTGGTGATTACATTTACATAATATCACAGAGGAAGTATTATGAAAAAATTTTTTGGGGCCATTGGAATTGCGGTTCTACTGATGGTCTTGATGCCTCAGACAGTTGCCTATGCTTCTGATGGCAGACAAATCGCAAAGGGTGTGTTCATAGGACCGGTTGACGTGTCCGGAATGAGCGTAAACGAGGCAGAAAGTGCAGTAACTGCATATGTTGATCAGGTATCGGGGCAGACTCTGACTCTCCATGTCGGCGAGGGAAAAGAGAGACAGCTCACCGGCCAGGATATCGGCCTTTACTGGAGCAACACTTCAGTGGTTGAGGATGCATATTCACTGGGACATCAGGGCAATATCATCCAGAGATACAAAGCGCTTAAGGATCTTCAGCATCAGAACAAGATCTTTGATATTGAATACGGCTATGAAAAAGACATTATAGAAGGCATTGTTAATGAATGCGGAGATGCCTTTGATCAGGAAAAGATCAATTACACACTGACCAAGACAGAAAACGGATTCCAGGTATCCGACGGACAGACAGGATATCTTGTGGATCGTCCTGAGTCAGTATCTATAATAGAAGACTTTATTCAGAACAAGCTCGGTGGTGACAACAATGTCATCCAGCTCTCTGTTAAGGCCGATGAGCCTCAGGGCAGCGAAGAAGAGCTCTCTTTGGTAAGAGATGTTCTGGGAACCTTCACTACCAGCTACAAGACATCAGGAGCATCAAGAAGTGCCAACGTTGCCAATGGATGCAGACTGATTAACGGATCAACTATCTATCCCGGAGAGGAGTTCTCTGTTCTTGATACCATAACTCCTTTCACAGAGGCAAACGGATACTTCCCTGCAGGTTCATATTTAAACGGCCTTGTTGTTGAGAGTATCGGAGGTGGTATCTGCCAGGTTTCAACAACTCTTTACAACGCGGTTCTTCTTTCAGAGCTGGAAGTAACAGAGAGACACAACCATTCCATGATCGTAACTTATGTTTCACCCTCTGCTGATGCAGCCATTGCTGAGTCCGGAGGCAAGAACTTCAAGTTTGTTAACAGCACAGACCATCCTATCTATATAGAAGGATACACTACATCAGACAAGCACATTACATTTACCATATACGGCGTTGAGACAAGACCTTCAGGAAGAAAGGTTTCCTATGAGAGTGAGGTTCTTGAGACAACTCCTGCTTCTGCGGATGAGTTCGTGACCGACCCTTCCCAGGGTGTCGGATATGTTGGCACACAGTCAGCTCACCTTGGCTACAAGGCTCAGCTCTGGAAGATCGTTACAGAGAACGGCGAGACCACCAAGGAAGTCGTTAATTCCAGCAATTACAAGATGGTTCCCAAGATCATTACCGTGGGAACAGCCGGAGCGGATGAAGCAGCTATGTCACAGCTTCAGACAGCAATAGCAACAAGGGATGTTGGCACAGTCAAGGCAGTTGCCGGTGCTCTTGCAGCAGCAAGAAATGCAGCAGGAACAGAAGGCGCAGAGGCAGCTAACCAGGCAGCAGCCGATGCCGTAAACGCAGCCAATGAGCAGCTCAGAGCCCAGGAAGAAGCTGCACAGCAGCCTGAGGGCGATGCAGAGGCCATCCAGACAAACTAACCGGCGCCGGAGAGTGTATGAGAATTGGTAAGATAACTGAGAACGCTTTGAAGCGCTCGGTTTTAAAGCTACTTAGAACAGAATATAAAGATGTTAAAAGCGCAGCTGTAGGGTCAGACTGCGCTTTTTCTGCAAATAAAGAGGCCTTCAGCACAGTATCGAGCGTTACGGCAGACACAAGAGATCCCGGATTTTACGCAGTTGCCAAGGCGCTTATAGGTCTTTTCTCCCAGGGCATAACTCCTGACCATGTGTCGTTATCCGTAATGCTTCCTGCAGATGCAGAGGAGCAGATGGTAAAAGACATTGTGAGAGGCGCGATAGCTGCGGCTAAGATGTTCGATGTTCCCTATACCGGCGGACACACTGAGGTGACAGAGGCAGTAAACAAAGCACTTGTAACTGCTGTTGCTGTGGCGGGAAGGTCAGAGAGTCCTCTCATCGATGCAAAGCCTTTGGCCGGGGATGACCTTGTTGTCACCAAATGGATTGCCCTTGAGGGCACATCAATGCTGGCCTTGGAGAAAAAGGACGAACTTTCATCCAGATACCCGGTACCTTTTATAGAAGAAGCAGAGCGCTTCAGAGCGCTTTTAGATATTCGAGCGGAGGCTGCAGTCGCCGTGAAGTCCGGAGTCAGAGCCATACATGATGTTTCATCGGGGGGAATTTATGCTTCTCTCTGGGAGATGTCTGAAAAGGCAGGCTGCGGACTAGAGGTAGACCTCAGGAAGATTCCCGTAAGACAGGAAAGTATTGAGATCTGCGAGTTCTTTGAATTAAACCCGTATCAGCTCACATCGGGTGGAGCTCTTTTAATAGCAACAGGCGATGGAAAAGGCCTTGTGAAAAAGCTGGAGGATGAAGGAATTCCTGCGGCGGTGATAGGAGCTCTTAAGGAAGGAAACGATAAGATAATAGTAAACGGAGATGAAAAGAGATTTCTCGAATCTCCTCAGGCAGATGAGATACATAAGGTCTTATGACGGAATTAGTGGTATTATAGTAAATAAATCAGAAGGGGAGAATGATAAAGATGAGTACAAGAGAAGAAATTCTAGGTATTATTGAGAAAAACAGCCGTATAGATGTACATGAACTCAGCGTCCTTTTGGGAGCGGACGAGCTTCTTGTAGCCAATGAACTTAAGAACCTTGAGGAAGAGGGTATCATCTGCGGATATCACACAATGATAGACTGGTCCAAGACCGATATTGAGAAGGTTAATGCGCTTATTGAGGTTAAGGTTACACCTCAGAGGGGCCTTGGCTTTGACAGCATTGCCGAGAGAATCTACAAGTACCCGGAGGTTACCAGCGTATACCTTATGAGCGGAGGCTTTGATCTCATGGTCATCCTTGAGGGCAAGACCCTTCAGGAGGTAGCAAGCTTTGTAAGCAACAAGCTCTCTACACTTGATACCGTTCTTAGCACAGCAACCCACTTTATTTTAAAGAAATACAAGGACCATGGAACAATTCTTGCAAAGAAATATGAAGACACAAGGGAGATAGTATCGCCATGAGAAACCCAATCGGAAAGAAAGTAGTAGATATAAAGCCATCGGGTATCAGAAAGTTCTTTGATATTGTCCTTGAGACTGAAGGCGCTATTTCTCTGGGTGTTGGTGAGCCGGACTTTGATACTCCCTGGCATATAAGAGATGAGGGTATCTACTCCCTGGAGAAGGGACGTACCTTCTATACATCCAATTCAGGACTTAAAGAGCTCAGGACCGAGATCTCCAATTACATTCAGAGGACTCAGGGCGTAAGCTACGACCCGATAAAAGAAATATTCGTTACGGTAGGAGGATCTGAGGCTATCGACCTTGCTCTACGCGCAATGGTTGATGAGGGAGACGAAGTTTTGATCCCGCAGCCCAGCTACGTATCCTACGAGCCCTGTGCAATTCTGGCAGATGCTGTTCCTGTTATCATTGAGCTCAAGGAAGAGAATCAGTTCAGATTAACAGCTCAGGAAGTGCTTGATAAGGTTACGGACAAGACCAAGATCCTGGTTCTTCCGTTCCCCAACAACCCAACCGGAGCCATCATGGAGAAGGAAGACCTCGAAGCTATTGCCAAGGTCGTTATAGAAAAAGACCTCTATGTCATATCCGACGAGATCTACGGAGAGCTCACCTACAGTGGCAAGCACGTATCCATCGTATCTCTCCCGGGAATGAAGGAGAGAACCATCCTTATTAACGGCTTCTCCAAGGCCTATGCCATGACAGGCTGGAGACTTGGATATGCCTGCGGACCACAGGCCATTATGGAGCAGATGGTCAAGATCCACCAGTTCGCCATCATGTGCGCGCCTACAACCAGCCAGTATGCTGCTGTTGAGGCCTTAAGGAACGGCGATGACGACGTTCTTATGATGAAGGAGCAGTACAACCACAGGAGGAGATTCCTTCTTAGTGAGTTTGAGAGGATCGGGCTTCCGTGCTTTGAGCCCTACGGCGCATTTTATGTGTTCCCTTGCATCAAGAAGTTTGGAATGACCAGTGATGAGTTCTGTACAAGACTTCTTAAGGAAGAGAAGCTCGCTGTTGTTCCGGGTACAGCCTTTGGTGACTGCGGAGAGGGTTACATAAGAGTTTCCTACGCATATTCACTTGAAAATCTCAAGGCTGCCATGGAGAGACTGGAGAGATTTATCAGTAAACTCTGATGTGAAACAAATTAAATATCTTTAGGTAAAACTAAAACTCCTGCTTGTTTGAGCAAATATGCACAAAAAGCAGGATTTTTTTTGTGAAAATCCTTAGAATATCTAAAATAATTCATTAAAATCTAAAATAATCGTTGACTTCATATTTCTCGCATTTTAGAATTGATAATAACAAGGTGTATTAGGAGAAATTGGACAAATGACAGCGGAAAAACAGCTAAAATATAACGAACCATGGATACTTCAGAGGGCTGACCCCTATGTTTACAGACACACAGACGGGACTTATTATTTCACAGCTTCTGTTCCGGAATATGACAGGATTGCCCTGAGGAAATCCGATACTCTCGCAGGTCTCGCAGATGCAGAAGAGACAGAGATCTGGCACAAGCATGAGTCAGGTCCTATGAGCATACATATCTGGGCTCCTGAGCTGCACTACCTTGACGGCGCATGGTACATCTACTATGCAGGAGGAGATAAGGATAACATCTGGGAGATCAGGCCTTATGTTCTTCAGTGTAAGGATGCTGACCCGATCACCGGAACCTGGACAGAGCTTGGCAAGATCCAGAGAGCTGACGCAGACGAGTTCTCTTTTAAAGCCTTCTCTCTTGATGGTACAGTGTTCGAGAACAAGGGCGAAAGGTACTATGTCTGGGCAGAGAAGGTAGGAGTCGGAAGACAGATCAGCAACCTCTATATAGCCAGGATGGAGAGCCCATGGAAGCTTGCAACGGTCCAGGTGATGCTGACAACCCCTGATTATGACTGGGAGAGAGTGGGCTACTGGGTAAACGAAGGCCCTTCAGTCATTAAGCACGGCGGAAAGATCTTTTTAACCTATTCTGCCAGTGAGACGGGCAAGCCCTACTGTATGGGAATGCTGACTGCTGATGAAGACAGCGACCTTCTTGATCCTAAGAGCTGGACAAAGGAGAGATATCCGGTTCTTGAGTCTGATGAGAAACTTGGCATCTACGGACCTGGGCACAACAGCTTTACAGTGGACGAGCACGGACAGGACATCTGTGTATACCATGCAAGAAATGAAGAGACCATAACGGGAGATCCTCTCTACAACCCCAACAGGCACGCAAGACTTATGCCGGTTGTCTGGGACGAAGAGGGAAGGCCGGTTTTCTCTTTTAACCGGGGAGATAAATGATGAAAAGGAAATGCATGAGATTTATCGCAGCAGGGATGAGCTTCGTCCTTGCTGCTCTTGGAAGCGGATGCTCGGCGCCTTCGGGGGCAAAGAGCTCAGTTCTTCCTCAGGAGGCGAGTATGGAGGAAATAGCAAAGGGATCCGTTAACTCGGGGGCATCTCTTCACGATCCCCAGGTCATTGTGGCAGATGACGGCACATATTACTGCTACGGAACCCACATGACAGCAGCTACTTCTTCGGATCTGATAAAGTGGGATACCTGGGCTGATGGGGTGAACGGCAGCAACAAGATCTATGACAACCTGCTGACCGAGCCTTTTGATGCCTTTTCTTTTGTGGGTAAGAACGAGCAGAATAGTTATTCAGTCTGGGCTCCAAGCGTTATCTACAACAAGAAGACCGGCAAGTACTGGATGTACTTCTGCACCACTTCTTCTTATATAAAGTCAAATATCGTACTGGCAACTTCTGATAATATCGGAGGTCCTTACCACTACGAAAAAACAATAATTTACTCAGGATTCGCAAAATCTGACCTGAATCTGACTAACTTTTGTGAGATAATGGGAGAGGATGTAGCCACAAGAAACCGCTATGTATCGGGCGGTGCTTATAACAATCAGCTCTGGCCAAACGCCATCGATCCTGCAATGTTTTATGACGCAGATGACAGGCTCTGGATGGTATACGGCTCCTGGTCAGGCGGTATCTTTATCTTAGAGCTCGATCAGGAAACCGGCGAGCCGATCCATCCCGTCACAGATGACGAGAATGAAGTAGATGCATACTTTGGTAAAAGACTTATCGGCGGATTCCATCATTCAATAGAAGGCCCATACATCCATTACGACAAGGCTACAGGCTACTACTATCTGTTCCTGTCCTATGGTAATCTCCAGACAGACGGCGGATATCAGATAAGAGTCCTGAGGTCGGAGAACCCTGACGGACCTTATGTGGATGCTACGGGAAACAGCCTTGGTATCAAGGGAGATCTTGATTCCTACGCTGATTACGGCGTTAAGCTCATGGGTAATTACACGCTTCCAAGCCTTAACGTCACATATATGGCGCCCGGAGGACAGTCCACCTTTGAGGGAGCAGACGGTAAATTATACATCGTCTATCATCAGAGATTTAAGAACAACGGGGAGTTCCATTCAGTAAGAGTCCATCAGATGGCCATGAATGAGGATGGCTGGCCCTGTGTTTTCCCGTTTGCCACAAACGGTGAATCCCTATCGGAAGAGGGCTATAAGACAAAAGACATTCAGGGTACTTTCTACGTGGTCGACCATGGCCTTGAAGTGAACAACCTGGTAAATGAGCCTGTAGAGTGCAAGTTTGCAGATGGAAATATCACGGGCGGAATAACAGGAACCTATGAGGTAAAAGAGGGTACTAACTTTATCACCATAAAATCCGGGGATGTAACCTATAAAGGAGTTATGGTGGAAATGACAGATGAAGCAGGAAACAACACCTTCTGCATCAGCGCAGCAGGTGACAATAATCATTCAATATGGGGAGTAAGATATGGCAAAACTAGTGATCAATGAAACAAAGAAAATGGGAGAGATAGCGCCCGAAGTATACGGACATTTCTCCGAGCACCTGGGAAGATGTATCTATGAAGGCCTCTATGTAGGTGAGAATTCGGATATTCCCAATGTCAACGGTATGAGAACAGACGTGGTTGAAGCACTGAAGGAAATGAAGGTTCCTGTGCTTCGCTGGCCGGGCGGATGCTTTGCAGATGAGTACCACTGGATGGACGGTATCGGAGAGAAGTCAAAGAGAAAGAAAATGATCAACACTCACTGGGGCGGAGTTATGGAGGACAACAGCTTCGGAACAGATGAGTTCATGGAGCTCTGCAGACAGCTTGGATGCAAGACCTATGTAAACGGAAACCTCGGAAGCGGAACAGTTCAGGAGATGAGCCAGTGGGTTGAGTACATGACCTTGGACGGAGTATCTCCCATGGCTGACCTTCGTAAGGAGAACGGACATCCCGAGCCTTATAAGCTTGACTACTTTGCAGTAGGAAATGAGAACTGGGGCTGCGGCGGAAACATGAGACCTCAGTACTATGGAGATCTCTATCGCAGATATCAGACCTATCTTCGTCAGTACAATCCTGACAAGAAGTTCAAGAAGATCGCCTGTGGTGCAAACAATGATGACTATCACTGGACAGAGGAGGTTTTAAAGACCTGCTTTGATCATTCACCTGCACACGAGCACGGCTTTATGGACCTGATCTCTCTCCACTACTATGACATGCCTTACGGCTGGGATCCTAAGGTAAGCGCAACAGAGTTTGATGATGAGTGCTACTACAGAACTCTTAGCAAGGCTTATCTCATGGATGAGCTTGTATCAAGACATTGTAACGTACTCGACCAGTACGATCCCGACAAGCATATCGGACTTGCAGTAGATGAGTGGGGAACATGGTTTGAGGTTGAGCCTGGAACAAATCCCGGATTCCTCTATCAGCAGAACACTGTAAGAGATGCCCTTGTAGCCGGCATTACTCTCAACATCTTCAACAAGCACTGCGACAGAGTTAAGATGGCATGCATCGCTCAGATGGTCAACGTTCTTCAGTCCGTTATCCTCACAGATGGCGAGAAGATGATCAAGACTCCTACTTATCATGTATTCCACATGTATCGTCATCACCAGGGTGCTGAGCTTCTTGGCAGCAGCATCACAGGAGCTACAGAGATCGGTGTTGAGGATGGCTTTAAGGTACCTGACCTCACAGAGTCTGTATCTGAGAAGGACGGAATCATCACAATCACAGTCAGCAATCAGTCTCCTTCTGAGGCAAAAGAGCTTGATGTTGTATTTGCTGAGAAGAAGAGCTTTGAAGTTGTTGAAGCAAAATATGTAGGCGGCGCAGATGCGCATGATTACAACACCTTTGAGGATCCTGAGAAGGTTGTTGAAAAGAACGTTGAGGATTACAAGACAGAAGGCGGACTTAAGCTTAACATACCTGCAGCAAGTGTAGTTGAGATTAGACTAAAATAAAGGTATAATATTTTAATCTAATATGAAAAGGGTGGGTACGTATTATGTTACATATCAAGTCGCTTGATGAGGGGCTCGAGCTCTTTAAAGCACTGGGTTCTGATATTCGAGTTGAGATAATCAAGATACTTCTGAATGAAAATGCCATGAACATGAACGAGCTTGCAAGCCGTCTTAATATCACCAACGGCGCGCTTACAAGTCATATCAAGAAGCTGGAAGAATGCGGTGTTGTTACTGTTTCATCTGAGGCTTCAGGCCATGGCAATCAGAAGGTATGCTCAGTACATCTGGACAAGATTCTTATAGAGCTTCAGGATAAGCCTGAGAGTGAGAATATCTACACAACGGATATCAAGGTTGGTCTATTTTCAGACTACAACGTTTATCCAACCTGTGGTCTTGCAACCAGTAACAGGCTCATCGGAGAAGTGGATGATACCAGATACTTTGCTCATCCCGACAGATATGAAGCTGATATTCTCTGGTTCACCAAGGGATATGTCGAATATGCCATCCCTAACTTTGTTCCTGCCAATCAGAGGATTGACGAGATCTGCATTTCCATGGAGCTGAGTTCTGAAGCTCCCGGAGTTAATAATGTATGGCCTTCGGATATCTATTTTTACTTAAACGGAACTCTTCTTGGAACCTGGACGAGCCCCGGAGACTTCGGAGATGTAAAAGGAATCTTTACTCCCGACTGGTGGTTCCCCAACTGGAATCAGTACGGACTTCTCAAGATGCTGGTTATAAACCACAAGGGTACGTTTATAGACGGCCTTCAGATCTCTGATGTGACCATTGATCAGTTCAAGATATCAAGTAAGAGTCCTCTTAAGTTTAAGCTCGAAGTTCCTGAGAATGCAGAGCATGTAGGTGGCCTTACAATCTTCGGAAGAGGCTTTGGTAACTACAACCAGGATATAAACATAAAGATGGCATACAGCCCTATAGAGTTGCCATAATAAAGGTAAAGAATAAGAGGTTAGCTTAAACGCTAACCTCTTTTATTATGTCTTTTACTTGATTCCGCTGATTGCGATTGACTCGATGATGACTCTCTGGAACAGGAAGAACAGTATCAGTGTTGGAAGCATTGCTATTACTGATGCTGCCATGATCAGAGCGTAATCACTTTGGATCGCATAGTAGTGGTTAAAGGATCTGATAACTACCTGCAGGGTCCAGGTCTTTTCACTTCTAAGGAAGATCGTTGGAGCAAGGTAGTCATTCCATATTCCCATGAACCAGAGCATGAGCTGTGTACCAAGAGCGCCTTTCATAAGTGGAAGGAAGATCTTCCAGTAGATGCCGAAGTAGTTGCATCCGTCAATCTTGGCTGCATCCATAAGGTCTGAAGGGATGCTGTAGAGGTTCTGCCTGAGGAAGAAGATCATGCTGACGTTTCCAAAGCACCCCGGAATGATAAGTGGTGCCAGGGAATTGGTCCAGTGGAGCTTGGTAAAGAGTACGTACTGAGGGATCATTACAACCGCAAATGGAATCATGATGGTTGCAAGAAGTGCCAAAAACAGTGCGTTTTTACCCCTGAATTCCATCTTGGCAAAGGCAAAGGCTGCAAGGGATGAAGTAAAGCCTCCGATAATGAGCACGGGGATCTCAACCTTGATGGTGTTGATGATACCGCTTATGAACTGTCCCTTTTTCATAACCTCGCTGTATTTACCGATAAGGATCGGGTCAGGAATGATCGTCAGGGTTCCTGAGAGGATCTGGTTTTTGGTCATAAAGGATGTTGCCACCATGTAAACAAGGGGGAACACCATTGTTAAAGCAAATAAGAACAGCAGTACAAAGATAATGATGTTGAACGTCTTTTCCTTGGGGGATGTGACGCGATCATTCATGTAATCTTTTTGGCTGCTCTTTGGTTTTGATAAAATTGCTGTAGCCATCTGTCACACCTCCTTAATCTATAGTCTTAACCCATTTATCCTGGCCCCAGAAGTTGATGGCCGTGATAATGAATATGATGGTCGCAAGAATTACCGCAACTGCACTTCCGTATCCAAGCTGTCCGTTGGTAAAGGCTTTCTCATAGAGATAGAATACAACAGTTGCTGAGCTGTAGTTTGGTCCGCCGTTTGGTGTCATGACCTGAACTTCTACGAATACCTGGAAGCCTCCAATGAGGGAAGTGATAAGTACGTAGAAGGTTACCGGTGAGAACAGCGGGAGAGTGATATTGGTGAACTTCTTCCAGCTGTTTGCTCCATCGATCATGGCTGCTTCATAGTAGTCTCTCGGAATGTTCTGAAGTCCTGCAAGATATAGGATTACCGTTCCGCCGAGGCCCTTCCATACCATGAAGATGATGAGGGATATCTTTACCATGTGCTCATCGCCCAGCCAGTTGGGACCGTGCATTCCGGTGAGAGCTTTGTAGATACCATTTAAAAGACCGTAATCGTAGTTAAATACCCATGCCCACAAAATAGATACAGCAACCAGTGAAGATACCACGGGAACATAGTACATGGTGGTAAGAACTCTTTTGCCCGGAATCTTTCTGTTAAGGCCCATGGCGATGAGGATTCCCAGGATCATTCCGATGGGAATACCAATCATGTAGATTATGGTTGTTCCCATGGATCTCCAGAATTTGTAATCGCCGAAGATCTTAATGTAGTTGCCAAGGCCGACTATATTTCCCCAGAGAGAATTCATTCCTGTCCATTTACTGGTACTGGCGATCAGGGCGAATACGATCGGGTACGCCATAAAGAGCATGAAGCCGATAAAGGGAGGTGCGATAAACAGCCATGCCCAGCGCTCTTCTCTTTTTGCCATGGCGGATCTGTGTACTTTGACTTTTGTTTTTGCCATTTTCTCTTTCCTCTAAATCTTATAAAACGAGCCCCTCGGCATAAAATACAGAGGGGCTCTGTTTGGTTCTAAACTGGGTTATCAGCCGTTCTTTGTAGCTGAATTCTGAAGCTCTATAGCCTCGTCAAGAAGCTCCTGCATCTCAGGCTCAACCTGCTTTAAGTAATCCTCAACAGAGATATCGCCGTTCTTGATGTTGAATACACCTGACCAGAAAGGTGTGAACCACTCTGAGTTGTATGTGTAATCTGTCTCCTGAAGAGCTGCTGCGTAGTTGTCGTTTCCGTCGAAGTAACCAAAGATAACGTCTACGTTTGAAGCGTAAGGAACTTTGCCACTGTTTACAGCATCCTTGAACTCGCCGTATGCAAGCTCTGTGATGTTAGGAAGCTGGATAGAAGCACCTGTTGAGATACCTGAAACTGCTCTCTGTCCGTCAGCATCTGTTGAAAGCTTTGAAACAAGCTCTGCGCAGAGGTCAGGGTACTCTGTTGTAGCTGATACGCAGTATCCAACTGATCCCATCCATGTGTGTGATCTTCCGTCACCTGAAGGTCCTACAGGCCATCCGCAAAGGTTCCACTTGTAAGGGAATGTAGCATCATCCATAAATGCTGCAACGTCCCATGTACCGCAAGCGTAGAAAGCAACCTGTCCATCGAGCCATCTCTGGTATCCGCCAAGAGCTGTATCCTGCTCAACTGAAGGTGTAAGGCCGTTCTTTGTAAGGTCTGTGTAGAATGTAAGAGCCTCTGTGAGCTGAGGGTTATTTGCAACGTTAACCTTGGTCATATCGTCGTTGAGGAACTTAACGCCGTTTGAATAAAGAATAGGTGTCATGCCCCATTGATCTGCACAGGCAACGCCCCACTGATCAACTTCTCCGTCGCCGTCCTTGTCCTTTGTAAGAGCCTTGCATACTTCCTCGAACTCTGCGTATGTGTATGGCTTGTTAGGATCGGGATATTCAAGACCTGCCTCATCGAAGAGGTCCTGGTTGTAAGCAAATGCGAAACATGAAAGATCCTTAGGGAATGCGTAGAGTGAACCCTTGCCGATCTCGCTGCCGTCATAGCGGTAGATTTCCTGAGTTGTTCCCCAAATACTGCTGATTGTTGCATCGTCCACATAGTTGTCGAGTGGAAGGATGTAACCGTTGTCTACATAAGAACGAACTGCTGCAGGTCCTACGTAGAATACGTCAGGCATATCGCCTGCTGTCATGTTGGCGATCATCTTCTGGTTGTACTCATCCTGTGTTGTAACTTCGAATACAACTTCCTTGACCTGATCCTTGTGCTCTTCAACGAACTCATCGATGAGCTGCTGGTAGATTTCCTTCTCATGCTCCTGCATGTAAAGGAATACGTGGATTGTCTGATCACCTTCACCTGCAAGGGTCTCGGTTGAAGACTCTGAGGTGGTCTCAGCTGCAGCTGTGTCTGCTGCCGGTTCTGCCGGAGTAGCTTCGCCTGCTTCCTCAACAGTTGTTGTTGAGCAGCCTGCAAGAATACCCATTGACATACAGCCGGCTAATAGAATACTCAAAACTTTCTTCTTCATAGCAAATCCTCCTAAAAAAATTGCGTTAACTAGCATCTGTTATAGCAATTTTACTAAACAGGATTATCGGGCGTCAATGGGTATTTTAGATTTTTCTTAAATATTTTAAATTTTTGTCGTTTTACACAAAAAACTAAAGTTGTTTTTGTTAATCTATAAATGGTAATCAGTCAATCTTTGTCTCGAAGATGTTTGTTTCAAAGAATTTGTTGAATCCCTGCCATCCCGGAGTGGTTATATTCTGCAGGATTTCAGTGAAGGTCTCCATCTTGGCATCTGTGTTGTCAGCAAGGTTTAGGGCTACGGCTTCCATGATTGCTGGCTTTTTGGGTGAGCCATACTCAAACTCTCCGTGATGAGCAACTATGCAGTGCTGAAGCTCCTGCTTTAAGAGCTCAGGGAAGCCTTCGATGAGGGCGGCTTTTTCTCCAACCATCATAGCTCCCATGACGATGTGGCCGAGGAACTGACCTTCATCGGTGTAATCGTTGACAGGGAAAAGAGACAGCTCTTTTGTCTTACCTATATCATGGCAGATGGCTGCTGTAAGAAGAAGGTCTCTCTTGAGCATAGGATAAGCGCCTGCCATATAGTTGCAGAGCTTGGTAACGCTTAGGGTGTGCTCCAAAAGGCCGCCGATAAAGCCGTGGTGCACGGTTTTGGCTGCGCTGGACTTGCGGAACTTCTCGATAAAGGCTGTGTCCTTTACAAAGAATTCTTCCAAAAGCTTTTTTAAATAAGGATTCTCTATAGTTGCGATGATCCCCAAAAGCTCTTTATACATTGCGTCGTTGTCCTTGCTTGAAACAGGAAGGAAATTGGCAAGGTCGTATTCTCCCTCGGAGCACTTTCTGGCTCTCTTGATGTTGATCTGGATAGCACCGTTAAAGCTGGTAACTTCGCCAAAGACATCTATGCAGTCCTGATCATCAAACTCATCGATGCCGGCTCCTCCCGGCTCCCAGATCTTGGCATCTACTGTGCCGGTCTTATCCTGCAGGGTTACGGAATAGTACTCCTTTCCATTCTTGGTTGTGGCTGACTGTTTGTGCTTACACATATAGATGTCAGCAACTCTGTCCCCTGGTTTAAGATCCTTGATAAATTTCATAAAAACCTCATTTCTAACAATAAATTAATTGTGGGTGGCACTTGATAAAGTCACCTCTATGTCAAGCTCTATGTAATCATTTGGAGCCTGTCTTTTTACTGCAACAGTTATTATATCATCCGGTGAGCACTGCGCAAGTTTGGAAATGAACTGCTCATAGGAACTGACTTCGACGCCGTCTATGGCGGTTATTATATCTCCACTCTGGATTCCGGCCTGCATAGCTGGAGAGCCAAGCTCAGTCTTTGTTATGTAAGCGCCGGCAGGGATGTTCTGCTGCTCTAAGATGTCCGCGGGAATAGTGGTTCCGTGGATACCCATGTATGCTCTGTTTCGTCCGTTTGAGAGATCTTCAAACAATGTCTTTAACTCTGTGATACCGATGGCACAGATATGGTTCTCCAGATCCTCGGTGTTGTAGGACATGTCGATAATACCAATAACCTGGCCGTTTAAGTTGGCGAGTACTCCGCTTCCCAAGGTGCTGCCGTAGATGTCTGTGGTCAGGAGCTTGTAGTAGGAATCTTCAAGGTTTAAGGTTGTCTTCTCGGAAGTGATGATACCGTAGGAGATGGAACCCTGAATTCCAATGGGGCTGCCGACTGCGATGACGGGAAGACCAGTCATTGTGCCGTTGTTGGAGCTTCCTAGGAATGAGGTTGTCACCTTGTTTCTGGTGTTCTCTGTCAGATCCGATCTGCTGACGCTGATGACACTAAGGCCTGTTACGTCATCGGCGAGTTTCAGTTCTGCGTTGGCCATGGAGCCATCGACAAAGGTTACCTTTATACTCTCGGCTTCGCTTATGGCTGATGAAGGAACTACGATAAAGTAGCTGGAGCCGTTGTTGGCGATAATGACGCCTGAAGCAGATCCGCTGCTCTCAAAGGATTCGCTGAACCAGTTGGTGTCGTTGGAAACAGCAGTCACTGTGACTATGCTGGTGCCTACGCTCTGGGCAACGCCCTTAAGAGAGTACATCATTTTTGAATAGTCGGAAGCAGAAAAGGCATAGGAAGCGATGGCTTCATCGATCTGATCCTTCTGATTGGCTTCAAGATACTGGGCTTCGACCTCCGCTATCTGAAATTCGTCTGCAAACATCTCCTCGGGAGTAAGCTCATCCTGAACCTCCTCCTCCGGGAAGGAGATGGGCTCCGGCTCAGCTTCCGGATAGAGCTTGTCACTGAAGACCGGCTGCAGGAACAGGAACGTAAAGCACGCAACTATTCCGAATACTATGGCAAGAAAGAACGTGATGGCTGTTCTTCTTAAGAGTTTTTTCCTATTTATGGGGCGCTGTTTTATCTTTTCACTGATAAACCCTGTGTCCGCCAATACTTCTTTTTTCTCATCCTGATTAAGAGGCATGTCTTTTTACCTTCCAAGCTCAAAATATTACATACATTATATTATAGATTGGCTCTCTAGTCACGGAGCGCTTAAAATGGTAAACTGTAATTTGGACAATTATGTAAACAAGCAGAAAAACAAGGTTTTTAGAAATGAACAAAAAAGCATTACACGTACTTGAGTACGACAAGATAATTGAAAAACTGGCAGAACACGCAACATCTGACCCCGGCAGAAAGCTCTGTCTTGAGCTTGAGCCGTCTTCTGATATCAAAGAGATCAGAAAGAACCTGCAAAAGACTAATGACGCCATCGCAAGGATCTTCAAAAAAGGATCCGTAAACTTTGGCGATAACAAGGAGTTTGGCGGGATCTTAAAAGCGCTGAAGATCGGATCATCCCTTGATATGGCATCGCTCCTTAGGCTTGCTTCATTCCTTGATAACGTAAACAGGGTAAAGAGCTACGGAAGACCGCCAAGAGATGATGAAGAGGGAGACTCACTTACTGAGTCCTTCCAGATGCTTGAGCCTCTTACCTTTGTGTCAGCAGAGATCAGAAGATGTATCGTGTCTGAAGATGAGATGAGCTCTGATGCAAGTCCTGCACTAAGGCACATAAGGCGCGGAATGATGCTGGCCAATGACCGCATTCACGAGCAGCTGAACAGAATGATAAATGGTTCACTGCGCACCTACCTTCAGGATGCGGTGGTTACAGTCAGAGGAGATAGATACTGTATACCGGTAAAAGCTGAGTACAAATCCCAGGTAAACGGTCTTGTTCATGACCAGTCGTCCTCGGGGTCAACACTCTTTATTGAGCCGGCAGCAGTTGTTGAGCTCAACAACAAGATCCGCGAGATGGCACTTCAGGAGAGCGCAGAGATTGAGAAGATCCTCATGGAGCTCAGCCTTTCAGTGGCTGAACATGTTGATGCCATCAGGTACAACTGCGAGATCATGACTGATCTTGACTTTATCTTTGCCAAGGCCTCCTATGCCCTGGAGATAAATGCCATTACACCTGTATTTAACGAGCAGCACATTTTTGATATCAAGAAGGGAAGACATCCTCTTATTGCAAAAGACAAGGTGGTTCCCATCGACGTATATGCCGGCCGTGATTTTGACATGCTGATAATAACGGGACCAAATACCGGCGGTAAAACAGTTACATTAAAGACGGTAGGTCTTTTGACCCTGATGGGACAGGCGGGGCTTGCGATACCTGCAGCGGACAGGTCGGAACTGTCGGTGTTTGAAGAGGTTTACGCGGACATCGGTGATGAGCAGAGTATTGAGCAGTCTCTTTCAACCTTCTCATCACACATGACAAACACGGTTGCTATCTTGGAGAATGCCAATGAGAACAGCCTGTGCCTTTTCGATGAGCTGGGTGCGGGTACTGATCCTACAGAGGGTGCGGCTCTTGCCATCTCAATCCTGAATGACCTTCACAAGAGGAAGATCAGGACCCTGGCAACGACTCACTACTCAGAGCTCAAGGTCTATGCCCTCAACACAAAGGGTGTTCAGAATGCAAGCTGCGAGTTTGATGTTGAGTCCCTAAAGCCCACATACAGGTTGCTGATAGGACTTCCCGGAAAGAGTAATGCCTTTGCCATTTCTTCAAAGCTTGGGCTCCCCGACAGGATCATCGAGGCAGCCAGCGAGCAGATAAGTACAGAGGACAAGCGCTTTGAGGATCTTATCGCAGATCTTGAGATGAGCCGTAAGACCATCGAGAACGAGCGCCTTGAGATAGAGCAGTACAAGAAAGAGGCCGAGGAACTCAGAAAGCAGCTCGAGCAGAAGACAGACAAGCTGGACAGACAGAAGGAAGATATTCTGCGTGAAGCCCACGAACAGGCAAGGCAGATCCTTCAGGAAGCCAAAGACGTCGCCGACGAGACCATCAAGGTATACAGAAAAGCCGGTCCGAATGCTTCCATGCAGGACCTTGAGAGGACAAGGACGAAGCTCAACGAGAAGATATCCGACAAGAACAAGGCGATCACTAAGAAGAAAGAGCTGCCGGCAGATCACCAGATTCTCAAGGAATCTCAGCTCAAGCTTGGCGAGAGCGTAAAGATCGTGTCCATGGGACTTAAAGGAACCATCTCATCCAAGCCCGACAAGGATGGAAATCTCTTTATCCAGTGCGGAATCATGAAGACCAAGGCCAACATCAGAGACCTGGTGCTCATTGGAGATGAGGATCCCAAGGCTGCCATGAAGAAGTTCTACGGCAGGAACACTTCGGGAGGCGGCAAGATGGACCTCTCCAAGGCTTCGACCATCAGGACGGAGATCAATCTTATAGGAAAAAACAGCGATGACGCAGTCGCTGCTTTGGATAAATACCTGGACGATGCTTACATGTCGCATCTTAATAACGTGAGAGTCGTTCACGGCAAAGGCACAGGAGCCTTAAGGCAGGCTGTGCATCAATATCTTAAGGGGGTACCCTATGTCAAATCCTTTAAGCTGGGCGAGTTCGGCGAGGGAGATGCAGGGGTTACAATTGTTACTTTTATAAAGTAAGAGGGGAATAGTATAAATGGTTAGCAAACAGAAAATTTTAATCGTAGATGATGACAACAACATTGCAGAGCTCATCTCTCTTTATCTGGTAAAAGAGTGCTTTGAGACCAAGATCTGTAACGACGGCGAGACAGCCATCAACACCTTTGACACCTTTAAGCCAAACCTGGTGCTTCTTGATCTGATGCTTCCAGGCATCGACGGATATCAGGTCTGCAGAGAGCTAAGGACCAAGAGCCAGGTGCCGGTGATCATGCTCTCTGCCAAGGGAGAAGTATTTGATAAGGTCCTTGGCCTTGAGATGGGGGCTGATGACTACATGGAGAAGCCCTTTGATTCAAAAGAGCTTGTGGCAAGAGTCAAAGCTGTCCTTAGAAGATACAAACCTCAGGTTCAGGAGGTTCAGGAGTCGGATGACAAGGTTGTAAGATATCCTGACCTTGAGATCAATATGACCAACTACTCGGTAACCTACATGGGCGAGAAAGTTGACATGCCACCCAAGGAGCTGGAGCTTTTGTACTTCCTTGCTGCGTCTCCAAACCATGTATTTACCAGAGAGCAGCTCCTTGACCAGATCTGGGGCTATGAGTACATCGGAGATACCAGAACAGTAGATGTTCATATCAAGAGACTTCGTGAGAAGCTAAACGACCACGACAAGTGGAGACTGGCTACCATCTGGGGAATCGGTTATAAATTTGAGGTACAACAGTAAATGAAACGGACCCTTTACATCAAATTTCTGCTGGCATATCTTTTGTTCGGCATATTTGGTTTTATTGTGGTTGCGACCTTTGTGTACAGTATGACACTTGACCGCTTAAGGCGAGACAAGGCGGATAACATGTACCAGGTTGCCACACAGATAGCCAACACCTATGCAGCAGATCTTTACAATTCGGAGACGTCCCTTGAGACAGTACACGGAGAACTTTCCTCGCTGTCCAAGTACATGGATAACTCCCCAATATGGATCGTCAATCCTTCGGGCCGACTGGTTCTTGACTCCTCAAGGATGCTTGAGCCGGGAAAAGAGATTGTGATAACCGGATTTGATCCGACGATCACAGGCTCTAGCTACTATACTACCGGGAACTTCTGGAGCTCTTTTAACCAGGAAATGCTGAGTGTATTTGCGCCGATAACCGGCAATTATAAGGTTCAGGCCTACGTTGTTATCCATACACCGATAGCTACGCTGGAGAAAAAAGCCAACACTTTCCTCAACATCTCTTACCTGATGCTGATAGTTCTTTTCCTGCTGTCTTTGATAATCCTTATCTTCTTCACGGAGCTGGTATATGTGCCGCTTCGCAAGATAACCAGGGCTACCGAGCAGTATGCTGCCGGAAATATGGGCTATGAGTTTTCGGTGGAGTCTGAGGATGAGATGGGCTACCTTGCTGCTTCTTTGTCTTACATGGCAGGTGAGATCGCCCGCTCCGAGGATGATCAGAAGAAACTGGTTGCCAACGTTTCCCACGATTTCAGATCTCCTCTTACATCCATAAGAGGTTATCTTGTGGCGATGCAGGATGGAACCATTCCTCCCGAGATGCACGAGAAGTACCTTGGGATAGTAATAAACGAGACCGACAGACTTACCAAGCTCACCAATGAGCTCCTTACACTCAACAACATGAGCACCAAGGGAATGCTGCTTAAGAAGGTCGACTTTGACATCAATAGTGTCATCAGGAAGGTCGCAGAGTCTTTTGGCGGAACCTGCATGGACAAGAACATCGCCATCGAGCTTGTGCTGACAGATGACAAAATGCTGGTAAATGCTGACGTTGACAAGATCCAGCAGGTGCTTTACAACCTTGTGGACAACGCCATCAAGTTCAGCCACCACGACTCTTCGGTTAAGATCGAGACCACCGAGAAGCACAGCAAGGTCTTCGTATCTGTCAAGGACAGTGGCATCGGAATTCCCAAGGAAGACTTAAAGCTCGTATTTGACAGATTCTATAAGTCCGACGCCTCAAGAGGTAAGGACAAGAAAGGCACCGGCCTTGGCCTTGCAATTGTAAAAGAGATCATAAAGGCCCACGACGAAAATATCAATGTTATCAGTACTCAGGGCGTTGGAACTGAGTTCATCTTCTCGCTCCCTAAATCTGCAGCGATGGATGCTGATGACGAGGAGTAATAAATGCACATAGTACTGCACCAGCCGGAGATTCCGCAGAATACCGGCAATATCGGAAGAACCTGCGTTGCAACAGGTACAAGCCTTCATCTTATAGAGCCCCTGGGCTTTCGCCTCGGAGAAAAAGAGCTAAAGAGAGCCGGGATGGATTACTGGGAAAAGCTCGATGTCACAAGATACATGGACTATCAGGATTTTATGGCAAAGCACCCCGGGGCTAAGATATGGTACGCTACCACCAAGGCAAAGCGCACCTACGCCGAAGTGTCTTTTGCCATGGACGACTACATCATGTTCGGAAAAGAGAGCGCTGGAATCCCGGAGGAGATCCTGGTGGACAACGAAGAGACCTGCATCAGGATACCGATGGGCGAGGATATAAGATCACTGAACCTGTCCAATTCTGTTGCGATCGTGCTCTACGAAGCCTTAAGGCAGAATGATTTTGCAGGGCTTGAGAGACAGGGCGAGCTACATAGATTGCATTGGCGTAGCGAGTGAGCAGAACTTCCATGTGAGAGGTTATAAATGGGAAAAGAAAATTTTCTTTATAAGAAGGACGATGTTCTGACCGTGGACATCGTCGATATCGGAAACGACGGAGAGGGCATAGGCAAAATTGATGGCTATACCCTCTTTATTAAAGATGCGGTAATTGGCGATAAAGTCAGTGCCAAAGTCATGAAGGCCAAAAAGAATTATGCTTATGCGCATCTTGAGAAAGTGCTGGAGGCTTCGGAATTCAGGCAGGAGGCTAAGTGCCCAATCGCCCGTCAGTGCGGTGGTTGCCAGATCCAGAACATGACTTATGAGAGGCAGCTTGAGTTCAAGCAGAACAAGGTAAGGAATAACATTGTGCGTCTAGGCGGCTTCGATGAGGATTTTGTTGACAGTATCATGGAGCCCATCATCGGAATGGACGAGCCCTGGAGATACAGGAACAAAGCCCAGTACCCGATTGGCACGGGCAAGGATGGAAAACCCATTGCCGGATACTATGCAGGAAGAACCCACAGCATCATACCTGTTAGGGATTGTCTTATCGGGGTAAAGGAGAATCAGGAGATCCTCGATATTATACTGTCCCACATGGAAAAATATAAGGTCTCTGCCTACGACGAAGTAAGTGGCAAGGGGCTTTTAAGGCATGTGCTGATAAGGAAAGGCTTTACCAGTGGTCAGATCATGGTGTGCCTTGTGATCAATTTCTACGGAAAAGGCGCAGAGTACATTCCGGGACAGAAGGAGCTTACGGATAGGCTGTCTGAAATTGACGGAATGACCAGCATCTCTGTCTCCATAAATACTGAGAAGACTAATGTGATTATGGGACTTAAGATCCGTACGATCTGGGGAGCAGATACCATCTCCGATACTTTGTGCGGGCTTGAATTTGAGATTTCGCCTTTGTCGTTCTATCAGGTTAACCCTGTTCAGACCCAGAAGCTCTATGGACAGGCCATTGAGTATGCGCGCCTTACGGGAAAAGAGACTGTCTGGGACCTTTACTGCGGAATCGGAACCATCTCTTTATCCATGGCAAAGGCAGCAGGCCATGTCTACGGAGTTGAGGTTATTCCGGACGCCGTGGAAGATGCCAAGAGAAATGCTGACAGGAATGGACTTGAAAATGCGGACTTCTACTGTGGTAAGGCTGAGGAGGTTCTGCCTGAGTTTTATGAGAAGAGGAGGCTTGGCGCAGAGGGAGATTCTGTGTCAGATGCTGCGCTTCATCCTGACGTAATCGTAGTAGATCCACCCCGTAAAGGGTGCGACAGCGCCTGCCTTGAGACCATGCTCAAGATGCAGCCCGATCGTATCGTCTATGTAAGCTGCGACTCCGCAACTCTCGCCAGAGACCTTCGAATACTGTGCGACGGAGGCTATGAGATAAAGAAGGTGCGCCCCTGCGATATGTTCAGTTGGAGCGTACATGTAGAGACGGTATGTTTATTGTCCAAACTTCATGAGGCAAAGCACCATATCAACGTAAAGGTAGATATGGACGAGCTTGATCTTACAAGTGCGGAAGCTAAAGCAACATATAAAGAGATTGAAGAATGGGTGCAGGAGCACTATGGATTTCATGTAACAAATCTGAACATTGCTCAGGTGAAGCAAAAGCATGGAATTATAGAGCGTGAAAACTATAATAAGCCCAAATCTGAGGATAGTAGACAACCTGGATGCCCGGAGGAAAAAGTTAAGGCGATAGAGGATGCTTTGAAACATTTTCAGATGATATAAAGAGTGTTGTGCTCATTCTAATAAAAAGAATAGTGGATAGTATTATGCCTGTGGGTGTTAGAATTTTAGTTCTGATGCCTGCAGGCTTTTTTACATTCATTTGGGGAACTGATTACGAAGGTGAGTCAAGAACTGTAGATATGCATGTAAAAACACTTAGGCAAAAGCTTGGGGATTACGGCAGCAGAATAAAAACAATCAGAAATGTAGGATATGTAATGGAATGAAAAATAAGATAAATACAAGACTTGTTGGAATTGCCATAATCGCGGTTATTGCTACTGTTATAGGGATAACAATTATATACTATAATCTGTTTCAGAAACAGGTGCGGTCGGATCTGTCAGTCAGCGCTAAGCTTTTGAGGGATACACATTATTTTGAGTCAGTGAATATTGATATAGATGAGATTGACTTGTCCACTGATATCGATGAACTGCGTGTAACCTGGGTTGCAAAGGACGGAACAGTTCTTTATGACAATGATACATCGGCAGAGCTTTTGCAAAATCATAATGACAGACCAGAGATACAAAAAGCATTTGCTGATGGGGTGGGTGAGGCAGTTAGAAAGTCTGACACCATGAACAAGAATACCTTTTATTATGCAGTTCTTTTGGATAATGGCACAGTTCTTAGAGTAGCCACAAATGCACAAAGCCTTTGGTCTGTATTTATGTCGGTGGCGCCGATTATTATCCTGATTATTCTTATAATCATTTCTGTATGTGTATTAATATCACATTTACTCACAAGGCAGTTATTAAGACCAATTGAAGTGATGGTTTCAAATTTGGAAAACGCAGATTATGAGTCACCATATAAGGAACTTGATCCTCTTTCCGAAGTGCTCAGGGCACAGCATACAGATATTTTAGCGGCAGCCAAAACGAAATATAAACAGATTTCCGGAAGATTTTATGTTTCAATTGACAAGAGAGGAAGTTGATTTGGTGAAGTCGCAAAATGCGACTTCACGGAATGATTCATTTTTTGAAGGGCAGGATGGTGGTAGAAGAAAAATGCCTTATGTTTTTACAGAGCAAGGAATTTATATGTTAGCGACAGTTCTTAGAGGTGAGTTAGCTGAGCAACAAAGCATTTTTATTATGCGAGCTTTTAAGGAAATGCGTCATTATATCCGTCAGAATCAGCAGTTTGTAACTCAGTCCGAAATGAGCATGGTTACTGCTAAGGTTTCAGAGTTATCTGTGCAAATGGCAGGAGCAATTGATCATCAGAAGAAAACGGATAAGGCAATTGAAGATATTCAGAAGAGTATTGATAGAAAAGATGGCACGAAGTACAGTGATTATTTCTACTATGGTTGCAAGCATCGCAACATGACCAGAGGTCACAAATGCGATTATAGGAAGCAAGTTTCGGAGACAAAACTGGATGGAGCAGTAATTGAGGTGCTAAGGAAGCTTGTGAGCAATAAGAAGTTTGCCGGAATGATGCGTGAGAAAATCAATATGGAAGTTGATACCTCAGCGCTTGATCAGGAAATATCTGCTCAGGAAAAGACGCTACGCCAAAGTTACTTGAATAAGGATGCCATTCTTTCAGATTTGGACAACTTGGATTATGAAGATAAGCATTACAAGAGAAGAAAAGCAGATTTAGAGGACCGCCTCAGTAAGACTTATGATAAAATCGAAGAGATAGAAAATGCCTTAGTAGAGGCTAAAGCTAAGAAAAGATCGATACTTGCTGAAAAGGTTTGCGGAGACAATATCTACAAAGCGCTAATCTTTTTCGATAAAATGTATGAGCCGATGAATGAAGCGGAACGCAGAGAGTTCCTGACACAATTCATAGAAAAGGTTGAGATTTACGAAGAAGAACAAGAGAATGGCCAATGGCTTAAGTCCATAGAATTCAAGCTTCCTATCATTTCAAAGGATATGAAGATAAGTTTGGACAATGGTTCGCAAATCGAAACAGTCGTTCTCTTAATGAAAACGACTGATAAGGAAGTTTGAGCTTAGAGAACGCTGCTGTTCTGGCGAGCCCCGGTTGGTTTGGCAACTTTTATTGGTTTCAACAGGTGCCCGTAGTGGGGCTTTCCTGTTGAGAATGTTGTTTTTATCAATTCCAACAGATGATTTTAGCTGTACCTCCCTGTTGAGAACGCTGTTTTTATCAATTCCAACAGATGATTTTTGCTGAATCTCCCTGTTGGAGATGTAGTTTTTGTCAAAACCAACAGGAAGAAGGCAGGGTAACAGCCTGTTGAAAATACGTATATTCAAATTCCAACAGGTGGTAATTGAAATACATGCCTGTTGGAAATAGTTGATAAGGAAAATACAACAGGGAAAATACGAGAAATATGATCAAGAGAGCGAAAGTTGAGGAAGCTAATCGAATCATAGCTTTTAGAAAGGATATTTAGATACGCATGCTCGAATTTAGGAAGTTCACGGATTTTCCGCGAGGGACAATGTATAACATCTTA
This sequence comes from Butyrivibrio sp. FCS006, assembly GCF_000424525.1. Classification (NCBI taxonomy): domain Bacteria; kingdom Bacillati; phylum Bacillota; class Clostridia; order Lachnospirales; family Lachnospiraceae; genus Butyrivibrio; species Butyrivibrio sp. FCS006. Next base: position 107,543 of record NZ_AUKB01000012.1, on the reverse strand, counting down.
CAGGATTAAAGAGTATGAAGGATTGAAAAGAATTATCTGTATTATGAGATTGTGATTTAAGGGAAACATACATGATTTTGAGAAAAATAGGCAGAAATGAATATAAAGGATACCTTGAATTTGCTAATGAGTGTATTGCGAACCGTGTTTATCCAATGTCAATTGTGACCGGGACTCAGGATGGAGATATATACATAGATGATAAAGGATGCACATTGTTCTGGCATTATTGCGGCTTTGCATATATCTCGGGGAATGTGAGTGAGGATGTTCTTGAAGAAGTATATCAAAAGTTTTTTGTACCTGATACGGAACGAAGATTTGTATTGATAACAGACTCTGAGCATGCTTCGAATTACTATTCAGGTAATAACGACCTTCGAATTGATGAGAGAATTGAATATACATATGGCGGGATTCCTGAGCACCGACCGATACTTGATGATAATTATATTGTTGAGAGTATTACAGCAGACAATATAGGTGACATCCGTGGAAGAATCACACCCTCTTTTTCCTGGAAAGACAGCGATACATTTCTTAGAAATGGATTCGGATGCATCGCCAGAAATAAGGCGGATGGCAGCTTTGCTGCAGTGGCATTTTCCAGCGCTGTCAGTCCTGAAGAAGTGGATATCGGAGTTGAGACTGCTGAAGCACATAGGCACCATGGACTGGCATCATACCTTGCGTACAGGATGTGTGAAGAAATCATACAGCAAGGCAGGAGACCCGTGTGGGCACATGCTGAAACAAATGCAGGTTCGCAGAAAACTGCGCTCAGCGTTGGTTTTAAGCCATGCAGGATAAATACAGTAATTCACAAGTAAGGAGAAACGTTACGTGGTAATACTCATAACGGGAGCATCCCATACAGGAAAGACACTACTTGCTCAGAGGATGCTTGAAAAATATAAATATCCGTACCTGTCTATCGATCATTTGAAGATGGGCCTTATAAGAAGCGGAAATACTCAACTTACTCCGGAAGATGATGAGGAGATGACGTCCTATATTTGGCCGATAGTACGGGAAATGATAAAGACTGCTATTGAGAACAGGCAGAATCTGATCGTTGAAGGCTGCTATATTCCCTTTGACTGGCGCAGGGATTTCAGCGAAGATTATCTGCAGGATATCAGATTTATTTGTCTTGCGCTGACAGACAGCTACATTGATGCGAATTTCGATAAGATCAAGGGTCATGCTTCCGACATAGAATCCAGATTGGACGAGTCATATTGCACGTCCGATTGGATAAAAGCAGATAACAAAAGATTTATAGAAGGATTTGCAAAGACAGGTGAACATATTGAAGTCATAGATTCGAATTATGAACAAGTGATAGAGAAGGCCTCTCGTCTATAGGCGGACGAGAGGTCTTTTTCCATTTATACTCTGTACTTCCTGTATCTTCCAAAGAGTATTCCGTCATCCAGAAACTGCCCGGTTTCTGAAACCCACATGGGAAACTGTCCGGTTGCCAGGGCTGTCTGTCCGTTTAGCATTCCGGTGTGGAATGAGATGTGTCTGTACTGCCTGAGAACCAGTTCCATTCGGGTATATTTACAATCCTTTGGCTTTTCGTAAAGCATCTCGTCTGTGAGAGTGTCCAGGTACTCCAGCGTTTTCTTTTCAATAGAATCAAGATAGGCAAGAAGCTCTTCGTCTGAAAGGACAACATCGCATTGAACATCCGGATTGTCCAGTCCTTCTACGTGGAAGGAAGGCTCTTCATAATCGAAGGGGTTGATAAACCATTTGTCCGCGGAATGAAGTGCGTGGTAAGCCCATCTCCAGCATGGCGCGCCTACGCAGAGAGCATCCCTGTCATAAGCCCTTATTGCGGTGCGGATGTTAAGGAAATTTGGCTCTACCGTATCCTTGATGATCATACATAATTTGTTCATTTGTGATACCTCCTTGTGTTCGCTCTATTTTGAATGTATAATAACGCTGAAACATATATCTGTAAAATTGAAACAAATAATATAAATGTTCAAAATAATTGAACTCAAGAGGTATAGTGATCATGACAATAACTCAGTTAAGCACGTTTTTGAAAATTGCAGAGCAAAACAGTTTCTTGGCAGCAGCTGATAGCCTTGGTTATGCACAATCCACGGTGACAACGCAGATCAAGCAGCTGGAGGAAGAACTTGGCTGCCAATTGTTCGACAGACTGGGTAAGACGATTGTTCTTACGCCGCAGGGAGAGAAGCTCATAGCATATGCGGAAAAGATGCTTCAGCTGGAGCGAGAGATCCATCTTGAAATATCTGATGAGGAAGAGCCGACCGGAGTGCTGAAGATAGGCGTTTCCGAATCGCTGTGTTATAGCCGTGTTCCGGAGGCGCTTATGAAGTATAGAAAAGAGGTTCCGGGAATAGATATCAGGTTGGTGTTCATTACGCACGATACATTTCCCGACATGCTGCAAAAAGGGGAACTGGACCTGGTTTATACATTAAATCCTTACATGGAGGATGACAGGCTTACCATGCTGTATAAGAAAGAAGAGACGCTGGGCTTTTATACTTCGCCGGATCATCCGCTTGTGGGGAAGAAGATAAAAGAGAAAGACCTGGCAGATTATCCGCTGCTTCTGACTGGGCATAATTGCAGTTTCAGGCATATGCTCTTTGAGGATCTGGCGAAATGCGGGATAGAAGGCAAATCCCTGATAGAAACCAGCAGCAAGGAAATACTCAAGCAATTTGCATCCAATGGTTTGGGAGTCGCATTTATTCCGGATATGACTGCAACAAGAGAAGTGGAGAATGGGAGACTCAAAAGACTGGACTGGAGAGGCAGCTCTTTTCCCATTTATTCACAGATATTCGTTCATAAAGATAAGCATATAGGCAAAGCGATCAGCAGTCTGGTGGATGTTATCGGTAGTGATGCTTGAGAAATGGCAGAGGATATGATACCATTTTCCAAATAAATGCGGCGACCCACAACAAGGTGCGGCGTCGACTGGAGGAGAATGAGTTATGAAAGAGTTTTTGAAGAGGAAAAACATCGAGATTTCCTTAAGGCGCTATGGTATTGACGCTTTGGGAGCAATGGCACAGGGACTTTTTTGTTCCCTTCTTATTGGTACTATCATCAATACCATCGGTACACAGTTTCACATACCTTTTCTAATGAAGACAGTTGCTACAGTTGCAGGCGTTGAGTACACGGTTGGTGGTCTTGCAACAGCAATGAGTGGTCCGGCGATGGCAGTAGCTATAGGTTACGCGCTTCAGTGCCCGCCACTGGTTCTTTTCTCAATGATCACAGTTGGATTTGCTGCGAACGCACTGGGCGGAGCCGGCGGTCCTCTGGCAGTCCTTTTTGTGGCAATCATCGCCGCTGAATTCGGAAAAGCAGTGTCAAAAGAGACTAAGGTCGATATATTGGTCACTCCACTTGTTACAATAGCAGTGGGTGTGTTCCTCTCATGGCTTATTGCGCCACCTCTTGGAAGAGCAGCAATGTGGGTTGGAAATATTATCATGTGGGCAACAGAGCAGCAACCGTTCCTCATGGGAATCATAGTTTCAGTGGTTGTTGGTATGGCGCTTACACTTCCAATTTCTTCGGCAGCTATCTGTGCGGCTCTTGGGCTTACCGGTCTTGCAGGCGGAGCAGCTGTAGCAGGATGTTGTGCTCAGATGGTGGGCTTTGCGGTTATTTCCTTTAAGGAGAATAAATGGGGAGGCCTTGTTTCACAGGGTATCGGAACCTCAATGCTTCAGATGGGCAATATCATCAAGAACCCACGAGTATGGATCGCACCTACACTGGCATCGGCCATCACAGGACCGATAGCAACATGCATCTTCAGGCTTCAGATGAACGGAGCTCCTGTATCATCGGGTATGGGAACCTGCGGACTTGTAGGACAGATTGGTGTTTACACCGGCTGGGTTAATGACATAGCAAATGGAACTAAGGCTGCCATCACAGGCTTTGACTGGTTGGGGCTTGTTCTCATTTCCTTTGTGCTTCCTGCAGTTCTTTCACTGGTAATCCACAAGGGCGTTATGAAGCTTGGATGGGTAAAAGAAGGAGATCTTAAACTCTAATGACACAGTTACCTGTAGTGATCCTATATCTGATCCTTGCAATTATCGTGGTGCTTCTGGTTGTGCTTGTGGTGAGGGCAGTAATAAAAAGACTGCCCCATGAACTTCCTATGGACGAGATGGAAGGGCATGATTTTGAGTACTACTGCGCAGACCTTTTGAAGGCCAACTGCTTTCTGGAAGTGGAAGTCACCAAGGGAAGCGGAGACTTTGGAGCAGACATTCTGGCTGAGAAAGACGGCATTACCTACGCTGTTCAGTGCAAGTGCTATGACAAGCCAATAGGTGTCAAGGCGGTCCAGGAGGTCTATGCAGGCCGTGATTACTACGACAGAATGGTCGGTGTTGTCATGACCAACCAGTACTTTACGCAGCCGGCAGTGGAACTTGCCAGGAAGCTGAACATCATGCTCTGGGACAGAGGATACCTGGACGATATGGATAAAGCGGAGTAATTATGAAGATTACCATTAAGGATGATTTTGATCTTTCAAAAATAGCAGACAGCGGACAGTGCTTCAGATTCAATGCTGTGGGTGATGGCTACAGCGCCACAGCTCTTGATAAGAATCTTTTCATAAAGGGCCTGGGCAATAGCGAGTATGAGCTTGATTGCAGTAAGGATGAGTTTGACAGCTTCTGGAGAGGGTACTTCGATCTGGATCTGGACTATCGGAGCCTGAGAAATAGGATTGATAAAGAGGAAGACCCATATCTTTTTGCGGCTGCTGAGTTTGGAAAGGGAATCAGGATTTTAAGGCAGGACCCTTGGGAGATGTTAATCTCTTTTATCATCTCTCAGCGTAAGAACATACCGGCTATCAAGGCTTCAATTGAGAAACTCTGCGCTATGGCGGGAGATGTTATTAAAGAGGATGCGGAAGGAAAACCAATCTACTCATTTCCAACACCTCAGAAGCTGGCCGAGCTGTCTTTAGATCAGCTCTCAGCCTGCAGCCTCGGGTATAGAGACAAGTACGTTCAAAAGGCTGCCATGGACGTGGCAAGCGGAGCTGTAGACCTGAAGGCTTTTGAGTCTCTTGATGATGAGGCGCTTATGGAAGAGCTTCTAAAGTTGTTCGGAGTCGGAGTTAAGGTTGCCAACTGCGAGATACTCTTCGGCTACCACAGACTGGATGCTTTTCCAAAGGATGTATGGATCAACAGGGTTTTGGAGAATCATTACCCAAATGGATTTATGTTTGATAAATATGCCCCGTACAACGGGATAATGCAGCAATATTTATTCTTTTATTCAAGACTGTCTTCGATGTAAATCGAAGGCAGTTTATTTTTTGCTTATTTTGAGCCCTTGACTCCGTCCCTAGGGCTCATTTTGAAAATTTGTACATATACAACTTGATAAAAATGTTTATTTTTGACATTGACGATTAGTACAGGCTATGGGAACATGGTTGTGCAGGTTGTTAATGTCTTTTTTATGTGGGAAAAATCGTGGCTAAATACGTAAACGTAATTGAATGGATAACAAAGAAAATAGATAACGGAGAGCTTACCCCGGGAGCTAAGATCCCGTCTGAGAACGAGCTGAGCGAGGAGTTTAACTTAAGCCGCCAGACCATCAGACATGCCATTGCGCAGATGGTGGAGGATGGGATATTGGAGAGCCGCAGGGGAAGCGGAACCTATGTGGTTGATCTTCGTGCAGAAGAGGGAGAGAGGAATGTTGTTGCAGTAGTCACAACCTATGTTGATGACTACATTTTCCCGAGCACCATCAGGGGAATTGAGAGTAACCTCAGCGAAAAAGGCTATTCCATGCAGCTTTCCTTCACCAATAACACCGTCACAAGAGAGAGACAGATCTTAGAGGATCTTCTCCAGAGAAATGACGTTGCGGGGATAATCATGGAGCCCGTTAAGAGTGCTCTTCCAAATCCAAACATGGAGTTGTACACACAGCTACGGGAAAAGAATGTGAAGATCCTTTTCATAAATACCTTTTATCCGGAGCTTGATATCCCCCATGTTTCACTAAACGATGCGGAGTGTGCCTACAGAGCAGTCACAGCTCTTATTGAGGCGGGACATAGGAATATCGGATGCATTCTTAAGCTTGACGATGGCCAGGGAAGAGAGCGCTACAGAGGATATTTAAAGGCTGTAATGGAAGCCGGACTTCCTTTTGCCTATGAGCACGTCAACTGGATAGATACCATAGACATCAGGAATGGAAAAGAGTCTTTGGCCGGAATGAAGGACAGACTTAAGGATTGCACTGCAGTCTTTTGCTATAACGACCAGGTGGCAGGCATGCTGATTGAGATGCTTTCTGACATAGGCATTAAAGTACCGGAAGATATGTCGGTCATCGGGATGGATGATTCGGACATGTCAAGGCTTGGCGTTGGAGGAGTTACCATTTCATCGATCCCTCACCCCAAGGAGAAGCTCGGCGAAAAGGCTGCAACCAACATGATCAGAATGATCCACGAAGGTAAGCTGTATTTTAATGCTACCTACGAATTTGAAGAGGATGTAATTCTCAGGGCATCGGTTTCAGAGAGCAGAGAATAAACATAGTAAAGGGAAAATAAAGGAGAAAGCCGGGCAGCGCCGGCAGAATGGAGGCAATTTATGGGAGATGCAAAAAAGGCTATAGCAGAGGGGAAGACATATCTTGGTATCGAGTTTGGATCAACCAGGATAAAGGCTGTGCTCACTGATGAGGAGTACAATCCTATCGCTTCAGGGTCACACAGCTGGGAGAACAGACTGGACAATGGAATCTGGACATACACCCTGGATGATGTATGGGGCGGAGTTCAGGACTGCTACAAGAACCTGGCAGCAGATGTTGAGAAGCAGTACGGTGAGAAACTCACTACAGTAGGAGCTATGGGATTCTCAGCAATGATGCACGGTTACATGGCATTTGATAAGGACGGAAATCTCCTTGTGCCTTTCAGGACCTGGAGAAACACAATAACAGAAGAAGCTTCAGAGAAGCTCACAGATCTTTTCGGATATCATATTCCACAGAGATGGAGCATTGCTCACCTCTATCAGGCAATCTTAAACGGTGAGGAGCACATCTCCAAGATCGACTTCTTCACAACTCTGGCAGGCTACGTTCATTGGCAGCTTACAGGGGAGAAGGTTCTGGGTGTCGGCGATGCATCAGGAATGTTCCCTATCGATTCAGCTACCTGCAGCTACAATGAGAAGATGCTGGATCAGTTCGACGAGCTCATCGCTCCTAAGAACCTGGGCTGGAAGATCAGAGACATTATTCCTAAGTCACTTCCTGCAGGCGTATCAGCAGGCAAGCTCACTGAGGAAGGTGCTAAAAAGCTTGATCCTACAGGAACACTTCAGGCTGGCATAGCAGTATGTCCTCCTGAGGGAGATGCAGGAACAGGTATGGTTGCAACCAATTCCGTTGGCGTAAGAACAGGTAATATCTCAGCCGGCACATCGGTATTCTCAATGGTTGTTCTTGAGCACAGCCTTTCAAAGGCATATCCTGAGCTGGACCTTGTTACAACACCAAGCGGCGAAGAAGTTGCCATGGTACACTGCAACAACTGTACATCTGACCTCAACGCGTGGGTAGGACTCTTTAGAGAGTTTGCAGGCGCTATCGGCAAGGATGTTGATGACGATACACTTTACGGAACACTTTATCGCAAGGCTATGGAAGGTGATGCTGATTGCGGCGGACTCCTTGCATACAATTACTTCTCAGGCGAGAGCATTACAGGCTTCAACGAAGGAAGACCTCTGTTTGTAAGAAGACCTGATGATAAGTTCAACCTTTCAAACTTTATGAGAACACACCTTTACACAGCTCTTGGAGCACTCAAGGTTGGTAATGACATCCTCATGAAGGAAGAGAACGTCAAGGCAGACTTCTTCTTTGGACAGGGTGGATTCTTCAAGATTAGAGGAGTTGGTGACAGAGTAATGGCAGCAGCTCTTAACACATCCATCAAGCTCATGGAGACAGCAGGAGAGGGCGGCCCTTGGGGACAGGCGATCCTTGCAGGCTTTATGTGCCAGAAAGAGGAGGGTGAGACCTTAGAGCAGTACCTTGCTAACAAGGTATTTAAGAGCGGTAAGGTTGAGACCTGTGATCCTGTAAAAGAGGATGTAGAAGGCTTTGATGAGTTCATGAAGGACTACAATGCAGGACTTGCAGTTGAGAGAGCTGCAGTAGATTCTCTCAAGTAATTTTTGATAATAATAAAGCAATATTTACGGAGCATTGTAATGATGCTCCGTAATATAATGAAAAATGGAGTGAGATCATGTTAGAAGAACTTAAGAAAAAAGTATATGAAGCGAATATTTTACTGCCAAAATACGGCCTTGTTACCTTTACCTGGGGCAATGTAAGCGCTATCGACAGGGAAAGCGGTCTTTTTGTTATAAAGCCAAGTGGCGTAGAATATGATACAATGACTCCGGATGATATGGTTGTCATGGATCTTGAAGGCAACAAGGTGGAGGGCAAGCTCAATCCTTCATCGGACACTCCCACACATCTGGAGATCTACAAGGCATTTAAGGAAGTGGGCGGAGTTGTTCATACTCATTCGTCCTATGCCACCAGCTGGGCTCAGGCCGGACGCAGCATTCCCTGCTACGGAACAACTCACGCAGATTATTTCTACGGAGAGATTCCCTGCGTAAGATGCCTTAACAAGGATGAGATCGAGAGCGCCTACGAAGAGAATACAGGTCATCTTATCGTAAACGAGTTTGAGCGCATGGGAAAAGACCCTGTGGCAGTTCCTGCGGTTCTTTGCAAGAATCACGGCGTGTTCACCTGGGGTAAGGACGCTCACGAGGCAGTCCACAATGCAGTGGTTACAGAGGAAGTTGCCAAGATGGCTTTCCGCTGCGAGCTGATAAATCCTGAGGTTAAGCCTGCACCACAGGAGCTTCAGGACAAGCATTACTATCGCAAGCACGGAGCAAATGCTTATTATGGTCAGGCGAAGTGATCACCCGGCGAGAGCATAACTACCTTATTATCAATTAAAAAGTTTTAGGAGGAATTATGGAGAACAAAGAATTGCAGAAAATTGCAAACGAAGTCCGCAAGGGCATTGTTACAGCGGTTCACGCAGCTAAGGCTGGACATCCCGGTGGATCTCTGTCAGCAGCAGATATCTTCACATATCTGTATTTTGAGGAGATGAACGTTGATCCCAAGGATCCTAAGAACCCCGATCGTGATCGTTTCGTTCTTTCAAAGGGACACACAGCACCAGGCCTTTATTCAGTAATGGCTCAGCGCGGATACTTCCCTGTAGAGGAGCTCACAACTCTTCGTAAGCTTGGATCAAGACTTCAGGGACACCCAAGTATGCAGTATCTTCCGGGACTTGACATGAGCAGCGGATCTCTCGGACAGGGAATCTCAGTTGCTTGTGGTATGGCTCTTTCAGCTAAGCTCGACAACAAGTCCTACAGAACCTACACCCTTTTAGGTGATGGTGAGATTGAAGAGGGACAGGTTTGGGAAGCAGCTATGTTTGCAGGATTCCGCAAGCTCGACAACCTGGTAGTCATTGTTGATAACAACGGACTTCAGATTGACGGACCTATTGATCAGGTATGTTCACCATATCCTATTGATAAGAAATTTGAAGCATTCAACTTCCATGTTATCAATATTGATGCACATGACTTTGATGCTATCAGAGCAGCCTTCAAAGAGGCCAGAGAGACTAAGGGCCAGCCTACAGCAATCATCGCACACAGCCTTAAGGGCAAGGGCGTTTCCTTCATGGAAGGACAGGTATCATGGCACGGCGTAGCACCTAATGATGAAGAGTATGCTATTGCTATGGCAGATCTCGAGAAGATCGGCAAAGAGCTCGAAGGTTGAGAAGGAGGTTAAGGCATGAGTGAAGTTAAGAAGATAGCTACAAGAGACAGCTATGGAAAAGAACTTATAGAGCTTGCAAAGGTCAATGACAAGGTAGTAGTACTTGACGCAGACCTTGCAGCAGCAACAAGAACCGGATGGTTCAAGAAGGAGTTCCCTGATCGTCACATCGACTGTGGTATTGCAGAGTGCAACATGATGGGAATCGCGGCAGGACTTGCAACAACAGGCAAGATTCCTTTTGTAAGTACATTTGCAATGTTCGCTACAGGACGTGCTTTTGAGCAGGTTCGTAACTCAATCGGATATCCTCATCTCAATGTTAAGATCGGTGGAACACATGCCGGAATCACAGTAGGTGAGGACGGAGCCAGCCATCAGTGTAACGAGGATCTTGCTCTTATGAGAACAATCCCCGGAATGGTTGTTATGTGCCCTGCAGATGATATCGAGGCAAGAGCCTGTGTAAGAGCAGCAGCTGAGCACGAAGGCCCTGTATATATCAGATTCGGACGTGCTGCATGCCCTGTTGTCAACGACAGACCTGATTACAAATTTGAACTTGGCAAGGGAACAGTATTGCGCGAAGGCACAGATGTAAGTATAATTGCTACTGGTATCGGAGTTGGATCTGCACTTGAAGCTGCTGAGAAGCTTGCAGCTGACGGAATCAGTGCAGAGGTAGTTAACATCTGCACCATCAAGCCTATCGACAGAGAGCTTGTTGTAGCTACAGCGGGGAAGACCGGCAAGGTAGTTACTGTTGAGGAGCATTCTGTTATCGGCGGACTCGGAAGCGCAGTTTGTGATGTACTTTCTGAGGAGTGCCCTACTGTTGTTAAGAAGATCGGTATGCAGGATAAGTTCGGCGAGTCCGGATCTGCAGCAGACCTTGTTAAGAAGTACGGTCTTGATGGCGACGGTGTTTATGCACAGGTAAAGGAATTTCTTGGTTGATGAACATTTTAAGTCCTTCAATTTTAGCAGCAGATTTTAAAAACCTGGGCCAGCAGATTGTCGATGTTGACAATGCTGGGGCTCAGTATATTCACATTGACGTTATGGATGGCAGTTTTGTGCCATCCATTTCCTTTGGAATGCCACTGATAAAGAGCATCAGAAGTGCGACGGACAAGGTTTTCGACGTGCATCTGATGATAGTGGATCCCATAAGATATATAAAGGAGTTTGCAGAGATCGGTGCAGATATAATCACTTTTCATCTCGAGGCAGCGCCTGATGTTTGTGCCGTGATCGATGAGATACATTCCCTTGGTAAAAGAGCCGGTCTCTCAATTAAACCCGGCACACCGGTGGAAGAGCTTGTTCCGTACCTGGACAAGGTGGATATGATCCTCGTTATGACTGTTGAGCCGGGATTTGGAGGCCAGCCCTTCATCGAGGCAAGCTATGACAGGATAAAAGCTGTAAGGGCAATGCTTACAGAAAGAGGCCTTGATACAGATATTCAGGTTGATGGTGGTATCACCAAAGAAAACGTAAGAAGCGTCATCGCTGCAGGAGCCAACGTCATTGTGGCGGGATCGACAGTATACAGGGGCGATGCAGCCCAGAATACCAAAGATTTATTAAAGCTCATGGAATCTTAAAGTTCCATGAGCTTTTTTCTATAAGCCAGAGGTGTACAGCCAAAGGTCTCGTTAAACATTTTTCTAAAGAGCTTGTAGTTGGTAAATCCGTGTTTTTCCAAAATAAGTTTAACCGGAAGGTCAGTCTCCACCAGATCATCTCTGATCTTGGACAGGCGAAGGTCGTTTAAATACTTCGTATAGGTAATTCCCATATTCTTTTTGAAGAAATGACAAAAATACTCTTTTTGAAGACAGGCGACATTGGCAATCTCATCAAGACTGATGGGAGAAGCGTAGTTGCCATCCAGATAATCAAGTATGGTCTGTATTCTTCCGAAGGTCTTATTCTCTTTCTGGGCTTCTGCCGTCTCCATTTCCTGTGAAAAATTGTGATAGATCTGGAACAGAAACTCAAACACCAGGGAATTGAATCTTAATATTTCTCCATCGGGCTTTATCTCAAAAACCACCTGCATCTGCTTGATGATCTCGATGAGCTGCATGATCTTGGTCATGATGATCGGGTTATTGGTGTGGCAGTCAAAGCCAAATCGTCTTGACGCTATGTCCGGAATGTACCTCTCAAGGATTGGGTAAGGAATCTGTATCAGCACAGCTTTGTTTCCGTCAAGTGACTTGGTCGAGTGCGGAACTGCACAGTCCACAAGATAAACATCCCCGGGAAGCAGGACTGTTGTCTGTCCGCCAACGGTAACATCCACCTCTCCCTCCAAGATATACATGACCTCCATCGCCGAATGCCAGTGAGTCGGCACATAGGAGCTGGAGTCATTAAATACCCAAAAGAAAATATCCAGTCCGTCTGTTATTCTGTCTCTTTCATGCCTAAATACGGCGTTTTCTCTGTTTTCCATAGTGATGACATTTTAAAACAAACAAAATAAAAAAGCAATATTGACCTATTAATTCTCAAGTAAGACTCTATTCTGCCCGGCACCTTCGGTGTTAACATAAATCCCGCATAGAGGCCAAATGCACAAAATATTGGGAGGTATAAAGTATGAGAGGAAAAGTAAGTAGAATTCTTGAACGCGGTTTTGCTTTTGCGCTCTCGGCAGTACTTGCTATGGGAGCACCCGGTATGACCGTCATGGCAGAGGAGGGAGAAGCTTTGGAAGAAACCGGCGGATCTGCATTCATCAAGGCAGACGGCAAGAACCTGAGGACCAATTACGGACAGGGAGATATCATCAACCTGCGCGGTACCAATGCCGGTGGATATCTCTTGCAGGAATTCTGGATGACACCATCCGGAGAATCTGCAGATGTATACGATCAGACAACCATCATAGGTAACCTTACCGAGAGGTTTGGAGAAGACGGTGCAAAAGAGCTGATAGCTGCCTGGGAAACAGCTTATTGGCAGGAAGAAGACTTTGCCAACTGCCGCGCAATGGGAATGAACACCATCAGACTTCCTTTCTGGTGGAGAAACCTCGTTGATGAAAACGGCAACTACTACGGATATGATGAAGGGGCATCCGATCCCTATGCTACAGCCTTTGAGAGACTTGACTGGTTTGTTGATATGTGCTCAAAGTACGGACTTTACGTAGTCCTTGATATGCACGGAGCACCCGGATCACAGAATGGTAGTGACCACTCCGGACTTGATGGCAAGGATCACAAGGAATCAGCTTCAGAGTTCTTCTTTGGTGAGAATGCAGCTGCAAATCAGGAGCTGTATTTAAGTCTTTGGAGAACAATAGCAGACAGATACGAAGGAAATGCAACAGTAGCAGGCTATGATCTTCTTAATGAGCCCTACTGCACATACCGTTACAATTCATCAAAGTCTGCAGATGAGCTTCACACAATCCTTTGGGATGTTTATGACAGAGCATATAACGTTATCAGACAGGAAGATGCTGATCACGTGATCATCATGGAAGCTACCTGGAATCCTGAGGATCTTCCGGATCCCGAAGCTTATGGCTGGGAAAACGTAATGTATGAGTATCACAACTATCTCTACGATGATTACGACAACGCAGGCGGCGGCCAGATTTCCAACATGGAGAACAAGACAAACGCCATCGGAAATGCCGATTATAACGTACCCAGCTACATGGGTGAGTTCAACTACTTTAACAATTACGGTGCCTGGGATGATGGCCTTGCACTTCTTACAGAGCTTGGTATCAACTGGACATCATGGACCTACAAGACAATAACCGGCTATGGCAACTGGGGACTTTACCATCACCCCGAGTACATGGACAACGGACTTGATATCTCCACAGCTTCTTTTGACGAGATAAAAGAGCTTTGGGAGAATTCAGCAACAAGCCTGGGAAGCCCTAACAACGAGCTTATTGAAATTGTGAGCAAGTGGTGCAATGCACAGACTTATGAGAACACAACTGAGCCTGTGACAGCAGAGCCTGTAAGCGACTTTATCAGTGGCTGGCAGAAGCTTGAAGTTGAAGATGAGGCTGTTTGCGCAATTACCGGCGGTAAGCTCGAAGACCAGAGCTTTTACTCAGGTGGCAAGGCAGCAGGCAACATGAACACAGATGTTACTGCTGATAACGTTGCAGACGACTGGTCTAACATCAACTATCTCACCTTCACTGTTAAGGCAGCAGATAAGGGCAAGTACCCCATCGTTATGCATTACAACGGTGATGATGACAAGGAAATCCTTGTTAAGGTCGGTGATAATGAAGCACAGCTTGTACAGGTTCCAAGACTTTCCGGCGGAACATGGGACAAGATGCACGATGTTGTAGCTTATGTTGATCTTGAGAAGGGTGAAAATACCCTTAAGATCTCAGGTGCACTTGGAAGCGGCTGGATGAACATCGACTACATCGCAACAACAAGACACTTTGTAACAGTTAAAGAGGACGGAACACTTCGTCTTGAGGGTGAATTCTTCTACACCAATGCAGGACTTGAGGGACAGTCATTCTTCTCAGCCGGCTACGCTGTAGGAAATCTTAATACACACGTGACCTTCGAAGAGATCGCTGAAGACTGGTCAAACATGAAATATGTTGACTTCGAGATCTTTGCGGAAAAAGAGGGTGATTACCGTGTTACATGGCACTGGAACGGAAACGGCGCCGATGGAATGACTGCTGTTTACAAGCTTAACGGTGGTGAGAACACAGCTTTAACACTTGATAACGCAGGCGCACCTTGGAACTCAATGAACAAGTCAGAGCTTATTCTTCACCTTCAGCAGGGCTTTAATGAGTTCAAGCTTTCAGGAACGATCCTCAATCAGGACAACTGGGCAAACATTGACTGCATCGACATCATCAGCCTTGATGCCATTGAAGAGCCTGACGGATTCCCTGAAGCTACAAGTGGATTCAGGAGAGTTAAGGGCGACGCAGTCTCTTTTGACGAGAGCAATGTAACAGTAACTGTGGATGCAAAATATGCAGGAGAGTACCGCTTCTATGTCGGATACATGACTGACGCAGAAGAGCCGGCATTCAGAACTGTACTTGGAAAGACAGAGCTTACTGAGGGAACAAATACCATCACTTTAGATAACGAAGCAGCTTTGGGCGAAACACCCGTATTCTTCGATGTTGCCGTTTCACCGATCACAATAATTGATGAGACTGGCGCAGAGAGATACGAGGCAGAGGATCACGCTGTAAGGTCAGCAAACAATCCACCTGCTGAGCATCAGGGTTTCTATTCAGGTCGCGCAAATGAAAACGGTGTTGGCGGAATGGGCGCAACTGTCGGTTCATTCGCAGTTGGCGATGACATCATTGCCAAGAAGCTCAACTACACAGATTACAGTATCTTTGCACCAAAGGATGGAACATACAAGATCACTGTTGCCGGAAACGGTGCAGGTGTTGATCTTACAGCTGTATATCAGCTTGAGGGAGAACAGAGCGTATCCTTTGTACTGCCCAATAACGGTCAGGGATGGGATCACATGGTCTATGCAGATATCGAAGTAGAGCTTAAGGAAGGCTACAACAGACTGATCCTCGGCGGAACCTTTGATGGAGAATGGCTCAACTACGACTACATCGATGTTGTTTCAGTTGATGCAGAGAATCCGGAAGAGCCTGAAGATCCTGAGGATCCGGAAAATCCGGATGATCCGGACCAGCCCGGAACACCTGATGAACCTGATCAGCCTGATACACCAGACACACCTGATGAACCTGATCAGCCCGACACACCGGATCAGCCTGATCAGCCGGATACACCAAATACACCGGATCAGCCACATAATCCGGGACATGATACACCCACAGTTTCACATGTGGTAGTAACTGTAGTCAGAGCAATTGTAAAGACTGCGGTTAAGATTATCGGCTGGTTATCAAGCATTTTCCGCTGGTAATATAGGCCAGGAATAAAAACGTTTTTGTTGAAACGGTAGAATTTTTAATTGTTTAATTGTCGCAAATATACAAAATTACGCCAAGTATATTGTAAATATAGTCGCAAAATGCTAGACTACGAATATCAAATAAATAAAAACGTTTTTATTATGGTTTCAAGCGCTTTTGGGAGGTTTTATGAGGAAAAAATGGATTTCCGGGATCAGCGCAGTGTGTCTGATCCTGCTACTCCCATTTTTCAACTGGATAAGGGTCGTGAACCTGGTTGACCTGTTCTCAAGAATTGGTGTTACCAAGGACATGGCGGCAGATTTGCTTACAGGCTATAACCTGTACAATCTGCTTTCCTTCGTCCAGTATGCAAATCAGGGAGTTCTGGGACTGTTCGCAATGGTCCTTTTAATACTCGCAGCAGCAGCTATTTACTTCAATGTTGCATTTATCATCCGTACAATTTTCGGACTTAAGAAGGGAAAAGGAGAACTTGGACTTCTCGCAGCTGGTAAATGCGCATTCCTGTTTCAGTTTCTGACTGCACTGGCAACAATCATTTTTATTATTTTTTCAAACAGACACTTTAAGACCACCGGATTTGTTCCGGGGGCAGCGGTAATAATATCGCTGGTAGTATCTCTTTTGTCTTACATCTACATCAAGATCCTTGAGAAAAAAGAGAGAGAGAAATACAGAGAGCACGGGCTTCTCGTTGAGCTTAAGAGAAACTGGGTACTGTTCGTCATGTTGATACCTACCTTCGTCTACTTCATGATCAACAACTACCTGCCAATGTTGGGTGTGTACTTTGCTTTTACATCCTTCAACTTCAGAGACGGACTCTGGTCCTCTCCTTTCACAGGATTTAAGAACTTCGAGTTCCTGATCAAGGCTGACCTGTTCAGACTCACCAAGAATACAGTTCTTTACAACGTTGTATTCATTGGTGTCGGCAATGTTCTTCAGATCATATTTGCCATTCTGGTCAGCAGAGTAACAGTGAAGTGGTTTAAAAAGACTTCACAGACCCTGATGTTCATGCCATACTTCGTATCCTTCGTTATCCTGAAGGTTATCGTGTACAACGTCTTTGAATATCAGTACGGTCTTATCAACAACCTGGTTACACAGATGGGTGGAGAGAGGATTGACTTCTACAACAATCCATCCTACTGGCCTTTCCTGATCACCTTCTTCTACCTCTGGAAGAACATCGGATACGGAATGGTTGTATATCTGGCGACCATCATGGGCATAGACAATGAGATCTATGAGGCAGCCAGAGTTGACGGGGCTAATGATCTTCAGCAGATCTGGTACATCACTCTGCCACACATTAAGCCTACATTCATAATCCTTCTGCTCTATGCACTTGGAAGCATTATGAAGGGACAGTTTGAGCTCTTTTATCAGCTCATCGGTAACAACGGCGTATTGTTCAACGCAACGGATATCTTCGACACCTACGTTTACAGAATTACAATGACACAGCCGCTTTCCATCGGACTTGGAACGGCAGCAGGTCTTTACCAGTCAATATTTGGTTTCCTGATCATCGTACTTGTGAACTTCGCGGTTAAAAAGAGAAATCCCGAATACGCATTATTCTAAGAAAGGAGCACAGTATGGCAAGAGATTTAGATTATGAGCCTTCAGCGCCAAAGACCATTAAGAAGTCTACAGGCACCAAGGTTTTTGAGGCCATAGCATATACCCTCCTGATAATAGGATCAATCGTATGCGTGCTGCCTTTCATCATCATCGTTTCGGGTTCCTTTACGGACAACGCAACGATACTTACACAGGGTTATTCACTTCTTCCGAGAGACTTTACATTATCTGCTTATCAGACGATCTTTAAGTCTCCCAAGGATATCCTTCAGGCCTACAAGATGACTATCTACTACACAGTAGTCGGAACTGGCCTCGGACTTATGATGATAACCCTCACGGGATATGTTATTTCAAGAAAAGAGTTTAAGTACAGAAATACAGTATCATTCCTTATTTACTTTACCAGCATCTTCGGAGGCGGAATGATCCCATGGTACCTGATGTATGCCAATGTACTTGGACTCAAGGGATCAACACTGGCAATTTGGTTCCCGGCTCTTATGAGTCCTTTCCTGGTAATCCTTATGAGAACCTTCATTGTCGGAGCTGTGCCCGATGCCATCACAGAGTCAGCTAAGATTGACGGAGCAGGACACTTTACCATCTTCTTCAGGATCGTGCTTCCGGTGCTTAAGCCCGGACTTGCTACAGTAGGTCTTTTCCTGGCACTTGGTTACTGGAATGACTGGTACAGATCATCAATGTTCAGTACCAATTCATCCACCTGGCAGCTGCAGTTCTACCTCTACGATCTGCTCAATGCCACAACAGCCATGAAGCAGATGGCAAGTAACGTAAGCATGAAGACGGCAGACCTTCCTACAGAGTCGGTTAAGCTTGCAATGGCGGTTGTAGCTACAGGTCCCGTGCTTTTGTTCTACCCCTTCGTACAGAAATTCTTCGTTTCGGGAATTACTGTTGGTGCGGTAAAAGGCTGAGAGAACTCAGCATTTAATTTACAAAGAAATAAAAACGTTTTCATATCACAAAGGAGGCAAATATGAAAAAGAAAGTTTTAGCAACATTGTTATCAATGGCAATGGTAGCCGGCGTGATCACAGGTTGTGGCGGAGCCGGAACACAGTCAGCAGCTGATCAGCTCGCTGAGCAGGGCGTTACAGAGATCCCTGCAGCAGAGACAACCACAGAGGCAGCTGAGGCTACAGAGGCAGAGGCTCCTGCAGAGGCAGCAGACCTTGATCTCTCAGAGCAGGTTGACCTGGTATTCTACGTAATGGGTGATGCTCCTCAGGATGAGGAACTTGTTGAGGCAGCTCTCAATGAGAAACTTCTTGAGAAGTGCAATGCAACTGTTGATATGCAGTTCTCAACATGGACAGACTTCCAGCAGAAATACGCTAACGAGATCACAGCTCAGAGCGCAGACCTTATTTACATCGCTAACTGGCTCAACTATGGACAGCTCGCAAGTAGCGGCGCTTTCGAAGAGCTCGATGACATGCTTGATACAGTAGCACCTGACCTCAAGGCACTTGTAGGCGATGCAAACCTCAACATGTGCAGAGTAGGTGGCAAGATCTATGCAGTACCTAACACATGGGCTGAGTACGTATGTAACGGTGTTAAGTACAGAGAGGACCTCAGAGCAAAATATGATCTTCCTGTACCTGATTCACTTGAGAACCTTGAGGCATACCTTCTTGGAATCAAGGAGAACGAGCCTAACCAGGGACTTCTTACAGTAACAACAGAAGAGAGCCAGGGACTTAAGACCGGTTTCGATGCAGCTTGGGCACTTAACTTCAAGTACAACTGGGTTGCTAACAATGGTCTTGACTACGGTCTTGCAGCAAACTATGACACACCTTCAGATGTTTATGATTACTGGTACTCAGATGATTTCGTAGATGACATGAAGCTCATGAAGAAGTGGGCAGATCTTGGATTCTGGAGTAAGAGCGCACTTTCAGACACAAACAACTCAGACGCTTACAAGAACGGTCTTTGCGTAGCAGAAGTTGCAGGACAGAACCCTAACAAGCAGATCACAGCTATTGCTGATTTTGAGAATGCAGGGCAGGGCTGGGAGTCAGCTTATGTAGCATACGGCGAGACAAACGGAGTTATCTATCCCGGACATGCAACACAGAACGGAACAGCTATCGTAAGAGGCTGCAAGAATCCTGAGAGAGCACTTCTTGTACTTCAGGCAATGCTCTGCGATGACGAGATCAACTCAATCGTTCAGTACGGTATCAAGGGAACACACTATGATGTAGCTGATGGTATCTACAAGAACCTCCAGGAAGAAGCCGGCGAGACAGCAACATTCCCTTACGAAGGCTTCAACACATGGAACCTCAGAAACGGCGAGACAAAGCTTCCTCAGAAGACAGATGTTAAGCTTCAGGAGATGTTTGATAAGTACGCAGCACTTGGCGAAAAGACAAAGTTCCCTAACGTAAACATCTATGATGGATTCTCAGAGAACTATGATTCTTACAGCGCTGAGAGATCAGCAGTCAGCAACGTAATGAGACAGTACCTCGCTCCACTTGAGGCTGGACTTGTTGATGATGTTGATGCAGCAGTAGAAGAGTTCAGAAACAAGATGACTGAGGCTGGCATTGATAAGTGCCGTGAAGAGTACACAAAGCAGTGGAAAGCATACTGCGAGGAGTACAATTACAACTAATCAGGGCGATGACCTCTTGACCTGAGTCTGATATGTTATAATAGCAGAGGGCGAAAAACGTTTTTGCCCTCTGCTGAATATAGAAAATAGCGTAGTGCATGAGGAAAAGGGGAACAGGCCTTGGCTAAAAGGGAAAACGATAACAAAAAGATAACGATTAAAGACGTGGCAAGAGAAGCGGGAGTATCAATCTCCACTGTTTCAAATGCCCTTAATAATGTGAATGTTCTGCATCCCGACACCAAGGAAAGAGTCCTTGAAGTGGCAAGGAGACTTAACTATACCCCAAACCTTAACGGCAGAAACTTAAAAGCCCAGGCAACCGGTGTGTTAGGACTGTTCCTTGGAGCTATCAGAGGACCATACTACGGAGAGCTTTCTGATTCCATATACAGAGCCTGTGTGGAGAGCGGATATGAACTTGAGATATTCCTCAGCTCTGACCCGCTTCATATCATGGCAAACATTATGGGGCACAGGGTTGATGGCGCGATAATCCTCAATTCAGCCATAGGACCCGACCAGGAAAAGATCCTTAAGAACCAGCAGATACCTACGGTGTACATTGACAGGATCCTTGTGGGCGATAAGTCTTCAAGCGTTGTGTTTGATTCAAGAAACGGCGGCGAACAGGCTGCGAAGTTCTTACTTGAGCTTGGCCACAAGAGATTTATGTATATAGAAGGAGAAGAGGACAATTACGATAACCAGGAGCGTAGAGACGGATTTTTCGGAGCTTTAAAGCGCGCCGGAATTGTTGTAGATGATGACTACATTCTTCCGGGTAAGTTTGAGAGGCTTGCAGCCTACAACTCGGTTACGCAATTTGTTGATTCGGGAAAAGAGCTGCCGGATGCAATCTTTGCAGCCAACGACCTAAGTGCTATCGGTGTACTTGAAGCACTCAGGGACAGCGGAGTAAAGGTACCGGAGCAGGTAAGCGTTATGGGATGTGACGATATCGAGCTGACCAGAGTGGTAAGTCCATCAGTTACAACCATCAGAACATTCTTTGAAAAACAGGGCATTATAGCAGTGGAACAGCTTGTTCGCATGATCAGCGGAGAAGCCGGAAGACTGATAACCTTAAACGGAAGGATAATCCCGCGCGATTCGACGATAGCAAAGGATTTATGATGAAAAATATAACAGCAATTGAGACCCATTTTGCCGGCAGTAAATACTGGAGCTGCAGTACGCTTCAAGATGCAGGTCCTGCAGGCGAAATGAAAGCCCTGGTGGTTTTTCCTGATGAGAAGGAGACCACTATACGCGGGTTCGGAGGAGCCTTTACAGAGGCTGCGGCTCATACATACAATGGCCTAAGCAATGAGGCTCGAAGCAGACTCATTGCCGATATTTTTGGGGCTGACGGCCTCAGATACAACTTGGGGCGTATTCACATGAACAGCTGTGACTTTGCCCTGGGCAATTATACTTACATCGAAGAGGGCGATGAGAGCCTTGACAGCTTTGACATAGCACATGATGAAAAAGAGATCATTCCTATGATCAAGGCAGCTGAGAAAGAGCTGGGCAAGTCTTTGGTTCTTTTGATGGCACCCTGGTCTCCACCTGCGTTTATGAAGACCAACGGCGAGATGAATCACGGCGGAGAACTTAAGCCTGAGTACAGAGCGCTGTGGGCAGATTACTTTGTAAAGTTTATTCAGGAATACAAAAAGAGAGGCATCGAGATCTCTTTTACATCAATACAGAACGAACCAAACGCTACCCAGACCTGGGATTCCTGCAGATACACAACTGAGCAGGAGGCAGACTTTGCACTTAATTACCTGGGACCTGCGCTTGAGAAGGCAGGACTTCTTGATGAAGTAAAGGTTCTTGTTTGGGATCACAATAAGGAAGTAAGCTACAAGAGATTTAAGGATATCATGGAGAAGGACGGAGCCGACAAGTACATCTTTGGATGTGCTGTTCACTGGTACACTGGAGATCATTTTGAGAACCTTGGTCTTATAAGGAAGCACTTCCCTGAAAAAGAGATATTCTTTACCGAAGGATGCGTTGAGTATTCAAGGTTTGCCGGAGAAGGTGACATTCACAATGCCGAGATGTATGCACACCAGATGCTGGGCAATCTTAAAAACGGCATTACAGCCATCTTTGACTGGAACCTGATGGTAGATTATAAGGGCGGACCAAATCACGTGGGCAACTACTGTGATGCGCCTATAAAGGCCAATGAGGCAGGAGATGACTATGAAAAGAAGCTCTCCTACTACTACATAGGTCATTTTTCAAGATACGTAAAAGAAGGCGCCAGACTTATCTGGACTTCCTGTTACACAGACAGGATCAAGAGTGTAGGTTTTGTTAATCCTGACGGAGAGAGAGTTGTTATTCTCCTTAGCGAGTCAGATGTAGACACGGCAGTAAATGTTGCCGAGGGAGAATCTTCAGCAAAACTCATTGTCAAAGCGCATTCTATCCAGACTTTGACATATTACGTATAATTACGGGTTATATATTAATAAGAATTCATTGACAAAAGGTAAAGTTTAGCTTAAACTTTCTGTCGTGCAATTAGCAAGGAGTACCCATGTGCAATTCACGTGGGTATTTTTTTGCCGAAATTTTGATAACGCCTTAAATAGGCAGGAGGAATTATGAAGAGATTTTTCGCAATGATGATCGCAGGCATTTCATGTGTAACAATGCTTGCAGGATGCGGCAATTCTGCATCAACAGAGACAGCAGAGACACCTGCTGCAACAGAAACTGCAGAGACAACAGAGCAGACTGAGGCTACTGAGGTTGCTCCCGCTGCAGCAGAGAACGTAAAGGTTGACAAGCTTACAATCGGTTTTGTACCTTCACGTGACCCTGATGAGATCGTTACAGCTACAGAGCCACTTAAGGAGCTTCTTACAACAGAGCTTGCAGGACTTGGCTATGAAGTTGGCGAAGTTGACATTACAGTTGGAACCAGCTACGAGGCAGTAGGTGAGGGACTTTCAGCAGGCACTATCGATGTAGGTCTTATCCCTGGTGGTACTTATGTTCTTTATGAGGATGGCTGCGATGTTATCCTTACAGCAACAAGAGACGGTCTTTCAATAGAGAGCCCTGATGCTAAGACATGGAACGACAACAAGCCTACAGAGCCCACAGAGGAGCAGGTTACATTCTATCGTGGACTTATCATCGCAGGACCTTCAGAGGCTGGTCAGGCCATCGCTGAGAAGGTTAACAATGGCGAGGAAGTAACATGGG
Source organism: Butyrivibrio sp. FCS006 (assembly GCF_000424525.1). NCBI lineage: Bacteria > Bacillati > Bacillota > Clostridia > Lachnospirales > Lachnospiraceae > Butyrivibrio > Butyrivibrio sp. FCS006. The sequence continues at coordinate 84,168 of NZ_AUKB01000012.1, read as the reverse complement.
AGGACCTTGATGGTCTTAACTGGAGTGTTATGAACTCTTCATCTTCTGCTGGATATATTTACCCTTCACTCTGGCTTCAGGAGAACTATGAGAAGCACATCACAGACCTTACACACGCTGTACAGGCTGATTCTTATGGTAACGCTTTTGCAAGACTTGCTTCAGGCCAGATCGACGTTCTTTGCTGCTATGCAGATGCAAGACGTGACAACGAGGAGAAGTGGACAACAGAGTTTGGCAGAACTGCTTCTATCTGGGATGAGACAAACGTAATCGGTGTAACAGACGGTATCTACAACGATACAATCAGCGTAAGCAAGACATCAAAGGTTATGGATGATGCTTTCAAGGCTGCTGTAACACAGGCATTTATCAATATCGGAAACTCTGATGCAGGTAAGGAAGTTATCTCTATCTACAACCACAACGGTTATGTAGAGGCTAAGGCTGAGGACTACGAGTCAGAGAGAGCAGCTCAGGAGCTCATTAAGTCAATGCAGTAATCGGCTCTTGGCAGAAATACATTGTTATTCATATTGGGGAGGACATTACGCCTCCCCAATTTTTTCGAGTTTTGAGTTTATATCAGGAGAAAAGAAATGATCAAGTTTGAAAACGTAGGAAAAGTATACCCCAATGGTTTCGAGGGACTAAAGGATATCAACCTCGAGATCGATCAGGGAGAATTTGTTGCTATCATCGGTTTGTCCGGAGCCGGTAAGTCTACACTTATTCGTACCATCAACAGGATGCACGATGTAACCAGTGGTAAACTCACCGTGGATGGTGTTGATGTCATGAGTCTTTCCGGCAAGACTCTCAGGAGATTCAGAAGAAAGATAGGAATGATATTCCAGTCATTCAACTTGATCACACGTACTACTGTTATAAAGAACGTGCTCACAGCATTTGTTCCTGATATGCCATGGTACAGATCAGTATTTGGAATCTATACCAAGGAAGAGAAAGTAAAAGCCCTTGAGTGCCTTGATAAGGTTGGCATTCTTGACAAGGCCTTTGTTCGTGCTGACCAGCTCTCAGGTGGACAGCAGCAGAGAGTTGCCCTTGCAAGAACCCTTGCTCAGAACCCACAGATCATCCTTGCAGATGAGCCTGTTGCAGCCCTTGACCCTGTTACAGCCAATCAGGTTATGGGAGATTTTAAGAGAATCAATGAGGATATGAACATCACGATCCTCATCAATATCCACCACATTGACCTTGCCCTTAAGTATGCCAAGAGAGTTATCGGTATCAGAGAAGGTAAGATCGTATTTGATGGACCTGCCCAGGGAACACAGTGGGATGAGGTTCTTGATACCATCTATGTTGGAAAGGTTGACCGCGAAGGCAATTTACAGGAAGAGGGGTGATTTAGGTGAATCTTACTTTTTACGACAAGATTTTTAAGCCAAAAGAGTACGTCCTTCCTAACGGTAAAAAGGCCTACAAGAAGGCGTCAAGAGCACCTATCTACGTTATACTCGTTCTTGCAATGTGTGCTCTTTCGGTTAAGATTACCGGTTTTGATATGGAGGTCCTTGTTTCAAGGATTGGCCAGTTCTTCGTTATTTTGGGAGAGATGTTCCCACCAAAGACTGACTACATGCCCAAGATCTGGGAGCCTCTTTTTGACACAATAAAGATGTCACTTCTGGGATCGGTGGTAGGAGCTCTTTTGTCCGTACCATTTGCAATGCTGGCAAGTACCAACGTATGTCCCAGTAAGATTGTAGTATCTGTGATGAGAGTAATGTTCTCACTTATAAGAACACTTCCCACTATCGTAATAGCTCTGGTGGCAACTCTTGTTTTCGGACTTGGAACACTGGCAGGTACAGTTGCTATTGCAGTATTCTCTTTTGGATACATTGGAAAACTTACCTACGAGGAGATTGAGACTGTCGACATGGGAGCCTTCGAGGCTATGCAGGCCATGGGAGCTACAAGATCAGAGGCTTTCATCTCTGCTATCATTCCTCAGGTTCTTCCTTTCTATCTTTCAAACTGCCTCTTTAACTTTGAAGGTAACGTAAGATACGCAGCAGTTCTGGGATATGTAGGAGCCGGCGGTATCGGACTTATCCTCAATGAGAAGATCAGCTGGAGAGAATATCCAAGCGTTGGAATGATCCTTCTGGCACTTTTTGTAACAGTCTTCATCATTGAGTCTGTCAGCCGTATGCTTCGTAAGAAGCTCGTCTGAAGGCGGAGGTAGATAAATGAATCAGAGAATACAACAGGCATATGATAAAAGACCCAAGGACTGGGTTTACAATTTGATAACTGCCGTAATAGTAGTGGGACTCCTTGTATGGAGTGGCAGCGCTGTTGAAACCAGCGGATCCACACAGGACGGAGGACAGATTGCTCTTAACGTTTTGGCCGGAATCTTCCATCCTGACCTTAGCTTTTTATTCGACTTTTCAACAAAGGGAGTTCCTTACCTGATGCTTGAGACCGTTTGTATCGCATTTCTTGGTACAATCGTGGGAGCTATCATTTCAATACCGCTTGCATTTATCTCAGCATCAAACTTGACTCCTCTTCCGATAGCATTTGCAGGAAGACTTATCATCATGGCAGCGCGTACAATCCCGGCTTTCGTTTACGGACTTATGTTCATCCGTGTAACAGGTCCCGGAGCTTTCGCAGGTCTTCTTACCATGGGTGTGTGCTCCATCGGTATGATAAGCAAGATGTACATTGAGGCTATTGAGGACCTTGATACTCGTGTCATTGAGTCTTTGGATGCAGCAGGCTGCAACACCTGGCAGAAGATCCGCTACGGAATCCTTCCCCAGCTGATGCCTAACTTCGCATCAACAGCTATCTACAGGTTCGACATCAACCTTCGTGACGCTACAATCCTTGGTATGGTTGGCGCCGGTGGATTTGGTGCACCACTTATTTTCGCCATGAACTCCTACAGATGGAATGAGGCTGGAGCTCTTTTGGCAGGACTTATCGTTCTGATCCTCATCATCGAGTTCATCTCAACCAGGATCAGAGTAAAACTTACAAGAGGATAATATATGCGTATCATATTTACATCAGATACTCACGGAAGCTTATATCCGATAAACTATGCACAGAATCGCCCCGAGAACACGGGGCTTTTTTGTGTTGCTGCCCAAATTGAAAAGGACGGTAACACGCTTGTCATCGACGGTGGCGACTCACTTCAGGGAACTCCGCTTATTTCCTATTATCTCGAGCACAGAGATGAGTATGATTTTCATCCGATGGCAGAGGGCTTTAAGGAAATGGGCCTTGATTACTACACTCTGGGCAATCATGATTTCAATTTCGGGTATGATGCTATCCTTGATTATGTATCAGCCATGAAGGCAACACTTATCTGCGCCAACGTTGCTGATAAGAGAGGCGCACTTGGTATTAAGAAAAACGTCATCCATGTTCTTGAGGATGGCACAAGAGTTGGAATAACAGCTGCAGTAACCGGATATGTAAATGTCTGGGAGCAGAAGGAGAACCTCTCTGAGCTCGAGGTAAAAGACCCTGTGGAAAGCCTAAGGCAGGAGCTTGATAACCTTAAGGGAAGGTGCGATATTACAGTCTGCATTTATCACGGCGGATTTGAAGAAGATCTTTTAACAGGAAAGAAACTCTCGGAAACAAGGGAGAATGAAGCCTGCAGGATTGCAAGAGAATTGGATTTTGACATTCTTCTTACAGGACATCAGCACATGCCCGTGGAGGGTGTTGTAATAGATGGAACCTACGGCGTTCAGCCTCCGGACAAGGCAAGGAAGTACTGTGAAATAGAGGCTGTAAGAGGCGATGACGGATGGGACATCTCATCTGAGCTGGTTTCTGTTAAGGAGCCGGGTGAGGCTTATGACAAGATAAAGTCAGAGCACGCCTTTATGGATGATCTGAGCCTTAAGCTTGATAAATGGCTGGATATACCTATCGGGTGCCTGGAAAAAGAGATCCTTCCTGAGGACAAACTTTACGCTGCCCTCCACGGAAGCAAGGTGGCATCAATATTTAACCAGGTTGAGCTTGAATATACAGGTGCGGATTTCTCATGCACCTCATTGTCGAACGATCCCCTTGGACTTAAGAAGGAGATAACCGTCAGGGATGTGCTTGGAATCTACCAGTTTGCAAACACTGTTGAGGTCAAGGGCGTCACAAAGGCGGTATTAAAAGAGGCTCTGGAGAGATGCGCAGAGTACTTCGATTACGATAAGGAAACAGGGAAGGTGAGCATTTCCAAAGTATTCCTTCAGCCTAAGGTTGAGCACTACAACTATGATTTCTACGGCGGACTTGAGTACGAGTTCGATCTGACAAGACCTGTCGGCGACAGGGTGGTTACCATGAGAAAGCTCGATGGAAGCGAACTTGTTGATGGCGAGCAGTACACTCTGGTTACCAGCAACTACAGAGCAACCGGTACCGGTGGATATGAGTGCATCGGAAACAGCCCTACGGTTAAGAGCTACTCAGATGAGATGCCGGATCTGCTTATCGATTTCATCAGAAGAAACAGTCCTGTCGGGGAGATTGTTAACAGTAAGTTCTCCTGCAGGATGTGAGTCAGTGGGGACGTTTCAGTTTGACTCATTTTGCTACACAAAATGAGTCAAACTGAAACGTCCCCACTGACTCACTCCTTGACTCTAAAGGTTTTTGAAGGCATACTATATTTGTGTAACTATCGATAAAAGAAGGTAAATTATGTACAAAAGATTAGACAGAAACGACGTTTGCTGGTGTGGCAGCGGCAAGAAATACAAGAATTGCCACGCAGCATTTGATGACAAAATAATAAACTTCGAGCACCAGGGCATGATAGTACCCAGCAGAAATCTCTTTAAAACAGAGAAGGACATTGAGGGTATCAAGAAGAGTGCGGTCATCAACATGGCAGTGCTTGATGAGATCGGTGAGAAGATTCACGCAGGCATGTCCACACAGGAGATTGACGATATAGTCTACAATACCACCACCAAGATGGGCGGTATTCCGGCAGATCTCGGATATCAGGGATTTCCAAAGAGTGTGTGCACATCTATTAACGAGGAAGTATGTCACGGAATTCCTTCCGAGGACATCATTCTGAGAGAAGGGGACATAATAAACGTTGATTGTTCCACTATCCTTGACGGTTATTACTCGGATTCTTCACGAATGTTCTGCATCGGCGAAGTTTCTCCCGAGAAGAAGCGTCTCGTCGATGTGACCAAAGAGTGCCTTGAGGAAGGTCTTAAGGCGGTTATTCCATGGACACCTATTGGAGACATGGGTCATGCAGTTCATCAGCATGCGCTTAAGAACGGCTACACAGTAGTCAGAGAGATCGGTGGTCACGGCTGTGGCAACGATTTCCACGAAGAGCCATGGGTTAGCTTTGTAAGTAAGCCCGGAACAGGAATGCTGATGGTACCCGGTATGGTATTCACCATTGAACCTATGGTAAATATGGGTGGCGATGAGATTTTTGTTGATGAAGAAAATGACTGGACTGTCTACACAGCAGACCTTAAGCCCTCTGCACAGTGGGAGGTTGAGCTTTTGGTGACTGAGACAGGTTACGAGCTTTTATGCTGGTAATAGATTAGGAAGGTGATCAAAGTGCAAAATAAAGGAAAATACTATATAACAACAGCTATTGCATACACATCAGGTAAGCCCCACATCGGAAACAGCTACGAGATCGTGCTTGCGGATGCAATTGCAAGATATAAGAGAAAAGACGGATTTGACGTGTTCTTCCAGACAGGATCTGATGAGCATGGCCAGAAGATTGAAACAAGAGCCATCGAGGCCGGCTGCAGCAGCCCCAAGGAATTTGTAGATCAGGTATCCGATACCATCAAGGGTCTTTGGAACCTCATGGATACATCCTATGACAAGTTCATCAGAACAACAGATGAGGACCATGTTAAGCAGGTTCAGAAGATCTTCAAGAAGTTCTATGACCAGGGCGATATTTATAAGGGCTCTTATAAGGGAATGTACTGTACAGAGTGTGAGGCTTTCTACACAGAGTCTCAGCTTGTTGACGGAAAGTGCCCTGAGTGTGGCGGACCTGTTCATCCTGCCGAAGAGGAAGCATACTTCTTCAAGATGAGCAAATACGCTGACAAGCTTATCGAGCATATCAACACACATCCTGAGTTCATTCAGCCTGTAGCAAGAAAGAATGAGATGATGAACAACTTCCTTCTTCCCGGACTTCAGGATCTGTGCGTATCAAGAACCTCATTCAAGTGGGGAATTCCTGTAGATTTTGATGACAAGCACGTCGTTTATGTATGGCTTGATGCCCTTACCAACTACATCACAGGTATCGGCTACGATGCGGACGGAAACAGCTCAGACCTCTACAAGAAGTATTGGCCTGCAGACCTTCATCTTATCGGAAAAGACATTATCAGATTCCATACAATTTACTGGCCTATCTTCCTGATGGCCCTTGGTGAGCCACTTCCAAAGCAGATCTTTGGCCATCCATGGCTGTTACAGGGCGGCGAGAAGATGAGTAAGTCAAAGGGCAACGTTATCTATGCAGATGACCTTGTAAGCCTCTTTGGTGTTGATCCTGTAAGGTACTTTGTTCTTCACGAGATGCCTTTTGACAACGATGGTGTCATCACCTGGGAACTTTTGGTTGAGAGATTCAACTCAGACCTTGCCAATACCCTGGGCAATCTTGTTAACAGAACCATAGCAATGAGCAACAAGTACCTGGGTGGCGTTGTTGCTGACAAGGGCGTTGCAGAGGCTGTTGATGACGATCTCAAGGCAGTTGTTACATCCTGCTATGACAAAGTAGAAAAGAAGATGGATGAGCTTCGTGTTGCCGATGCTCTCACAGAGATATTCACTCTTTTCAAGAGATGCAATAAATATATTGATGAGACAGAGCCATGGATCCTTGGTAAGGACGAGGCTAAGAAGGACAGACTTTCAACAGTTCTTTATAACCTTGTAGAGTCCATCTCAATCGGCGCAGCACTCCTTGATCCGTTTATGCCTGAGACAGCTCAGAAGATCAGAGAGCAGCTCTCATCTCCTGAGAGAGATTTTGATACACTCGGAGAATTCGGCAAGCTTCCAAACGGAACCAAAGTTTCTGAAGCTCCTGAGATGCTCTTTGCAAGAAAAGACTTAAAGGACGTTCTCGAGAAGGCAGCAGAGATCACAAGAAAGCAGAAGGCTGAATTTGAGGAGTCACAGAAGAAGGCAGCCATCAATCTTGCTAAGGCCGGTCTTGCACCAGCACCTGTAGAGAAACCTCAAGAGGAGAGCGGCGATGAGAAGGCGCCTATCGATATACCTGCCAAGGACGAGATCTCTTTTGACCAGTTTGGTGCAATGCAGTTCCAGGTTGGCGAGATCATTAAATGCGAAGCGGTTGAGAATTCAAAGAAGCTCCTCTGTTCACAGGTTAAGATCGGAAGCCAGGTTAAGCAGATCGTTTCAGGTATCAGAAAATATTACTCACCTGAAGAGATGGTCGGCAAGAAGGTAATGGTTCTGGTAAACCTTAAGCCTGCCAAGCTTGCAGGAGTTCTTTCAGAGGGTATGCTTCTTTGCGCAGAAGATGCAGAAGGTAACTTATCTCTTATGACACCTGAGAAGGATATGCCTGCCGGCGCTGAGATATGCTGAAAATAAGCAATTTGTAAGACCATAGCGTAACAATCTGTAGTATTATATATATATAATCATTTCTTATTGGGGAGGAATTCCAAATGGTACGCAAAGAGGAACTGACTTACAAATCACGAGACAGACAAACTATGCTTCATGCGATTAGATGGATTCCGGAGGGCGAACCTGTTGCCATTTTGCAGATAATCCACGGAATGCAGGAATACATCGACCGCTATGATGAGTTTGCCAATTTCCTGGCTGAGAAAGGAATTCTTGTAATCGGTAACGATCACCTTGGACACGGCGGTTCTGTCGGAGAAAGAGGGACACTTGGTTACTTCTGCAAGAACGATCCTGCAACGGTTCTGGTTCGTGATGCACACAGACTTAAAAAGATGACCCAGGAAGATTACCCGGGAGTTCCATGCTTTATCCTTGGACACAGCTTTGGTTCATTTGTTGCCAGAGAGTACATCACAAGATACGGAACAGGTATCAAGGGTGCGATCATTCAGGGAACAGCCTACATGCCAAGCGGAACAGTTAAGAGCCTTGGCGGCCTTGTTAACTTCCTCCAGGTGGTTATGGGCGAGAAGTACCGCAGCACCATGGTAAACAACATGGCGTTCAAGGGCTACCTTAAGAAGATTCCTAACCCAAGAACTCAGCAGGACTGGCTCTCTCACAACGAAGCCAGCGTTGATAAATACGTTGCCGATCCGGCATGTAACTTTGTATTTACATTAAACGGATTCAAGACAATGGCTGAGCTCCTTAAGAGAATTCAGGACACTGACAAGATGGAAGATATTCCTAAGGATCTTCCTATCCTCATCACTGCAGGTAAAGAGGATCCTGTCGGAAATTACGGCGAGGGACCTGAGAAGCTTTACAATATCTACAAGAACGATCTCCAGATCAAGAACGTTGAGCTCAAGCTTTATGACGGAATGCGTCATGAGCTTCAGCAGGAGATAGGCAGAGAACAGGTATTTGCAGATCAGTATGAGTGGATCAAGAAAGTAGCAGGCAGTGGATCAGGTAATTGATACATCAAAAATAATGGTAAGGTGTGCTTATCATTCTGATTGGGACGGGGCGATGAAGCTTGCATGGGATACCTTTGTAAGGTTCGACGCCCCTGACTATTCTCAGGAAGGAATTGAGAATTTTTACAAATTCGTCAATGATGATATGCTGAGAAAAATGTTCGTGGCAGGCCATTATCAGCTGTTTGTAGCCGTGGACAATGATAAATATGTAGGTATGCTTTCTTTGCGTGAAAAGAAGCATATCTCTCTTTTGTTTGTGGATGAGCGATACCACAAGCACGGAGTGGCCAGCGCCCTTCTTACCTTTGTCTGCAGATATGCAGTCACAGAGGAGGGGATAGACAGACTGACTGTCAACGCATCGCCCTATGCAGTGGAGTTTTACCACAAAAAGGGCTTTAAAGACTTGCAGGGCGAAACTGTTGCCGACGGCATAAGGTTTACGCCGATGGAACTACTACTTAAGAATTAAAACGGAAAAGGGTAATTTAGTAATGGGAAAGTTTTTTGATCTGGACAGTCCTCTTATAAGGGGATTAAACAAGTTTGCGGATGTTATGTGGCTCAATATTCTGGTTTTGATTTTTTCTATTCCGCTAATCGTACAGCAGTATCTTATGTTGGGAGCTATTCTTTTTGATGAACAGGCAGCAACTTCTCAGGGAGTCGTTTTTAGCTACGTGTTCTGGGCGTGGCTGGTTGGCATTGTTGTTTCAATCCCCATTGGTCCCGCGCTTACAGCGATGCATTTTGTACTGCTTAAGATAGTAAGGGAAGAGGAAAGTTATATTACAAAGACCTTTTTCAAGTCTTTTAAAGAGAACTTTGTTCAGAGTATGATCCTTCAGATAATCCAGTTTGCAGCCGGTGGAATAATCGTAATCGATTTTCTTCTTATGAGGGGTCAGAGCCCGGTGCTTAAATATGTGACTATGGCGGTGGGAATTATCTTGTACTTGGCATCGCTTTATATATATCCTCTTCAGTCCAAGTTTGTAAACAAGATTACCGGAACCATTAAGAATGCATTCCTGGTTTCAATAATGGCACTTCCAAGAACTTTTGCTATGGCCATCGTTACACTGCTTCCATTTTTGTTCCTTTATTTCTTTGAGATGAAGGTAGTGCCGATCCTGATCCTTGTGGGTATCGCAGGTCCGGCATACCTATGTGCAGCACTTTACAATGACACGTTCAAAAAGTTCGAGCCCAAGGAAGAGACATTAACAGAAGAGCAGGAGCTTGAAAACGCAATAAAGAAGATCGACAACGAAGAGGGTACTGACGAAGAGAGGTAAGTATGAAGAGATCTCATCTGAGATGGCTGATTCCGACTGTTTTGTACTTTATAGCTGTGGCTGTAATCCTGAGCGTATACAGAGGCATTATCTACAGTCGTGCAGCTTCATCCAAGCTTACGGAAATGGCCCTTACCATTGGAGAAGAAGTTCGTGATAGGGACATTGTTATGAGCGAGGCGATGTCAGCCATGACCATGTCCGGTAAAGCTATGTCCCTTTATGTCATGAACTACAATGATAATCAGATACAAACTCTTCTTAAAGATATTGTCGATGGAACGGAATTGACCAATGCCCTTGTCTGCGATGAAGAAGGCAAGGGTTATGATTATTTGGGAAAAGACATCTCTATCGGATCCGAAGAGTATTTTCCGATTTTAAATTCCGAGTATTCCAAAGGCGGAACCGGGATGGTGCTTCCTGACAGAAGCGAAAACGCAAGGAACACCGAGTGCCTTATTGTTTCCGGTGTTAAATTTTCTAACAGAGATCGTGGCTATCTGGTGGCCACACTTCCGATTGATACACTTGTCAATCAGATGTTCAGAGAACAGTATATTATGGATAAAATTGCCGTTGTTACTATAAACGGAGATATTCTGGCTGATGGCAAAGGTAAAAGAGCTGATGATTTCAGCGAATCGGCATCTTTTTGGGAGCAACTTCCTCCCGGTATTTCAAAAGATACAATTAAACTAAGCATTTCACAAAAGAACATTTACATGGGCCAGGTACAGGACTATGGATATGTTTTTGTGATACCTTTTGCATCGGTAGGCGGTGGAGCAGTGGTATTTGTCAGGGAAAGCGCGATGGAAGCCATGACAAGAGAAACCATGAACGATTATAGCGCAGAGGCCTTCAGGATGCTTCTTGCATCTGCCTTTCTTATTGTATTTGTACTGATCTCGCATTTTCTTAGTGACCGTATTGAAAAGCGCATTAGGAAAAAGAGATATGAAGCTCATGATAAGGATGAACTGACCGGCCTTTTGAACAGAGAATCGGCCATGGTTGAGATCAAAAAATATACAGAGGCGGAAGTGGGCAAAAGAGGCATTCTGTTTTTGCTTGAACTTAGTGATGTTAAAGAAGCCAGGGAGAACAAAGGAGATGCTTTTGCTGATGAGAAGCTCAAGGAATTTGCCAGTTCTTTGGACGGAAGGTTCAGATCCACGGATATTGTCGCAAGGTTCGAAGATGACAAGTTCATGGTATTTTTGAAAGATATCTATGACCAGAAGGATATCAGAAAGCAGACCGATGAGATGCAGCTTTTCTTACACGACACCAGATTTATCGATGCGGATAAGGAAATTACCGTAAATGCAGGGGCTGCAATCTATCCGGACAACGGAAGAAATGTGCCGGATGTAGTGATCTCTGCAAAGAATGCTCTTGAAAGATCAAAGGTTGTTGGAAAGGGAGTATTATCTTTCTGAGAATAAAGCAATATACAAATTGCACAGTGTTATTTTCTTTTCTTCGTCAACATTTCGAACAATGGTGTCAATTCGAATATTTCTTGGCAGATTGGCTAAGGAAAAATAAAATATTTGTGAAATTGGTGAATAGCCAATAAACAATGGGGAATATATACTTTCTTACATAGGCAAAAAGCTTTATACAAATAGGAGGATTAATCGGTATGGCAAGTTTATCACTTGAGCATGTAACTAAAGTTTATCCTAACGGTTTCGAGGCTGTTAAAGATTTCAACCTTAATATCGAGGATAAAGAATTTATCATTTTCGTAGGACCTTCAGGATGTGGAAAGTCTACTACACTTCGTATGATCGCTGGACTTGAGGATATCTCTTCAGGAACACTTAAGATCGGTGACAGAGTAGTTAACGACGTAGAGCCTAAGGACAGAGATATCGCCATGGTATTCCAGAACTACGCTCTGTATCCACACATGACTGTATATGATAACATGGCATTCGGCCTTAAGCTTCGTAAGGTTCCTAAGGCAGAGATCGACAAGATGGTTAGAGATGCTGCTAAGATCCTTGATCTTGAGAAGCTCCTTGATCGTAAGCCTAAGGCTCTTTCAGGTGGACAGAGACAGCGTGTTGCTATGGGACGTGCTATCGTTCGTAACCCTAAGGTATTCCTTATGGACGAGCCTCTTTCAAACCTTGATGCTAAGCTCCGTGTACAGATGAGAACAGAGATCGCTAAGCTTCACCAGAGACTTGGCACAACAATCATCTACGTAACACATGACCAGACAGAGGCTATGACTCTTGGTACAAGAATCGTAGTTATGAAGGATGGTGTTGTTCAGCAGGTAGATACACCTCAGAACCTCTATGACAAGCCAGGCAACCTCTTCGTTGCTGGATTCATGGGATCACCTCAGATGAACTTCCTTGATGCAGAAGTAGAAGTAAACGGCGACAAGGCTTCCCTCAAGATTGCCGGACAGTCAATCGAGCTTCCACCTGCAAAGGCTAAGAAGGTTATCGATGGTGGCTACGCTGGAAAGACCGTTACATTCGGTATCCGTCCTGAGGATGTTGATGATTCAGAGATGGTTGTTAGCACATCTAAGGCTGTATTCGAGTCAACAATCAACGTATACGAGCTTCTTGGTGCAGAAGTTTATCTGTACTTCGATCTCGCTGAGTTCCCTATCACAGCAAGAGTTGATTCTCGTACAACAGCAAGACCTGGCGACAAGGTTAAGTTTGCATTTGATGTTGAGAAGATCCATATCTTTGATAAGGAAACAGAGCTCGCAATCACAAACTAATATGAAGTTTTAAGAGCTGCGCTTTTGGCGCAGCTCTTTTTTATTCGCCTGTTTTGTGAATTGGGCAAATGCGTGTTATACTCAGAATATAGAGGGTTTTTCACTGTTGAAAGGGGTTATAAGTATGATTTCTTCACAGATTATTAAAAGCAGTATTGAGGAACTTAGCGCCATTACTAAGGTTGAGCTTTGTGTAATGGATTTAAACGGCTCAGAAGTTGCATCTACCAGCGACAGAGATTTTCTGGATGTTTCGATAGTGACGAGTTTTGCCCATTCACCTGTTGATTCCCAGGTAATAGGAGACGTCCATCTTTTCAAGATCCTTGATGAGACAGAACCTGCATATGTACTTCTTGCAAAGGGCGATTCCGAGCATGCCTATATGGTGGGCAAGATCGGTGTAAGTCAGCTCCAGAGCCTTATTGTGGCCTATAAAGAAAAATTTGACAGGAACAACTTTTTCCAGAATCTGCTTTTGGACAATATGCTCCTGATCGACGTATATAACAGAGCAAGAAAGCTCAAGATCGAAGTAAATGCTCCGAGGGTTATCATTTTAGTTGAGACAGGAAACGCCAGGGATAACACTGCTCAAGAGCTTTTGGGCGGAATGTTCGGTACTCACTCGGGAGACTTTGTTACCGCAGTTGACGAAAACAGCGTCATCCTGATAAAGACCCTTCAGAAGAACCAGACTTATGATGATGTCCAGAGAATTTCTACAACCATTGTGGATATGATGAATACAGAGGCCATGCTCAATGTTCGCGTATCTTATGGCGCGATCGTTGATGAGCTTAAAGACTTAAGTAAGTCCTTTAAGGAAGCCAAGATGGCCCTTGAAGTCGGCAGGATCTTCTATGCTGAAAAGAGAGTTAATGCCTATAACACACTTGGTATAGGAAGACTTATCTATCAGCTTCCCGAGAGTCTCTGCAAACTCTTTATAGATGAGATTTTCGGTGGACGCGAGGTTCCCGAGGAAATTGATGAAGAGACATTAAACACCGTAAACATGTTCTTTGAGAATAACCTCAATGTCTCAGAGACTTCCAGACAGCTCTTTGTACACAGAAACACACTTGTCTACAGGATTGAGAAGCTTGAAAAGAGCTGTGGACTTGATGTGAGAAAATTCGATGATGCGCTGACATTCAAGATTGCCATGATGGTTGTCAGCTACATGAGATATTTAGAGAGCAAGAAATAAAAAGCGGCCTTGTAAAGGATGCATGTACGTTTACTCCCGGCCTAAGTAGGCGACCTTACAACACATGAAAGGTTCTACTTAGTGCTGCTTCGTTCCCGACCTGACACGGTTCGCAGATTTCCATTGCATAAGACCCGCTTAAGCACGGAAGGACTGCTACATACACCCTTTACAAAACCGCTATACTAATATACTTATTTTTCAGTCTAATGTCAAATCAAATCCTGCAGGGTAAAGCTGTCAACATATTCGTTGATGACTTTATCAAGACCTCTCCAGAAGGATACAGTGGAGCAGCTCTCTGACATGGGGCAGGTGGTGCCCTTTATGTCCGCAGTGCATCCCACCGGAGCCAGCTGGCCTTCCATCGTTCGCAGGATATCACCTATAACATATTCACTGGGAGCCTTGGCAAGTCTGTGGCCTCCGCTTACTCCTCGCATACTTTCAACATAGCCTGCTTTTCCAAGGACAGAGACAATCTGTTCTGTGTATTTGACCGCTATGTTCTGGCGAGCAGCTATATCTTTTAACGCAATATATTCTCCGTCGTTGTGGAGTGCAAGATCAGTCATTACCTTTAAGGCGTATCTGCCTTTTGTGGATATCTTCATTGTGTACCTCAGTTAAAAAACATATAATAAATGTGAAGTCGTAAAAACATAATAGCAAAAAGATTTGGGAATTTCTACCATTTTAGTATGATTTATGAATAGAGTTACGTTAACAGAAGAAGAGAAAAAAGATATTAAAAATATGAAGGCAGCCCTTTCTCAGGCAAAAAAGGCATATGCGCTGGGGGAAGTGCCCATTGGCTGTGTCATTGTCTATGAGGACAAGATCATAGGAAGAGGATACAACAGGAGAAACACTGACAAGACTCCTCTTGCCCATGCTGAGATAACAGCCATCAAAAAGGCCGGCAAGTTTATGAAGGACTGGAGGCTGGAAGGGTGTAAACTCTATGTCACCTTAGAGCCCTGCCAGATGTGCTCCGGAGCCATAGTTCAGGCCAGGATCCCGGAGGTTATCATGGCTGCCGAGAATCCCAAGGCAGGATGCGCCGGTTCTGTCATGGATATTTTAAATAACCCTGAGTTTAACCATCAGGTCAAGGTTAAAAAAGGCGTTCTGAAGGAAGAGTGCAGCGCTCTCTTAAAAGAATTTTTCGTGGAACTGAGAGCAAGGAATAAGGCTGAAAAAGAGCAGAAAGGTAACACCTGTGAGTAAGAGAATTGCAGCAATTCTACTTGTCATAACGATGCTGGGGCTCGTTGCCTGCGGAGCAGAGGAAAAAGGTCACTATCTGCACAGTAAGGCAGCAGATGAAATTGACTTTGGAGAAGATCCTGTCACCATCACCTACCTGACCATCGGAGATAAGCCAACCAACGGAAGGACCGAAGAGGCCATAGAGAAGCTGAACAAAATACTGGTCAAAAGGCTTAACGCTAAGCTGGATATCTTTTACGTCGGTTGGAATGATTATCTCAGAAACTATAACAGAGCCGTAAGCTCTGATGATATTTCCATTGATCTTGTTGCAACGGGAACTGACTGGCTCGACGCCTGGCCCAACATAATAAACGGAAATTTCATGCCTCTTACTGAGGACATGCTAAGAGAATACTGTGGCATCACCTACACCAATGTCACAAAGTCACAGTGGCAGGATGGCAGCTATGACGGAAACATCTATCTGATCCCGGAAAATGAATATACTCAGTGGACCAATCATGGCTTTGTTTATCGAAAAGACCTTGCTGAGGAAGCGGGGCTTTCTGAAGTTGCTTCCTGGGATGATCTTGAT
This sequence comes from Butyrivibrio sp. FCS006, assembly GCF_000424525.1. Lineage (NCBI taxonomy): Bacteria > Bacillati > Bacillota > Clostridia > Lachnospirales > Lachnospiraceae > Butyrivibrio > Butyrivibrio sp. FCS006. Next base: position 68,399 of record NZ_AUKB01000012.1, on the reverse strand, counting down.
ACATACTTCAGGAGCGTTGTGGCCAATCATCCGGATATGATTCCATGGGATAACAACGGAAACAGTGGCATAGCTACTTTGGGATATCTCATGTCAACCAAAAAATATGTGCCTATCTACGAGCTTACCACCTACGGAATATGGGGAGAAGACCTTGATCACAAGGGCAAGATCATTTCTCCCTACTACACCGGCAATGAACTAATAGAATATGCAAGGCTCATGAAAGAGTGGAATGAGCTTGGAGTATGGAGACAAAATCTTACACTGGCAGGTGATAATGAGGAGGAGTTTTACAGAGGAGAGACTTCTGTAATACAGCATCACACTCAGAACTACTATACGATAATAGAACCATCCATGAAGCTTTCAATGCCCGAGGTGAAGCTGGGATTCTACTGGTTTGGCAGGGAGAGCGGAACACTGATGAGGGTCAGCAATCTGCACGGAGCGATGGCTGTTTCTGCAAGGTCCAAGAATCCAGAGAGAGCGCTGATGGTCTACGATATGCTAAGGAACGACGAGGAGTGTTACAGACTTCTGAGGTTCGGCATAGAGGGCGTTCAATACGAACTGACTCCGGATGGAAGACTTGAAAAGCCCAGTGGATATAACGAGAGTAAGGATGGCATTGTCACGAATTTCTGGTGGGGCAGAAGGGATGAGTATGAGATCCCGGATTCAGGCTACTCGTGGGATGAATACTACTCTCTGGTGGACAGCTATGAACATGTGGCTGTCGATTATCCATGGGATGGAGTACCTTTTTCCACACCTCAGATAAATGCACAGCTGGGACCGATTGTGGAAGTATTTGATAAGTATATTCCGCAGATTGCAACGGGCCAGTACAGTGAATCACCGGAAAAGAAAGTCGCGGAATTCAGAGAAGAGCTTATGAAAGTCGGCTTTGAGAGGATAACCGGTCAGATTCAGAGAATTTATAACGCACAGTAAAAAACATCCTACACAGTCCCCGGGATTAATGTTAAAATGGTGGCTATGGATAATTGTATACATGTATAGCGGATAAAAAGGTTAGGAGGAATCGCGATGGTAACCACACTGGATAAGGGATGCTACCTTGTAAACGGAAGCACTGTTATTCCTGATGACAACGAAGCTAAGGCTGCACTGGCCTCTATGGGCGTTACAGAGGACGAGATCGGAAACGCCAAGAAGAACACAATTGCTTACGGAATTTTAAAAGAGCACAACACATCTGACAATATGGACAAGCTCTGCATCAAGTTTGATAAGCTTGCTTCACACGATATCACTTATGTTGGTATTATTCAGACTGCCAGGGCATCAGGCCTTGAGAAGTTCCCCATTCCATATGTGCTCACCAACTGCCACAACTCACTTTGCGCAGTAGGTGGTACCATCAATGAGGACGACCATGTCTTTGGTCTTACAGCAGCTCAGAAGTACGGCGGAGTTTATGTACCACCTCATCAGGCTGTCATTCATCAGTATGCAAGAGAGATGATGGCAACCGGCGGCGGAATGATCCTTGGATCAGACTCCCACACCAGATACGGTGCACTTGGTACCATGGCTATCGGTGAAGGCGGACCGGAACTTGTTAAGCAGCTTCTTTGCCAGACCTATGATGTTGATATGCCCGGAGTTGTTGCTATTTACCTTGAGGGTGCGCCCAAGAAGGGAGTAGGTCCTCAGGACGTTGCTCTTGCCATTATCGGTAAGGTATTCGGCGACGGATATGTTAAGAATAAAGTTATGGAATTCGTAGGACCCGGTGTCAAGAACCTCAGCGCAGATTTCCGTATCGGCGTAGATGTTATGACTACTGAGACTACATGTCTTACATCTATCTGGGAAACTGATGATGAGATAAAAGAGTTCTACGACATCCACGGAAGAAGCGGCGATTACAAGGAACTTAAGCCCGGTAAGGTTGCATATTACGACGGCCTTGTTAAGGTTGATCTGGATTCACTTAATCCTATGATCGCTATGCCTTTCCATCCAAGTAATGTATATGAGATTGCTGAGGTCAATGCCAATGCTGCTGACATCTTAGCTGATGTTGAGAAGAGAGCTAAGGTTAGCTTTGGCGATAAGATAGAGTATTCACTGATGAACAAGATAAAGAACGGCAAGCTCATGGTTGATCAGGGAATCATCGCAGGCTGTGCCGGCGGCGGATTTGAGAATATCTGTGCTGCAGCTGACATTCTTAAGGGACACTTCATCGGAAATGACAAGTTCACCTTAAGTGTTTATCCTGCATCAACACCTATCTACATGGAGATCGTCAAGAACGGAGCAGCAGCTACAATCCTTGAGACCGGTGCGATCCTTAAGACAGCCTTCTGCGGACCTTGCTTTGGTGCAGGAGATACACCTGCCAACAACGCCTTCAGTATCAGGCACTCCACAAGAAACTTCCCGAACAGAGAAGGTTCTAAGGTTCAGAACGGACAGGTTGCTTCCGTTGCACTCATGGATGCACGTTCAATTGCAGCAACAGCAGCTAATCAGGGAGTTCTTACTCCTGCAACTGAGTTTGACGGAGAGCTTAATAAGTACAAATATCACTTTGACAGTGCTATTTATAAGAACAGAGTATTTGATTCACAGGGCAAGGCAGATCCATCAGTTGAACTGGTTCTTGGTCCGAACATCAAAGACTGGCCCAAGATGAGTGCACTTCCTGAGAACCTTGTGCTCAGGGTTGTATCAGAGATCCATGACCCCGTTACAACAACAGATGAGCTCATCCCTTCAGGTGAGACTTCATCCTACAGATCCAATCCTCTTGGTCTTGCAGAGTTTACACTCTCAAGAAAGGACCCTAATTATGTAGGCCTTGCAAAAGAGATCAGGGCAGCCCAGGAAGCACTGACAGAGGGCGGTGATCCAATCAGCGCATGGGGCGAACTTAAGGGCGTAATGGATGCGATCACAGGGCAGTTCCCTGACGTCAACAATTCAAACCTTGGCTTTGGATCAACTATCTTTGCTGTTAAGCCCGGTGACGGATCAGCAAGAGAACAGGCTGCATCCTGCCAGAAGGTACTCGGAGGCTGGGCTAACGTAGCCAACGAATACGCTACAAAGCGTTACAGATCAAACCTTATCAACTGGGGTATGCTTCCATTCATTATTAAGGAAGGCGAGCTGCCATTTAAGAATAAGGATTACATCTTCCTTCCGGGCATCAGAACAGCAGTAGCCGAAAAGAGCGATGACATCAAGGCCTTTGCTGTAAAGGATGGTAAACTTGAGGAGTTCTCATTAAAGCTTGGTAATCTCACAGATGATGAGAGACAGATAATCCTCGACGGTTGTCTTATAAACTTCAACCGCGTAAAATAATAGTATGAAAAAAGTAGTGACATCATTATTAACAATGATAATCTTGGGAAGCGTCGCAGGCTGCGGCGCTTCTTCTGCTGAAATGACAACGGAGGTTTCTGAAGTCTCGGGCAGTGCCACATCTTTAGTAGACTATGAAGCTCCTCAGCAGATTCCCGGAATAATGGTGGACCAGGTGGGATACAGCCTTGGATCAGAGAAGGCTGTTGTTTTCAGGGGAGAAGATCTGCCGAAGACCTTCGGTGTCTATGAACTTGAGAGCGGCAAAAAGGTCTTTTCCGGAGAGATATTAAAATCTGTATATAACGAAGAACTTGATGAGTATGACAGCTTGGGCTACTTCACCGATCTCAAGGAGGAAGGAAGCTACTTTGTCAGCACGGATGTAGTGGGAGAGTCATACTCTTTTACCATTAGTGAAAATGCCTTTAAGGACGTGTTTAACAAGGCGTGTAAGAAGTATTACATCAACAGATGCGGAATAGCGCTTTCGGAAAACTATGCAGGGGATAACATCCACAGCGCTTGCCACACACAGCCGGCGCATCTTCAGGAGGACCCTTCGACAGAGATTGATGTAACCGGTGGCTGGCACATGGATGAGTCGGCAGGAAGAGATACAGCTCTTGGGAGCAACATTGCAGAAAACCTTCTTCTTGCCTTTGAGATGAACCCTTCTGCCTTTACGGATGATATGGGTATTCCGGAGAGTGGAAACGGGATCCCGGATATTCTCGACGAAGTAAAGTACGAAGTGGAGTGGCTCCTAAAGATGCAGGATTCAAGGACCGGAGGCGAGTATGCAGCGGCGCTCACGAATCCGGTCAGAGGAGGAGAGGCCATCAATACTCCGGTAATTGTGACACCGGTGTCCATGGAAGCCACGATCTCTTTTGCCTCAATGATGGCGAGATTTAGCTACACATATCAGCAGTATGATGCGGAGTTTGCCACAACCTGCTTAAAGGCTGCCGACAGAGCTTACAGCTGTTATTTAAACAATCAGAAAGCCATGGACAACACAGCTGCATTCAAGGCAGCAGCGCAGCTTTACAGAGCTACGGGAGCAGAAGCTTACAACGAAGTTTTAAATGCATATTTCCAGAGCGATGATTTCCTCGAGCTCTTTGCTACAGATGACAACGTGTTTATCGGAGGCGTGACATATCTGTCCATCAATCATGCTGTGGATGTGGAGGAGTGCAGGATTCTCATGAAGGCTTTGATGAAGAAGTCTGAGAAGATAGCATCACGGGCATCGAAGTCCACCTATCTGGTGACGGACCTTGGAAATAAGGATAACTTTGATAAGATGCTCAGGGACATGATGTGTCTTACTATCACGGACCACATTATTTACAACTATGAGTACACTACCATAATCGAGGATCATGCACATTTCCTTATGGGCAGAAACCCGGATGCCATCAACTATGTGACAACGGATACAGAGAGAACATACCAGGAGGTCGGCAAGGCTGGAATCGCAGGCGATCCAAGGAGCGATTCGATGCTGATTTTTATGCTGAGTGTACTGGAAAAGTAACGCCACTGGTGTTAATATGGATGGGTCATGAATACAACAATTAATGGATTAAATATCAACTATATAGACGAGGGAAACGGGCCACTTCTTATAATGCTTCACGGCTGGGGCTCCAACGTTGAGCTCTTTAAGGGTGTCATAAATTTCGCCAAGAAGAAGTACCATGTTGTAGCCATGGATATGCCCGGCTTTGGTAAGAGTGATGAGCCGGCAGAGTCCATGAATGTGGATGATTATGTGGACTTTGTTCTGGAGTTTATTAGGACTCTTTATCCCGAGGAGAAAGAGATCATCTTCCTTGGACACTCCATGGGAGGAAGGATCATCATCAAGCTCGCATCGGGACTTAAGGACGGAAGGCTCAGCGCTGGATTTACGATTCCCAAGATTGTGCTTACTGATGCTGCCGGAGTTAAGCCGGTTAAGACAGAGGGCCAGAACAAGAGAACAAAGAGATATAAGTTTTATAAGAATATCCTGACCAAGACCGGAATTGCCAAGGCTTTCCCCGGAACAATTGATGCTCTTCAGAAGAAATTCGGAAGTGCGGACTACGCAGCAGCATCTCCCGTTATGAGGCAGAGTCTTGTAAAGGTGGTGAACGAGGATTTGGTTCCCTATATGCCGTCAGTAACAATGCCGGCGCTTCTGATCTGGGGAGATAAGGATACAGCAACTCCTTTATCCGATGGACAGAAGATGGAAAAAGAGATGCCGGAAGCAGGCCTTGCTGTTATTGAAGGCGCCGGACACTATTCATTCCTTGATAACCCGTATCTTTTCTACAAGATCCTTGGAAGCTTCCTTGGAATCGAAATGTAAGGAGCAGTTTTAGATGATCATTATTATGTTGCCGCTTATATGCCTGGCGATTTTGGCTCTCAGATTTTATACACATATGCTGCAGCTTTCCAGCTACCAGTTTCAGGGGTACTTCAGGTTCCTCAGAGGTAACTGGGTTAAGCCTTTATTTCATTTGTTGTTCATCGTAAGTGTACTTTTGGCGTTCCCGATTTTTAACGTTCAAAAGGGAATTCAGCTTGTGGCTGCAATCGCCATCTGCCCGATCCTTATAGGACTGATAATTGCAAACATTCCCAGAAAGGCCAAGAAAAAGTTTGTAGTGACCGACAGAGTAAAGAGACTGTTTGTGACCTACGTAGTGCTTGCACTTATCTTTTCACTGGTGCCTTATCTGGTAGCAATAAGCTCCGGCGCAGATTCTACCAAGGCAATGTTCTTTGCAATCTTTGGAATGGTGTTCTACTGCGGACTTATTCCTTTTATCACTGCTCTTGCAAACCTTATCAACAAGCCTATTGAGAAGAGGATCAGCAAGTGGTACATAGATGATGCCAAAAGGATACTTAATGAACACGAGGGACTTCGCATTATAGGTATCACCGGAAGCTACGGCAAGACCAGCGTTAAGTACTATCTGACCACTCTTTTATCAGAAGGCTTCAGAGTTCTCATGACTCCCGAGAGCTACAATACTCCAATGGGTATAGTAAGGACCATAAGAGAGCACATGCAGCCGACTCACGAGATCTTCGTCTGTGAGATGGGCGCAAGACATCTTCATGATATAAAAGAGATCACGGATATCGTTCATCCTGATGACGGAATTGTCACATCTATAGGTCCTCAGCACCTTGAGACCTTCCATTCAATGGAGAATATCATCAGCACCAAGTACGAACTTCTCGATGCTGTTGATGAGAAAGAGAAGGCAGAAGGCGGGAAACAGGAAGGCAAACACCTTAAGTTTGTAAACTATGACAATGAAGTTATAAGAGAAAACATGAAGTACTCAGATGCCATTACCTACGGTATGTCTGAGGAGTGCGATTACAGAGCCACAAATGTAAAGGTCACAGGCGGAGGAACAACGTTTACAGTAACTTCTCCACAAGGAGAGAGCGCAGAGTTTAACACAAGGCTTGTGGGTGAGCATAACGTACAGAACATCCTTGGAGCAATTGCCTGTGCAAACGCTCTCGGAATCTCAATGACCAAGCTTAAGATGGCTGTAAGACGACTTCAGTCGGTTCCGCACAGACTTGAGCTGACTAAGCACGGCAACGTATCAATCCTTGATGATGCTTACAACGCCAATCCAAACGGAGCAAAGGTTGCTCTTAAAACACTTTCGCTCTTTGAGGATTGCGTCAAGATCCTGGTTACACCCGGTATGGTTGAACTGGGAGATAAATCAAAAGAGTACAACACTGCATTCGGTGCTCAGGCAGCGGAAGTTTGCGATTACATGATCCTTGTTGGGGCGGTAAACAGTGCTGATATCAAAAAGGGTGCAGTCGATGCGGGCTTTGATCCCGAGAAGATTTTCATTAAGAATACCTTTACCGAAGCCAGCGCTTTAATGTATGAACTTGACGCAGGCAGAGAAAAGGTTATACTACTTGAGAATGATCTTCCGGATAACTATAAGTAAATTTTTAGTATGTAAGATGAAAGAAGGAACAAAATGAAGCTGAAGGTAGCAGTATTATTTGGCGGAAAAAGTACAGAGCATGAGATATCAATCATCTCAGCAATTCAGGCAATCGGATATATCAACAAAGAAAAGTATGATGTTATCCCTGTTTATATGACCAAGAACAATGACTTCTATGTTGGAGACTCCATCGGAAACATCGAGGAGTACACCCACATCAAAGAACTTCTTGCAAAGAGCACTCAGGTTATCTTTGTTAAGGAGGGAGATAAGGTTTCTCTTATGAGATACCCTATGAAGAAGTTCGGAAACAACGTCATCTCAACTGTTGATGTTGCATTCCCTATTGTTCACGGAACCAATGTTGAGGACGGAACACTTCAGGGATACCTGGCTACAATGGGACTTCCTGTTGTTGGCTGCGATGTTCTCTCATCAGCAGTAGGAATGAACAAGTACGTAATGAAGACAGTTCTTAAGGACAGCGGAATTCCTGTTCTTGACTGCAAGTGCTACACCTGGAAGGACTACGAGGATGTTGACAGCCTTGTTTCAAAGATCGAGTCAGGTTTTACATATCCCGTTATCATTAAGCCATTGAACCTTGGTTCCAGTATCGGTATCAAGGTTGCCAAGGACAAGGACGAGCTTTTAGAGGCTCTTGACCTTGGCTTTGAGTTCTCCAAGAAGATCCTTGTTGAGCGTGCTATCACAAACCTCAAGGAGATCAACTGCTCAGTTCTTGGTGATTATGAATCAGCAGAGGCTTCCGAGTGCGAGGAGCCTGTAAACTCAGACGAGATCCTTTCATTTGAAGATAAATATATCAGTGGTTCCAAGGGCGGAGCTAAGAGTAGCGGCTCTAAGGGAATGGCTTCTCTTAAGAGAAAGATCCCTGCAGACATCACTTCAGAAATGAGAGACAAGATCAGAAAGATGGCTGTTGATGCCTTTATTGCTCTTGGATGCTCAGGCGTATCAAGAATCGACTTCATGATCGATATGGATACCAATGAGGTATACCTTAACGAGATCAACACCATTCCGGGATCCCTTGCTTTCTACCTCTGGGAGCCTCTTGGAATGAAGTATGAGCACCTTTTAGACAACATGATCCAGCTGGCTCTTAAGGCAGACAGAGAAAATCACAAGGTTGTATATTCCTTTGAGACCAATGTTCTTGAGGGAGTTAAGCTTGGCGGAGGTGCCAAGGGCAGCAAGATGTAAACAAAAACCGCTTTGTATCACCTTTACGGGAGATGCAAAGCGGTTTTCTATGTCTGTATATCCTGATTTATCAGATTTCCAGGTTTTCGTTTTTGATATAAGTCTGTTCGATAATGTTCTTAACGTACTGGTCGATGTTCTTCTGGTCTTCTTTCTCAAGCTCTTTTATCCTGATGGGCTCGCAGTACTCAATGACAACCGTGGTCTTCTTGATCCAGGGCATGTGGTTCTCAAAGCAGTCTCTGGTGTGGTTAACGACTACGGGAACAATGGGACAGCCGGACTTCTGAGCAATCTTGAAGCTTCCCTTGTGGAACTCGCCCAGGGGCTTATCGGTTTTGTTCCTGGTGCCCTCGGGATAGATGAAGATTGAAATGCCGTTCTTGACCTTGTCGATGGCTGTGAGCACCATCTCAAGACCCTTTCTGATATCTGACCTGTCGAGGAAAAGACAGTCGAGATATACCATCCAGAAGCTGATAACAGGGAGCTTCATGGATTCCTGCTTGGCGATATAGCCTGTGCGTCTCGGAACTCTTGGGTAGGTGACAACGATATCAAAGATACTGCGGTGGTTGCTGACATAAAGAACTGCCTCATCCTTGGGAACGTTGTTCTCACCGATGACAATGCGCTTAATTCCGCCCAGGAACAGTATCACGTTGAATGCCCAGCTGACAATTGCCAGGGATGCTTTCCTTGCCTTGTCGTCATTGAACTTGTGCATGATAAAGAGCACCAGCTGCATCGGAAGTGAGACGATCAGGAAAATAACAAGAAATATAAAAATAATTATTGTACGAATCATTTATTTGAGCCTTTCTTAGAAAATTTTCCGTTATTATTTTCTCATGAGAAGCGCAAAAATGGAATAGATTTCTCGTTTTATGTTAAAGTATATAAGAGCGTACCACGAAGGAGGCATGCATGCTGCTGATAAAGAACGGAAGGATCATGGATCCTGCTACTGAGACAGAGGGTGTTTTTGACATCCTCATAGATAAAGAGAAAATCGTTAGGATAGGACTGTGTGGCAGTCTTGATGAGATAGCAAGAGAGAGCGCCTCCATGATGGAGGCAGGCGACGACTATACAGAGATAGATGCCGGAGGATGCATTGTGGCTCCGGGCCTTGTGGACGGGCACGTTCATTTCAGAGATCCCGGATTCACTTATAAAGAAGACATTGAAACAGGAGCGAGGGCAGCAGCCAAGGGCGGTTTTACCAGCGTCATAATGATGGGCAACACCAATCCCCACATGGACAATGTGGCTACAATAAAGGACGTGCTGGAAAGAGGCAGTAAGACCGGCATCAACGTCTACACCTGTGGTAACGTCACCATGAATATGGAGGGAAAAGAGCTTGTGCCGATGGAAGAGCTTAAAGAGGCGGGAGCAGTTCTTTTCACCGATGACGGTAAGCCCATTATGGATGCAGCGCTGATGGAGAGGGCGTGCGAGAAGGCAACAGAGCTTGACAGAGTAATAAGCCTTCATGAGGAGGATCCTTCATTTATTTCAGAAAACGGAATCAACGCCGGAGAAGTGGCAGCGGAGCTCGGTCTTACAGGATCTCCCAGGGAAGCCGAGATCTCCATGGTCAAAAGAGATATCGAAATAGCCAGAAAGACCGGCGCAACAATAGTTGTTCAGCACATAAGTGCAGCTGAGTCGGTGGATCTTATAAGACAGGCAAGAAGAGAGTGGGTCAAGGTCTTTGCGGAGGCAACTCCACACCACTTTACGCTGACAGAGGATGCGGTAAGAAAGCACGGCACTCTGGCCAAGATGAATCCGCCCCTTCGCCTTGAGAGCGACAGACAGGCGATAATCGAAGGTCTGAGGGACGGAACCATAGATATGATCGCGACGGATCACGCGCCACACTCCAAAGAGGAGAAGGAAAAGAGCTTTAAGGATGCGCCAAGCGGAATCACAGGACTTGAGACATCGCTGGCACTGGGCATCAGGGAACTGGTAAAGCCCGGGCATCTTAGCCTTATGGAACTTCTATCTAGCATGAGTGCCAAGCCGGCGGCTCTGTACGGGCTTGAGGCAGGAGCCATAAGAGTTGGTGATAATGCGGATCTGATAATCTTTAACCCTGATGAGGAGTGGGTGTTTGACAAGAGTCTTTCCAAGGCATCAAATACCCCGTTTCTTGGTGAGAAGCTCCCGGGCAAGATATTCTTTACCATCTGCAGGGGACAAATAGTATATAAAGCTGATTGAGGTGGATATATGGCAAAGAAAATGAAAACAGAGGCAAAAGTCCTCTCCCAGAGGCTATTAGCCGACGGAATCTATGACATGTGGCTTGAGACGGAGATGGCAGCCGATGCCCATCCCGGGCAGTTTGTGGGAGTGTATCCCGCAGGCAAGGCAACACTTCTTCCAAGACCCATAAGCATCTGCGAGGTTGATGGTGCAAGGCGTGCCATCAGGCTGGTGTACAGAGTAGTAGGCCAGGGAACTGCTGAGTTTGCGCTCTATCAGCCGGGAGACTACATCAGTATTCTGGGCGTATTGGGAAACGGCTTTCCGCTTGATAAGGCAGAGGGCAAAAGAGTTCTTCTCATGGGCGGAGGAATCGGAGTTCCGCCTCTTCTTCAGACAGCAAAAGAGCTAAAGGCTGCAGGTAAGGCAGCATCTGTGACCTGCGTAATGGGATACAGGAACGCCGAGACTTTCCTGCGTGACGATTTTGAGAAGGCAGCAGAGCTTGTCATTGCCACAGAGGATGGCAGTATCGGAACCAAAGGGAATGTCATTGATGCTATTAAGGAAAACGGTCTTGAGGCAGATGTTATCTATGCCTGCGGACCAATGCCGATGCTCAGGGCCATCAAGGCTTATGCTTCAGAGAATGGCATGAAGGCATATGTTTCTTTGGAAGAGAGAATGGCCTGCGGCGTTGGAGCCTGTCTTGGATGTATCTGTAAGACAAAAGAGATCGATGAGCACTCACAGGTTAAGAATACAAGGATATGTACAGATGGACCTGTGTTTGATGCTGACGATCTTGACATGTGATGGTTGGAGGTGAAGCTTTGAAACTTTCTGTTAATATAGCCGGCGTTGAATTCAAGAACCCCGTGATGACTGCTTCGGGAACCTTTGGATCCGGCATGGAATATTCTGATTTTGTTGATTTAAGCAGACTTGGTGCTGTGGTTACCAAGGGCGTAGCTAACGTGCCCTGGGAGGGAAATCCGACACCGAGAGTTGCGGAAGTTTACGGCGGAATGCTAAATGCCATAGGACTTCAGAACCCGGGGATCGAGACCTTTGTCAAAAGAGATCTTGAGTTCCTTAAAGGGTATGACACAAAGGTGATCGTCAATGTATGCGGAAAAAGTATTCAGGACTATGTTGATGTGGTAGAGAGATTATCGGATGAGCGTGTGGATATGCTTGAGATCAATGTCTCCTGCCCTAATGTAAAGGAAGGTGCCATTGCATTTGGACAGAATGCCAAGGCCCTTACTGAAATAACCACCGAGATCAAAAAACACGCAAAGCAGCCTGTGATCATGAAGCTCAGCCCCAATGTCACCAGTATTTCAGAGATGGCAAAGGCTGCAGAGGCAGCAGGTGCGGATGCGATATCACTTATAAACACTATTACGGGAATGAAGATAGATATTCACAGAAGAAAGTTTGCTCTGGCAAACAGAACAGGCGGTCTTTCAGGCCCTGCCATCAAGCCTGTTGCCGTAAGGATGGTCTACGAGGCATCTCATGCGGTAGATATCCCGGTTATCGGAATGGGTGGAATAGCCACAGGAGATGATGCCATCGAGTTTATCATGGCAGGAGCAAGTGCTGTGGCAGTGGGAGCCATGAACTTCCATGACCCTTACGCAACAATTCATGTGATAGAGGGAATCGAGAATTACATGAAGCAGTACGGCGTAGAGGACATAAACGAACTTAGAAAAATACTGTGATAAAAGGAAAAAGAGGAAGAGCTTTTTACGGCACTTCCTCTTTTGTGTTACTAGCAACGGTATTAAGTTTCTACTTTCCCTGTGAGCTCGTCGAAACCTTTCATAACGGCGTCAAAGGTCTGTTTTGAAATATCAGGGAGCTCTCCACCCCAGGTCTTTTCGGCCTGTTTGTATCCCTTTTCAAATGCAGATCTCATCTTCTCGAGCTTTTCGGGATCGTCTCCTGCAAGCGCCTTGGCAAAATCAAGAATACGCTCTGAGGTCTGTTTAACGCCCCAATAGCCGTTTTCTGAAATGTCCTCCTGCGCCTGCGCTTTGGTAGCTGCGTCTACTGTGAAATCACCCTTTGCAAGGAATTTCCAGATAGAATCCTCATCATTTTCGCTGTTTGCAATGCCATAGGTCTTGGCCTGCTTGCCCATCATCTTGTGGACGATGTCCAAAAGCTGCTGTTGGCGAAGCGCATCATCTGCTTTCAGCTGTTGAATGATCTTGGTTCTGTCTGTCTCTTTCGATGAAACCTTGGAGGTACTTGAATTTTCCTCGGATTTCTCGTATACGGCAGCCGCTTCTTTTTTGACCTCTACCTCTTTGTCTTTTTTCTTGTCTTCGACAGGAGAATTAACGGTTGAAGTATAGGTCGTTGCGATGTTGTTAGTAACCTCGGTAACTCCGTTTACGCCCATATAGAACTCCTTTTCCGCACAGGTTAGCTAATACCGCGCTGAAACGAAACTATAGTTTACCTATTCTGACTATCGGCAATTTTTTGAAAAACTTAACCCCTGAAATAAAAATTTTTCAATTTTTTTGTATTTTTTTTCTTGTAATGGATTATGGATGGTGAGAAGATGTGAAGTAGCGGGGGATGTAGAGATTTCTTTTGCAAATTACCAGTAGGGGAGCGGATTCGTAAGATGAAGATAACCAGAAAAGCTTATGCCAAGATAAACCTGGGACTTGATGTAATCGGGAAAAGAGATGACGGCTATCATCTGGTGAAGATGATAATGCAGAACGTAGACATATATGACACGCTGACCTTTGAAGATAATGCCGGCGGGGAGATAACCCTTAAGGCTAATTCCGAGACCATTCCGACGGATGGAAGCAACCTTATCTGCAAGGTGGCAAATCAGCTGAAAGAGGAATTTGGTATTAAGGCCGGCGTAAATATCACTTTGGAAAAGAGAATTCCCGTGGCGGCAGGTATGGCGGGAGGAAGCACCGACGGAGCAGCAGCGTATCTCGCATTGAATGAGCTGTGGAATCTCGGGCTTTCCAAAGAGGAGCTGTGCAAAAGAGCTGTTAAGCTGGGAGCGGACATTCCATACTGCATTATTGGAGGAACGGCTCTATCCGAGGGAATAGGCGAGGAGCTTACCGTTCTTAAGGATGCCCCGGAATTCTATCTTGTGGTTGCAAAGCCTGCTATAGCTGTTTCGACAGGCTGGGTATATACAGAGCTTGATAGCAATGTTATTGAAAAACATCCTGATATAGATGGTATCAGGAAGGCCATTGAGGATGGCGATGTCAGAGGAATGTGTGACAAGATCCACAACGTACTTGAGCCTGTAACTACAGGTAAGTACAGCGTTATCAAGGATATAGAGAGAGTCCTTGAGGATAACGGAGCCGTAAGGGCTTTTATGACAGGAAGTGGTCCAACTGTTTTTGCTGTTTACGAGAGAAAAGAAGATGCCAGAAAAGGTTATGAGGCGGTCAAAGAATCCGGCCTTGCTCCGGAGCTCTTTTTAACAAAGCCAATTAATCCCGGCAAATGATCAGGTGAATTGTATGAAGAGAAATGTAGAGGTCAATGTTACAGGCATACATTCAAGAGAAGGTGAACCGACTGAAAAGGTTGAATCCTTGGCAGCGGGAATATATGAGCTTTTGGAGGACGGAAGTTTTATCGTCGAATATGACGAGGAACAGGATACCGGAGCCGGGAGCATGAAGGTCCACAATCGGGTGCATATAGGTGCCGATGGCAGGAAGATGGAGATTGTAAGAGGAGGAGCAACTACTTCAACGCTTACATTTGCCGATGACCTTGAGTATGATACAGAGTATGCAACGCCCTACGGAACCATGCTGATGAAGGTAAGGACCAAGAGCTTTGACTTTACCAAGGTCGGCGGAGACGAGGAAATAAAGCTGGTTGCGGATTATGACCTGGAGATTGAAGGACAGGTGGTTTCAAGTTCGATGATAGTTATAGACATAAAAAATGCGGTGGCAAGCTAAGTTGTCACCGCATTTATATTTTTTTATTATTTAACCATTTTTGCTCCGGCCTTTTCCTGAGCTTTAGCAACGAGATTCTTGAAGAATCCCTTCTTCTGCTCGGGAGCCTGAACCTTACCGTGAAGGCCCTTAACTTCTGTTACGTAGATACCGCTTACTGAAGCCTTAACCTCTTTCTTGGTAGGAACTGAGTCGAAGATCTTCTCATCACAGATAAGACTCATCACTCTGTTGCCGATCCTAACCTTGAGGATAGGAAGTCTTGAACCACGAAGGAGCTTGGGAGTCTGATCGATAACTGCCTGTGGAAGACCTGCTTCCTTGAGCTTCATTCTCTTCTTGTCAATGATCAGCATTGTGACTGTCTGCTTCATGGCATCGAGCTGAACCTGCTGCTCTTCCTGCTTCTTCTGAGCTCTCTTGCCGAGTATGAAAAGTGCAACACCAGCTGCAATCAGAACAACTAAAACTACAATTAAAACTATTAATCCTGTACTCAAAATGTAATCCTCCAAACTAAATAAAAAGTGCACTACCTATTCTAGCATTCTTTTTAGTTTTGCGCAATTAAATACTTTAATAAGAAGTTAGAGTGTGGTAGTATAAGAAATATTGTTTGAAGGAGTAACATATTATGAAGAAAAACTATAGAATAATCGCTGCTTTGGCAGCATCAATGGTTATGCTCTGTGCCTGCGGAAAAGAGGCAGCAACAGAGACAGCAACAACAGAAGCAACAGCAGAAGCATCAACAGAGGCTACAGCCGATGAGGCAGCTCAGTCAGATGCACAGGTTACAGCTGATGCAGCTGCGGAAGGGGCTTCCGGAAGTATCGACGTTTCAGGGCTTGAGGCAGTAACACTTAATGATGTTGACATCGACAGCCTGGTTAAGCTTGGAGATTACAAGGGAATCACACTTGATCTCAAGAAGACAGAAGTGACAGATGCAGACGTTGAGGACAGCCTTAAGAGTGCTTATTCTCAGAACCCTAACATGAAGGAAGTTACTGACAGAGCTATCGAGAGCGGAGATACAGCCAATATCGATTTCGTTGGAAAATACGCTGACACCAAGGAAGAGTTCCAGGGCGGAGCAGGACAGGGATATGACCTTGTGATCGGTTCAGGTTCATTTATCGATGGATTTGAGGATGGCCTTATCGGAGTTAAGAAGGGTGAGACAGTTGATCTTAACCTCACATTCCCTGAGGACTACGGCGCTGCAGATCTTGCTGGCAAGGATGTTATCTTTACAGTAACAGTTAACAGCATCAAGGTTGCAGATACTGAGCCTTCAGATGAGTGGGTTAAGGGTCTCGGCCTTGAGGATGTTGAGAACATGGATCAGTTCAGAGCACATCTTCGTGCAGAGCTTGAAGCTGATGCAGACACTCAGTACAATGAGGACCTCAAGAACGCAGCTGTTGAGATGGTAGCAGATAATGCTACAGTAGACGATATGCCTGAGAAGCTTTACAACAGATACTACATTCAGATGGTGGATTCACTTAAGAGCTATGTTCAGCAGATCTATTACACATACGGTGTTCAGGTTTCAGAGACAGAGTATGTTCAGACAGTAATGCAGAATAACGGTCTTACAGGAACTCCTGAGGATTACCTCAATGACCTTGCTAACCAGCAGACCAAGAGGATCATGGTTCTTCAGGCGATTGCAAACAAAGAGGGTATCGAGGTTTCACAGGAGACCATTGATAAGTATATCCAGGAAGACTATGACAATTACTTCAAGTCAAGCTACAACACCATTGATGAGTTCAAGGCATCCTTTGACTCAGAGGATTACAGAGAGCAGATCATGGCTGAGCAGGTTGCAGACTTCCTCGTAGAGAATGCAAATATTTCAGAATAATGTTATACTACATATAGTAGTAATTGGTTTTATTTGATACTAGTTGTTGAAATCAAAGCAAGGGGGTATTGGGATGAAAAGATTTTATTCTATCGTTGCCGTGATACTTTCCCTTGCTTTTTTTGTACTTACTCCGGTGCAGTCTTTTGCAACAACCAGTGAAGAACTCCAGGAACAGCAAAAGAAACTGGAGGAGGAAGAAAAGGCCCTGAAGCAGCAAAAGAAAGCGGCTGAGAGCCAGAAGGCAGCAAGCCAGAATAAGTTAAACGAGGCAAACAGCCAGATCTCGGAATCAACAGAGGGACTTGGAGAAACCCAGGAAGCTATTGATTCCACCAATGCTGAGATCGTTGGCCTGATGACAGATATTGAACTCATCAAAGAGGATATTGAAGATAAGACACAGCTGATAGAGCAGACCAATGCTGAATATGAAGAGGCCAAAAATCATGAGGAGACCCTTTATGAATCGATGGTACAAAGGGTTAAGTTCATGTATGAAAAAGGAAATCTGTCTTATGTACAGCTCCTGCTTACGGCTACAAGTTACGCAGATGCTTTGAACAAAGCTCAGTATATCGAACAGCTCTACGAGTACGACAGACAGAAACTCTCAGAGTATGTGGCAGCCAAGGAGGCAGCAGCTGCACTGGCGCAGAGGCTTGAAGAGGAAAAGGCAGAGCTTGAGGCCTCACAGTTTGAGCTTGAAGAGGAAGAAGCTTACATGGAAGAGCTTCTTGCTCAGTACAAGGCGACTTATGCAGACTATGAAGTTAAGCTTGCCAAGGCAAAACAGGACGCGGCAGTTTATACGGCTCAGGTCAAGAGCCAGCAGGCCAGCATTGCAGGACTTCAAAAGAAGATTGAGGATAAGCAAAAGGAAGTTGACGCAGCCAAGCAGGCTACTCAGAATGCATTAGAAGCAGAAAGAGCAGCTGCCGAGGCGGCTCAAAATACGGAATCTGACAGTGGTGAAACTTCATCGGGCAGCGGTTCAGGCTCAAACAGTTCATCAGGTGGCGGTAAGACCTATGCTGCAGCAGGAAGTGCTACCGGAAGCAATATTGCCAAGTATGCATGTCAGTTTGTCGGTAATCCTTATGTACCCGGTGGTACAAGCCTTACCAATGGAGCAGATTGCTCAGGATTTGTTCAGTCAGTTTACAAGGCCTTTGGAATAAGCGTTCCCAGAACCTCCTGGGGACAGGGATCCTACGGCAGAGAAGTTTCCTATGCGGATGCCCAGCCGGGAGATGTTATCTACTACGGCGGACACGTTGGAATATACATTGGCGGCGGACAGATTGTCCACGCCAGCACTCAGAAGACGGGTATTAAGTACAGCCCGGCAACTTACAGATCGATCATCACTGTAAGGAGATTTTTGTAAGGCAGTATTTGATGTTATAGCAGTTGAGATTTAGTTGTGAGGAGGAAGAATGGCTTCAGAAGAAAAGGTCATAGTCATTGACTTTGGCGGGCAGTACAACCAGCTTGTTGCCCGAAGAGTCAGAGAATGCAATGTGTACTGTGAGATTTATTCTTATCGTACGCCAATTGAGCAGATTAAGGAGATGGCGCCCAAGGGAATCATCCTTACCGGTGGTCCCAATTCCTGTTATGAGGATGGTGCACCTTCATACACCAAAGAGCTCTTTGAACTGGGAATTCCGGTTCTTGGACTTTGCTACGGCGCACAGCTTATGATGCACCTATTGGGTGGCAAGGTTGAGAAGGCTCCTGTAAGGGAGTATGGCAAGACCAATACTTTTATTGACGGATCCTGCGATACACTGTTTAAGGATATCGACAAGGAGACCATTGTATGGATGAGTCACTTTGACTACATCAGCAAGGTTGCACCCGGATTTGATATCATTGCACACACGGCAGATTGCCCTGTCGCAGCAGCTGCCTGCGAGGACAAGAAGCTCTACGCAATCCAGTTCCACCCTGAAGTTCTTCATACCGTTCAGGGTAAAGAGATTCTCCACAACTTTGTAAGGGATATCTGTAATACACAGGGAACCTGGAGAATGGACTCCTTCGTTGAGAATACGGTTAAGGAGATCAAAGAAAAGGTCGGCGATGGCAAGGTACTTCTTGCTCTTTCCGGCGGTGTTGATTCATCGGTTCTTGCAGCACTTCTTGCTAAGGCTATTGGAAGACAGCTCACCTGTGTCTTTGTTGATCACGGACTTCTTCGTAAGAACGAAGGCGATGAGGTCGAGGGAGTATTTGGACCAAACGGTAATTTCGATATAAACTTTGTACGTGTTAATGCGGCTGAGAGATATTATGCTAAGCTCAAGGGTGTTGAGGAACCTGAGAGAAAGCGTAAGATAATCGGAGAGGAATTCATCCGCGTATTTGAGGAAGAAGCTAAGAAGATCGGAGCAGTTGACTTCCTCGCTCAGGGAACAATTTACCCTGACGTTGTAGAGTCAGGACTTGGTGGAGAATCAGTTGTCATCAAGTCTCACCACAATGTTGGCGGACTTCCCGACTATGTTGATTTCAAGGAGATCATTGAGCCGCTTCGTCTTTTATTCAAGGACGAAGTCCGTAAGGTTGGTCTTGAACTCGGACTTCCCGAGTACCTGGTATTCCGTCAGCCATTCCCCGGCCCCGGACTTGGTATTCGTATCATCGGTGAAGTTACAGCCGAGAAGGTTCGCATCGTTCAGGACGCTGACTACATCTACAGAACCGAGCTTGCCGAGGCAGGTCTTGAGAAGCTCCCTGACCAGTACTTCGCAGCTCTTTCCAACATGCGCTCCGTAGGTGTTATGGGAGATGAGCGTACCTACGACTACGCCGTGGTTCTCCGCGCCGTTGAGACCGTAGACTTCATGACCGCAGAGGCATCAGAGATTCCATTCGCAGTTCTTCAGAAGGTCATGAGCCGCATCATAAATGAGGTCAAGGGTGTTAACCGCGTAATGTTTGATCTTACAAGTAAGCCCCCGGGAACGGTGGAGCTTGAGTAAAAAATCAAAACCCGCAAACCTAGTATTTTCAAGGCTTTGCGGGTTTTTTATTATCTTTTTTGCCTTTTTCTATCTGACGAATTATTTTTCTATGCAGGTCATCCTGCTTGGCTTCTTCGACGCTAAGGAAGTCAATTGGTTACAAATTGTAACCAGATGAAAATGAAATAGTGATAGATCTGAAACAAACATAAGTTGACGATAAAAAGCACATGATTTACGTCTGAAATTGAATTTTTTGAAATTGAGATATATGCCTCAAAATGGACTACATCTGGATTTGAAAAAATGCTATTTTAGACGTAAAGAACAGGCGTAAGGCTTGGGTGAATACTAATTCATGTCTTGGTATTGTCGGGGATTGTTTGATAAAAATGCATATTGTCAGACAACTGTTGTCAAATAATGCTTGTAGAAAGAAAACTCTGCTTGCTATAATAGTGCTCAATACATCTGAAATTCGAAAAATATGATTTCAGACGTAATAGTTAAAATGGCATCGTCCAAAATCGAGAAAAGTAAGATTTGAGACGTAAAATGGGAGCAGGATATGATATTACTTGTAGTAGATGTCCAAAAGGGCATAACAAACGACAGGCTTTATGGGTGCGAGAGCTTTATCAATAACATAACTGAATTGATTAACACAGCCAGGAGCAACCATACAGAAGTAATCTACGTTCAGCATGATGATGGACCGGGAACGGGATTTTCGATTGGGGATGAAGCTTTTGAAATCGCAGAGCAGGTGGCGCTAAACAAGGATGAAAAAGTCTTTGTAAAAACCATCAACAGCTGCTTTGGAAATCTCGATCTTACAGAATATTTGAAACAGACGGGTGAAAAAGAGCTGATGATTATCGGACTTCAGACAAACTTCTGTATCGACGCAACTATAAAATCTGCTTTTGAGAGAGGCTATAGAGTAATTATTCCAGAAGGGACCAATTCAACATTTGACAATGATTACATGGATGCAGAGACCACTTACAGGTACTATAACGAAATGATGTGGCCGAAAAGATTTGCGGAATGCGTATCGATGGAAGAAGCAATTAAACTATTGCAGAAAATCTGAGAGACAAGAACCCAGAAACACAAAAAACAAAGAACAAAAAGAGTAGGCGAGATATCATGGAACTTAGAAAGATAAACAAAGAAGATGCAAAAGCACAGTGGGAGTATACTACAGCACTTCCTGAAGATGAGAACGGCTTAACAAATCCATATAACGGAGTATCATATGAGGAGTATATAGATCAGGTTCTGCAAACCCTGATTTCCTATGAACACCCTGTTAATATGCCGGATTGGTTTGTTCCGGAAACATATTATTACCTTTGGGATGAAGGACATCTTGTCGGAGAATTTCGCATCAGACATCACCTCACAGAAGCTCTTAGGAATGGTGCAGGTCATATCGGTTATAGCATCAAAAGAGACGAGCGAGGAAAAGGGTATGGTACAGCCGGCTTAAAGCTAACGCTCCTAGAAGCGAAAAAGATTGTACCAGAAGATGAAATCTACCTTCGCGTAAACAAAGATAATATTGCATCACAGAAGGTAATGCTTAAGAACGGAGGAAAGATAGTCGGTGAAGATGAGGGGCACTTTTTTGTTCGAATACAGAAAAATACATAAATAGACAGTGGTAAAAGGCAATTCACTTTTTGCCAGCGAATTGCCTTTTTTGTTATATTCCTAAATCATTTTCAGGTTTTGTTTTTTCAAAACTAAAATACATATCGTACAAGGTCTTGATTACGGTAGAATTTTCACTTTTCTCTGCAAGTTCTCCCCAACCGGAGCCGTCTCTTTGATACGATAAATAGTTCAGACTACCGATAATGTAGTATTTGTTATCTACCATCATCAGCTTTGAGTGAGAACGATGACGATAACTTATGAACATTCCGGGATATTCTTTGTCGAATCTTTTATGCAAATCCATTATGTTTTTGACGGACCACTCAAAGCGAGTACCGGGCATTTCTTTTTTGGCTATTTTTTCCCTCAATCTGCTATCTGAATAGTCTTTGTCTTTATTATCATCCTTTAGTCCATAACGAATTTTTATTTTTACATTTCTTTTAAGGCAGCTTTCCATAAGGTCTGGAAATTCGTCGGATGCATATTTCCCCAGCCATGGAACAGCAATATCTATTTCACTACTAGCTGTTTTAAATGCATTTTTAAACTCATTTAGTATCTTATTCTCTTTTAAAATTGTCGAGCTCTTAAGCTCATTTTCAAGTTTTTCTTTGTCACGCTGCAGCTGGGAAATCTTATTATCCTGCAATGTGATTATTTCCTGGACCTTATTTTTCGCCTCCTCTAAAACTGAAATCTCTTTTTTGAGTTGTTTTTGCTTTTCTTCATTTTGGGTTATTTGCGTGGCTTGTGCTTGAATTACACCTTCATCATATTTCTTCTCGCTTTCCAATTTTTCAATTATATTATTAAGCTCAGTTGCTTTAGCACCCTGCGAATCTAATTTCTTTCTTCTTTCATCAAGCAACTTCTGTTTCAAATAGATATCGCTTTCAAGTTTATCATTATTATTTTTTAGTTTTTCATTTTCCTGATTAAGGGCTCCAATTACAGACACTTTCTCTGAAATAGCAGCTTCTAAATTCTTAATTTCAGCATGTCCTTGCTTTATGTCCGTTAACAGCTTTTGGTATTTTTCTTCATAAGTCTTATTAAGGTTATCTATTTCAATCTTCTTATCCTTCAAGTCATTTTCCAACTCTGATATTTTCTTATTTAATTCATTCAGTTTGGCTTGTAGCTCAAGCCTTTCAGCTTCGTCGACAATTGACTTTTCTAGTTGGCTCTTGAGTTCGTCACGTTCTTCTTCTAAGCGCTCTTTTTCAGCTTCCTTTGAAGCAATTTCCAGGTTCAATGTCTCCTTTTCAACTACAAGCTGTGCATTCTGATGTGAAAGATCGTTGAGTTTTACTTGGCTCTCTTTAAGTTTTACTGCCAGAGAGTTTATAATCTTTTTAGCAGAAATACCTCCCGTGGACACAGGTTCTTGAGCGTCTTTGATAATGCCATACTCTATGAGAACACGGCGTAAATCATCTTCTCCAAGCGCAATATCATCCGGCTTGGGAAGCCCTCGGAGTACCCCGGTCAAATTGATTTTTTTATCAACTTTATAGAAGATCTGACCACACTCTTGCTTTGTTGAAAACTTGATAAACAGTTGATCGTTGGTGGAAGGTTCGCCGAGAGCCTGAGGGTCTTGAGCCCTTAGTAGTTCAATAAGTCGTCTTTCTATTTTCTCAAACGCATTCCATTCGCATGAATCCACCATTGATTCAAAAAAACCGTTTAGCAGATTGAGTTCTGAATATGATGAAATCCAGAGCTTGCTGATTTGGCCCACCAGTATTTTTCTTAGAGCTATTTTCTGTTCATCGAAATGTTTAATCGCATCCTTAGCTTGAGATATGGTGTTTTCTCCTTGAAGGATCGATTCTTTTTTTCTTATTTTCTCGCTTTCTTTCTCCTTTATCTGATTATTTATGAATGAAACATCTGCATTGGATTCAGATAGAGATATATTGAGTGTTCTCAGATATTCATCATCTTTTTTTATCTCTGCGGATAGCCTGTCATTGTTTTCAGAAAGGCTTTTAATCTGACTTCTTATAAGGTCAATTTGCCCGGCAATAGTATGCAGAGCTCTAAGTCCTGCCTCATATCTTGTTGACAAATCCTGATCTATTTTCGAGATTGTGGTTTCATCTATCGAAACCGAAAAGGTCTTTCCATACCCTGTTCCACCTACTGCAATCACATAAGCCAGTTTTTCCAAAGAAAGCTTTTTCTTTGTAGAAAGGAACCATATGACCTCGCTTATTAGTC
The DNA here is from genome assembly GCF_000424525.1 of Butyrivibrio sp. FCS006. Taxonomy (NCBI): domain Bacteria; kingdom Bacillati; phylum Bacillota; class Clostridia; order Lachnospirales; family Lachnospiraceae; genus Butyrivibrio; species Butyrivibrio sp. FCS006. Next base: position 44,875 of record NZ_AUKB01000012.1, on the reverse strand, counting down.
CGATTGCAATAACAAATAATCTGATCTTATTTATTTGCGACTGAGGAATGCCATAACCAGATAATTTGTGGCTTATATATATAAGCAAAAACAAAGTGATAATGATAATTACAATGGCGACAATTCCCCATATTGCCGGCAAGCGCTTTATTTTATTGACGCCCCTGTTTTTGCATTTGACTGTGAGATCATCGGCCATTTCCGCAGGAGACATCACTGAATAATGCTGCTTTCCATACAAAGCGGAAACAGCACGCATCATTGAAACGGAGAGCATATCATCGCTGCCACCCCGGACGCCAACTCTTTTTCCGTATTTCACAATATCATTTCTTGCTCGTGACATAAGAATGTCATGGGGTGTTCGAACAAGTTCATCAACCTTTGCTTCGTACAACACATTTAGTCCGGCGGGAATTACAGTTTTTTTAGCGTTTTTTCTAAAGATATTTGCAAGGCTTTTTACGGTCTGACCTACCCAGTTTGCTGGGGTATAAGACTCAATACAGGCTAGAAGCTCTGCAATTTCAGTTTTTGTCGTTTTTTCAAGTCCATCAATTATAGTTGACATACGGTTTCCTTTCTGACGGAATGATATCACACTATTAATCGTAAAATAATACGGCATCAAATTCAAGATGACGGGCGGATAGTACATGTTATAATGGTAACCGTTAGGGGAAGGAGTTGTATGAAGAGTAAAGTATCAAAAGACAGAATATGGATTGTAGCCCTACTGGTAGCACTGGCGCTGGGCTTTGCAATCTTTGTAATAGCAGCTCTGTTCATGGAAACAAAGAAGATCAGGGAGTTCAAGGTAGACGTATTTGTACTCAGCAATGAGTCTGACATATGCATGGCTGACGGCCCGGATGGAACAGTGAAGATGAGCGCTGACAATCTTCCGGCCATCTATTCGATAATCTTAAAGTCCAAGGGCAGGATTGTCTTTGGAGAGCCCAAGGTGCAGGATACAGTGGTGTTTAACTTTGAGTGCCATGATGAAGACTGGACCATGACAGTAGATGAGATTGATGAAGATAAGATCAGGATAAACCTTGAAGGCCCGAGAACTTATACCATGTACCTGAACAATAACAAGAATTTCGAGGCATTTCAGAAGGCAGCATCAGCCGAAGGTTACGTTAGTAAAAACAAGGTTATCAGGTAAAAAGACAGTTAATTTAAATAATTGTGTTGACAAAGCCCATCAATTAGCATAATGTAATAATTACTTGTAGCAAAGCAAACTAAGAAAGGAGGTAAGGACAATGTTAAAGACTAGAAATTATGTGGCAGTGAATATGGAAATTGTGGTTACCTCGCAGGAGTTTGCTCAGTAATTGGATTTATCTTGAAGCAATCAGGCGTGGTATCCGCATGGAGACCACGCTATTTTTATGGCTGTTTATGGCGGTAGGGTCTCCGGGCTTTACCGCTGTTTTTATATGAGGATGTGATAATTATGAAAAAGTATTTGATAAGGAACTGGTGGAGATATACCCTCGGCGGAATATCACTTATATGCAGCACAGCAATCGATGTGCTTCTTCCCTTCGTAACACTTTCCATGGTGGATGATGTCATCGTCGGAAGAAACATGGATATCTTCAGAAGAGACATCCTGTTGTTTGTGGCAGCAGGCCTGGGAAGAGCTTTCTTCCAGTTCGTAAAAGAGTTCCTTTGTGACATGTCGGGATGTCGCGTGGCATCCAGCCTTAGAAAAGATATGATGAAGCATATCTTCACGCTCCACAAGGGATATTTTGACAAGACCAACACCGGCGAACTCATGGCAAGGGTCAAGGATGACGCCGGAGCAGTCTGGGATCTGACCGGATTTGTTGGAATGCTGCTGACAGAGGCGACAGTTTACTTCATCGGAGTAGTCATCTGCATGATCAGGCTCAACTGGAAGCTCAGCCTTGTTCCCTTGGTGTTTATGCCTTTCCTTGCCTATGTGGCTCTTCATCTGGAAAAGACACTTAGCAAGGATTACGACGACATAAGTGAGAGAAATGCAGCCCTTACCAAGGTCGTTGAGGAGAACATTTCAGGCGTAAGGACCGTTAAGGCTTTTTCTGCCGAAGGCACTGAGATGAAGAAGTTCGATGAGAAGAACCTCGACTACGCTAAGGCCAACAAGAAGTTTGCCTCTGACCTTGCAGACTCTGATCCGCTCATCGGCCTTATACCTAAGGTTATGCAGGTGGCTGTGGTTGCAATCGGCGGCTATGCAGCGATCAAAGGAAGCATAACCTACGGAACACTTGTGGCATTCGTGTCATATTCCATCAACATCGTATGGCCCATCGAGAACCTTGGCTGGATGCTCTCACTGGTTTCTCAGGGACTTGCAGGCTACAAGAAGATCTCCAAGGTTCTTGGCACAATACCCGATATCACCGATCCTTCGGGAAAAGAACTTTCGGAATCAGCAAACGCTCCGGGACAGATCAGCTTTGAGAATGTAAGCTTTGCTATCGACGATAAGCCCATTTTAGAGGATGTGTCTTTTACCATAGAAAAAGGAAAGACTCTGGGTATCATGGGCGCAACGGGTGCGGGAAAGAGTACCATCGTCAACCTGCTTGAGAGATTCTATGACGTGACAGACGGATGCATTCGCATCGAGGGAAAAGACATTAAGGACATGCCACTTAGTGATGTAAGGGCCTTTTCATCAGTGGTAACCCAGGATGTATTTCTTTTCTCCGACACAATCACTGAGAATGTAAGACTTGGATTTAAGGACAGCATGGACGAGGTGACGGTAAGAAATGCCATTAAGAGCGCCCATGCAAAAGACTTTGTCGAGAAGATAACCGATAGCTACGAGGCGGTTATCGGAGAGAGAGGCATTGGTTTGTCCGGCGGTCAGAAGCAGAGACTTTCAATTGCGAGAGCCCTTGCCAAGGAGGCAGATCTTCTGGTTCTTGATGACTCCACATCTGCTCTTGATATGGAGACGGAAGCTGCGATCCAGCAGGAGCTTTTAAAGAAAAAAGACATGAGTAAGATCATCATCGGTCATCGTATATCATCGGTCAAGGACGCAGATGAGATCATAGTTTTGGAAAACGGAAGAGTAAAAGAGAGAGGAACCCATGCTGAGCTCATCGGAAAGAGGGGACTGTACTATAGCACCTACGAAGCCCAGTACGGAGACTATCGGAATGCTCTTGCGGTAAATGAGTAAGGAGGTGCATATATGGCAATAAACAGCACCAGAGAGGATGAGGATTTAAAGGAGAGCCTTAAGCTTGACGTCCTAAAGAGACTTCTTAAGAATCTTCTGGAATATAGGGGGAAAATTGTGCTGGTAACCGGACTTATTCTGGTGACGGTTGCCATCCAGACCACTTATCCTCTGCTGATAGAAAAAGTAATTGATGATGAGATCATAGATGGAAATGTCCGGGGGCTTTTTACCATGGCCGGATTTATGATAGTCCTGGCCTTTGTGAACTACGCAGCCACCAGGATCTGGAGGCGTATAATGGCTGTGATCTCCAACGACATGATCATGAACATCAGAAGAAGGCTCTATGTTCATATCCAGGAGCTGGGCGTAGACTTTTTTGACCAGAGACCATCCGGTAAGATCCTGGCAAGGATCACGGGTGATGTCAACGCGTTAAAAGAGGTTCTTTCGAGCACTATTACAACCCTGGCACCTGAGGCTGTGATGCTTGTTGCGATACTGGCTATCATGATCGTAAAGAGCCCGGTTCTGTCGCTGTCTGCGGCAGTTGCAGTTCCGATCATCATGCTGGGACTTTACTTCTGCGAGATCCTGGCCCACAAGAGGTGGCAGATCTGGAAAAAGAAAGATTCCAACATGACAGCATATATCCATGAGGGTATTGAAGGCGTATCCATTATCCAGAGCTTCAACGCTCAGGAGGAATCCTCAAAGGAATTCGACGGACTTGTTAATGAGGTTATTAAAGCCTTCAGAAATGCGGTAGTTATAACAGATATCTACAGTCCTACAATCGAGATTGCAGGCGGACTTGGAACGGCGACACTTTACTATCTGGCAGTTACAAAACTTAATGTTCAGCCGGAGTCCATAGGTACGCTTTCAGCTTTTGTTCTCTATCTTGGCATGTTCTTCAGTCCTATCAGAAACCTGGCCAACTACTACAACAAGCTGATAACTAATCTGTCATCAGCTGAAAGAGTATATGAAATCATGGACATGGATCCTCTTGTTAAGGACGGAGAAAGAGCTATCGACCTTCCCGAGATTGAGGGAAATGTTGAGTTTGATCACGTGACTTTTGCTTACCCCGATGAGCCGGATGTGGACATTCTCCATGACGTCAGCTTTAAGGCTAAAAAGGGAGAGACCATAGCTCTGGTCGGTCCTACAGGAGCAGGTAAGACGACCATTGTGAGCCTTATCAGCAGGTTCTATAACACCAAGAGCGGAAGGGTTCTGGTGGACGGATATGACATCAGCAAGGTGACAATCCAGTCACTTAGAAATCAGCTGGGAATCATGACTCAGGACAACTATCTCTTTTCCGGAACCATAAGGGATAATATCAAGTACGGAAGACCTGATGCCACGGATGAGGAGATGCTGGCGGTGTCAAAGGCTGTGCATGCCCATGATTTTATCTCACAGATGGAGAAGGGGTATGACACTGTTATCACAGAGCGCGGAGGCGGACTCTCCAACGGACAGAGGCAGCTTGTGGCCTTTGCGAGAACTCTTTTGACAGATCCCAAGATCCTGATACTGGATGAAGCTACGGCAAGTATCGATACCAGAACTGAGATCCTGGTTCAGCAGGGAATTGAGGAGCTTCTTAAAAAGAGAACTTCATTTGTGGTTGCACACAGGCTTTCCACTATCAAGAATGCGGACAAGATATTTGTGATCGATGACGGCGGAATCCTTGAGTGGGGCGATCACGAGAGCCTGATGGCAAGAAGAGGAGCCTACTATGAGCTCTACTCGGCGCAGTTTGTCAGCGCGTCGTAATGTTGTATAATTTACATTATGAAAGATATAGATAAGGACTACTTATCCTGCAGGTTATGCCCCAGAAACTGCATGGTTGACAGGACCACCACAAGGGGCTATTGCAGGGAACTGAATACTTTGCACGTATCAAGGGCTGCTCTCCATATGTGGGAGGAGCCCTGTATTTCCGGTACGTCCGGGTCAGGTACGGTGTTCTTTTCCGGCTGCAACATGGGATGTGTCTTTTGCCAGAACAGGAAGATCAGCCGTGGAGAAGTCGGTAAATTTATATCGACGGAGCGCCTCGTGGAGATATTCTTTGAGCAGCAGGAGAGAGGCGCAAACAATATAAATCTCGTGACGGGGGATATGTTCATCCCCACAATTGCAGATGCGATTGAGAGAGCCAAGGATCAGGGAATTAAGATTCCGTTCCTGTTTAATACCTCTTCATACCTGAATGTCAGCAGTGTGAAGCGCCTTGAGGGGCTGATTGATATTTATCTTCCGGACTTTAAATACATCAGGGAGGAAGATGCTGTTAGGTATAGCAATGCTCCGGGATACCCCGAGGCTGCCAGAGTCGCCATTGCGGAGATGGTAAGGCAGTGTCCTGAGTGCGTGTTTGAGACGGATGATAAAGGGCAGGAGCTTATTAAAAAGGGCGTTATTGTCAGGCATCTTCTTATGCCGGGTATGCTGATACAGGCCAAGATTATCACGAAATATCTGTATGAGACCTATGGTGATAGTATCTATATCAGCCTGATGAACCAGTTTACACCGGGAGAGGGGCTTGAGAAGTTTCCTGAGATCAACAGGAAGATCACGGAAGCTGAGTATAGGAGCCTTGTTGATTACGCGTCGAACCTAGGCGTAGTAAACGGCTATGTTCAGGAGGGTGAGACTGCTTCGGAGAGCTTCATTCCGGAGTTTGACTGTGAAGGGGTGTGAGTCAGTGGGGACGGTTCAGTGTGAGTCAGTGGGGACGTTTCAGTTTGACTCATTTTGCTTTACAAAATGAGTCAAACTGAAACGTCCCCACTGACTCACACTGAACCGTCCCCACTTACTTGCGCCCAAACTCCCCTGCAGGGGGTTGCAAAACCCCTTTCAATGGGCGAAAATATTAAATATAATTGTGATTTTATGGAGGGTTAATGCATGGATTATCAGTCAAGATATGAAGAGTGGATGAATAAGCTTTCTGACAGCAATCCCTTAAAAGCTGAGCTTGCTGCCATCGCAGATGATGAGAAGGAAAAGGAAGAGAGATTCTATCAGGATCTTGCATTCGGAACTGCAGGCCTTAGGGGTAAGGTTGGAGCAGGAACCAATCGCATGAATTTCTTAACTGTAGGCAAGGCATCACAGGGTGTTGCCGACTACATCGTTTCAAAGGGACAGGCAGCTTGTGACGCAGGTGTTATCATAGCTCATGATCCCAGACATTTTTCAAGAGAGTTTTCAGAGCTGGCAGCAGGAATCTTTGCGGCTAACGGCATCAAGGTTTATACCTTCCCGAGCCTTCGCCCTACACCTGAGCTGGCATTTATGATAAGACGCCTTCATACGGTTTCCGGAATCAATATCACAGCATCCCACAACCCTAAGGATTACAACGGTTACAAAGCTTACTGGGATGACGGATGCCAGGTTTCAGCAGAGGTTGCAGACGGAATGACCGAGTGCATCAATGCGGTAGACATCTGGTCCGGAATCAAGAAGTCCGACTATGATGAGGGCGTAAAGGCAGGCAAGATCATAGTTCTTGGTGAGGAGTACGACAGAGAGTATCTGGACAAGATTGAATCCCTGGCAATCCACGAGGGCGACGATCTTGATCTTTCAATTCCTCTTGTTTACACACCACTTAACGGATGCGGATCAATTCCGTTCAGGCAGATGCTCACAGACAGAGGCTTTACTAACTGGAAGATCGTTCCCGAGCAGGAGAATCCCGATCCTGATTTCACAACTGTCGGATATCCCAATCCCGAGGATCCCAAGGCCTTTGCTCTTTCTGAGAAGTATGGAAAAGAGTTTGGTGCAGAGCTTCTTATGGCTACCGACCCCGACTCTGACAGATTTGCTATTGAGATCAGAGATGACAACGGCAACTACGTTCCTCTTAACGGAAACCAGACAGGTTACCTTCTTGTAAACTATGTCCTTGAGGGACACAAGAGCGCAGGAACACTGCCTGCTAAGGGAGCAATGGTTAAGTCTATTGTTACCTCAACTCTTTCAACAATAATTGCAAAGGCTTACGGAGTTGAGATGTTTGAGACTCTGACAGGCTTTAAGAATATCTGTGGCAAGATCCCTTACCTTCACGAGAACGGCTATCAGTATCTCTTTGGCTATGAAGAGTCAGTTGGATATGCAGTTTGTGAGGATATCAGAGACAAGGACGGAATCTCAGCAGGAATGCTGGTTGCAGAGGCAGCAGCTTACTACCGCAAGCAGGGTAAGACCCTTTGGGATGTTCTTGGCGAGATCTATGCCAAGTACGGTTTCTTTGCAGAGGATGAGCCGAACATCGTGCTTGAGGGAATTCCGGGTGCTCAGCGTATCCAGCGCATGATGAAGTACTACAGGGAGAACATTCCTACAGAAGTTGCCGGTGCCAAGGTAGAAAAGGTCATCGACTACATAAACGGCTACGAAGACATTCCACCACAGAACGCTATCAGAATGTTCCTCGATAATGGCTCATGGTTTGCAATAAGACCAAGTGGAACAGAGCCCAAGATCAAGTTCTACTTCTATTCAAATCAGGATTCAAGAGAGAATGCGCTGAAGGTTAACGCCGATATCAAGAAAGCTACTCTTGATCTGATAAATTCTGTTGAGTAAGGGGATATATAAATGAGCGAGCACACACATACATATACACATGAGCATGACGGAAGTCAGCATACTCATACATATACGCATGATCACGAGAATGGTGCAGAACATCATGACCACGATCATCACGAGCATCACCACCATGATCATCCTATGGAGAACAAAGAGCAGGTAAAAGCTCTTTTGGACTACAATTACAAGCACAACACCAGCCATGCTGACGAGCTGACAAAGCTTGCAGATAAGCTTGAGAGCCTTGGATTTGCTGATGCATCAGCTAAGGTATCGGAGGCGGAAAAGCTCTTTTCCGAAGGCAATGCCAACCTTAAGGCAGCGCTTGATCTTATCAGTGGCGACTGATAGAAGGAGGTGTGATATGTGCCTTTCTACAGTTTATAAGAACTCCAAGCCGGATGAGGCAATCATGGAGTACGTAAGTACCATAACCTTTGATGGGGACAACGTCATCTGCACGGATCTCATGGGTGAGAAAAAGAGCTTTAAGGGTAAGCTCACCTTTGTTGACCTGACAGGCGGAGTCATCAGGATCGATTGTGAATAAGAACAAAAAAATAAGAGGCCATCGCTAGGTGCGATAGCCTCTTTTAATTTCTTAAAGACTTGTATCTTCTACGCTTTCCTTCATTGAGTAAGGCATTGCAGTTGCATCGGGGCGCTTCATGTTATCAAAGCGCTTGATCATAAGTGGCTCCCAAATGTAGTACAGGAATTTGCCATCCAGATCAAAATAGAAAACTGCGAAGAGGATGCCATAAATAAGTGCTGCAATCCTGAAAAGCTTGAAAAAGAATTTTAATATTTTACTCATAATTACTCTCCCTTTAATTACCAGCTGCCACCGTCATCAAAATCAAGAAGTGAAGGATCCAGTGGCTCCTCGCGCATTACGGTTGTCATGTAGTCGTTTATGATATCGCGGATCTCTGCGCGGGATACTGTTCTCTTATCCGGAAGAGCATGTGGAACCCAGATAGCATGGATGTTACGTTTGCGGAATTCGTCCTCGAATACTCCGTGGATTCCCTGCATTCCCTTACACTGAAGCTGGTCGTACATGATGACCATATCGCAGTTGAATCTCTCCATGTAATCAAACAGGGAAAGAATGTGCTCGTGTCCGCCAACTGCCATTGCACGCATAGGTGCTTTCTCATTGAACCATGCCAGATCCTCAAGAGCGTGCTCGTAAGTATCGGTACGCAGGTACTGGTCAAACATAAGTGAATCCATGTTGATTACGCAGTTGATACCCCAGCAGTTGTAAGCCCATGTGCACCAGTGTGAGTAGTAAAGAGGTGCGCAGCTCCATGCAATTGCACGGTGTCTGGTCTTTGGGAAGGTCTCGATCTTGTTCTTGACACACTTGTCCATGATGCGCTTTACATGTGCATCCATCTCATGCCAGATAGGTCTGTCACCATCCTGTGAGTAGTAGATTCTGTAAAGAGCCTGAGCAACACCGGTGATAGGATAGTAAGGAGTGTTGGCTGCAACGTCCCATTTCTCCCATTCAAACTCGGTGAGTTTGTTGAAGTTCTGTGCATATTTAACGTACTTATCCCAATCCATCTTGATGCCGAAGTTCTCTTCTACGAACTTCCATGCGCCTTCGATCTCTTTCTGACAGTTCTTCTGAACCAGAGGATCGTCATAGCGCATAGGCTGTGGCATAGCATAGAGCGGACGGTTTAAGAACCAGTCCTGAAGAACTGAAGTTGCAACGGATCCGTCACAGGCCTCGTTCGTTGTAAGCATAACCGGGCTGTAATCCGGATAATCGTCAAGGACAAAGAGTCCGTACTCAGCCTGACACATAGGACATGGATCTGCAGGAAGTCCGATGGACTGCGCTGCGTCAATGTAATTCAGAACTGTGTGGTTGTTTACGTGTACTGAAACGAAGTAGGGGATCATCTCAAGAGCTACGTCATCGAGTTCACCTCTCCAGCCGTAAAAGATATTTCCACTGAGCGTCTCGTTGTGGGCAATAGTCTTTTTCCAGGTCTCGTTCTCTTCTCCGCCGTTGAGCTTTTTGTCGGCCTCAAACATTCTCATGAACTGTCTGATGGTCTCACTTACCATTCCGCGGTAGTGCCATGCAGAAGCCTTCATGGCCTCGCCCCTTGTACCTTCAAGACCTCTGTCGAACCAGTGCATAACTGTAAGATAAGTCTGACCCATCCAGCGATATCTCATGGTTCCCTTGACGAAAGTAACAACGCCCTTAGGACCGCCGCCGTACTTCATGATATCAGTAACCATGTGAGCGTAGTTGTAAAGCCAGATCATGTTGAAGTAGTACATGGTGTCTTTTACGCCACGCCACTCACGGTGCTTGTAAAGTCCTGTGTTGCCGACGTAGAGATCACCAAGGCGTCTCTCTTCATGGGGCTTGCCATACCAGAAATCCCTGGCCATTTTCTTTACGTCTTTTGGTTTATTCTTTTCTTCCGGGCTCTTTTCTACAACGAAGAGCTCTCGATATTTTGCTTTTATGTCTTTAAGTCCGAATGCCATATATCTCAGCCCTCCTTCTGTATTTTCTTGAGCTCGATGCTCTCAACAAACGCCTGGAATCTGGTTCTTAACTGTCCTACGGCGTTGTTTACATATTCTTTCTCGATAGAACATACGGGGTAACCGAAGTCTCTTGGGATAACGAGTGTGTCGATGGTACGCTCATAACTCCAGTACTCGCAGAACTTCATCTGTGAAATGATGATACCGTCTGCCTTGTATTCCTTGGCAATATCAGCAAGGTACTGCTTACGAGCACGCATGATATGCTGATCCATGAAACGAGGACACTCGCTGGTCTCAAGGTAGTGGCGTGCTATAGCGCGAAGGGGAGTCTCACCCTCTTTTACCACGATCTCTTCTCGTCCGGGAAGAGAGCCATAGCAGTAGCGGTCAGCAACGACCAAAGCGCCGCACTCCTCAATGAGTTTGATGAAGTCAGGATCATCCTCCTCGGAGCCTGTAAGAACAACCTTGACTCTGTAGTTCTTCTTGGCATCGGGCTTTCTGGTCTTGAGCTCTTCTGCGATGTCTTTTAACTTATCGATGATAAGGTACTTGGGACATACAAGAGTTGCCAGCTGGATGACGGAGAATTCCCAACCTGTGATGGTGGGTTCGTCGAGCTTTCTGTAGCTGCCGATCTCCTGAATGAGACGGCAAACCTCATTGTGCTGCTCGATAGCTTTTAAAAGAGCTTCATCAGAAGTGTCGATGTCGAAGTGCTCTTTTAACTTATCCAGCACGTGAGCCTGTAGCTGACCTACATAGTGGTCGATGGAGTTCTCGTTTTTCTTGAATGGAACATCGGTGAATTCGCAGAAGAAATCAGGATTCTTGATGATGTCCATAAGCTGGAGATGCTCCTGGAACCTACAGGTCACAGTACAGGTTTCTGTTGCCATTTCGGCGTCAAGGAAGTTGAAGCCTCCCTCAAGAGCCCTCTCTAAAAGGCAACGTCCGTACATACAGGTACGGTTGGTCATGTAGTAGGTTGCCATGTCAGGCGATCCACTACGCGGTGCACGAAGACGCACTGAAAAACACCCCGGAAGGTCCAAAAGAACTTCCGGCATGAAGTAGCAGGTATAACCAAGAGCGCGCTTTCCGTCAGCTTTTGCCTGGCGAACAAGCGGATTGTTGGCTTCCTGCAAAAGGTCTTCGAGCTCAAAGATATGCACGAGATCTTTCATGTATTTGGTTTCCCCCTCTTGTAGATTAAAAAAGCAAAAATACCACAGGGCATTTTGCTTAAAAATATGCATAATATTTTCAAGCATATGATATCACATATCACAAAAAGTTAAAAGAATAAGGTAATACTCTTGTAGAAATTATACAATCCTTTATAATATAAGAGCAGGGTAATTAACTCTACGAGGGGGATTTATGGCACATAATACAGTTGTTATCGCATTAGCGGGCAAAGGTGGCGTTGGCAAGACGTCTCTTTCTGCTGCTATTGTAAGACTCCTTACTGAAAAAAGACCCGACGCCAAGATTCTGGCTATTGATGCAGATCCGGCGGTGGGTCTTTCTGTCGCTCTTGGGGTAGAAGTTACTGAGACTCTGGACCAGATAAGAAAGAGAGTGGCAGAGGATGTTACCGGTAAACTAAGGGATACCCAGGATATCCTGGCAGAAGCCAAGTTCAGGCTCTATGATGCCATGGCTGAGCAGAGAGGATTTGCATTTCTTGCTATCGGTAGGCCGGAGGCGGCCGGATGCTACTGCGCCATCAATACTTATCTTAAGAAGGTCATCGAGATGCTTGTAGATGATTTTGACTACGTAGTGATTGACGGAGAGGCAGGAATTGAGCAAATCAACAGAAGAGTTCTGGAGAAGGTAACCCACCTTGTGTGTGTATCGGATCAGAGTCAGAAGGGTCTTAAGATCATCGGTACTATCAGAGACGTGGCAGGCGAGCTGGTGATGTACGATGAGATCGGTCTCATAGTAAACAGGGCGCTGTTCCCTGAGAGAATTGAGGACAAAGAGATCGAGGGAGTTAAGGTTGTGTCCGTCATTCCTCAGGATGATGCCATGACGGAGAACGACATGGAAGGACGCAGCATCTTTGAACTTCCGCAGGATACCGGAATATTAAAGGGCGCCGACGAGGCCCTTAAAAATTTAAAAATCTATTAAAGGCATAGAAAGGAGGTAGCCGTGCAGGACCTAAAACATCTAATCAAATTCGAGAATCTATTGGATGATGCAGCCAACGATCTGGTCAAGGAAGCACAGGCAGAAGGGCAGTATGCTATCGGATACACCTGTTATCACATGCCGGAGGTACTTCTGAATGTTGATAATTGTTTTTCAACCCGTATGCGAGCTCCGCGTACAGGTTCGATAGACATTTCCACATATTACATGTCCAACTACACCTGCGAGTTTGCCAGAGCTCTTTTGGAGAGAGGCATCGAGGGTGGTTATGAATATCTGGACGGTGTAGCCGGTGTTGATGCATGCTCAGCCATGAACAGATGCTATGAGCATCTTGAAGTGCTTGAGTGCAACAAGAAGCCACACTTCTTTGTAACTCACACCGATGTACCCTACAAGGTAGAGGACTACAACGTAGATCAGGTTGCAACACAGATGCGCCTTAGACTTCTCGATGTTATGCACGAAAAACTCGGCACCGACGTATCGGACGAGGCAATCAGAAAAGCAGTAGAGGAACACAACGAACTCTGCAGAGTTGTCACAGAAATCGGAAACTTCAGAAAGCTGGAGAATCCACCTATTACAGGATATGAATTCCATGTCATCTCTCTTGTGAGCTACTGCTGTCCGACTGCCAAGATCCTTCCGCTCCTTAAGGAGACTTTGGAGGAGATAAAGACAAGAAAGCCTGATCCCAAGCCATGGTTCAGAGCAAGAGTTGCAATTGTCGGATCAGAGGTGGACGACCTTGATCTTACAAGACTTCTCGAGGAAGCAGGAGCGATGGTCGTAGCTGACAGATACTGCTACGGATCCTTCCCGGGAAGAGAAGAGATCAAGCTCAATGATGACGAAGATATCGTCAAGCAGATTGCAAGACATTACATGATGACTTCCGAGTGCCCAAGGTACATGGCTGAGGAAAAGATAAAGCAGAGGAGAGATACTGCTGACAGACTCGCCAAAGAGTACGGCGCTGACGGAATCATCTTTGAACAGATGAAGTACTGTGATTTCTGGGCATTTGAGAGACCTCTTGCCAGCCATATCCTCACTGAGGAGTACGGATGGCCGACGCTCTCCATTGACAGATCTTACAACGTACACAATTCGGGACAGCTGCGAACACGTTTCCAGGCTTTTGTTGAGGCCCTTGAGATTAAACGAATCAGAAGAAATGCCCAGGAACAGGAGGTGGTTGGATGAAATACATAGATCCCAAGAATTTCAGACTTAAAGACCACATCGACTGGAAAGCTCAGGCTGAGAACATGAAGGAGATCGCAGGCATCGTCGGAGAGCTGGTCAAAGAGACCGACTGGAAAGACGTTGCAGCAGCTGCAGGTAAGGACGCCAAGGGACTTAAAAAGCGTATTACCCATGAAGTAAATCTTCTAAGGAACATGTCTCCCGAAGAGGTAAAAGACCTTGTTCTTAACGGTGAGAAACAGCTTGGTAAGCTCTATGCCAACGGCAAGATGGCCACAGTAAGGCGTGAGTGGAGAGGTATAAAGGACACCGGAGTTGACTTCTATGAGTGGACCAGAATGTGGGGAATGCTTCTTGCAACCTTCTCAAAAGACCTGGTACCTGCTCTTATGGGAGCAACACATTACAGATGGATGATCTCATACTTCTGCTGTCACTCCTTCATGGACAAGAACACCATGGGACTTAGAGGAAGAGCTCTTAAGATGCACCACGAGCTCATCTATGCAATATTCAGATATGTTGCTGAGAATCTGGTTCTTCTTATGAAGGCAGATGAGAAGGTTGGTAACAGCACAGACCTTTCCAAGAAGATAGTTCTTTTCGACGAGATGACAATGTCACAGATCATGGCAGGATTCCCGGACCTCATCGGTATTCCTTATCAGCTGATGCCGGTATTCCTTCTCTCTGAGATCGACCAGCTGGCATGTATGCCATACATTGACGCAATCGAGTCCTATGGACTTCCGTCAGATACCTGCCCGGTTCCTTCATCAGAGTGCGGAGCGGTAGTTGTGGATGCTCTTCCTCACATGGGAGCATGTTTCATTTCCAGCTCAATGCCTTGTGACGGATCTGTTATGGCTTCCTCTTATACAAGCCGCAGATTTAAGGATCTTCCGACATATCACCTGGCATTCCCGGTAAGATATGAGGACGAGTCCATTATGGATGCAGCGGTAAAAGACATTAAGGGCTGCATCAAGTTTATCGAAGACAACACAGGTGCAAAGTGGAACTGGGATGCTTACTTTGCTGCCATGAAGAGATTTAACGAAGAGACCAAGTATGAGCTCCAGAAATGGGAGATCAACCAGACTCCTTATCCTCAGCTCATCGGACCATGCTACGAGCTGTTCCGCAAGTGGAACTACGAGATGGACGGAGGTCTCGATCCCAGAATCATCTCAACCTTCAAGAAGGTTGATAAGCTCATGCTCAAGGCTTATGAGAATAGGGATGAAGCATGGCGCGGCAAGATGAAGTACAGAGCGATCGTTTGGTCAATACCTGCTCACTACTATGCAAACTTCTCCAACTGGGCAGCTAACTGCTGGGGCGTAGATATCCTGGTAGAGATGGAGTCACTGAACTTCACCAAGCCTCTCGAGACAGAGGACAAGGAAGAGGCTCTTAAGGATCTTTCAAGACTCTACGAGAGAATGGTAATGAGAAGACACACCAACGGTGGATATGACCACGTTGTTACAGAGCTCTGGAGACAGTGCGAGGCATGGAACGTAGACTTCGTACTTATGTATCAGCACGTATCCTGCAAGAACATGGCTACTGTTCAGGGACTGTTCGAGGATCAGGCAAGGGAGAGAGGCATCAAGCTTTTGTGGTGCAGCCATGACCTTATGGATCCAAGAACCGTATCCCGTAAGGATATGAGATCAGAGTTTAACGAGTTCATGAGAACAGTTATGAAGGCAGAACCGGTTGATCCGTCACTGCTGGATTTCGAAGATGATACTACATGGTAAAGCCATGTGGACTTAAACAAATTAGTTAATATTTTCTTAGGAGGAATTTTTAAAATGAAATATTTCGGTGGATGTGACGTAGGATCAACATATACAAAGGCTGTAATTGTTGATGAGACAGGCAAGATGGTTGCAGGAACAACTGTAAAGAGCAAGATCATTGCTCAGGAGTCTGCAGAGATTGCCATGAAGGAAGTAATCGATCAGGTTGAGGGACTTAATAGTTCCAAGGATCTTGAGTACCTCATCGGTACAGGATACGGACGTAACAAGGTTCCTTTTGCTGACGAGAACATTTCTGAGATCTCATGTCACGCTATGGGCGTACATGTAACAAACCCTTCAGTTAAGGCTATCATCGATATCGGTGGACAGGACGTTAAGGGTATTTCAATCGATACAGACGGAACAGTTAAGAACTTCGCTATGAACGATAAGTGCGCAGCAGGAACAGGACGTTTCTTCGAGGCTATGGCTCGTTCCTTCGAGATGAGTCTTGAGCAGTTCTCAAACCTCTCACTCTCAGCTAAGAACGTTATTCCTATCACAGCTCAGTGCACAGTTTTCGCTGAGTCTGAGGTTATCACCCTTGTCGGTGAAGGAAAGCCTATGGACGAGATCGCTGCAGGTATCGAGATGGCTGTTGCCAAGAGATGTTTCGTAATGTCCAAGAAGGCAGGCGCTACAGATTCCATCACACTTACAGGTGGATGCGCTAAGAATGCCGGACTTAAGGCTGCCATCGAGCAGGTACTTAAACTCAAGGTTGTTGATCTTTCTATCGATCCTCAGCTTATGGGAGCACTTGGAGCTGCTGAGTATGCAAGACAGAAAGGCCTTGCTAAGTAATAAGTGAAAGGACTTATTAGGGATGAGTAAGACTATAAAGATCATTCTGAAAATAATAAAAATTCTTGCCATTGTCACAGGAATACTCTTTGTGATCTATTTCTGGAACCTTGATCAGAAGCTCATGGCCTGGGCCTATACACAGGTAAACAAGATTTTTGACCGCAAGAAAGCGGACATTAAGTTCTGATTGGAGAAGGTTCTATGAAGTTATATGATAATTTGATCGATGTGACAGTGGGGGAACTTGAGAAGGCACAGGGAAAGGTCTTTTCCTATGAAAAGACATCCCCCTGGAAATGTCTTGATAACACTGAGTTCATCATGCAGAGAGATGCTGCGCTTGAGCTTGGTTCAGCAGGACTTCCTTCGGTTAACTACACCTGTGTCACCACATCGGGGAAGATCCTTAATGACGAGATAGTCGTCTACGGAAAAGACATCTCGGAGATAAGCGGCCCTACAGCCTTTGCCAGGATTGTGATCCTTGAGACAGGTGATCTTGGAGAAGATGAGGACCAGGAGAAGGCTTTCCAGGCCATCAGAAATCTTGAGTTCGTAAGGTACCATGTTTTCCCTGAAGGCTACATGGTAAGAGTATCTTCCCAGAGCAATCAGGAACAGGTTCGCATCGCAAAGAGTGCCCTGAAGAAGGGAATAAACTTTGCCGGCGTGGGAGCAGCCTATATTTCCAAATACAAGGAGCTCGACCTGGTAAAGAAAGTCAGGGTTATTTTCATCACAGAAAAAGAGCTGGTAGAAGCTCTTATGCCAAATGCAGACAAAGTGGATGCCATTACCAAGACACTTACTCACATTCTGGACGGACTGCCAACGGACTGCGGTCACTGCAGCATGAAGCCGGTTTGTGATGAGGTCGAGGGCATGCGCGAGCTGCATCTTGGAAAGAATAAAAAATAAACGAAAGGAATTGCCTAAATGAAACAGGAATATGAATCACTGTTCACCCCATGGAAGATCGGCAATCTTGAGATCAAGAACAGGATTGTACTGGCGCCCATGGGTGGCACATGTATTTTCGGCTGGATGGAACCAGGCGGAAGTCATTTCGACAAAGAGGCAGCAAGGCTTCTTTTAAAGATTGCCAAGCACGACTGCGGACTTGTTATTCCGGGTATCGCTCCGGTAAAAGACATGCTCGGCGGAAAATGGCTGTATCAGAACAAGCGCAAATTCAGTGAACTGGCTGACTTCATGGATGAGCTCCATGCTACGGGAGCCAAGATGTTTGTGCAGATGACTGCCGGATTCGGCAGGTCTTTTGCCCTTACAGCTCCGCTTGCACTTCTTGCTAAGAATAAGGCTCTTAACACACTTGCTAAGCCTTACATCGATGCAGAGTATCTTACAGCAGCGCCTTCAGTTCTTCCTAACCGCTGGGCTGACGACGTAACAACACGTGCAATCACAGAAAAAGAGATCAAGGACATCATCTATGCTTTCGGAGAGACAGCAAGACTGTGCAAGGAAGCAGGAGTTGACGGTGTTGAAGTGCATGCTGTTCACGAGGGATACCTCCTTGACCAGTTCACACTTAAGTACACCAACAAGCGTACTGACGACTACGGCGGATCTTTTGAGAACCGTTATCGTTTCGCAGTAGAGATTGTAAAAGAGATAAAGAAGAAATGTGGGGATGACTTCCCTGTTTCTCTTAGATATTCCGTAAGGTCCATGACCAAGGCATTCCAGTACGGAGCTATGCCCGGAGAGGACTTCGAAGAGATCGGAAGAGATATGGAAGAGTCTGAGAAGGCAGCCAAGTACCTTCAGGATGCAGGCTACGATATGCTCAACTGTGACAACGGAACCTATGATGCATGGTACTGGGCACATCCACCGCAGTACATGCCTCAGAACTGTAACCTCGCGGATGTTGAGCACATCAAGAAGTTCGTTGATATTCCTGTTGTATGTGCAGGTAAGATGGAACCCGATGTTGGAGCAGCAGCCATCAGAGAGGGTGGCATCGATGCTATGGCTGTCGGAAGACAGTTCCTTGCTGATCCCAAGTGGGTATCCAAGCTTAAGAGAGGCATGGAGGAGGAAATACGTCCATGTATCTGCTGTCATTCAGCATGCTTTAACCTTACCAAGCACAACGGTACAGCCAATGATCAGGATCTTTCAGAGTCTGCAGGAATGTGTAAGTGCGCGGTTAACCCTCGCAGCATGCAGTCCAAGAAATACAGAGTTAAACCTACCGATTCACCTAAGAAGGTTGCCATCATCGGCGGTGGTGTAGGTGGTATGGAAGCGGCAAGAATCCTTGCTCTTCGCGGACATGAGCCTGAGATTTATGAGAAGACCAGCGAGCTTGGCGGTGTATTCATCGCAGCTGCAGCTCCTGAGTTCAAGGAGAAGGATAAACAGCTCATCGCATGGCAGAAGCATCAGCTTAAAAAGCTCGGTGTTAAGATCCACTTTAACTATGAAGTAAGACCTGATTCACTGCCATCAGCTGACGAGTATATCATCGCAACAGGTGCTGAGGCTAACAAGATCCCGATTCCCGGAGCAGCAGAGTATGCTATGGATGCTACAGATTACCTCCTTGGTAAGAAGAGCGTAGGAAACGATGTTGTTATCATTGGCGGAGGTCTTACAGGCTGTGAGATCGCTCTTGACCTCTTTAGAAAGGGCAAGAACCCTCAGATCGTTGAGATGAAGGATGACCTTATTGCAGTCAAGAACATGTGCCTTGCTAACACAAGTTACCTTCGTGACTGCTTCAAGACCAACAATGTTCCTGTATATCTCAATGCAGGTGTTAAGCAGATTAACGAAAAGAGTGTTGATGTTAACCTCAAGGATGGAAGAACAATTACTCTTCCGGCTGACAATGTTATCATGTCAGTTGGATATCATCCTATTCCACTCCTTCAGGCAGCTAAGAACGTACACCTCCTTGGCGATTGCCAGAAGGTTGGAAATATCCGTTCAGCTATCTGGGGTGCATGGGACATCGCAATGAAGATTTAAATAATGATAAATTAAAAGCTCCGCTGTTTTGTGACAGCGGAGCTTTTTTATGTTTGTCGTTATAGTCTGTTATGTATTCCTAGTTCCTCATGCATCTTGCGTTTTAGCTCATACATTCTCTGATCTGCAAGCAGATATACTTCATGAGATGTGGCGTTTTCTGCACATTCATGCCTGAAGGCGTAGCCCGTAGCAACACTCCTGTGATACTCGGAGTATATGGCGTTCATTACGTTTAGAGCGCTGTTCATTCTTCCAAGCAGTGCATCGACGTCTTTTTCTGTTGAATCTTCCAGGATGACCAGGAATTCATCTCCACCGATCCTTGCGCAGAACCCGGTATTGTCAAAGGTTGTAATAAGAACCTTGGCAAAATCTGTTATGTACTTATCTCCGGAAGGATGCCCGAACTTGTCGTTGACGTACTTAAGGCCGTTTAAGTCAACGGAGATAATACAGTAATCGAGATTTGTCTTATCAAGATCCTCCATCTTTTTGTCTGCTTTTGCTCTGTTGGGCAGATTGGTAAGACCGTCTGCATAAGCCAGGTGCGAAAGTGAAGCATGTTCCTGCCTTTGGGCATAAGCACCTGTGATAAACACAAGATAGTTGGCAAGCTGGCAGACGACAAACACAAGACATCCGGCATCAATGGTTGCAATGCTGAGGAAGCTGGCATTTGGCATATAGTGGTAATTGGCCATGTAATAAATAATAAGATGTATCAGCTGTGCCAGTGCAAAGATAAACATTCCAAACATCTGTATCATATCGGATTCGGAGATATCTCTTTTGCGGATATTCCTGATGAGATAATAGGTTATCACTCCAAATCCGAATGCGCCTGCTGCGTGATAGATCGGCAGCGTAACCTTCATATGGATTCCGAAGATATAGTGAAGGACATACTGGGCAATGGTTACGCCTGTGGTCAAAAGAGCAGCTGTAAGATAAAGTTTCTTGTTCTCAATTTTCTGTATCAGATACAGGAAAAGATAGCAATAAGGCACAATAAGGTACATGGTGAAAAACTCAACCTCTGTCTCAAATCTGGTGTAAACAAAGGGCGAGAGTATGCTGTAGTAGGACATGATCCATGCTGACAGGTTCATACAAAAGATGGAACCTATTAGGAAGGATCTGATGTCCGGTACTGAGCTTACAAAAAACATTGTGATGCAAAGGAAGGAAAGACCAAATACCATCAGGAACATGCCGGTTGCGATTATGGGCAGATGCCTGTGGATGAAATCTCCCTCGACATCGGGCTGGCTTCCGAGCATAGGTGGATTAAGGTCCTTAAAGGCGCCCTGCTCACTTACTTTCATGATGAACTTTAGCTCTTTTCCCGCATAATCAGTGGGGAGCGTTATGAAATGGTAGGTCTTACCTAGGAATTTTTTTTCTTTGTAAATGTCTGATCCGAAATCGAAGATTTCCCTGCTGTCGAGAAAGGCGGTAAGGGTCGTGTATCTGCTCTTGAACAGTATTACGGGAAATGGGATATCGCCCAGATCCGGTAGTGTCGTGTACATTACGATGTTATCGCCTCTCTCAAGATGGCCGTTGGTGATGGACATAAAGCGGGTGAGAGGAATGTCTTTATTAACAATGCCGTTTACGGTAATGACCCAGCCCTCGTCCAGCTCGGCCATGGGGTACTCTGCAGTAAATGACATGCAGGTACGGATAAAAAGGCTTACGCAGGCAGCTAATATCAGTGCACAGATTATAGGGAGAATGCGTTTTTTACTCATCGCGATCACCTCCCTTTTCCAGCATCTTTCCAAGAAGGTCATCGTAAAGTCTTCCGAGGGTCTGTCTGTGATGCTGATTTTTCATGGCATACATGCGCTGATCGGCAAGAAGATATACTTTCTGTGCCGGTGAGCCGGCTTTTAGTTCTTTATCCCTGCTGGAAGCATAGCCCCAGGAAGCGGAGAATCTAAGGGTTGTGCTGCCGGAATTTCTGTGTTCCATCTGATCGGCAAAGCATGCCAGATCTCTCTGGGTTCTTTCTTCGTCTATAAACGGGAGAATGACGATAAACTCATCACCGCCCATTCTTCCGATGAGTGAGGCGTCGGTGAAGCTGTTCTGAAGTATTTCCGAAAAGCCGCTAAGGAGCTTGTCTCCCATGTCGTGGCCATAATTGTCATTGGTGTATTTAAGGTAATCGAGGTCCATGCTTATTATGGTGTAGTCGCCGGACAACTCTGCAAGAGTCTGTTCGCAGCGGGATCTGTTGGAGATACCTGTTAAGGCATCACTGTAAGCAAGGCCTTCAAGCTGCGTTTTTATAGTGGATTCGTTGATGAATTCTATGCAGTGGAAGAAGAAGTTAAGAAGAAGGCTCATGATGAAAACCAGGGCACCAACTGTGGTGAAGGTGATCTCAACCTTGGCCTGGCCTGTGGAGACGAACTTCAAAATGTTGTAAGCAACAATATCTATCATGGCACAGAATACGAATAGAATAAGACCTATGATAAGGATCTGAGTAGAGACTATTCTTGCGCGAACAATGTCGGCATCATTATCATTGGAGGCTTTGATTACTGTATGTATGAGTGAGAATATTAAAAATATGCCTTCTGTCAGAGCAAGAATGTGAAGCGTGGTGACGAAATTACAAATGTGCACCAGATTAGTAAAGTGAAGGACGGCTGTCATTATTCCAAATAAGACATTTATGATAAACAAAGCCTTGGCAGTGCGCTTAAAGCTTGACTGACCTGTCACAACAACAAAGCCCATGATGGCAGCAGGAATAAGATATAAAGTGATGTATTCAGCAAAGGTATAAAATGGCGGATTATCCGCTAGATACCAAAAAACATCGTTAAAGCTGAGTATATATATTCCGATGAGCAGCGATGTTAAGCCGCTGAATATAATACTCAGGTCATGATATCTGGAGAACGCCAAAAAAGGTGCCATGATGATGAGCAGGAATCCCAGATGGCAAAGGTATACACCAATTACCATGGGGAGACGAACGCCCTGTATCATGGTGTTTTTTATGTCGTTATAAATGCCAATCCTTATTGGGGATAAGCCGGAAAAGGCATCTTTGTTGCTGGTAGTAAGAATGATCGTCAGCTCTTTTCCCTGATAATCATCCGGGAGCTGTACGAAGTTCTCGTTCTTTGGGGCCATTTTGCCCTTTTCGATGTAATCTGTTCCGAAAGAATAGATGGGCTCACCATCTAAAAATACTTCAACTGAAGAGAGGATTGATCTGAATGAAAGTGCTGCAGGTGCAATCTGTTCATCGGGAAGAATGGTAGAAAGCTTAAGGACGTCGCCTGCATTTAGCGTTCCTAGGCTGGTCTTGGTTATGTTGTCAGGCTGCCAAACCTCATCTCCACGAGAAATAGTCCAGCCGGAATCCAGCTGAACTATTTTATTCTGTAATGGAGTATCGTACTTGTGTGTGCCAAGAAACAGCAGAAAAACAGTAACCAGAAGTACTGCCATTACTGACAACAAAGCTGTGCGGATTTTCACAGTCATTGCCACCGGGTAATCCTCCTGCTTTAGAAGTGTCCGTGACTTCCTCCGTGAGTGTGTCCGGAACTGGATGTGTGGACTGAACTTCCGCCTCCAAATGAGCTGCCACGTCCTGAAGAATTGTTGTCGCGGGGGATTGGAGTTCTTTGAAGGGTCTTATTAATGAATCTGTCCTCGCAAACTCTGAGAGTTGGTGAGCCTGCCTGATAACCACCGGCACCGGGTTTCATCTTGACGGTCTTTAAGTCTGATTTCATCTTAAGGATCGGGGCAAGACCCAGTAAAAGTCCGATGATAACACTGTATAGGCCAAAGCTCATATAGTCAGAAGCTGTGCGAATGGGTTTGGAATACACATCATAAGGTGTACCCTTGGAAGCCTCTTCGAGGAGCTTGTCACATTCCTTGACATAAGTTGTAAATGCACCGTTGTAGTCGCCATTTCGCAGGTCATCCATCATGGCGTTTACCATGTAGGCCTGACCGTAGTCCGTGAAGGTGTTAATCGCACTGCCGCTGGTACTGATGGCCCATTCTCTGTCGTACATGCTGAGCATAAAGAGAATACCGCTTTCATTGTAGTCAGCGCCGAAACCGTTGTAATCGAAATAGTCATCTGCGTAAGCCTGGATGTCTCCATCGTGGGCATTGGTCGTCAGCAAAACGATGTTGCAGCTCCATTTCTGACTGGTCTCGTCAAGCCTTGCAAGCAGCGCCTGCTCCTGTGAATCCGTAAGGAGATCTGCATTGTCAACAAGTCTTGGCTTTTGGCGACTTGAAGGTACTGTATTGCTATCCCAGAGTTTATCGGCTGCCAGAACCTTAACCGGTAACAGCAGTGTAAGGAGGAGCAAAGCCAATATCATTCTGGATAGATAGATTTTTAAATGTGTCTTTTTATTCATGGTTTGTCCTGAAGGTTACATTATGCAAACATGCAGAAAAGGCCGAAGGCTATAGCTGCTATTACACCGGCGATAGGGAAGTAGTACATGAGTGCTCTCGATAAAGAAAATGGGAGATTTCCCACAAACTTACCGCTCTGTCCGTTCATGGCAAAGAGGTAATTTCCTCCGTTCCAGGAAGTATTGAGGATATAAACCGGATAAAGAGCATACTTGCTGGACTCGTTGGAAGGAGTGCACTGTTCGCTTCTTGCCCGAAGCGTCGAGTAACCTGAAATGGTATTTCTGAAGTCGGTAATGGCGGAGGAATGCATCCTGCTCAGCGCCCTACCCTGGTCTTCATCGGCGTTGACGTTGTATTTGTTGGCGAGAAATCCTGCTAGATAACCCATGTTGAAGGGAACCATCTTGGACTGGTCGAAGGGTTCAAGTGATTCCATAAGGTCATCGGGCATCTCTTTGGAGCCGTCAACAGGAACTTTTTCAAAGCGCTCGGATCCAACCCTTGTAATATCGTAGTGGCTGGTCTCTGTGTAGTGATAGTTATGATCGCTCCAGGTCCTGACCTTGGTGGCATCAAAGGAAGCGCTGTAGTTCTGGGTTGCGTCAAAGAGCCAGAAGGGCACATAGATACCCTTGATCTCATCGATGTGATTCTGATCAAAGAATACCTTTGGCAGGAGCTTCTTGGATTTTACGTAACCTTTATAAGCCTCGATGGCATCATCCTTTGTCTTTTCAAAAGGAATGATGTAGTCGGGGGTGAACTTTCCTGTGAACTTTTCTTTTACAACGACGTTGTTACTGCAGAAAGGACATTTCATGGAGCCAAGCGACTCTGTGGCCAGGATTTCGCCGCTACAGGATCCACAGCGGTAGATGAACATCGGCTGGGAAGCGTCTGCCTCACCTTCGGCGGGATTTGTAACATAATCATCTGCTGATTCTCCGGCAGAGTCTGAGTTGTGATTGGCTATATAGTCCTTTACATCAAATTCCGAATCACAGAAGGGGCATTTGATCTTCTGGGTCTTCGGATTAAATTCCATTGCCCCGCCACAGGCGGGGCATTCATATTCGTGTAAAGCCATGATTTCCTCTAAATAATAAAATTAGTTAGGTCTTGGTGAGCCACACTGTGTGCAGAAGTTGCCAGAGTTTACAGTGCCACATGAGCATGTCCATCCGGCATCGGGCTTCTTAGCACCACAGTTAGGGCAGAAGTTACCTGTATTTACGTTTCCGCAGGAACATGTCCATGAACCTGCAGAAGGAGCTGCCATCTGAGGAGCAGCCTGAGGCTGAGCCTGCTGAGCCCCCATTGCATAGAGTGACTGTGCGTTCATTCCACCTGCCTGCTGAGCCATGTTCATTCCTGCAAATGCCATCATAGGACCTGTTGCAGTGTTCTTAGCTGCATCCTGCATAGCCTGTGCCTGAGCACTTGCAAGAGTAGCTGCAGCCATATTTGGATTCTTAAGAGCGCCGGCTCTCTGGAGCTCTTTTATTGTCTTTTCATCTTCTTCGGAAGCATTAACTGAGCTGATACCGAAGGAAGAAATCTTGATACCGTAGGTCTCTGTCCACTTCTTTGAAAGAACGGTGTTGAGAACGTCAGCGATCTCTGTTGTGTGTCCGGGAAGTGCACTGTAACGGATACCCATTTCTGAGATCTTTGCAAATGTAGGCTGAAGAGCTGTAAGGAGCTCACTCTTGAGCTGAGACTCAATCTTGTCTCTTCTGAACTCATCAGTTACGTTGCCAACGATGTTCTTGTAGAAAAGAACAGGGTCAACGATCTTATAGCTGTATTCGCCGTGGCAGCGGATATCGATATCCATATCAAGTCCAACGTTAGTGTCAACTACGCGGAAAGGAACGGGATTTACTGTTCCGTACTTGTTGCCGATGATGTCTTTTGTATTGATGTAATAAACTCTCTGATCCTTAGCTGTGCCACCTGCAAAGCTAAGTCTCTTATAGAATTCCTTAAAGGAGTTAACGATGTTCTCTCCAAGATCGCCATAGAAAATAGATGGCTCTGTTGAAGTGTCATATACGAATTCGCCTGCCTCAGCACAGATTTCAGTAATCTGTCCCTGGTCAACTAAGATCATGCACTGACCTTCGTTAACAGCAACGATCGATCCGTTAGAGATGATGTTCTCATTGCCCTTGCCCTGTTTCTTCTTACCTTTTGTTAGAAGCACATCAGAAGTGAGTGAATCACAATAGAAATAATCTCTCCAGGAATCAGAGAGTACGCTTCCGCCTGCTGAGAGTGCTGCTGAAATAAGCCCCATAACTATCTCCTTTCATACTAAAAAGCCATTTTTTATTTCCGAATTAATCTACTCGGTTACCTTATATTTTCTCACATTTAAGGTCAAAATTCCAATGTTTTGTGACAATTTCGCCCCCCTAAATGAGCCCCCGGGACGGAGTCAGTGGCTCATTTTTGATCCCTAGGGACGGAGTCAAGGGCTCATTTTTGACCCCCCGGGGACGGAGGTAAGGGATCATTTTTGGGGGAGCTGCTTCCGCCTGAGGGCCTGGAGCGCTGGTAAAAGACTACTAAGAAGCATCACATCAGGTCAGTTTTATAAGTCTTGGTTGGAAACTGTATATCGATCACCCCACAACTATCTTCTATGCAAAAAATAGTTGGAAATTTCAATAAGGGATTTTTTGTCTCACTGAGGAATTACATCACACGACATCCGTAGGCCGGTAGTTGTGATGCAGGAAAAACCTTAGGCATCAAATTTTCTTTCCCCCGACCCTCGAAAATCTTTTGTGATTTCCAACTAGTTTGTCATATAAAAATTTTTGTGATGCTTTTAAAAAATCGGTTCCAATCAATAGGGTGATATATCCTATTTTGTGATGCATATTTCCGTGTTCCAGATGAAAATGAGCCCCTGACTCCGTCCCCAGGGATCAAAAATGAGCCCTTGACTCCGTCCCGGGGGCTCAAAAGGAGTCAAAGAGAACCGTCCCCATTGACTCTAAAAGCCACAGTTACTACACTTAGTGTATATGAGGGCAAAAGAGATTACGGTTACCATAAATGAATATGGAAAAGTGCAAACCGTCGCTGCCACAAAGGGTGAGCGCCTAAAGGCAATCCTCGACAGAGCGGGAATCGTGTACTCGCTTCCCTGCGCAGGGGCAGGAAGGTGTGGAAGATGCAGGATCAAGTTCCTGAAAGGCGCGCCAATTCCCGGCAGTTTCGAGGAGAAGTTCCTGACGGATGAAGAGACGGAAGAAGGAATCAGAATCCTCTGCAGAACCGTGGTCTATGAAGACTGCGAGGTGGAGCTTCTTGAAAGTGCCAAGGAACATGACATATCTGCGCTGACTTTAGACGATGAGCCGGTAAATTCTCCCGGTAAGCTGGGCAAGCCAACAGGCCATGATGGTGAAACGACAAGATCCTACGGCATTGCCATCGACCTCGGCACAACCACCATCGCCGCAGCCCTGATATCAACCACTTCGGACAATCCCGGCTACAAGGTCTTTCAGACCGCCAGCTGCATCAATTCCCAGCGCCGCTATGGAGCTGATGTCATATCAAGAATTTCAGCTGCGGAGGATGAGGAGACACGAGAGGCCCTTCGCAGAACCGTAGTCACAGATATAGAGAATCTGATAAAAGAGCTGACGACAGCCGGAAGCATCACCTATATCGGTCAAAACCCGGACCTAAAGGCCATAACCATAACTGGCAACACAACCATGCTTTACCTCCTTGCCGGCAATGATCCGAAAAGCCTTGGCAGTTATCCGTACATAGCAGAGCATTTGGAAAAAGAGTGGATGCTATCAGACATAATCCTTGACAACATCCCGGACATCAGCCTGACGATCCTTCCCGGAATATCAGCCTTTGTGGGCGCAGACATCGTAGCCGGACTCTTCACCCTGGAACTTACCGATGATGAAAAGTTCTTTTTCCTTGATCTTGGAACCAACGGCGAGATGGCTTTCTACGACGGAGAGAGGCTAAGAGTTACTTCAGCTGCCGCAGGGCCTGTGTTTGAGGCAGGTGGCATCAGTTGCGGAACAGCATCAATTCCCGGCGCAATCGACCACATAACAATAGATGAAAAAGATCGCCATGTGACCACCCATACCATCGGCAACGCAGAACCCATCGGTATCTGCGGAACAGGCGTTATGGAGATAACCTCCGAACTTGTCAAAAATCACATCGCTGATGAGACAGGTCTTTTAACAGATGAGTACTTCGATGATGGCTTTCCGCTGACCAAAGACGGCAAAATAAGATTCACACAGCAGGATATCAGAAACGTCCAGCTGGCTAAGGCTGCGATTTACACCGGCGCAAAGACTCTTTTAAACGGAGATATTCCCGATAAGGTCTATGTTTCCGGAGGATTTGGAAGTAAAATATCACCAGAAAATGTAGAAGAATTACGTATGTTTCCAAGGGAATTTGATGGTAAGATAGTAGCAATCGGAAACTCTGCACTCAGAGGCGCTGCGCAGTATACAGCATGTGTCCTCTCCGGGTGGGAAAAAGAAACTGATGGGGCAGCGAAACTTGACCTCATAACCGAAAGCGCTGTGGTAACCGAACTGGCAACCACGGACGGATTTGATGAGGACTATATCGCAGCAATGAACTTTTGACGGAGGATGAGAAAATGATAGACGAGAGATGGGTATTTCATAAGGATGTTAAGGCAGAAGATCAGGGAAACGGCGTGGTAAGGCGCGTTCTTGCATACAGTAAGGACCTCATGTGTGTTGAGAACACCTTTGAGAAAGGCGCAATAGGAGCACTTCACCACCACCCACACACCCAGATCACTTATATTGTAAGCGGCAAATTTGAGTTTGAGATTGATGGGGTAAAAAAGATCGTGGAAGCCGGAGACACCATGCTCAAGATGAACGATGTGGTTCACGGATGCGTATGTCTTGAAGCCGGAATTCTTCTGGATATCTTTAATCCCATGAGAGAGGATTTTGTATGATCTGCGACAGCTGCGCAAATTATGTGTATGATGAGGACTGGGAGTGTTACACCTGTATGGTGAACATGGATGAGGACGACTACTACAGACTCATGTCCGGCAATAATAAGGAGTGCCCTTATTACCAGGATGGCGATGAGTACAAGGTTGTAAGACACCAGATCTGAGGGGAGAGTATGAAAATAGTATTTGAGCACCTCACAAAGAGGTTTCCCAACAGGAATAGGAAGATAAAGGATGAGGTGGTTGCTGTCTCTGACTTCAACTTCACGATTCCGGACGGCAAACTGGTGGGGCTTTTGGGGCCTTCCGGCTGTGGTAAGAGTACCGCGCTGAATCTTATCTGCGGACTTGAAAAGCCTACGGAAGGAAGAATATATTTCGAGGACCTTGATGTTACGGACCTTGAACCCGAGAACAGGGGAGTGGGACTGGTTTTCCAGAACTACGCCCTTTATCCGCATCTGACCGTAAGGCAGAATATCAGATTTCCTCTTGAGAACCTTCGCGGAGACAAAAAGCTCTCCAAGGAAGAAATGGAAGAGAAGGTCCAGGCAGCTGCCAGGCTCGTTCAGATCGAGGCGCTTCTTGACAGAAAACCCAATGAGATGTCCGGCGGACAGCAGCAGAGAGTGGCCATTGCCAGAGCACTGGTAAAGGTTCCTAAAGTTCTTTTACTGGATGAGCCCCTCTCAAACCTTGATGCGAGACTGCGGCTCAAGACCAGAGAAGAAATAAAGCGCATCCAGGTTAAAACAGGCATCACTACTGTGTTTGTAACCCATGACCAGGAAGAGGCCATGAGTATCTCAGATATAATCGTTGTCATGAAAGACGGCGTCCTTCAGCAGATGGGCAAGCCCCAGGAGGTTTACGACGAGCCGGAGAACCTGTTTGTTGCCATGTTCCTTGGAACTCCGCAGATCAACGTGTTTGAAGGCGCCATAAAGGGTGAGAAGGTGTACATCGGAGACGAGGCTGTTATGGATGCCAAGGGGGCAAAGGATAGAGACGTCTTCGTTGCAGTAAGACCCGAGGGCTTTATTGTTGACCCTGACGGACCATTGTCATGCACGTTTATAAACAGGGAAGTTATGGGCCGCGATACCAGTGTTATCGCATCGCACGCGCTTTTTGAGGGCGAGAACATAAGGGCGATCATACCTTCGGAAGAAGATGTTACGCCGGTAGACGGAATCGTGAGATTTTCCCTTAAGCCTTTTAAAGTTAAATTATTCGACAGGATCAGTGAGGAAAGGATACGGATTAAGTCATGAAAAAGAATCTGACGGCCTGGCTGTGTCTTCTTCCTGCGCTGGCCTTTCTTTTGGTATTTATGGTTTACCCTCTTGTTGATGTTTTCATCTATTCCTTTGAAGAGGGCTATAACTTCGCATCCCAGAGCTATTTCGGCGTTGGGCTTTATAACTACAACTATGTCCTTCACGACCCGTACTTCATTCAGGCATTGAAGAACACCTTCATTATCGTTATCATTACAGTTCCGCTCTCTACCGGAATCGCTCTTTTGATTTCCTTGGAACTCAGTAAGATAAGGTACATCAGGAATTTCTTTCAGACGGTTTATTTTCTCCCCTATGTGACAAATACTTTGGCTGTGGGACTTGTCTTCATGATCCTCTTTAAGAAGACGCCTTACTCCGACGGCCTCGTTAATATACTGATACAGTTCTTTGGCGGAAAGGGCGTGGACTTCATCGATGGTCCCTATTGGGCCAAGATGTTCGTTATGTGCTTTTACACCATCTGGATCGTTATGCCTTTCAAGATCCTGATACTGACCAGCGCCTTGGCATCGGTGAACCCCATGTATTACAAGGCTGCCAAGGTGGACAACACATCGCCCTTCAGGATCTTTTACAAGATCACGCTTCCGATGATATCGCCCATGGTCTTTTACCTGGTGATCACAGGATTTATCGGAGCGTTCAAAGCCTACAGCGATGAGGTGGCTCTTTTTGGAACTGACCTGAACGCTGCGGGGATGAATACCATCGTGGGCTACGTCTACGACATGCTCTACGGCAACAGCGGCGGATATCCGTCCTTTGCTTCGGCAGCGGCCCTGATACTGTTTGCCATCGTATTCACCATCACCACCATCAACCTCATGGTCAGCAGAAAGACTGTGTTCTACAATTAAAAGAGCTTTAAGAGGAATTTAGATAAATGGACAAAACGCAAGTAAAAAAACTTGAGAGAGAAAGCAGAATAAAAGAAGCTGCAAGAACAGCGCTGCGCTACTTTTTCCTGGCGCTCTGGGCGCTTTTGGTGCTGTTCCCGTTTTACTGGATGATACTTACTTCGGTAAAGAGCTATGGAGCGTACAACTCTGAGTACATCCCGAAGTTCTACACCTTAAGCCCTACCACGGCGAACTATATTCAGGCCTTCACGGCAGTGCCTCTTGCCAGGTACTTCCTGAACACCCTGATATTTACCGTAGTCACCACCGGTCTTATGATGATTGTCGTCATCTTTGCGGCTTTTGCCTTCGCAAGACTTGATTTTAAGGGAAAAGACATTGTCTTTTCAATGTTCCTTTCTCTCATGATGATACCTAACGAGCTGGTCATCATAACGAATTTCGTTACCATAACAAACCTGGATCTGCGCAATACTTATCTGGGTCTTATCCTGCCGTCGGTTACTTCGGTGTTCTATATTTATCTGCTCAAGGAGAATTTCGAGCTGATCCCGGAGGAGCTCTACAAGGCAGCCAAGGTGGACGGAACATCGGATATGAGATATCTGTTCAGGGTCATGATCCCGATATCAAGACCAACTCTTGTGACCATCATTATCCTGAAAGTTATTGAGTGCTGGAACAGCTACGTCTGGCCAAGACTCATTACCGATGATAAGAATTATTTCCTGGTATCCAACGGAATCCAGGAGATCAGAGAAAACGGCTTCGGAAGAGAAAATGTACCTGCCATGATGGCGGCGGTTGTAGTTATCTCGCTTCCTCTGGTAGTTCTTTTCCTGATCTTCAAGAGGAAGATAATGGAGGGTGTAGCTCGCGGCGGAACCAAGGGCTGAGCTTTGTGTGAGGAACAGTATGAAGAAGATTAGAGTTATGGCGATGGCGCTGGCAGCAGGTGCGATGCTGCTTACCGGATGCCATGGAGCCAAGGCCAACAAAGCTTTTGAGATTCCCGAGAGCTTTGATGAAAACAAACAAATACAGATCACCTTCTGGGCTAAGAACGACACCAACGTTGTGCAGAGCAGGATCTATGCTCAGGCTATAGAGGATTTTGAGAAGTTATATCCTAACATCACGGTAAACCTGCGTCTGTACACCGATTACGGCAAGATCTACAACGATGTTATTACCAATATTTCAACGGGCACAACTCCGGATGTCTGCATTACCTATCCGGACCACATCGCCACATACCTTACGGGCAATAACGTTGTGGTGCCACTTGATGACCTCATGGCAGATGCCAGGTACGGCCTTGGAGGGAGCGAGCTGAAATACGACTCACCAAGGAAGGATGAGATCGTAACCGAGTTCCTTGATGAAGGGATCATCGGTGATAGCCACTATGCGCTTCCCTTTATGAGATCCACTGAGGCCTGTTACGTAAATGAAACCTATGTAGAAAAGCTTGGCTTTACTCTTCCCGAAGTCCTCACCTGGGACTTTATGTGGGAGGTAGCCGAGGCGGCTACAGAGAAAAACGAAGACGGAACCTACAAAGTAAACGGACAGAACGTCATGATCCCTGTGATCTACAAGTCCACAGACAACATGCTGATAACAATGCTAAGGCAGGAAGGTGCGCCTTACACCGACAGTGACGGAAACGCCCTTCTTTTCAATGACGAGACAAAAGACATCCTGAAGACCGTTGCGCAGCATACAGAAACGGGGGCTTTTTCCACCTTCAAGATATCCGGATATCCGGCAAACTTTTTAAATGCCGGACAGTGCATCTTTGCCATTGATTCAACTGCAGGCTCCACCTGGATGGGCAGCAAAGCGCCTCTTCTTGATATCGCGCCGGACAAGGTTGTGGACTTTGAAACTAAAGTGATGCCCGTTCCGCAGTATGATACTTCGGATGTTAAGATGATCTCCCAGGGCCCTTCTCTTTGCATCTTCAATAAGAAAGACCCGCAGCAGGTTCTGGCATCCTGGATGTTTGCACAATATCTTTTGACAAACGAGGTACAGATAGCCTACTCAAAGACTGAAGGGTATATTCCTGTGACCACCAAGGCGCAGAACAGCCCTGAATATCAGGAGTATCTTGCAAAAGAGGGAGAGGACAACTCCGAGCACTATGACGTAAAGATAAAGGCAGTCAAGCTCCTTATGGATAACACAAAAAACACCTTTGTAACCGAGGTGTTTAACGGCTCCGCTTCAGTCAGAGACGCGGCGGGACAGCTCATAGAAAACGTGACAAAGTCCGTTCGCAGAAAAAAGACTGTGGATGATTCCTTTATAGAAGCTCAGTACAAAGAGGTAAAGTCGCTATACCACCTGGATCAGAGGAGCGCAGGTGGTGCATCCGGAGAGAAAAAAGCTTTAGGACCACTTCCCGGTGCGTCGAAAGCTCTTTTAACAGTGCTTGTACTGGCGTGGGCCTTGATAGGGCTTGTCGCCTTTAGGGAATACAACAAGAAAAAATAATGTGCTATAATCATTTTGCTAAAACAGTAGCACACACAAAAGGAGAAAAATTATGAAAAAGACATTGGCAGTAGTACTTACTATGGTAGTCGCTCTGTCGACTGCAGCATGCGGGGCTTCAGGAAGTGGCAAGTCAGCTAAGAGCGAAGGCGTTATGACTTACGCTGAATACGCAGCAGCTGAGCTTGATTCTGAAGTAGTTGTTGAGACTTATGTTCAGGCTAAGCAGTCATGGTGGGAGAACAAAGCAACCATCTATACTCAGGATGCTGACGGCGGATACTTCATCTATGAGCTTCCTTGCACAGAGGATGAGTACAACAAGCTTGTTCCCGGAACAAAGATCAAGGTTACAGGTTACAAGTCAGAGTGGTCTGGCGAAGTTGAGATCGTTGACGCAACTTATGAGATTGAGAGTGGTGACACCTACGTTGCTAAGGCACAGGACGTTACAGGTCTTCTTGGCAAGGATGAGCTTGTTGAGAAGCAGAACGTTTTTGCAGCATTCAAGGGCCTTACAATCGAGCCTTCAAAGGATGCAAACGGAGCTGATGTAGCTTACCTTTACAAGTGGGACGGCTCAGGAACAGAGGGCGATGACCTTTACTTCAACGCTTCTGTTAACGGCCAGACCTATACATTTACAGTAGAGTCTTACCTTTGCGGTGCTGACACAGAGGTTTACAAGGCAGTTCAGGGTCTTGAGATCGGTCAGACCGTTGATATGGAGGGATTCCTCTACTGGTACGAGGGTGCAAATCCTCACATCACAAAGGTTACAGTTAAGTAATCAAAGTCACAAATAAGCCCCATGGTTCTAGGAACTATGGGGCTTTTATGCAAAAAGGGGACAATTATGGAAACAGGAAAAATGCCAAAGATCACAAAGGAATGTGTTGAGAATGTAGTAGACAAGAAGTTCCTCCGGGTTTACGACTTAAAGTACGAAGAGGGAAAGCACTATTTTGATGCCTCAAGAAGATCGCTCGAAAACCTGGTTGCACCCATGAGCGAGGATGAGTTTAAAGCCATGATCCCGGACGCCGTAAGCTGCGTTGTTATCGTGGAGCTTCCCGGCAAAGAGCCACAGCTTCTTTTCTCCTATGAGTTCAGATATCCCACAGGAAGGCTCCTTTTAAGTGTTCCTGCAGGCCTTGTGGATCCTGAGGATAAAGAAAAAGAAAATCCCCTGATCGAGACAGCAAAGCGTGAGATCTTTGAGGAGACAGGCATTGTGGTGGATGAAAACAGAGATGAACTCTTTGTTATAAATCCGCTTCTGTTCAGCTCGCCCGGAATGACTGATGAGAGCAACGGCCTTGTCTGCGTTAAGCTCCACCTTGATAACCTTGATATGCTGGATCAGACCGGCGCTCTTGGCCAGGAATGCTTTGATGGATTCGAACTGGTAAATGAGGATAAGGCAAAAGAGCTTTTGAAGAAGGGAGTAGATGACAAGGGGCATTTTTACTCCGTATATACCTGGTCTGCGCTGATTTATTTTATATCAGGTTTATGGAAATAAGGGTGATTTCTTTATATAATTGAAATTACCTAGAGGAGGGTAAAATTATGAAAAACAGACTTTTGGCGGTATTTATGATCACAGTTTTATCAGCTGCCATGATGACAGGCTGTGGTAAAAAGGATGCACCCGTAGAAGAAGTTCCCGAAGTTGTGACTGAGGCATCAACTGAGGAGGCTAGCGTAGAGGCACCTGCCCCGGCGCCTTCAGATGCTGCAACAGAGGAAGTGTCAGATCCGCTCATCACAGCAGATCTTGATGAGACCATCGGAAACGGAATCCTTATAACCATCAACAATTTTTATAAAGCAGGCGAGACTCAGGGTGAGGGCCATATCCTTATGGACAAGGAAGAGCCTGATGAGAACGGCGAGATAAAGTGCTATGTGCTTGAGACCTTCGGAGCTTACGAGTTCCAGGACGGAAACTTTGTAAGATGCGCAGGTTCAGGCGTTATCCCTGCAGTTGTGACGGTTAAGGCCAATGATGACGGGACCTATGAATTCATATCAATCGAAGAGGCTGAAGACGGAAGCAACTTCGTTGATTCTATCAAGGAGAACTTTCCTGAGAAACTCTGGAGCAGATGCATCACCATCGAGGATGATGACAGAAACGAGCTGAATAAACAGGATAGGGCTTATGCCGAGGAGTACCTCAGCACTATCGGAAGAGAAGACGCCGAGATTGGAGATTATGGCGACTTTGAGCACACTCTTTTAACCGATGAGGGCGTATCCGTAGAGGTTTCCAACAAGATGGTGGATGTTCAGTCAGGAGACGGATTTGAATTTTTCTGCCCAATGTGGATAGGAGACCGTGAAGTTCTTGATGAAAATGTCCGATATACATATAAGACAGAGTATGACAAAAAGAAAAATGAGATAACATTCTCAAAGGTATTGTATGAGACAGGTGAAGTGCTGGAGTCATCAACATACGATGCCAAGACAGGTGACAAAGTAGAATAATTGATTTGATAGCAAGGATGCTAGCGAGACTATACTCGAAAAAAGGAGGGAACCATGAGCAATATTTCTGAGATCACTGCTGCAAATACCGGCGCTGCTCTTGAGACCAACAAGGCTCAGAGTGCCGGAAAGACCGGTAACTACGGCAAAACTGTCGGAAAGCCCCAGCTTAGTGAAGCCGGTGCTAAATACTACGAAGAACTTAAGAAAAAATATTCGGGCATGGACTTCGTTCTTGTAAGTAAAGACATGAAGGAAGTTGCCAAGCAGAATGCCAGCTCCTATGGCAATGCAAACAGGATGGTAGTTCTCATCGATGAAGAGAAGATCGAGAGAATGGCCACTGACGAGAATTATCGTGCAAAATACGAAGGCCTTATTGCCAAGGCTCAGTCACAGATGCCACAGCTTAAGTCCGTTATGGCTAATCAGCCCGGTGTTAAGACCATCGGAATGCAGGTTAATGACAACGGTACAGCTTCGTTCTTTGCTGTAATGAGCAAGTCCAATCAGGACATGACTGAGAAGCTTGCTGCCAAGAGAGCAGAGAAGAAGGCTGCTGAGAAGGCGGAGGCCAAGAAAGAAGCCAAAAAGGAGCAGATGGAGAAGCTCCGGGAAGGGCATCTTGATAAAACCGACAAGGTACCTGATGAGGAGGATTACGTTATCCTTCAGGCAGATTCCGTGGAGGAACTTGTCAAGAAGATTGAGGATTATAATTTCAGTCTGAGAGCGGATTCCGTTCAGACGCCATATGAAAAGAGTATTGGACAGTCTATAGATTTTAAGGGCTGACGATCCGGGGGTTATATGTACAAACTGGCGATATGTGATGATGAGAAAAGCTCTGCTGCTGAGGCGGCAGAGCTTTTGGAAAAATATAAGGCGGCTCACAGCGGCCTTGAATTTAGCGTGGATATCTTTTATACGTCCTTAGATCTTCTGGGGGCGATGGAAAAGAAGGTCTACGATATCTTTTTGCTGGATATCTATATTGATAAGATCAACGGTATAGAGCTGGCTGAGACCATAATGAAGAACAATGAGAATGCCCATATCATTTTCATGACATCCTCAAATGCTTTTTACAAAGATGCCTTCAGGATCCATGCAGCTCATTATCTCGAAAAACCTATTCTGCAGGAAGAGTTCTTTGAAGCCATGGACAGGGTTTGTACTGAGGAAGAGGAAGACCATTATTTGACCTTCAGAGAGAGCGGAGAGGTCCACAAGGTTTTAATGGATGATATTCTGTACGTGGAGTCTGAGGACCATTACAAGAGGATTGTAACCGGCGATGACAGTTTCCTGATCAGAAGTACCATGCAGGCTCTTCAGGAAAGCCTTGATCATCCTCAATTCTATGCCATGGGAGTCAAGAGCATTATAAATCTCAAGAGAGTTTTAAAGATCACCAAGGACTCAGTTGTTATGGAGAACGGAAAAGAGTTTTCGGTACCAAGAGGAACTTACAGAAGCCTTAGCGAGTTGGTACTTAAATATACATTCTAAATAAAAAAGTGAAAGCTCCCACAGATTGTGGGAGCTTTTATTGGATAAAAGCGGAGACGGCGGGATTCGAACCCGCGTGCCCCGGAGGACAAACGCATTTCGAGTGCGCCTCATTACGACCACTTTGATACGTCTCCATGCGCTTCGGACGATGCTCCGAAGCGTTTTTTATTATACTTTTTTAATGAACCATAGTCAACCGGATTACTTGGCAGTATGGACTGTATTAATGTATAATTACTAGTAGTGTGCATTTACAAATTTGAATATTCAAAGGAGGCCTTTTTCACATGATGAGAATTGGTATGTTGACTAGCGGTGGTGACTGTCAGGCTTTGAATGCAGCAATGCGCGGCGTTGTTAAGTGTATTGCGCACAGTGGTGAGGAAGTTGAGTTCTATGGCTTCAAGAACGGCTACAGAGGACTCATCTACAGCGATTTCAGAATGCTTACATCCAAGGACTTTTCAGGAATCCTGACAAAGGGCGGAACTATTCTTGGTAGCTCCAGAACACCTTTTAAGACAATCAGAGAACCTGATGAGAACGGACTTGATAAGGTAGAGGCTATGAAGCAGAATTATTACAAGCTTCAGTTGGACTGCCTTGTGGTTCTCGGAGGAAACGGTTCACAGAAGACCGCTAACCTCCTTTCAGAAGAGGGACTTAATGTAGTATCTCTTCCGAAGACAATTGATAATGACCTTTGGGGCACAGATATGACCTTTGGTTTCCAGAGTGCCGTTGACGTTGCGACCAATGTTATCGATAATATCCATACAACAGCTGACTCCCATGGCCGTGTATTTATCATCGAAGTTATGGGACATAAGGTTGGATGGCTTACTCTGAACGCAGGCCTTGCAGGCGGTGCAGACGTTATCCTCATCCCCGAAATTCCTTATGACATCGGCAAGATCTGTGACGCCATCGAGGCAAGAGATGCAAGAGGCAGCAGATTTACCATAATCGCTGTTGCAGAGGGTGC
The DNA here is from genome assembly GCF_000424525.1 of Butyrivibrio sp. FCS006. Lineage (NCBI taxonomy): Bacteria > Bacillati > Bacillota > Clostridia > Lachnospirales > Lachnospiraceae > Butyrivibrio > Butyrivibrio sp. FCS006. The sequence continues at coordinate 6,412 of NZ_AUKB01000012.1, read as the reverse complement.
TATCTCCAAGAAGGACGCCAAACTCTCCAAGAAGGAATACAAGGAGAAGATGGCCAACTACAAGTACCCTTCAGTATCCTACGAGATAGCAGAAGCAATTCAGAAAAAGACAGGACATGAGGTAAGAGTAACCGTTCCCGGACACATGCAGAGGGGCGGAGCTCCTGATCCTTATGACCGTGTATTTGCATCAAGACTCGGAGCAGAAGCCGGACAGCTCATCCTCAACAAGGAATACGGCTTCATGGTAGCTTACAAGAACAGGGAGATCGTTAAGGTACCTCTTTCCGAGATTGCCGGCAAGCTCAAATACGTTTCGCCGGATGCCAGCATCATCAAGGAAGCCAAGATGCTTGGTGTATGCTTCGGGGATTAAGTGATTTTAAGTTTTGTTGGAGTAGTTTTTTACAATGGGTTATGTAGCACTATACAGGAAATTCAGACCCCCGGTCTTTGAGGATGTCAAAGGCCAGGATCATATAATTACAACGCTCAAGAATCAGATCAGATCGGACAGAGTTGGACATGCTTACCTGTTCTGCGGAACTCGTGGAACAGGTAAGACTTCTGTTGCAAAGATTTTGGCCAAGGCGGTTAACTGCGAGCACCCGGTGGATGGAAGTCCCTGCGGTGAATGCGCTATGTGCAAGGAGATCGCCGCCGGCAACAGCATGAACGTCATCGAGATCGATGCTGCGTCCAACAACGGCGTTGATAATGTCAGAGAGATCATTGACGAGGTCTCCTACTCCCCAACCAGAGGCAAAAAGAAGGTTTACATCATCGACGAGGTACACATGTTATCCGCCGGTGCTTTTAACGCGCTCCTGAAAACCCTTGAGGAGCCGCCGGAATACGTTCTGTTCATCCTGGCAACCACGGAGGTCCACAAGATCCCCATCACTATTCTCTCAAGGTGCCAGAGATACGACTTCCACAGGATTACCATCGATGATATCGAGGGAAGGCTCAGAACAGTAGTTGACGCAGAGGGTATAAAGGTTGAGGACAAGGCCCTTAGATACATCGCCAAGACTGCGGACGGATCCATGAGAGATTCACTAAGTCTTCTTGATCAGTGCATAGCCTTTAACTACGGCGAAGAGCTCACCTATGACAAGGTCCTGGGAGTTCTGGGTGCGGTAGACACTGAGGTATTCAGCAATCTCTTTTCCGCGCTCTACGAGCAGGATGTAAACAAGGCTCTGACAATCTTGTCGGATGTAGTTATCCAGGGTAGGGAGCTCACACAATTTGTTAACGACTTTGTATGGTACCTCAGAAACCTCATGCTGGTACAGGCTTCCGATCAGATGGAGGACGTGGTTGATATTTCAACCGACAATCTTAAGATGCTCAAGGAACAGGCAGCAGGTGTTAGCAGCGATGCAATTTTAAGATTCATAAGGATCTTTTCCGAGCTTAGTGCAAACATCAGGTATGCGACACAGAAGAGGATACTCATAGAGATCACGCTCATAAGGCTCTGCAAACCGCAGATGGACAAGGATGAACAGGACTCCTTCGAAGACAGGCTCAGGATCTTAGAGGAGCACGATGAGAAGAACAGCAAGGTCCTTAGCGGAATTCAGACGGGACAGATCGCAGTAGCATCAGCAGGAGGCGCAGGTATGGCGGCTTCGCCGGTGGTAAAAGAGAAGAAGACCTTAGAGAGGGCTGTTCCCGAAGATATACAAAAGCTTGTTAAAAGCTGGCCACAGGCCGTAGCAAGAATGGGTAACCCCATGAAGACTTACATGCAGAGAGCTAAGCTTAGCCTTGGCAATGATGACAGACTTCAGGTGGTTTTTGATAATAAACAGCTGGCAGACAAATACTCAAGCGGAGAGTTTGTGCAGGAGTTCCAGGATACACTGGATGCCATAATCGGCAAGCACGTTGAGTATGAGGCCAGATTCCTCGAACCCACCCAGAATTTCGAGGAGAATTACGTAAACTTACAATCCATCAATTTTGATGTTGTAACAGAAGATGAAGAAGAGGAGAATTAACAATGGCAAAAAGAGGCGGATTTCCCGGCGGCGGAATGCCCGGTAACATGCAGAACCTTATGAAGCAGGCGCAGAGAATGCAGCGCCAGATGGAGGAGAGCCAGAAAGAGCTCGAGACCAAGGAGTTTACTGCCAAGGCAGGTGGCGGAGCTGTAGAGGCTACCGTTATGGGAAACAAGACTTTAAAGAGCATCACAATCTCACCCGATGCAGTTGATCCCGATGATGTGGAGATGCTCCAGGATATGATCGTTGCAGCTGTCAACGAGGCTATGAAGCAGGCTGATGAAGCCAGCGGCGCAATGATGAATAAGATGACAGGCGGATTAGGCGGAGGCCTTGGATTTTAATGGAATTATACAGCGGACATATCAACCGTTTAATTGAAGAACTGGCAGCCCTCCCGGGAATCGGGGGCAAGTCCGCTCAGAGACTGGCTTTTTACCTGATAAATCTGCCCAAGGACAGAGTTAAGAAATTGGCGGATTCTATCGTGGATGCCAGAGAGAACGTGCACTATTGCGAGGTATGCTGTACTCTCACCGATGAGGATATATGCCCTATCTGCAGCAACCAGAACCGTGATCATCACACAATCATGGTTGTGGAGAATGCAAGGGACCTGGCAGCCTATGAGAAAACCGGCAAGTACGAGGGTGTCTACCACGTACTTCACGGGGCGATTTCTCCTATGCTTGGAATAGGGCCCGGAGATATCAGGCTCACTGAGCTTATGAAGAGGCTTCAGGAAGAGGATGTTGACGAAGTGATCATCGCCACAAACTCATCCCTTGAAGGTGAAACAACAGCTATGTATATCAGTAAACTTGTCAAACCCACAGGAATCAAGGTTACAAGGATAGCCAGCGGAGTACCTGTCGGGGGCGACTTGGAATACATTGATGAAGTCACGCTCCTTCGTGCTCTTGAGGGAAGAACAGAGCTATAAGGCGTGGCGCAAGCGATTAAGGAGGTCACAAATGGCAGTAAAAAGAGAGTTTTGGGGAGAGGCTCCAAGTGGTGCACCTATCTATGTGTATCATTTGACCAACCAGTCCGGTGTTGAGGTATGCGTTCTCAACTACGGTTGTACTATCAGAAATATCTTTGTACCTGACAAGAACGGCGAGAAGGTTGACGTTGTTCTTGGCTATGATGACTACAAGGAGTACTTTGGAAACGACTGCTTCCTCGGTGCTACTGTAGGACCTACAGCAAACAGAATTGCCAATGCCAAGTATTCGATAGATGGAAAAGAGTTTATCCTTCCCATCAATGATGGACCAAACAATCTTCATACCGATATGAACAACGGTTTCCACAAGAGAGTGTGGGACGCTGAAGAGGGCGAGAATTTCGTTACCTTCACGCTTAAGGTTGACGACGGAGATCTTGGATTCTCCGGAAACAGAGAGTTTAAGCTCACATATACACTTACAGATGACAATGCTCTTGAGCTTCACTACCATGCAACAAGTGATGCCAAGACTCTGATCAACATGACAAACCATGCGTACTTTAACCTGGCAGGTCAGGGCTCAGGAAGCTGTCTTGACCATGTCATGAAGATGTACACATCACATTACACACCTGTTATTGATTCAGCAGCTATTCCTACAGGTGAGATAGCTTCTGTAGAGGGAACACCTTTCGATTTCAGAGTTGCCAAGACAATCGGCAAGGATATAAACGCAGACAACGAGCAGCTTAAGTTTGTTGGCGGATACGATCACAACTATGCTATTGACGGCGCTGACGGATCAATGAAGGTATTCTGCGAGGTAACAGCACCTGCAACAGGAATCACAATGAAGTGCTCAACAGATCTTCCGGGATTCCAGCTCTATGCCGGCAATTTCCTGAAGCATCCAAACGGCAAGGGCGGAAAGGCTTATGTGCCAAGAGACGGATTCTGCCTTGAGACACAGTTCTATCCAAACTCAATCAATGAGGCCGGATTCCCTGACTGTGTATTTGGACCTGACAGAGAGTATGATACAAAGACTGTTTATCAGTTTGTATAAAGAAATAAAGGATATCGTTTGGAGGTTGGCATTTGGCTGAAGTACGTGATTTTGCCTCATATGCAGAAAAAGTTAATAACGGGAATTATAGTCAGAGGTCTTCCGAAGACGAACCTTCTTATAAGGAAAAGATAAGAAATCACAAGCTGGCGGTCTTGTTCAGGACCGCCGGCATTACCTTTGTAGTCGTATTGCTTGTTGCACTGATCTATCTTAGCTGGAGAGACAAGGAATATTCGGAGGCTCTTCTTGAGAACGAAGCACCTATAACCAACGGACTTGACTCAAAAGTATTGGGCCTTGGCGGACATGTCATTCAGTACAGTAAGGATGGTGTGAGCTGCATTAATCCATCGGGACAGGTTCTCTGGAATCAGACCTATGAGATGCAGAACCCTATAGCAAGGACATGTGGCTCGGTGGTGGCGGTTGGTGACTACAACGGCCACAATATTTATGTCAACAGCACATCAGGTTCCATGGGAGTTATTGATACCAATCTTCCTATCAGAGATTTCTGTGTATCATCCCAGGGCGTAGTGGCTGTAGTTCTTGACGGAACAGATGTAACCTGGATCTACCTTTATGATGCAGAAGGCAATACTATTGCCAACTTTAAGACCACCATGAAGGACAGTGGATACCCGATTGACATTAGCATCTCGCCAAACGCAGAGCTTGTGTGCGTATCCTATCTGTATCCTGACGAAGGCGCTCTTAAGACCAGTGTGGCGTTCTTTAACTTTGGCTCTGTAGGACAGAACTCTATAGACAACTATGCAAGCGGATACGAATATCCGGGAGTAGTGGTTCCTTATGTTCAGTTTATGAATACAAGTTCCTGCTTTGCTGTGTCTGATGACAGAGTGATGTTTTACACGGGAGATCAGAAGCCTGTCAGCCAGGCAGATTATTTTACCGGTGAAGAAGAGATAAAGTCTGTCTTTAACAGTGAATCATACGTGGGCCTTGTGTTCCCCAACAGCACTACCGATGGAGCGTACAGACTTCAGGTGTACAATGACAAGGGTGACAGCATACTTACTACCTACTTTGATATGGAGTGCTCGGAGATCATTTTCAATAACAAGCAGATCATCATATATAATGAAGACGAGTGCCTCATCATGGATATGAACGGGCACGTTAAGTACCATGACAAATTTGAAGTTCCGGTAAGGACAATGGTTCCAACCGGTATCAGAAGTAAATTCACATTGGTGACCGGAAACAGCGTGGTTACCATGAATCTGAAATAGGAGAAACAAATGAGTTTGGAAATTTCACAGATAGTGATCACCGTCGTTGTGGTATGTCTGTTTCTGTGGAGAATCTCATATGGAACAAATAATGGCCTGTTTGCGGAAGCAGCAGGCCTTATTGCTGTAATAGCATCTTACATTGCTGTGTACTATCTTATGAGTATTACAGGGAGCGTGCTTAGTAATAAGTTCGGCGAGGTTATCCCCAAGATCGGATACCTGGTAGCAGCGTTCCTTGTTTACAGTCTTATGACAGCTCTGGCCGGTGCGCTTCGCAAGGTAAAAGAGATACCGATTTTAGGAGGGCTGGACAGACTGCTTGGAGGAGTTCTTGGTGGAATAGAAGCTGCTATTATAATTTATATTGTTGAATTTATTACAGGATTCGATCTTTTTGGACCTGCAATAGCCGCTTGGAATCAGCTTTTTGGCTACATTCAAAAAACTTTTATAAAGAATTAAAAAAAGTAGTTGACATGCCAAACCTCCTATGCTATTCTAAATAAGCTGTCGCTGAGGCAGTGACAACAAAGCACCTTGACAAATAAACAGTAATGCAACCCTGAAAAATTCCAAGAGAATTATTCAGAAGTAACAAACCAAAAGTAATAACGGACAGAACGAAAAGCTAACGTTTTAGTTCTGGCTGGAATTGAACTTATTTTAACGTGAGAGTTCGATCCTGGCTCAGGATGAACGCTGGCGGCGTGCCTAACACATGCAAGTCGAACGGAGTTTACTCGCTGATGAAGCTTCGGCAGAATCTTGAGTAAACTTAGTGGCGGACGGGTGAGTAACGCGTGGGCAACCTGCCTCATACTGGGGGATAGCAGTTGGAAACGACTGATAATACCGCATAAGCGCACGAGATCGCATGATCTTGTGTGAAAAACTCCGGTGGTATGAGATGGGCCCGCGTCAGATTAGCTAGTTGGTAAGGTAACGGCTTACCAAGGCGACGATCTGTAGCCGGACTGAGAGGTCGGACGGCCACATTGGGACTGAGACACGGCCCAAACTCCTACGGGAGGCAGCAGTGGGGGATATTGCACAATGGAGGAAACTCTGATGCAGCGACGCCGCGTGAGTGAAGAAGTATTTCGGTATGTAAAGC
>NZ_KE384205.1:435150-535241 GCF_000424525.1 Butyrivibrio sp. FCS006 | reverse complement strand
CCGACTTTAACAGGACTGAAAAAAGTCTCCCCAGACGAAGCCCTGCTAAAACCGGCACTCATTGAATACCGTGATAAATAATCACGTAGACTAATAAATCAGCAGACAGATAACCACCCGAAGATCATAAAATCTCTTTTGATGGGTGGAATTTAAATTTTCTCAATCTGCTCCAGCCATCTGTTTGCTATGCAAACAAACAGAATTGGTAAACCGATTTTAGCATGTTTTTGGGGCATGTCAAAGTACCGTTTTTATAAAAAAACTCCTAAAAAAGCCTCACATGCATTTTTTGCAACTATAAACCGGAATTCAGTTTTTCATTTGACCGGTCAGGAAAATCGTTGAAGCAGGAGCTGCTACAAGTGTCCATTATAACGTTGGAAGAGAAGTAAGGTCTGCTATTGAGAAAATAGGTGGTACGATGCCAGAAGACTTACCAACTCCAGAGAAAAGTATTCAGCAGATTGAGCAGGAACAGATGGCAAGGCTCAAGGCAAAAGCAAAAAAGGGGAATATAATGCTGGATGAATGATTTTCAAATAATTATAATTACACCTGCAAGGGCAATTATGAGGATTGATATGCACTTATGATGTATATCCATAACTGGGTTCAAAAGTGGGTTCAGAAATTAAAGTGAAACCGCCAGCCTCCTTTCTATCTATATTTGAAAGGCGCAGGAAAGTTCTATCCCGGTCGCCGGAATTATAATGGTGAGGAATTCGAAATTTACAAAAACAATTTTGAATTCCTCATTTTTTTGCCTTCATAAGATTTCTATAATGAGTACTGTAAATAACAAACGGGTTTCGCCGATGATTTTGAAACCTGATCAAGAGAAGGGAAGGATATATATTATGAAAAAGAGAATACTCAGTACTCTTATGTGTGCTACTGTTGCAGTAACATCTCTTATCGGATGCGGCAGCACAGAGACACAGACAACAACTGATGCACCTGCAGCCACAGAGGCACCTGCAGCTGCAGAAACAAAGACAGAAGAGAAGGCTGCCGAGACAACAGCTGATGCTTCAGGGGATAAGGTTACACTTTCAATCTATACACAGTATGCAGATGATGACACAAAGGTTCCTTATGATTACGCAGTAGAGCAGCTTAAAGAGGCTTATCCAAACGTTGAGCTCAACCTTATCGTACAGGCACAGGATGACGGACAGACACTCAAGACTCTTGCTGCTACAGGTCAGCTTCCTGATATTTATCAGGCAAGTACAGATCTTATCAACACATTCCGTGAGTCAAACCAGATCATGGTACTCAACGATGTTGCAAAGTCAACAGGATTCCTTGATAAGCTCTATGATGCAAATAAGGATCTTGCTTATGCAGAGGATGGCAACATTTATGCATTCCCATTCTCAGGTCAGGAATATGTTCTTTGGTACTACAACAAGGCTCTTTTCGAGGAGAACGGATTATCAGTTCCTGAGACATACGATGATCTTTTAAACTGCATCGAAGTATTCAAGTCAAAGGGAATCACACCTCTTGCACTTTTTGGACAGGAAGGCTGGAACACAGCAGCAGCTTATGACGTAGTTGCTACAAGATATGCTGCAGGCGGAATAAAGGCTCTTGATGAAGGAACTGCAAAGGTTACTGACGAAGGCTATGTAAATGCAGCAAAGAAGCTTGAGGAGCTCGTTGCAGCAGGTCTTTTCCAGGAAGATGCTACAACAACAAACTATGACCAGGCTTCTGAGAAGTTCCTTTCAGGTGAGGCTGCTATGTTCATCAACGGACAGTGGTACATCGAGGATGCAACTAAGGCACTTGGTGAAAATGTTGACTGGATGTTCTATCCTGCAGAGGATGCTGCTTCATACGAAGCCGGTAAGGCTGCATTCTCAGGCGGTGGTTCTGCTTCAGGTTTTGCTGTAAATCCTGATTCAGCCAATGCTGAACTCGCTGCAGAAGTTGCTGAGTTCATCACAGAGAAGTACTGCGAAGCTAAGGTTATGTACAGACACAATCCTCTTGTAGCACTTAATACAGGTAAAGAGCCTGATTCAGAGTATCCTGCAATGATGAAGAAGCTTTCTGATACACTTCCTTCAGTAACATCAACTACAAAGTTCACATGGGGACTTACAAATTCTACATTCAACGATGGCATTCAGTCTGAGTCACAGGGACTTGTTTCCGGACAGTTCACAGCTGACGAATTCATTGAGGATATGAACGACATTATGGAGTGATAAAAAACATAGTCTCTATATGTTAAGCATATAGATTACAGAATGACTGAAAATACGTGGGGCGGGAAAAAGTCCGCCCCATGTTTATGAGAAAAAATGGGAGATACCCAATGAAAAAATACATGGGAAATAAGCTGGCTATCCTTCTTTTTATTTTGCCGGCTCTTGCAATATTTATTACATTCGATTTTATTCCGATCATTCAGGTATTTGCATACAGTTTTACAGACTGGAATGGTCTTACGATGCCGAATTTTACAGGTCTAAAAAACTACTTAGAACTGTTCACAGATAGAGTATTTTACACGTCAAATAGGAACCAGCTGATCTTTGCCATTGTGATCACTGTTTATCAGATGTTTTTTGCTACAGTATTTGCTATTACAATTTCTGATAAAAAGATGAAGGGCAGAAAGTTTCTGAGAGTTGCATATTTCATCCCGGTTATATTGTCTGTTACAGTAGTCTGCCAGCTCTGGAGTGCAATCCTTAGCGGAGAGGGACTTCTTAATAAGCTCTTTGAAGCTGCAGGCTCCGGTTTTTCACAGAACTGGCTTGGAGACAGATATAAAGCCATATATGTAATTGCTTTTGTTAATGCATGGCAATGGATGGGTTATCAGTTTGCGCTTATTGTTGCAGGTATCAAGTCAATCCCTGCTGACTACTATGAGGCTGCAAGAATTGATGGATGTTCAAATGTTCTTGCACACCTTAAGATCACAATTCCGCTTCTTGCAGAAACCTACAAGTTCTGCCTTATCATTTCACTTACAGGAGGTATCAAGGCCTTCACTGAGATGAATATCCTGACAGGCGGCGGCCCGAACAAGTCAACTTTCACACTCACATATATGATGTACAATGCAGCATTTAAGAAATCAGATTATGGATACGGCCTTGCAGCTGCTTCCGTAATGGTAATTGAGTGTATGCTTGTAATGCTGGTGATCAACTTCATTTTCAGAGAAAAGAACCAGAAGAAAGAAGAAGAGAAATCAAGGAGGAGACGAAATGCGTAAAGAAGGCAAAAAATCAGCTTTGCATTATATATTCGTGGTATTCTGCTGGATTTATGCAGCGTTTTCACTTTACCCACTGATATGGATGCTTTTTTATTCATTCAAGACCAATCAGGAAATATTTGTCACTAATCCCTTTGGATTTCCATGGCCTCTTCATTATGAGAACTATATAACAGCATGGACCAAGTATGATGTGCCGCTTTATTTTCTGAACAGCTTGCTTGTTTCAATTGGAACAGTTGCAATAACTATTGTATGTGCGCTTCTTTTCTCATATGCCACAAGCCGTATGGTATGGAAAATGAAGACTTTTACAAGACTTTTCCTGGGACTTGGAATGTTTATTCCGGTTCAGGCCATTATGATCCCTGTTGTTAAGGTTGTACAGAAGTTTAACCTGATGGGAACAAGATGGTCACTGGTCTTCCCTTATATAGCGATCAATCTGGCATTTGCATGTATGGTTTATTACGGATTCTTTAAAGGAATTCCGATTGAGCTTGAAGAAGCTGCATGTATGGACGGAGCAACAATCTACCAGACTTTCTTTAGGATTATCGAGCCGCTTGTTCGTCCTGCAACTGTTACACTTGTAATCTACATATTCCTCAATGCATGGAATGAGTTCATTCTTGCAAACGTAGTAGTAGGAAGTATTCCGGCGCTTAAGACACTTCCTCTGGGAGTTTTGTTCTTCCAGGGAGAGTTCACTACTGATTGGGGCGGAATGGGCGCAACAATGGTTATTGCATCATTCCCGGCAATCTTAGTATACTCAATCTTTTCAGAGCAGGTTGAGAACGCTATGACAATCGGTGGTGCAGTAAAAGGGTGATCAAAATAGACTTTTACAAGACCTTCTATTGGCTAAAAAGCTGATAGAAGGCTCTTTGTATGTTAAAATTAGTTTTATGGAAAATAAGAATCCAAAAGATATGACAATCAGGGACATGGAAGCCTTCAACGCCGGACGTAAGATTTCCGGAAGAGAAAAGGCAAGGAACATGTCCATCAAATATAAAATTGCATCAATGACAATTCTGGTGGCACTGATACCTATGATAGTGCTTACTGTTTTGATGCTTTTTTTCTATAACAGAGCGATAATGCAGAGAGCGGATAATCAGATCAATGAAAATATCCGCATAATGTCTGACAGAATATCTTCAGTTCTTGCTAATGGTGAACTCTGTTCCAACAATCTCACTATTGAATTCAGCGGATATTACAATGACAAATCTATGAAGCAGGTCACAAGAGACAATAAGATCATAAGCCAGCTTTCTCAGTCACTGCTTATTTATAACGGGATTTCTTCTATAGTCTTTTTGGACAAATATGGCAGAATGTATGCGACTGATCCTGCGCTTACAGATTTAAAGATGGATATACTTGATTCGGATTATGTGAAAAAGCTCTCCGGCGAGGGTGGCAAGACCATAATGATGGAACAGGCAAAAAATCCCATGAACCGTGAGGGTAAAGAGATAATAACCATGGGGAAACATGTGATAAATATTGTGACAGGTGTACCTATTGGTTACATTTTTATAAACATGGATAAGAATTACCTCATTGAGTCTTCGCAGAGTGAGATAAGCTATTATTTTCTTTATGATACTGATGGGAATTTTGTTTCGGAAACAGAAAAGAAAGATAAGATTTATGAAGATACAGAGCTGATTGAAAGTCTTTTCAACACCAATCAGTACCTTATCAAGTACAATAACGAGTCCTATCTCATAGCCAGGGATGAGGTAAAGGGATTTACATGGACAATAATAGGTATCACTAATCTCAACAGATTTAATGTTACAGGTAAGGATTTGCAGTTCATTCTTTTGACGACAGGTACAGTGACTGCAATCCTGCTTCTCATATCAGTTCTGTTCTCGACTAATTATGTCACCCATCCGCTAAAAATCCTTCATGACGGTGCTGAGCAGATTGCTGAGGGAGACATGAGCTTCAGATTCAGATTTAAGTACAAGGATGAGATAGGAAGGCTCGGCAGGATTTTTAACTATATGACACAGCGCAATTTAGAACTCTTGCAACAGGTTGATGAGGAGGCCAAAAAGAAGCGTGAATATGAGCTTGCGCTGATACAGGAGCAGGTTAAACCTCATTTTCTCTATAATACCCTGGACATAATAATTATGCTTATAGAGATGAACAGGGCAAAAGAGGCTTCACGCGTCACCAAAAAGCTTGCCAACTATTACAGGAATTCTCTTTCCGGAAGTGAAGAGATAGTGACTATCGAGAGGGAAATTCAGATAATACAGGATTATCTGGACCTTCAGACAATGCGCTACAATGATAAATTCAGCTATGAGATTGATGTTGAGGATGCAATAAAAAATGCAAGTATTCCCAAGATGACACTTCAGCCGCTTGTTGAGAATGCAATATATCATGGTCTGAAAAACAAAGAAGGCTGGGGCAAAATTACTGTGACTGGAAGAGCAGACGGAGAGGTGGCTCTGATAAAGGTTTCCGATGACGGCATTGGAATGAGCGAAGATGAGCGAGATAAACTGGAACAACTCCTTGAAGATGATAAGCTTTTTGATGATGAAAAGAAAAAGCTTCGTCAGGAAGCGGAGATAACCTCTCATGACTCAACAAAAGGCGGTTCTCATTTTGGATTGTATTCAGTAGCTCGAAGAATAAAGCTCTACTTCGGAAGAGAATTTGGCGTATCAATAGAGAGTAAAGAAAACATAGGTACCACAATAATAATACGTGTACCACAGGGAGCGTTGTTGCATGATCAAAATTATGATTGTCGATGATATGCCTATTTTCCTGGAATATCTAAGAGGCTGTATAGATTGGAATTCATACGGCTTTGAGATTTGCTGTGAGGCACGTGATGGAAAAGAGGCGCTTGAGAAAATTGAAGAGTTCTATCCTGATGTGGTTCTGACAGATATAACTATGCCTTATATAAATGGTCTTGAACTTGCTGAACGCATAACTTCAGACTACCCGGACATATCAGTAATACTCATAACAGGAAACAATGAGTTTGAGTATGCCAGAAAAGCTGTTAAGATCGGGGTTTGCGATTACATTGTCAAACCATTTGAAAAAGAAGAACTGATACTTAGCCTTCTCAAACTGCATGATAATATCGGGAAGGCGGTTGAAACTCAGATAATTCAGGATGAAGAAGCAGAAAAAGAACTTGATGAAGAACTAAAGACTGTAATCTACGCCGGTAATAATGACAAGGATGTACTGGCCGGGATTGAGAAGCATCTTTTTCCTAAAAAAGAAATAGGAAGTGCATACCTTCTGGCTTTATTCAGATTTGATACTGCCGGATATTCCAAAGGCAGGACAGATGCAAGAGAAAAACTCATGAACTGGGAAAATCTTATCGCAAAGCTTCTTGGCGATATGCTTGAGCTTGAAGGGTCTTTCAGGATATTCCATGATTTCGAGAACAATATTGTTGTTTTAATGGATTTCGATTCGGATACAGCACTTGATAACTATAAGGGATATGAGTTTTCAGATATCATTCAGGTAGTAAAAAGTCAGCTTGAGATTAGCAGTTCTGTGGCTATAGAGAAGGCAACCGGTTTAGGAGATATTAAAAAAGCCTATGAAAGGTGTCTTAGCTTTTTATCACAAAAGGGCTATGGTCAGCTATGGGACCTTCGTAAGAGTAATGATGAAAAGGGATATGCTTCTCTCGATGCAATCATCAGGCTCAACAAGGACATTGAGACGCTTCAGGCTGACGATGCTGAGCTTGTGATAAGTACGCTATGGACGAGGCTTCATGAAGAGTCTGTGGATGGCAAAGTTTCTATTTCTGATATGAATCTTCTCACAAGCGCCATCAGTATTTTGATGACAAATATAATAAGCTCAGGTTTTTCTATTGAGAGAATTTACGGCGAAGGTTTTTCTCCCGAGAAATTTATGGCTGATGCCAAGTCTTCCGAAGAAATGCGCGATAATGTGATATATCTTTATAAAAAGCGCATCGAGTTTGAAAAGGGGAAAAGAGAGTCAAAGACACATTCAACGGCACAGGCTGCAAAACAGTACATTGAAGAAAATTATGGCAACAATGAGCTTTCAATCTCGGATATCTCGGAAAAACTCTGTGTTAATCAGACATATCTCAGAAAGATGTTCAAGAGCGAGACGGACATGACTCTTACAGAATATATCACACAGCTGCGTATGCAGGAAGCAAAGAGGCTGATAATGAGTACCGACTATAAGCTTACAGAGGTAGCTGAGAGGGTGGGCTATAATGATGTGAGCTATTTTTCAAATGTATTCAAGAAGTTTTATGGTATTTCACCGAGAAGCATGGGTAAAGAGTAATTGAAAAGCTAAATCTTTAATATATATTTAAGAATAAAAATTTGCGAAATATAGTATTATTTATAGTAGGTGATTGTTTTTTGAGATAATTATGTCTTTTAGGAGGAATGTTATGTCCGAGAAGATAAATAATATATTTCGCAAGTTCCTGATTGTAGCATTTTCTATTATGATTGCAGGTACCAGTAGTGGATATTCCAATGATACTGAGATAAAAGCGGACGATACCGAGGACGTTGTAGATTTTGAGCATAGCCTCGATGATTATGTGCCGGCTAAGAATAGATATAATTTCTACTTTACTTACAAGATAGTTCATCCATGGTGGGATGCTGTTGCGCTTGGAATGGAGGATGCTCAGCAAAAATATCTTGAAAAGGGAATAGTCATTACTTATGAGTATATGGCTCCGGATGCAGCTTCTTATGAGGATCAGACAAAGAGATTATTAGAGGCGCAGAAGGATGATTATGATGTGATCGGAGTGGATGTGGCAGATGAGGAGAAGATATCTCCTGTACTGGACGAAATGGTTGCTGCAGGTAACAAGGTCATGACGTTTTCCAGCTCTGATGCAGCTCCTGATTGCAAGAGGATTGCTTACGTCGGAAATACCCATAACTATCAGGACGGAGCAGATTTAACAGAAGCACTTTGCGAAAAGCTTGGCTACAAGGGCAAAGTGGGCATACTGGTAGGAAGTAACGGAGCTCCCTGTCACGAAGACAGAGCAAAGGGAGCAAAAGACACTATTGCCAAATATAAAAATATGGAAATAGTTGCAGTTGAGTATGACCAGGACTCCGTTGATCTGGCATACGATCTGGCTAAGCAGATGCTTGTGGACAATCCTGATATTGCAGGCTTTGTATGCTGCAATATGAGTAATCCTGTTGGAACAGCCAGAGCGGTTACTGAGGTTGGAAGCAGCGCAGTGATCGTGGGAATGGATCATGATCAGGAGGCGCTCCATTATCTCAAAGATGGTGTTATCTATTGCCTTGGTGTACAGGATTGTTATTCAATTGGATTTGATACGTTGCAAGTCGCGGTTAAGATTGCAGATGGAAATTTGCCGGGAGATCTTTTCCCTGACAAGACTGATGAAAGTACAACTATAATTTATCAGGAAGATGCAGAACCAATGCTTGAAGTCTTGTACGGAGATGTAACGCAATGAAGAGCAGGAAGATTACTGAAAAGGCAGTGATTATAACTGCGGCGATAGGTGGTGTTCTTATCTTGATAATGCTGATCGCCAATACTTACTGGGCTTATGAGCAGTCTACAGCGTCCACAAATCAGGCAGTTTCTGCCGTCAGTGCTTTTTATCTCGAATCAATGGCAGACAGACGTGCCAAGACAATTACAAACCTGATCAACAATAATTTTGACTACATGGAAAAGGCTGTAAGCGTAATAGATGATGAGCAGATAGAATCGCAGGAGGATCTTCGTGCGGCTATTGGTAGAATGAAGAACCTTTTGTCTCTTAGCCGTTTTGCGCTGGTAGATGAGGAAGATATAGTTTATACGCAGTACACCACGTATACCGGCCGTAGCAGACATCCTTTCCTTGCGAATAAGACCCTGGATGGCAGAATGATAAGCACTGTTTTTCGTTATGGTTCATCCAAGGATCTGTGTCTGGCAATCCCGATTGATATCAAGATAATGGGCAAGCAGTTTAAAGCATGTTTTGTCCAGATAGATATCAATGACATAGTTGGTCTGCTTGCTTTTGACGATCAGGAAAGTACACATTTTGCGCTGTATTCGGAAAATGGTGGGAATATATCAGAAACAGAGCTTGGTCAATTTATTGGAACAAAAAACATTTTTGATGCCACAAACGGGAATGTATCCGAGGAAGAGTGGAATTCATTTCGCGATGATTTTGCGAATGGTAAAAAAGGAACTCTGACTTTTACCATAAATGATGTAGTAGATACTATATGCTATGAACCTGTGCCTGACACCGGATGGGAGCTGGTTGTAATGATCCGCGAGAGTGTTATTCAGGATCAGTTTCAGGAGATCAGCAAAAAGAGTCTTGCTGATAATCGTAGGCAAATAATATTCATCCTTGTAGTGGCTTCTTTATTCTCGACTTTATTATTCTACATGATGAGGCGTATTGCCAACGATAAACTGAAAGAAGAAAAAGAAAACAGCAAAGCTTTCAAGAGCATGGCAAATACTGATTCACTTACGGGAGTCAGAAATAAACATGCCTATATGGAGACTGAAGCCCAGCTAAACAGCTGGATTCGTGAAGGCGCTGTCGATAAGCTGGCACTTATTGTATGTGATATAAACGGTCTAAAGTATGTCAATGATACGCAGGGACATGCTGCCGGTGACAAACTTATCAAAGATGCATGTTCTCTTATCTGCAATGTTTTCAGCCATGGTTCGGTCTACCGAACCGGTGGTGATGAGTTCGTAGTTCTTTTGTCAGGAAAAGGCTATGATACCAAGGATGAAACGATTGCTGACTTTAACAGGCGGGTGGAAGAGAACATCAAGACAAATGAGCCTGTTGTTTCTATCGGTTATACAACGCTTCAGCCGAATGATGAACAGGTACATGATCTGTTTGAACGAGCGGATCATATGATGTATGACCGAAAAAAAGAATTGAAAAACATGGGAGCAAAAACAAGAGAATCGTAGCAATACGGTTCTCTTTTTTGTTGCCATCCTGTACTATAGAAGAGTATGTAAAAACTGATTGGAAAAAAGATAGAAAGGCTGTAGTCATGCCTATACTTATTGAATTATTTTTGACCTTCGTAAGGATCGGGCTTTTTACCTTCGGCGGAGGTTATGCGATGCTCTCGATCATTGAGAACATCTGCGTGGAAAAGAAAAACTGGATCACTCATGACGAGATGATGAATGTCACGGTTATTGCTGAGTCGACGCCAGGGCCGATAGCGATCAATTGCGCCACATTTGTCGGGTATAAAAAAGGCAAGATACCCGGGGCTGTTCTGGCAACGCTCGGCGTGGTGTTACCTTCTTTTTTCATAATCTTTGCAATATCTATGTTCCTCGAGGACTTTTTGGAGATTACATGGATCGCGCATGCTTTTCAGGGAATCAAGATAGCTGTAGGCATACTGATACTTGATGCTGCTCTTAAGATGATAAAAAAGATGCAGAAGAAGCCCTTGCAAGTGGGGATTCTTATCGTTACCTTTGCTGTGCTCATGCTTGTTAATGTGCTTAAGATACATGTGTCATCCATATTGATCATGCTGGCTGCAGCGCTTGTAAGCCTGACCTTCTTTCAGATTGGTAAGTTCAGGAGAAAGGAGGAACAGGTATGATCTACCTTGATCTTTTGATTGGATTTCTGGAAGTCGGACTGTTCTCCTTTGGCGGCGCATATGCAGCGATTCCTCTTATCAGAGATGTAGTGCTGGCCCACGGCTGGATGGATGATGAGATGATCTCTTACATGATAGCTGTCAGCGAGAGTACGCCGGGCCCCATCATGGTGAA
Organism: Butyrivibrio sp. FCS006; assembly: GCF_000424525.1. Taxonomy (NCBI): domain Bacteria; kingdom Bacillati; phylum Bacillota; class Clostridia; order Lachnospirales; family Lachnospiraceae; genus Butyrivibrio; species Butyrivibrio sp. FCS006. The sequence goes on along the minus strand of NZ_KE384205.1, from coordinate 524,131 downwards.
CCTTGCAACGTATATCGGAAGCAACAAAGGTGGACTCTTGGGAGCTGTTATCGCAACGACGGCGGTTGTACTTCCTGCGTTCTTTATAATATTGATCATACTGGGGCTTGCGAAGAATCTGTTAAAGAACCCTTACGCACAGGCAATACTGATGGGGCTTAAGTCCTGCGTTATCGGCGTCATTCTGGCGACCGGAGCGTATATGATTGTTGGCAACTGCGGTTTTATGAATGAGAATGGTATCGATGTTACGGCGATCCTTATAACTATAGGTCTTGCGATTGTATATTACGGCATGAGAAAAGTTAGGAAAAACGGCATATCACCAATAGGGCTCATATGCATCGCAGCAGTAGTGGGAGTGGCGGTTTATGGAATTTAATGGCAGACATAGGGAGGAACAACAATGATTTTTGAAGAAGAAAAGTATACTTTGGGGAAAAGAGATATCGTACTGCGCAGCGCTCATGAAGATGAAGCTGACATGCTCATAGATTATCTTAAGACAGTGTGCGGAGAGACAAATTTTCTTCTGGTTAATCCTGATGAAGTTAAGTACACAACAGAAGATGAGATCAAGTTCATTAAGAGCCATAACGAGTCGGATAATGAACTTGTAATGTGTGCTTTTGTAGACGGCGTATATGCAGGGAATTGCTCTTTTACCAGCAGAGGAAGCAGTAGAAGAGCCAGACACAGGGCGGATATCGGGATAGCTCTTTTCCAGAAGTATACTGGTTTCGGCCTTGGCAGACTGATGCTTGAGAGGCTGATCCAAAAGATAAAAGACTGCGGCTATGAGCAGGCAGAGCTTACAGTCGTAAGCGGCAATGACAAGGCATATCATTTGTACGAGAGCCTTGGCTTCAAGGAGTGCGGACGTATGCCTAATGCCAACAAATATGATGACGGCACGTACAGCGATGATATCTATATGGTTTTGCAATTGTGATATCCGATATCTATTGGATTTTATGGGATAAGCTCCACTGTATATGTGTTATTTGCGTAAATGCGGTGAAGAATTTCCAGGGAAATTGAAGATGTGGTCCACTGCAAACCCAATATTTGAAAAAATGCAGTGGAGAATTTTCAGGGAAATTGAAGATGGGGTTCGCTGCAAATTGGATATTTATATAAATGCAGTGGAGAATTTCTAAGGAAATTGAAGATGGGCTCCATTGCAACTTCAATATTTGCAAAAATGCAGTGGAGGAAGGCTTAGAAAAATGCAGAGGAGTTCCACTGCAAATTTAACATTAGTAAAAATGCAGTGGAGGAAGGCCTAGAAAAATGAAAAGGAGTTCCACTGCAAATTCAATATTTGCATAAATGCAGTGGCCTAATCCGAATAAGTGAAAAGGGGATTAAACATGAACACAGAACTTATTACTAAGACCGAGAATTTCCTCAAGCAGAAATTCGATAACGGCGCATATTTCAAGGACCATCCGGATGAGAAGGCCTACAGGCTTGAGCATTCATACAGGGTTGCGAATATAGGAAAAGAAATCGCGGAGAGAGAAGGCTTTGATGTAACTGAGATGGTGATAGCATGTCTTTTACATGATGTGTCTTATTGCGAGGACTTCGATGATGATGGCTGGAGGAATCACGGGAGAAACGCAGCTAAGATAGCTCGCCCATTCCTGCTGGAGCTTGGCCTGCCTGAAGACAGGGTGAATGACATGTGCTACGGAATTGCAATTCATGTTGACGACGAGGCTGACTTTGAGGGTGAGAGAACTCCTTTTGCATTGTCGGTAGGGGATGCTGACAACATCGACAGGTTTGACGCATACCGTATTCACGAAGGCCTTGTCTATGAGAAATTCCTGGAAAAGAGCTTTGAAGAAAAGGTGAATTTCGTAAACACCAGGATCGAGAAACTTCAGAAAGCATTGAAAATGCAACTGGGCACCAAAACAGCAGAAAAAATCTGGGCTGAGCGAATCGCATATTACATAAGTTTCTACGAGAAACTACAGAAACAATTCAGCAACAGTACAGCTATAAATTAAAGTGTTGACTTTGACGTAACGTAAAGGCATAGAATCAGAAAAAACAGGACAAGGAGAGGTATGAAAGATGAGGTATACAGCTGGGGAATTGGCTAAAAAACTTGGTGTTTCTGCGCGTACTGTAAGATTCTATGATGAAAAGAAATTGCTCAGGCCCTGTGAGTACTCCGAAGCCGGATACAGGCTTTATGACGAGGACAGCGTTGTCCGCTTGCAGAAGATCTTGATGCTCAAGTACATGGATTTCTCACTGGAGCAGATATCTGAGATGATGCGAGATGACAGCTCCGACATGCATAAATCCTTGAAGGAACAGGAAGCGCTGCTTCTGGATAAGAAAGAGCACATCACAAGACTGATCGATGCCATCAGGAAAACAAATGATTCCGGGGATGAGGAGTTTTGGGATAATCTCCGCCATGTCATAGAGCTTACAAGAGACAGGGAAGAAGTCATTGAGCAGTACAAGAGCGACACTAACCTGAAAAAGAGAATATCCATTCATGATTACAGCACTGCTGACACCGAGTGGTTTCACTGGCTTTTCGAGAGGGAACAGATAAAGGCCGGAATGAAGATTTTGGACATCGGCTGCGGAGCTGCGACATTTTGGAGCCGTGTGGCAGATCTTCTACCTAATGATCTTGAAATTCATCTGGTGGATTACTCGGATGGAATGCTGGCAAGTGCAAGAAATGTGGCAAAAGAGATCCTGGATAAATATCCTGAAAAGAACCTCCGTTTCGTGATTGAAAAGCGCGATGCTGCAGATTTCTCGTACCCTACATCTGGGTTTGACCTAATCATGGCAAATCATATGCTCTATCATGTGGCGCGCGAGAGCAGGCTGGAATTATACAAAAAGATTAGGAGCCTTCTGGCAAAAGGCGGAAGGTTCTCCTGCACGCTGATCGGGCAGCAGCACATGCGCGAGCTCCATGATTTTATAAATGAGTATTATCCAAGCGTGAAATATCCTTCAAGCGGATTTGACATTTGGCTTGAGACTGCGAAGGAAGAGCTTGCCCCTTATTTTAATGTAAAGTCTGTTGAAGAACAGAAAAATGATCTTTATGTTCCGGACGAAGAGCTGATTCTTAATTATGTTGCTTCTTATTCAGAGGAAGCCAGTAAACTGGTAAATAGCGACAAAGAGTCTTTCTACAAACGCGTTCAGTCGAAAATGGATGAAGATGGATATTTCTTCATTCATAAATCAACAGGCGTAGTAATGTGTACAGCTGAAGAGTCAGATGAAGGCAATAAGAATGCGGCTTCAGAGACTGAGCAGACAGCACCGGATGATGAGAACGTGGTGCTCCCTGAAAGGCTAGAGCGTACGACAATATATGAAAGTGATTATGTATGTCTTTATACAGACAAGGTGAAGCTCCCAAGCGGAAATGTTATTGATAAGTATCATCAGATCCACTATCCGCACGAGGCGGTCAGTATCGTCATATTCAATGAGAAGAATGAGATACTGATGATTCGTGAAAAGAGATATACTGTTCATAGACTTGAGTGGGAGATCCCTGCAGGTCGAATTGAGGACGGCGAGACAAAAGAGGAAGCGGCCAGAAGAGAAGCTATGGAAGAAACCGGATGTACTCTGAAAGACCTGAAATTCCTGGGTTCGCAGAACCCAACTAACGGAATGTCAGACTGCACAGCGCATGTATTTGCTGCCAAGGTCGACTCTGAGAGCAGCATTAAGGATGTGGACGAAGTCGCCTACAAGCAGTGGATGCCTGTCTCAGAGGTTAAAGAGCTTTTGAAGGAAAACAAGACCAAGGACGGCATTTCAATTCTGGCGATCCTGTTCGCGCTTGAATTCTATGAATATTGACGTGGGGATGATGAATATGGTAGTTCACCCAATTGAACCAGTATACGACAAGGATTCCAAGATACTGATCCTAGGAAGTTTTCCTTCTGTGAAATCCAGGGAGGAAGGCTTCTTTTATGGGCATAAGCAGAACAGATTCTGGAAAGTGATATCTGCGGTTTTTAGCGAAGAAGAGCCGAAGAGTATCGAGGAGAAGAAAGATCTTTTGCTAAGAAATCATATTGCGCTGTGGGATGTGATAAAGTCCTGCGACATCGTTGGATCATCGGACTCCAGCATCAGTAACGTTGTTACAAACGACCTTTCGGTTATCCTTGACGTGGCAGACATCAGAGCAATATACGTCAATGGCAAGACGGCGCTTAAGTATTACGAGAAGTATATTGAGCCAGTCATCAAAAGACCTGCCATCTGCCTTCCGTCAACCAGTCCTGCAAACGCAGCCTGGAATATGAATAGGTTGTTGGAAGCATGGAGCGTTACTGTCCTAGAGCAAAAATGTCAAAAAGACCGTAATAGAAAATGAAGAGATTCATAGAGGACTACTGTCCTAGAGCAAAAATGTCAAAAAGACCGTAATAGAAAATGAAGAGATTCATTAAGGACTACTGTCCTAGAGCAAAAACTTCAAAAAGACCGTAATAAAAAATGAAGTGATTCATTGAGGACTACTGTCCTAGAACAAAAATGCTCAAAAGACAGTAGCAAAGGCGAGATGGGTGTCTAAGTGATTACTGTCCCAAAAGAAAAACTCTTAAAATACCGTAACAAAGCATGGATAAGTGCCCAGAGCGTCACTCTTCAAGCTGGAATTTGTGGCAGAATGGTAGGATTTCGTGGCCGGGACATGAGAAAAGCGAGCACAAGGAGTTACTCCAAGCTGAAAAATGTGGCAAAAGGGCAGGTTTCAGCACTCGGGACATGATAGAAGCCTCCAAATGAAAGAAAACCCCCAAATGACAGAAAACCAAAAAACCTAAGAGAGGACTATAACACCAAATGATAGGACTTGGAACAATTATAAATACTGTGGCTGTAATTGCCGGAGGCCTGATAGGGCATTTCGCGGGAGGCTTGTTCAAGAAAGAACAGCAGGAGGCGCTTAACAGAGTATGCGGAGTGAGCGTACTGTTCATAGCAATCGCTGGGGCAATGGAAGGAATGCTCACCGTAGAAGGAGCCACCATAACAAGTGGAAAAGCCATGCTTGTGGTGCTGTGCCTGACAATTGGTGCGCTGATCGGCGAGCTGGCAGGAATAGAGAATTGGTTTGAGAAATTTGGAGAATGGCTCAAGATAAAGACCGGAAACGCCTCAGATACAAGATTTGTTGACGCATTCGTTACTACATCACTCACCATCTGCATAGGCGCTATGGCCATCGTCGGAGCAATCCAGGACGGCGTTCTCGGCGACTATACGACGCTTGCCATCAAGTCAGTCTTGGACTTCATCATAGTAGTTATGATGACATCCTCCATGGGAAAGGGAAGTGCCTTTTCCGCAATTCCCATATTCCTCTTCGAAGGAACAATAACAATTCTTGCAAAACTCATTTCGCCCATTATGACTGACCTGGCGATAAATTACCTCTCGCTGATTGGTTCAATCCTGATCTTCTGTGTAGGAATCAACCTCGTATGGGGCAAGAAACTCAGAGTAGCGAATATGCTCCCGGCAGTAGTGCTTGCAGTCATCGCCGCCTACCTACCCTGGCAGCTCTGACATATATAAGCAATCAAAAAAGGACAGCGGAGCTTACCTCCACTGACCGTTTTCATAATCCAGCACCTTCGCCGTCTGCCCGGGACTTAATATCGAGTCGCCGGCTTCATTTATGACACACTTCATGCCCGGGAATCCGTTAAGATATGCGGTAATTGCATTGTGCACGTGCACGCCCTCTACGTCGGGAACCTCCATGGCGCAGTACATCGGAATTGTATTATCTCTGTTGTACAAATATATTCCAAGTCCTGTTGCGTTAAAAGAGCTGACATCTTCCGCAACTTTAAACGAAGCATATCCGAATCTCTTGCCGTCGGGATTGATCCACTGTCCTCTGTCCGGCACATCGTAAGGAACCTCGCTCTGATACATGATACAGGTTCCGTCATTGCCGTTCCACATGGTCTGATAACCGTTAAAGTGCTCCACCATCAGCGCATACATCGTGACATTATCGCCATTTATAATGATGCCATTCTCGCAGGTATTCATATCCCACCCAACGTTATCACCGTGGTCGGCTCTCCAAACCCAGAGGTTATCGCCAACTACATTATCAAGATCAATTGTGATGCAGGCCTTTGTCTTGCAAGGCTCATCTGATGCTATTCCGCCGACCCTGAAATACACATCTGCGATCAGAGAAGGCTTAGCCCCCTCCTTAGCCCCGAGGCGAACAAGATTCTCAGACTCTGCAGTTCCGGCATCAAACAACAGTCCCGCCAGAATCAGATCATCAGCATTTTCTGAAACGACACATTCATTCCCGGCAGCAGAGCGTAGCGTTGCAAGTCCCATTCCTAAGAGAATTGTTCCTGACTTTTTCACAGAAAGTGCCTCATCAAGATTGTAAATTCCCGGTGTAAAAAGAACATTCTTTCCATCCGCCAGCGCCTGGTTAATACTTGAAGCTGTATCCACGTTCTCTTTTGCCACATAGAAATCGTTAAGAGGCAGGACTTTCCCTTCCGGAGCGTCACCTTCCCAGGCAAAAGACATACTTTCTTCTTTCCACTCCGGAACATAAACTCCAAGTCCTTCCTTCTCGTCATATACAAGAAATGGCTTTTCTCGAATTATAGGCGTCTGTGAAACAGCAGTATAGGAAGCTTCTGGCCAGGTCTTATCCGGAACGCCGGAAGGCTCATCGCCCAGCATCACGATGTTCCAGTTCTGGCCGGTCCAGGCGCTGTAGCTGTTGTTCCTTGAAAGCCACTGCTGCTGGGTTCCGGAATCCACAAGGCCTGTAACCTTGGAGTCTGCAAGAAAGCCTCCGCTTGCCCAGCCGTAATCATCATGAAGAGTGAGATTTCCATCAACCTGAACCCTTCTCATATCTGTGGCCTGAGACACAGCCCACACTGTATTCGACTCCATTTCGATATTCTCAATACTTCGCCAGAAGTTACAGGTAGCATTGTGCAGACCCTGAGGGTTTGACAGCCACCTTGCATAGGTGTTAGCTACAGCAATCTTAGTGTCTGTAGGCAGAACTCCAAGCCCGGCCAGCTGAGTATAAAAGCCGACATCAGCGGAAACATTGTAAGTCCCCGGCATGAAGTACACTGCATACCTGTTATCATCAAACTGAGCTGTTTCCTGCAAACTATAAATCCTATCAAGTGTTTCCTGTATCTTGGTCTGTTCATCTTCAGGAGTAAAGATATAAACATTCTCTCCCAAAATATCAGTGTGATAATCTTTGATCTCCATATTATTCTTCCCGCATCCCACAAAAAGTCCTGTAAGTGCAACAAGCCCCAATAAAACTAAATATTTCTTTTTAAACATAATAAAAAAGTCCCCTTCTTATACAAGAATAGTGAAAACAACTCTTGCATAATAGGGGACATTTTATATTAAGGTGTCATTTTATAATTTGTATTTCTTAACGATCTCATCAAGCTCTCCGGACTGAGAGTTGATATCTGAGGATCCGTTTGAAATGACGTTGACGAGTGCAAGGACTTCCTGGATTGAGGCGTTTGTCTCCTCGGTGGCAGCAGCATTGGTCTGTGCTGCTTCTGACAGGCGCTCCATAGCTGTTCCGACCTTCTCACAGCTGTCGGTCATGGATCTGCTCACTTCGCCAAGGCTCTTAACTTCTTTTTCGATGATCTCCAGGTTGTCGGAAATATCCTGATATTTTGTTCTGGCATCATCAACACCCTGTACCTGACGATTAACAGCTTCTTTTACGCTGTCGCTCTGCTGGTTGGCATTGTCAACATTAGCCTGCAGCTCTTTTAACATCTGAGTGATCTCGTTGGCGCTGTTTGCGGAATTCTCTGCAAGCTGTCTGATCTCATCAGCAACAACCGCAAAGCCTTTTCCCATCTCTCCGGCTCTTGCTGCCTCGATGGAAGCGTTGAGTGAAAGGAGATTGGTCTGTGAGGCAATGCTCTGGATCATCTCGGAAGACTGTCCGATCTTGGTGGTACTCTCGTTGATGCTGTTAATACTGTCAAATATCTCTGAGAAGGATTTCTCGCTCTCTTTTGTTATGTCATAAAGATCGTTCATTACGAGGGTTCCGGCCTTACTTGCTTCACCGATCTCGCTGCTGGCCTTGGATAGATTCTCGGATGTAGTCTCGTTTTGCCTGATGATGTCTCTGAGGTTATCAATCTCTTTCATGGAGTCGTTGATATCCTGTACCTGTTCACCTGCAGTTTCAGCGACGTTGTTTACCGCTCCGGTGATCTCGTTTACGTTCTTAACGATCGTGTCGGAGTTCTTGCTCATCTCATCAGACATTCCACCGAGCTTGTCGGTAGATGTTGAAAGATCTCCCATGATCTCACGGGTGGATTCAAGAAGGGTATTGTATGCTTCAGAGAGTTCACCGATCTCATCGTTCTGGCTGATGTCAATCTTATCGGAAGTCAGATCTCTCTGCGACAGAGTTGAGATTGCGCTGCTGACTTTAAGAATAGGCTTAAGAACCTGCCTTATTACAACAACTGCGATCCATATAGCAAGAAGGATATTGATAATGGAGAGAATTACATTTGTTGTAACCATGGAGATTTGGGCCTTGTTTATGGCTGCAACTTCGCTCTTTACATCGTTCTCCATTTCTTCAACCATGGAATCTACCTTTTCGGAGAAAGCTTCAGTAGCGCCATCCACTTCTTCCATAACTATATTACCTGCATCAATACCTACATCAATATACTCATCTGCCATATGCGAGCAGAGGGAATACAAAGCATCATATGAGGTTTTGAGCTCGTTCATAGTCGCAGCAGTCTCTGGCTTGACACTCTTCATCTGATCAAAGCAGGAATAGATGCTGTCTCTTACTTCTTCAACTTCCGCAAGTACCTCGCGGTCGTGAGTTGCGGACATATCTGTAAAGAGTTCACAGGTATTAAGGCCATAGTATCTGATATCCTCAGCGATCTCCATGGCTATGATTGTCTGATTCTGAAGTACTCCAAGGTCATTCTTGATCTTGATGGTACGTATCTGGGTAGAAACAAGGGTGATGATCAGAAAAACGATGATAAGTATGATTGGCCCCAGAAGCTTAGGGGTCAGACCGGTAAAAAAGTTCCTTGTTGATTTGGATTTCGAATTTGTTTTTGCCATGATTTTGCCCTCATAAATATACAAAAATTACATGGTTACACATACAGTATATGAAACGAAATAGTGAATGTCTATGTTTGGCATTATGTTTAATGGAATATTTATAAATGAAAAAATCTCAATATATAAGCAGAATGATTCCTACACACGATGAATACACCCCGGCTTGCATATCAGGACGGGGTGTATTTATAATTAATATTTAGTAAATTACGGAGGCATAGCTGAATGAAATACAGACAACTTGTTGCTCTCACAACCGCTACAGTGCTGGTTCTCTCTACTGCAGCCTGTGGGGCAAAAGACATAGAGGACGCCCCGGCAGGTATCCAAATAGAAACGCTTCAGCCGGAGGCAGAGGTGCAAGATAGCGTTGACCAGCGACAGCAGCAGGCTCAGGAAGCCCAGGCTCCGGCTGAGCAAAAAGAATCAGAGAAAACCGAAGAAACAAAAGCGCCGCAAGGCCCGCTTAAACCGGAGCTTGTAGCCGGCTCTGCACCGAAGCTCCCCATAAGGGTCAGCTTCCCCGACTGGAAGGGCTACACCGACAATACCCTTGCCATGAACAGCATGTACAGTTTCAAAGGTTACCACGGCCAGGGAGAGCTCTTTTTAACCATATCGGGCAAAGTTGAGAGCTTTGATATGTTTGTAAACGGAATGCCGGTAGACACCAGCGAAATTACCTCGCTTGGCGATTGGAAGATAGACATCTCATCCGTAACCAAGAATGGCGAGAACACGGTGCAGGTATCAAACATTGTTCCTTCAAGTGAGAAAGAGGCTGTGATCGTTGGCATTCCTTACCCGGAAGTCATAGCCGGAACCCCTGAGGAAGAAGGCATTCACCCTGAGGCTTTGAAGCTCATTTCAGATCTTATAGAGACTGACATCGAGAACGGCTTTACCAGCGCTCAGCTCGCCGTTGTAAGAAACGGAAGATTGGTCTATGAAAACGCCTGGGGCAAAACCAACACTTACCAGCCAAACGGACTTCCGAATACAGATAGTCCAAACGTCACAACGGATACTCTATATGACCTTGCTTCCGTCACCAAGATGTTTTCCGTAAACTATGCGATACAGAAACTCGTCACGGATGGCGAAGTGGACCTTGATGATAAAATCACGAAGTTCTTGGGTGATGAGTTTGTTACAGAAACCATCCAGGTAACCACCGATTCCAAGGGAGACCCCAAGGACCCTGCGAGCCTCATCGACCTTGATACGCTCAAAAAGTGGAAGTCAGAGCTTACCATAAGAGAGCTTTTAAAGCACCAGGGAGGATTCCCGGCAGACCCTAAATACTGCGCGCCCAAGCTCTACAAGGATGGCCTAAAACCCGGAGAGGACTATCCCGAAAATCCGCTCTTTGCAGGAAACGTGCCCTCTGAAGAGACCAAGCAGGCGACCGTTGAAATGATCTGCAAGACGCCTCTTGACTACGAGCCGGGAACCAAGACGGTTTATTCCGATGCAGACTACATGATACTTGGACTTGTGGTTGAGAAGGTGACAGGACAAGACCTTGATACTTATCTTAAAAAGACCTTTTACGAGCCCATGGGTCTTACCCATATAACCTACAATCCGCTAAGAAATGGCTTTTCGAAGGATGACTGCGCTGCAACGGAGTTAAACGGAAATACCAGGGACGGACTCCTTAACTTTGAGGGCTACAGGACAAAGACTATTCAGGGAGAAGTCCATGATGAAAAAGCCTTTTACAGCATGGACGGAATTAGTGGCCACGCAGGACTTTTCTCCAACGCCACAGACCTTGCAAAGCTTGCATCTGTAATGCTTACAGGAGGCTACGGCGAGCTAAGTTTCTTTTCCCCGAATATCATTGACATGTTCACTTCACCAAAAGAAGAGGACGCAGCAAACTGGGGACTTGGCTGGTGGAGACAGGGCGAGGATCAGAGAGTCTGGTACTTCGGAACACAGTCGGAATCAGGGACATTTGGCCATCAGGGCTGGACGGGAACCATTGTCATGATAGACCCAGAGAGAGATCTTGTTATCGCATACCTGACCAACAAGAAAAACTCCCGTGTGACCAACGTTAAAAAGGATGCCAACAAGTTCGACGGCGACTGGTATACCTCCGCAACACTGGGCTTTGTGCCTGAAATCCTGTCCATAGGAATGGATGCGGACGTAGACATCACGCAGCAGCTAAAGAGTCTTACAAAAGACATGGCGGTTTCAGCCAAAAAGATCCTTCCCAAGGGAGTGTCCATTGACAGCTCTCACCCTGCGGCAAAAAGCGCACGGAGCAAGCAGCAGCTGGCAGAAAAATATGAATAAATAACAAAAGACACCGGTCATTACGACGGTGTCTTTTTTGGCATAAGCTTATATTTGATCAAATAGTAAGTGACTTCCACAAGGCAGCAGCTCATCCATCCCACAGGGTATCCAAAGCCCACGAGTTTCGGCGTGTTTGCTATGTAGTGCGTCAGGATATAAAGGTAAGTCTGCCGAAGTGCAACAAAAGTTGACAGCATTATCACCATCGGCCCCGTGGAATCTCCGCGTCCCCTGAGGCTGCTGGCCAGCGTATGGTTTACGCAGTTGAACATCAGGAAAAAGACATTTGTATGAATGAACAGTGCTCCATAGTCAATAACTGCCTGTTCGGCGGAGAACATTCTGATGGCGGGCCTTGCGAATATGTAGAGAAGCATGGCAATAACGCCGGTGGTCAGAACTCCCATTATTATTACAGTCCTGGTTCCTTCTTCAGCTCTTTTCACCTTACCTGCTCCGATGTTCTGGCTGACAAAAGTCGTGGCGGCCATAGCCATACTCTGAAGAGGCAGCATTATGAAGGAGTCGAGCTTGTTATAGCTACTCCATCCGGCCATGCAGTCTGAGCCGAAGTAGTTGATATAGGACTGGACAAAGACATTGGAAAAGGCCGTGATGACGGACTGAATACCTGTGGGAAGACCTATCAGGACTATCAGCTTCATTATCTCCGGATTTATCCTGAGGTCCTTAAGCGTCAGCTTGTAGATATCATCGGTGCGAAGGAGCAGCCACATGATAAGCGCAGCGGAGATGAACTGGGAGATAATGGTTGCGTAGGCAACGCCCTCGATACCGAAGTGAAAGACCTTTACGAAGGTGAGGTCCAATATGATATTCATTACGCTGGTGAGGATTAAGAGAAAGAGCGGCCTTATGGTATCGCCCACGGCACGCAATATTCCGCTTCCCATGTTGTAGATTAAAAGCCCAGTGATTCCCAGGAAATAGATGGTGAGATATTTGGAAGCATCTGCAAAAACGTCATCGGGAGTCGCCATGAACCTGAGCATCGGTCCTACGCCCTTGATTCCGATAATGGTAAAGGCAATGCAGAATATAAAGGTCGCAGCCATGGTGGTCTCGATGGCCGTATGGAGACGGTCAATCTCTTTTGCCCCAAAAAAGCGCGAGATAACAACGCTGGCGCCGACAGAGAATCCGTTGAAGAAGAACACCAGCATATTTATTATCATTGTCGTGGATCCCACGGCAGCCAGGGCCTGGGTGGACACATAATTGCCCACCACAATGGAATCCACGGTGTTGTACAGCATCTGGAATATGTTCCCGAACATAAGGGGAAGTGAAAAAAGAAGTATCTGTTTTATTATTGAACCGCCGGTCATATCCCTGGCGGTTGAACTTTTTGCTCCGGGCATGATGGATAAACCTCAAGTGATTTCGGGTTACCTGCTGCTTAAGCTTGAGAGGAACTGTTTGGTTCGCTCCTCTTTAGGGTTGTTGATCAGCTCTTTTGCAGAACCCTTTTCCAAGATTATACCATCATCCATGAAGATTGCGATATCTGCCACATCTCTGGCAAAAGCCATCTCGTGAGTGACGATGATCATGGTGGTGTGACGGCTCGCAAGCTCCCTGATCACGCGGAGAACTTCTCCTGTAAGCTCGGGATCAAGAGCAGAGGTCGGCTCGTCAAAGCACAGAATGTCAGGCTCCATGGCAAGTGCTCTTGCAATAGCCACACGCTGCTGCTGACCGCCGGAGAGCTGATGAGGATAGTTACCCATCCTGTCCGCAAGACCCATTTCTGCCAAAAGAGCTTTTCCCTTTTCTATGATCTCATCCTTCATTGAAGGATCCGAGTGAAGAAGGGGAGCAAGCGTGACGTTCTCAAGAGCTGTGTACTGAGGAAACAGATTAAACTGCTGAAAGACAAGGCCAAAGTGCTTCCTGTTCTCTCGCAGCTGCCTTTGGTCTGTTATGGGATTAGCCCCGTCAAGAAGGAGCTTGCCACGGACAGTTATTGTACCCTCATCAGGAGTCTCAAGGAAATTCAGGCAGCGAAGAAGTGTTGTCTTACCGCTTCCCGAGGACCCGATGATGGACAGGGTCTGTCCCTCTTCAAGGTCAAAGCTGATATCCTTTAAAACCTCTGTATTTTCAAAATTCTTTTTTATATTCTTAACTTCTAAGATAGGCATATTTATATTTCCAGTCTAAGCAAAACTTTTTATCTGAAATAATCCAGTCTCTTTTCAATCCTTACAAAGAGGACCGATAACAGTCCGCTGAAGATCAGGTAGAAGGCACCGGTGTAGAACAGTGGCCAGATAATTCCGCTGCTCTTTATGAATGACTGACCGTTCCAGATGATCTCGTATACTGCAATAACCCTGGCCAGCGAAGTGTCTTTTACCAGAGTGATGATCTCGTTGGAGATGGGAGGAACGATCCTCTTTATCAGCTGAAGCATGGTGATCTTAAAGAAGATCTGGCTCCTGCTCATACCAAGAACCTTGCCGGCTTCCCTCTGGCCCACAGGGATGGACTGAATTCCGCCCCTGTAGATCTCGGAAAAGTAGCAGGCATAGTTGATGACAAAAGCAATCAGCGCCGCAAGAAAACGTCCTCTGTTATCAGTTCCCCAGACGTTGATCCCAAGAAAGATTCCGGGGCCGTAATAGATTACAAGGAGCTGAAGCATGAGCGGAGTTCCTCTGATGACCCAAATTATCAGTCTGATGGGAAGTTTGATTAGTTTGACCTTGCTCCTTGAGCAGAGGCATATAGCCAGTCCCAGAGGCAGGGAGAACACGAGAGTCAGGCAAAAGAGCTTTAGCGTTCCCCAAAAGCCTTCCAAAAGGGACAAAGTAACAGTCCAAAACATCAGTAGTTTAAACTCCTTTATTATGGTGCGATAACAGCATCCTGTACGCCGTAGGTTGTGGCGATGGCTGTTGTTGTTCCGTCTTTGTAGTACTTATCAAGCTGGTCGTTGATGTATGCAGCAAGGTCAGATCCCTTACGGCAGCCGATTCCGTACTCCTCGCTTGTGAGCTCTGCAGTGTGTGCAAGATCAGGATAGCTGGTGCCTTCACCGATCATGGCACCTGCCATGAGAAGGTCGATAATGCAGGCATCCGATGTTCCAGCGTCAACTTCCATAACTGCGTCAGCCTGTGACTGGAGGGAAGTGTAGTTAAATCCGTTCTCCTCGGCAGCAGCTTCTCCTGCTGAACCTGCCTCTACAGCAAAGCTGAGGGCCTTGGCTGACTCTGCATCCTGATACTGGCCTGCTACGTCTGCCTTAACAACCACTACCTGAGCGTTGTTAAGGTATGGATTGGTACACTCCATTGAGTTCTTAACTTCATCGGTAAGTGTCATTCCGTTCCATACAACGTCGATAGATTTATTGTTGAGTTCAAGGATCTTGTTATCCCAGTCGATCTCTACAAATTCAACATTTACTCCAAGTGACTCACCGACTTTATTGGCGAGGTCGGCATCAAAACCGATCCAGTTTCCGCTCTCGTCCTTGTAATCCATTGGAGCAAAATCCGTGATACCAACGATGAGTGTTCCCTTGTTCTTAATGTAGTCAAGGTCGCTCTCTGTAGCCTTTGCTCCGCAGGCTGTCAGTGAGAGCATGGCAGTCACAAGTAAAGTTGCAAAAATTTTCTTTTTCATACGATCTCTCCTCAAAATTTAATTGATGTTTTTTAAGCATATTCACTACTTTATCACACTACCACACTAAATTGCAAGGCTATTTATAATAAGTCACAGATGTTTTATTATATAAGTATCAATATGTAAAGGGATTACTGAGCTAATGAGTGATAACACAGGAAAAGAGATTTGGAAACCCGGGAATATGCTCTATCCGATCCCAGCTGTCATGGTGAGCTGCGGCCGTGATGGAGAAAAACCCAACATCATAACCGTTGCCTGGGCAGGAAATGTCTGCAGTTCTCCGGCTATGCTCTCCATATCCGTGCGCAAGGAGCGCTACTCCTACGACATCCTAAAAGAGAGCGGAGAGTTCGTGGTCAACCTCACAAACAGAGAGCTAATGAAGGCCACAGACTGGTGTGGAGTAAGGTCGGGCAGGGACTATGACAAGTTTAAGGAGATGGGTCTTACGCCACAGAAGTCACAGATGGTCAAGGCACCCGGAATCCTTGAGAGCCCTGTCAACATCGAGTGCAGGACCAAACAGATATTGGAGCTCGGAAGCCATGACATGTTTGTGGCTGAAGTTCTCTGTGTTACGGTAGATAATAAGTACATGGATGAGAAAAAGAGATTTGACCTTCGTGCAGCAGATCTCATCGCCTATTCTCACGGTGAGTATTTTACTCTGGGAGAGAAGATCGGAAAGTTTGGAATCAGCGTAGCGAAGAAACCTCTAAACAGCAACAATAACAGTGATAAAAAACCCAGAAAGGGCGGAAAGAATCATGGCAAAAATCAGCGTAATAGTTCCCGTATACAACACAGCTGAATACCTGGAGAAGTGCATGGAATCCGTGCTTGCCCAGACCTTTAGAGATTTCGAGGTAATGCTGGTGGACGATGGCTCCACCGACGGCGTAAGTCCCGCTATGTGCGATACCTACGGTAAGCGCGACACCAGAGTAAGGGTCATGCACAAACAAAACGGCGGTCTTCAGTCCGCATGGATAGCAGGCCTTGTGGAGTCTAGGGCTGACTACATTGCTTTTCTAGACAGCGATGACTGGATCGATGCTGATATGCTTGAGAAGATGTATGCACAGACCGACAGCTCTTTTGCCGAAAAAGAGGTGATCTCGGCCAACTACATCGTGGAGAAGGCGGGAGAGCGCAGAAAAGAGGCTCAGGGCCTTGCACCGGGAGTATATTCCGGCTCTTCACTTGATGAGATCAAAAGGAATCTCCTTGGCAACGAGGTAAGACCCATAACCATGTCAAGGTGCATGAAGCTCATCTCGAGAAAGCTTCTCTTGGACAACATTAAATACTGCGACCCGACCATCATAATGGGCGAGGACGTGAACATAATGCTGCCGGTTTTCTGCGACTGCAAGAGGCTGGTGATCATGAAGGACTCCTACTTCTACCACTACAGGCTGGTGTGGGATTCCATGAGCCATGACTACAATCCGAAGCTGCTTAAAAATCTTGAGCTCACCGACAAGACCTTCAGGAACATCCTCTGGGACAAGAACGTCCTTAACGCTGATGCTCAGATGGACAGGGAGTTTGTGGTAATGCTGCTTGTGGTCATGAGAAATGTACTTCGCGCAGACAGGAAGGATACGGTTTCTTTGGTAAAAGAGATTTTCCTTCGCCCGGATATCAGAAAGAAAATCGAGAACACCAGGATAGGCGTGGGACAAAGGGCCAACAAGCTCTTGTATTTCACGATGAAGCACCCCAACGCCCTCAATGTTTCAGTGTCCAAGGCTCTCATAAATTACTATGACAAAAAGACTAATCAGCTCTGAAATATGGTAGAATTGATATATTAAATCCTTAGGAGGAATGCTTATGGGAAAGGTTTTTCATGTTGATCACCAGATAGCCAACAAGAACGTGGAGGATTCCATAACTGAATGCACCAAGGTGGTCAAGTACTCGGACATCAACAGCGAGAACAGACTCTTTGGAGGGCAGCTCATGTCCTGGATAGATGAGGTGGCAGGAGTAGTTGCAGTAAGGCATTCAGGCAATCCCGTTGCCACAGCGGCTGTCGACAACATGCAGTTTAAGCAGGGAGCCAAGCTCGATGACATCATCGTTATCATCGGTAAGCTCACCTACGTCGGCAAGACTTCCATGGAAGTAAGAGTTGACACTTATGTTGAGGACCGCAGAAACGGAATGAGACACATCATGAACAGAGCATACTTCACCGAAGTGTGCATCGATGAGGACGATACTCCCGTACTGGTTCCTTACGGACTTAACGTGCGCACCGAGAGTGAGAAGGCAGAGTGGGAGGGCGCTTTGAAGAGACGTGAACTCAGGCGCCAGCGCAGGATGGAAGGATTCTAAAACTTTATAATAGTTCGTTGCATTTATTAATTGATAGTGTTAAAATTTTGTCAGTCGGCGTTTTCAATTTAATAGTTTGGAGGTTATTCCGCAATGAGTAAGAATTTTGATGACATTTTAGCTAAGCTTAAGACAGCTGAAACCAAGAAGATGTCTGTAGCTGTAGCTCAGGACACTCACGTCCTGGAGGCAGTTAAGGTAGCCAAGGAGAGAGGAATCGTTGATCCCATTCTTGTAGGTGACCTTGACAAGATCAAGGAGAAGGCAGCAGAAGTTGGCATGAGCCTTGACGGATACGAGATCATCGATGTTAAGGATGATATCGAGGCTGCACGTTGTGCCGTATCACTGGTTCACGATGGCAAGGCTGACATCTACATGAAGGGTGCTCTCGAGTCCAAGGACTTCCTTAAGAGCGTTCTTGATAAGGAAGTAGGTCTTCGTACAGGACGTCCTCTTTCACATGTATGTGTGTTTGAGATCCCCGGTATCGACCGTCTTCTTTTCCTTACAGACGTTGCTTTCATGCCATATCCTACACTTGAGGATAAAAAGGTCATCATTGAATATACTGTAGAAGTAGCAAGAGCATGTGGCGTTGAGTGCCCTAAGGTAGCTCCTCTTGCTGCAGTAGAAGTTGTTAACCCCAAGATGCCTGTAACCGTTGAGGCAGCTGAGCTCACCAGAATGTGCGAAGAGGGTGAGATCAAGAACTGCATCGTTGACGGACCTCTTTCAATGGATCTTGCAATCGATCCTGAGGCAGCTAAGCACAAGGCAGGCGCTCTTGACCGTAAGATCGTAGGTGATGCGGACATCCTTCTTTTCCCTGATATCCACGCAGGAAACCTTACATACAAGACAATCGTAAGACTTGCAACTGTTAAGAACGGTAACATCCTTACAGGAACCAAGGCACCTGTAATCCTTACATCAAGATCTGATTCTGTTGATGTTAAGGTTAATTCAATCGCACTCGCAGCTGTAGTTGCTGAGGATAAGAAGAAGGGAGTTTTATAATGATAAAGAGTTTGATCATCAATCCCGGTTCAACATCAACCAAGGTCGGCATCTTTGAGGATGAGACCCTCGTTAAGGAAGAGACTCTCCGTCACAGCACAGAGGAGATCGAATCCTATGCATCAATCATTGACCAGAAGGACTTTCGTAAGAATATCATTCTTGATTTCCTTAAGAAGGAGAGCATTGATATTAAGAGCTTTAACGTAATCGTAGGAAGAGGCGGACTTCTTCGTCCCATTCCCGGCGGTACATACGAGTGCACAGATGCACTTTTAGAGGACCTTCGCAAGGGCGTTCAGGGTCAGCACGCTTCTAACCTCGGCGGAATCCTTGCAAGAGAGATCGGTGACGAGATCGGTGTTCCTTCATACATCGTTGACCCTGTAGTAGTTGACGAGATGGAGCCCGTTGCAAGAATCTCAGGTGTTCCTGAGATCGAGCGTGTATCAATCGATCACCCTCTTAACCAGAAGGCAGTTGCCAGAAGATATGCCAAAGAGATCGGCAAGAAATATGACGAGATCAGCGTTATCGTAGTTCACATGGGTGGCGGTACATCAACAGGTGTTCACAAGAACGGCAAGATGATCGATGTTTACGCAGCTCTCAACGGAGACGGTGCATTCTCACCTGAAAGAGCTAACGGCATTCCTGCTAAGGCACTTGTAGATATGTGCTTCTCCGGAAAATATACCTATGATGAGATGAAGAAGAAGATCGTCGGTTACGGCGGACTTAATGCTTATCTTGGAACCAACGACATGAGAGAAGTTAACAAGATGTGTGAAGATGGCAACGAGAAGGCAATTCTTGTTCGTGACGCTTTCATCTACCAGATCTGCAAGAACATCGGCGCATGCGCTACAGTTCTTAAGGGCAAGGTTGACCAGATCATCCTTACCGGCGGAATCGCTTATGGCCAGGTTATCACCGACGCCATCAAGGACAGAGTAGACTGGATCGCTCCTGTAACCGTTTATCCCGGTGAGGACGAGCTCCTGGCTCTGGCTCAGGGCGCTATCCGCGTGCTTAACGGCGAAGAGAAGGCTCAGACCTACTAATTTCATAGAATTTTAAAGGAGTCAAAGGGGACGGTTCTCTTTGACTCCTTTTTTTGAGTCACCGGGGACGTTTCAGATTGACTCACTTTGCTTTAAATCCTTCTTCAATCGTACTTCCGATAAGTTCCGTCCTATCGGCCATTCCTGAATAGCTTGTGGAAGGATAGACGTAGTAGCTGTTGATCTCATCATTATCAGCGTGATAAACAGTAACTCCGTTCATATCCATGGCTATCATATTACCCTTATCAAAAGGCACCGGAGTAATGTAATAACCGGCTGTCACATTCTGCTTTGCAAATACCATATCGTCAGTAAAATAGTTATCTATCCAGCTGCAGAAGTTTATCAGGATAAGTCCCGAAAGTGCGATCAGGATAAGGTTCTTTTTCCTGAAGATAAGATCCAGAGCATCTCCAAGTGCGCACAACGGCAGAAGGAGCAGGAATGCCAGGGCATATCTGATAAAAGGCGCTGTCATGAACCAGACGGCGATGTTTACAAGAATAGTCAGGTAAAAGACAAGTACGGCAGGCCTAAAGCTCTTTTCCCTAATCCGGAAAAATGCCACGGCGCCAACTAACATAAGGCCTACAGCCTGTGAGTAGATCAGCATCTCCTCGTAGTGCTCCTTGGCTTCCCACCACAGAGGGAGCCAGCTCGATACCGGCTCGTCCACTCTTGTTACGTCGAAAAGACATCTTCCCCAGACCTTTATCTGGTCTGAATCATGTTTCATATATTCTGCAGGAATCTTCCAGATCACATCAAACAGATCAATTGATGCCACCGGGTAAAAGAGCCATCCCGATAGGATCACGTTTCTGACAAGGAACGGCAAAAAGCTCAAGAACCCGATCAAAAGGTAAGATATAAGCTCCTTCCACATTTTCTTTTTCACAAGCATGATAAACGGTAAGATGGCCAGAACCACCAAAAATGCTGCCGAGAGCTTCATGCTGACGGTAAATATAGAGAGGACTGAAAGGTATCCGTAGGTGTTTATGTCACACATTTCATCGCCGGACTTTTCTTCTGCATAGCAGATCCACTCACTCAGGATAAAGAGCACCATGAACATGGTTCCGTAGTCCGTGGCAGGCGACTGAAGCCCCGATAAATTGGTCATGGCATAGATCAAAATCGCAATCCTTGAAAAATCGCCTCCGTGGCGCTCGTGCTTTTTGAACTCATAGAGACCGTAAACAGCGTGAGCGCAAAAGAGCACCATGAAAAATCCGGTCATAGTATGAAGCGGACTGTTTAGCATAAATCCAAAGGTGAAAAGCGCGCACAGCGGAAGATATGAACTGTTATAAGCGAAGTGAAGCTGCAGATTGCCAAGGCCTTTAAGCACGCCGTACTCCTCAAGCAGGCGGATCGCCTGGGCGTGATAGATGCCGGTATCGGTGTGGAAGGTTCCGCGGGAAGTGCAGAAAGCTCCGATCAGAACTATTACGGCAAGGATGATGAGCCTCTTTTGGGAAAAGAAATCACGAAGTTTTGAAAAGAGCTGCCCCCTTAAAAGGAAGATGCACAGCCCTGTGCCAATGAGCATTATCAAATGGCAGATGAGCCCGATTTTGTAAAATATACTGAAGGTCTCCGCATAGACTGTAAGGGTGACAAGTCCTGTTACGCAGTTCCTTGCTATTGATGTATTGTCTGTGTCAAACAGCCATTTATCGACTGCCATTCCGATGGCAAAGGCTATTATGAATATATATACCCAACTTAAGATGACAACTAACACGGCTTTTTCTCCTATTTGTACTATGTTTCGATTATACCCCAAACCTTGAATAGTTGCTATAAATCTGCTACAATGTCCTTTAGACTTTGTCTAGTATAAAGGGATTAGTATGCCCTTTTTTAGGAGATAAAATATGAGTATTCTTGACAAGATTATTGGAACACATTCACAGAGGGAACTTCGCAGGATCAACCCAATCATTGATTCTATCGAAGCCTTGAGACCTACCATGCAGGCTCTTTCGGACGAGGAGCTGCGTGCTAAGACAGACGAGTTTAAAAAGAGACTGTCAGAGGGCGAGACTCTTGATGACATCATGCCCGAGGCTTATGCGGTTGTACGTGAAGCCAGCAAGCGAGTTCTTGGTATGGAGCACTTCAGGGTTCAGCTCATAGGCGGAGTCATTCTTCACCAGGGCAGAATTGCCGAGATGAGAACCGGTGAAGGTAAGACCCTTGTGGCTACACTTCCTTCATATCTTGAGGCTCTTACAGGTAAGGGCGTTAACGTTGTTACAGTAAACGACTATCTTGCTAAGCGTGATGCCGATCAGATGGGTCAGGTACACAGGTTCCTGGGACTCACTGTTGGCTGCGTTCTTAACAGCATGACCAGTGAGGAGAGAAAGGCAGCTTATAACTGCGACATCACATATATTACCAACAACGAACTTGGATTTGACTACCTTCGTGATAACATGGCTATCTACAAGGAACAGTGCGTTCAGAGAGGCCTTAACTACTGTATCATCGACGAGGTAGACTCAATCCTTATCGATGAAGCGCGTACTCCTCTTATTATTTCCGGTCAGTCCGATAAGTCCACCAAGCTCTATGAGGCCTGCGACATTCTGGCCAAGCAGATGACCCGTGGTGAGGACATGGAAGAGCTCTCCAAGATGGATGCCATCATGGGAGTTGAGAGAGAAGAGACCGGTGATTTCATCGTCAACGAGAAGGACAAGATAGTAAACCTGACAGCGCAAGGCGTTGCTAAGGTTGAGAGATTCTTCCGTATAGAGAACCTTGCTGATCCAGAGAACCTTGAGATCCAGCACAACATTATCCTTGCTCTTCGTGCCAATAACCTTATGTTCAAGGATCACGACTACATTGTTAAGGATGACGAGGTACTTATCGTAGATGAGTTCACAGGTCGTGTTATGCCGGGACGTCGTTATTCAGACGGTCTCCATCAGGCTATCGAGGCCAAAGAGCACGTTAAGGTTAAGAGAGAGTCCAAGACTCTTGCAACCATCACCTTCCAGAACTTCTTTAACAAGTTTGACAAGAAGTGCGGAATGACCGGTACTGCCCTTACAGAGGAGCAGGAGTTCCGTGATATCTACGGAATGGACGTTATCGAGATTCCTACCAACAAGCCAGTTCAGAGAATTGACCATCAGGATGCGGTTTATAAAACCAAGAAAGAAAAGCTTAACGCAATCTGCGACGCAGTAGCAGCATCTCATGCCAAGGGACAGCCTGTACTGGTTGGTACCATTACCATTGAATCTTCCGAAGAGCTTTCGAGAATGCTCAAGAGAAGAGGCATCCAGCACAACGTCTTAAATGCCAAGTTCCATGAACTGGAGGCTGAGATCGTAGCTGATGCAGGTAAGCACGGCGCTGTTACCATCGCCACCAACATGGCCGGCCGTGGTACTGATATCAAGCTTGATGACGAAGCAAGGGCAGCAGGCGGACTTAAGATCATCGGTACTGAGAGACACGAGAGTAGACGTATCGATAATCAGCTGCGTGGTCGTTCCGGTCGTCAGGGAGATCCCGGTGAGTCCAAGTTCTACCTTTCACTTGAAGATAACCTCATGAGACTCTTTGGTTCAGACAGACTTATTTCAATGTTCAATGCACTGAAGATCCCTGAGGGACAGGAGATTGAGCACTCATCTCTTTCAAAGGCTATCGAATCAGCCCAGAAGAAGATCGAGTCCAACAACTATGCAATTCGTAAGAATTTGCTTGAGTATGACCAGGTCAACAACGAGCAGAGAGAGATCATCTATGCAGAGCGTAAGAAGGTTCTGGATGGAGTATCCATGCGTGATTCCATCTACAAGATGATCACAGATATTGTTGAGTCCTCAGTTGAGACAGTTGTGGGAGAGGAGAACGATCCCGATAACTGGAACATCGCAGAGCTCAATGAACTTCTTCTTCCTACTGTTCCTCTTAAGAAGATCACCAGGGGAAGAATTGATAACCTCACCAAGGCAGGTCTTTTGCAGCAGCTCAAGGAAGAAGCAGTTAAGCTTTACGAGTCCAAGGAAGCAGAGTTCCCTGAGCCTGAGACCATCCGTGAGATCGAGCGTGTAATCCTTCTTAAGGTCATCGACAGAAAGTGGATGGACCACATCGATGATATGGATCAGCTTCGTCAGGGTATCGGACTTCAGTCATATGCCCAGAGAGATCCTAAGCTTGAGTACAAGCTTGCAGGTTATGAGATGTTCGACGACATGACAAGGAACATTGAGGAGGATACAGTAAGACTCCTGTTCCATGTCCACATTGAAGAGAGAGTAGAGCGTGAGCAGGTAGCCAAGGTTACCGGCACCAACAAGGATGATTCTGCGCCCAAGGCTCCTATCAAGAGAGCTGAGGCCAAGATTTATCCCAACGATCCATGCCCATGTGGAAGTGGCAAGAAGTACAAGAACTGTCACGGTAGGGCGTGAGCGATATAAGGAATGAGTATATGCAATCCTGGATATCGCGAATCTAAATATTTAAGGAGATAATAATGGTAGTTTTAGATCAGATGAAGGTTGAGATCCAGAACCTTCAGGATACATTAAAAGAAGTAACGGCTTCACTGGACCTTGATACTAAGAAGAAGATCATCGAGGAGCTTTCCCGTGAGATGGAGGAGCCGGGCTTTTGGGACAACGCAGAGAAGGCCAACAAGAAGACAAAAGACCTAAAGAACATGCAGGACCTTGTTGAAAACATTGAGCACCTCAACACACAGTACGGCGATATCATCGATCTTATCGATATGCAGAACGCTGAGGGTGTAGATGATGAGGACATGGCTGCAGAGATAAGAGCTGAGCTTGATGACTTTGAGAAGACTCTTGAAGACATCCGTATCAGCAATCTTCTCAACGGACCTTATGATAAATATGACGTAATCCTGCGTCTCAACGCCGGAGCCGGCGGAACAGAGGCCTGCGACTGGGCAAGCATGCTCTATCGTATGTACACAAGATGGGCAGAGAGAAAGGGCTTTACCATTGAGACTCTCGACCTTCTTGACGGTGACGAGGCAGGAATCAAGTCAGTTACTTTCCAGATTTCAGGAACCAACGCTTACGGACTTCTTAAGTCAGAGCACGGTGTTCACAGACTTGTCCGTATCAGTCCTTTCAACGCACAGGCTAAGAGACAGACATCCTTCGTATCCTGCGATGTAATGCCTGATATCGAAGAAGACCTTGATATCGACATCAATCCTGATGATCTTCGTATCGATACATACAGATCAAGTGGTGCCGGCGGACAGCACATCAACAAGACATCATCTGCCGTACGTATCACACATATCCCTACAGGTGTTGTAGTTGCCTGCCAGAATGAGCGTTCACAGTTCCAGAACAAGGATAAGGCTATGCAGATGCTCAAGGCCAAGCTCTTTGTCATGAAGCAGGAAGAACAGGCAGCCAAGCTCGCCGGAATCCGTGGCGATGTCATGGACAATGCATGGGGCAGCCAGATCAGATCTTACGTACTTCAGCCATACACCATGGTTAACGATACACGTACAGGTTACAAGGCATCCAATGCCGACGGCGTACTTGACGGAGACCTTGATCAGTTCATAAATGCATATCTCAAGTGGCTTGCAACAGGTGGTAAGCCTGTTGGAGAGACAGAAGAAGCTTAATCGATTTAGACAAAATGCAGTCCGTAAGGGCTGCATTTTTTTATGACCTTTTTATTCACCTATGATTTATTTTTTGATACAATTACATTTAAGGAGTATCAATTATGAGAACAATTAAAGCCGCCAAAACGATAATGAGCCTTGTCAGCGACTTAAAGTCAATGAGCCGTGAAGAGAAGGCTGATTTCTACCAGTCCAAGTGCGACTACTATCAGGGTATAGTAGAGCTTGGTCTTGTTGTGTCTGCGGTTACAACTATTTTCTTTATCTATTCGGATTATATGATCAACGGATCAGCCCTTCCTACGCTGATTCCCAGACTTTCAATCCTTATTTATGTGGCAATATTCTTTTTGGTTACACATTACTTTCCAAACAATCACCGCGTAACTGTCATCATGGACTTTTTCCTTGGTCACGGTATGGTCATCGCAGCCAGCTGGACGGCGTATAACCTGATTGACAGGAGTAATTCCATCGAAGGAATCATCATAGTCAACCTGATCTGGCTTGTGGTGGGATTTGCTGCAACTACGCGCGATACCATCATCAACGGTATCATATTTATCATAGAGATTGTAATCACCAATACTTTCAACCACTACACGAACTATAGCCTTATCATGGCGCTGGAGATTCCAATTATTATCGGAATCATGTTCGTCCACTATGTAATGACCGCTTACTATCTGGATCACTACAGAGTAACTCAGAAGCTCGAGCTGGCCATGGTAACCGATCCTCTGACTCAGGTTTACAACAGGCATCTTTTGGAGAAGATCATCTCCGAGAACACTATAAATGATGTTAAGCCGGGAGAGCATATAGCTGTAGCTCTTATCGACATTGACGACTTTAAGAAAATCAACGATGAGAACGGCCACTACACCGGTGACCTTACTCTTTTATACATGGGACAGAAACTCTCCAAGGAGACCCATGATAACGACTATGTAATCCGCTACGGCGGCGAGGAATTCGTTCTCATTTTAAGAAACTGTGACGTCAACAATGCCTGCGCACGCATGGAGCAGTTCAGGCAGGACATTGCAAATGCAAAAGACACACCGGTACCATTTACAATTTCGGTAGGTGTGTCATGCTATACAGGTGATTATTCAAAGACTCTTCAGAACGTGGACAATGCTCTTTACAAGGCCAAGAATACCGGCAAGAACAAAGTCGTTGTCATGTAATGAAGTCGCATCAGTAGAGCGCAGTAACATCGGTTATTTCGCCGCTCTCCACCTTGAAGCTCCAAATGGAATGCCCCTGGAGCCTGTGCTCTGTTAAGAAGTACGTATCATCCACCTTGGAGATGTTATAGGGTGTGCCGCCGCCCACGAAGTACTGTGCGTAAATATCTTCATAATCCCCGCTTTTCAGCTTATTAAGGGATGAAGTGCGGATAAGTGTGGCGTAGTCCTGATTGCCCGTAATATCCGTGGAAACAGTGATATAAAACATATTGTCAATGGGAGTTATCTGTACCATTCCGGCAAGCTCGTCCGGGACCGGATAGCTCTTTTTTATATTTAAGGTCTTGAGGTCGCACTGAAGTATCTGTGGCGCAGCGCCTGTGGCTGATACTCCCGATACGAAGTAAATGTCGTCTCCGACGATGGTAAAAGACCTGACGTAGAGGCCGGAGAGTTGATCGATCTTTCGCACTTCAGTCAGATACATTCTGGTTGAATCCGGTGTATGCCTGAAACAGTAGAGCTCACCTGTGCTGGAACTCCATACATAGAAGGTGTCGGAAGTCTCGTCATAGACAGTAAAGTGAGGTCTGTTGCCAATTTCATAAAAGCTTTGAGTGTTGATGAATTTGTTATCTCTTTTCTCAAAGATCAGGACCCTGTTGTTCTCGGTGTCTTCCACCATGTAGACAACTCCGTCGCTGGCCATGGTGTGAGGCTGTGTTGCCTGATCACACATGATCTTCCACTCATTTAAAGGAACCCCAAGGCTATCGGTGTAGATGATCCGGTTGTGATAGCAGTCAACGATAAACCAAAGGTCATCAGTCTTGGTGACATAGGTAGGGACACTAAGAGCCGAGTCGTAGTTATTTATGACAGTATAAGAATCAAAGGCACTGTCAGGATCTTCGCCGGCTGCTGTCAGCTCTGATTCGCGGAGGTACTCTTTTCCGTCATAGGGAGCAGCCTTTTCGGGCGCAGAAGGCTCTTTTGCACATCCCGTAAGAACTGCGCACAGCAAAAGACCTGTCGCAACCAGGGGAGAAATTATATTTAATTGAAATGTCTTTTTCCTTGTAAGCATATGATTATTCTAGCACAACTAAAGTGCACAAAACATAACAAGTTCATGGTATGATTAATGTAGCGGGTATAGGTTGTTAGCCAAACAGGAGGGTGTATATGGTTACGATCAGTCTTTGCATGATAGTCAAAAACGAGGAGAGTTGTCTGGAGAAGTGCCTTAAGAGTTTGGAGGGCATTGTTGACGAGATGATCGTGGTGGACACAGGCTCTACGGACAGGACCAAGGACATTGCCAAAGCGTGCGGTGCCAAGGTGCTTGATTTTACCTGGACGGGGGACTTCAGTGATGCCAGGAACTTCGCCTTTGCTCAGGCAAACTGTGACTATATATACTCCGCAGATGCAGACGAGGAGCTGGATGAGGAAAACAGGCAGCGATTTATGGAATTGAAGGCCGATCTCTCCGAGCTTGATATAGATATCGTGCAGATGTACTACTGCAATCAGCTTCAGTACCGCACGGTTTACAACTTTGACAGAGAACTTCGCCCTAAGCTCTTTAAGAGAGTAAGGCATTTCGTTTGGGAAGATCCAATCCACGAGCAGGTGATCGTAGATCCCGTTATCTGCAACAGTGAGATTGAGATCATCCATCGTCCCAAGGAGAACCACGCAGGGCGCGACCTCGAGACCTTCAGACGCACCATCGCAGGCGGAAGACGCCTTTCTAAGAGACTCCACGGAATGTATGCAAGGGAGCTCTTTATGGCCGGAACCGACGAAGATTTCCTTAAGGCAAAAGAGTTTTTTACTGCGTCCGCGCTTGATACCACAAGAGGACTTGATGAGATCAAGGAAGCCAGCTGCGTCCTTGCCCACATCGCTGTTATCGAGGATGACCTGGCTGCGCTTCTTAAGTATACATTGAAGGACGCCATCACCGAGATGAGCAGCGAGATGTGCTACGAGCTCGGGGATTACTATTTTGGCAAAAAAGATATCGATGAAGCCATAGTCTGGTACTACAATGCAGCCTATGAATGCAGCAGCATTCTTGATATAAAAAAGAGCGGAAGTCTTCCACGTCTTGCGCTTGCAAAGTGCTACCACGAACTTGGGAACGAGGAGCAGGCAAGGGATTACGAGAGAGAAGCTTCTGAAGTTGAAGAAAACACTGATTGAGCCTATAATGATATTCGTATTATTATGTTTATCAGCGGAGGCATGTTATGCAGATTATAATTGTGGGCTGCGGAAACGTAGGACTTACACTTACACAGCAGCTTAGCAAGGAAGGCCACAACATCACTATCATTGAGGAAAAGAGTAGTGTTGTACAGGCAGTAGTAAACAACCTGGACGTCTTGGGTATCGTTGGAAATGGCGCCAGTTATTCCATAATGAAGGATGCGGGCATCGAGACAGCAGACCTTATGATCGCGGTTACAGATTCAGATGAGCTGAATCTTCTTTGTTGTCTTATAGCCAAGAAAGCCGGTAACTGCCATACTATTGCCAGAGTCCGCAATCCCGTCTATAACAACGAAATCAATTTCATCAAGGAGGAGCTTGGACTTTCCATGGTCATCAACCCTGAGGAAGCAGCAGCTTCTGAGGCAGGCAGACTCCTTAAACTTCCATCAGCAACTAAAATCGAGACCTTTGCCAGAGGTAGAGCAGAGCTTGTGCGCCTTGTGATCGACGAGAACTCAAGGCTCTGTGACATTGCGCTTAAAGATATACCGTCTGACCTTAAGAAACAGGTAATCATCGCTGTTGTTACCAGAGGCGGAGAAGTTCACATCCCTGATGGTAACTTCATCTTAAGAGCAGGAGATGAGATTACAATCTTCGGCTCCAGCAAGAATACCGTAAGCTTCTTTAAAAAGCTGGGTCTTCCTTCAGCCAAGGTACATTCAACCATCATCATCGGCGGTGGAGAGACAGCTTATTACCTTGCCATGCAGCTTATTGCACTCGGTATTAAGGTAACCATCTTCGACAAGGACCCTGTAAGATGTAAGGAACTGACGGATATTTTGCCTCAGGCGCTTATCATCAACGGAGACGGAACCGACAAGGATATGCTTCTTGAGGAAGGCGTAACAAGAACTGATTCCTTTGTATCCCTCACAAACCTTGATGAGGAGAACATCATGCTCTCTATGTATGTAAAGAGCATCAACCCCAAGGCCAAGCTCATTACCAAGGTTCACAGGGTTACCTACGGTGATATCATCGGTTCTCTTAATATCGGAAGTATCATTTATCCCAAGAACATCACAGCTGACAGGATTGTTCAGTTTGTTCGTGGTATGTCAGCATCCAAGGACAGCAACATTGAGACTCTTTACAAGCTCAATGACGACAAGGTTGAGGCCCTTGAGTTCATCGTAAGAAACGGAAGCCCAGTTATTGGCAAGCCACTTTCTCAGATGAAGATCAAGAAGGGCGTTCTTATCGCGTGCATCAACCATTACGGCGAGATCATTTCACCTTCCGGTGACAGCGTTATAAGGGACAGAGATTCTGTCATCGTTGTAACCACACTGGCAGGATTAAAAGATATAAGCGACATATTGGAGAATTGACATGAATTACTCGATGATCAGATTTGTGCTCTTTAGATTGTTCAGAGTCTTCGGAGCTCTTTTGGTACTGCCTTTTTTGGTGGCGCTGATTTATAAGGAATATGACAGCGCAGAGGCGTTTTTTGTGCTGATACTTATCAGCATTCTCATTGGATATTTAGGATCGTTCAAAAAGCCGGCAAATACAGTTATCTATGCTAAGGAGGGCTTTACCATTACAGCTCTTGCCTGGATAGTAGTGAGTATGCTTGGCGCCATCCCTTTTGTTGTAACTGGAACAATTCCCAACTATATTGATGCCTGCTTTGAGACAGTATCTGGTTTTACCACAACCGGAGGCAGTATCCTTACCTCTGTCGAGCAGATAGAGAAGAGCGTTCAGTTCTGGAGAACCTTCACTCACTGGATTGGCGGAATGGGTGTTCTTGTCTTCCTTCTTGCAGTTGTTCCCATGGCGGACGGCTACAGCATGCATCTTATGAGGGCAGAGAGCCCGGGACCTGTTGTAGGTAAGATCGTTCCCAAGGTAAAAGATACTGCGAAGATCCTCTATCTTATTTACTTTGGCATTACTGTGCTGGAGATTATATGTTTAAAGATTTCCGGTTTATCACTTTACGAGGCTGCAACCATCACCTTCTCTACTGTAGGTACCGGAGGATTTGCTGTAACAAATGCAGGAATCGGTGGTTATTCAACGGTTTCGCAGGCAGTGATCATCTTATTCATGGCTTTATGCGGAGTTAACTTTACTGTTTATTATTTCCTCATCAACAGAAAGCCCAAGGAGGCTTTTGCCATAGATGAGGTCAAGTACTACTTCGGAACCATGGCTGTGGCAGCATGTCTTATATCCATTAACATCTACAGGGCAGGAGTTTTGGATTCAGCAGGAATGTGTTTCCACCACGCACTGTTTGCAGTTACATCAATCATGACTACTACAGGATTCGGAACTTTGGACTTTGATAAATGGCCGGAGTTTTCAAGAGTTCTTTTGATGGGACTGGCTCTTGTCGGTGCCTGTGCAGGATCTACCGGCGGCGGATTTAAGTTCTCAAGAGCCCTGATTGTCATCAGAAATGCGAGAAATGAGCTGAACTTCCTGGTACACCCCAAGGCAGTAAAGAGGGTGTTCATGGACGGTCATGCTGTTGAAGGAACCACAGTTAAATCTGTTTCAGCTTATTTAGGTCTGTATGTTATCACTTTGGTGGTTTCTATTTTCCTTGTTTCGCTTGATAACTTTGATTACCAGACAACTGTTACATCGGTAATTGCTACACTGAATAACATTGGTCCCGGACTCGGTATGATTGGACCTATGGGTAACTATTCTGAGTTCTCATATTTCTCCAAAATCGTGCTAATGTTCGATATGTTGGCGGGTCGTCTGGAATTGCTCCCGTTCTTCATAATCATGAAACCGAAAACATGGAGACGGTAACAAATATAAAAATTCTATAAACTATTTTTATAAAAGCCATTGCTAATTGTGTCCAAATTGTGATAAACTTATAAAAGTTTTTGAGATTAGAACGTTTAAGTAATGGAGAGAGTCTTATGAATAAGACAAGGAAAGCGGCTATTGCAGTCCTTGTCATGTTCCTTATCGGATGTATAGCTTTTGCAGGTTTTGCTGTTTATGCTGATAAACAGACCAGTACAAACAAAGACGGAGATTGCTATAACGCAGTTACAGAAGCGATTCTCGGACTGGCTGGCATTGACCTTGATAAAGAGGCCGGTGATGTCTTGGGCGACAAGAGATTATCGCAGAAGCTTATAGTTACTACAGATAACGGCGCTGTTATCTCCAGTGGAACAGTGACAAAGATTCAGGATGATTTTTATCCCGATAGCTATAAAATAACATTTTCAAAGAAAGCCATTCTGACATCCAGAGCAGTTGTGGAAGTTACCATGGATATTAAGAAGGGCGAAGAAGTATATATCCTGATCGGTGACAAGGATTCAGGCTACACAGAATATGCCTGTGTAACAGCCAAGGAAGACAACCTGGTTACCTTCGATACCAACATTCTTCAGGATTACACACTTAGTAAGACAGACATTAAGAGTGCTCAGGAAGCCATGGCTGATATCTTTTCTTCAGATACAGGCGCTTCAGACAGCTCAAATAATTGATTCATTAATTTGTTATAAGTCCTCTTGGTTGCATAATGCAGCTGGGGGGATTTATTTTTTGCTTTTACAGCCCCGCGCGCTGATAATTGTAGTTCAAAAAGATACCGGAGCCAAGGGCTGCCCGGGCGCTTGAAATGCAGCGCCCAGCGTACTGTCCCTTGGCTCCGGTATCTTTTTGAACATTACGGTCACTAAGCGGGGCTGGTTAAAAGGGGATTGTGGCAAGGTAGATTCTGTGGCAAAAAGGCAGGATATTGGCTCCAGAACATGAGAAAACAAGCCAAAGGGGATTGTGGCAAGCCGGAATCTGTGGCAGGAAGGTAGGATATTGGCTCCGGGACATGAGAAAAGCAAGCACAAGGAGTTATTCCAAGCCAGAATCTGTGGCAGAACGGTAGGATATCGTCTCTGGGACATGAGAAAACAAGCAAAAGGGGATTGTGGCAAGCCGGAATCTGTGGCAGGAAGGCAGGATATTGGCTCCAGGACATGAAAAAAGCAAGCATGGAACACTGAATATCGAATTCATTACTGCTTGTTGAAGATTTTTAATCTAGGACAGTAGTGCCTCATGGACATTTCAGCTCAACCTTACGGTATATATGAAGATTTTGCTTTAGGACAGTAGTGCCTCATGGACATTTCAGCCCATCATTACGGTATATATGAAGATTTTGCTCTAGGACAGTAGTGCCTCATGGACATTTCAGCTCAACCTTACGGTATATATGAAGATTTTGCTTTAGGACAGTAGTGCCTCATGGACATTTCAGCCCATCATTACGGTATATATGAAGATTTTGCTCTAGGACAGTAGTGCCTCATGGACATTTCAGCTCAACCTTACGGTATATATGAAGATTTTGCTTTAGGACAGTAGTGCCTCATGGACATTTCAGCCCATCATTACGGTATATATGAAGATTTTGCTCTAGGACAGTAGTGCCTCATGGACATTTCAGCTCAACCTTACGGTATATATGAAGTTTTTGCTTTGGGACAGTAGTGCGTCATGGATCTTTCCGTTTTTCATTACGGTATATATTGAGTTTTTACACAGGGACAGTAGTCCACCATGGATCACCCCGTTTTTCATTACGGTATATATTGAGTTTTTGCTCAGGGACAGTAGCCCTCCGCGAATCGCCCAAATTCCCTTACGGTATTTTTGCAATTTCCCTCTCAGGACAGTAAACTTCCCATTCATCCACGCTATTGGCTCGCCATACCCTTCGCAAACACTTGCACAAGGGGCTCTCCCTGCCTAGGCGCGCATCCTTTCCGGTGGTCACCTTCTGCCGGCCCCCTTAGTGACCTAAACGCATGAAATGCCAAAACGTCAAGAATGGGCGATCTTTGCCCACTTGCTTTGTTCTTGACGTTTTGGCATTTCATGCTACAATCCCCGAAAGCAGGGGGCGGCAGAAGATGTATCAACCGTACATCAAACATCTAAGTACATAAATCAGGAAAATATGCACAGGATAAAATGCATAGAACAAGTACTTCAGCTTCCCAATCTTTCTGCCTCTCTTATGGTTGTAGCAATAAAGAAGCACAAAAGAAGGAAGAGCATAGTACTCGGTACCAAGGAAGCTCAGTTCCAAATATCCCGCTACTAAATTGAGTGGGGACTGGTATCTGAGCAAGTAGAAAATAAAGATAAGCCCAACGCCGAAGCCATGATAATCGGAGTGAATACGTTCTGCAACAAGTATTCCGAGTCCGCAGGAAAGTCCGGCTAAAGTGTAAGAGACCCAGAGCGGAACAGGAAACTTTTCTCTAAGCTTGTCAATAAAGAAATCAGCAGCCCAGATAACAAGCAGTCCGATAAGGAGCGTGAAATACACATTGCACCTATCCCAGATATGATCAAGGTTGGCGCTAAGGCACTCAAAGAAATTGATGTTAAAGACTTCTTTCTTCGCAAAGAAGGTTACATCAAAAAACGGTTCTGAAATTAGGCCAAAAAGTAACAGGCTAAGAGCATATCTTAGCCTGCTTTTTGTATGAATGAATCCTTCCACGATCAAAAAGCAGAATATCGGAAAAGCATTTCTGCCGATAGCACGAAGGATATCGTATATAAGCTTGATCTTCTCAAAAGGAATATCATCAGGATAAAGACCGGCTTTCACAACCGGAAGCATTATACCTGCTGTTAAGTGGTCCAGAAGCATAACAAGACATGCAATCACTTTAAGAGTGTTACTGTTTATTCTCTTCATGCCATCTGAAATACCACGCATAACTGCTCCTAAATGATTTACTCGAAGATGACTTTGTCCCAGGTGTCGTCAGGAACAAGAGCGATGTAAGTCTTACCTGTGTTGATCTGAAGCTCTTCACCGTTTTCATCGTAGAACTTGGTTACACCGGTCTCACTGGTCTTAGCCCATGTGCAATCCTTAGCTACACCGTTTGTGAGATACCATGCATACTCTCCTGAGCCGATGCAGTTGTAGATAAGATATCCGTTCTCATCGAGCTGAGCGAATGAGCATTTCTGAAGGATTACGTTCTTGAAAGTAAGTGGCTGCTCATTGGCTGCATCAAAGTACTGATCACCGTACTCGTAGTACTCGTAAAGACCTGTCTCTGCATTGTATACAAGCTTGGATGAGTTGTGTGTGAAAGGAAGAATAACACCGTTTGCTGTGTATGATCTGTCATACTTCTCATCGAGCTTGATCTCTTTGCCGTACTCAACGAAATTGAAGTGGCTTCCCTCGTTTGCATACTGGTTGTAAGTTGCTGAGATGCCGAATCTCTCGATATCTGACTCAAGGTCACCGTTTAAGATGTACTCGGTAAACTCTCTTGACTTACCGTTGTCTACTCTTGAGAAGTAACCTGAGATGTGATCCTTAGCCCAGTCCTTAGCAAAGTAAGCATCGTTGTGGTAAGGGCCTCCGTCGTGGCAGAGGATTGCGTTCCACTCAGAAGCAAGAAGGATATTGGTAGGTCTTGTGCTTCGGATACTTCCAAGCTGGTCGATTGATCCCCAGTCCTTAACAACGCACATAAGTCTTGTGATTCTGTCATTCTTGGTGCTGTTCATGAGCTCATAAACAACATCAGCTTTTGTTGTGTCAAAGTGAGGAAGAGCAGTGATCTCGTTGTCGACCATGGCTGCGATAGGACGCTGGTCATTGATATCCTCGCTGATAGGCTCACCTGTGAGCTCTGAGAAATACATTCCTTCAGGAAGTACGTAAGGCTCGTCGGTATCTACAGGTGCTTCCTCCTCTACAGAGGTCTCCTCGGTAGCAGTATCTGTTATCTGTTCAAAAGAAACTCCGCTGCTTGACTCACTGTCATCGCCACCTTCAGGTGTTGATCCGCAGGCTGCTAAAGTCACGAGCATTGCTGCACTGAGAATAGTTGCAATAGCTCTTTTGCCATATGTTCTAAACATTTTCATAATCTCCTTATTTAAATTGAAAATAATCAATCCTTTATATTCTACCAAAAGCGCAGGGGTTTTTCCATGCCTTTTACATTAAAGTTTCATGGTATAATAAAGAAGAATAGCAAGACTATAATGATTTTAGGAGGCAGTGCTTATGAAACTGATGTTTATTGGTGCTGACCATGAAGTTACCGGAAGCTGTCATTTTATCGAGGCTGCAGGCAAGAACATCTTAGTTGATTACGGAATGGAGCAGGGCAGGAATTACTTTGAAAACGTGCCACTGCCTGTATCTGCGCCGGAAATTGATTACGTGTTCCTGACACATGCTCATGTGGATCACTCAGGAAATCTCCCACTCCTATATGCAAAGGGCTTTAGAGGCAAGATCTTTTCAACAGAAGCCACAGCTGAGTTGTGCAACATAATGCTCAGAGACTGCGCCCATATTCAGATGCAGGAGGCAGAGTGGAGAAATCGTAAGGGAAAAAGAACTAAGGAAATCGATATAATTGAGCCCACCTATACCATGGAAGATGCAGAGAACACTATCAGGTGCTTTGTTCCCTGTAGTTATGGTACAGAGATTAACGTTTGTGAGGGCATTAAGATAAGGTTTACCGACATCGGTCACCTTCTTGGTTCCTCCAGTATCGAAGTCTGGCTTCAGGAAAAGAATGTGGAGAAGAAGCTTGTCTTTTCCGGAGATATAGGAAACAAGAACCAGCCGCTTATCAAGGACCCTCAGATGACGGAAGAGGCCGACTACGTCGTTATGGAATCCACCTACGGCGACAGGCTCCATCCCGGCGAGAGACCCGATTATGTAAAAGAGCTGGCGGCTATCCTGGACAGAACCTTTGCCCGGGGAGGAAATGTTGTAATCCCTTCCTTTGCAATTGGCAGAACCCAGGAAGTACTGTATTTTATAAGACTTATCAAGAGGGGACAGCTGGTCACCTCGAAACCTGATTTCAAAGTATTTGTTGATAGCCCTCTTGCAGTTGAGGCCACAGAGATCTTTGAGAGAAATCAGTATGATTGTTACGATGATGAGGCGCTTGAACTCATCAGGAAACATATAAATCCGATAACCTTCCCGGGACTTAATCTGTCCATCACAACAGAGGAGTCCAGGGCCATCAATGAGGACCCGGAGCCCAAGGTCATCATCTCTGCAGCCGGAATGTGCGATGCAGGCAGAATCAGACATCACCTTAAGCACAACCTCTGGAGAGAAGAGAGTACCATTTTATTTGTAGGCTATCAGTCCGTTGGAACCACTGGACGCGCCATCATAGACGGTGCAGAGCAGGTCAAGCTCTTTGGCGAGACAATTGATGTCAAGGCAGAAATAGCCAAGCTTGAAGGCCTCTCAGGCCACGCCGATCACAACGGCCTTATTGAGTGGATAGAAGGCTTTAAAAAGAGACCTAAGAAGGTATTTGTCGTACACGGCGAAGACAGCGTATGCACATCCTTTGCAAAGTGCCTTGAAAACGAGCACGGATTCGATGCTTACGCGCCTTACAGCGGAACAGAATTCGACATAATCTCCGGACAGATAATGAAGGAAGGCATTCCTGTTCCGGTCAAGAAGAAAGAATCTACCCTTGTTTCCGACGTCTATGCCCGTCTCAAAGCCGCAGGGGCAAGGCTTATGGGCATCATAGCCAAGGCAGAGGGAATGACAAACAAGGACAAGGCGAAATTCGCAGATCAGATAAATTCACTTTGCGACAAGTGGAGCAAATAAAGGGAGGAGTAACTATGGCAAGAGCGGATGAGATTTTCATCGACATGTGCAGGGATATCCTGGACAATGGCACCTCAACCGAGGGGGAGAAGGTAAGACCACACTGGCCGGACGGAACACCGGCATACACTATCAAGAAATTCGGTGTTGTAAACAGATATGACCTTTCCAAAGAGTTTCCGATCATGACTCTGAGAAAGACAGCTCTTAAGAGTGCAACTGACGAGGTTTTGTGGATCTACCAGCAAAAGAGCAACAACATCCATGACCTCAACAGCCACATTTGGGACGAGTGGGCTGATGAGACCGGATCCATCGGAAAGGCCTACGGCTATCAGATCGGTCAAAAGAGTATCTACAAAGAGGGAGAGTTCGACCAGATGGACAGGGTTATCTATGACCTCAAGAACAATCCTTTTTCAAGACGTATCATGACCAATACATATGTCTTTTCCGACCTTCACGAGATGCATCTCTACCCCTGTGCTTACAGCGTGACCTACAATGTAACTCAGAAGAAGGGCGAGGATAAGCTCACACTTAATGCAATCTTGAACCAGAGATCACAGGACGTTCTTGCAGCCAACAACTGGAACGTTGTTCAGTATGCTGTTCTGGTGCATATGATCGCTCAGGTATGCGACATGAACGTAGGCGAGCTGGTGCATGTAATCGCCGATGCGCACATCTATGACAGACATGTTCCGCTCATCAAGGAACTCATTGAGAGAAAGCCTCTTCCGGCGCCCAAGTTCCATCTCAATCCGGACATCAAGGACTTCTACAAGTTCACCAGAAACGATGTTTCACTTGAGGGCTATGAGGTTTCAGGTGAGCAGTTAAAAGACATACCGATCGCCATATAATTACGGAGGACATATAAATGCAGGCAATTGTAGCAGTGGACAGCAACTGGGCCATTGGAAATAAGGGACAGCTCCTGGTGAGCATCCCTGCGGATCAGAAGGACAACTTCAGGGCAAGGACCCTTGATAAGACCATAATCTACGGAAGGAAGACTCTTGAGACCTTTCCCCAGAAGATAGTTCTTCCAAAGAGAAGAAACATCATCCTCTCAACCAAACCCGACTACGAGGTGAGGAACGCAGAGGTTGCACATAACAGAGAAGAGCTCCTTGAACTTATTAAGGATGAGGATCCGGATGATGTATTTATCATCGGCGGAGCCAGTGTTTATAAGGAGTTTCTTGATGACTGTGACAAGTGCATCGTAACCTTCATCGACAAGGAATATGAAGCAGATGCTTATTTCCCTAACCTGGACAAGATGCCGGAATGGGAGCTTACAGAAGAGAGCGATGAACAGGTTTATTTTGACTTAACATACACATACAGGATTTATACAAGAAAATGACTAGAAAAAAGGCTTTAGTACTTATCAACAAGACTGCCGGAATGGGCAGAGCAGGTAACGATACCTTCGACATAGTGAAAAAACTTGCGGAGAACGGATATGAGCCGCTGGTTTATCCAATAATTCCGGGGACAGAACTGTCCTCGGAAATTCTTCTTTCGCAATATGACGGAAAGATTGATATGGTTTTGTGCAGTGGCGGAGACGGTACTCTTAATCACGTCATGAGCGCCATTATGGACATGGACCAAAAGCCGGTCCTTGCCTATGTGCCTGCGGGAAGTACCAATGATTTCGCCAAGGGTCTCGGTATTCCTGCTCAGCGTTCCAAGGCTATAGATATCGCTGTTTTGGGAAAAGAGTATACGTATGACGTTGGAAGGATCGGAGAGCGCTACTTTAATTACGTGGCTGCCTTCGGTGCTTTTTCCAAAGTGAGCTATGCTACGGATCAGGAGCTTAAGAACGTTCTTGGATATGCAGCCTATGTCATCAGCGCAATTGCGGAGCTTCCGCAGAACATCGGCTACAGCACTCATATGAAGGTAGAGGCTGAGGGTATAAGCGAAGAGGGCGATTATCTTTTTGGTGCCATGAGTAATTCGGCTTCAGTGGGTGGAATGAATCTGTTCGGTGATTCGGATATCCATCAGGACGATGGTAAGATGGAGCTCATGCTTATCAGATCTCCCAAGAATCTAGCAGAATTCAATGCAATTCTGACGGCTCTTGCCACCAGAGAAGAAGGTAACCCATACATCACCTTTAAGCAGGTAAGGTGGGCTAACTTCTATTCTGAGGATGAGGTGGAATGGACTCTCGATGGTGAGTTTGGCGGTGCTTATAAAGAAAGCAGAATTGAAGTTGTCAATAAAGCCATAACCATCAGAGTTAAATAACTGCGCTAACAATTATTGCTGCTAAAATGGAAATTCCATAGCAGGTGTTTATTATGATGAAATTCTTTATGGATGTTATAAAGGTCTTTTCCTTGATCTGTGCATCCCTAAAGGTGTGAATGTTCTTCATTACAAGTGGGAGCGACAGGAAGTAGATCAGGGCAACAGGATGCAGGAATCTGCATATCACCATAAGCGCAACTGATGCATAGGTTCCGTAGTAGAGAAGTGCATAGAGGCGCACAGCCCACTTTCTTCCTATGTAGTATGCAAGAGTAAGTCTTCCTACCGCAGTATCCTTCTCAATATCGCAGGTGTTGTTGGCCAGCATGATGTTGGCTGTGGTAAAGGTTGTAACCAGCGAAAACAGGAAGAAGGAAATAAAAGGCATTACATTTATAGAAAGGTTGATTGTCTCAAATGAAAGGCTAAGGGCCAGATAGTGAGACGGATTGTTTATATACATCATAAGAAAAGGAATAAACATTCCGTATGCAACGCCTGAGATAACCTCTCCGAGTGGAATTCTGGAGATGGGTATCGGGCCAAAGGTATAAAAGATTCCGAGAAGGAAACATAATCCGCCAAGAAGCAGAACGATGATACCGGTATTAAATGCAAGGTACAGACCAAGAACAGTACTGATACCGAGCATTACCATAATGGAAATAAACGCGCTCTTTCTTGGAATAGGAAGCATCTCGGGATAATCCTTGCTGTCAATGTAGTTATTGATGGCAGTAGTTGTCAGATCAAATAAGAACATGGCGATAAAGAAAATAGCCATGAGCTTAGTATTTATCGGCTGTTTCTCATATATCATAAAAAGCATTGTGTTAATATATGCGAACAGACTGGTTATCTTTGTGGTTATCTCCACGTACTTCAAAAATTTTTTAATCATTAGTATCTCCTCAAAGTCAGATGTTTACTGACGTTTTAATAAAAACGTTTTTACGTAAATTAGATTTTGCAAAATAAATTGCGATTAAATATTGTCGTACACAATTAATTATGCTATCATATCGATACTCATTAAGCAATATTTCATTTGGATGTATTAAAGGAAGGATAGTTATGACTAAGATTGTTGTAATCGGTGCCGGCTACGCAGGCGTGCTGGCTACCAAGAAACTCGAAAAAAAACTTCGTAAAAAGAAATTACTGGACTCCTGTGAGATAACCATTATTGATAAGCATCCTTATCACACCATGCTCACAGAGCTCCATGAAGTAGCTGCTTGCCGTGTCGGCGAAGAGAGCATCAAGATGAACCTCAAGCAGATATTTGATGGCAGAAAGGTCAACGTTGTTCTTGATACAGTTACAGGAGTTGATTTTGAGAATACTACC
This sequence comes from Butyrivibrio sp. FCS006, assembly GCF_000424525.1. Classification (NCBI taxonomy): domain Bacteria; kingdom Bacillati; phylum Bacillota; class Clostridia; order Lachnospirales; family Lachnospiraceae; genus Butyrivibrio; species Butyrivibrio sp. FCS006. The sequence continues at coordinate 483,112 of NZ_KE384205.1, read as the reverse complement.
GTTAAGGGTAAGAATGCTGAGTACAGCTATGATTACCTTGTTGTGGCAGCAGGTTCCAAGCCAACATACTTTGGCGTTGAGGGAGCTGAGAAATACAGCTACAAGCTCTGGTCCTATGACGATGCAGTCAAGCTTCGCGACAGGATCCATGACTGCTTCAGAATGGCTGCAGATGAGACAGATCCTGCAAGGAAGAAAGAACTCCTTAGCTTCTACGTTGTAGGCGCAGGCTTTACCGGCGTAGAGATGGTTGGTGAGCTGGCAGAGTACACACCAATTCTTTGCAAGAGATTTGGCATCGACAGAGAAGATGTAACCATCGTTGATGTAGACGGACTTTCACGTCCTGTTCCGATCCTGCCTGAGAAGCTTTCCAATAAAGTAGACAAGAGACTTCGCAAGATGGGCGTTGACGTTGTCATGAACGCACAGGTAGTCGGAGTTGGCGAGAACTTTATCAAGCTCAAGAAGGGCGACGATATAACTGAGCATGTAGCAGGAACAGTTATCTGGACTGCAGGAATCGAGAGCTCAGAGATAACAGCTTCTATTGCTAAGGAAGTAAAGAGCGGCGGAAGAGGCCGTATCGAAGTTGATGAGTATCTCAGAAGCGTTGACCATGAGAATGTTTATGTGATTGGTGACAACATGCTCTACACAGCTCCCGGCGAGGAGAGACCTGTTCCTCAGATGGTTGAGAACGCTGAGCATTCAGCTGCAGCTGTAGCTAAGAACATCATGGTTGCCATTACCGGAGAGGGAGAAAGAGAGAGCTATGCTCCCAAGTTCCACGGCGTAATGGTATGTGTGGGCGGTCGCTACGGTGTTGCACGAGGCGGAATGGCCAAGCACCAGATCAACTTCGCATCTTTCTTTGCAATGTTTGCTAAGCACTTCATCAACATAATCTACTTCATTCAGGTTATGGGATGGACCAAGGTATTCAGTTACCTTACACATGAATTCTTTACTATAAGAAATAACAGAAGTTTCCTTGGCGGACACTTCTCCAACAAGACACCGAGCTTCATGATGGTACCTTTAAGAGTATGGCTCGGAGCTGTATGGGTATTTGAAGGCGTTATGAAGATCGTTGAAGGGTGGCTCCAAAAGCCAATGCTCGAGGGCTTCTTTGGCGGTGCAAATTCATGGTTTGATTCACTTCTTGGAAGGATCGATCCCGCAGCTGTTGATGCAGTTTCATCCGCAACCACAGAGGTGGCAGACGCTGTTGCATCAGCTTCAACCGAGGTCGCTGCAGCTGTTAATACCGGAACAGTTATTTTTGACTGGAACCTTGGACTCTTTGAGATGATCTTTGTATCAGGCACAGAGCTTGCCAAGTCAACCATTTCAGATTTTGCATTCAAGCTTCAGGTTCCTTTTGTTGACTGGATCGTAGAGAATATGGTCCTTTCAAGTGATGCTATGACAATGTTCATGCAGGGCTTTATTGTTGTTCTGCAGATTCTTATCGGCCTTGGACTTATGGGAGGATGCTTCACATTCCTTTCAGCAGCAGTTTCACTGGTACTCCAGGCTATGTTTGTAACTACAACAGGTCTTTACCTCAATACCTTCTGGATGATCTTCGCAGGTCTGGCAGTAATGTTTAACGGCGGTCATTCAATCGGAATTGACTACTATCTCATGCCATGGCTAAAGAGCAAGTGGAAGAAGGTTAATTGGGCAAGAAAGTGGTATTTATACAATGACTGATCTTTACATGGATTATGATAAAGCCTTTGATATGGTCCGGGAAGAAGCATCCGGAATCATTAAAAGAGCTCCCGGACTTATTAGGGGCTATACCTCTTATCTTACAGAGGCTCAGGGCAAAATGATGAGGGCAGCAGCTACACTTGCCTGCTCTATGAAGGAAGAAGAGCAGGTTCCAAAGGATGCGGTGATCTTTGCATCTGCAGTGGAAACCCTTCATCTGGCAACACTTATTCATGACGACATCATGGATGATGCAGATCTTCGAAGAGGTCTTGTAACCCTTCAGAAGAAGTCAGGGAAAAGAACTGCTGTCATCTGCGGCGATTATCTTCTTGCCGCTGCCATGAGACAGCTCTCAAGGGCTGAAGAGAGAGACAGATACAAAAAGTTTGATTTCTCCAAATATGTTGAGAGAGTTGCCTTGGGAGAACTTAGGCAAAACATCAACAACAGAAATTACAGGCTGGATGTTTTTAGATATCTGGCGATCATAGACGGCAAGACAGCTGCGCTGTTCGAAGGCGCATATCACGCAGGAGCTCTTGCAGGTGATGAGGATGAGGAGCGCATTAAGCTCTTCAGAAAACTGGGACGTTATACAGGAATCATCTTCCAGCTCACCGATGACTGTCTTGATTATGAAGTCTCAGAGAATAAGGCAGGTAAGCCTGTTCAGTCAGACTTCGAAAACGGCGTTATGACAATGCCATTTCTTCACGCCCTCGCTCAGGATCCTTCTCTCGTGTCAGAAGCCGAGAGTGGGAATCTGTCTAAGGAAAGAGTAATAGAGGAAGTGGCAAGACATCAAGGAGTAAGCTTCACCCACCAAATGGCAAAGAGCTATTACGACAGGTGCTGCGATATCCTTGATGAGCTTGCACTTACGGGCAAGAGAAAAGAAGTCCTCACAGGCATCTTGGAGAGAGCCTACAGAGGTCTTAACTGATATTTTGGCTAAATAGCCTTAATATAAAACGTTTCATAAAAGAAAGGGAAGAAAAATGAAAAAGAAATTACTTTCATTGGTAAGCGCTACAGTGCTTTCAGCTGTAGTACTTGCAGGCTGTGGCTCACAGTCAGGCTCTACAGGAGCTACAGGAGCAGAGCTTAAGACAGGACTTGGTACAAGCGTATCAATCTCAAGCTCTGAGGATGCAACTGCTGATGCAGACGGAAAGGCTCAGGCTGACGCAACAATCGCTGCTGTTACAGTTGATGGAAACGGCAAAATCACACAGTGCATCATCGATATCGCACAGACAGAGATCGGTGTAAGCGCACAGGGAACAATCACTTCAGATCTTAACGCTGAGTATCCTTCAAAGAGAGAGCTCGGTGATAACTATGGTATGAAGAAGGCTTCTGCAATCGGAAAAGAGTGGTATGAGCAGGCTGATGCTTTCGCAGCATGGGCTGTTGGTAAGACAGCTTCAGATATCAGCGGAATGGCTATCTCAGAGGGTTATGCAGGCGATGCTGATCTTGCAGCTTCTGTATCAATCCACGTAACAGGTTTCCAGGCTGCAGTTGTTGAGGCTGTAAACAATGCTACAGCTTTAGGTGCTCACGAAGGCGACAAGCTTGGTCTTGGTGTTTCAACAAAGATCTCTAACTCAGAGGATGCTTCTGCTGAGGGCGACGGAACTGCTGAGGCTTATACAACAATTTCTGCTCTTACAGTAGGTTCAGATGGCAAGATCACAAGTGACATCATCGACGCTGTTCAGGCTAAGATCACTTTTGATGCAAACGGTGCTATCACAGCTGACACATCTGCTGATGTTAAGAGTAAGAATGAGCTCGGTGAGGCTTATGGCATGAAGAAGGCTTCAGCTATCGGCAAGGAGTGGAATGAGCAGGCTGCTGCTTATGCTGCTTACACAGTTGGAAAGACAGCTGATGAAGTTGCCGGAACAGCTATGGAAGAGGGCCGTGCAGCTGATGCTGACCTTGCAGCTTCTGTATCAGTTCACATCACAGACTTTAACAGTGTTATCGCTAAGGCAGTAGCAGCTGCAAAGTGATAAAGCTATAATTGTTAGGTGAGTAAGTTCAGGTAATATGTGGGGGGTGTGCTTAATTGTGCACCCCCAGTTTACGCTTAAGGAAAATCATGAAGATAAAGAATTTAAAGCCGGCGATTTTTATGGGAATACTTTTTATTGTGCTCATAGCCGGAATTTTGATCTATAGGTCTTTTGCCAAAGAAAAAGAACTGACAAGATATACAGCCACTTTCCTGGATGTGTTTGACACAAGAACAGAGATTGTTGGCTTTGCCGTGAATAAGGAAAAGTTCGCTGAGGATGCGCAGCTTATCAAGGACAGGCTGATCTACTACAATCAGCTCTATGATATCTACAACGACTATCCTGGCGTTAATAATATAAAGACAATAAATGATAATGCAGGTATTTCACCTGTAGAAGTTGATCCTGAGATAATTGCTCTTTTGGAGTTTAGTATTGATACCTATTATGAGACGGATGGCGCGGTAAATATCGCACTGGGGTCCGTTTTATCTCTCTGGCACAGACAGAGGGAGATTGGAATTGCTGACCCGGAGAGGGCCAAGCTCCCTGATGCAGATGCACTTAAAGAGGCGTCGCACCACACTGATATAACAGGTATTATAATTGATAAAGAAAAGAGTACGGTTTATCTAAGCGACCCGGAAATGTCGCTGGATGTGGGCAGCACCGGAAAGGGCTATGCAGTCCAGAGAGTTATGGAGTATGCTAGAGAAAAGGGCCTTAACAATGTGCTTCTGAGCCTTGGAGGAAATATCTCCTGCATAGGTACAAGAATAGATGGCTCGAACTTCAGGCTCGGCATCCAGAACCCTGATGTTTACAGCGATGAGCAGTACATCGAGATGGTGGATATAAATGACGGAGAATGCGTTGTGTCCTCCGGTGATTATCAGAGATTTTATGAGGTCGACGGAGTAAGATATTGTCATATCATCGATCCGGACACTCTGTATCCTTCTGATGAATTCGCAGCTGTTTCAGTCATCACAGATGACTCGGGCAAGGCTGATTCCTATTCGACGGCGCTCTATACAATGAGCCTTGATGAGGGAATGGCATTTGTTAAGGAGCGTGACAACGTGGAAGCCATGTGGGTCATGCACGACGGAGAAAAGATATATTCCGATAATTTTAAGGAAAAGTACGTAAAGTAAATGAAGAAGAATGATGTTATCCTCATTGCAGCCTTATTGGTAGTAGCACTGCTGACCGCAGGCGGAATGAGGATCTGGCAAATGAATAATACAAAGGACACAGCAAACGTTGTGGTGACCATAGACGGAGAGGTTTATGGCACTTACCCTCTGTCAGAGGACAGGACCGAGAGGATTGAACTACCTGATGGCTCCTACAACATTCTGGTCATCTCGGACGGATACGCCGATGTAACAGAAGCTTCCTGTCCCGATCAGATCTGCGTCAAGCACAACCACATCAGATACTCTAAGGAATCGATAGTGTGTCTGCCAAACAAGGTTGTGGTGACGGTAGAAGGCGGTAAAGAAAATGAAATTGATGGGTCGACATTTTAAGATGCACCCGGGAGTTTTGCAATGAATAACAAGAGGATAGCCTTTTTGGGGCTTTTTGTGGCACTGGCATTTGTGCTTTCATACATTGAGTACATGCTGCCACTCAACATAGGAATACCGGGTGCCAAGGTGGGCTTTGCCAATCTGGTGGTCATGGTGGCACTCTACACAGTGGGTGAAAAAAATGCCATCGCACTCTCCCTCATAAGAGTAGTGCTGGTGGGACTTACCTTTGGAAACATCTCAATGATGATGTACTCTCTGGCAGGAGCAGCTCTGTCTCTCTTTGCCATGCTGATAGCCAAAAAGATAGGCAAGCTTTCGGTGACAGGTGTAAGTGTCCTCGGCGGAGTTTTCCATAACATCGGCCAGATCATAGTGGCCATGCTTGTTCTGGAGACGGAGAGCCTTATTTATTACCTGCCGTTTCTGATGGTGATAGGAACCATAACCGGAGTACTTATTGGCTTTGTTGCAAACCTTATCACTATAAGAGTTAAGAGAGTTTTTAGGATGTGAGGACCTTCGTGGATCATAGAAAAAGACTGATATCCATAGTTTTACTTTTACTGTTAACGGCGCTGATCTCGGCGCCTTTTTTCAGTGGGGAGAAAAATGCCATGGGAAAGAGAAAAAGCTCTTTTGCAGAATATGATGACTTTGAGCCGGTGACAATCTATCTGGCCACGGACACTCACTACATTTCACCTTCTCTTACGGATGGCGGAGAGTATTATCAGAACATGATAAGAAGCGGCGATGGGAAATTCATGCCCTATAACAAAGAGATCAATGAGGCTTTCCTTGAAAAAGTTATCGAGGATAAGCCTGCGGCTCTTATCGTGGCAGGAGATCTGACCTTTAACGGGGCGAGAGAGAGCCATGAGGAATACGCTGCTATGCTTAGGAAGGTCGAGGATGCCGGAATACCGGTACTTGCAATTCCCGGCAATCATGATTTTACAGTCAAAAGAGCTGCCAGATTCTCCGGAAATGCTTATGAACTTGTAAGCAGTATTGATGCCGGTGAATATCTGCAGCTGTACAAGGATTTTGGAAGAGAGGATTCCCTGGATTTTGATGAGACATCACTTTCCTATATCTATGAAGTGACTCCGAATCTCAGGATACTGTGCGTAGACGTAAATACTGTTGCCGGAATGTCAGGGCTTCTTACGCCGGGAACGCTTAGCTTTGTTGAAGAGCAGCTACAGAAAGCAAGAGAAGATCATGCCTATGTTATCAGCGTAACCCACCAGACACTTCTCGTTCACTCAGAGCTGACAAGCCAGGGAATGAGCTTTATAAACAGCGACAAGCTCCTTGAACTCTATGAGGAATATGGCGTCGTGGCAAATCTCTCGGGGCATATGCACATCCAGCACATTGCAGCAAGTGGTGGCGGAGTTCCGGACATAGCGACAGGTTCTCTTATGACATCTCCCAATTACTACGGTGAGCTGACCTTTTCAGGTAAGAAGATGAGCTACAGGGCTGTGCCTTTTGAGGTAAAAGACATCCCGGATTTTGCCAAGGCTTCCCACGATTTCCTTTGGGATAACGCTTATAAGCAGGGAAAAGAAAACCTGTCAGACAGCGATGATGCAGATGAACTTGCCGGCTTTTTTGCTGACTTTAACGTGGCATACATCGCAGGAAGGAGCGACCTTATCTCCTGGGATGAAGAGGTGCTTAAGAAGTGGAAAAAGACTGACACCTTTGTGCCAAGGTACTTTGAACTGGTGCAGGAGGAAGATGCAAACGATTTTACGGAGTATGAGATAAATCTCGATGAAAAGAACTAATAAGAAAAGAGCGTACAGCTAAAAACTGTACGCCCTTTTCTTTATGATTATAGCGTGTTTGGACTGGATTTATGACTTGAAGAATTCCATCTCGTTATTGAGCTGTTCAGCGATTTCCTTCAGGTTATTAGCTGAACCTGCAAGTGTTGTAACAGTAGCTGAGAGCTCCTGCATGGATGCGCCCGTCTCTTCTGAAGAAGCTGCGTTCTCTTCGGAAATAGCAGAGAGTGCGCTCATGGTATCTACTACTGCATTCTTGGATGATTCGCAGGTGTCCGCACCCTGGGAAATGAGCTGTACGCCGCCTACGGTACTGCTGATATCGCCCAGCATTCCGTTTACTGCGTTCAAGGTCTCGCCAAGAGCGATCTGCTGATCCTGGTTGCCTTGTCTTACATCCTCTGCTGCCTGAACGGCTGCTCTGGACTGCTCGAGAAGGATATCCATCTCTTTTCTGATATCGTCTGCCATAGCCTTGGAATCATCAGCAAGTTTACCAATCTCTTCAGCAACAACCGCAAATCCTTTTCCTGCCTCACCTGCTCTTGCAGCCTCAATTGAAGCATTGAGTGAGAGGAGGTTGGTCTGTGTTGCGATGGAAGCAATTCCTTCAACTTTGTCGTTGATATTTGTGACAGCGTCCTGAGTTGCGCTGATGGTTTTTGAAATCTCATCGATCTTGGCTGTCATCTCAGATGAGGAATCCTGCAGGGAAGCAAGGGATGTGCTGGATACTTCTGATGCTTCCTTCATCTTGTCTGCAAGACTTGAAAGGCTTCCTGTGGAACTCTGTACGTCTCCGACTGCATCGCCGATTCTTCCTACGTTCTCTGAAGCACTCTGGATCTCGTCTGCCTGCTGTGTTGCTCCGGATGCGATCTCCTGAACTGCATTTGAAACATCCTCAGCGGTCTGAGAGATCTGGTTGGCCATATCGGAAAGTTCCTCTGAGGAGGTTCCTACGTCTGAAGCAGATGCCTTGATATGGGATACAATGTCTTCAAGCTTTTCAATAACGGTGTTGGTACTTCTTACCATTCCGCCAAATTCATCTTTTCTGTCATGGTGTTTCTTAACAGGTTTAAATCTACCGTCAGCAAGAGCTGAGAGCGATTCGTTAACTTCACCGATTGGTTCTGTAAATGCCCTTGACATGAAGAAGGAGATGATACCTGCAACTATTGCGAGTATGATACCGATGATGATTACAAGCCCGGCAGCTGATGTGGCGGTTGACTTGATCTCTTTTACACTCTTGGCACAAGCTATAACCCAGCCTGTTGTACTGGATCTTACCCAGCAGATTATGGACTCTCCATTACCTGCTGTTTGCTGATACATGCCACTTTCTCCGGAATCACTCATGAATGGTGAGCCTGAAAGGTCGATGTCCTTTTCGTTCTCAGGTGTGATTTCCATTGCTGACATAGCAGCTACCATACCTACTCTGTCGGAAACAAAAGCATCTTCTGCTTCTGCCGCAAGGATTTCGTGAAGAGCATCCATGCTGTAGTTACGCTGAACCACACCGATTACGCTTCCGTCATCAGCAAAGACAGGGGTTGCGATGGTGGTTTGTCTTGCACCTGTTGAAGCAGAGGTTATAACGTCGGATACATAGGTCTTTCCTGCCATAGCCTGCTTGAAATATTCTCTTTGCGATACATCTACCAGTTTTCCTGATGCACGAAGGATCTGCATACCGTCAGCACCGGTAAGAACGGAGATGTTTCCGTCACCAAGAGCTGCATCAATGGTATTTAAGTATGCCTGCGCTTTTGAAGCAGCGGTAAGATCATTAGGGTTGATATAGAAGGTCTTGGTGGAAGGTGCTGCTGCAATTGCCTGCATTGCAGTGATGTTCTTCTGGATTACGGTCTCGAATGAGGATTCAATGTACCATGCCTGCCAGTCCAGTGCATCAATTGCGTCGGCTGTCGCCTTCTTGGTTGATGTTACATAACTTACAATGATGGCTACTATCAGAGGAACGATAGCAACCAGCATCATTACAGAGATGAGTCTGGTCTTGATGCTGTCGAAAAACTTGATGTTTGATGAATTTGCTTTCTTTTCTTTTGCCATAACACGCCTCCATGATATTTTGATAATTCGTGTACTAAATATTATACTCTTTTGTACGGGAAATGGCGCATTTTGGAAAGAAAAAATTATATAAATTTTATGTTTAAATATATATGTATATTCTGTATTGCGATTATTGATTTGCGAAATGCTAGGCCCTCTTTAACATTTGAACGTTTTCTAGTAAAATAGCAGAGTTGGAAAACGGAAATAGGAGCAAAAAAAATGATTAAAAATACATTTTCTCTTGAAGAGAGCGTAATAAATGATGCTCAGAAAGAGCTTGCAAAGATCGGCAGCAAGGAACTTATAGGGTGCGAGAATATATTGAATCCTTCATATCTCGACGGTGATGTGACCTGCAGCCTTATCGCTGATGACAAACAGGTAAGGTTTACCGTAACCGGAACAGAAGGCGTGTTTAAAGATGTCTTTTTACCACTTAATAAATCGGTGAAGTTCTATGCTGGTGAAGCATATGATTTTATCTGCTCACTTGAAAAGAAACTGATCATTACCATCAAAAATGATTCCTATACAGAGGGAACCAAGGAAGAGCTTATAGCTTTTTTACAGGCAAGAAGCGCTGATATGACTGCAGCAGAGATAGCACAGCAGAAAGCATATCAGGAAGCAATGGAGAAAAATGAGCAGAGAAGGGAAGCTGAGAAGTATTTCGGATCAAAAGAATCTACCGGCAATCTTCCTCAGTATGCACCAAGGAAACGAGACAGATTCAAAACTCAGAAGTACTTTGCCGTAGCCTTTGCGATATTCGGAATGTTAGACAGTATGGATGGCATGTTCTTCGGACGCGGCCGTTTTGATCCGATGAATACACTCAGGGCAGGACTTATAGGGCTTGTGCTTGGATTCTTTTTAAGCTTTGCCTATACCTTTTTCAGAGCATGGTTTGACGGCCAGAAGGAAAAAGTGAAGGTGGGTTCGATAGTTCTTTTCTTCATAACCTTCCCGGCCTTTGCCGTAATGGGCATCCTGGGGGCTATTCCCTACAGCGTATACCAGCTCGTTGATGGTAAAAGAAATCGAGGAGTGACCAGGGTTATTAACATAGCCGTACCGATATTCATGGGACTGGTGCTGATCTTGGAGCTTGGTCTTTTGTATCTCATCTTCGGGCTTGGGATGTTTTCGTAAAAAATGTGGATTATTTTGTATCGTTATGTTATAATCTTTAGCGACTGTGCCCAGAAGGGGTAATTTAGCATTAATAGAAGGAGAAACAAAAATGAGCGTAACAGTTGAGAAGCTTGAAAACAACATGGCCAAGCTTAAGATCACAGTTCCTGCAGAACAGCTTGAGAAGGCTATTGAGAAAGCATACCAGAAGAACAAGAACAAGATCCAGATTCCTGGATTCCGTAAGGGTAAGGCTCCTCGAAAGATGATCGAGCAGATGTATGGCAAGGGAGTATTCTATGAGGATGCTGCCAACGATCTTATCGAGGAAGAGTATCCTAAGGCAGTAGAAGAGTGCGGCGAGGATGTCGTATCTTCACCTAAGATTGATGTTGAGGAGCTTGAGGCAGGTAAGGATTTCGTATTCACTGCTGAGGTAGCACTTAAGCCACCTGTTAAGCTTGGAAAATATAAGGGAATCGAAGTAGAGAAGATGGACCTCGATGTAACAGATGACGAGGTTGACGCTGAGATCGACAAGCAGAGAAACATGAACGCAAGATCAATCGACGTTACTGACAGAGCAGTTAAGGACGGCGATACAGTATCTCTTGATTTCGAGGGATTTGTTGACGGTGTTGCTTTTGACGGCGGTAAGGGAACAGATTATCCTCTTACAATCGGTTCAGGCGCATTCATTCCCGGATTCGAGGAGCAGCTTGTTGGATTTGAGATCGGCCAGGGAGGCGATGTAAACGTTAAGTTCCCTGAGGACTATCAGGCAGAGAACCTTGCAGGCAAGGATGCAACCTTCAAGTGCAAAGTTAATTCAATCAGAGCAAAAGAGCTTCCTGAGCTCAACGATGAGTTTGCATCAGATGCAGGCTTTGATACAGTAGCTGAGTACAAGGAAGATGTTAAGAAGAAGCTTGAGGAAAAGAAGGCAGCTGATGAGAAGGCTAAGAGAGAAGATGCAGTTGTAAGAGCTGTCATCGAGGACTCTGAGATGGAGCTTCCTGAGGCTATGATTGAGACCCAGCAGAGACAGATGGTTAATGAGTTCGCTCAGAGACTTCAGATGCAGGGTATGAACATGGATCAGTACCTTCAGTACACAGGCGGATCAGTAGATCAGATGCTCGCACAGGTTAAGCCACAGGCTATCGAGAGAATTAAGAGTAGGCTCGTTCTTGAGGCAGTTGCTGAGGCTGAGAAGATCGAGGTTTCAGATGCTGATGTTGATGCTGAGATCGAGAGCATGGCTCACCAGTACAGAATGGAAGTTGAGAAGCTCAAAGAGATGATGTCAGATGCTGAGAAGAAGCAGCTCAAGAGCGATCTTGCAGTTCAGAAGGCAGCAGACTTCCTTGTAGAGAACGTTAAGGAAGGCGCTAAGAAGGCAGCTAAGAAGACAACAGCCAAGAAGGCTGCAGCTGAGGACGGCGAGGAGAAGCCCAAGAAGACAGCAGCTAAGAAGACAACAGCTAAGAAGGCTGAGGCTGAGGAAGGCGAAGAGAAGCCAAAGAGAACAACAAGAAAGAAGAAGACTGAGGAAGAGGCTTGATCTTCAAAATCTGAATAGTACAGAGTTTATGAGCGTCACAGGCGATATGTCTGTGGCGCTTTTTTTGTCGCTAAAATGTGTGATACGATTGTGACAGAGCTTTTGATACCATCAAGACTAGGAAGTAAGGACATATGAGTTTAAAAACCTAGGAGGGAAAGAAAATGGCAGAAACAGGAATGGTTTGGACAGATGATTTTGAAATGGGCTATTGCAAGTTCGGATTTGGCAGCAGGACTTTTGTAATATTGCCTGGGCTTAGTGTTCAGAGTGTCATAAAGGCAAAAGAAGCTGTGGAAGCGAGCTATGCCATGATGGGCAGTGATTTTACCACATATCTTTTTGACAGAAAGTACGAAGTGTCCGATGGCTATTCAATATACGACATGGCGGATGATACAGCAAACGCAATGAAGGAACTGGGCCTTAAGGATGTATACCTCTTTGGCGCATCTCAGGGCGGAATGATCGCGATGGCCATAGCCATTAAATATCCTGAGCTTGTAAAAAAGCTTGTCCTTGGATCTACATCATCTCATGTTAAGCCCGAGCAGCGCACAGTTATCGATCACTGGATAGAGCTTGCCAAGGAAAAGGATCCCAAAGAGCTGTATCAGAACTTTGGAAAAGAGGTCTATCCTCCGGCAGTTTATGAACAGTACAAGGATTATTTCAATGATGTGGCTGAAACGGTTAAAGAGGGCGAACTCGAGAAGTTTGCTATCCTGGCCGAAGCCATCAAGGACTTTGATGTGACTAATGAGATTGAAAAGATCAAATGCCCGGTACTGGTTATCGGAGTGTTTGATGATGAGGTTCTCGACAGTGATGCGTCCATGGAGATTGCAGAAAAGCTCGATAACAGGACCGATTGTGCTCTTTATATGTACAACGGCTATGGACATGCGGCTTTTGATACAGCACCTGATTACCGAAAGAGAATCTACGACTTCTTCATGAAAAACTGATGAAAAGTGCGCCTGTCTGCTGTATATTGTAATTACTATGGTAAAGACAGTGTTTAGGCGGATAATAAAAGATTTGTGGGATAACAGAGCGCCCATAATTGCTCTGGCTATCATGTGGGCGTTGGCTGAACTTGTATTTCACAGGTTCTGCCCGGTGGTGATAATGAGTGGATTTCCGTGCCCGGGATGCGGGCTTACGAGAGCTCTTTTTAACCTTATTACACTGCACCCCATAAAGGCGCTTGAGTATAACCCTTCATACCCGTTTTGGGTTGCACTTTTAGTAGCCTTCGTTATAAGGCGTCACGTGCAGGGAAAGAGCACAAGGATTTTGCGATATCCTCTGATGGCTGTATGCCTTATAACCATTGGGATTTATATATGGCGGATGATAGCTCTTTTCCCCGGAAAAGAGCCTATGGTGTTCTTCGAGGGAAATGTATTAGGACGGATCGTGCCTTTCTATAATCAGTTAGTTAACGATTTAATTCACTAAAATATTTCGTTAAAAAATTTGCAATCATGCAACTATGTATATATAATAGCTAAGGACATTTTTTAGAGGATTGTTTTAGAGGAGGAAAAAACAATGGATGATATGAACAACCTTAATCAGACACCACAGCAGATGCCTACATACGGACAGCCTGAGGTAGAGCCTGTTATAACAGTTGGTGATTGGGCACTCACAATTCTGCTTACATGGATTCCTTGCGTAAACATCATTATGCTTTGCATTTGGGCATTTGGAAGCAGTACACCTAGGACAAAGTCAAACTGGGCTAAGGCAATGCTTATCTTTGTTGCTATTAGTGTAGTACTCAGCATTATTTTCTCATCAGTTCTGGGCGCTTCACTTGCTGCAGTATTTGGCGGCTGATAAAGATCTGTAAAAGAAAACGAATTTTAGGGGCTCTGTTCACCTGTTTGGTGGATGGAGCCCTTTACGTTTTTGGGGTAGTTGTAAAGGGTTCACAAAATGCGGTATAATATACATTGGTTTAGAATGTAATCTAAGCAGACTGGAGGAATAGTAATAATATGAGTTTAATACCTTATGTCATTGAACAGACCAGCCGTGGAGAGAGAAGTTACGATATCTATTCAAGGCTGTTAAAAGAAAGAATCGTATTTTTGGGGGAGGAAGTTAATTCTACATCTGCAAGCGTTGTTGTAGCACAGCTTCTTTTCCTTGAAGCAGAAGATCCCAACAAGGACATTCATATGTACATCAACAGCCCCGGAGGAGAGATCACATCCGGAATGGCTATCTACGACACAATGAATTACATCAAGTGCGATGTCAGCACAATCTGCATCGGTATGGCAGCCAGCATGGGAGCATTCCTTCTTTCAGGCGGAGCTAAGGGCAAGAGAATGGCTCTTCCCAATGCGGAGATCATGATCCATCAGCCACTTGGCGGAACACAGGGACAGGCTACCGAGATTGAAATCGCAGCTAAGCATATCCTGAAGACCAAAGAGAAATTAAACAGAATGCTTGCAGCCAACACAGGTAAGCCTTACGAGGAGATCTGCAAGGATACTGAGCGTGACAACTGGATGGATGCTCAGGAAGCTCTCGACTACGGACTCATTGATCAGATCGTTGAGAATCGTCCAAGAGAGAAGGATGACAAGAAATAATTAAGGAGAAATTATGGCAAAGAATTCCGGAGAGATCAGGTGCTCTTTTTGTAACAAGACACAGGATCAGGTAAAAAAGCTTATCGCAGGACCTGCAGGTGTTTATATCTGCGATGAGTGCGTAGACATATGTGCGGACATCATTGAGGAAGAGTTTGAGGATGAGCCTGCCCAGGCCAAGGACCAGCAGATCAATCTTCTTAAGCCTGTTGAGATCAGGAACTTCCTTGATGAGTATGTAATCGGTCAGGAGGAAGCCAAGAAGGTTCTGGCTGTCTCTGTTTACAACCATTACAAGAGAGTTCTTGCACCTAAGAGCGATGACAAGAATGATGTTGAACTTCAGAAGAGTAACATCATCATGATCGGACCCACAGGTTCAGGTAAGACCTATCTTGCACAGACTCTGGCTAAGATCATCAATGTTCCCTTCGCCATCGCAGATGCCACAACTCTTACAGAGGCCGGCTACGTAGGTGAGGACGTTGAGAACATTCTTTTAAAGCTTATCCAGAACGCGGACTACGACATTGAGAGAGCTCAGTACGGTATTGTTTATATCGATGAGATCGACAAGATAACCAAGAAGAGCGAGAACGTATCCATCACACGTGACGTATCAGGTGAGGGCGTTCAGCAGGCACTTCTTAAGATCGTAGAGGGAACTGTTGCATCTGTTCCACCTCAGGGCGGAAGAAAGCATCCTCATCAGGAGCTTATCCAGATCGACACCAGCAACATCCTCTTCATCTGCGGAGGAGCTTTCGATGGTCTTGATAAGATCGTCGAGGCAAGACTTGACCGCAACTCCATCGGCTTTAACGCTGAGATTGCAGACAAGTCAGAAAGAGAGATCGGAGAGGTTCTCAAAGAGGTAACACCTCAGGATCTTGTTAAGTTCGGACTTATCCCTGAGTTTGTAGGTCGTGTGCCTATCACAGTAACTCTTGAGGGCCTTTCAAAAGAGGCTTTGGTGCGTATCCTTACAGAGCCCAAGAATGCTCTTGTTAAGCAGTACCAGAAGCTCTTTGACTTCGATAACGTTAAGCTCACCTTCGAGGATGAGGCAGTACAGAAGATCGCAGCCATGGCTTACGAGAGAGAAACCGGAGCCAGAGGACTTCGCTCTATCATGGAGAAGTCAATGATGGATGTAATGTATGAGATTCCATCAGATGACACCATCAGCGAGTGCGTCATCACAGAGCCTTGCGTTGACGGAACCAGCCAGCCTCTCATCGTAAGAGGCAAGGAGCCCAAGAAGCTTAAACAGGCGAAATAATTATATGGATTTCAGGTCCCCGATTGTCCGGAAGATGATCGGGGGCTTTTAACTATTATCGGACTGTGATGATTATTGCTGTTGCTTAGTCCGATTCTTTGACTGAAATTTTACTAAGAATGTAATAAAAACAGCCATTTTATCGGACGAGAGATTCATCAGCGTAAAGTTGGTCCGATTATAGCGTCTCTGAAGAATGTGAAAAAGCCATTTTTCAACAAAAAAGGCGGACTAAATAAGATATTAGAGAGCCTTGGTCCGATGATGAATGATGTATAGCGAGGGAGGGAGAATTCATCCAAGACATTGAGGGCAAGGTCTTGGAGTGCATCTAGTGGAAATGAATAAAGACAACACCCTGTTTACAAAGAGTATGAAGAAGACTCATACCATATACATGCCGGATATGCTGCACTATCACAATGAACTTCTTAGTGCAGCTTTTTCTCTTGGCGGATACAAGCTGGATGTTGTCCCGGAATATGAGCATTTCCCTGCGGAGATGCTTTCTTTGATAAATCCGAGTTACTGCACATGCGCTATGGATATAATAGGAAACCTGATGGCGCATCTGAAGAACCCTGATATAGACATTAACAAAGTCGCGATTCTGGAACCTCAGGCCGGAGGCGCATGCAGAGCGGGAAACTACTATGACCTGATCATCCAGTGTGTGAAAAAGAGCGGCTATAGGATTCCGGTTCTCTCTCTGAATTTTTCAGGCGCGGAGTCCCACCCGGGATTTAAGATAACGCCGATGATGCTCTTTGGCGCTGTTGCAGGGGTGTGCTATGCAGATCTTCTTATGGCTCTTTTCCAGCAGATAAGACCCTATGAGAAGGAGAAGGGAGCCGCAAAGAGAGTCTATGACAAGTGGATTAAGGCTTTGTCCGAAGACGTTTCCGCCCGCCGTAATCTCTTTTTCAGGGAAAAGAAATATCAGGAGATAATAGATGATTTCCTTGAGATTCCAAGGTTCTCCCGGGAGGAAAAGACCCTTAAAAGGGTGGGCATCTGCGGAGAGATTTACATCAAGTGTTCTCCCATAGGAAACAGGCACCTGGAGGATTTTCTATATGAGAATAATATGGAATCAAGGATGGAAGGGTTCCTTAACTATTGCACCTATGTGGTCTATACTGAAATGAAGTCGGCAGAACTTAAGGGTGCGTCAAAGGCCATGCTCAAGGCATATGCCTTTGCGATGAATTATCTGATTGGGGCACAGACGCAGGTGAGAAAAGCTCTTTTGCAAAACGGGTTTCTCGCGGATGGCCTGTTTGAAGATATGAGAAAGAAGGCGACACCGATACTCAGCGAGTACTACAACATCGGAGATGGTTGGCTTGTGATGGCGGAGGCCATGGATATGATAGAGCAGGGGTACGACAAGATACTAATCGTTCACCCTTTTGGCTGCCTTGTCAGTCATGTGGCAGAGCGCGGAGTCCTTAAGAAGCTGCGCCAGCTATATCCCGGGGCCAATATCAATACAATTGAGTATGACTACGAGCAATCCAAGGCGCTTCGGGAGAGCAGGATCATGCTGGCAACTTCGTGATAGATTTCAACTGTTGTATTTATGGGGGGAACAGGATGATTGACGTTATGAGAATGGATGGAGAATTTAACCTTTTAACTGACGGCGCAGGAATAGTGATATATTCAGTCGGGGCGATAAAGTGTAATGAGGGCGAGAACTTTTTTCAAAAAGAATTCAGCAGTCCAGATAAGGTGGCTGAGCACATTGCCAAGGGAGATATCATAGGCTTTAATACCGGCAGTTCCGGGGAATACAGGATCAAGGTCAGAGAAGGCTATCCCTCTGAGCAGATCATAAGTGAATATCCTGTGGCTATAAGACTGGCTTTGGATGTAAAGGGCGGGAAGGTTTACGTCATTGATCTGCTGTGGCTGACTGAATGGAGTGATGAAGTTCCCGAAGAACAGACGATTGTGCTGGATGATGGTATCTACCATGTTACGGTGTTGACCAGAAAGCCCGAATCCGGGATTTGGGGAGATGATCAGGAGATATATCTCTATTTTCAAGTTATCGACGAAATGCCTGAGATAATGTGGAAGGGCGTACCATACCTGTTTAAGGAGTGAAAATATCAACGCTATAGGGTATACTGTTAGTAGGCCAAGAGAGGAAGAATGAACATATGGTAATTAAGAATGTAAATCTTGAAACAGTCTGTGGTATAACCAGTACACTTCCGGACAATGCGCTTCCGGAGTTTGCTTTTGCCGGCAAGTCCAATGTGGGTAAGAGTTCTCTGATAAACGGTCTCATGAACCGCAAGAACTACGCGAGGACATCGCAGGAGCCTGGTAAGACACAGACTATCAATTATTATAATATAAACGGCGAGTTCTATCTGGTGGATCTTCCGGGGTACGGTTTTGCCAGGGTTTCCGAGAAGACCAAACAGCAGTGGGGCAAGATGATCGAGAATTATCTCCATACATCAAGGCAGCTTCGAAGGGTCTTTTTGCTGATAGATATAAGGCACGACCCTTCTGCAAATGACGTGCAGATGTACAAATGGATCGTGCATCAGGGCTTCCAGCCTGTCATCATCGCAACCAAGGCTGACAAGATCAAGCCTTCCCAGATGGAGAAGCATCTGAATATGCTCCGTCAGGGACTGGGGCTTCCTGAGGAACTTAGGATCTATCCGTATTCTGCGCTTAAGAAGACGGGAAGAGATGAGATTTATGAGCTCATGGACAGCATTCTGGCTGAGGATAAAGAGACTGATGAAGGAGGCACAGAGGAGTGAAGGACTTTTTCAGAAAAGTGAAGATGGAATACGTTGTTCAGTCACTTGTTATTATTGCAATCGGCGTTGTGCTCATAGCATGGGCACCGGCAGTTATTCCGCTTATGGCAAGAATTCTTGCAGCTCTTTTGTTTGTTGTCGGAGTACTGTTTGTGCTTTCATATTTCTTTAAAAAGGAAAGAGGCTTTGTGGACTCCGGTTCCTTTGCTTTCGGAATCATCGTGGCAGCAGTCGGCGTTTGGATTTTCCTTAATCCTGTTGCTTTCACGGATTTTATTCCTAAGATCTTCGGTGCTTTTATTCTTCTTAGCGGCATTAGAAATCTGGGACAGACATTCTCACTTGTGAGATATAAATATGGCCTTTGGTGGCTGTCGCTGATATTTGCGCTGGCAACTGTTGCGCTTGGTGCAGGACTTATCTTCAAGGCATCACAGGCTAACGAACTGATCGTAAGGCTTATCGGCGGATTCCTGGCCTATGACGGTGCATCAAACCTCTGGACTGCATCAAGGCTTGGCAAGTATGGAAAGGCTTTCGAGGCAGCTAAGCAGGAGGCTGAAGCAATCGATGTGGACGCAGAGATTGTGGATGTAGACAAAGACAGCGCTGAGAGATGAAACGAAATAAATAAAAATAAAGAAAATTGAAAGATAAATCACATTTTTGTCGGTTGAATCGCATTGATTTGCCGACAAAAATGTGATTTAATTTTTATAGGAGGATCACATCCTATGAAAAAATATATAACTCCTGCCAAGATAACTTCAGATGAGATCAAACTGCTAAGGGAGATCACGGGCATGACCCAGAAAGAGTTTGCTGAGTTTGTCGGTGTGTCCAAGCGTACGGTAGAGCGCTGGGAGTATTCAGATGATGAGATAACGGGACCTATCACTCTGATTGCGGACATGCTCATCAAAAACCATGATCTTCCGCAGAAGATACTGGTGCCTGAGAAAAAATATAAATTGAGACTATGGTACATGTATCACAGCTTTGTCTGTTCGATAATTGATGTGGATGAGATGGAACGGAAGGTTGAAGTTCACAATTTCATTTCCAATCCGCTGTATCGGGCTATGGGTGTGAACACTGAACCCACTTATGAGGAATATGAGGAATTTGTCAGATCAAGATGTTTTCCTGAAACCAGGGACAAGCTAAAACTTGAACTCAAGAAACTGGACATACCGTTCTATGACCCCATCATGATTATAGAAAAGACTGAGGGTCGCATGGCGGACGATGATTTCTGGATAAGAATAGAGAGATGATATATGGTGAAGCTGTTTGATGAGGATATTAAAACTACAGATCGGAAGTCATCTAAGGGAAACCAGCTGAAATTCGAAAGAGACGGATTCTGGTACAAGGCTGATAACCTGGGCTATGAGGGACTGGCTGAGTGTGTTGTATCAGCTCTTTTGCATAAGTCTTCTCTTGATGAAAAAGAGTTTACCGACTACGAGCAGGAATCCATAGAATACAATGACAACATATACAGGGGATGTAAAAGCCCGGACTTTACCGACGGATGGAAACTCATCACCCTGGAGAGGCTCTTTTTACAGACATATGGAACGTCTCTTAATAAGATGATCTATAGCACTGCTGATCATACTGAAAGACTGAGACTTATCGTTGGTCAGACAGAGAGGATTACCGGCATTAGTGATTTCGGCCCTTACATGAACAGGCTTCTTACTTTGGATGCGCTCTTCCTTAATGAGGACAGGCACACTCACAATATGGCGGTTCTTATGAATGATAGAAAAGAGTTCCGTTTATGTCCGATATTTGATAACGGAGGAGCTCTGCTTTCGGATACCAAAATGGATTATCCGTTGGGCCGGGATGTCTATGAACAGATTTGGCAGGTAAGGCCCAAGACTTTTGGCGAAACCTTTGAAGAACAGCTCGAGATTTCAGAGAAACTGTACGGAAACAATATCTCTTTTACCTACTCGGAAAAAGATGTTGATTCGGCCATTAAAGGCTTATCGGATTACAGTACGCAGGAAAAAGAGCGCGTTAAAGAGATAATACTTCAGACAAGAAGAAAGTATGGATATCTCTTTTCGAAATAGGTTGACGCTCAATCACTTTAGTGCTACAATTTGCTAAACCAATGAGAAAGAAGAGTACTTCATTTTTGAAGCTCACAGAGAGTATCCAGTGGTGAGAGGATGCAGTGGATGGATGAAGGAATGGACTTTTGAGGGCGAAGCGAAAGGGCGATAGCCTTAGTAGTATTCGACGGGAACTCCCGTTACAGAGTAGAGGAAGTGTTGGCTTTCTCATGAGAGATCGGATCATCCGATAAGCAAGGTGGCACCGCAGGATAACAGTCCTGTCCTTGTATGAAACTTCATACAGGGACAGGCTTTTTTATTACAAAAAAAACGCGTTCCCTGTACCAACACATTTTGATAGCCGCACAGACGGCAAGGAGGATTAAAAATGGACGTACAGAGCACAGCAAAAAGAGAAGTATTGGTTGAGGAAAAGAAGGGACTTGCTAACACAAGAAACCTCATCCTGGTTGGAGTTATGATGGCAGTAGGCATCGTTCTTCGTATGTTTGCGGGAGTTATTGCACTTGGTAACATGCACCCTAACTTCCTGATCGCAACATACTGCCTGGCTATTTTCATCATCAAGCCTAACCTCAAAGAGGCAGCAGCTATCGGTCTTATATCAGGCGCAATCTCACAGATCGGAACATCAATGCCATGGCTTGGACTTGGCTCTGAGACACTTGGAGCAATCGCTATGTGCCTGCTTATAAGGCTTGCACTTCCCAAGTATGTTAAGCCCGTTGTCTGCACATTCCTGGCAACACTTATCTCAGGATTCGCATTTGTCGGACTCGCAGCACTTACCTATGCTAAGCCGATGCCCGGAGCACAGTTTGTAAGCATGGCTATTGTAACTATTGTGACAGCACTTCTCAACATGGTCATTGTTACAGTACTCAGTATTCCGGTTAATAAAGTTATGGGAAATAAGGAAGAAGAATGATTTCAGTTAAGAATTTAGGTTTTGTCTATAAGAACAGTAAAACAGCAGCACTCGATGACATAAATATCGAGATCGCAGACGGAGATTTCGTAGGAATTACCGGCACTTCAGGTGCCGGTAAAACTACGTTTACCTTCGCATTAAACGGAATAATTCCCCAGAAGATAAAGGGAGATTTTTACGGAGCAGTGACCATTGACGGTGTTGATACTGCTGAACATCCGGCCGAGGAATTTGCAAGGAAGGTCGGAGAGGTCTTCCAGGATATCGATTCGCAGATGGTGGCTTCGGTTGTGGAAGATGAGATACTTTTCGGACTTGAGAACTTCGGCGTTCCACACGAAGAGATTGGGGCGCGCGTAGACAGAGTCTTGCACGAGCTTGGAATAGAAGACCTTCGTGACCGTGAGATTTCAAGCCTCTCAGGAGGTCAGAAGCAGAAGGTGGCAATAGCATCAATGCTTGCGCTTGAACCTGAAGTGATAGTTCTGGATGAGCCCACAGGTGAGCTGGACCCCGAGAGCAGCAGAGAGATCTTTAAGATACTTACTGCCCTTAACAGAGAGAAGGGCATCACTGTAATTATTGTCGAGCAAAAGATCATGCTCCTTTGCGAGTATGTTAAACATATGATGGTTCTTGATAAAGGCAAGGTTGCCTTTTACGGAACCCCGAGAGATATGGCAGCATCCATCAACACCTTCAAGGACCTTGGCATAAACGTGCCAAGAGTAACCGAGCTTTCAGCAGAGCTCATCAGGGAAAAGATATATGACGGTGAGGTTACGCTTACTGTGGATGATGCAGAGAAGATGGTCAGGAGGATCCTTGAATGATACGTTTTGAAGATGTTAGTTTCGGATACTCCGAGAAAAGACCTATTTTAAAAGACTTAAACTTCCGCATCGAAAAGGGAGGTTTTGTGGCGCTGATCGGTGCCAACGGTGCAGGTAAGAGCACCATAAGCCGCCTTACCAACGGCCTTTTGCATCCAACCAAAGGTCATGTTTACCTTAATGGAAAAGACACTTTACAGACCCCTTCGAGTACACTTGCAAGGGACTGTGGATTTCTTTTCCAGAATCCCGACAGACAGATCTGCGAAAACACTGTAAGGGATGAGATAGCTTTTTCCATGAAGGCGCAAGGGTGGTCTGAGGATAGGATCAAAGATCGCACAGAGCAGGTCCTTGAGACCTTTAAACTTGACCCTGAGTGGTTCCCCTTTTCAAGAAGCCGCGGAGAGAGACAGAGGATTGCACTTGCCGGAGTGATTGCCTGCGAGCCCGAGCTGCTTATTCTCGATGAGCCCACGACAGGACTTGATTACCTTGAGTGTATCCGCATCATGGATTATGTCACAAGGCTCAATGTGGAAAAGGGCGTAACGGTCCTAATGGTCAGTCATGATATGGAGCTGGTCCAGTCCTATGCAAAGAGTGTCATCGTACTCAACCATGGCGAGATCCTGGGACAGGGTCCTACAAAAGAGATGATGAAAAATGTCGACGTCCTTAAAAAGGCCAGAGTGCTCCCAGCGCAGATACCTGAGCTGGCGCTTCGCTTTGGGGATGAGTTTAAGGATGTGTTTACTATTGAAGAGATGCTTGACGCCCTTCGAGGGAAAGCTCAGAAGGGAGGCGCGTTATGAATCTTTTGAACTATGTGCCGGGAGATAGCTTTCTTCATAAGTTAAATCCTGTGACCAAACTGGCTGCGGCTTTTATGTATGGAATCGCAGCAATACTGTGTGAGAATGTTTTTGCGGAAGTTTTGTTTATCGTGGCGATGATCTTGATTTCTGCAACAGCCGGGCTTTTTAAGAGAGCTCTTTTCCTTACGAGAAACCTGATGATCCTGGGACTTATTATGTTCGTGATACAGCTCTTTTTCGTAAGAGACGGAAGTCCCCTTCTGGTTATCGGAGGCGTGGTGCTGTTTACGACCGGCGGCCTTAAGAGTGCACTGCTCTTGTCACTTAGAGTTATCGCAGCGATGCTTCCTCTGATGCTGTTGTTCGCGATCACCCGTATGAATGATCTTTGCAATGCGCTGGTAAAAAGGCTTCATCTGCCCTACAGATATGCGTTTATTGTTACCACTGCGTTCAGGTTTGTGCCGATATTTGCAACTGAGTTCCACGACATTCAGGATGCGCAGAAGGCCAGAGGCGTGGATTTTGATACAAAAAACATCTTCAGGAAGCTGGGGCTTATTGCGCCGCTGTGCGTGCCTCTTTTGGTATCAAGTCTTAAGAAGGTAGATGTATCTGCTATGTCTGCGGAGATGAGAGGGTTTGAACTTAGGGGCTATAAGAGCGGTTACAAGGAGTATCCTTTTGCTGTAAGGGATGTGGTCACTGTTCTGGTGCTGGTTGCGCTTATAGTGGCTGTTGTTGTTTTTAAAACTGTTTTGTGAGTGAGAGAAAGTTATGGATAAATCTGTTAGTTTGAAATACGGAACTGAAGTGGTGGATATTGAGATCAAGGGCGCGAAGTCCATTGAGTTTTTAAACCCGGATCCGATGCCTGAGATAGAGGATGTTTCAGAGGCTTTCAGGCTATGCGTCGAGGAGGGGGCAATTGCTTCTGCACCGCTTCGCGAGAAGATTTCGGCAGGTGATGAGATTACGATAGTGGTATCAGATATCACCAGGAGCTGGATGCACCAGGGAGATATAGTGACTCTCCTGGGGCATTATCTTCATGATACTTGTGCTGTTCCTTTTGAAAACATCTGCGTGTTAATCGCACTTGGTACTCACAGGAAATCTTCTGAACAGGAAAAAGAGATAATCGCAGGCTCCTACATGTATCAGAATGTTACGGTTGTGGATCATGACTGCGATGGTGAATGTGTACTTGTCGGACAGACTTCAAGAGGCACAGATGTGCGCGTCAATCCTTTGGTTGTTGGCAGAAAAGTCATCGTGGTCGGAGGAACTGTTCATCACATGATGGCAGGCTTTGGCGGCGGAAGAAAGAACATCCTGCCGGGAGTTGCTTCAAGGCAGACTATACGTCAGAACCATCAGAGGGCGCTGGATCCCAAGCTTGCTCATTCAGACCCCAGGGTTGGATGCGCTCTTTTGGATAATAATCCTATCAACGAGGACATGAACGAGGCTGCGGCTCTGGTTGAAGTGACTTACGGCATCAATATCGTGGTTGCTACAAGTGGCAGGTACAGCGGACTCTTTGGCGGAGACCTATACGAAGCGTGGAAGGAGAGCTGTCTTTTCCAAAAGAAGTGTTACGAGAAGTGGATCGACGAGGAAGCTGACATTGTCATCGTCAGCAGCGGCGGAGCGCCCAAGGACATGAACCTGTATCAGGGCTGCAAGGGCATGCTCAACGGCATGAGAGCCATGAAGGAAGGCGGACAGATGCTCTGGCTCTGTAAGTGCCCTGAAGGATGCGGAGCTCCCGACTACACAGCGTGGCTTGCGCCTCTTAAGGAAGGCAGACTCGATGAGGCTCTTCGCGCAGACTTCACCATCGGCGGATTTATCTTTTACCTGACTGTCGAGAACCTGAGGAAGGGAGAGTGCAGGATTCTCACCACTATTGACGGCGATACGACAGGGCCTATGGGTATGGAGGCGTTTACTGATGCTGCGGAGTTTGTGTCCGGCGTTGATTTCACGGATAAGAAGGTTTATGTGATTCCCTACGGCGGATCAGTTGTGCCGATGGTTAAAGGGAAGGATTGATGTTGAAAATGTGATTTTATGCCTTCAGTAATAGAAAATGCTACCCTAGGGCATACATTTTTAACGATAAGAAGAAATAATAATTAGCACTCTCTTGACGAGAGTGCTAATTTGTGTTATACAAAGAATAGAACAACAAACACAGAGCAGGAAATCCATTTTGCCTGCGGAGAGGAGTGTTTATGAATATACAGAAGTTTACCCAGAAATCAATTGAAGCCGTGCAGAACTGTGAGAAGGTTGCGGTTGAGTACGGCAATCAGGAAATTGAACAGGAACACCTTCTATATTCTCTCATGACAATTGAGGATAGCTTAATTGCCAAGCTTGTAGAGCGTATGGGGGTCGACACAAGGTCTTTTATCATGAGGATAGAAGAGGCTATCGGCAAGAGAACCAAGGTATCCGGAGGCCAGCCGTATATCGGCGCTGACCTTAATAAGGCGCTGCTGTCCGCTGAGGATGAGGCCAAAGCACTTGGAGATTCCTATGTTTCCGTTGAGCATTTGTTCATGGCTGTGATCAAGAAGCCTAACAAGGCGGTAAAAGAGCTTTTGGCGCAGTTCGGAATTGACAGGAACAGATTCCTTCAGGTGCTGTCTGAGGTTCGTGGCAACAGAAATGTGACAACGGATAATCCGGAGGCGACTTACGATACTCTGAATAAGTACGGAACAGAACTGGTTGAGAAGGCCAGACGTCAGAAGCTCGATCCTGTAATTGGCAGAGATACTGAGATCCGTAATGTCATCAGGATTTTGTCGAGGAAGACTAAGAACAATCCTGTACTCATCGGTGAGCCAGGTGTTGGTAAGACTGCGGTTGTAGAAGCACTTGCTCAGAGAATAGCCAGTGGCGATGTTCCGACAGCGCTCAAGGACAAAAAGATCTTTTCCCTTGATATGGGCGCTCTGGTGGCCGGAGCCAAGTACAGGGGCGAGTTTGAGGAGAGGCTCAAGGCCGTCCTTGAGGATGTAAAACAGTCGGATGGTGAGATCATTCTTTTCATAGATGAGCTGCATTTGATCGTTGGCGCAGGTAAGACCGACGGCGCAATGGATGCGGGCAACATGCTTAAGCCTATGCTGGCAAGGGGCGAGCTTCACTGTATCGGCGCAACGACGCTGAACGAATACAGGCAGTACATCGAGAAGGATGCTGCCCTTGAGAGACGTTTCCAGCCGGTTATGGTGGACGAGCCTACCGTTGAGGATACCATAAGTATCTTGAGGGGCCTTAAGGAGAGGTACGAGGTCTTTCACGGAGTAAAGATCATGGACTCTGCGCTGGTGAGTGCTGCGGTTCTTTCGAATAGATATATTTCGGACAGGTTCCTTCCGGATAAGGCTATAGACCTGGTGGATGAGGCTTGCGCGCTGATCAAGACCGAGATGGATTCAATGCCGGCGGAGCTCGATGAGATGAATCGTAAGATCATGCAGATGCAGATCGAGGAGGCGGCTCTTAAGAAAGAGGATGACTCCTTAAGCATTGAGCGTCTTAAGAATTTGCAGAAAGAGCTTTCGGAGCTGCGTGAGGAGTTCGATACCAGGAAGGCTCAGTGGGACAATGAGAAGCAGGCGGTTGATAAGCTTGCTGCAATGCGTGAGCAGATAGATACCATAAATTCTGAGATTGCGATTGCCCAGAGAGACGGTGATTACGAGAAGGCCGGAGAGCTTCAGTATGCAAAGCTCCCTGCTCTTAAGAAGCAGCTGGAGGAGGCTGAGGAGGCGGCTAAGGCCGGCGAGAATGAGACTTCGCTTGTGCATGAGAGAGTTTCCGATGAGGAGATTGCAGGTATCATCAGCAGATGGACCGGAATTCCTGTAAATAAATTGACTGAGAGTGAGAGGAACAAGACTCTGCATCTGGCAGATGAACTTCATCATCGTGTCATCGGTCAGGACGATGCTGTAACCAAGGTTTCTGAGGCAATCATGAGATCCAAGGCAGGCATCAAGGATCCTAGTAAGCCAATCGGTTCATTCCTGTTCCTCGGACCTACAGGTGTTGGTAAGACAGAGCTTGCCAAGTCGCTGGCACAGGCGCTCTTTGATGATGAGAACAACATGGTCAGAATTGATATGAGTGAGTACATGGAGAAGTTTTCCGTGTCCAGACTTATCGGAGCACCTCCCGGATATGTTGGATATGAGGAAGGTGGCCAGCTGACAGAAGCTGTAAGACGTAAGCCTTATGCGGTAGTTCTTTTCGATGAGATCGAGAAGGCTCACCCGGATGTCTTTAACGTGCTTCTTCAGATCCTGGATGACGGACGTGTTACGGATTCTCAGGGCAGGACTGTGGACTTCAAGAACACTATCCTTATCATGACTTCAAACATTGGCGCCCAGTACCTGCTTGATGGAATCAGGGATGACGGAACCATCAGCGAGGATGCTGAGAATATGACTATGGATGATCTGCGCGGACACTTCAGGCCTGAGTTCCTCAACAGACTTGATGAGATAATCATGTTCAAGCCTCTGACCAAGGACAACATCGGAAACATAGTAGGCCTCATCGTTGATGACCTTAACAAGAGACTTGCCGACAGAGAAATCAGCGTTCGCCTGACTCCTGCTGCAAGGCAGTTTGTCATCGACAACGCTTACGACCCGATCTACGGCGCAAGACCTCTTAAGAGATTCGTGCAGAAATATGTTGAGACGCTTTCAGCAAAGCTGATCCTTGAAGACAGGGTAGCTCCTCATGATATAATTGAGTTTGACGTACAAGGTGGAGAACTTGTCGCAAGCGCAGTGAAGGGATGAGTCACCGGGGACGTTTCACTTTGACTCATTTTGAGACACCGGGGACGTTTCACTTTGACTCATTATGAGTCAATGGGGGAGTCAAAGGGGACGGTTCTCTTTGACTCCTCGCCGGTTCACCGATTCTGCGAATAGAAAGGAACATGTAATATATGGATAACAGCTGCAAGAGATGCCTGTTGCGCGACATGGCGGGCAATGAGGACATCAAATCACAGCTAGAGAAGACAAGAAGCCTGATGTCAGATGATGAGAAGGCTTCTGATGAGAAATATGAAAAGAGGTTGTCACAGTGCAAGAGCTGTGACAACCTTCTTGATGCTACCTGCCTTAAGTGTGGGTGCTATGTTGAGATAAGGGCACTGGCTGACGGCGCAAGATGCCCGGCCAAGAAGTGGTAAGCTGTTAGGGAGTCAACGGGGACGGTTCTCTATGACTCCCTTTTTTATGAAAGTCATGCTCAAAGCTAAAAAGTGAGTTGACGCATGACTATCAATTCAAAGATTTTGTTCAAAAACTTTTGTCTGCCATATTTTCTATACCCTGCAATGAGTTTGCTTGATATACATAGAAAATAAATTTGCACAAAAACTTTGGATAGCCTTATTTCCATGCCCTATGCTTACTTTTGCTCATATATATAGAAACCCATTCTGGCTTGCCAACAACTTTCCATACCCCAAGACAACTTTTTTAACTATATATAGAAAAATCAATAATCAAGCTTTTCAATCCTCTTTATTTTCCATAACTTAGCCCCGGTTAGACTCATATATATATAAAATCTCAGAATCAAAGATTTTCTACGCCCATAAGACACTTTTCACAATATAAGTAGAAGGGATTTCCTGTTATAATTTGAATACCTCTTTTTTCTACGCCAACGGAGAACTTTTTCAAATATAGGTAGAAAAAAACTCAGGGCATTCTACGCCCACAGGCTACTTTTATCTGTATAGGTAGAAAATAACCCCTTATGCAAATTTCCTCTCCTTGGCTTTCTACGCCCATAGGCCACTTCTGACCATATGGGTAGAAAATCAAAAAATGAGCCACTGACTCCGTCCCTAGGGCTCAAAAAATGAGCCATTGACTCCGTCCCCGGGGTTCATTATCATTAAGCTATGACTAAGAAGAAGCTTGCTCTCGAGGTAATCGAGAGACTAAAAAAAGAATATCCGGATTCCAATTGCACACTGGCATATGACAAGGCGTGGCAGCTGCTGGTGAGCGTAAGGCTTGCAGCGCAGTGCACGGACAAGAGAGTGGATATGATAACCCCGCTCCTGTATGAGAAGTTCCCGAGCATTGAGGCACTAGCCAAGGCACCGGTGGAAGAGATTGAAGAAATCGTAAGGCCCTGTGGTCTTGGTAATTCCAAGGCAAGGGATATTTCCGCATGCATGAAGATGCTGCATGAAACCTATAACGACAAGGTTCCGGATACCATGGAAGAGCTTCTTAAGCTCCCGGGAGTTGGCAGGAAGAGTGCAAACCTGGTTCTCGGCGATGTATATGGCAAGCCTGCTATCGTCACTGATACCCACTGCATCAGACTCTGCAACCTCATTGGGCTTGTTGACAATATCAAGGAACCTGCCAAGGTGGAAAAAGAGCTGTGGAAGATCATTCCGCCTGAAGAAGGCAACGGTCTTTGCCATCGCTTCGTTGATCACGGCAGAGCAGTGTGCATCGCCAGACGCCCGAACTGTGCAGAGTGTTGTCTCAAGGACATCTGCAAGACCGGCAAGAAGTCCTAAATCTCGCCCAGCAAACACAGGCATGAAATGCCTGCCCAAGAACCCCAACCCCAGGCCCGACAAAAAGATAACGAGAAAACTTGACCAGACTCAAAGACCAGTAAACGTTTTCGAATAGATAATTGAGATACAATATCGCGTAAAGGGCGAACTATCGCCCATCACAATATCAAATCGTCAACGGGGGATATTATGAAGAATATCGAGTATCTGCGTCTACTTAGCAAGGAGTTTCCCAATTCCAGGAAGGCTGCAGCGGAGATCATCAATCTTCGCGCTATCTGTGCGCTTCCCAAGGGAACTGAGTATTTCTTTTCCGATATACACGGAGAGTACGAAGCCTTCTCACACCTGCTTCGAAGCTCCTCCGGTATCATAAGAGCCAAGATCGAAGAGACCTTTGGCAATCAGATGACTGAGGCCGAGCAGCTTCAGCTCGCAAATCTAATCTATTATCCCAGAGAAGTAATTGATGAAATAAGACATGATGAGAACTACACCCAGAAGGACCTCCAGGAGCATCAGAAGATAACCATAAACAGGCTTATCTCTATTTGCCGTGTTGTCAGCTCCAAGTACACAAGGTCCAAGGTCCGCAAGAAGATGCCCGCCGACTACGCCTACGCCATTGACGAGCTCCTTCACCTTGACATGAATGACTTCAACAAGAAGCTCTATTACAGCGAGATCATAAACGGTATCATCGAGATCGATTTTGCGGACGAGTTCATTATCGCCCTCTGCGAGCTGATCCAGAACCTGACCATCGACTCCCTTCACATCATCGGAGATATCTTTGACAGAGGAGCAAGGCCCGATCTTGTTATGGAAGAGCTCATGAACTTCCACGACGTTGACATCCAGTGGGGCAACCACGACATTGACTGGATGGGCGCAGCCTGCGGAAATACGGCCTGTATCGCCAACGTGCTCAGGATAGGAACCAGCTACAACACCTTCGATGCGCTTGAAGACGGGTACGGCATCAACCTTCGTCCCCTCTCCATGTTCGCTGCGGAAGTCTACGGCGATGACCCTTGCGAGTGCTTCAAAACTCACATCCTTGATGAGAACAAGTACGACGCAGTAAATCCCAAGCTCGCCGCCAAGATGTGCAAGGCCATCAGCATCATCCAGCTCAAACTCGAAGGTCAGCTCATCAAGAAGCACCCCGAGTACGGCCTTGAATCCAGGCTCCTTTTGGACAAGATTGATTACGACAAGGGCGAAGTCACCATCGGGGAAAAGACCTATAAGCTCAACGACACAAACTTCCCAACCATAGACCCGAAGGACCCTTACAAGCTCACCGAGGCAGAAGAGACCCTCATCAGGACCCTGAGATTTTCCTTCATGCATTCGCAGCTCCTTATTAAGCACGTGCAGTTTTTATACTCCCATGGCGGAATGTACAGGATCGTCAACGAGAACCTTCTTTATCACGGCTGCATTCCCATGGACGAGAGCGGAAACTTTGTGCCCATGACCACTTCCGACGGAAGCTTTATGGGAAAAGAGCTTATGGACTACATCAACAAAAAGGCCCACGATGCGTTCTTCCTCGATAGCAGGGATTATCCGAAGGAGAAGCAGGATGCAGTGGACCTCATGTGGTATCTCTGGTGCGGCCCATATTCTCCTCTTTTCGGAAAAGACAAGATTACAACCTTTGAGCGCATGTTCCTTAAACAGGAAAAAGAGCTCACCAAGGAGAACTTCAACCCCTATTACAAATTTTCAGGCATGGAGCCTTACGCAGACAAGATCCTCAAAGAGTTCGGCCTTGACCCTGAATGGGCGCACATCATAAACGGCCATGTTCCGGTTAAGACCGCCAAGGGTGAGAGCCCCGTTAAGGCCGGTGGCAAGCTCTATATTATCGACGGCGGAATCTCCAAAGCCTACCATGAGCAGACAGGAATTGCAGGCTACACGCTGATCTTCAACTCCCACCATCTGGCGCTTGCCCAGCACAAGCCTTTTGTTAAGGGAAAAGAGAATACACCTACCATCCAGATCACCGAGAAGACCAAGAAGAGGATCCTCGTACAGGATACTGATATAGGAAAGGGCCTTCAGAAACAGATCGATGATCTTAAAGATCTTTTAAAGGCGTTTGAGAGCGGCCTTATAAGGGAGAAGAATTAGAGTTAATAGACTGTTTATAAAAATGTTATTTGACGATATATATAGTGACTAAGTAAAATGTCTGTAGGTAAGATTCGAAAGGAAATCAGAAGATGGATGCAAACGGATTAACCCCTGAACAGCAGGCGCTCCTTGCCAGCATTATGGGAAAGTCTTCACAGGCCGGTGGCGGCGGTGGCTTCAGCCCGGCTTCCGTTCCTACGCCTGCAGCTTCTGCACCTGCAGCTGCTCCTTCCCCTGCGGATTCAGGCAAGATGTTGTCTCAGGCAGAGATTGATGCTCTGATCGCATCGATGGGAAATTGAATATTTAAAAAGACAGTCCCTCGTCAATATCGGCGAGGGATTTTTTTGTGCGTGTGTTAACGATAGGCTGTTTATTAAATTATTGTAAAAACGAACAAAACTTATATATATGCATTATAATGTATCTTGAGAGGGCATAACTATGCCCCGGCCTAAAACTGTTAAATTAGCAATTAATAAAGAAAGGTGCATTTATATGGAGAATAAGGTCAAGAAGGCAAGAAAGAGCGTCAGTGGGAAACTATTAAAGATCGTTATCCCGATGATCGCAATTTCAATCATTGTGATCATGCTTATCGTAGCAACCCAGGCAAGGAGCATCATTGTCGAGCTTGCAGAGAACAACCTTGAAAAAGAGTCCGAGTACTACACAGAGAAGATCGGACGAGAGATAACCAACATCGTTGAGTATCTTGATGCATCGGCAGAAGCTCTTGGCGCAGTGTCATTCCCCAATGACCATGCAATGGCGAGCTTCCTTATCCCAACACTTTCAAAATCTGAGTACATGCCAAACGGTATGTATATTGCAACGGCTACAGGAGACTGGATTGATCCTTCAGGATGGGTTCCGGATCCCGACTACGTACCACAGGAGAGAAGCTGGTACATCGAGGGACTTGAGCACAAGACCTTCCTTCCCGGCGAACCCTATGTGGACTCAGACACCGGCAGCACCGTAGTGTCTTTTACCAGAACGGTTAAAATCGCAGATGCCAGATCAGGTGTGGCTGCAGCGGATTATACCCTTGACGGTATCGTTGAGGAGATCAGTGCTATCAAGCCTGTTAAGACCGGCGGGGCAATGCTTCTTTATAATGACACCATTCTTTCGTATTTTGATGCAAGCTTTAACGGAACCAGCGTCAGTGCACATCCCGAGGCCCTGTTCCTCCAGAATGCATATCAGCTTGCACAGAGCGGATCGACAGATGTAACTGAGCTCAAGAATGAACACGGCGATACTTATTATGTTCGCGCCAGTGTGATCCCCGGAACTGACTGGACACTTATCTGTTCTGTATCTAAGAACGACGTATTAGCAGGTCTTAACAGATTCCAGATCATATGCTATGGCCTCATGATCCTCATGGTCATCGCCATTTCTGTAGTTCTTTACATGCTGATCAGAAACATCGTATCAAAGCCTGTTGGCGCCCTTACTGAAAATATCACAAGGATCACTGACGGTGACTTCACGGTTGAGATTCCTGAGGGCGGCGATGACGAGATCGGCCTTATGAATAACAACATGAGAGAGTTCGTAAGTCACATGAGAGGAACTCTCGGAAATATCAAAGACGAGACAGACAGACTTGCAATAGAAGCTGAGAACAGTAAGGATGCATCCGGCAAGCTTAACATTCAGGCTAATGAGCAGTCCACAAATATGGGACAGATCAGAGATGCCATGAACGGAATGGCAAGTGCAGTTGCAGAGCTTGCAGAGAACGCTACAGAGCTTGCTAACGAAGTTGCAGACCTCACCGAGCAGGGCAATGCAGCCAGCGAAACCGTTAACAACCTGGTTGTTAAGGCAAAAGACGGACAGCGCGACATGGAAGTTGTACAGAGAGGCATGGAGAAGATTTCCACGTCCATGGGCGATATGAACAGCGACGTTCAGGCGGTTGGCGAGTCTGCTCAGAAGATCAACTCCATCATCGAGATCATCAACTCCATTGCATCCCAGACAAACCTCCTTTCACTGAATGCTTCAATTGAGGCAGCAAGAGCAGGAGAGGCAGGTAAGGGCTTTGCCGTAGTTGCTCAGGAAATCGGACAGCTGGCAGCTAACTCCGCAGAATCAACCACAGAGATCGGCAAGATCATAGCTGAGATCACTCAGCAGATAAAAGAACTTTCGGAGAAATCCCAGGCTAACATGGATGAGATCACAGCGAGTTCAGAAGCCGTACAGACTGCAGGAAAGACCTTTGAAGAGATCTTCTCAAGTCTTGATGAGACCAGCGATACATTCAGAGAGATGATCGACAAGATCGGCAACGTAGACACAATAGCTACATCCGTTGCAGCTATTTCCGAGGAGCAGTCGGCAAGTACACAGGAAGTTACAGCAACAACCGACAATCTCGCAGTCAGCGCTCAGCAGGTTGCAGACGAGAGCCAGGGTGTTGATGACAGTGCAACAACAGTATCAAGTGCAGCAGCAACTATTGAGGACTTTGTAAGAGACTTTAAGATCTAAAGAAGGAGGAAATTATGTATATTTCGATGCAATGCTCAGATAACAGTGGAATGCTGAATACGGAGATATGTACCTTTTATGGTATAAGATACGTTCCAAGATTCAGATCGGCCGTAATCTCTACAGAGCATCTGAATCATGAATACGTAATTCCAATGACTCCACAGGATTATGAGGTGGCGGTAAAGCAGATACATGCAGCCATGAAGGCACATGCTACCATGATCTCAATTGACAGTGGAATGGTTTGTCGCGGCCGAAAGGGCGAGATCAGAAATGTGGAGCCACAAAAGCTTACAATTTCAGCGGTATAAATTCATAAGACAAAATTAAACCGTCACTTTTCTCTGAATAAAAGTGACGGTTTTGCTTTTGTTTAGTCCAGGCGAAAGACCTGTTTCATCTGCTTCTGGGCTCCTGTCTTTTCGTCCTTTTCCAGGATCAAAATGCCCTTCATGCTCTCATCCCATCTGTCTACAACTTCGCTTTCTGCCTGATATTTTCCAGCATATTCTATGCCCTTTTCACACTCGTAATATCCAAATACCTCAGCGTCAAACTCTGCATCATCAAGCTCATACATGTAGATGCTGTAGTTGCAGATCCCTGCGGCCTTTAAGACTTCTACCATCTCAGGCCAGATCTCATCATGTCTTTTGATGTACTCGTCTTTCTTGCCCTTTAAAACCATACCTTTCCATGCATATCGTTCCATACTTACACCTCCTTATAGTTATTGTGTTTGGCGTGAGTCAGTGGGGACGTTTCAGTTTGACTCATTTTGATTCGCAAAATGAGTCAAACTGAAACGTCCCCACTGACTCACGCCAAACTTAAACGTCCCCATTGACTTAAACAGTTCCCATACCACTTCTTGGACACTTGGTTATGTTTTCAAAAACAGGGTCGATCGCATACTCCACATGAATGTCCTCAATACCCTCAGCAGGTTCTTCAATCTCGATATCCTTAAAGCTTATATCCTTAAGCTCGTGCCCAGGCTCATCAAAGCCGCAAAGCTCGATGGAAGGGCAGTCGTGCCACTCATTCTTGCCGGCGTTGTTATCAAGAAATCTTCCAAGAAGATGCATTCTCTCGAAGTGACAGTCCTCGATAACGGGAGTGGTCTTCGCGCCTTCGCCGTCGTCGTTGAAGGTCACGGAATGGATCATTACGTGGGAAGCAGCAATGTCCCTTACGGATACGCCCTTAACGTAGCCCCCGCGCTTTTTGGTTGACTTGATCTCAATGCCTGACCAGGTGGGCCTCATGTCGCAGTCCCATAAAAAGACATTTTCCACGCCGCCGCTCATTTCGCTTCCAACGCAGAGTCCGTGACCGATGTGGCAGATGCAGTCAAAGACTCTGATGTTCTTTGTCGGTCTGCCGATGACATTGCCCTCAGGGTTCTTACCTGACTTGATGGCAACGGAGTCATCCTCGGTGTAGAAGTCGCAGGCATAAATGGTCGAATTGGTCGATGAATCGGGATCCCAGCCATCGCCGTTCCACACGCCCTGAGACTTTATGGTGCAGTGATCGGTAACAACCTGATCTGAGTAAACAAAGTGTAGATTCCAGGAAGGAGAAAAGCCCAGTGTCAGATTTGTGATCCAGATATTTCTGCAGTTGCTCATATTGATTAGCCTGCCTCTGACTCTGTGGGAGATGGTCTCGGGCTTCTCATATTCTTTTATCTTATCGCCCAGCGAAGCGATGTATTCCTTAAGGTCCTCGGCCTCAATCTTGGCGCAGGCCTTTGCAAGGAGCCAGCCGCCGCCCATGATGCTTCCGCCGCCTCTGATCACAACGTTTTCGCAGTTGTATGAGGCGTCGTGATCGAGCTGTCCGAGATTTAAAAGACTTCTGTAGCAAAGCCTCTCATAGCCCTCAAACCTGCTTTTTATCTTGGGCAGGTAATCGGAAGGACTCTCTGTTCCCTGCAGGGTTGCACCCTTATCAACGAAGAGCTCTGTGTTTGAGTGCATATCAAGAGCGCCTGTAAGGTAGGTTCCTGCCGGCACATATACATAAGAATTCTCATCGCAGTCATCAAGAGCCTTCTGCAGTGCTGCGGTATTTAAGGTCTTGCCGTCGCCGACTGCATTGTAAGGCACCGAAGTAACATCGATCATTTTCTTAAGGCGAGAGGTCCTGACCGTGATCTTTCCAAGGGAGCGTGAATCCCCATCGGGAGAGTGCATGATGACCTCCACCTCTATGTCTTTTTCAGGCAAAAGACCTTTAAGAGTAAAGTGAGTTTTATCTGTATCTCCGACCGGTTCACCGTCTGCAATCACGCTGTATGAAAACTCTTTTGTTGCATCCTCGGGAAGGTCCCAGAAAACTTCTGCTTCACTTGCTGTGGCTCTAAAATCCATCATAAATTCATGCTTCAAAGTTGATACTCCTTGTCTTTATGTCTTCTTCCAGATCAATGAATCTGGCAAGAGCTGTATAAACTTCCCCTCGGGAAATCCACTTTCCGGGGGCTGCTTCTTTTCTTTCGTCAATTCCAAGCTCCATGGCCCTTCTTACGCATTCCTCCAAAGGGATATCTCTTTTGGCCTTATCACTTTCATAGAACCTCATAAGGAAGCTGTCCAGTTCCTCGTAGGTCAGAGATTCATCGGGACGGAAAAAGAGCTTGTCACCTTCTCTCTTAGTAGTTGCCGGATCTATCAGGTTTTCAGATATCAATGTCTCAACATATCCGCTGTCCCATTCATCAATCTTAAGGTCAGAGTACTTGCCTCTGTAAGGCCTTGTTCCTGCGATACGGAGAGCCTTGAACAGTACCATGAGGAGCTGAGCCCTTGGCATTGGTGCATCAGGATGAAGGAACATAACACAAGGGTCCAACAGGCAGTATCTGAAGGCCTTTTCAAGGCCTTCCTTATCTTCAAATCCTGCAATATCAAGGTAGGGCAGTGCTATTGAAAAGATATCCGGTTCAGGCTCCTGAGCGGGAATAACCTTCACGTCTGACTCAGGACTCCAGAAGCTGCAGGTGAGTCCATTATCGCACCTTCCCAGAAGAGTGTCTTTTCCCTTATCCAGGGAGCGCAGAGTATTCATGAAAATGTCGGCTATCATCACGCTGCCGTATTCGTTGGTGTGAGTCATGTCACCGGGCATGAAGAAGTCTTTTGCACTGTCACCAAACTCTAGCCACTTCTTGAATGTCAGGCCGTGAAGATCTATGAAGGGCACATCAAGCTCTTTTGCCACAGCCTCTGTAGCCTTGGCGTGGTCTGCAAGGAGCGAGTAGTGCCTGCCCATGTTAAGAGCTCTTGCGTCCTCTTTAGAAAGCTCAAGAGGAACGCGGCTGATGGGAGAGCAGAGGATAGCTTCAGCTCCGGCTTGCCTTGTCTCCTTGACGTATCTTCTCAGGTTATCTGCATAGCCACCGAAAGCCGCGAGGTTCCTGCGCTTCTGGTCGTTGTGACCAAACTGCATTATCAGGCAGTCGCCGGGCTTTATCATCTCTCTGATTATGTCATAGTGGCCATCGTCCCTGAAGCAGTTCGAAGTAAGCCCTGAGTGTGACATGTTGCAGACTGCAGCGCCTTCGATGAAGCGTGGCAGTGTCTGCGCCCATCCGGAGAAGCTTCCGAAGGGGAAGTAAGGAATTCCTGCATTCTGATCGGTGACGGTTGAATCGCCACCAATCCAAATAACAGGGACTTTCTCCTCGGTTATTGTGACGTCCAGCGATACATTTTCCGGCGAAACGTCGCTGCCGGTGTAGCTTATGAAGATGTCCTTGTCGTTGCACCTTGTTGCGGAAAGTGCAGGAATGAAGGGCGTAACGGCGGTGTGATAGGTCTTTTCAAAGGTGCTGCCACAGGGCACGGTTACGTCTCTTGCAATCATGGCTCTTCTTGAGGAAAAGAGTGTAAGGTGCTCGATACTCTTGTTCAGAGCGCTTATTCTAACGCTGACTTTGTAGGTTCCAAAGGAAGGAACCGTCACTTTCACAATCTGAACCTTACGGCCTTCATCTGAAACCGCTTCATAGAAGTGCCTTGTGTTCCAGCCGCCGCTCTTTAGTGACTGCTCATGGGCAGTACCTGATGAAGTAACTGCCATTTCCGGTGTAAAAAAGCCATAGCCTCTCCCTTGCGAGTAGAGGCTATCGTTATTTTGAAGTTTGAAGTTTATTGAAAACATGGTCGTTCCCCGTTTGTTAATATCAAAGGTCGTAGATTGCCGTGGCAAGCGGAGCAATGTCTTTTGCCTTAAACTCACCGCTGTCTGTGACGATGGTTGCTGACTGCTTGCTCTCTGAGTTGTTGATGACAATGAGTTTCTTGCTGCTCTCAAAGAATGCGCACTCAACCATTGGATTGTCGGTGACATACTTGTGATCAAAGGAAAGTCCGCAAGCATACAGCAGAATGTTGAGAAGAAGCCTGTAGTTCTCGGGCGCGTTCTCAAAGGTTGAGAGGTAGATTCCTTTTCCTCTTCCGAAGTCATTTACTGTAAGGAGAGGGTAACCGTCTTTTGACCTGATAACTTTTGCTGCGCCGTCGGTAAGGTGAACCTTGCCGCGAAGAGGGATGTGGCTACCCTCAGGAATAATGCCTTCTGAGTTGTCATCCACAAAGGCCCATTTGCCCATGCAGGACTTGTAGTCGCTGTCTCTGTTTACGCCAAGGACGCCTGACATTCTGAATCTGAAATCCTTCTCGCCTGTTGATGATGGCTCGTTGACGCCGATAAAGCATCCGCCTGCGTTAACCCATTCGGTGAGGACTTCTTCCACAACCGGGTCATTCCAACTCTCTGCGCCGCACCATGCTGTTCCTGCAGAACCTGCGTTGATGATGACATTTATATCCGTTAGATCCATGCTCTTTAAGTCGTCGAAATCGATGTATGTAACATCGACGGGAAGACCGGAGAGGGTCTCGTTTATGTGGATCAGGTCATGCATGTAGGTTTCATGGAAATGGCCTGACAAAGTCCAGCTACGCAGTTTTCCCCATGAGTGAAGTACTGCGACCTTGATCGGGAGGACGTAAGGTGCGCCTTCTTCATGAAGCTCTTTTATCTGTCTGAACTCATCTGAGATTGTTGCGATATATTCTACAAAGTCCGGGAAATCCTGCACCAGGTGAAGGTATCCGCCAAGACCTATTCTGTCTATTTTGGCACGAAGAAGAGCACGACGGGCGCTTCTCCAGTAAAGAGCTGCATCCCTGGCCGGATCGCCGCCCTTTGAGAAAGTCGGAAGTCCGCCAAGCCCCACAGGGAACAGGTAAGGGTGAAGCCTTATTTCATGAAC
Organism: Butyrivibrio sp. FCS006; assembly: GCF_000424525.1. Lineage (NCBI taxonomy): Bacteria > Bacillati > Bacillota > Clostridia > Lachnospirales > Lachnospiraceae > Butyrivibrio > Butyrivibrio sp. FCS006. The sequence goes on along the minus strand of NZ_KE384205.1, from coordinate 443,320 downwards.
CGGAACGTCAACTCCTGCGCAGAGTCTTACCTCATAGCCGGAGAAGATGCACTTGATAAGTCCGTCAAAACCAAACTCCTTAAAGCGCTTACCGTATGGCTCAATACCAACCCAGCTGTCATCGTAAAAGACATATGCCTTTTTGCCAAAGCTGTGAACGATGTCCACAAGCTCTTTTCCGAAGGAAACAACGAACTGATTTACAAAGTTCATGTAGTCTCTCTGTGTCTTGACAGGCGGAAGGTGCGTTGGGTGAAGAAGTCCGGTGTTTATGAAATCCTCGGCTGTGAGCTTATATCCGTAGCTCTCCGCAAAGTCATCCAGCATTTTGGGACTTACGGTGAAGTCGTAGGAACCCCAATCGGTGAAAAGATTGCGGTTTCTTGGGCTGCTCCCCCACATCCATACGAAGTTGTAGAACATGGATGTAAAACGTACAACTGTTGTGGCCGGATGATCCTTGCACCAGTTTGTAAGCCAGTCCTTTAGGTACTCTCTGGTCTGGGGATATACAGGATCGATCTGCATCAGATGCTCCTTGTTCCAGTTGTTGGTCACGTGGTTGTACATGGAAATCTCTTCCCAGATTCTGTAAGCCAAAAAGCTCACGGTATATTTGTGCCATGGAATGATGTTGTTAACTATGACATTCTGAGCCTCTTTCTCATAGGTCCAGAAATTTCTGTTGACTTCCCTTCCTGTGGTGCGGTCATAGACCTGCCAGTATTTCATTGAGTCAGCGCTGTCGTTGATCTTAAACTGCTGATCAAAGAAATCATCCATCAGGTGGAAGGTTAAAATTGAATCCTCTGCAACCTTGGGAGCTGTTGTGAGGAAGGTCTGCTGGAGCTTGTCCGGGTTCTTCCTCGCCCATTCATTGTGATCCCTGATTATGCAGATAGTGGAGTAGATCCCATATCCTGAATTTGTAATCTCATCTGAAAGAACAGTACCGTCACTGTCCCTGATAACATCTGCGCCCCATTTTTTAGCCAAATCAAGGGTAAGCTCTTCATATCCTGCTTCCCCGGGCAGAGTGAAGCCCCCTTGTGTGTGCTTTAAGATGTTGTCCATTTTTGTTAACCCCCGAATAATTAAAGTGCTCCGTCGCTTCTGATCTTGTCGTAGTTTAAGATGCCTGCGAAATATGCAAGAGCCAGACCCTGTCCCCAACCCTGGATCCAGTCTCTGGAAATACCACGGTATCCGTCTCTGTCCTTCATGACAGCTGTGCCACCGGAGACGTTCAAAACTCTTCCGTCAGGTGATACGTTCTTAAGGATACCTTTGGTTGATTTGTTGATGTATTTGATGTGAAGAGGATTGCCCTTGTTTATCATGGCAGCAGCAATTCCGCAGCTGGCTGATATCTCCTCATAGGACTCCTCATCGTCAAGGATGGTCCTGTAGAGGCCGTCATCGGTCTGCAGCAGCTTGATGCTTGCAAGCTGTTCGTTCAGTGAGCCGACAATGTCGAGGAACTTAGGGTATAAGTAGCACTCCGGAAGAATGCGACCAACCTCTGACATTGTGTAGGCTGCCCAGGCATTTGCTCTTCCCCAGAAGAACCCTGACATGTGGTCTTTGGTGATGTTGTTGTAGCCATGATAGAAAAGACCTGTCGCCGGATCCTGAAGATATTTGATGTGCCAGTAGTACTGGTTTAGAGCATCGTCAATTAGTTTTTCATCTTTTAAAAGGACTCCTGCTCTAAGCAGGAAAAACGCTGCCATAAAAAGCGTGTCAGCCCAGCACTGCTCCGGGAAATCGTTGTTTACCGAGACTGTGTGCTGAAGGACATTGTCGCCAAATCTAAGGGCGTCATTCTCGAGATAGTCGATTTTGCTCTTTGCGATATCCAGGTATTTCTCATCGCCTGAGTACTCATACAGTGACAAAAGAGCATGTCCCATGGCGCAGGTATTTACAGTAAAAGATGGAACGCCGAGCTCAATATACTCATCGATCCTATCCTTGAGAGCAAGGATGTATTCCTCATTTCCTGTGGCCTTAAAAGCCTCGCAAACGCCGTAATAAGCTACTCCTCCGGGCCAGTCCCAGGTGAGATCCATTCTCATGGTGCGCTTTACAATAGCGTCGATCGCAGCCTCAATTTCTTTTTTGTCATATATAAGATTGCCCATAATTTCGCCCCTTTATGGTTATTTTACAAAAAGTATATTTTCATATGGTCGAAAAATCTCTCCATATACTAACAAAAACTTTGCAATTTCAACTATTTGAGGTTAGAATTTCTATTAGGCGTGTTTTTTGCCAAATGGAACTGTATATTTATTAAATTAAGGAAAAGATTATGTCAAAGCCCAAGAAAACAGTAATTGAATACAGAAATTACGAACTTCCCATCAACTTTCCCGTACTGGTGCTGACCGGAGACAGATGGTATATCTCTGACGTCAAGTCCGGCAAGCTCCATTTCCACAACTGCCTGGAGATAGGTATATGCCACCAGGACAGCGGATTTATTGAGTTTGCGGATGAGCCTGTGCCCTTTAAGGCAGGGGATGTTACCTTTATATCAAGGAACGTTGCTCATACATCCTACAGTACCAAGGGTGAATCGAGCTTGTGGTCATATATTTTCCTGAATCCCGATGATCTCTTTAAAGGGATATTTGGCGCATCTTCGCCATATGGGGAGATATATTATGATATGACTCAGAATCTTCAGATGATACTGCACGGCTCCGAGCACAAGGAGATCTACAGCCTTGTAACCCAGATACTGTCTGAGCTTGTGAACAAGGAGATGAATTATCAGATAGCAGTTAAGGGTCTTATGTTATCTCTTTTTATGAAACTTATGAGAGTCTATGCGGGGCAAAAGAAGCAGAGCATCGCTCAGAGAGCTGCCCATGACAACGATATTGCCATCATGCCGGCACTTGAATATATAAGGGAAAACTACATGTTAAACTTCCCTATAGAAGATCTGGCGAATATGTGCCACTTAAGCCAGACCCACTTCAGAAGGGTGTTCCACGAGATCATGCAGACAAGTCCTCTGGACTATCTCAACACCACGAGGATCCTTCAGTCCTGCATTCTTCTTAGGACCACAGAGGAGTCGATCCTTTCTATATCAGAGCAGGTGGGATTTCGGTCGGTATCCAGCTTTAACAGGCATTTCTCTGAGAAGATGGGCGCTCAGCCCGGAGAGTGGAGGCGCAAGATGGTCAAGATCGACAATGCCTCAATAATGAAGTATACAGGCTGGACACAGGCTGAGAAGCTTACGGAATCAAGAAAGTAAATATACATATATAGTGAATAATGGATGAATAAAAAGAGTCCTTGAGGCTCTTTTTATTTTGTGCCCAGAGGAGAAATGGCTTTGTGCAAAATGTATAAAATCGAAAACGATTAAGTGTAAATAATAAACATATCAACAATAAACTTGAAAAATAAATGGGTGAAAATGCATAGCTTTTTTGACTAAGTGATTAGATGGGAGAGATAAATTACTTTAGTATTGTCCATAGAAAGGGGAGAGAGATATGGGAGCAAAAAATAAAAGTAGGGGAGCAGTCGCTACCAGTTCAAGCTGGAAGCATTCTCTAAAACGAGACTGGCAGTTATATCTTCTTCTGCTCATTCCACTTATTTTGGTTGTAGTATTTAGCTTTGGCGCATATCCGGGTCTGAGAATGGCCTTCATGGATTACAAACCTGCCAAAGGCTATGCGGGTTCTAAATGGGTCGGCTTTGATACCTTCAGAAAAGTATTCAGAGATGCGGACTTCTCAAGAGCCCTTAGAAATTCAATAGTATTTAACTTGCTTGATCTTTTCGTTGGATTCCCGATGCCGATCATCCTGGCATTGATCCTCAACGAACTCAGGTATAAGAGATTCAAGAAGGTCTCACAGACAATTCTTTACCTTCCTCACTTCTTATCCTGGGCCATCATCGGAAGCGTGGCACTTACAATGTTCAAGCCAACAAGTGGTCTTGTAAACATCGCCATGATGAAGATGGGAATGATCACCCAGGGAATTCCGTTCCTCAATGAGAAATGGCACTGGGCAATAACTTACCTGCTCATCGGAGTGTGGCAGTCCATGGGATGGGGCACGATCCTCTACCTGGCAGCTATTACCGGTATCAGCGGAGAACAGTATGAGGCGGCCATGATCGACGGTGCAAACCGCTGGCAGAGAATGCTTCATATAACACTTCCGGGAATCAGGAGCACAATCGTAACACTGCTCATCATGAACCTTGGACGTGTAATGGGAAGTAACCTTGAGAGACTTACATCCCTTGGAAATACACAGGTAAAAGAGTTCCAGTATCAGCTGGCTGTGTACATCTTCAATAAAGGTATTGGAAATAACAAGTTCAGTATGGCTACTGCCGTCGGCCTTTTCCAATCAGTTATCGGTGTTGCACTGGTTCTTTTATCAGACAGAATAGCCAAGAAGCTTGGCGAAGACGGACTACTATAGGAGGAACTTAATCGTGGCTAAGAAAAAAGAAATAAATGCGGCAGAAGAAAGTTTCTCCGCCGGCGGAGCGCATGCTGTCAATAAATTCAGAATAAGCGACGCCATCATGATGCTTGTCATCATCCTGCTCTGTGCAACCTGCGTGCTTCCGTTCTTACACGTAGCAGCCAAATCAATTTCAGGTAACACGGCAGTAATGAGCCAGTCAGTTTACTTCCTGCCAAAGGACATCACCTTCGACGCATTCAAGCAGGTATTTGCAGACAGCTCAATGACTTACTCAATGATATTTTCAGTGATCATCACACTTGTGTTTACTCTTCTTGGAATGATCGTCTGCACCTGTGCAGCGTATCCGCTTTCAAAAAAGAGACTTAAAGGAAGAGGAGTTCTGGCATTCATCCTCATGGTGCCTATGTACTTCTCAGCAGGTATCATCCCTCAGTACATCCTTTATTACCAACTTGGAATTCTGGATACAGCCTGGGTACTGATACTGCCACTTATCTATTCACCATACAACATGCTGATCATGAAGAACTTCTTCCAGAGCACAATTCCTGACAGCTTGGAGGAATCAGCATTTTTGGATGGCGCAACAAACTTCCAGATTCTTTGGAAGATCGTGCTTCCTCTTTCAAAGCCAATCCTGGCTACACTATCACTCTTCTATGCAGTAGGAAGATGGAATGCATACGCAGACAACATGTACTACACAAGATCTTCAGAGCTCAAGATGATCCAGTACAAACTCTATCAGCTTGTTGCATCTGCCACAGAGGCTCAGAACGCATCACTGGCAGATACCGGCGGAATCACACAAGCAACACCTGAAGTACTGCAGGCAGCATGCATCATGTTCGTAACTGTACCGATCATCATAATATATCCGTTCCTTCAGAAATACTTTGTACAAGGTACTATGATAGGGGCTGTGAAGGGCTAATACACTATGGGAAAACAATTTTGTTTAAAATAAAAGGAGGATTACTATGAAGAAGAAAGTATTATCAGCCATACTTGCAGCTAGTATGGTAATGGGGCTTGCAGCTTGTGGCAACAACGGACCTGTTCCTACAGCGTCAGAAGACACACAGACTGCAACAGAAGCACCTGCAGCTGAGGCACCTGCAGCTGAGACTACAGAGGCAGCAGCAGACGTGGTTCCCGGAGTTGACGGATTTGAGCCATTTGCAGATCAGGTTACTCTTAGAGTAGCTGTTTACGACAGAGGAGATAACGGAAACGGATGCTCAGACGTTGAGAACAACTACTGGACAAACTGGGTTCAGGAGAACTTCGGTGACAAGTACAACATCAAGGTTGAATATGTAGGCATCACACGTTCAGACGTTATGACTGACTACGCTATGCTTGCTTCAACAAACACACTTCCTACTCTTTGCATGGAGTACGACTATGACAAGCTTGCTACATGGGCATCAGACGGATACCTTCAGCCCATTGATCTCGAGCAGTTCAAGACAATCGCTCCTACATACTGGGCAAACATGGAAGAGAACGGCCTTACAGGCTACACACAGTTTGACGGTGAGGACTACATCGTTCTTGGTAAGAGACCTTACGGTAACACAAACTACACATTCGTAACATGGTATCGTAAAGACTGGCTCAAGGAAGCCGGCTATGACGGATCATATCCTGCAACAAACACAGAGCTCCTTGAGGCTCTTGGCAAGATGGTTGAGAACGGACATCAGTATCCTATGAGCGGATCAAAGGTAGCAGGTGCCGGCGCTGACCAGAACTACTCATTCAGAGATTACCCTCAGGATGAGCTCACATGGTGCACAACAGGTGACTACCAGGTTCCTGCTCTTTCAACAGAAGCACAGAAGAGGCTTCTTAAGTGGAACAACGAGCTCTACAACGATGGTTACCTCAACCCTGAGTACTACCTCAGAAGCACAGATGATGTAAACGCTGACTTCATCAACGGTAAGGCATTCCAGTGGTCAGGTTACGTTTCATCAACAATGGATGTTCTTAACTCTTTCTATGAGAACAACCCTGATGCAGAGCTTGGCGTAATGGTATGCGACAGCAAGCTTGTAAAGGATGAGACATGGGGATCAAGCAACGCATTCAGACCTAACAACATCTTCGGCGCAATGGTTGGCTTTGCTAACAATGCAACACCTGACGAGGTTAAGGCCGGTGAGATGTACCTTGAGTGGATGGCTCAGGACGAGAACCTCTTCACAATGACATGGGGTATCGAGGGTGTTAACTTCAACTATGACGAGAACGGAAATCCTGTAGCAGTTGGTGATCAGTCAGGTCTTCCTGAGCAGCAGGGTCACAACAATAACGTTGACTACTGGATGGTTGTTACAGCTTCCAAGTCATTCGGTGACATCGAGTCTGATATCAAGGCTATCAATCCTCAGGGACTTCCTCAGGACTTCTACGAGGACATCCTTGCTAACTACAAGGGACAGCTTGCACTCTATGAAGCTGGCAGCGTAAACGTAGATTGCCTCTTCGGTGGCGCTCTTGAGTCAGTAACAGAGTACGGCACATCACTCAAGGAAGAGATCTATCCTGAGTACCGTGATCAGCTTGTAATGTGCAAGCCTGATGAGTTCGATGCTCTTTACGATGAGCTTTCACAGAAGTACCTCGATGCAGGTTACCAGGAAATCATCGACGAGAGACAGGAAATGTTCGAAGCAGGCGAGACAACCAAGCTTCAGTAATACAGATATTGCATAACTCCTAATTATATATAGAGCCCTCGGGAACGCCTTGTCCCCGGGGGCTCATTTTTTGAGTCACCGGGGACGTTTCAGTTTGACTCATTTTGAGTCACCGGGGACGTTTCAGATTGACTCATTTTGAGTCACTGGGGACGTTTCAGATTGACTCATTTTTGGAGTCAATGGGGACGGTTCTCTTTGACTCCTTGCTGTCTTGTCGCTGCGTTTGCTCTGGGTGAAATCTGTGGCAGAACGGTGTGGTATCGTCTCCGGGACATGAGAAAAGCAAGCAGAAGGGGCTATTCCCAGTTGGAATTTGTGGCAGAACGGTAGGTTCTCGCCTTCGGGACATGAGAAAATCAAGCAAAAGGGTCTTTTCCCAGCTGGAATCTGTGGCAGAACGGTAGGTTATCGTCTCCGGGACATGAGAAAGGCAAGCAGAAGAGTCTTTTCCTAGCTGAAATCTGTGGCAGAACGGTAGGTTATCGTTTCCGGGACATGAGAAAATCAAGCAGAAGAGTCTTTTTCTAGCTGGAATCTGTGGCAGAACGGTAGGTTCTCGCCTCCGGGACATGAGAAAATCAAGCAAAAGGGTCTTTTCCCAGCTGGAATCTGTGGCAGAACGGTAGGTTATCGTCTCCGGGACATGAGAAAGGCAAGCAGAAGAGTCTTTTCCTAGCTGAAATCTGTGGCAGAACGGTAGGTTATCGTTTCCGGGACATGAGAAAATCAAGCAGAAGAGTCTTTTTCTAGCTGGAATCTGTGGCAGAACGGTAGGTTCTCGCCTCCGGGACATGAGAAAATCAAGCAAAAGGGTCTTTTCCCAGCTGGAATTTGTGGCAGAATAGTAGGTTCTCGCCTCCGGGACATGAGAAAAGCAAGCAGAAGGGGCTATTCCCAGCAGAGATTTGTGGCAGATTGGCACGTTTTCCCTTCTTTGACATGTAAAAGGATTTTACACAATCTGAATTTTGACCAGAA
>NZ_KE384205.1:151563-435060 GCF_000424525.1 Butyrivibrio sp. FCS006 | reverse complement strand
TTCGTGCTTAATTGACAGGTAAAAGAGTTTTGCACAATCCGAATTTCGCGACAAATTTATGGCAGAAGTAGGGTTGCAATCATTGTTGACAGGTAAAATACCGGGACAACCTCTTTTACAACAGTCATCCAACAATCATCCAATAATCATCCATAACTTGTGACGCAAGAACAGATTTCTGCTACCATAGATAAAAGAGATTTAATCGTGAAATGAACAAAGTAAGACAAATAAAGAAAGAAAAATAAAGCAAGACGCACAAAGCAAGCTGAAGAAAGGCATAACCCCATGAAACTACGCGCATACAAGAAAAGTGATTCCCCAATAATAGCAACCTGGTTGCGCACTGAGGAAGAGCTATACAGATGGTCAGCGGACAGGTACGGATTCTTTCCGCTAAAACCTGACAGCGTAGATGAAAACTACGCTCCGGCGATAGGGATCGGAAGATTCTTTCCGCTGACGGCAATAGATGATTATAACAATGTCATAGGACACCTGATCATAAGGTATCCCAACGAAAACGATGATTCTTCAGTCAGGTTCGGCTTCGTGATCGTGGACCCGGAGATTCGCGGAAAGGGTTACGGGCAGGAGATGCTGAAGCTTGCAATAGAATATGTAAAAGAGAATCTGACCGCCACCAGGATCGACCTGGGCGTTTTCGTCAATAACCCAAAAGCCAGGAAATGTTATGAAGCAGTAGGGTTTACCGAGTATGGTGCACACGTCATAAACACGCCCTACGGACCATGGGACTGTGTCGACATGGAGTTATTCCCGACAAGATGCTAAGCATCAAAGTAAAGCGAAATTACTAAATAACAGAAGAGTAATAAAACCGGAACAGGAGGCATAAAGATGGTCATTTGCAGTGCAAATGCTCCTTTTTCAGCAAGATAATTCAGGAAAAAGGAGCGAATTAAAATGAAAAACAGAATAAAGAATCTAAAAGACTTCTACGTACTTTGGAGTACACAGAGCCTGTCACAGCTTGGAAGTGCCATAACGCAGTTTGCGCTTACGCTCTGGATTTATGAAAAGACAGGATCGGCGCTGAGCACAGCGACGCTGACAATCTGCACTTATGCGCCGTACGTTATAATGAGCATTTTTGCCGGCGCACTTTCAGATAAGTTTGATAAAAAGAAAACCATGCTTATCTGCGACCTGTTTGCGGCACTTACAACGGTACTTGTATTTGTGCTTTATAAGACGGACCTATTGTCCATGTGGCATCTGTATGCCATCAACATGGTGTCGGGACTTATGAATACCGTTCAGCAGCCGGCTTCCGAGGTAGCATACACGCTTATTGTGCCCAAAGACGATTATCAAAAGACAAGCGGGCTTCAGCAACTGAGCAGATCACTTGTATCAATCGGAAACCCGATCATTTCAGCGTCTCTTTATGCGCTGGCGGGGCTTGATGTTGTTATCGCTGTTGACCTTCTGACCTTTGCCGTTGCCTTCTTTTCACTGCTGCTTTTCGTGAGAATTCCCGAAATCAGCAGCAAGGCAAACTCAGAAGGAAATGTTCTGACGCTTGCAAAAGAGGGACTTGTCTTTTTGAAAAAGACACCGATGATACTCCATGTGATATTGTTCATGTCGGGAGTTAACCTGATTGCATCTGCGTTTGATGCAGTGCTTCCGGCACTGGTGATTCCAAAAGCAGGAAACAGTGTCTTTGGAATAGTTACTGCATGTTCCGGAATAGCTATGGTTGTAGGCAGCTTTTTGCCGACTGTTCTTCCAAAGCCCAAGGACAGGGTAAGAGTGATATTCCTCACAATGCTCTTTTCCCTGGGAACGGAAAACTTCGTACTGGCGTTTTCAGAAAACCCGGTGATATGGTGCATCGGACAGTTTATTGGATGGTTTTTTGTTCCGCTCATGGCGGCCAATCAGAACGTCATCATGCGAAACACCATACCTGTTGAACTTCAGGGAAGGGTATATGCGTGCAGAAATACACTGCAGTTCTTCACGATTCCGATAGGTCTTTTCCTGGGAGGGCTCTTTGTTGACAAGGTCTGCGAACCGTTCATGACTATCAGAGCCGGCAGCGCTTTCTGGACCACGTTGTTTGGTACGGGTAAAGGCTCGGGAGCTGCTCTTATGATGCTCATACTGGGCATAGCCGGTGTTGTAATGTGTCTGGTTTCCAGAGGGTTTATCAGGAAGTACTCCTACATTGAAGATTGATAGAAATGTCTTTTACCAAAAAATTGACTGACATTTTGGATAAAACCCTACATTATTTCTGAAAAAATGATATAATAAGAGAAGGGTTACGTTATTTATTTAACAATATTTTTCAAAGGAGGGTTTTTTCTTATGTCACGTTTTACACTGCCGAGGGATGTCTACCACGGGAAGGGCGCACTTGAGGCGCTTAAATCACTTGAGGGTAAAAGAGCTATCGTCTGCGTTGGTGGAAGCTCAATGAAGAAAGGTGGATTCCTTCAGAAGGTAGAGGATTACCTTAAAGAAGCAGGTATGGAAGTTGAACTGTTTGAGGGTATCGAGCCCGATCCTTCAGTTGAGACCGTTATGAAGGGTGCTGAGGCTATGCAGAAGTTCCAGCCTGACTGGATCGTAGCAATCGGTGGCGGATCACCTATCGATGCTGCCAAGGCTATGTGGATCAAGTACGAGTATCCCGAGACAACATTCGAGGATATGTGCAAGGTATTCGGACTTCCTAAGCTCCGCACAAAGGCTCATTTCTGTGCTATTCCTTCAACTTCAGGAACAGCTACAGAGGTTACAGCTTTCTCAATCATCACTGATTATGACAAGGGTATCAAGTACCCTATAGCTGATTTCGAGATCACACCTGATGTTGCCATCGTTGATCCCGAGCTCACACATACAATGCCTATCAAGCTCGTTGCTCACACAGGTATGGATGCGATCACACACGCTATCGAGGCTTATGTTTCAACAGCTAACTGCGACTACACAGACGCACTTGCAATCCATGCAATCGAGATGATCCAGGCTAACCTGGTTAAGTCATACAACGGCGATATGGATTCAAGAGATGCAATGCACAACGCACAGTGTCTTGCAGGAATGGCATTCTCAAATGCTCTTCTCGGAATCGTTCATTCAATGGCACACAAGACCGGTGCTGTATTTGCCGACAAGGGTGCACACATCATCCATGGCGCAGCAAACGCTATGTACCTTCCTAAGGTTATCGCATTCAACGCCAAGGACGAGACAGCCAAGAAGCGCTACGGCGTTATCGCTGATTACATGAACCTCGGCGGATCAAACGATGACGAGAAGGTTAAGCTTCTCATCGAGTATCTGCGCAAGATGAATGACGACCTCAACATTCCTCACTGCATCAAGAACTACGGTGCAGACGGTCTTCCTGCAGAGCAGGGCTTTGTTGCTGAGGACGTATTCCTTGACAGACTCCACGACATCGCAGCAAACGCTATTCTTGACGCCTGCACAGGATCCAATCCTCGTCAGCCCAGCCAGGAAGAGATGGAGAAACTCCTTAAGTGCTGCTACTACGACACAGAAGTTGATTTCTGATATTCTTAAGTCGATTACGGATTGTGCTATAAAAATGACAGTTGGCGCTCTGCATGTGCAGGGCGCCATTTTTTGCATTAGAATTATATCATCAAGAAAAATGAGCCCTTGACTCCGTCCCTGGGGGTCATAAATGAGCCACTGACTCCGTCCCTGGGGATCATTTCAGAAAGGATATGAAGATGCAGAAGATTGATTTTGGAAAGAACTGGACATATAAAAGAGCTGATGTGGAAGATACCTACAAAGAAGTAACGCTTCCGCATGATGCAATGCTGTGCGAGAAGAGGAGCATAGATAACCCGGGAATACACAATCTTGGCTATTTTGAGGGCCATGATTATGAGTATAAAAAGACCTTTAACCTTCCCGAAGATTATGCTGACAAGGATATAATCTTTGAGTTTGAGGGAGCTTATCACTCACCTGAAATCTACATAAACGGGAAGCTTTCAGCAAGATGGGACTATGGCTACACCGAGAGGTCTTTTGCACCGGATAATCTTAAGTTCGGTGAGGAAAAAGAGAATGCTAACGAGATAAAAGTCATTGTCCGCAATGCAGATCAGCCAAACAGCAGATGGTACTCAGGATCCGGAATCTACAGACCTGTATGGATGTATGTCGCAGACAAAGATCACATAGAGTTAAACAGCATAAGGGTCAGGACAATCGATGTAAAGGCTTCTGACAAAACCTATACCCGTGGAAGTGCGTTGATTGGAATAAGCGCAGAGACCACAACTCACGGCCCGTTTGAGTTTGCAATCCTTTCAAAAGACGGCGACGTGATCAACAGCGGGGTTGAACAGTCAGATGAAGAGGCGATTGTACAACTTGAAGATGTCCTCTTATGGAGTGCAAAAAGCCCTGCGCTCTACACCCTCAAAGTAAAATATCAGGAAGACATCGAGGAGGTTACCTTTGGCATCAGGACTCTTACCTGGGACAGAGAGCACGGAATGAGAGTAAACGGAAAGCGTATCCTTTTAAGAGGCGCATGCATTCATTCGGACAACCAGCTTCTTGGCGCAGTAACAGATCCTGACGCGGAGGAGAGAAGAGTAAAACTTCTTAAGAAGTGGGGCTACAACGCGATCAGAAGCGCTCACAATCCCTGCTCCAAATATCTGCTCGACGCCTGCGACAAGTACGGAATGTACATGATGGACGAGTATGTTGATATGTGGTACATCCACAAGAACAAGTATGACTACGCAACTCTTATGGAGAAGAATTACAGGGAAGACCTTAAGTCCATGGTTGAAAAGGACTACAACCACCCAAGCGTTATCATGTACTCAACAGGAAACGAAGTTGCTGAGACCGGCCAGGAGAGAGGCATCAAGCTGACAGAAGACATGACATTGCTCCTTCACAATCTTGACTGGACGAGGCCTGTCAGCTGCGGCGTAAATATCTTTTTCAACTTCCTCTTCTCAATGGGAATGGGAATCTACAGCGATGAGAAGGCGGAAAAAGACGCAAAGAACGGCGCAAAGAAAAAGAAGGCCGTGGGCAGCGAATTCTACAATCAGATGGCGGGACTGTTTGGCGATACCTTCATGAAGATGGGCGCAACCATCTATCCATGCGACGTAAAGACCAGAGATGCCTACGCAAATATGGACATTGCAGGCTACAACTACGGAATTCTCAGATATAAAAAAGACCTTAAGAAATATCCCGAAAGATTGATCCTTGGAAGCGAGACCTTCTGTAAGGACGCCTACAAGTTTTATGAATTTGCAAAAAGACATCCCGGCGTAGTCGGAGACTTTGTTTGGGCAGGTCAGGATTACATTGGAGAAGCAGGCATAGGTTCCTGGGAGTATGAGGATTACGCGCCTGCAGATTGCGACCAGGCAGGCTGGCTTACTGCCGGCTCAGGCAGACTCGACATCACGGGAAAAGAGATCGGTGAAGCATATTATACAAGGGTAGCCTTTGACAGAGAGAAAGGCCCTATCATCGCAGTTAAGCCCGTATATCAGAAAGGTAAGCATTCACCTTCCGCATGGAAACTCTCGGATGCTATCAGAAGCTGGTCCTACAGAGGCTGCGAAGGATATGAAGCAAGTGTCGAAGTTTATGCAAGAGCCGAGGATGTTGAGCTCTTTGTAAACGGAGTTTCAGTCGGAAGAAAGAAAGGAAAAGACTGCATCTTCCGCTTTAAGACTCCTTACAAAAACGGTCAGATCGTGGCAATCTCCTACGATAAGAACGGCCATGAGATTGGAAGAGATGAGCTTTCAACAGCAAAGGATGACACACAGCTTACCATAAAACCAGAAAAAGACAGCGTTCAAAAAGGTCACCTTTCCTACGTAAGGCTTTCGCTTACCGATTCAAACGGCGTATGGGAACCAATGGAAAAAGACAGGATCAAGGTGAGCGTATCAGGAGGAGAGCTTGTGGCGCTCGGAAACGGATGCCCCTACAATCCTGATGGATACTTAAAAGATGAGACCTTTACCTACTACGGAGAAATGCTCGCGATAGTAAGAGCGGGTGATGCCGACAAGGTAACCATTACAGCTACAGGGTCAGACGGCAAAGAATATACCTGCGAAATACCTGTTACAGCATAAGGAAAAACAAAGATGTTACAGATAAAAAAGTTTACAGTTGAAGAACTTGATAGAGGCTGCGTTACGGACAATGAAAATCCTGTCTTTGCCTGGAACTATGATAGTGACAGAAATGGAACGACTATCGTATCCCAGAAGCTCGTGATTGGAGATTATGAAAAAGAGATATTATCCGACGGCAGCTATACCTATGATGGCCCAGAACTTAGTTCAATGCGCGAGTACAGCGCAAAGCTCATAGCCGAGGCAGATAACGGAGACATGGCAGAAAAGAGCATATCTTTTGCAACAGGCAAGATGCATGACCCGTGGAGCGGACAGTTTATCACTGACGGAGAATATGTCTTTAAGGAGAAAAAGATATCTCCCAAAGTCATGGTTTTTAGAAAGAAGTTCGCGACTGATAAAAAAGTAAGTAAAGCTGTGATCTACTCAACAGCCATTGGAATGTACAGGCTCGACCTCAATGGAAGTAAAGTTGGAGAGGATTTCCTGACTCCGGGATTTACTTCCTACAAGACTAATCTTCAGTACCAGACCTATGATGTTACAGACATGTTAAAAGAGACTAACACTCTTTTGGCAACTTTATCCGGAGGCTGGGCTGTCGGCTCATTTGTCTTTTCAAGAGTAAACAGGGTGACAGCGGATAAGCAGAGCTTTCTGTGCGAACTTCACATCCTTTTTGAAGATGGAACAAAAGAAGTGATCGCGACAGATGCTTCCTGGGAGGTTGCACTGGGCGGTCCTGTCCTTTCTGCGGACATCTATGACGGCGAGGAATATGACGCAAGGATAGGCGAAGGAGAAATGTCTTTTAAAAAGGCATCAGTTTATGATCTGCCTTTTACTACGAACATTAAGGCTCAGTACGGACTTCCCGTAAGAGAGCATGAAACCTTTGAAGCGGTGAGCATAAGAACTGCCGGGGATGAGATCATCTACGACTTTGGGCAGAACTTTGCAGGTCTTGTACATCTTGAAATTGACGGCAATAAGGGAGAGGAGATAGAGGTAAAACATGCCGAGGTTCTCCATCCCGATGGAAGGCTTAATACGGACTTTCTGCGCTCAGCCAAGGCGAGGATCAGATATATATGCAAAGATGGTCACCAGGAATACTGCCCATCTTTTACTTACATGGGATTTCGTTATGTCAGCGTAAAAGGGATCAGTGCTGACAGGATCAAAGTGACTGCAAGGGCGCTGTATTCTGATGTAAAAGACAATGGATCTTTTACCTGCTCTAACGAAATGATAAACCGTCTCCAGGAAAATATCAGATGGGGAGCAAAATCCAACTTTGTCGACATCCCCACGGACTGCCCACAGAGAGATGAAAGGATGGGCTGGACGGGAGATATAGCTCTTTTTGCAAATACTGCTGTTTACAATTATGACTGCGGAAGATTCCTTAAAAAGTGGCTTAAAGACATGCGCGCAGAGCAAAGAGCCACCGGCGGAATTCCCAATACCATACCGTCTCAGGGCTACGGTTTCCCCGTGACAATGCCTGTTATTGCTGTGGATTTTTGGGGAGATGCTTCGGTCCTTGTTCCCTATGCCCAGTACATGGCGGATGGGGATGAAAAGATACTCATCGATAACTATGAGATGATGAAAAAATATGTGAATGCCTGCAGGTTCTGGGCCGGATTTCTTAGCTTCGGGAAGAGAAGGCATCTCTGGAATACCATGTCTGTCCTTCACTTCGGAGACTGGGTTGCGCCTGATGTTCCTAAGATGAGTCAGTGGCAGAAGAGATCGAAGTGGACTGCAACTGCAAGTCTTTCGAATACTTCCAGCCTTCTGTCTGAAATTGCAGGGATCCTTGGAAAGAGCGAGGATGAAGCTCTTTATAAAAAGGTTTCAGAAAATGCGGCGGATGCCTACAGGAAATATCTTACCGACGGAAATGGAAAGCTTAAGGAAGAGTTCCAGACGGCTTATGTTCTTCCTATTTACTTTGGTATGTTTAAGGGAAAAGAGAAAGCAAATGCAGCGAACAATCTGGCAGAGCTTGTAAAAAAGAATGACTACAAGATCGGCACAGGTTTTCCCGGTACGCCATACATTCTTTTTGCGCTTGCTGATAACGGCCATGAGGATGAAGCCTTTAATATGCTGACCAATACTCAGTGCCCTTCATGGCTCTACGAGGTAAAGATGGGGGCAACCACAATCTGGGAGAGATGGGATGGCCTTGATGAGAACGGAACCTGCCCCATCGGAGATGACGGGACAGAGACCATGATATCCTACAACCACTATGCCTCCGGCGCCGTGGGAGATTTCCTCTACAGGAGAGTTGCAGGTATAGAGGCTGTGACTGCCGGGTATAAGAGCTTTAGGATAAAACCCGTTATCGGCGGCGGAATCACTTCTGCTTCCGGCAAAGTTGATACGCCCTACGGAGAGATTGATAGCACCTGGAAGGTAAGCGGGGATGTCTTTTCCATAGAAGTACATGTCCCGGTCGGCAGCACCTGCCAGCTTTTCCTCCCTGACGGAAGCAGCCACCACCTGGAAAACGGCCACCACACCTTCACCTGCAAAATGAGCCCCAGGGACGGAGTCAGTGGCTCATTTGTGAGCTCCGGGGACGGAGTCAAGGGCTCATTTTGAGGGAGAGATGATGAGAAAGAATAAGAATTCACGGATTTTAATAATTACAGCGGTACTTCTTTTGGCTATTGCGTCAGTTCTTTTTGCATATAGAAGTGCTGCGCACATGGTGATAAAAAACATGACGGCCATGCATGTTGATATGGATGAGAGTGCGGACTGGAGCGGTGGAAAGAGCTATATAAAGGTCCCATACGCCCTGGATTCAGAATCTCAGTACCTGGATTTATATGTGCCGAACACTGCTACAAACGAAGATGCACCACATTTGTTTGTGCTGGTTCACGGCGGCGGTTTTATTACCAACGACTCCCAGTCAAGGCAGGCGCAGCTCATGTACAGGTACTTCAGGGACAACGGATATGCCTGCGCGACCATCAACTACAGACTGGCTCAGGAGGAGCCTTTCCCGGGCGCTCTATGTGATGTCAAGGCAGCAGTCAGGTTCCTTAAGGCTCACGCCGATGAGTATGGATATGATGCGGAGCACATCGCTATATGGGGAGAGTCTGCAGGAGGCTATCTTGCAGTGGCTGCATCGGTTACAAATGACAATGAGTTCATGGATGTAGAATACATCGAGCAGAAAGAGTACGAGGAGAGGACCGGCGAGAAGTTATCGGCGAAGGTTGATATCTGCGTCGACTACTACGGAGCGGTTGAACTTACCGATAAGAGCGATGACTGGAAGACGCTGGGTGTTCCGAAGTTCGTTGTGAATATAGCCAACTCGTGGCTTCACACGGATGTTATGGAAGGGTATTCGGATGTGGAGTCATTCTGGCAGAGAAAAGAAACGTCTCAGATGAGCGAGGAAGAGAAGGCCTATAGCGACATCTACACTTATGTGGCAGAAAATATCTCTAAAGACTTTGGTGTGAAATTCTGGATCGCTCACGGAGACTGCGATATCACGGTTCCGATTCTTCAGTCCGAGAGATTTTATAATACTGTAAAAGAGCTTGTGGGAGAGGGAAATGTCTTTTACAGAGTCGTAGAAGGCTCCGGCCATGCGGGAGATATCATGTACTCCGACGAAGAACTTTCCGGGCTCAAGATATTCCTTGACGAAAATATGTAAAAATGAGCCATTGACTCCGGCCCCAGGGCTCAAAAAAATGAGCCCCTGACTCCGTCCCTAGGGCTCAAAAATGAGCCACTGACTCCGTCCCCGGGGCTCATTAATTTTGAGAGGGGATGAGGATGGAGAGCTTGAACCAGCCGTCCTCTGCGACGGCTACGATTGAGCCTCCGTATTTCTCTGCGATGCTCTTCATGCTCTTTATTCCAAAGCCGTGGAAGTTGGTGTCGGCTTTACTGGTAAGAGGCAGATTGTGTCTGAATCTGATCTTACCGATATATCTGTTTTCTACAAAGATCCTGACAAAGCTCTTTTGCTTATCGACAGTTAAGTGAATCAGTCTCTCGTTCTTGTCGGGGATCTTCTCTGCGCCTTCGATGGCGTTATCCAAAGCGTTTCCAAAAAGTGAACTGACATCCATGGGATTCATAAATGAAAGTATGGAGCCGTCGGCAACGCAGGTAAGTTCAATTCCTCTTGCCTGGCACTTCATGGCCTCTGACGTAAGGATGGTATCAAGGACTTTGTTTCCTGTCTGGTAGCTGGTTTCATAGTGTCTTATCTCATCGAGCATCTGGTCGAGGTACTCCTGGTTTTCCTCGGAAGAGCCGGCTTTCAGAGCCAGGATCTGATGCTTTAAGTCGTGGTATTTCTGATTTACTAAAGCCATGTTCTCTTCCTGGATCTGGTACTGGCTGTACTGCATTTCATACATGCTCTTTAGGGTCTCGGCTTCAATTCTCTCAACAGTCTGAAGCATGAGCTCGTGATAAAGATACAAAAGAGATACTGCCATAAAGTCGATGACTGTTCTTATCATGAAAAGTTCAAGTGTGTTCTGGGTGGTAAAAGGCGTGCCAACGACAACATAAGAGAGATTACTTATGCTGTAGAGAATGAGCATGACGATGACAACCATAATGAGTTCACGTTTCCCAATAATGAGTTCCCTGTTGCGAGTGGCATTTCTCTTTTCCAAAAGAATACCAATTCCGAAAACTATGACATAGACTGTGATCATTGAAATGCACATGTGAAGCAGATCAAACTTAACACCTCTGTTTTTAACTCCGAAGTAGTATATCTGCCAGCCGAGTGATGCCATGAATTCTCCCAGCATAAAAGACCTTACGGAGTAATAAGCTTTTTTGCAAAAATCACCCTCAAGGCAGTGGTGGAAGATCATAAAGATGGTTAGCCCCACAATGGTCATGACAAGGACAAAGTATAGTCCATAGCACCCGGTTGTAAGGTGCATGAAAGCCAAAAGAAATATTCCCAGAGCAATGAGCGCAGGCCATTTGCGAAGTCCCTTTTTTGTATTGTGATTAAAGTGAAGAAAAAAGAGAGCCGAGAAAAAATAGCCCACAGCATACCATGCTCCGGGGGTGTTTCCAAGCTCTGAAATCAGACGGAATTTTATATCCATTTCAGTGTCCCATCTTTCTCATATATTCGTTGAGGGCGTCAATAAGAGGCTTCTTCTTGGCCCTTGAAACCTGCAACAGGTTATCGCCTACTTTTACATCATTTCCGGTAATGGCATCCACAAATTCAAGATTTACAAGATATCCCTTGTTGCACTGGAAAAAGTTAAGTCCCTCCAGTTCCTTCATGGTCTCTTTCATGGTGCCTTTTGCATTTATGTTCCCGTGTTTTGTATGGAAGATAAGGTCGTGATTTATGACCTCAACATAAAGAATTTCTGAGGCATCTATCTTTTGTTTTATGCCACGCTCGCCGGCTACAATGTATTTCTTTTCGCTGGTCTTTCTGCGTCCGATAGCTCTTTTCATGGTCTGCGAAAAAGCGTAGTAGCTAAGCGGCTTTAGAATGTAGTCAAGAGCGCCCACCTGATAGCCGCTGATGGCATACTGTGGCATGTTGGTGATAAAGATGATAAGCACATCCTGATCCACTTCTCTTATTCTTGTGGCTGCCGTCATACCATCAACAAACTCCATCTCGATATCCAAAAGGATAATATCAAGCTCGGGTTTGTAACCATCCAAAAGTTCATCGCCATCTGAATATTCAGAGATCTGAAACTGCTCTGCGTATTCGTCTTCATATTGTTTAAGAAGCGCTCTAATCTCTTTTCTGTATCCTGCGTCGTCATCAACTATCGCCAGTCGTAACATGTCTTTTCCTCCATAAACTAATTATAATCGAAAATTGCAGTTCACGACAAAAATCTACCGTTTCCGCAGACAAGAGTTTTTTCAATATATTTTTTGCTAGGATATAAACATGGAAAAGGAGTAACGCGTAATGAACAAAAACATTTGGTCAAATCCGCTTTTAAAAAGCGCCATAAAGTCAGATGACGTAAGGATGCCCGAGATGCTCCTGGGATATCTTATAGGCCCCTTCGGCGCACTTTTGTCATCCGGAATTTTTACCAGCATGCTTCAGAAATATCTTAACGAAGTGCTGGGAATATCAAACAAGTTTCTGACAGTGCTTCCACTGGTTTCAACCATATTTATCATAATTGCAAACCTGGTGGTGGGACAGCTCATTGAAAAGACAAGAGTCCTGGCCGGAAAGGCAAGACCCTGGATACTTCTCTCGGCAGCCACGCTCTCGATTGCATCGATACTCATGTTTATCGTACCGGCGCATGGGACGCTCAAACTGATCTGGATAGCGGTGGCTTACAATCTCTACTACTCAGTGGCATATCCAATTTACAACACAGCCAATGCAACAATGGTCCCCGTGTCCACGAGAAACGGGCAGCAGCGAAGCGCCCTGGCTTCCTTAAGTAACATCGCAGGCCTCGGAGTTATGGGAACAGGATCCATGGTATTCCCGATTCTTGCTTCCAATATTCTAAAGAATGACCAGAGCAGATGGCTGATGATAATGATCTTTGTCGCCATCATTACCGCACTGACGATCATCCTTCAGTACAAGTTCACAAGAGAGAGGGTCACTGAAGAGGATCTTCATGCAGCAGATAAGGGAAAAGAGCTTTCGGCAAAAACCGTGTCAATGGCTGAGCAGCTTAAGGCAGTGACAAGCGAAAAATGGTGGTGGATCATCATTATTTTCTACATGCTCTTCCAGTGGTCAGGCGCCATCAAAAACGGAGCAATGACCCAGTTCTGTGAGTGGGTCGTAAGCCTTGACCTTGTGGGAGGTGACTGGGGAATCGCCCAGACAATCCTTTCCATCGCAGGAGCAGTTCCCATGGCAGTGGCGGTGGTTGTGGTAATGCCCCTGGCTTCTAAGATTGGAAAAGCAAAGACCACATTTATTTTCCTGGTCATCGGATTTCTGGGAGGAGTTCTGGCAGGTCTTTTCCCTGAAAACCTCGTAATGGTAGGCATTGGTGTAGGACTGAAGTGCTTCGGTTCATCCCCGTCCTGTTATCTGATCCTTGCGATGCTGGCTGATGTCATCGACCACATCGAGTACAAGACAGGCTTCAGGACGGATGGTCTTACGATGTCAATCTATTCATCACTTATGGTTGCAGCAACTCCCATCGGATCTGCGATACTTAACGCACTGCTTTCAGCCTTTGGTTTTGACCAGATGCTTGTTTTCGGAGAGGGAGTTCAGAGTCAGTCAGCAAGGATGGCGCTATCTGTTTCCTACATATGGATCGAGACAATCTGCTACGGTATCTGCGCGCTTCTGATTCTTGCATTTACTGTGGAAAAGAACCTTAAGAAGGAGCAGGAAGAGATCAAAAAGAGGAAGGGACTTTCATAAGAATTTGCACAAAGGTTTCCGTTCATGCTCAAAAATGTGCAGATGACGCAGATGATGATCACGATCGGTTTTTATAGAGTAACATGACAATCGAGAAAAGAATTTCTTTCAAAATAAAAGGAGGGACGTATGAAAGGGAAACATTCATACAGAAAATGGAGAGGTTTTAGTGCAATAACAGCATCACTTATGACCATCGCTATCGGCGGTGTGGCTATAGTTAATGCCAACGCAGCATTCATTAACTCTCGTCTTGGAACAACAAACATAAAGCTGGTTGAGACCGGTGACGGAACTCAGGATACTGATTATTTCAAGTCATCCTACTCTACACTTGCTGAAGTTGTAGAGGCAAAAGAGGCACTGGCTCAGCAAATCGGGGCAGAGGGAACAGTTCTTTTAAAGAACACAGACAGTGCGCTTCCCATTAAGACCACAGACAAGGTTACAGTTTGGGGAATGAACAGCGTAAATCCGGTGCTTGGCGGAATGATCGGATCATCTGTTACGGTTAATACCGATGCAGGGCAGAAATCCTACGGAATCCTCGAAGCACTTGAGGAAAAAGGAATCTCTGTTAACACTGAGATGACAGATCTTTACAATTCAGAGTCTGCACAGGCTAGCGGCAAGAGAGTAATCCAGCCCAGCTTTGGACCCATTTACGAGAGTCCTTCAGTATACGGAATTGGAGAGATGGATCCTTCATATTACACATCTTCAGTTCTTTCATCAGCAGATAACACAGTTGCCATCTGTTTCATCTCCAGAGGAAGTTCAGAGGCAGCAGATTATTCAACTACAATGAAATCTCCCGATGGCGACGGAGATACCTACGATGTGCCACTGGCTCTTTCAACCTATGAGAAGGCAATGATTGAAAATGCCAAGGCTCACAGCACCAAGGTTATTGTGATGCTCAACACATCCAATCCTATCGAGATTGAAGATCTGAAAAATGACAGCGACATCGACGCTATCGTGTGGACAGGAGATCCCGGAGCATACGGCTTCCTTGGAGTAGTGGATGTACTTACCGGCGTCGAGAATCCTTCAGGACACCTTGTTGATACCTACGCTGTGGATTCAACATCTTCACCTGCCATGGTCAACTTTGGTGTTTACAATTACACAAATGCATCAACTTCAAAGGAATCAGGTGCCATGGATTCAAACAACAAGTCAGACTGGTTTGTTGTTGAGGGCGAGGGCATTTACAACGGATACAAATACTACGAGACAAGATATGAGGATGAGATCCTTGGTCAGGGCAATGCCACTGCAAAAGAGGGATCATCAAACGGAAGGGCCTGGAACTACGAAAACGAAGTCAGCTACTCTTTTGGCTACGGCCTTTCATACACAACCTTTGAGCAGAAGCTTGAGAGTGTAAACGTCGAGATTGGCGGAGAAAGCACTGCAAAAGTAACTGTAAAGAATACCGGATCAGTAGCCGGAAAATCTGCAGTTCAGCTCTATGTTCAGGCTCCTTATACAGAGGGCGGCCTTGAAAAGTCAGCTATCCAGCTGATCGGAATCGGCAAGACAGAGAAGCTTAATCCCGGAGAGAGCGAGACTGTAGAAATCTCTTTTGACGCATCATACTTTGCAAGCTATGACGAGACAAGTGCAAATTCTCTCGGAACAGAAGGCGCATGGGTGCTTGAAGCAGGCGATTATTACTTCGCGATCGGAAACGGCGCACATGAGGCAATCAACAACGTGCTTGCCAAGAAAACAGGAAGCGCAGACGGACTTGTAAGCATTGCTGAGGATGAAGTCATTTCAGCAGACAATGCCATCAAGTGGAACCTCGGTGCTACAGATACAACAACCTATTCAGCAAATGTTGAGAACCAGCTCCAGGATATGGATATCAACAATCTCATTCCGGGAACTGTAGAGTACACTACAAGAGCTGACTGGACAAAGGGATGGACAACAGTAGATTCCATCACTCCTGTAGAGGCAATGATGACAGGCCTTAATAACGCCAACTACGAACTTACAGCTAACGGCGACGGCGTAGTATGGGGAGCAGATAACGGACTTACAATCCTCGACATGATCAACCTTGATGAGAGCGGCAATTATGCAGGGGTAAAAGACCTTGATGACCCGGCCTGGGATCAGCTCATTGATCAGATCACTTTGGATGAAGCTATTCAGTTCATAGAAAAAGGCGGAGACGACGTAGAGAATGTTGATTCCATCCTCCTTAGCAGAACTTATGCAAATGACGGCCCTATAGGTTATACAGGCGATCAGGTTGCTGACTATACCTACAGATGGTCGACCTCCAATTCAGGAGAGGCTACTTATACAACAACAAAGGATGACAAGGCAACCTATACAATGGCTACAATGCCTACAGATCCTGTCGTTGCAGCAACATTTAACACAGAACTTGCTTATCAGGAAGGACTTCTTTTCGGAGAAGATGCACTTTGGTCAAATGAGAGTTCACTCTTTGCACCCGGCATGAATCTTCACAGAACACCGTACTGTGCAAGAAACCATGAGTATTACTCAGAAGATCCGATGCTCACATCACTTATCGGTACTTCGGTATGCGTTGGTGGTGAGGAGAAGGGAAACCAGATGGAGCCCAAGCACTTTGCTTTCAACCATCAGGAGTCCAACAGATCCGGCGTATCAACCTTTATGACAGAGCAGGCTGCAAGAGAGAATGAGCTTAGATGCTTCCAACTGGTAATGTCTTCAAACAGCTGCCAGGGAATCATGACAGCCTTCAACCGTGCAGGAACAGTTTATGTCGGTGCTTTCAAGAACCTTCTTGTAAACATTGCAAGAAACGAATGGGGATATACAGGCTGGTACAACACCGACATGATCAACGGAACAGAGTACATGAACTGGAGAGACATCACTGCAGCAGGCGGTGGAAACTGTCTTACAACTTCTGCTTATGACAGCTCGGTTATCGGAACCATGGCTGCTTCAAAGAGTAAGATCGCCAAGGATACACAGTTCCAGCAGATGATGAAGTACAGCCTTAAGTACTGGATGTACAACCTGGCAAGCTCAAATGCCATGAACGGAATCAGCAAGACAACCAAGATTCAGCACGTACTCACCTGGTATCAGATGCTGCTTGGAGGAGTGGCTATCGTAACAGGAATTCTTACAGCACTGTTTGCTTTCCTTGGAGTAAGAGAAGGAAGAAAGGAGAATGAGTGATGAAGCAGGGTAAAAAGAGAGGTGCGTTCTTTACAATAATTGCAGGAATACTGGCGCTGGCTGCCTGCGTTGTCTATATAGGTGTTATGTACAAGCTTCCTATAGTGTTTGTTCTCTTATTGGCAGCAGCTGCAGTTTCCGCAGCAGCTTATGTGGGAAAGGTCGGAGTTGTTACAACTCTTGCTCCCGCGGTTATAGCTTTTTTGTCAGCAACAGCAGTTATCTGGTCGGTAAATCCAATGGTAAACCAGCTTGGATACGTAGTTTCAGGACTTGATGATATCAGTACGGTAATTGCACTTATTATATCAGGCGCTCTTATGGCGGCATCTATGGTGGTGGCTATTGTTGCTTCCTTCATGCCACAGAACGAGGCAGAGGCATAATCTTTGCAGTTAACTATAAAAACAAAAATTAAGGAGAGGTATTAAAAATGAAAAAGAAAATCTTATCAGTAGTTATGGCAGCAACACTTGCAGTAGCAGCTCTTACAGCTTGCGGATCAGGCTCATCAGCCGGAGTTTCAGCAGAGGCTAAGGCCGAGGCACAGGCAGCTCTTGACGGACTTGGACTTACAGCAGAGTATGATCCTAATTCAGAGTACCAGGATTACACACTTGTTGACTATGAGATCACAGAGATCGGAGCACAGTTCGTTGCAACAGTTTCAAGATCATCAGATGGCAAGAAGTACGAAGTACACTGCAACTTCTACGGCGACGAGCAGGTTGCTGTTCTTGATAACGGCAAGGTTACAGAGGACAAGACAGGATTCATGGAAGGCGATACACCTAAGATCGTTGAGAAGGCTGAAGCACAGGGAATCTGGGTTCCTATCAAATAATTATGAGCAATCCATATCTTCCAAGTTGGGAATATGTTCCGGATGCAGAACCACATATTGTCGGTGACAGAGTGTATATTTACGGGTCGCATGATCTTTTTAACGGAATCTCTTTTTGTCTGGGAGATTATGTCTGCTGGTCAGCACCCGTAGATGATCTGTCGGATTGGCGATATGAAGGAGTTATATACAAAAGGCAGCAGGATCCAAGCGCCAGGCCACCTAAGGTGTTATTTGGACTGGCAGCGCCGGATATGGTTCAGGGGCCGGACGGCAGATTCTACCTCTACTATTTCATGGGCGGAACAAAAAAGATTTCGGTGGCAGTCTGTGATACTCCTGCCGGAAAGTATGAGTATTACGGCGATGTGAAATATGCGGATGATGTGCCGGTGGGCTTTAAGGGCGAACCCTTTATGTTTGATCCGGGAGTTTTTCTTGATGACGACGGAAAACTCTACATGTATGTGGGTTTTGCTCAAAACGACAATCCACTGTTGCTTATGGGAAATAAGCCGACAGATAAAGGCCCTATGTGCTTCGAGATTGATACCTCGGACATGCTGACTGTAAAGTCAGGACCTGTCTATATAGGAGTCGGCGCCAGAGAAGACGGCGACAAAAAAGGGTATGAAGGACATCTTTTTCTGGAAGCAAGTTCCATGAGGAAGTTTGACGGAAAGTATTATTTTATCTACAGTTCTTTAAACAGCCATGAGTTATGCTATGCTGTTTCAGACTCTCCGACAGGAGGATTTTCTTTTGGAGGAGTTCTGGTTTCCAACGGCGATATCGGACTGTCGGGAATTTCTGATGTAAAGAGCGCAAGGAATAATACGGGAAATACCCATGGGAGTCTGATAAAGATCGGTGAAAGGTACTTTGTCTTTTACCATAGACAGACGAACAGAAAGCAGTCATCGAGACAGGCTTGCGCTGAAGAGATCAGGTTTGAGAACGGAAAGTTTTATCAGGCGGAGATGACCAGCCGGGGCTTTAATCATGGGCCGCTGCCGGGCGTAGGGATTTATCCTTCCCACATTGTATGTAATCTCTACGGCAAGGACGGCACCAGATTTTTGTCCATGATAAAGCACAGAATGGGTAACACTCCCTATCTGACACAGGACGGCGGCGACAGAGAAGGCGGAGATGATCAGTACATCGCCAACTTCTGCGATGGCGCCACCGCCGGGTTTAAATACTTTGATCTTTCGAAAACAAGGGAAATTGCGGTTAAGATGGCCGGAAAAGGAAAGGGATATATCACGGTGCGAACTTCGGAAAACGGAGATGCACTTCTAAAAATTCCGGTATTCTCAGGCGCAAGAAACTCTGTATGCGACTGCAGAGGCCAGCTCCCACCGGGGCTCTCCGGCAAGGAAGCGATATACCTTGGGTATGAAGGATGCGGAAGATTTAAACTGATTTCCTTTGAACTAAATTGAAAAATGAGTCAACTTGAAACGTCCCCATTGACACAAAATGAGTCACTGGGGACGTTTCACTTTGACTCATTTTGAGTCACCGGGGACGTTTCACTTTGACTCATTTCGGGTGGATCATGTTGCGATACTGGGTGGGTGTCATGCCCTTCTCTTTTTTAAAGAGCCTGGTGAAGTAGGTCATGTCGGTGATGCCACAGACGGAAGCAATTGTATGGACGGGATAATCTGTGGTGTTGAGCATGAAGATCGCATGATCTATACGCTTTTTATTAACATAGTTTGTAAAGGTGCTACCTGTCTCCTTCTTAAAGAGTGATGACAGGTAGCTTTTATTTATGCCAAGTTCAAGAGCCGTACTCTGAAGCGTAAGATCAGGCTCTGACAGGTACTGCGATATGTGGTTCATGACCTTTTGCATAACGGGAGAGTAGCCGGAGGTTGAATGCTGCTGAACCATCAGGCAGTATTTCCTTAGCATCTCGCGGTGAACTTCCTTATCTTCGCCCGGAGCCGTAATGTTCTCGATACGGATTGCCATACGGCGGGACATCTCATCAAGATACACAGGGTGAACATTGCCCCTCTGGGCGGCTTTTCTGCAGAGTGTGTTAAAGACAAAGAGGTGGTTCTTCCTGCTTCTGAGCGTGCTGGATGCCCTGTTATCAAGACCGCTGAAAGACTTGTCGGTGCTGTAGTGCATGGCCTTATCATAATCGCCTTTTGCGATCGCATCCATCATCTTTTCTTCCAGCACGTATCTGTGTTCCAATTGCTGGACCGTGCTCTCGTTGGAAGTACTCTCTGCGCTTGATAGGTACTCGGTATTTTCTACCGCGTCTTGCTTTAAGTATTCGATGCTGTAGTTGCCGGCTCCATATATCTTTTCCGCAACAGTCTCAATGAAATACTCCAGTGATGAAGTGTTATCCAGGTAGGTAGTGGAGGAGTAGTACTGATTGATAAACGAGGTAAGCCCCTGAGGAATGCCGTGCCTTTTGCATATCTCCTGAGTCCTCTGGATGCTGGGCGTCTCCGTGAGATAAGGCCCGAGGATCATGGCGACAGGAAGCTCCTGTTCAGGAACAGGAATAAAGATATAATGGCAGGTGTAAATGT
Organism: Butyrivibrio sp. FCS006; assembly: GCF_000424525.1. Lineage (NCBI taxonomy): Bacteria > Bacillati > Bacillota > Clostridia > Lachnospirales > Lachnospiraceae > Butyrivibrio > Butyrivibrio sp. FCS006. Next base: position 414,873 of record NZ_KE384205.1, on the reverse strand, counting down.
CTTCGGCGAAATATATGCTATTGTTTTGGGCAAAAGACCCTGCGATGTCTTTTAACGATACTGCCTCATTATCTCTTTTACTCACAATGGTCTTTCTAAGGCCCATATCTATTTCATCTGAAAGAGGCTCGTTCAGGTTGGCGATATGAGTGGGAATCCCCATCTTGTCGAAAAAACTCTGAGTAAACTCCAAAAATGCGTTCTGCATATTTTCTCCAATCAGACAATATTTATAAAATATAGTACAATGTTAACTTTATTTAAATAACTATAAATATAATACTACAATAAACAAATATTGTCATTGTTTTGGCCCTTGCACGTATGTATTATGAGAATACAAAAAAGTGCTCTGAACTGCAGCAGAGCACAAAAAACGGTTAAAGACAAACGCGGAGGAAAAACAATGGGAAACAGTAAATATGATGTTGGAAACGGAATCCACAGAGTTCCAACATGGCGAATTGCAGGATATGCGCTTAACAACACAGCAACAAATCTTTATTTATTCCTGATGAACTTTATTGCCTACTACATCACCGGATGGGTTGGCCTGGGTGTTGTCCTGGCAGGAAGCTTTTCAATGATCATGAGAGTATGGGACGGAGTAACAGATCCCTTCATCGGTTATATCGTAGATAAGACAGACGGCAAGTTCGGTAAGAACAGACCATTTATGATAATCGGAAATATCATACTTGCACTTGCAAGTTTTCTGATGTTCTTTGTAACACCATCACTTCCTGAAGGCGCACCAAGGATATTCTTCTTCATCCTTATCAACGCCATCTACTACATCGGATACACTTTCCAGTGTGTAGTTACAAAGTCAGCTCAGACCTGTGTTACAAACGATCCCAAGCAGAGACCTTTGTTCACAGTATTTGATGCGATCTACAACATGATCCTCTTCACAGGCGGACAGGTTTTCGTTTCATCATACCTTGCACCTAAGTACCATGGCCTTGGAAAAGACATTGCGATGTTCCATGAGTTCTGGGCAATCGTTGCACTTGTTTCAGCACTGTTCACAGCCATCGCTGTTATCTCAATCTGGCCTAAGGACAGAAGAGAATACTTCGGAACAGGTAAGGCACAGAAGATCACCTTCAAGGATTACTTCGAGGTTATCAAGAACAACAAGGCTATCCAGATGCTGGTTGTTTCCGCATCAACAGATAAGCTTGGATCAGCAGCAAGAACATCTACAGTTACGCTTATCATGTACGCTATCGTAGCAGGTAACTACGCTCTTTCAGGTGGCTTTCAGATCTACACAACCATCGGTAATGTCCTCTTCATCATCCTTGGTGTCGGCGTGATCGCAACCAAGTTCGGACAGAGAAAAGCAATGGTTATAAGCAGCTGGATCGCTCTTATCGGAAATGTACTTATGATGCTTCTTTGGGGCTTCGGCGATCCTACAACACTTAATCTTCCTGGTTATGAAGGATTCACAGGATTCAGCTTCTTTACAGTAGCTCTTTTCATCCTGACAGTTGTAGCAGGTGGCTTCCAGCAGGTAAGCTCAAACATCGTAATCCCTATGACAGCAGACTGTGCAGATTATGAGACTTACAGATCAGGTCGTTATGTTCCGGGACTTATGGGAACGCTCTTTAGCTTCATCGACAAGCTTGTTTCATCACTGGCTCCATTCGTAGCGAGCATCTGCCTTGCAGCAATCGGATTCAAGACAGTGATGCCTGACGTTGATACACCTTATACACCTCAGCTCAAGGTAGTTGGAATCTTCCTTATGTACGGACTTGTTTCATTAGGTCTTTTGGCAAACGTTATTGCCATGAAGTACTATCCGCTTACAGCTGAGAAGATGGAAGAAGTAAGAGAAAAGATTTCTGAGATCAAGAATCAGAACGCATAAAGAAAGGGACGACAAATGAGAGCAATGAGCACAGAAAAAGACAATAGACTCTGGGTACGACTCGGAGAAAAATACTTTGAGTTAAAAGAAAAACTTGATACTCCTAAGACTGTAAACAGAAAGAAATATCTCTGGCTCTGCGCTCTTTCAATTGTCGGCGCAAACCAGTTTTACGCAGGGCACTACGCTAAGGGCGTTTTCTATCTGATCCTTTCATGGACCGGAATCTCCGTTGCCATGGGACTTTTAGACTGGATGGCAGCAGTGCCCAAAGCAGCTGATGAACACGGAAACATAGAGATCTGACAGGAGGAATAAAAATGTTATATCCAATAATTACTGGTTCACGAATGGTGATGGACCTCTCTGGAATATGGGATTTTGCACTGGATAATGGCAAGGGTTTTGAAGAGAAGTGGTATGAAAGACCACTGGAGAATCCGATAACCATGCCTGTTCCTGCTTCTTATAACGATTTGAAGGAAGGCGCAAGCTTCAGGGATCACTACGGCTTCGTGTTCTATCAGAAGAAAATTACCATGCCCAAGGCAGTGCGCAGCGGTCAGAGAGTTGTCCTTAGGTGCGACGCTGTAACTCACCATGCAATTGTATATTTGAATGGAAAAGAGCTGGCGCGTCATGAAGGAGGATTTCTTCCCTTCGAAGTTGAGATAGGTGGTGAGCTTACAGATGGTGAAAACCTTCTTACGATAGCAGTTTCTAACATCATCGATTACACAACTCTTCCAGTGGGCGGAGATGCCCCGATGATGGGCGGACCCATGGCTTCACTTGCAGACGGAGAGAGAAAAAAGACCAACAATCCAAACTTTGATTTCTTCAATTACTGCGGAATCACAAGACCTGTACGCATTTACACCACTCCAACAAGCTACATTAAAGACATATCTCTTTTGCCAAAGATAGAGGGCGAAAACGCAGAACTGTCCTACGAGGTAGAGACAGAGGGAGATGCAGAAAAATGTCTTGTTGAGATCTATGATGAAGCAGGAGCAAAGGTCGGCGAGTGCGACGGCGCAAAAGGAAAGATTGAAATCAAAAACGTACACCTCTGGCAGCCGCTTAATGCATATCTCTACAACATAAAGGTTACTTACGGAGAGGATGTTTACGTGCTTCCTTACGGCTTCAGAACCGTTGAGGTAAAGGGAAAACAGTTCCTTATTAACGGAAAGCCTTTCTATTTCAAGGGCTACGGCAAGCACGAGGATACTTTCCCCAATGGCCGTGGAATCAACATTCCAATGTACATCAAGGATGTCTCCCTTATGAAGTGGCAGGGAGCAAACAGCTTCAGATGCAGCCATTATCCCTACAGCGAAGAGATGATGCGTATCGCAGACAGAGAAGGTTTTGTAGTTATAGATGAGACCACTGCCGTTGGCATCAATTTCGACTTCGGTGGCGGCGCTAACTTCGGCGGACAGAAGGTTGGAACCTATGACAAGGAACATGGTGTAAAGACCTTTGAGCACCACAAGGATGTTATCCGCGACCTGATAAGCAGAGATAAGAACTACGCATGCGTAGTTATGTGGAATATAGCAAACGAGCCGGATTCCTATTCCGAGGGTGCTTACGAGTATTTCGAGCCTCTCTATAAGCTGGCAAAAGAGCTTGATCCGGAGAAAAGACCTTGTACCCTCACCAGCGTACAGATGGCAGGAGGGCCCGATAGAGACATCTCAGCAAAGCTTTCCGATGTTATCTGCCTCAACAGATACTATGGCTGGTACTATGCAGGACCCGACCTTGAGGCTTCCGAGAAAGCTCTTAGAAAAGAGCTTGAACAGTGGAAAGAGCTTGGCAAACCACTTATGTTTACCGAGTACGGAGCTGATACGGTAATGGGGCTTCACGATACAACACCGGTGATGTTTACCGAGGAGTATCAGGTTGACTACTACAAGATGAACAATGCAGTCTTTGATGAGAATGATTTTGTTGTGGGCGAGCATGTCTGGAATTTTGCGGACTTTGCAACAAGCCAGAGCATCGTAAGAGTTCAGGGCAATAAGAAAGGTCTTTTCACCAGAGACCGTAAACCTAAGCTGGCTGCACATTACTTCAAACACAGATGGACAAATATTCCGGATTTCGGATACAAAAACTAAGAAAGAACGGTGAAATAATGGTAGATCTTAAGGCAAAACCTTTTAATCTTGATGATAAGAAAATTAAGTGGGTCGAGGATACGATCAGGGACATGACCATGGATGAGAAGATCGGTCAGCTCTTTATTAACCTCACACTCAGACGAGATGAGAAGACCCTTGATGAGCTTGTAAACAAGTATCATATCGGCGGAGTTCGCTGGCAGGGAGGAACACTGGAGGAGGTCTATGAGCAGAACAGATTCTTCCAGGAAAAGAGCAAGATCCCTGTGCTGATCGCAGCTAACTGCGAGGCAGGCGGAAACGGCGCTGTGGGTGAGGGTACATTTGTGGCAACAGGTGCTGCCTGCGGAGCGAGCAAAACTCTTGATACTGTAAGGAATATGGCAAAGGTCGGCGCAGCAGAAGCCAAGGCTGTCGGATGCAACTGGAGCTTTGCGCCGGTGTGCGATGTGGTATCTAACTGGAGAAATACCATTGTTAATACCAGAGGCTTTGGCAATGATCCTGAGGCTGTGGCAGAGAGGTCACTGGCCTACATGGATGAGATGACAAAGGCAGGAATTGCCTGCGCTGCCAAGCACTTCCCGGGAGACGGAAGCGAAGAGAGAGACCAGCACCTTGTGATGGGATGCAATGACCTGTCTGTTGAAGAGTGGGATGCGTCCTTTGGAATGGTCTACAAAAAGCTGATAGATGCGGGACTTCCAAGCATTATGGTTGGCCACATTGCTCAGAGAGCGTATACAAAGAAGTTTAATCCTGATATCAAGGATGAAGATATCATGCCTGCTACAATGTCACCTGAACTGCTTCAGGGACTGCTCAGAGGGCAGCTTGGATTTAACGGTCTTATCGTTACCGATGCAACACATATGGCGGGACTTACAGCAGCTGCTGACAGAAAGAATGCTATGCAGAAGGTTGTGGCAGCAGGCTGTGACATGATCCTGTTCTTTAATGATCCTGCTGAGGATATCGAGTACGTGAGAGTGGGAATCGAGGATGGCACCATCAGCGCAGAAAGGCTTGATGACGCTCTTCACAGAATCCTGGGACTCAAGGCTCACCTTGGGCTTGACGAGATGTCTTTTCCTAATAAAGACATGCTTGCGGTTGTCGGCTGTGATGAGCATCATGCTCTTGCAAGAAAGGCTGCGGATGACAGCATCACGCTGGTAAAAGACACTCAGCGTATCCTGCCGGTTACTCCTGCAGATAAAAAGAAGGTTGTGCTGTACTTTGTAGAGAGCGCACCTGTTTCGCTGGCCGATGGCCCTGATCCTGCAAAGGCTCTTTTGGTAAAAGAGCTTGAGAAGGCCGGGTTTGATGTGAGGGCTCCTAAGGACTACTACGAATACGAGATGGAAGGTCCGTCGAAGTTTAACAGATTCAAGATGATGGAGCATGAGAACAGGGAGGAGTTTAAGAAAAACACTGACCTGGTGCTGTTTGTCATCAGCATGAAGGGCTATGCCAAGGAGAACAACACAAGGCTTACTTACTCGGTTTCACACTCTTGTGAGATCCCGTGGTTTGTACATGAAGTGCCAACGGTTGCCGTATCGCTCAATTACACCAATCATCTCTTTGATGTGCCTATGATGAAGACTTTCATAAATGCTTATAGCGGAAGCGCTGAGTACATCGAGGCGCTGGTGGAGAAACTCACCGGAAAGTCTGAGTTTAAGGGTGAGGCAAATGATCTTGTCTGGTGTGACAGATGGGATACAAGGCTTTGATTAAGGAAGGATATGTTATGTCCGGTTTGGATTTTAAGAAGAAACATGAGCATATAGTCTGCATCGATTCAGACGGATGTGCCATGGACACCATGAATATCAAGCACTTCAGGTGCTTTGGTCCCTGCATGATAAAGGAGTGGGGACTTGAGAAATGGGAAAAAGAGATCCTGGAGAAGTGGAATGAGATCAATCTCTTTTCCATGACAAGAGGTATCAACAGGTTTAAGGGACTGACGCTTTGTCTTTTGTATGTTGATGAGAAATTTGTAAAGATCGAGGGAGTCAAGGCGCTTAAGACTTGGAGTGATGATGCGCCGGAACTTAGCAATGATGCAATATCCAAGATGCTTAGCGTTTCTCCCATATTTGATAAGGCTCTTAACTGGAGTAAGAGCGTAAATGAAGCCATCTCTGAGCTTCCTGAAGAAGAGATCAAACCTTTTGACGGAGTAAAAGAGGCTTTTGATGCAATTTACGGAAAGTGCGATATCGCAGTGGTGTCCAGCGCTAACCCCGAGGCTGTCAGGGCCGAGTGGGACAGGTTCGGACTCCTTGAGATGGTGGATATTGTATGTACTCAGGAGATGGGTTCAAAGAGCGCTTGCCTTGGTATGATCAAGGACATGGGGTATGACAGCAGACATATCCTGATGGTGGGAGATGCTCCGGGCGACCTTCAGGCTGCCGGCGAGAACGGAGTATTCTTTTACCCGATCCTGGTTCAAAAAGAGGCGCAGAGCTGGAAGGAATTTTCAGAACATGCCCTTGCAAGATTCGTGTCGGATACCTACGATGACTATGGCGTCCAAATGATAAATAATTTCAAAAACAACCTAAAATAATGGTCCTGCGGGGCCATTATTTTTTTTGACGCCGGGGTTTGATAAAGGTATACTTTTTCTTTGGGGGATAAATCAAAATCCACCCGGAGGTGAATAGTTGAAACATTTTGTATATCGTCTGATCAGGAGAATTGTGGCCATTGTAATGCCGGTATACCAAATTGAGGGAGAAGAGAATATTCCGGAGGGACCTGTTGTGGTTGTGGGGAATCACTCTCAGGCATTCGGACCTTTGGCTGCGGAGCTGTACTTTCCGCGAAAGCACTATACCTGGTGCATTTCCGAAATGATGGAAAAAGATCGTGTTGCTGACTATGCATACAAAGATTTCTGGTCAAAAAAGCCGGCTCTTTTAAGGCCGTTTTTCAGGCTTTTTTCATATATGATCCCACCTCTTGCAGAGATTATATTTACCAGTGCGGATACGCTTCCCGTCTATAGGGATAAGCGCGTAATGAAGACCTTTCAGCTCTCATGCGACAGGCTCAAAGAGAATGCTGCAATAGTTATTTTCCCTGAAGATTATATAGATCACAACAATATAGTTCATGAATTTCAGAGGGGCTTTGTGCACGTGGCCAAGTATTACTACAGACAGAACAAGACAGCAATCCCTTTTGTTCCCATGTACGTGTGCCCGAAACTCAGAAAGCTTGTATTTGGCAAGCCTGTTATCTATTCGCCTGACAATCCGCAGGCAGAAGAGGCAGAGAGGATCTGCAATTACCTGCAGGACGCAATCTCGGAGATTGCCTACGCCATGCCAAGACACCTTGTTGTACCTTATCCCAATGTCTCAAGAAAAAACTATCCGTATAATGAAAGATTGTAATGAAGAAACCTGTTGTTGATTACACTAAACTGAGATTATCCAATATAACAAGCAAAGAATACAGACATTTACTGCTGCTGCTGGGCTGGGTGGCATATTTTATAATGTACCTGGTCACCGAGAACTTTATCCCGGTGAGCAAGTGTCATGTGGTCCACTGCTTTATTGATGACCTGATACCTTTTAACGATTACTTCGTTATATTCTATGTGTCATGGTACATCTTTATGGTGTTATCGCTCCTTGTATTCGTGCTCTATGATATAAAGAGCTTTGTGCGGGCTCAGAAACTGATAATCGGAATGCAGATAATAGCTGTTATTACCTACATTGTCTGGCCTTCCGTACAGAACTTAAGGCCGGATACCTTTGAACGTGACAATGTCCTTACAAGGCTTCTGGGATTTATTTATTCCGTTGATACTCCCACAGGCGTATGTCCATCCCTTCATGTGGGTTATACTCTTGCCGTGCTCTCTGCCTGGATTGTCAAAAGAGATATAAAGCTTTGGCAAAAGATCTTTATAACAGCCTGGGGACTTATGATATGCATATCGGTATGCTTTGTAAAACAGCATTCATTTGTCGATGTGTGTGCAGCATTTATACTTTATCTATTTTTGGAATTGATTTTGTTTGAGAGGGAATTTAAGTTGGGAAAAAGAAGGATCGGAGACAGACGAGACGGCACTAAGTTGCGGGATATCGATGCAATGCACTATATTATGCCGCTTATGTATCCAAACAGATGCGACAACGAGGCATATATGAAGCTCGCTGTAGACATTACAAGTACTGAAGATTACATCAGGGAGTACAACAAAGCGCATCCCGATGATAGAATAGCTATCTTTGATGTCGTGATCGCAGCGGCTCTTAAGCTACTGCGTATGCGTCCCCAGATGAACCGTTTTATCGCCAATCAGACCATGTATCAGAGAAACAATATCACTGCGGCTTTCACTGTTAAGAAAGAGTTCAGGGATGACGGCGATGAGACTCTTGCAAGAATTGTGGCAGAAGATGACGATACCCTTGGGAGCATCAGCCACAAGGTAAGAGAGCAGATAGCTCTTTGCAAAAATGAGGACGATCAGTCTACAGAGGCTATGAATTTTATCATGAAGCTTCCGGGCAAGCACATTATCGGAGCTGTTGCAAGGTTTCTTGACAGGCACGGCTGGATGCCTGCTTCCGTCATTGCGACAGACCCCTATCAGTGTTCGGTGGTCCTGACTAACCTTGGATCGCTTGGCCTTGATATCGGGTATCATCACCTGATGAACTGGGGAACCAATTCCATATTCATTATCATCGGAACCAAGAAGTTCAAGCCCCATCACGACCAGGAAGGTAATGTCACCATGAAGAAAGAGCTGGATTTGGCATTTACCATAGATGAAAGAATTTCGGACGGATTCTATTATGCCCGTTCCCTGAGGCTAATGAAGACTCTTATTGAGAATCCGGCTCTGCTGGAGGGACCTCTTTCAGAAGAGGTTCGCTGATAAGTCAGTGGGGAGTCAGTGGGGACGGTTCTCTTTGACTCAAAATGAGTCACCGGGGACGTTTCAAGTTGACTCAAAATCTCATGCAAGAGTCTTGAATTTCCACTTCCCAGAGTAGTACCTGACAACAGGAATCACGCATCCGCAAGCCCATGAAAACGGCGTAGAGATCCAGATTCCAAGAGGCCCAAGGAAAGGAGATGCAGCATAGGCAAATATAATTTTGCCCGCAAGCTCCGTGAGCCCTGCAACCATGCAGGTGTTGACGTCGCCGGCACCTTTTATGACATTCTGGTAGCTCTGCATAATGGCACAGATAAGGTATGCGACACCTACGATAGATAGGTACTGCGCACCTGTGTTAAGAGCAAGCGGATTAGCATCTGCATCCAGGAATATGCCTACGATGCAGAACCTGAAGGTATATGCACAAATAGCAATGACAACAGCACTGAAGAACATGATGATTCGTGACTTCTTCAGTGCTTTTTCTATTCTCTCAAGATTGCCGATGCCGATGTTCTGCCCTGTGAAAACACACAGCGCATTGCCAACGGAGAGGATGACCTGAATGGCAAGTGAATCCACCTTACTGGCTGCAACATAGCCCGCCATGACATCGCTGCCAAAGGAGTTGATGAGCCTCTGTACAGAAATTCCGCCAAGTGTAATGAGGGACGATTGAAAGGTCGAAGGCAGGGATGTTCTGATGATAAGAAGCAGAGTATGTGCATCCGGCAGCAGGCTTCCGACGCCGTTAAAGCTGAGGTCAGCTCTTTTCCTGATTATGATCACAAGGCAGATAAGGCCGGAAACGAACTGGGAAATGACTGTTGCGTAAGCTGCTCCTGCCACGCCCATATTCAGTTTCAGGATAAAGAAAAGATCCAGGCCAATGTTGATAAAGGAGGCGGCGATGAGCGCATAGAGCGGAGTCTTGGAATCGCCTACGCTCCTGAGTATTGATGATGTCAGGTTGTAGAGAACCGTGCCGATGGAGAAAACGAAGATGATCCTGATGTAGGTGACGGAATAGTCAAGGACGTTATTCGGAACCTTCAGGAATACAAGGAATTTCCTTGAATAAACGAATCCGACAAAAGACATGACGGCTGCCAGGAGCAGCATGATATAGCTCATGGAAATGATGGTGCTGCGCAGCTTTTCATAGTTCTTGCTGCCATAACACTGCGCGATGATAAGACCTCCACCGGCGCCCATTCCAAGCGTTATACAGAGCATCAGAAATGTCAGAAGACCTGTCGCCCCAACTCCTGCCAGCGCGTCCGGTCCAAGGTATCTCGACACGATATAAGTATCCACCAGAGAATACAGCTGCTGGAAGATGCTTGAAATAAGCATTGGAATTGAAAAAGAAATGATGGCACCGATAATGCTGCCCTTTGTCATGTCTTTCATGGTGATTCCTCTTTCATGAGTGGAGCTTCGCGTGAGTCATTGGGGATGGTTCTCTTGAGTCATTGGGGACGTTTCAGATTGACTCATTGTGTGCAATGAGTCAATCTGAAACGTCCCCGGTGACTCAATTTGTATGCCACATTTGGCGTAGGCTACTGTCCTATGACAAATTTCTTCTGGGGACAGTAGTGAATTACACATTATCATGTGCAGGGCTACTGTCTCATGACTGAATTGTTATAGAGACAGTAGAAAAATCACAGTTTTTGCAGTGTTTAGACGTGCAAGGTGCTAATTTAAAGCAAATATTTACTGTCTCATGGGGAATTTAATTCGCGGACAGTAGTGTTTGCTCAAACATGACGACCGTGGCTACTGTCCTTGAACAAATTTCAGTGCCAGACAGTAGGATCCGATGAAAAAGCAGGAGTTGGTATTTGCAATTAGTCTTTTTTCTTTCATATTAGTCTAAATCATTAATAGGCACATTTTAGTGCATCCATAGTTGAAATCTTATAAAAAACGACCAAGTTATCACAAAACAATTATGTAAATTGAAGGCTTCTGTTATCCTTGAATTATCAGCAAATAAACAAGCAAATTCAGCTTGATATAAACGCCGGCAGGAGGCAAAAAATCTATGATCATCAACACAAACTTAACTATAATAACAGGCGAAGCAAGCGAGCCTGTTTTACATGCATTAGGTCACTTGAAAAGAGATTTAAGTGAGTCAATGGGGACGGTTCAGTTTTGGACCCTGGGGACGGAGTCAGTGGCTCATTTTTTGCGAGAAAATGCGGTTTCGTCACAATCCTTGAAAAATGAGCCACTGACTCCGTCCCCAGGGTCCAAAACTGAACCATCCCCATTGACTCCCAACCTTATCCTTGAGGAAGATAATTCCCTTGAAGCTGAAACCTACATACTCTCATGCAAGGACAATACCCTGACCATAAAAGCCTCCGACGACCTTGGTTTTATCTACGGTATCTATGAGATAAGCAGGCGCTTTCTCGGTATACAGCCGCTGTGGTTCTGGAATGACCAGAAGATACAGCGCCGCGAGAGCATAGAGATTCCCGAAGGTTTCACCTATAAATCCGAAAAACCAAGAGTCCGCTACCGTGGCTGGTTTATCAACGACGAAGTCCTTTTAGCAACCTGGAAGGTGGACGGAAGCTCAGAACTTCCCTGGGAGATGGCCTTTGAGGCACTACTGCGCCTTGGCGGAAATATGACCATTCCTGGAACTGATAAGAATTCAAGAAAGTACCGCGCCCTGGCGTCCAGGATGGGGCTATACATAACCCATCACCACGCAGAGCCCTTGGGCGCTGAGATGTTCATAAGAGCCTATCCAGACCTGGAGCCCTCATTTGCAAAGCACGAAGACCTCTTCATCGGTCTATGGAAGGACGCAATCAAGGAGCAGTCAGACAGCAAAGTAATCTGGAACATTGGATTTAGAGGACAGGGTGATAAACCCTTCTGGGCAGACGACACGAGGTATGACACGCCCAAAGCCCGTGGCGAGCTCATCAGCAAGATCATTCGCATGCAGTATGACCTGGTCAAAGAGCATAACAAAGATGCAGTCTGCTGCACCAATCTCTATGGCGAAATCATGGCACTTTACCGTGACGGCCACCTTGAAATCCCCGATGATGTCATCAGAGTATGGGCTGACAACGGCTACGGCAAGATGGTATCCCGCAGGCAGAACGATGATGACCCTCGAGTTTATGCGCTTCCCACAGAAAGCGACCACGGAAGACATGGTATCTACTACCACGTATCCTTTTATGATCTTCAGGCAGCAAATCACATGACCATGATGCCGAACTCACCTGCGTTTATAGGAAAAGAGCTTTCAGACTGCCTCTCACATGGCGCAGAGGATTTCTGGATCATCAATTGCTCAAACATCAAGCCCCACCTGTACTACCTTGACCTTGTTGCAAGGCTCTGGCAAACCGGCAACGCAGACACGGCGCAGTACACTCAGGATTACGCGAGGACCTACTACGGAGCCGATAACGCAGAGGCCGTTTCAAAGCTCTTTTCCCAGTGGCCTGAGTATTCACTGAAATTCGGCCCTCACGAGGACAACAGGGCGGGAGAGCAGTTCGCAAACCACATCACAAGGATGCTTGCTACGAACTTTGTTGTGGACAGAAATAGTCCTGCGCCACACCTTAAATGGGCCACAAGCGCCACCACCTTCCGAGATCAGATCATCTGGTATAAAGAGCTTGTGGAAGCAGCAGCTGACAATTATGAACAATATTTGAAACAATGTGAGACTACAACAAAAGCTCTCTCCGATACAGGAAAAGAGCTTTTCAAAGATTCTCTGCTGATGCAGATAAAATATCTGTACTATGGCTACCTCGGAGCAAACCTTGCCTGTGAGAGCATGCTTCTTGGACTTGCCGGAGAATACAAAAAAGCCTTCTACCAGGCCGGACTCGCTCGCGAAGCCTTCCTTTCAGGAGACAAGGCTCAGCGCGACAGAGAGCACGACAAGTGGCAGGGCTTTTATGAGAATGACTGTGAAACTGATATCAAGCAATCTGCCTATGTGATGGAATACCTCATGTCCACCTTAAGAGCAATCGGCGACGGCCCTCATTACTGGGCTTGGCAGCGCGACGTTCAGGACCCCGAAGAAGACAGGAAAGTAACGCTCCTTCTTAGCACCACCAATCATTTGAAGGACTTGGAACTGTTTGATCTCATGAAGCAAAAATTATAATGCTTAAGCCATAAGCTCCATAAAATTGACTCTGAACAAAAACTTCCTGATGATATCTTCATAACGGTCTGCATCAACAAGAATGTTACGGGTATGATCAGCGCCTTTAAATATGTGGGTCTCAGTATAGCCATTAGTCGCGTCTTCAAGCTCCATAGTATCTGAGACAGGTACAACGCAGTCGCTGTCACCCTGAATGAAGCATATCGGAACTGTGTTCCCACCAAGGCTGTCTCTTGTAAAGATCTTTTTATAAGAGTATCCAAACATAAGCCTGAAGAAGACTACAGCCGGATCAAAAAGTACCGGTGATACATGTGCCATCTGCTGAGCAAGCTTGCAAAGAAGTGAATAAAGAGAATTGTAGCAGCTGTCAGCGATAACAAAAGAGATATTAGGATGATACTTAAGAGCGGTAAGAGCAGTTACGCCGCCAAGGCACTCGCCGTGAACACCAATCTTGATATCATCGCCGAAACGGTCAACGGTATCATTTATTACACTGAGAAGGTCTTTGCTCTCCTTGATGCCCCATGTTGACGGAGACTTTTTGTTGTCGCCATGACCACGAAGATCAAAGAGAATACCGTTGTATCCCATTTTCCTGAATATGTTAAAGTATTTGATCCCACCGATTCTGCAGTAAGTAGATGAATGAACCAGGATGACAAATCTTTTGGTAGGAATGGCTGAAGGAATATAGGTGGTATGAAGTTCATAACCGTCAAAAGATTTTATTATGTATTCTTCACTTTTCCAGTTCTTATAGCCATCGAGAAAATGTCTTTTGTTCTCTTTCTGATAAGCCTTGTTTGGATCGATGCACTTAATGATTCCCATTGATCTTGCAAATATTGCACAGAGTGTAAGATATAAAGCTGCCAAAAATATTATGTTTGCTATTACGATTATCATATAACGCTACTTTCTATAAAAAAAATATAAACTGTTTATTGCCCGAAGAAGTATAATAACATGAAAAAGAAAAAATGCAAGTCCCAAAATTGAAACTGGAGAATATAAATTGATAGATCTTTTTACACGTTTTAATAAATCAAAACTTAACATAGAGACGTTATCAGTATTTGGCAGATCTGAGAAATTCTACGCACCCGGAGCACTTCTGTATGTAGAAAACGGGAAAGGACTTATTTATGAGATCCAGTCCTATTTTGAGAAGGAAAAGAAAAGTCTGATGACCCTCATGTTCGGTGATAAGCCTCTTTTTCAGCTTCAGGACGAAGAATATTTTTGTCCGACCTGCGAAAAGATAGTTAAGACCGGATACAATCTTGAGCAGAGCAAAGAGTTTTCTTTTGATGCCATCAATTCTGATACAGCCTCTTTTGAAGAGGTGCTGGAGCAGATAAAGCCTTTGGTGGGGCTTCTTATGGATGGATATTACTGCATCTGGGATACAGAGCTGTACCCAACAGATGGAGGCGGCAACCTTTTCTGGGATTATCCGAACGATGATACTGTGAAACCGGGTTCTTGCCTGGTTTATCTAAAAGATGGCGAGTGGGGAAGCCTTAAGCCTCATTTTACGATAGCTACAGAACCTTTTGAGAAATGCAACAAGGAGAGAGTTGAATATTACAGGCAGCATCCCGGCGCCAGAGCAATTGCCTATTTCATGGACGGGAATCTGACAGCTCTTTTAGATGGACATCACAAGGCAATGGCAGCAGCGTTAGATCACCGGCCCTTTAACGCAGTTGTGATCACCAGGTGCTTTGCCAATGATTTTACGGAAAAAAGCGGGAAACAAAATAGGTTCATAATGGCAAATGATGTCAGGATAGATGCGCCGAAAAAGTGGGTTAACAAAGAAAGACTTCAGAAGATTAAAGATAAGATCCAAGCTAAGAGTAAAGGCCCGGCCATTGTAGAACCGCTCAAGACTCCTTCCTACAGGTCTGTGGAGGATACTTATCCGGCAAAAGAGCTTGTCAAATATTATCCGACTGCTGAGCAGCAGGCATGTATCGATACCTTTGACGTGATTAATGATGAGCTGATAGATGAATATATGAATAAGGCCCAGATGAGTGATGCTGCCAGATTCGGAGATACACTTAAAGCCAGGCTGGTCCATGATTCCAGGAGTACCGGTAATCTGGTGACAGCCCTTGAAATAATGCGCTCCGAGAGATTTCTGGAATTTGCAGATTATATACTAAGGTTCCACTATGACAGTGATCTGCTTATAGATACGATCGACGCCCTGGTGGATTGGAACGAAAGAGGCAAGCAGCTTGGATATGATACGGCAAAAGAGATTTTCGAAAAGCTGGGGAAGGAGAATCTACAGGATTATCTTATCTCCTACATGACAGAAATAGAGGGCGAGAAACCTGTTGTTGGCAAACATGTATTTGAGGTGCTCTGATGGTATATAAGGCCGGTTAAGTGGGTGCTCAAAAAGAGCGCCCACATTTTTTTTGATAAGTTAGCGCTAACTAACAATAAGTGATATCATGAAATATAGCAATGAAGAATAAGAAAGGAAACAGAAGATGCAAAACAAGGCAGAACAGATAATGTCCAAGAAAGGCTTCATAAAGGCTGAAATGGATAAGGTTTTTCCTAAGGAGCAAAGTGATAGGCTCTGGAATGATGCCACAGTTAAGCTTTCAGAGTATCTGCGTAAGTACGAGTCATTGCCTAAGGGAGTACATACCCATACTGATAGCAGGATTTTCCCTTCCTCAGCAATATATCTGACAATAAAGCCTATACTGGGCGAGGATGCGGCATATAAAGTTATTGAAGATGCTGCGATTGCAGGGTGCGTAGGTATACAGGCTAAGCTGGCCAGACTGATGAGAGTACCCGGAATGAAAAGCTTATTTGTTAAAATGTGGGATCCAATGACCAAAAAGATATTTGGATCTTCTTGCGGATTTCAAAATGTCTTTTACCCAAACAAAAAGGGCGAATACAGGATGGATGTAACAGAATGTCCTTATAGTAGATATTTTACTGAACTGGGGTGCCCTGAAATCACGAAGATCTTCTGCGGAAATGATGACAGGATATATGGCAATCTTCCGGGACTTGAGTTCATCAGGACGGGGACATTGGGAAGAGGCGCAGACAGGTGCGATTTTTGCCTGCGAATCAGAAACAATTAAAAGGGAGGCATAAAAAGCTAAAGTAATGAAATATAATGGAATGCCTGCAGGAATGTGGATTTTTTGACCTGGTTCCTGCGATGTGTCATTTGGACTATACAATGAGTGAACTGGGCGGTGCTTCAAATTTTGTCAGGGAATATACACTGGCTTCAGGCGGTCCGTATTGTGACTGCGGATATAAGAAGAAAGCATAGAATCGTCATACAAAAACAGGCCGGAGGAAATTGATTCCTCCGGCCTTTGTTATTATCCGCGAATTCCTAAAAACAATGAGGCGATGACTAGTGAAAGAATCACAACACCTACAAATAGGAGAACATTAAGAAGTATCTTAACTCCGGTAGATTTTTTGCTTCTGGTTGCAATCTGAACAGTAAAGAGAATTGCAAAAAGATTGACTACACCGCCAAGTGCTCCACCGAGAAATACGAAAAAGTTAATAGCATAAAGTACAACAAATACCCATGTCCATGCCGGGATAGGAGCTACTGTGTACTCTTCTCCAGTAACAACGTCTCTGCCGTTGTATACAAGGTGTTTCTGAGTGGTAGAAGAGAACATCTTTGCAATCTCACCATTAGGGAGTGCAATATCAAATACTGCTTCGAAGATATTGCTATCAGCACTGTTTTTGATGGTCTTGGCATTTACTTCCTCGCCACCATTGACAGATATCAAGTATTCTTGCGCAGGCTGATCTCTACAGGTGTTCCGTCTGTGGTTGAAAAGTTCCAGGTTTTTGTTTTAGCCATTGAAAATCCTCCATTTATATAATAAGACTTGGCTATATTACTACTTTTCCAATCATATTTCCACAAAAACATTATTTTTTATAATACAGGGTTAGTAGTAGCTAACAATGGTGATATCATGTATTGGAAGGAAAACATAGGCATGGATCATCCCCGGAACAGAGGATATGATGCCGTACATCTACGGAAAAACGCTGATCGGCAAGTGGGTGTTTACAGTTATAGGATTCCCGGTTTTGGCAGTGCTCATTGCATGGGTGGCTTCAAAGGTTTAATTCCGGGATTATGTACAATGACAAAGTGCGGGGCGGAATTTTAGAAATATGCCTTAACAAGGTGTTTTTGTTTTCTGAAGGCATATTTTTAATATATTATTGATCTTTGATTTGTCTTTGTATGCCTTAAATAGCCCTTTTTATCTATTAAAGGCATACATTGAAATATTTTCATTTTTTGACTAAACTATCAATAATTCCCAAATTTAGTCACTCTTTTTGGAGCTTCTAATGATGCTTGAGTGACTCAGGTGATAGATTTCAGCAGACTTAGTCAAATTTTTTTCAATTTGAAAGTGAAATTGTCTGATTCAAGTCACTAAAGCATGCAAAATAATATACATTAGTCAATTTTGCAAATTTGCCAAATTATATGAATAAGAAAATCTAATTGCGGATGATAAGTTATCCCGGAAGTTAATCTTCTTTTGGTTTCAATCAAAAAATCACCTTATTAAAATAGTGGAAAAATGGAAAGGACAGAATCAGTGCGATATCTGTCCTTTTTTGCTCGAAACGTAATACAAAACACATTTTATCAATTTTTTATTGGAGTTCAAATCTGAATTGGCTCATAATTTATATATGAGAGTTTGTTCCTCACAATAAAGGGAAAGTATCAGGTGCCCAATCAGGAGGTGCTCCATGAAAAAGCAATCATACAATCAGATCTGGACTGTTTTGGCATTGACCATCTTGGGAAGTGCTCTTTTGACCTCCTGCGGAACATCATCCGGAAGCACCCTTACTGAAATGGAAATTCCTTTATATTTTCACTCTGCCAATAATGAGGAAAGTATCAAGCTCTGGTTCGCTGACGAAAGCAAAGACATTCCCTATCTTGACATTGATACTGCCGTCTCCCTGGTGGAGAGAGTAAATCACGAGATTATTGAAGATGAAAATTATGCACTGACCACTTCGGCCCAAGGCTCAGTGGTAACAATTACCCGTGAAAACCAGTATCCTATGCAGATAGATTGTGATAAGGACACAATAAGCTTTTATGATTTCGATGCCTTTTTTGTCCCGTCCTGGACGAGCACGGTTATAGATGTATTGCAGCCTGATACGGTATTTGATGGCCTGATACTCTCAGAAGAAAACTCATACAGCCGCTTTGGTTCAGAGGTGGTTTTTGATCTGAAAAAATATGGGATAGACCTGATTGAAGAGAATGGTAAATGCTATATTCCCATGCAGACCTTAAGCGATATTATGTTGTCTCTTCCGAGTTATGTATGTCTTTTGTATAACAACGAAGGAGTATTTGTGTATGAGTATGGCTCGGAACCCGGAAGGGAACTTTTGAGAAAGTATTATGAAGCACAGCCGAAGGAGAGCAAAAGCGAGGACCTGGCGGAGTTTACCTATAATGAACTATGTATGGTAATGGACTATTATTATGGCCTGAAAGAAAGCCATGGGATCGAGAATTTTGACGACTTTTTTGCTGAGACAGCTCTTAGTGACGCGCTAAGGAGTACTGATCCCGAGATGTCTGCAAAGGCGATGAAAGTTTTGATGGAACTTTATATTGATGATATGCACAGCGGGTATATGCTTAATTCGTGGCGAATGGGCCTGGATACTAACATTGAGGGGAAGAGTGGCAAGTCAATTCAGGATATGAACAGTTCGGCGATGAAGTATTACACTGCCAGAGAAAAGTTTTACCCTGATGGAGTTCCGGGCTATGAAGAAGTAGGAAACACAGCATATATCACCTTTGACAGTTTCATGACAAAAGATCAGGATGCTGATTATTATGAAAATGCACCTACTGCCGATACCCAGGATACAGTTGGGCTTCTTCTGTATTCCTATTCTCAGATTACGAGAAGGGGAAGCCCTATAAAGAATGTAGTCATGGATCTTAGTATGAATTCAGGTGGTGATACCGTTACTGCAAGCTTTGTGATCAGCCTGTTTTTGGGAGAGGGTTCAGTATGTATCCAGGATACACTGACTGGCGCTTATTCCAACGAATGTTTTCGAGCAGATGCCAATCTTGATGGCAAATACGATGAAAAGGATTCGCTCCTTGATTACAATCTCTATTGCCTGACTTCGCCTATCAGTTTTTCCTGCGGGAATCTGGTCCCGAGCGTATTAAAATCATCGGGACAGGTCACAATATTAGGGCAGCAAAGCGGAGGCGGCGCATGCACCGTAATGCCATTTGTTACTGCAGATGGGACTATACTTCAAATGTCAAGCAATCATCGCCTAAGCTACATGAAAAACGGGTCTGTGTATGACATCGATCAGGGCGTTGAACCGGATTATGTGATCCGGCAGCCGGAGCACTTCTATGACAGGCAGGCACTGACTGAGTATATAAATGATCTGTACTAAGCTATAGGGGAACTGTTTATAGCAACTTTTTGAGAAAGGGAAATTATCATGGACGTAAAAACAACTATTATTTCGATTATTGCTTCATTGTTTGCCTTAGTTATCTGTGGATTTATTTACCTTCGAATGATCAAAAGGGAAGTCCCTGAGCCTATAGGGAAACTTCAGGCAATCCTGCCGATAGTTTTGGGCGGCATTTGCGTACCGATTTCCGGTCCTACCGGTCTTGGTTTAGCATATGCATTTAAAAGCATTGGGGTATCGGGTGAAGCAATGGCAAATTTCCCGGCAGCTTTTTATACAGCCTTCTTTGTAGCGGGAGGAACGGAGGAACTGTTTAAGTTTCTTGCAATCATCATCACAATCGTCATCTTAAAAAATAAGATAAACAACGTTTATGAGTATATCCTCCTTGGTGCTGCTGTGGGCTTTGGCTTCACGGTTGTGGAAGACTTTACTTTTGGGGCGTCGATTATTGTATTATTGATCAGGACTCCTTTAATGTTCACTCATATGACGCTTAACATGATCATGGGAGAGTTTATTGGCAGGGCAAAGTATAACAAACAAAAAGGTGAAGGACCTACTGCATTATACTGGGCTCTGGCACTCATCGTCCCAATGGCTTTACATACTCTGTATGATGCCGGAACAGTCTTTAATTATCCTGCTATAAGGGGCGGCGATTTTATTGTAGGCGGCATACTTGGCGGCATAGCAGTTTTGACAAATGTTGTTGTTTTGATCAATGTGCTGGTAAGAGCCAAGAAGAATGCAGAAAAGTTCTCTGCTCTGACAATCTTACCCAAAGACGCGCAGTAAAAGAGGTTGTCTCGACAATTCGCTTACCCCAGCACACTGACCTTCTTCCTGTAATCCCTTGGGGAGCACCCATACTTCTCCGAAAACTTCCTATAGAAGTATGCACTGTTCTCGTACCCGATCTTCTCAATGATTTTCTCGGTGGTAAGTGTCGTGTTCTCCAGGTAATACGCAGCCTGCTGGAGCTTTCTGGTCTGAAGGAGCTGCTTGAAGTTGCTCCCGGTGTGACTCTTTAACAGACGACTTAAATAAGCCGTCGAATAGCCGGTTACAGACGCAAGTTCATCAAGAGTACCACTCTTATAGTTATGATCGATGTACTCAAGCGCATTGATGGTTGTCTGCTGGCCCTTTGAGCCCATGTCCTTAAGGGTGTCGGAAGAGAGCGCAGCAAGATTCATCAGTAAAAGATCCATCGTAGTATTTACAATCTGGTTCATGCCTTTGTGGCCTGAGGTGAGCGTCCAGATAAGATTCTCAACAAGATTATCCACAGCGACCATATCTTTTGTGTGATACAGAAGATAGTCGCTGTGATTTTTTTTCTCTGACAGCGAAGTGATGATGAAGTCACGCAGCACGTTCTCTCGGTCATAGGAGACATCACTCCGGGAAAAGAACTCCGGGAGGATTATAATGTTTACCGCTATATCTTCGCTGCTACATGGCATGATCTCATGCCTGGTGTGACGGTTCATCAGAAGGATATCTCCTTCGGATAAAAAGAGAGTATCGCCGTCAACGATCTTGGTAGTCAGATTTCCCTTTATCATCACCAGCATTTCTATATAGTTGTGCCTGTGCACCGGGAAGTACGCAAATCTGGTGTGGGGACGGATGGCAATGAGCTTACCCTTCTCAAGGAGCTTGGCAGCATCGATGACAAACTCATCCTCGGAGGTGTAAATATCTTTTGAAATAGCGCCGTTTTCCCTGATAATGCGCTCTTCCTCCTCGGTCATTTTACTTAAGGTTTCAACAAGTTCTTTTCTCATAAATCACCCATAACAATACATGTCAAATAAGGTCCTATTTTGTGAGAGATATGGTCCTAGAATATTCCTCACATATCCCATATTATAGCATTGTTGACACTAAATGTATTGGAGTTTCGATATGAATAAATATTTTCTTGCAATTGACATAGGTGCATCCAGCGGACGCCACATAATCGGATGGCTGGAAAACGGGCAGATGCAGCTTAAGGAAATGCACAGATTTGAGAACAGACAGCTCCAGAGAAACGGCCACCTTGTGTGGGATACGGACAATCTCTGGAACGGGATCATAGATGGACTTAAGGCCTGCAAGGCAGAGGGCATGATTCCTGAATCCATCGGCATCGACACCTGGGGTGTTGACTACGTGCTCCTTGATGAAGCCGGAGAGATGCTGGGTGATGCGGTTGCTTACAGGGACCTTCGAACAGAGGGTATTGAGGAAGAGGTCTTTTCCCTCATTAGTGAAAAAGAGCTCTATGAGAGATGCGGAATCCAGAAGCAGCCCTTCAACACGATATATCAGCTGATGGCACTTAAGAAGGAAAGCCCGGAACTTCTGGAGAAGGCACAAGCTCTTTTAATGATGCCTGACTACCTGGGCTACAAGCTGACAGGCGTAAGGAAGCAGGAATACACCAACGCCACCACTTCGAACCTGGTAAATGCGGCCGGCAAGACTTGGGACATGGAAGTGATCAGAAGGCTTGGACTTCCTGAGAGACTCTTTGGAGAGTTGTCGATGCCCGGCACTGTAGTCGGTAATTTGGCAAAAGACATTCAGGAAGAAGTAGGGTTTGATGCAACGGTAATCCTTCCTGCAACCCATGACACAGGCTCAGCTTTCCTTGCAGTTCCGGCAAGAGACGACTCATCGGTGTTCCTATCAAGCGGAACCTGGAGTCTTCTTGGACTTGAGAACAAAGAGCCTATAACAAGCGAAAACGCAAGGCAGCAGAACCTCACCAACGAGGGCGGCGCCTGGTACAGATACAGGTTCCTTAAGAACATCATGGGACTGTGGATCATCCAGTCCATAAGGCGAGAGCTTAACGGCACGGAATATGTCGAAGGCAGAAAGAGTAAGTACGCAGACGGCAAGAATTACAGCTTCCCCGACCTCATTGCAGCAGCAAGGGAATGCGCAGATTTCGGGGCAGAGATAAATGTCAATGATGATGCATTTCTTTCACCCGAGAGCATGATCGACGCCATCAAGGACCACTGCAGAGAGCATGGTCAGCCGGTTCCCGAGAAAGTGGGAGAAATCATGCAATGTGTTTATCGTGGACTTGCAAAATGCTACGCGGACACCATAAAAGAGATTTCCGCAATCACAGGAAAAACCATCACATCCGTCAACATCATCGGCGGCGGATGCCAGGATGCCTATCTCAATGAGATGACAGCACAGGCAACTGGCCTTACTGTTTACGCAGGACCAATCGAAGGAACAGCGATCGGAAATCTTGCCATTTTGATGATCGCATCAGGAGAGCTTTCTGATCTTCAGGCAGCAAGAGATGTTATCTATAACAGTTTTGAGATAAAAGAATTCAGAGCATAAAACTATATAAACGGAGGAAATACGAAATGAGTTACGAACAGGCAAAAGAGAGATACGCTGCAATCGGCGTTGACACAGAAAAAGCAATCGAGAAGCTTAAGGAGGCTGAGATCGCGCTTCACTGCTGGCAGGGAGACGACGTAAGAGGTTTTGACACAGACCCAAGCAAGCCCCTTACAGGCGGAATCCAGACAACAGGAAATTATCCCGGAAGAGCAAGAACTCCCGAGGAGCTCATGGCTGATATCGACGAGGTTTTAAAGCTTATTCCCGGACGTGCCAAGATGAATCTTCACGCAAGCTATGCAATCTTTGATGATGAGAACGGCGGATGGGTAGACAGAGATAAGCTTGAGCCCAAGCACTTCAAGAAGTGGGTGGATTTCTGCAAGGCTAGAAACCTTGGATGTGATTTTAATCCTACATTCTTCTCACACCCTAAATGCGATCCGCTCACTCTTTCTTCACCCGATGAAGAGACGAGAAAGTTCTGGATCGAGCACGGCAAGGCATGCATCAGGATTTCCAATTACCTCGCTGAGGAGCTTGGCGAAACCTGTGTAATGAACATCTGGACAGGCGACGGCTTCAAGGATATTCCTGCAGACCGTAAGGGGCCAAGAGACCGTTACAAGGATTCCATCGAGCAGATCCTCTCAGAGCCCTTTGATTTTAACAAGGTTAAGCCCTGTGTTGAGTCCAAGGTTTTTGGAATCGGCGTAGAGTCCTATACAGTAGGTAGCGCAGAGTTCACATTGTCTTTTGCAGCGACACATTCAGACAAGTGCATTCCTCTTATGGATAACGGTCACTACCACCCAACAGAGGTTGTAAGCGACAAGATTCCTGCACTCCTGTCATTCTATCCCAACATCGCACTTCACATCACAAGACCTGTGCGCTGGGATTCAGACCACGTTGTACTCTTTGATGATGAGACAAAAGAGATTGCAAAGGAAATAGTACGTTGTGGCGGCCTCGACGGAAGAGTATTCATGGCACTTGATTACTTCGATGCATCCATCAACAGAATCGGCGCTTGGGCAACAGGCTTCAGAAATACTCAGAAAGCTCTTTTAAATGCCCTGCTGATGCCTCATGAGGAGCTGAAGAAGTTACAGGATAATTCAGAATTCACCAAGCTTATGATCACACAGGAAGAGCTTAAGACCATGCCATTTGGCGATGTTTGGAACGAGTACTGCAGAAGATGCGGCGCTCCGGAAGATGGCAAGTGGTTTGAGGAAGTTGAAAGGTACGAAAAGGAAGTTCTCTCTAAGAGAGTTTGAACTTTGAATTTATAAATAATAGGAGATGACTGGTAATATGAGAGTTTTAGACGCAGAGTTTACACAAGGCTTTATTCGCATGGCAAACGACGGATGGGAGCAGGGATGGCACGAGAGAAACGGTGGCAACCTCTCCTACAGAATGAAGCCTGAAGAGGTTGATATGGTAAAAGAG
This sequence comes from Butyrivibrio sp. FCS006, assembly GCF_000424525.1. Lineage (NCBI taxonomy): Bacteria > Bacillati > Bacillota > Clostridia > Lachnospirales > Lachnospiraceae > Butyrivibrio > Butyrivibrio sp. FCS006. Next base: position 390,373 of record NZ_KE384205.1, on the reverse strand, counting down.
GAGTTTTCTGCCGGTGAGTGGAAAGAGATCGGAACAACGGTCCCTGACCTTGCAGGTGAGTTCTTCATGGTGACAGGTTCCGGAAAGTTCTTCAGGAACGTTATCATCAAGCCTGCTGAGAGCTTCGGCATCATCGAGATCGATGACAAAGGCGAGAACTACCGTATCATGTGGGGCCTTGAGGGCGGCGCAAGACCTACCTCCGAGCTTCCTTCACACCTTATGAATCATGAGGTTAAAAAGCGCGTGACAGGCGGTAAGTACAGAGTTATTTATCACGCTCACACAACAAACACCATTGCTCTTACATTTGTGCTTCCTCTTACAGACGAGGCTTTCACAAGAGAGCTCTGGGAGATGGCAACCGAGTGCCCTGTAGTATTCCCCGACGGAATCGGCGTTGTGCCGTGGATGGTTCCCGGCGGAAGAGAGATCGCAGTTGAGACCAGCAAACTCATGGAGAAATATGACGTTGCAATCTGGGCTCATCACGGAATGTTCGCTGCAGGAGAAGACTTTGATCTTACCTTCGGCCTTATGCACACAGTTGAGAAGTCAGCAGAGATTCTGGTTAAGACTCTCTCCATGACAGGAGCAAAGAGACAGACCATCACACCTGATGATTTCAGACACCTTGCTAAGGACTTTAAGGTTACACTTCCGGAGAAGTTTCTTTTTGAGAAAAAATGAGTCACTGGGGACGTTTCAGTTTGACTCAAAATGAGTCACCGGGGACGTTTCAGTTTGACTCAAAAATATATCAATTCACAAGAAGGAGGGTTATAAAATGGCAGATCGTATCGTTTTAAACACCGTGTCTTACCACGGAGCGGGGGCAATCAAGGAGATAGTTGGCATTGCTCAGCAGAAAGGATTCAAGCATGTATTCGTTGCTTCAGATCCTGACCTTATCAAGTTTGGGGTAACAGCTAAGGTTACAGATCTTTTGGACGAGGCTAAGATTCCTTACACTGTTTACTCAAACATCAAGCCCAATCCCACAATTGAGAATGTTCAGAGTGGTGTTAAGGCATTCAAGGAGTGCGGTGCAGATTCAATCATCACCATCGGCGGCGGATCCTCAATGGATACAGCCAAGGCTATCGGTGTTATCATCACAAACCCTGAGTTTGAGGATGTAAGAAGTCTTGAGGGCGTTGCTCCTACCAAGAACCATGCGGTTCCTACAATCGCAGTTCCCACAACAGCCGGAACAGCAGCTGAGGTTACAATCAACTACGTTATCACAGACGTTGAGAAGAAGCGTAAATTCGTTTGTGTTGACACCAACGATATTCCTGAAGTTGCCATCGTTGATCCTGATATGATGAGCTCAATGCCTAAGGGCCTTACAGCTTCAACAGGTATGGATGCACTCACACACGCTATCGAGGGATACACAACAAGAGGTGCCTGGGAGCTTACAGATATGTTCCACTTAGAGGCAATCAAGCTCATCGGTGCTAACCTTCGTGATGCAGTTGAAAACAAGCCTGAGGGAAGAAAAGGAATGGCTATGGCTCAGTACATCGCAGGAATGGGCTTCTCAAACGTAGGTCTTGGAATTGACCACGCTATGGCACACACTCTTTCAGCATACTATGACACACCTCACGGTGTTGCATGCGCTATGTTCCTTCCAATCTCAATGGAATTCAACCGCGACTACACAGGTGAGAAGTACAGAGAGATCGCAAGAGTTCTCGGCGTTAAGGGTGTTGACGAGATGAGCCAGGAAGAGTATCGCGATGCAGCTATCAACGCTGTTAAGCAGCTCTCCAAGGATGTTGGAATTCCTGAGAAGAACGAGAAGATCAAGGAAGAAGATCTTGACCAGCTTGCAACAGATGCTCTTGCAGATGCATGCTATCCCGGAAATCCCAGAGAGGCTACAAAAGAGCAGGTTATCGAGATGTTCAGAATGCTTATGTAATTATTGTTGATTATTGTGCTTATTGGCGCGCTCCGCTTATGGCGGGGCGCGTTTTTTGTGCCCCTGATTTTGAGCCCCGGGGACGGAGTCAGTGGCTCATTTTTGGTCCCTGTGGACGGGGGTTAGGGACCATTTTGGGTAGATGAACGTCGGAATACATCACAAGAATGGTTATATTGATCAGTTGGTTTGAATTGATTTTTGAAAAGCATCACAAGAGTTTCTATATGAAAAAATAGTTGGAAATTGCAAAGATTATTTAGGGGCTGGGGGCGAGAAAACTTGATGCCTAGGGCTTTTCATACATCACAACTACCGGCCTACGGATATCATGTGATGCATTTACTCATTGAGAATGAAAATCACTTTTTACAATTTCCAACTATTTTTTATATAGAGAAATATTGTGGGGTGGCCGAAATTACGTTTCCAACCAAGACCCTGTTCATTGGCCTGTTGTGATGCACTATCTGCTTGCCCCTGTGTAATAGATGGTAATGAAGTGTGATAGAATTAATTATGAGTCAAAGTGAAACGTCCCCGGTGACTCAATAATAGTAATACAATTTGTGGTAAAGACTGGAGATAGATATATGAAGCTTAGCAAGAAAAAGCTTATTCCATTTATTCTGGCGGCAGTAATTCTGTGCAGTATTGTTTTGATGAGTGGCTGCAGAGACAGTGATGCAATTGATAAAAAGCCGGATGAAGAAACAACTCAGATTATAGACAATACATCAGAAAACATAGTTGGAAATTCATCTGAAAATGCAACTGAAACAACCGACCCAAAAACAACTGATTCATCAGGAGATATAACAGACAATCCAGAAGATAAAGCAATAGATGATGAAACCAACCAAAACCTCGACGCAGTCATCTCAGCCATGTCCATGGATGAAAAGATATCTCAGCTGATAATCCCCGCAATCCGAACCTGGAATGATGCAGACGTCACTGACCTTAGCGCTGCACCGGAACTTGCAAGCGCCCTCAGAAACCATCAGTACGGCGGAATCATCCTCTTTGGCGGAAATATCACAGGAGCTGAGCAGGCAACAAGACTTGTTTATGACCTTCAGGAAAACAACATGCAGATAGAGGACGCATCAGCCCACATCCCATACCTGATGCCCGTTGACGAAGAGGGCGGAATTGTCATCCGCCTTAACACCGGAACAAGAATGACCGGAAACATGGCAATCGGAGCCACAACAGATGCGACTGCGAACGCAGAAATAACCGGTAGCATTCTTGGCGAAGAACTTGCTGCAATTGGCTTTAATACTGACTTTGCGCCGGTGATTGACGTGAACAATAATCCGGCGAACCCAGTTATAGGAACAAGGTCTTTTTCTGATGATCCTGAAATCGTGGCGAGCCTGGGCGCAGTATATTCGAAGGGACTATCCGGTAGCAATATAATCGCCACCTACAAGCATTTCCCCGGACACGGCGATACCGAAGTGGACAGCCACATAGGGACTCCGTCGGTGGAAAAGACCTATGAAGAGCTTAAGGAAAACGAACTTGTGCCCTTCAAAAAAGTCATAGATGACGGCGCGGACATGATAATGACAGCCCACATAACCTATCCTCTAATCGATGAGGAGAAGACCTTTGGTGACGGGCAGACCAAGGGCTTTTTCCCCGCTACGATGTCTAAGAAGATGATCACCGACATCCTCCGCACGGACCTCGGCTATGACGGCGTCGTTGTGACGGATGCCTTGGAGATGGGCGCAATATCTACAGCAGGACTTGTTCCGGGAAAAGAGAATTCGGAGGAATATGGTGTTGGAATTGCGGCGGAGGTTATAAATGCCGGTGTGGACATGCTTTTGCTTCCGCTTGATCTCAACAGCTTGGCAGCAGCAGATTATTACGATGATTATATTGCAGGGATAGCTGACAAAGTGGCCTCGGGTGATATTAGTGAAAAGAGAATTGATGAGAGCGTTAAACGCATCTTAAGGCTCAAGGCCAAATACGGAATATACGACCCGGATGGAGTGCCTAAAGAAGCTGCGTCAATTGATGAGAGAGTCGCAAAGTGCAAGGAGATAGTCGGATCCAAAGAACACCATGAAAAAGAAATAGAGCTTGCAAGGCAGGCTGTTACTGTAGTTAAGAATGATGGGGATGTTCTTCCGATTAAAGATGATACAAAGAAGGTTGTGATATTAGGGCGTCAGGCAGGCGATGCCACTGCGATAAAATTCGCGTTTGGCGAACTGGCAAAGAGTGCTGAAGTAGATTACTACTACGATTCTTCCGTGGGTGCGATCATGCATTACACCGAGAGCATGAAGAAAAAAGTTCGTGCTGCAGATTATGTCATCGCATTTTCTTATGCCTCCGGAAGCAGCGCACTTGATAAGAGTGACTCTCAGTTTATTGCATTGCATGAAGCTATGTCTGACACTCATAAAGCCGGAGGAAAGTTTATTCTGGTCAGTGAGAATCTGCCCTATGACGCGGCGGTTTATCAGGATGCCGATGCAATTGTCCTTGCTTATATGGGTGCCGGGCTCAATGTTGACCCGACAAGAGATAAGGAAAGCGAAAACGGGATGAGTGCCAGAAATGCCAACATAGTTGCTGCCATCGAGACAATCTATGGTGCCAATACGCCAAAGGGCCACCTTCCTGTCAATGTTCCTGTAGTGGAGGAATCGGAAGATGGCACCCTTAAGTATGGTACAAAGTATTTGTATGAAAGAGGTTTTGGTCTGACCTATTAATGGTCCCATACCTCCGTCCCCATGGTCCATTTTTGGTCCCTAGGGACGGGGGTTAGGGACTATTTTTTAGTGAGTCAAAGTGAAACGTCCCCAGTGACTCACCCAGTGACTCATTTATATGTGTCGGCGGTAATATTATCCAGATCGGCATCCTTAGTCTCTTTTACCTTAACAAGCAGAATAACAAGGCTAAGCACCATGAACGGCAGGCAGATGATCATGAAAAGAACATCCATAGGCAGGAAGTTCTGGCACACAATGAACAGTGCCTGGCCCAGGAACATTCCGGCTCCGATGAGGACTGAGATGGTACCCATAACTGAGGAGCGCATGCCTGATGGAGTTGACTCTGCGGGCATTGTCAGGATAAGTGTGTCGGACATTGACCAGAGACCTCCGATTGAGCAGCCGTAAGCAATTCCGGCAGCGATGGGACCAAAGCCGAGTCTGCAGGAGAGCACGAAGGCTAAAAGCCCGACAATGGTAAGTCCGCCGAGAATCAGACACACCTTTTTACGTCCGAGTTTATCGGAAAAGAATCCGCTCAGGATCGTCACAAGTCCGTTAAAGAACGGATAGATCACCAGCGCTGTAGCCACCATATCTGTGGACATGGCGCCTTCCAAAACAGTTGCATAATATGAAGTGTAGAAAGTGGTTGCAAAAAAGATAAAGCCTGCAATCAGGATCCACCTCAGCTGTCTGTTGGTAAAGATAAATCGGATTGCTTTGAAAACACCGCCTTCTTCCGATGTACCGTTTGCCTTGTCATCTTTTTTCTTTTGCTCACGCTCTTCATCAGTCAGTGAGAGATAACCGATTCGCTGCTCCACAAATACGGGAGTCTCACGCATAAAGAAATATGAAAGGAAGCCAATAACCAGCGCGGATATCACCGGTATGAGGTAGACCATGCGCCAGCTTGAAGGAACGGTTTCCTTAAGGAACATCCGCGAGAACACTCCAATCAGTGACACGCTCACAAGTGCAATTCCTTTTGCGATAAAGCTGTAGGTTGCACGCTTTTCTTTTGGCGCAGTTTCCATGATATAAAGCACCTGCATATCGTTTGGCGTAAAGAACATCATGAAGAGCATTCCCAGAATGTACCAGACCACGTTCTGTGCGGTCATGACGATACACATTCCAAGCCCCATGCCGATCGTGTTCAGCATGAGAAAGAGCTTTCGGCCGTACTTGTCAGACAGTGCTTTATAGAACGGTGTGATGATCAGAAGCAGATTTGAAAAGACCTGAATAGGAGCCACAACGTTAAACGCACTTGTGTACTCCGGTGAATTGACGTTTCTTGAAGTGATGTTAAAAAGATCGAATAACACATAGGGCTGCATTGCAGCATTCATGTTGGAGGTGATCTCATCAACGATATAGATTATCGTGAGAACCACCATCGCAAATCCGATGTAGTGGAGTGGCTTTTTTCTTGCCGCCTCCGCCTGTAGCTTTGATAGTTGTCTTAGTTCTTTTTCCTTATTTGCCATATATTTCCCCTTCCCCCTTTTGGTGGTCTGCCACCAACTATAATTATAATATTTTTTGAAATAAACAGGAACCAATATTATTTTTTAAGTTTCTTTTAGGTTCGGGTGCCATAATCTCTTTTAGCTTAAGAAATAACATGTTAATGACATGGATGAATAAACAAGGAGATTTCGACATGAAGAAAAGAGACATCAAAAGAATTCTATCAATAGGAATGGTTACTGTTATGTGTGCAGCAGTTACTGCTTGTGGCGAGGCAGGAGCAAGCGCAGCCGGCACAACAACTACAGTTTCAGAAGACACAGCAGCTCCGACAGGAGAAGCACCTGACGGACAAGCACCCGACGGACAAGCACCTGATGGCCAGGCACCAGACGGACAAGCTCCCGATGGACAAGCCCCTGATGGCCAGGCTCCGGGCAATCCTCCCGGAGGCGGATTTGGCGGCGGAAGCAGCAGTGCAGATATAGATTACACGGGAGCTGAGGAGATAACTTCAGCAGATACACAAAAAGATAAGACTTACGCAAGCACCACAGCAGATGAGAGTGCACTTCTCATCAGTACATCAGATGATGTGACAATCACCAATCCGACAGTCACCAAGACCGGCGACTCTGACGGCGGAGATAACTGCAACTTCTACGGACTTAATGCAGCAGTGCTTGTAAAAGACGGATCCACAACAACCATCACAGGTGGAAGTGTGACATCAGATGCTGACGGCGCCAACGGTGTCTTTTCCTATGGTGGAAACGGCGGCCAGAACGGAGCTACAGGTGATGGAACAAAGGTTATTATCTCAGATACAAAGATCACAACAACCGGCGACGGATCAGGTGGTATCATGACAACCGGCGGTGGAATCACAGAAGCTTACAACCTTACCGTTGAGACCAGCGGAAGATCATCAGCTGCCATCAGAACAGACAGAGGCGGCGGAACAGTTACCGTTGATGGCGGATCTTATACAACTAACGGACTTGGATCACCTGCAATCTACTCAACTGCAGACATCACAGTATCTAATGCGACGCTTACATCAAACCTTTCAGAAGGCGTATGCATTGAGGGTATCAACTCAATTACACTTAATGACTGCGACATGACTGCTAACAACACCGACACAAACGGTAATGCCACATTCTACGACACAATCATGATCTACCAGTCAATGTCAGGTGATGCCGACAGCGGAACTTCGACATTTACCATGAACGGCGGAAGTCTTACCAGCAAGAACGGCCATGTCTTCCACGTTACAAATACATCGGCAGTTATCAATTTGAGTGGTGTTAAGATCACCAACAAAGATGCAGATAACATCCTACTGTCAGTTTGCGCAGATGGTTGGACGGGTGACACAAACAAGGCAACTCTCAACGCAGATTCTCAGGATCTCGAAGGCACAATCCTTGTAGGAAGTGATTCAGAGCTTACACTCAACCTCACTAATGGTTCAACTTTCACAGGCTCCATCGGTGGAAACATTACCAATGCCAAGGGTGACACTGTATCAACAGAAGTTGGAACAGTAGCTGTATCAATCGACAAGAACAGCACATGGACACTTACAGCAGATACCTACATCACATCTTTTGATGGCGACATTTCTAGCGTAAATACAAATGGATATACTCTTTACGTCAATGGCGTAGCAATGTAAAAAGACAAGCCGGTTCCATGATATGGGGCCGGCTGTTTTTATGATCCCCTGACTCCGTCCCCAGGGTTCAAAAAATGATCCCCTGACTCCGTCCCCAGGGTTCAAAAAATGATCCCTTGACTCCGTCCCCACTGACTCAAAATGAGTCAAAGTGAAACGTCCCCGGTGACTCACACTACGCCGGCGAAATGAGCGTTGGCGCTTAATGGGTGGTGTTCTTCGTTCAGCATCCTGAACTGTGATGGCGGATAGCCGGTGCTTTTTTTGAAGGCTCTGGTAAATGCCGTACTGCTGGCAAAGCCCGCCTGGTAGGAGATGTCAGTGATGGACAGCTCCGGGTTTGATAAAAGCGTCTGGGCATAGTTTATGCGCATCTGCTGAAGATACTGATAAAATGTTGCTCCGGTATAGTCGCTGAAAATCCTCTCGAAATGGTATTTGCTGAAGCCTGCGTAGGCTGCGATGCTCTCAAGGGTAAGGTCTTCGGTGAAATGCTCCGAGATATAAGCGCATACGTTGCTAAGAGGAATGCTGTTTTTAAAAGTGCCTGACTCTGCAGATAAAGCCGATCCCTGGAAAAGAGAAAGGTTCTTGCCACAGTAGGAAATGAACTGCATCAGTATTGAGTAAATCTCAATCTCGTCGTAGGGTTCAAGCCTGGTAAAGGCAATTGATGTGTCGTCATCATCAATCTGATCCAGCTGCTTTTGCAGAGCAGAACCGAAATATAACTTCATAATTTCATCAATATATTTACAGAGCCTGTCATACACATCCGTAGGACAGGTCTTTTTCTTTATATGAAGAGCAGGAGACATAAGTCTGAATGCTTTCTCAATTTCTTTTAGCGTAATGATCCCTGAAAAGTCGGCCTGAATATAGACCCTTGCACCCGGAGTCGGGGAAAAGATCTCGTGGAGAACCGCAGGGCAGATCATGAGGATATCATCTATCTCGACGTCATAGGTCTGATTTCCGCAGACAACCCTGTAGGGAGCTTCCTTGGGAATGATGATCTCGATGTCCGTGTGCCAGTGCGGAGGAAAGTCGGAATGAAGACGGTTTATGAACATACGAAGATTGGTGCCAACCTTATGATTGACCTTTTCTTTGGCACTGAAACTTAAGTCGAGCTGACTCTTCATACAGATATCCTCCTATCACGATTCTCATAGGCTAAAAATTGCCATAATTCTAAACAGAATATAAATAAAAAGCCTAAATAGTTGCCTTTTTAATGGGTATTATAGCATACAAATTGCGAAATAAATAAAAAATTATGAGCATGTTGCACATTTCAGATAGCAATTTTTGCATGGTGCATAGCAATTATTTGTGAGCATTATTTCGTGAACTCCTTTAAAGTTAAGTCATCGGGGGCAGAAATTATCTGCTAAGAAAAAATAGGAGGGTATAGTATGAGAAATAAAATAATGGCAGTTTTATTTGCATCGGTATTGTCAGTAACAACACTGGCAGGCTGTGGAAGCCAGCCTACAGCTCCGGCAGGAGGCGCTTCTGACACAGGCGCAGCACAGACTGCACAGACAGACACAGCAAAGGCAGATGCTACAACAGCAGATGCACCGGCAGCATCAGCAGGAAAACAGACGGATGGCAAGAATCTTCCTGAGCTTACAACAGAGCCTATGACAATCACTCTTTGGGACATATCCACTGAGGATCCCAACAAGTCTATCTCAGAAGGCGCAGTTGCAAGATTCATGGCTGACTATCCTAACATCACAATCAACCAGGTTCATCAGCAGAACGACAACTACAAGCAGCAGCTGGTTGTAGCAATGAGTTCAGGACAGTGTCCTAACATCTACTGCCACTGGGGCGGCGGTCCTATGGCTGAGTACTACAAGTCAGGCTTTGCAAATGACATCACAGATATGTATGCAAAGTACGATCATCCTGAGTTCGTAGATGCTGCAGTTGCACAGTCAACTTACGATGGCAAGATGCTTGCGATTCCTTTCAGCGGACTTACAGGCTGTGACATTTTCTACAACAAGACAATATTTGCCCAGCTCGGTATCGAAGTTCCTACAACCATCGATGAGCTCGAGGCAGTTTGCGAAAAGCTTAAAGAAAACGGAATCATTCCTTTCTCACTTGCAAACGCATCAAAGTGGACAGGATCTATGTACTACATGTACCTCGTAGCACGTCACTCAGGAAATGCTGAGTTCGATGCAGCCTACACACAGGAAAACGGCGGTTCATTCACAAGCCCTGCATTCATCTATGCCGGCACAAAGATCCAGGATTGGGTTAAGAAGGGATACTTCCCTGACGGCGTTAACTCCCTTTCAGCAGATGATAACCAGGACAGAGCACTCCTCTATGACGGATCTGCAGCAATGATGCTTCACGGCTCATGGCAGGTTGGCGGAATCAAAGCTGATAACGAAGAGTGGTACAACGAGAATATCGGCGTTTTCCGTTTCCCGGAAGATACAGAAGCTAAGGCAGCAGGCGTTCCTCAGAACGTTGAGATCGGAACAGCCATCGGTATGGGACTTACATTTAACTGCTTCAAAGAAGACGGATCTGTTGATCAGGATATGCTTGATGCCTGCTACGTACTTGCAACTCAGTACTTCAATGATGATACCTACAACGCAGCACAGGTTGCAGCAGGAACAGTTCCTTCAATCAAGGGCTTCAACGAGAACATCGAAGATCCTAACAACAAGTACATCATCGATGAGTTCTTCAAAGCATCAAACGTTCAGCTTTGGTACGACCAGTATCTTCCTGCATCTGTAACAGAAGTTCACAAGAACTGCATGACAGAACTCTTTGGACTTGAGAAGACTCCTGAGGAGATCGGACAGGAACAGGATGCAGCAATGCAGAAAGCTTTGGCGGAATAACACACATCCTTAAATATTTTAAACGCTGCCCACGGGGGAGATACTTTCCTGTGGGCAGTTTCCCATGAAAAGATAATTTTGACATAAATCAGGAGGATATATATGGGGAAGGGGAGTAGTAATATAGGGCTCGCAAAGGCTAAAGCCAAGAGTACAGCCCAGGCAGCGACGGTATTTCTTTTACCTGCGCTGATACTTATAGCGGTTTTCATCGTATATCCCGTCATTGATACTTTCTTGATCAGCGGATTTAAGTGGAACGGTATTTCAGCGGACAGGATATATATTGGTCTTGATAACTGGAATTCTCTCATACACGATGAGATGTTCTGGAAGTCTTTTACCCATAATCTCATCGTAATGGTTTTCTCAATCCTGTTGCAGATTCCCATTGGCATGCTTCTGGCTACATTTCTTGATGCCGGAGGCAGGAAATTCAATATCTTTAAGATCATATGGTTTTTGCCGTATCTTATGAGCTCGGTTGCCATCGCATTCCTCTTTGTATATGCGCTTGCGACCAACGGCGGACTTGTTTCCTCCCTCGCAACCATCATTCAGGGTAAAAGAACTACCGTCGACCTTCTCGGTACTGCACCAAATGCTCTTTACACCGTAATAGGGGTTATGGCGTGGCAGTTCACACCCTTTTATATGGTTTACTTTATTGCCGGCTACGGAAACATCGATACGACTATCTATGAAGCTGCGATCATCGACGGAGCAACAAGGGGACAGTACATCCGTCACATCGCGATTCCTCTTCTTGGCCCTATCTTCAAGACTGCCTGCACAATGTCACTTATCGGGTCACTTAAGTACTTTGATATGATCTGGAACATGACCCAGGGCGGACCGGCAGGCACTACAGAGCTCATGGCGACTTACATGTATAAGCTTTCCTTCCAGCAGTTCAATATGGGCTACGGCTCAACGGTTGCTGCAGGAATGTTCATACTGATCACGGCCATAGCACTTCTCTTTAATAGGGTATTCAAGGTTACGGAGGATTATTGATATGAGGGAAAAGACAATTCAGGATGATTATCGTGCATCCAAAATAAAATCAAGAATTGCATGGACCATAGCGATCATTTTTGCGGTTGTTTGGCTCGTCCTTACGCTTACGCCTTTCTTCTTCATGATAATGAACTCTTTCCGTAAGCAGTTTGACATGCTTCAGCAGGGTGTTTTTCATCTTCCGGACCCCTGGTATTTCCAGAACTATGTTGAGGTTGTTACCCATGGATTCTTTGGATATTTCCTGCGAAGCGTTATAGTGGTTGCGATTTCACTGGTGCTTATGCTTGTGATATCTGCATTTGCAGCATATCCTCTTGCAAGAATGAAGTTTAAGCTAAATGTCTTTATATATGCAACAATTGTGGCCATGATGTCGGTGCCTATGCATGTGACTTTGATACCTATCTTCAAGCTCACAACAGCTGTGGGCCTCTATGACAAACTCTGGTCACTGATCGGGCCTTACGTTGCATTTGCACTTCCGATGTCTGTCTTTATCCTGACAGCATTTATGAAAACAATCCCAAAGGAGATCGAGGAATCTGCAGAAATTGATGGTTGCAATCGCTTCCAGAATTTCTTTAAAATGATATTACCACTGTCCAAATCGGGATTATCAACACTGGCAATTTATAACGGCGTTTCAATGTGGAATGAGTTTGCATTTGCTAACACATTTCTCCTATCGCCGGAAAATAAGACTCTCCCTCTGGCACTTGGACAGTTCAAGGGTGAGCACTCACTTAACATACCTATCAACATGGCAGTTCTGACACTCTCAGTCCTTCCCATGATCATTTTGTTTATCGTTTTCCAGGATAAGCTGGTCAAAGGAATGATGGCAGGAGCAGTTAAGGGCTGAGCAAAAACTAATCGAGAAGAAAGAGGTCTTTTATGGTAATTTATGTTGATGCTAATGCAAAGCATGACGGCAACGGAAGTAAGAGTCTGCCCTTTAAGAGAATAAATGAGGCAGCAGCTGTTGCTAAGGCGGGCGATGAAGTCCTGGTTGCACCCGGAACTTACAGAGAATATGTAAATCCCGTAAATGCAGGAAGAGAAGATGCGCGCATTGTTTATAGGAGTCAGGAACCACTGGGCGCTGTTATCACAGGCGCAGAGAAGGTCACGGGCTGGACAAATTATAAGGGAGACGTTTGGACGGCAAGAGTTAAGAACGGTATTTTTGGCGGATACAATCCATACACAACTCTTGTTTACGGCGACTGGTATTTCGCAACTCCCAACAAGCACACAGGCTGTGTGTGGATAAATGACCGCGCTCTCTACGAGGCACTCAGCATTGAGGAGTGCGTGGCAGCAGAGGTTTATGACTGCTCCTGGGATCCGGAGAACTCCAAATGGAAATGGTATGCCGAGCAGGACAAGGAGAAGGATGAAACCGTATTCTACGCAAACTTTGGCGGCGCAGATCCGAACAAGGAAAACGTTGAGATCACCGTAAGGCGCGAGTGCTTTATGCCTGAAAAAGAGGGCGTTGGATATATTACAGTAACAGGCTTTAATATCAACAAAGCAGCAACTACCTGGGCTCCGCCTGCAGCTTATCAGGACGGAATGATCAGTCCTCACTGGAGCAAGGGCTGGATCATCGAGGACTGTGAGATCTGGGGAAGCAAGTGCGCAGGAATCTGTGTCGGACGCTACTACGATCCCGAGAACAGCAATTTCTATACAACCAAGCACGTTAAGAGTCCTACCCAGATGGAGAGGGATTCGGTCTGCCGTGGTCAGTACTATGGTTGGTTAAAAGAGAAGATTGGCGGACATATAATTCGCAGAAACAATATCCATCACTGTGAGCAGGGCGGAATCATCGGCCGTATGGGCGGTGTTTTCAGCATCATCGAGGACAACCATATCCATCACATCAACAACATGATGGAGCTGGGCGGCGCTGAGATCGCAGGTATCAAGATGCATGCAGCCATTGACGTTGTGATGAGACGAAACCACATCCACCACTGCACCATGGGAATCTGGTGCGACTGGGAAGCACAGGGAACAAGGATCACTCAGAACCTCCTTCATGACAATGAGCGTCCTTCATTTGCCAAGCAGCTTCAGGGCGGAATGACCTGTCAGGATATCTTCGTTGAGGTCAGCCACGGACCGACACTTATTGATAACAACATTCTCCTGTCCGATGTTTCACTCCGCATCGCAACTCAGGGCGTAGCTATGGTGCATAACCTCTGCGCAGGCTCATTTACCATGGTGGGAGAGGGAACAACCTGGAGATACACACCATACCATATGCCTCACAGAACAGAGGTTATGGGCTTTATGACAATACTTCACGGAGACGACCGAATCTACAACAATATCTTCATTCAGAAATGGCCTTCTGAGGATCTGGTTCTTGAGAACGACTCTGACCCGAGCCAGAAGCAGATTGAGAACAGAAAGGTCGGAACCTACTGTTTTGACGAGTATCCTACCTATGATGAGTGGATAGAGCAGTTTGATATGGATGAAGAGCATCCGAACATGATGAAGCATGCTGAGCCCCACTTTGGACATCTTCCTGTCTGGATTGATGGAAACGCATACTTCGAGGGTGCAAAAGCCTGGAAGAATGAGAAGAACTCTTTTGCTGATGAATCAGGAAAAGTATTTGTCGACGTTGTGGAGAAGGATGGAGGTTACTTCCTGGATACAAATATCTATGAAGTGCTTAAGGGCTTCAAAGCTGACATGATCTCAACAGATACTCTGGGTGAAGCTTTTGAGCCTTCACAGAAGTTCGAGAATCCTGATGGAACACCGATCACCTTTGATGTGGATTATCTTGGTGAACACAGGGGAACAGAAGTAATTCCCGGACCATTTGCAACTGCAGACGGAGCTTCAGAGAAGCTATACTAAATTGAACATGCTTATGTTATATCCCGCCCGGTCATTTCGACCGGGCGTTTTTGAGCCCTAGGGACGGAGTCAGTGGCTCATTTTTGACCCCTAGGGACGGAGGTAAAGGCGCAGCATAAAGAAACTCCCCCAGTGACTCACACATGCTATAATAGTTCCCAGAGGAGAAAATTGTATTATGAAGATAAAATGTGATTACTGCGGAAATACATACGAGGATACTCTGCACCAGTGTCCTGACTGTGGAGCTCCCAACCCTTCCCACAAAAACGAGAAGGGCCCCAAGACCATTGAAGAACTGCAGCAGTGGTACAAGAACAGAAATCTCCCGGCCCCTGAAGTGACACGATTTTTCATCGGTGTCGATTACAAGGAGCCAAGAGCTTTCGGTATTTATAAAGATGACAACGGAGATTTTATTGTCTACAAGAACAAAGGTGATGGCTCAAGAGCCGTTCGCTATCAGGGCAAGGATGAAGAATATGCTGTAAATGAGCTCTACCAGCGCCTTAAGGATGAGATTGTTCATCAGAAGGCGAATAATAAAGGCGGAGGCGTAACGCGCTCCGGAGGCGGAGGTGGCTTCGGATCAGGAGGGAGATCCGGTTCCGGCGGCGGTTTATTTAATGGTATAAGAAGTCTCTTTTACATAGTAGTCGTCATCATAATGATAAGTGTCTTTGTCAGCAGTCTTCGCGAAAACAGGCACAGAGGCTATTACAGATACGACAATGATGTCTACTACTACATAAGTGATGACTGGTACGTCTATGATGATGGCTGGCGGGAAGTCAGCAGTACTGCTCCCGGCCCTGCAACAATATCGGAGAACTATGATGAATACTATGTTTCAGATACCTGGGATTCATCAATGGGCACAACTGACTGGGATGAATCATCCTACTACGACAGATATCATTCATCCAGCGATGACAATGACTCAGACTACGACTGGGGCAGCGATGACAGCTGGGATTCCGGCGGAACAGACTGGGATTCTGACTGGTAATTCTTTTTTTACGGAGGGACTGTCATGTCCGAGAAATACAGCCTTATTTTTCCTGACCAGAAACTTGAATATAAGAAACTGAGTGACCTCACTGTCCATGACATCGGCATGGACAGTGTTCTTATAAAGCTCTCTAAGGAAAAGAATGAGCAGACCTATATAACAAATGTCATGAAGCTCGTGACTGCCGATGCCCACAACGCACAGTACAGGAGCGATGTCTTTGACGACATTTACAGAAACAAGGCCATGCGGGAAGAACTCTTAGAGCTCTTGGACCGCGTCAATTTCCTGAAAGAATATGGAAGCTATAAGCATGACGGCGACCACGAACCCGGAGTCTGGGACCTGGTCCACAGGCTTGAGGAAATCCGCGACTATATAGACAGCATCGAGGCGATCCAGAAGTGCCTTGATGGCGCTGACCTTCATTCTGAGGGGCTTCTTGGGCTTAAGAAGTATGTAAACGACCTCTATGAGGACAACGGCTTCGAGGGCCTGAAAAAAGACATTGCAGAGCTCAAGGCAGATACCAACAATCTTAAGAGTGTGACCGTCGGCATCAACCTAAATGAGCGCTTTGAAGCCTGCGGAATAGGCCTTATTTCCGTCAATAGCAGGCCATTCTCCAAGTCCACCATGGTCAAGCACTTTGTAGACAAGGTTTCGGCAAAAGACAATGTTCAGGCCTCCACTGACTGGGACGATAATTACAGATTTGATGAGATTCAGGCCAAGGCCCCACTGGGTACAGGTGCAGACTTTATTCCTCCTGTATTCAGCCCGCTTGCCATGATGAGCATGATGAAGGTGTCGGAAGCGGATGATACTACAAAGTCCGTCACCAACTACATGGATAAGATAACAGACAGGATGCTGAGCCAGACGGTCAAGCATCTTAGAACCGTTCTCAATAAATACACTATGGTCACCGTGACCGATATAACCGACCTGATGCCGGAGTTTATCTATTACATCAGGTGGGCTGAATATGTTGAAAGCATGACCGGGAAGGGAGCTGTCTTTTGCAAACCATGTGTCCATGAAGCCGGCAGCAGCGAAAAGTCCATGGATGCACAGGGTATCTACAACATCAAACTCCTGACTGAGCATGCCGGCGAAACAGCTGCAGACATAGTTAAGAACAACCTTGATTTTACTGATGAGCACACGCTTTATATCCTGACCGGCGCCAACATGGGCGGTAAGACTACGATAACCCAGACCGTGGGACAGCTCTTTTTCATGGCACAGGGCGGAATCTATGTGCCCGGAACCAAATTTGAATATGTGCCTGTAGATGCAATTTACACGCACTTCCCGGCGGATGAGGACAAGACCATGGACCTGGGGCGCCTTGGCGAGGAGTGCAAGCGCTTTAAGGAGCTATACGAACCGGCTACGGGAAAGAGTCTTTTGCTGCTAAATGAAACTTTCTCAACCACTTCGTTTGAAGAGGGGTACTTCATTGCCAGAGACTGCTCCAAGGCAATCCTTAAAAAGGGCATCAGGACCATTTACAACACTCACATGCATAAGCTCGCCATCGAGATTGATGAGATCAATGACGACGCAGTTACTGCCAAGGCAGCATCCCTTGTGGTAAAAGCTGATGAGGGGCGACGCCTTTATGAGGTAGAGGTCGGTCCGCCAAAGGGTCTTTCTTATGCAAAAGACATTGCGGAAAAATACGGAGTGACTTATGATATGTTATGTGAAAATTGAGAAAGAGAGGAAGCTTTAATTGAAAACACTTGCAATAATTCTGTTTGTGGCAATGTATGTAGGGCTGATCACATTCCCCAAAAGGCGTGCGATCATAGCGCTAGCCGTTGCTGCAATATATATAGTTACGGGGATACTTCCGTACAACACGGTATTTTCTGTTGTTGACTGGAACGTCCTACTGATGATTTTCGGTACGCTGCTACTTGTTGATTATTTCATCGATTCCAAGATGCCGAACCTGATCGCGGATCACCTATTGGATCTGGCACCCAACGTTATGTGGGTTACGATCTTCATGTCACTGTTCTCAGGTATCATTTCAGCATTTATCGACAACGTGGCTACACTCCTTATGGTTGCGCCCGTTGGACTTGCGGTTTGTAAAAAGCTTAAGATCAATCCGGTTCCTATGATCATTTCAATCGCAGTATCATCCAACCTTCAGGGAGCTGCAACACTGGTCGGTGATACTACATCAATCATGCTCGGCGCTTATGCCAAGATGGACTTCAACGATTTCTTCTGGATGAACGGAAGACCGGGTATCTTCTTTGCAGTTGAGCTTGGAGCTCTTTTAACCGTTCCGATCATGATGATCCTCTTTAGAAAAGACAAAGAGCCTGTATCTGCAGAAGAGAAGACAAAGGTTACAGATTATGTTCCTACCATCATGATGGTGGCACACGTAGTTCTCCTCATGGCTGCTTCATTCATTCCTGAGAAGCCTGAGATCACAAACGGTCTTATCTGTCTTGGATGTTCAATCGTAGGTATGGTTTGGGAGTACTTTAAGGATCACGATGCTGATCGAATCGTGAGAGTTGTCAAGAATCTTGATTATGACACTGTGCTTCTTCTTACAGGTCTTTTCATGGTAATCGGTGGAGTTACAAACGTTGGACTTGTTGACGATCTTGCAAACTTTATCGTTAAGGCAGGCGGAAACAATCTGTTCCTGCTGTTCACAATAGTAGTTTGGGGATCAGTTCTTATCTCTGCATTTATTGATAACATTCCTTACGTTGCTACCATGCTTCCTGTTCTTCAGGGAGTTACTGCATCCCTCGGAATTGCACCTTATCTTCTGTATTTCGGACTGCTATGCGGAGCAACACTTGGCGGAAACATCACTCCTGTAGGCGCAAGCTGCAACATCGCAGGCGTTGGAATGCTAAGAAAAGAGGGACACGAGGTTTCCTTCTGGGATTTTGCAAGGATCGGAATTCCATTTACTCTGGCAGCAGTAATCGGAGCGTATGTTTTCCTTTGGGTTTTGTGGAGATAATGGTATAATCGATTTTAATATTTTGAATATAAAGAGGAGCTTTAGTTATGGCAGAAGTATATAACCATCACGCAATCGAAAAGAAGTGGCAGAAATATTGGGAGGAGCATCAGACCTTTAAGACAGATGTCTGGGATTTTTCAAAGCCCAAGTATTATGCACTTGATATGTTTCCATATCCTTCAGGAGTAGGTCTTCACGCAGGTCATCCGGAAGGATACACAGCTACAGATATCATGTCACGTATGAAGCGCATGCAAGGATATAACGTTCTTCATCCCATGGGATACGACTCCTTCGGACTTCCTGCTGAGCAGTATGCTGTAACAACAGGTAATCATCCTGCAGGATTTACAGAGAAGAATATTCAGACCTTCAGTAAGCAGCTCAAAGAGCTCGGCTTTGACTACGACTGGTCCAAGATGATCGCAACCAGTGATCCCAAGTTCTACAAGTGGACACAGTGGATCTTCAAAAAGCTCTACGAAGCAGGCTATGCTAAGCACATCGACATGCCTGTTAACTGGTGTGAGGAGCTTGGTACAGTTCTTTCAAACGATGAGGTTATTGACGGTAAGTCAGAGCGTGGCGGATACCCTGTTGTAAAGAAGATGATGAAGCAGTGGGTAATCGACCAGCAGGCATTTGCTGAGGAGCTTCTTGATGGCCTCAATGAGATCGACTGGCCTGAGTCAACAAAAGAGATCCAGAGAAACTGGATCGGTAAGTCAACCGGTGTAGAGGTTGATTTCAAGATTGTTGGCGGCGGAGAGTTCTCAATCTTCACCACATGTATCGAGACAATTTACGGTATCACATTCATGGTTCTTGCTCCCGACGGAGAGATTGTTAAGGGACTTATGGACCGCGTTGAGAATCCTGAAGAAGTTCAGGCATACATTGACGAGACACTCAAGAAGAACGACCTTGATCGTACAGATCTTAACAAGACCAAGTCAGGATGTCCTCTTAAGGGACTCTATGCTATCAACCCTGTAAACGGCAAGGAAGTTCCACTCTTTATCGGTGATTTCGTTCTTGCAAGCTACGGTACAGGTGCTGTTATGGCTGTACCTGCTCACGATCAGAGAGACTTCGAGTATGCAGAAGTTCATAAGCTTCCGCTTATCCAGGTAATCAACAATGCAGAGGGAACAGTTGATATCTCCGCACATGCATTTGAGAAGCAGGATTACCTCGGCAAGGGATGCATCCTTATGAACTCTGAGGAGTTTGACGGCCTTACAGTAGAAGAGGCCAAGAAGGCTATTACAGCTAAACTCGTAGATATGGGAGTTGCTAGGGAAAAGGTCAACTACCACTTCCGTGAGTGGATCTTCGCAAGACAGCGTTACTGGGGCGAGCCTGTTCCATGTGTATACAAAGAGGACGGAAGCATCGTATTCCTCGATGATTCAGAGCTTCCTGTCATCCTTCCTGAGCTTGAAGATTACAAGGGTAAGAACGGTAAGGCTCCTCTTGAGAATGCAACAGAGTGGAAGGCCTATGACAAGAACGGACTTAAGGGCACAAGAGAGACATCAACAATGCCCGGTAGTGCAGGTTCTTCATGGTACTTCTTAAGATATATCGATCCGGATAATGATAAAGAGTTTGCTAATCAGGAGCTCCTTAAGCACTGGATGCCTGTTGACCTTTACATCGGAGGACCCGAGCATGCTGTAGGACACCTTATGTACTCACGTATCTGGAACAGATTCCTTTATCATAAGGGCCTTTCTCCTGTAAAAGAGCCTTTCAAGAAGCTCGTACATCAGGGAATGATCCTTGGCGAAAACGGAATCAAGATGGGTAAGAGATTCCCTGAGTTCGTTGTTAATCCAAGTGATATTGTTGAAGAGTACGGCGCTGACACACTTCGTCTCTACGAGATGTTCATGGGACCTCTTGAGGTTTCAAAGCCCTGGAACTCAGCAGCAGTTACCGGCGCAAGAAAGTTCATAGGCCGTGTATATACATTCTTTACAGAGCCTTCTAATATTACTGAGCAGTCAGGCGGAAACCTCGAGAAGGTATATCACCAGACTGTTAAGAAGGTTTCAGGTGATTTTGAGGAACTTGGCTTCAACACAGCCATCGCCCAGATGATGATCTTCGTAAACGCAGTTTACAAGGAAGGCAAGTGCCCAAGAGAGTATGCTGAGAACTTCATCAAGATGTTCTCCTGCATCTGCCCTCACGTAGGTGAGGAAATCTGGCAGCTCCTTGGCCACGATAACACCATCGCATTTGAGCCATGGCCAACCTATGATGAGTCCAAGTGCGTTGAAGATACTGTTGAGATCGCAGTTCAGATCAACGGTAAGGTTAAAGAGAAGCTCTCCATCGGCAAGGAAGATCCTAAGGACGAAGTTATCGCCAAGGGTAAAGAGCTTATTGCTGATAAGCTTGAGGGCAAGACTATTGTAAAAGAGATTTATGTACCGGGCAGGATTGTTAACATTGTTGTTAAATGAGCCATGCAAATAAGTGAAAGAAGTGCGACTTGAGTTTACTCAAAAGTCGCACTTTTTTTGCTTATTTATACGGCGAATGCCGTCAAGCGACACTAGAAGTGCAGAAATCTGCGATTTCGTTGCACTTCTGCGCACAGAGTGGGAATCGCAGGGCGATTTCGAGCGGGCATGGCGGGGTAGAGGGATTCGCCATGCGATTTCGAGCGAGCATGGTCTCTATTGACTTATCGTGTAGACCAAAGTCATGCTCTTGTGCAAATATTTGATTTGGCATGACTTTGGAACCATGGAAAGTCATGCTCTTCTAAAAAATCTTGATATAGCATGACTATGTTATCATGCGCAACAAGAAAAAATGCTATTGGCATGACTTTCACTACAAATATATTCATGCCGAATAGGCGAATTGGTGCATCCGCATGACAAGCCCTAAAGTGCATGTCATGCCAGTTGATATTTTCCTCTATTGGCATGACTTTTGCTAACGCTTTTGAGTAAATTCATAAACAGTGCTGCGCTATTCAATATACAAGCTTGATCAAGTGCTTTATATGAGCGATATTACGTAAAATTCTTAAGATATACCCTCTTAAAATTAATAATTCTTCATAAATTCTTAAAGACTAATCAGTCTAAATTATGCTAATATCATCATCAGTCTGATACGGATTGTGAAGTATAATCTGAATGTTGATCAGTTATATACCGGTAGTGGCGTTCTGCCATCATCACATCAAATCTCACTGTATTCATTACTAAATCTATCAGTTTTATTACACGAGAATTATCCAGATGACCGGTTCCACCAATTTTTAAGAAATGTCATTGTTAATTGTAGATTATACCAGTGACAAAAAATATCAGAGTAAAGGAAAGTAAAAAGTACAGAAAGCTAAAGGAATAACTATGGAAGACAATAAGAGAGAACTGGAAAAGCAGCTTATTCTGCTGAAGAAACTAAAAAAGCGCTCAGATGAGAATTTGAAAAAACTGAAGAATGCGCCTGAAGAATGTATTCGGACATCCTCAAGAGGAAACTTTCATCAGTATTATCGCAAAGATGAAAATTCGGGAAAGCGTATCTACGTGAATAAGAAGAAGTTTGATGAAATCCGTCCTATCATCCAAAAGGAGTATGAGCTGAAGGTTAATAAAGTGATTAACGAGCAGATTAGCATATTGGAGAAATATATAATTCATAGCAATATTAATGCAATCACAGATATTTACAAAGAAACCAGTAATGCAAAGAAAGCTATGATAACTCCTATAATCTCAACCGACGAGGATTATATCAAAAAATGGCTGGCATCCATGCCACCATGTCAGAATCCATATCCACCAAAGAGATCATTTGAAACCATGAATAAAGAGATATCTAAGAGTAAGAGTGAAAAGATAATAGCTGATACTATGTTTAATATGAAAATTCCGTATATATATGAGCCGCGTTTGGATTTAGACAACCGTATTACCAAGTATCCTGATTTCGTGGCTCTAAATATCAAGAAAAGAAAGACCATATATTGGGAGCATTTAGGCAGGCTTGGAGATGCGGATTATTGCCTGGATAATTTTAACAAGTTAATGATATACGAACAGAACGGAATTGTTCTTGGCGATAATCTGATCATAACCATGGAATCCAATGATATAGATCTGGATATTCACAGTGTATATGAGAATATCAACAGATACCTAATGTAGCCCACCCATCCCCAAAAAAGCATTTGCAAATATACAAAGATGTGATACAATTAGATTGCGCGAAATACAAAACAATTCAGCTTGCACAAGCTTTAAATCAAGAATAAAAGCCCGGGATAACAGGCCTAAAAAATATGGAGGCAAAGTATGAGCACATTAGTAACATTTTTCAGTGCTGAAGGCACAACAAAAGCAGTAGCAGAGGGATTTGCAAAGAAGATCGGAGCTGATTGTTTCGAGATCGTTCCGACAGAGCTTTACACAAAGGCAGATATTAACTACCTCAATCCACTTTCAAGATGTAACAAGGAACAGGTTGGTAAAAAAGATGTTCCTGTTAAGGGAAAGGTTGAGGATTTCGATAAGTATGACGTTATCTACATTGGTTTCCCTATCTGGTATGCAGCAGCGCCAAGAGTAATTTACACATTCTGCAAGGATTATAATTGGGAAGGCAAGAAGGTTTACGCCTTCGCAACTTCCGGCGGAAGCGGAATCGGTAAGACAGCCGAGAAACTCGGAGAGTATATCAAGGGCGCTGCGGTATTGGATGCCAAGCTTGTACATAACGCAGATGAAGTAGCAAATTGGTAAAAGAGATATTAACACAATAAACATTAAGGAGGAAAGATAATGATCTACGATTACACACTTAAGACAGGAAAGGGAGAGGAACTTTACCAAGTTCATCATTGACCGCGAAGGAAACGTGGTTGCAAGATTTGAGCCAACAGCCGACGTAGCTGACGTTGAGGCTTGCATCAGCTCACTTCTTTAATATTTTAAATAATTATACAATTTCCTTCACAAGCATTCTTGACTAACACGCTTTAAAGCGTTACAGTATTAAATAGAATGTTTGTTGGAGGGAAAATCTTATGATTATCAAAGCACTGTTACTGGTGGTATTCTTTGCGGTAATGCTTACAATCGGCTTCATCTGCAGGAAGAATTCCACTGATGTCAATGGTTTCGTTTTGGGCGGAAGATCTGTTGGCCCCTGGGTTACAGCTTTTGCTTACGGAACATCTTATTTTTCGGCAGTTATTTTCGTTGGTTATGCCGGTCAGTTTGGCTGGAAATACGGAATAGCATCTACCTGGGTCGGAATCGGAAATGCCCTTATCGGATCACTCCTTGCATGGGTAATTCTTGGACGTAGAACCAGGATCATGACACAGCATCTTAATTCCGCAACAATGCCTCAGTTCTTTGCGGCAAGATTTGGCGGAAGATCTCTTAAGATTGCAGCTTCAATCATCACTTTCATATTCCTGATACCATACACAGCATCATTGTATAACGGTCTTTCAAGACTTTTTGGTATGGCATTTAATATCGATTATTCTATCTGCGTTATTGTTATGGCAGTACTCACCGGTATTTACGTTATCGCCGGCGGATACATGGCTACAGCCATCAACGATTTCATTCAGGGTATCATCATGCTGATCGGTATCTGTGCAGTTATTTTATCTGTACTTAACAGTCAGGGCGGATTCCTTGCAGCTCTCGACGGCCTTGCAAGAATAAGCGATGAGAGTGTTTCAACAACACCCGGCATCTTCGCATCCTTCTTTGGACCCGATCCTCTTAACCTTGTGGGCGTAGTACTTCTTACATCCCTGGGTACATGGGGACTTCCTCAGATGGTTCAGAAGTTCTATGCGATAAAGAGTGAGAGAGCAATTTCCAAGGGAACAATCGTATCTACATTCTTTGCTTTTGTAGTTGCCGGCGGATGCTACTTCCTTGGCGGCTTTGGAAGGCTCTTTTCCGATAAGGTTGATATCGCTAATGGCGGATACGACTCAATCATTCCTACAATGCTCTCAGGCATGCCTGATATCCTTATAGCTGTTGTGGTTGTGCTGGTACTTTCAGCTTCAATGTCCACACTTTCATCACTGGTTCTTACCAGCAGTTCAACTCTGACTTTGGACCTTTTGAAGGGCCATGTTTACAAGGAGATGGATGAAAAGAGACAGCTCCTTATCATGAGGGCTCTCATAATTGTATTCGTTGCCATCTCTGTTGTTATCGCAATCATTCAGTACAAGCAGAACGTGACCTTCATCGCTCAGCTCATGGGTGTTTCATGGGGAGCTCTGGCAGGTGCATTCCTGGCTCCGTTCCTCTATGGACTGTACTGGAGGGGCACAACCAAGGTTGCTGTATGGGTTAACTTTGTATTCTCTACAGTTGTAATGCTTGCAAATATGGCATTTAGAAGCAGCTTCCCTAAGCTTCTTCAGTCACCGATCAACGCCGGAGCATTCTGCATGCTGGCAGGACTTGTTATTGTTCCTGTGATATCTCTTTTCACAAAGAGACCGGATGCTGCACTTGTGGATGGTGCCTTCGCCTGCTACAACAAGGAGGTCATGGTTCACCAGAGCACATCCCTTTCAGACGAAGAGGAGTAATTATAAAGACTATACGCGCGCCCCGGGGAGACCTGGGGCGATTTTAAATTAAGACATGATTGGAGCGATTAACCGATATGGTCATTGATATTCATACACATACATTTCCGGATAAGATTGCTGCCGGAGCAATAGACGCGCTGAGCAGGGAAGCACACATTAAGGCACATACGGATGGGACAGTTAGTGGGATTCTGGCCTCTATGGAGGAAGCTGACATAGATGTCTCGGTGGTTGTTCCTGTTGCGACAGCTCCGTCGCAAGTTGTGAAGGTCAACGATTCATCGCTGAGAAATAATGAAAAATACTTTGATGAGAATAATGACAGTGATGTATCTGGAAGGAGAAGAGTTCTTTCCTTTGGCTGCATCCATCCTGAGTTTTCTGATTATCGGACGGAGCTAAGAAGAATAGCAGAACATGGGATTAAGGGAATCAAGCTCCATCCTGTCTATCAAAAATGTGACATAGATGACGTAAAGTTCCTTAGAATAATTGATTGCGCAGCGGAGAACGGACTTATTGTTCTGACACATGCTGGCATTGATATCGGATTTCCGGGTGTAGTTCATTGCTCACCAAAGATGTGCAGAAATGTTTGGAATGAGATTGAAGGTAATAGCCATAATCTGATCCTGCCGGGAGAAGGTGACAAGAAGGATAGTGGTTTTAAGTTTATACTTGCTCATATGGGTGGCTGGACAAACTGGGATGAGGTTCCGGAGCTTCTTGCTGATACAGGGGTGTACCTGGATACTTCGTTTTCATCTGATTACATTGAGCCTAATGGCGATGGCTACTGGGATGATAAGGACACCAGAATGCTTGATTCTAATGGTTACATGAAGATCATCCGCGCCTTTGGCCCGGAACATATGCTCTTTGGCTCCGACAGTCCCTGGACTAAACAGAAAGAGAGCAGGCGGTTTATTGAAAAATTGCCTTTATCAGAGAAAGAGCAAAAGCTCATCCTTGGAGAAAATGCAGCCAAGCTTTTGGAAATATGAATCAATCAAATAAAAGGAGTCAATGGGGAGTCAATGGGGACGGTTCTTTTTGACTCTTTTTTGTTGCCTAGTCCTTTAAGACGGCTGTATACATGCAAAACCTATGTGCATACCGTAAGCGGAAATCACTGCATCATGCAAAGCTACTGTATATGAACGAAAAGTTTGTATTTACAGTCAGAGAGAGCACAAGATTCAGTGAGATGCTACTGTATGGAAATAGATTTGCAATAGATACTGTTGAAAAAGTTGCTAAAAAGCTCTTACATATGGATATGGTATGGTTTAACAAGGAAAATCTTACTGTATAGAAAGTAAAAACATGCATATACAGTAGGTACTTGCGTAGATAGTAAAAAACGCTACTGTGCCAGGATAAAAATAACTTCTATACAGTAGATCAGACGAAAATTGTCCTATGACTCCGTCCAGGGACCCCAAAATGAGCCACTGACTCCGTCCCCGGGGCTCAAAAAGTGGTATAATGGTGGCTGTAGTTTTTTTAGAGGAGAAATGTTATGAAAAGACGAATACTTACGATAATTACAGCCACTGCGCTGATTACAGCATCATTGTCGGCATGCGGGAAGACTAATGAGAACGCGGGAACAGAGAGCGCCAGCGTTGAGGCAGCAGAGACGGATGCAAGTAGCGAAGAAGGCGCAAGTGAAGGGACTGCCGAAGGTACAGGAGATGAAGATGCCAAAACAGACGAAAAGCCCATCACCATCGTAACCCACCCGGTATCCTGCGAGGTTTCAGGAAAAGAGGTTTCTACCGGAAGCTACCCGGAGATTGCGATGACTCCAGAGTTTTCCGGCCAGTACTTAAACCTGTATTCTGAAATATATAACCTTAACGCCTTTTGGAAAGACAGCGTTGAGTACAGCGTTAACGAGTACGCTTTCTATCAGATGGACAGCGAGACACCTATCGATTATCCCTATTCATCTGAGATATCTGCTGATGTAGTAAGGGCAGACGATGCTCTGTTCACCGTTCTTGTAAGCTACTACGACTACTCAGGCGGAGCACATCCAAGTCACAGCACTGAATCAGTCAATATTGATCCGGCAACAGGCAAAACCATGGAGTTCGCAGAGGTTTTAAACGACACAGCCAAAGCAGCCAAGGCAATCCATGACGAGCTCTACGCCTCATACCCTGAACTAAAAGATGAATTTGATTCCTTTACCTTCCTTGATGAGGGTCAGACAATTAACGATTATTACGAGGCCAAGATCAATAATAACCTCTACACCTGGAATATCACCACAGAAGGACTTCACATAGTATTCTCGCCCTATGAGATGGCTTCCTACGCTGCAGGATATCAGGAAATCCTTCTAACCTATGATAAGTATCCTGACCTTATCAAGGAAGAGTACATCCCCACATCTGACCTGGAAAAAGAGACAATGGTCGGAGCAAGAGAGATGGAAAAAGAGATGATACAGCCCTCAAGTCCCAACTATGTAGAGGACGAAAACGGCGAGTTCCACCTGGTAAATAGCGAGGGTATCAAGGTTGCAAACAAGAGCTGGAAAGCCTTCACAGAGGACGGAAGAGGCCCCGATGACGGAGAGCACATTACCCTGACGAAGACCAATGAGGAAAAGACAGACTGGCTTGATACCGAGGCCTGGGCAGACCAGCACGGGTTCGAGGTTGCAAAGCTCCCTTATTCCGATGATGACTACACCTACGTTGGTGAAATGCCAATGGACTACGCATACATGTACAACCGACTGGATATTTACGACCACTCAGGAGACACACTTCTCTACAGCCTTGATCTGTACGATCTCTGCAACGGACCTGATGAGGAGACAGGCACTTACTCAAGGACAACCCAGTACATCAGGTGGGCCAAGATCTACGACGGAACACTTTATGTTTCAATTGGCCACAACGGCTATTCTTCCGAGGAGCCAAACAGCAGCTACATGGTAGCAATTGCTCCCGACACCGGATACGTTCTCTGGAGAAGTGAACCTCTTGTTGCCAACAGCAACAACTTCCTTCTGGTAAAAGACACTATCATCTGCGGATACGGATTCACAGCCGAGCCTGACTTCATCTATCTTCTTGACAGATTTACAGGTCAGATCATGGAAAAGATCCCTGTAAGGAGCGCGGCATACCAGTTTAATGCAGTAGGCGACACCCTTTACGTAGCGACCTATAACACGGCTTACGAATTTGAAATAACAACTAAATAACCATAAAAAGTTATTGTTTTTTAATACATTTATCCCGCTGAATATCGTACAATTTTATTATGGAATATTATGCAGAAATATGTCCTGTCAACGAATAACGGAGATGATAGCGTGGGATATTGGATAGCTGTAGTAGATGATGATGCATTGTTGCTTAGAAGCGCAAAAGACCTGCTTGAAGGGTATGCTATGCGCGTTAGCCCTTTGCGCTCAGGTGCTGCGCTTTTAAAATTCATGGAGACAAATACACCGGACCTGGTAGTCCTGGATATTCTCATGCCCGATATGGATGGATTTGAAACATTCCATGCCCTTAGGGCTCTTGAGGAGAAACTGGGAAGACATACCACTCCGGTTATTTTTTTGTCCGGCGAAAACGATACGGCGGCAGAAAGAAGAGGCCTTAGAGACGGCGCTTCAGATTTTGTAAGAAAGCCGATTGATAAAGATATTTTTATAAGCCGTATTTTCAATACTATCGAAAGTCATAAAACCATTGAGCTCCTGACTGAAAAGGCTACTCTCGATAAGCTTACCGGTTTTATGAATAAGGCCAGCGGAATTGAGAAAATAACAGAGATATGTCAGGATCACACCGGGGCAATGCTGCTCTTTGACCTGGATAATTTCAAGCTGGTCAATGATATCTACGGTCACGATATGGGAGATCAGGTGCTGATCGCCTTCTCTGAGATCGTGAAGCATAACACAAGAGAAGAGGATGTAATAAGCAGGATAGGCGGCGATGAGTTTCTGGGATTTTTCGGAAACATTACTTCTGAGAATGCGGTAAAAAGTCTCACTGACAGATTAAACGATCAGATCCTGAACAGGTGCGTAAAGCTGATGGGAGAAGAGTTTGATCTGCCTATAGGTATTTCAGTAGGCGCAGCCTTTGTTCCGAAGCATACAAGAGATTATACCACTCTCTTTAAGTGCGCCGACTCCGCCATGTACAGAGCAAAGGAAAGTGGCAAGCATGGTGCCCAGATTTATGATGAGGAAATTTATGATAAGGCCTCGGACGATGAGAGCGATTTAGAGGCTGATCTTTCAAGACTTAGCCGTATCATGGAGGAACGTGGCGAAGCCGACGGTGCAATGGTCATAGGAAAAGAGACTTTCTACCAGATCTATAGATTTTCAATCCGCTTCCTCTCCAGATATAAAAAAGGTGCCGAGAAGATACTCTTTAACCTGTCGGTTGATGAAGATGAGAACTTATCAGACTTTACAAAGCAGTTCATTGAAATGCTTAAGAATAAACTCAGGAAAAGTGATGCCATAGTACAGATCAAGTCAGACCAGATTCTGGTATTCTTGCCCATTATCACCAAAGAAGAAGGCGATATGGTTGCAGGGCGCATAGAAAAAGCCTTTGCTGAGATGAATACCGGATCGGCCAAGATGGAATATATAGCTAAGCACGTTTCTTTTGAGAGTAATGAGGAATAATATGAACCGTAGTAATAACGAGAGACTTATCATTCTGCTTATATCCATTGGCTGTATCGGGCTTTCAATCGAGAGCCTTATGCTTGGGTGGGAATTCTGGGTTCCGCCACTTCTTATGGTAGGAGCTGTTTCGTTGTGGGGCATGCACATCACAGGAAACCCTGAATATAAAGTAAGGCAGGTGGCATATCTGGTCTATGTTATGCTTATGGTATTCTATCATGGCGTACATGGAACTTCTTATTATGATGTAGCCATAGTCATTGTTCTTGTTATGGTTGCGCTTTCCCTCTTAAATCATATTTACATCTTAAATCTTCTCTTTGTTGAATACTGGATCGTCCTTGGAATCCAGCTTTATCTTGCGGGAAAAGAGAAGAGCGCTCCCTTTGACACAGTAAATACCTCAAGACTGCTGCTTCATATAGCCATAGTTACTATGGTTTATTTCATCTGCATAAGATTTGTAAGAGACAGGATTGAAATGATAAATGAAGGAGAAGAAAAAGAAGCCCGAATAGAAGCAGTAGATGCCGATATGGAGGACTTTCTTTCGAATATCTCCCATGAGCTGAGAACTCCTGTAAACGTTGTGCTTGGCATGAGTGAGATGCAGATTAAAAAAGATCTCGGCAAAGAGGCGTACTCCATCAAACAGGCCGGAAACAGGCTTGCCTATCAGATTGAAGATATTCAGGATTACACAGAGTGTAAGCGTGAAAATATGATTCTCGAAGAGGATGTATACACCTGTACATCGCTTATAAATGATATAGTCGTAGAATACAGAATGCTGGAAAACGACAAAAATCTGGATCTGATAGTTGACCTTGATCCAAGAGTACCTTTAAAGATGCAGGGAGATTCCAAAAAGCTTCATAAGATATTCAGGCACCTTTTGGAGAATGCAGTTAAGTTCACCAGAAGGGGTGGCATCTATGTAAGAGTATATGCAGAGAAAACTGACTATGGCGTTAATCTTTGCATAGAAGTGACTGATACCGGTATTGGTATCGATCGCAAATCCATTGCAATGGTTTCCGAAAGCATGTATCAGGTTAATAAAAAGAGAAATCGTAACACCGGAGGAATAGGACTGGGTCTGTACATTGTATATGGTTTTGCCCACAGTATGGGCGGTTTTGTTAAGATTGAGAGTACACCGAAAAGCGGAACCACAGTCAGAGTAACAATCCCTCAGAAAGTAATAGATCAGACTCCCGGTTTGTCCATTTCAGAAAATTATTCGGGAGATATTATTTTCCATTCACGTTCGGATAAGTTTAAAGTGCCTAAGGTGCGCGATTTCATAAAGGCTATGGCTACCAATCTCGCAACCGGATTGAAGGTATCTCTTTATTCTGCTGAAACAGTAAAAGAAATTGAACACATAAGAGAGAAGAGCGAAATATCGGCCATTTTTATGGGTGAGCAGGAGTATCAGGATAACACGGGATACTTTGAAGAGCTGAGCAAAAACGGCGTTGTTATAGCAGTATCCTCCAATCCCGGATTTAAACCAATACCCGGAAGCCGTGTCATCGTTCTGCCCAAGCCTCTGTACGGCTATCCTGTCACCAGGGTTATAAATGAGGGCTACGAGGCAACCGGTCTTGATAGCATCGATCAGGTCACTCACCCTAACCTTAGAGGCATAAGAGCTTTGATTGTAGATGATGAGCCGATGAATCTGATTGTTGCGGAAGGAATCTTTAAAGATTTCGAGATGTACACAGATGTCGCAGGAAGCGGAAAAGAGGCTGTCGAAAAATATCGTAAACATGATTATGATGTTATCTTCATGGATCATATGATGCCTGAAATGGATGGTGTGGAAGCAATGAAACTCATCAAAGCGGCGGCAAAAGAAAGAGATAAGAAAGCAATTGTAATTGCTCTTACTGCCAACGCAGTTTCAGGAGCCAGAGAGATGTTCATGAGGGAAGGGTTTGACGGATTTATCGCAAAGCCCATGAGTATCCCGGAGTTTGAGCATGTTATGCTCAAGGTACTTGCCCAAAACGGCACAGATAGAGGAGGGCAGGCATCATGAAGAAAGACGCGGTTATAATCAGAATAATAAAAGCGATAATGGACCCGGAGAGGGAGTTTAGGGAGAGAGTCTATCTTGCACTGACAGTTGTCTGTGAAGTGACGGCCATTATAGCCCTGTTCGGAGATATTATCTTAAAAGAAAATCCATATGAAATATGGGTTATTGTCGGTGCTGTCATTTTTATTCCCGGCGTCATGCTTTATGGCTTTCGCAGAAAAAAGATTGAGTTTTCCATAAAGGTTACGGTTCTGGGACTGGTATTTTTGATCCTTCCGGGACTGTACTTCTTTGGCGGTGGTATCAGAGGCGGAGGCATTATCTGGTTTATATTCACCTTCACCTATGCAGGCCTTGTTCTTGCCGGAGCCTGGAGGATAGTCACTTTTGTCTGTATTGTGATCATGGCTACTATCTGTTATACACTTGAATACCTTTATCCTGAGCTTATCTACAAGCACTCCAATGAGATGTTCCTGGTTGACTCGTTTATATCTATTGTTCTTGTGGGCTTTGTCTGCTTTTCCATGACATGGCTCCAGAATTATATGTATATGGGCGAGAACAAAAAAGCCAGAGAATCAGCAAAAAAAGCTGAGGACCTTTCTCGCGCTCAGAACAGATTCTTTTCCAGCATGAGCCATGAGATCCGCACGCCTATAAATGCCATTCTTGGACTTAATGAGCTCATCCTGCGTGACAAGAGCGCTTCGGATGAGGTTATAAGAGAGGCATCGGGAATCCAGGGCTCCGGTAAGATGCTCCTTACTCTTATTGATGATATTCTGGACTTCTCAAAGGTGGAAGCGGGAAGTATGGAGCTTGTACCGGTCAACTATAATGTAGGCGACATGTTTTCTGAAATTGTAAACATGTTCTGGGGACGAGCCAATGACAAGGGGCTTAAGTTCAACGTTATCATAGATCCTAAGCTTCCGAGCGTCCTTTATGGCGATGAAGTTCGTATCAAGCAGATTCTGGTAAATCTGATCAATAATGCCATAAAATACACATCCGAAGGTTCTGTGGATCTTAGAGTTGAGAGCGAGATCAGAGGCGGAGATATGGTAGATATTACCATGTCTGTTTCTGATACCGGAATTGGAATCAAGAAGGAAGCCCTGCCCTTTATTTTTGATGTGTTTAAGAGAGTTGATGAAAGTAAGAACAGACACATTGAAGGAACGGGACTGGGTCTTTCAATTGTAAAGAACCTGACAGAACTCATGGGCGGAACAGTGTCTGTAAACAGTATTTACGGAGAAGGCTCTACATTTACTGTTTCGTTTTCTCAGGAGATTGCGGATTCTACAGCAATTGGAAATCTTAATATTCACAGCGAGAGTGAGTCAAAGAGAAAGACCTATGAGAATCTTTTCCATGCTCCTGAGGCAAAGGTTCTTATCGTTGACGATAATGAGATAAACCTTGAGGTTGAGTGTAAGCTTCTTGAAGGAACTCAGATGGTGATTCACGGAGCAATGAGCGGAAAAGAAGCATTGGAGATGTGCCTTAAGGAAAAATACGACGCCATACTCATGGACCACATAATGCCTGAGATGGATGGAATAGAATGTCTTTCAAACATTCGAAATCAGGATGGCGGACTTAACAGATCAACACCTATAGTGGTACTTACGGCCAATGCCGGCTCCGTTGACAGAGAGACCTATTACAGAGCAGGATTTGACGGATATCTGGTAAAGCCCGTCTCC
The DNA here is from genome assembly GCF_000424525.1 of Butyrivibrio sp. FCS006. Classification (NCBI taxonomy): domain Bacteria; kingdom Bacillati; phylum Bacillota; class Clostridia; order Lachnospirales; family Lachnospiraceae; genus Butyrivibrio; species Butyrivibrio sp. FCS006. Next base: position 356,646 of record NZ_KE384205.1, on the reverse strand, counting down.
AGCGAATCTCTTGAGAGCACGCTTATGAGATATATCGTTCCTGATAAGCTTATTGTCAGGAAGAGCAATATGGTTGTTGATAAGGCGGACATTAACGCCTCTGCCGGATACTCGGGCAAGATGCCTCTTCTTATAACATCGACCAGTATGTGTGATCTGCCGGAGGTACTTACCAGCAGGTTTATTCCTATTTTGCCTTTCCTTATCAAGACAGAGGAGGGCGTATTCAAAGACGGTGTACAGATGAGTGCCGATGAACTTGTGCGTTATATGAGCACAGGAAAACAGGCCGAATCTTCGCCACCGGATGAAGCTGCTTACAGAGATTTCTTTGCAATGAATCTCAAGCAGGCTCACCATATCATTCACATAGCTATATCGACAGGTATGAGTGAGGACTACAAACTTGCATGTGAAGCAGCAAGGTCTTTTGACAATGTTACCGTAGTAAATTCTGAGTCTGTATCCTCAGCTACCGGAATTTTAATTCTTATCGCCATCAAGCTTGCACAGATGAATGCTTCCGTAGAGGAAATTGTATCAGAGCTGGAGGACGTAAAGAAGAGATTAAGATGCAGCTTTATTATCGATGATACAGAAACCATGGCTAAGAGGGGATTTATCAGACCGGAACTTGATCAGCTTGCAAGGAGTCTCTCCCTTCATCCATGCCTTAGATTAAGAGATGATGCCTTAAAGATCGGAGGCATCTGGCTTGGCAGTACCCAAAGAGCATATAGGAAATACATAAATAAGGTATTTCCTGTAGATGTGATTCCGGATCCGGAAGTTGTAATTGTAACTTATGTCAACGTTCCGATAGAGACCCTCAGGTGGATCAAAGAGGAGATCAGTAAGAAAGCTTATTTCGAGAACGTTGTGTTCAAGCAGGCTTCAGCTGCCATATCTTCAAACTGTGGCCCCGGAACCTTCGGTATCATATACTTTGTTAAGTCCAACAAGTCTTACAACTTAAATTCCTACTTCAATGAAAGCATGCGCCTTTTCAGAGATGAGCAGGAGGATTACGATGCAGTAGATGAAGAGGAGGTAAAAGAGCCTTTGAAATGGTATGAGGCCATTGACGGAATCGATGGTAAATTAGCGATCAAGAACAATGGATCAGAGGAAGGCTTCAGGAAAATTCTCAAGTTCTTCTATGATTCCATAGACAGTAAGGCAGAGGAACTCGACAGATACTATTATGAAGAGGATTACAGCAACTATGTTATCAAGGTGCATGCGCTGAAAAGTTCATGCCGTCTTATAGGTGCGATGGGAATATCCGAAAAGGCACAGCTTCTTGAAAACGCGGGAAAAGAAGAAAGATACGATTACATCAAGCAGAACCACTCGGTATTTTTGCGTGAGTATAGAAGCTTTAAAGATGAACTCAGTGAATTATTTGAAGAGGATACACCTGCGGATGCAGAAAAAGAGCCAAAGCCTCTTGCGGATGAGTTTCTTATGGAAAGCGTCTATGAAGGACTTAGGGATGGCGCTGATGCCATGGACTGTGATGCTATCGATGCTGTCTTTAAGGAAGTAGAAGGTTATGCAATACCGGAAAATGAGGCTGAAAAGTTTAGTGCCCTTCGCATGATGGCTGATCAGTTTGACTATGAGGGAATGTTGGAGATACTAAATGGAAACGGTAATTCAGGTAAATAATGAGATAAATAACTTTGTATGGGACATCTCTGATACCTTCAACGGACTTATGATCATACCTAATCTCATAGGTGTGCTGTCGCAGCTTCCGCTTATCATTAAGCTTACCAGGAATTATACTGACAGGAAGATAATGGGGAAAGACATAGAACCCATGCTTTCCTACGATCATGATATTCAGGAGGCGCTAAGGAATGTTCAAAAGGGAGCAGACTAAAATAAAAAATGAAAAAGGGCTCCGTCATAAAGGCGGGGCCCTTTGGTATTACTGTAGTGTCAGATGTTGGAAATCTCTTCCTGGGTAAGAACCTTGACACCTGCGCCTGTAAGACGTGCTTCAGCAGCCTTGGTGTCTGCAACACGGAAGATCATGCAGGCTCTGTCTGTGTTCCTGCCACCCGGGAAAGCATACATATACTCAATATTTACGGACTCATCCGTAAACTTATCAAGGAGCTTATCAAGTCCGCCGGCTTCATCTGGAATCTCGATTGCGAGAACCGGTGTAAGGCTTGCTACAAAGTCGTGCTCCTTAAGAGTGCTGACAGCTTCCAGAGCATCATCCACAATAAGTCTTGCAATTCCAAAGTCCTTGGTCTCTGCCAGGGAAGTTGCTCTGAGGTCGATGCCGTGGGAAGCAAGAACGCCTGTCATTTTCTTCAGGGTTCCGGGTTTATTCTCAAGAAAAACGGAAATCTGCTGTACGCTCATTCTCTTATCCTCCTGAATTAATTATAACATCAGATCTTTCTCTTATCTATAACTCTGACAGCCTTGCCCTCTGATCTTGCGATGGACTTAGGAGCAAGAAGTGAAACCTTAGCCTTGATGCCGAGCATTGACTTAAGGTCAGCCATGAGTTTCTTCTGTCTCTCTTCAACTTCACCGACATTATCATTGAACATCTCAGGTGTCATCTCAACCTGAACATCAAGAGTATCAGTGTTGTTTACACGGTCAACAACGATCTGGTAGTTAGCTGCATAACCGTTGTTGAGAAGAACAGTCTCGATCTCGCTCGGGAATACGTTGACACCTCTGATGATGAGCATGTCGTCTGATCTTCCCATAGGCTTAGCCATTCTGACATGGGTTCTTCCGCAGGAGCATTTCTCTCTTGAAAGTCTGCAGATATCCTTGGTGCGATAACGGATCATGGGGAAAGCTTCCTTGTCGATAGCTGTAAACACAAGTTCACCCTGCTCGCCTTCAGGAAGCACCTCGCCGGTATCGGGATCGATTATCTCAGCAATAAAGTGATCTTCATTGATGTGCATTCCCTGCTGAGCTGAACATTCAAAGGCAACTCCGGGACCGGAGAGCTCTGTAAGACCGTAGATATCGAAAGCCTTGATGCCCATGGTCTTCTGGATGCTCTGTCTCATTTCTTCACTCCAGGCCTCAGCACCAAAGATGCCTGCCTTAAGAGGAATATCATCTGGGCCGTATCCCATTTCCTGCATACGCTCGCCAAGATATGCAGCATAGCTTGGTGTACAGCACAGGATTGTAGCGTTAAGGTCTTTTATAAACATGATCTGTCTGTCGGTATTACCTGAACTCATGGGGATTGTAAGGCTTCCGACCTTGTGTGAACCGCCGTGAAGTCCTGCACCGCCTGTGAACAGACCATAGCCGTAGGAAACCTGAACAACATCCTCATTGGTTCCGCCTGCAGCCATGATGGCTCTTGCGCAGCAATCCTCCCAGAGGTCTATATCATTCTGTGTATAATAGGCAACAACTCTTTTACCGGTTGTGCCTGATGTTGAGTGGATTCTGACAACGTCGTCCTTGGGAACTGCAAGAAGTCCGTCGGGATAGGTCTCACGCAGATCTGCTTTGGAGAGGAAAGGAAGCTTATGAAGATCATCAACAGATTTGATGTCGTCAGGTGTAACTCCTTTTTCTTCCATCTTTTTGCGGTAGTAAGGGACATTGTCCCATACGTGCTTTACCTGTTTTACAAGCTTTTCTGATTGAATCTTCCTTATTTCCTCATTAGGGGCACATTCAATCTCGGGTTGATAATAATGCTCCATAAGATACTCCTCCCAATTAAAAGAATTACTGATTTTTGCCAAGCTGGAATGCTTTCTTGTTCATTTCCAGGAATTTCTCGGGTACATTTGCTTCAAGAGACTTCATCCATGCTTCTTCAGGAAGATCGAAGTAGTGGGAGAGTCTTCCGAGAAGAACAATGTTTACAGCCTTTGCTGAGCCGGCCTCTTCTGCGAGAGAGAGGCAGTCGAGGGCATCAACTTTGGCACCGGACTCCTTAAGCTTTTTTACCAGGTCAGAAGGATACTCTGCTGCTCCTGTGATAACAGGCATGGGATCGATCTGCTGGGTGTTGGTCACGATCTGGCCGTCCTTCTTAAGGAAGGGAAGCCATCTTGCAGCCTCCAGAATTTCAAATGATACGATGTAGTCTGCCTCGCCCTTGTCGATCACAGGGGAAAAGACCTTGTCGCCGTATCTTACGTATGTGACAACGGATCCGCCTCTCTGGCTCATTCCGTGTACTTCTGAAACCTTAACGTCATAGCCCTGGCTCATTAAGAGATGTCCAAGGAGTTTACTTGCAAGAAGTGAGCCCTGTCCGCCAACGCCCACGATCATTATATTCTTTGTTTCCATCTTATTTGTCCTCCTTCATTCCTTCAAAAGCCCCAACAGGACAAAGCTGACTGCATACGTTGCATCCTACGCAGAGAGTATTGTCGATGGTTGCCTTGCCATCCTTCATGGAGATGGCGGGACATCCGATCTTCATGCAGCTCTTACAGCCAACGCACTTATCTCTGTTGATGCTAAGAGGTGGATTGTGCTTGACGTACTTAAGAAGAGCGCAGGGACGTCTTGAAATGATAACTGAAGGAGCAGCTGCTGCAAGTTCCTCTTTAAGGACCTTGTCACACTGATCAAGGTTATAAGGATCAACAACTCTGACTCTCTCAAAGCCCATAGCTCTGCAAAGGGCTTCAAGATCGATCTTGCCAGCAGGGTCACCTTTAATGTTGTAGCCTGTTGTAGGGTTCTGCTGATGTCCTGTCATACCTGTGATTGAGTTATCTACGATGACAATTGTTGAATTGGACTGGTTGTAGGCAACGTTTGCAAGACCTGTCATACCTGAGTGCATGAAGGTTGAGTCACCGATAACAGCGACGGTTTTGTTCTCGCTCTCAGCGCCTCTTACCTTGTTAAAGCCGTGAACAGCACCGATTGAAGCACCCATGCAAAGTGTCATCTCGATGGCACCAAGCGGAGGAACAGCTCCGAGTGTGTAGCATCCGATATCACCAAGTACGGTGCAGTTATTCTTTTTAAGAGTGTAGAAAAGACCTCTGTGAGGACATCCTGCGCACATAACAGGAGGTCTGTTTGGAATTGCATCCTCAAGTGCAAAGGAGTCATTTGTGTCTTTTCCGAAGGCCTTTGCAATGAGGTTCTGAGAGAACTCATCGCATACAGGAAGAAGGTCTTTTCCTGTAACAGAAAGACCAAGGGCCTTAACGTGATTCTCGATGATCGGATCAAGCTCCTCAACAACAAAGAGCTTGTCAACCTTGGCTGCAAAGTCCTTGATGAGCTGATTTGGAAGAGGATTGGTCATACCAAGTTTAAGAACTGATACGCTGTCACCAAATACCTCTTTTACATACTGATAAGAGGTTGAGCAGGTGATGATACCAATCTCGGTTCCGCCCATTTCAACGCGGTTGAGTGGGCAGTTCTCAGCGTACTCGATAAGCTTTTTTGTGCGCTCCTCAACGATTGGGTGGCGCTTCTTGGCATTACCGGGCATCATAACGTATTTGCCGATGTTCTTTTCATATGGGAAATCCGGAACGTTTCTGTCACCTGTCTCTACAAGGGACTGGGAGTGCGCAACTCTTGTGCACATCTTAAGAAGTACCGGAGTATCGAATTTCTCTGAGATTTCGTAGGCGAGCTTTGTAAACTCAAGGGCCTCAGCTGAATCTGAAGGCTCGATCATGGGAACCTTGGCAGCGATGGCGTGATGCCTTGAATCCTGCTCGTTTTGGGATGAATGCATTCCTGCATCATCTGCAACTACGATGACCATTCCGGCATTTACACCGGTGTAGGACATTGTATAAAGAGGATCTGCTGCAACGTTAAGACCAACGTGCTTCTGTGCGCAGAAGCTTCTGCGACCTGCAAGGGATGCGCCGAATGCTGACTCCATGGCAACCTTCTCGTTGGGAGCCCACTCACAGTAGATCTCATCATATTTAGCAGCTTCCTCAGTAACCTCTGTACTGGGAGTTCCGGGATAGCTGGAAATAAAGCAGACTCCGGCCTCGTAAAGACCCCGGGCAACAGCCTTATTGCCCAGTATGAGCTGCTTGTTCTCATTATTGTTCATTACATAAACCTCCTACCTTCATATCCGTGCTTTAAAGCACTAAAGTAAAGTATACATAATTAATGAAAAAAGGTCAAACCGGAAATGAGTATCTATTTGATTTTTTTCTAAAAAAAATGTATACTCTACTTTAGTGCTTTAAAGCGCATTAGTGGGTGCACGTTATTATTTTTAGGGGGTTATACAAAATGCCAATTACAGATTTACTTGAACGAAACAGTAAGCTCTATGGGGAAGAGGTTGCTCTTGTTGAGATCAATCCTGAGATCAAGGAAGAGCAGAGGGTTACCTGGAGAGAATATGAACTCATTCAGCCCACTTCCACAGCTTACTATAGAAGACAGATCACCTGGTCGGTTTTTGATGAGAAGGCAAACAGAGTTGCCAACATGCTTATCGAGAGAGGTATCAAGAAGGGCCAGAAGTGCGCGATCCTTCTTATGAACTGTCTCGAGTGGCTGCCTATTTACTTCGGTGTACTTAAGGCTGGAGCAGTGGCTGTTCCTCTCAATTTCCGTTTTGATTCGGAAGAGATTGATTACTGTCTTAAGGCTTCGGACTCGGATGTTTTATTCTATGGACCTGAGTTTATCGGACGTATCGAAGATATCGCCCAGAAACTAAAAAAAGAGATGCTTCTTCTTTTCGTGGGAGATCAGTGTCCTTCATATGCTGATGACTATTACAGATATGCATCCAATGCTTCATCCCAGGCTCCCAAGATCCTGGTTGAGGACAAGGATGATGCAGCTATCTATTTCTCATCGGGAACAACAGGTTTTCCTAAGGCTATTCTTCATATCCACACTGCTCTTATGCAGTCAGCCAAGATGGAAGCCATGCACCATGAGACTACTCATGCAGATAATTTCCTTTGCATCCCGCCTCTGTATCATACAGGTGCCAAGATGCACTGGTTTGGTTCATTATACACAGGCTCAAGAGCAGTTCTTTTGAAAGGAAATTCACCTGAGGCCATCTTCAGAGCGGTATCTGAGGAGAGATGTACCATCGTTTGGCTCCTTGTTCCGTGGGCACAGGATATCCTGGCAGCTCTGGATTCCGGTAAGCTCAAGATGGAAGATTACAGGCTTAAACAGTGGAGACTGATGCACATCGGTGCACAGCCGATTCCGCCATCACTGGTTCGCCACTGGCTTGAGTACTTCCCTGATCACAAGTACGATACAAACTACGGACTTTCAGAGTCCACAGGCCCAGGCTGCGTACACCTTGGTATGGAGAATGTCCACAAGGTAGGCGCCATCGGTATTCCCGGATATGGATGGAAGACCAAGATTGTCGACGAGGATGGAAACATCGTTGAGAAAGGCGAGATCGGTGAGCTCTGTGTTAAGGGCCCCGGAGTCATGGTTGAGTACTACAAGAACCCTGAGGCTACAGCTGAGATACTTAAGGATGGCTGGCTCTTTACCGGTGATATGGCCCGTCAGGATGAGGACGGCTTCATCTTCCTTGTTGACCGTAAGAAAGACGTTATCATCTCCGGAGGTGAGAACCTGTATCCTGTACAGATCGAGAGCTTCCTGATGAAGAATAACAAGATCCACGACGCAGCAGTTATCGGTCTTCGCGACCAGCGTCTTGGTGAGATAGCAGCAGCTATTATTCAGGTAAAAGAGGGTATGACCTTAACCGAGGATGAAGTAGAGGAGTTCTGCCTCGATCTTCCAAGGTACAAGAGACCTCGTAAGATTATTTTTGCAAATGTTATAAGAAATGCTACCGGAAAGATAGACAAACCTAAGCTCCGTGAGATATACTGTGGTGTGCATATTGTAGAAGAGCAAAATCAGTCATGATATTATTGAACTGATTTTAATGATTGGAGCTGTATAAATGGGTAGTTTTGAACCGGTATCACTACTTAAATGTGAGACATATGAATACAGTGAAGTTAGAAAGGCTCTTGAAAAGAGCCTTTCTTTTATTCATGGGCTTGATTTTGTCAGGGAAGGCATGAAGGTTGGCATCAAGGCCAATCTTGTCACCGGAATGGCACCTGAAAAGGCTGTTACAACACACCCGATATTGATCAAAGTAGTGTGTGATATGTTAACAGAAAAAGGAGCATCGGTTGTTATTGGTGACAGCCCCGGAGGCCTGTATACATCTGCGTTCTTAAAGGGTATTTATAAGAACTGCGGACTTCTTGAGCTGGAGGGTGACAAGGTTAAACTTAACGATGACTTTTCTGTTAAAGACGCTGAGTTTCCTGAAGCTGTTTCCATCAAGAACTTCATCTACACCGGCTGGCTTGATGAGTGCGATGCGATAGTCAACATCTCCAAACTCAAGACCCATGCAATGATGGGCATGAGCTGCGCAGTCAAGAACATGTTTGGCACGATACCCGGAACCACCAAGCTTGAGTACCACATGAGATTTCCTGTGGAGAAGGCCTTTGCCAATGTAATGGTGGACCTCAACGAGTTCTTTAAACCTGTGCTCTATATTGTTGACGGAATCGACGGTATGGAGGGCAACGGCCCTACAGCCGGGGAAAAGAGACATGTAGGAGTTCTGCTCTCGTCTAAGAAGCCTTACGCCCTTGATATGGTCTGCGCCGACATCATCGGAATGACTATGAATGACGTGGCAACCATTGGAGCTGCCTACGAGAGAGGCCTTGGCCCCAAGGATATCAGCGAGGTGGAGGTCCTTGGTGATATAACTCCTGCTGATGTGAGGATTGCTGATTTTAAGCGTGCTACTGAGCACCAGAGCATTACCTTTGAGGGAAACGGGGCATTTAATGCTGTTAAGGCATTTGCCTTTAAGATTGCGTTCAGTTCCAAGCCTCAGGTTAAGAAAAATGAGTGCATCGGCTGCAAGAAGTGCTTTGAGACCTGCCCTGCTTCTGCCATAACGATGGTCTCTGCAGCGAATAAAAACGGCAAGAACGGTAAGGTTCCGCAGATAGACAGAAGCAAGTGCATTAAGTGCTTCTGCTGTCAGGAGTTCTGCCCTGTCGGAGCCATGAAGGTCAAGAATAACGCCCTTGGCAGACTTGTTAAGAAGATAGGTTAAATCTGTATGTTCACGTATGAGATTAAGTCTGATAAAAAAGATGAACATAAGTATATAGAGATTACGGGCTACGAGGGAAGCGTAGCCCATCTTAATGTTCCGAAGGAGATTGACGGGATCAGTGTTGAGGCTATCGGCAATCACTCTTTTTCCGGAAGAAGTGACCTTGTCAGTGTTTCGCTACCCGAGAGCATAAGGACTCTTTACGGCTTTGCGTTTCATAACTGCAGAAATTTAAAAAAGATTTCTCTTTATGACAGCATCGATGATTACTACGACGGAGTCTGCAGGCAGTGCGACAGCTTAAAAGACATAGAGATTGTTTTAAACCGGGGATGGTTTGAGGTTGTCAGAAACTTCCTTGCGGATTATGATGGTAATCTACGCTTTATGCTGACTCTCCCTGATGGAGAGAAAGCTCTTCTTACGTTCCCGGGGTATGTTTATGACTTTAACGAGAACACCATGGCCAGGACCATTCAGTTCTCGATAGCCGGTTCGGGGATGTTTTACAGGGAGTGCGTAGACAGACGTTCTATGGATTACCGCGGCTATGACAGGCTCTTTGAGAAGGCGCTTATTGATGGTAACGCGGTTTCCGAGGATATTGCCATTGGAAGACTGTTGTATCCGGTAGAGCTTTCTGAGAACTTCAGGGACATGTACGAGAGCTATGTAAGTAAGAACTCTGAGTCTATATTGCTACGGCTTGTGGCGATGGCTGAGAGCGAGCCTGAGACTGTAGAGGTGATAAAAGCTCTTTTGACCTATAAAAAGAACTCTCCGGGCAGCAGTTCATTGCTCGATGGGGATAGCGTTGATAAGGCGATCAAAGTGACTGCTGATAAGAAGATGGCTCTTTTGTCGGCGGTTCTTATGGAGTCAGCAAAAGATAAAGCCGGTGCAGCGGCGGACGTATTTGAGTTTTAAATTTTACATTAGAAAGATTGGATTTGTTTTTATGGAAAATAAACAGCGTGAGGGCTTCGGCTCAAGACTTGGATTTTTGCTTGTTAGTGCAGGCTGTGCGATAGGAATCGGAAATGTATGGAAGTTTCCGTATGTTGCGGGAGAAAACGGCGGAGGAGTGTTTGTAATGTTCTACCTCCTGTTCCTTCTCATCATGGGAATTCCCGTTATGTCAATGGAGCTCGCCATAGGAAGAGCCAGCGGAAGGACGCTGGTTGGCGCATATAAAAAGCTTGAAAGAAAGGGCAGCAAATGGCACATCCACGGATGGACATCAATGATTGGATGCTATCTTCTGATGATGTACTACACCACGGTTTCCGGCTGGATGATGAATTACTGCTACAAGTTCATGATAGGGGATTTCAGGGATCTTGGTGAGGGAGAGGTTTCACAGGTATTTGATAACCTGCTTAATAGCCCGATTGAGATGGGAATCTTTACAATGATAACTATTATTCTGGGATTTCTTGTATTGTCATTCGGTGTTCAGGGCGGACTTGAGAAGGTAAACAAGGTCATGATGTTAGGACTCCTTGTACTGATCTTCGTTCTTGCGGGAAACAGCCTTACCCTCAGCGGAGCAGCACAGGGAATGAAGTTCTTCCTTCTTCCTGATTTTGAACAGGCAAGGCAGGTTGGATTCAAGAACGTGATAACAGCTGCAATGAATCAGGCGTTCTTCACCTTGAGCGTCGGTATGGGCTCAATCGAAATCTTCGGAAGTTATATGTCCAGGGAAAAGACACTTCTGGGAGAGGCAGGAAGGATCGCTATCCTTGACACCCTGGTTGCCATTGTGTCAGGTATCATCATTTTCCCTGCATGCTTTAGCTTTGGAGTTGCACCTGAGCAGGGACCGTCACTTATATTTGTGACTCTGCCAAACATTTTCATCGGAATGCCCCTTGGTATGGTCTGGGGAACATTGTTCTTTGTGTTTATGTCTTTTGCAAGCTTCTCAACTGTAACAGCTGTTTTCGAAAACCTGGTTGCATGCATTACCGATAACTTTGGAATTGACAGATGGAAAGCAATTGTTTTTAATTGCATCTTCATGATATTTGCCAGCCTTCCATGCGTCCTTGGATTCAACAAATGGAGCGGCATAAATTTCTTTGGCAAAGGAAATGTTCTTGATTTTGAGGACTTTATCGTAAGCAACTTAATGCTCCCTATCGGATCACTTATCTTTGTTATTTTCTGCGTATTCAGTTTTGGCTGGGGATTTGATAATTTCCGCCGGGAAGTCAACGACGGAGAGGGCTTAAGAATGCCAAGGGCACTTAGACCTTATCTTAGATTTGTATTGCCGATAATGATACTTGTGATCATTGTCAGAGGATTGATGTAAAAAAGTGAGTCAGTGGGGACGTTTCAGTTTGACTCATTTTGCCACGCAAAATGAGTCAAACTGAAACGTCCCCACTGACTCACTTTTTTTATCTTTCTTTTCCGTAGAAGAACAGTCCGAGCATTCCGGGACCAACGTGTGAGCCGGAGAAGGGCTCGTGCATAGCGATAGTGATTGGAACATTCGGAACAATCTCTTTTACCATCTTCTCAAGAGCCTTGGCATCATCAAGGCAGTCGCCGTGGGAAATGCAGATATGCTGATCCGGTGTATCCATTACCTTTTCTTTGAATTTCTTGACCAGAGCACTGATTGCCTGGCTTCTTCCTCTTACCTTGCCGCAGGTTACGATGTGACCTGTGCTGTCTCCGTAGAGAATAGGCTTGATGTTGAGAACAGTACCGATACTTGCTGCAACACCGCTTACACGGCCGGTTCTCTTAAGGAAGTTAAGATCATCGACAGTGAAGTACTGACAGGTGTGAGGTACAGCATCATCCACAATTGCTGCAGCCTCTTTTACATCGACTCCGTCTTTGGCAAGTGTTGCTGCCTTAACAGCGAGCAGACCATTTCCAAAACCGCAGCCGTGTGAATCAACGATATGGATAAAACGTCCCGGGAACTCCTCCATAAGTTCATCTGCTGCAATCTTGGCAGCGTTGTAGGTTCCGCTGATACCTGAGCTCATTGAAACATAAATGATATCGTTTCCCTGCTCGAGCTCGGGACGAAAATGTGTCTCAAAAAGGTGAGTGTTTAAAAGAGATGTCTTTGCAACCTTGCCGGCGCGAAGCTGATCATAAAAAGACTTGCCATCAAAATGATCAACATCCCCAAGATAAACCTGTGGTACATCCTCCATTAAATATTCATCAGGAATCAGTTTGATCCCTTCAAGCATTTCCTGTGGAAGATTTGCACAGCCATCTGCAAATACAACAAAACTATAGCCCATAATAATCCCCATTTCTTTTGATTAATTCTCATCGAATATATAGTATTATAATGCATAGGAGTTTATTATAACACCAAAAAGTCTTAAAAAACGGTATAAAAATGGCAGATAGAGATGTAAGTCTTCGGGAAAACCTTGAACAGACAGGGAAAAGCGTCCTCGGAGCCTCAAGAACAGAACTTTATATAGATATGCGATTCATGGCATCAAGCCTATCAAGCCTTGGCTATGAGATGGATCTTTCCACCACAAGTATTGGCACGGATGCAGTAAACATCAGGTTTAATCCGACTTACGTGCTAAGGCTCTTTGTGGAGGAACCGGGCAAGCTCAGCAGGACCTATGTCCACATGCTCCTTCATTGCATATTTAAGCATATGTATTACTCAAAAACTTATGAGGATGTGCGGCTCTATGATCTCTGCGCCGACATCGTTGTGGAGTCAATCCTGGATAGCCTGGATTATCAGTGCATCTACCGGGTGACATCAGACTATCGCGACCACTGGTATGCTCTTTTGGAAAAAGAGCTAAAGGTTCTGACGGTACAAAAACTCTACCGGTACTTTTCCAATCCTGAGCACGAACTTGAGGAGTTGGAATATGAGAAATTAGAGCGGGAGTTTAAGCTTGATGACCATGGCTTTTGGCTGCGCCTTCCGGAAGATGAGCCTGATCAGGAAAAAGATAAACCGCCTTTGGATGACGATATGGACTCGCCCGAGGGTAAGCCCGATGATACTCAGGATAATACTCCTAAAAAAGAAAAGTACATAAACCCAAGGCGCCTTAAGCAGATAGAGAGAAAAGAAAAGGACTGGGATAAGGAAGCAAAGCGCCTCCAGACTGAGATAGAGACCATAGGGAAAAATGCAAGCGACAGGCTAGGAAAGCTGGACTGGGTACTTAAGTTTGAAAATACCTCCCGCACGGATTACAGAGAGTTTTTGCGGCGCTTTAAGGTGCTGAGGGAGGAAGGCGGAATCGACATGGACAGCTTCGATTACGGAATGTACTCTTTTGGCCTTGACCACTATGGCAATATGCCTCTTATCGAGGAGAATGAGTTCAGGGAGGTCAAGAAGATACAGGAGCTGGTCATTGCCATAGACACATCCGCTTCCTGCAAGGAGACAACAGTCCAGCAGTTTTTGAATGAGACAGCAGCTCTTTTGCTGACAGGAGACAGCTTTTTTCAGAGGATAAAAATAGTTATCATAGAGTGTGACGATCAGGTGCAGAGAATCGAGAATATAACCTCTGTCGATGATATGAAGAAATATTCCGAAGGCATACATGTTGAAGGTGGCTATGGAACGGATTTCAGGCCCGTGTTTGAGAAGGTTGAAGAGCTTAGAAAGAGTGGAGAATTTGAAAATCTGAAGGGCCTTATCTATTTTACCGATGGCTACGGAACATTTCCGGAGACACCGACCGGGTACGATACAGCCTTTGTGTTTGTGGAAGATTCGGATTATGATGATGAAAACGTTCCGGACTGGGCGTACAAACTGTACGTATGAAAAGATCTTTTGACATAAAAGACAGATAGAAGAAGGGAAAGACATGAACATAAATCAGGCAAAAGAAGAAGTTAAAAACGCAGTCAGGGTCTATCTTCAAAAGGACGAAGCCGGGCAGTACGAGATACCGGTTGAAAGGCAAAGGCCCATCCTTTTGATGGGACCTCCAGGAATCGGTAAAACTGCCATCATGGAGCAGATCGCCCACGAGCTTTCGGTGAACCTTGTGGCTTACACCATTACTCATCACACAAGGCAGAGCGCCATCGGACTTCCCATGATCTCCGAGAAGGAGTTTGGAGGAAAGATGTATTCCGTTACCGAGTACACCATGAGTGAGATAATAGGAGCTGTGTATGAGCAGATTGAAAAGAGTGGAGTGCAGGAGGGAATTCTTTTCCTGGATGAGATAAACTGTGTATCTGAGACACTTGCGCCCACCATGCTACAGTTCCTGCAGTATAAGACCTTTGGAAGCCACAGGCTTCCTGACGGCTTTGTTATCGTGACAGCCGGAAATCCGCCTCAGTACAATAAGTCCGTAAGGGACTTCGATATAGTTACTTTGGACCGTGTAAGGCAGATCAATATCGAAGAGGATTTCGATGCCTGGAAGGACTATGCTTACAAGGCTTCGGTCCACGGAGCTATCATGGCTTATCTAGAGATCAAGAAAGACAATTTCTATAGTATAAAGACAGATGTTGAGGGAAGGAGCTTTGTTACCGCCCGTGGTTGGGAAGACCTTTCGAGGACCATGAAGGTCAGCGAGAAGCTTGGAATCCCGATTGATGAGAATCTCACAGCCCAGTATCTTCAGAACAAAGAGATCGCAAGGGATTTTGCAACTTACTATGAGCTGTACCAGCGCTACAATGAGCTCTACAAGATTCCGGAGATCCTGGAAGGAAGATTTCCTGAGGATAAAGAGAGCATCAGGAAAGGCTCTTTTGACGAGAAGCTCAGTATCATAGGCCTTCTTACAGACAGACTCATGGAGGAATTCAGGAGCTATGGCAAGGAGCAGGCAGTTCAGAAGATTTTGTTTGATACTATCAAGGAGTTTGGCGCTTTCTCGGAGGATGAGGAGTCCAAAAAGGCAAACGCAAACAGATGGTATAAGGACCGCATCGGAGTCATGGAGCTCAAGCTTGATAATGACAGAGAAGCCGGAATGGTCAGCCACGAGGATGAGCGCATAAGGGCACTGGCCATAAGCGCCCTGGAAGACCTTGTATCATACCTCACCTCCAACATGGGACCTACCCCTGAGGTTACAAGCGCCTTTGTGCTTTCAAAGAACTGGTTTACCAAGAGAGAAAATGTCCGCCAGGAGAACATCAAGGTGACAGGAGAGCACCTCACTAACAGCTTCAGGTTCCTGGAGGAGACCTTCGGAGATAAGGAGTCCCTGACCGGCAGCCAGGAGATGGTCATCTTCCTCACAGAACTCTCAAGCGCTTATCACAGCCTCAAGTTCGTCAGGGAAACCGGAAACGATGCATATTACGAATACAATAAACTTTTGCTCCTTTCGGATCGGAAATCCGAACTGAAGGAGATCGCAGAAAGCCTCATCTTTTGAGGCTTTCTTTTTTTGAGCCCTAGGGACGGAGTCAGTGGCTCATTTTTTGAGCCCCGGGGACGGAGTCAAGGGCTCATTTTTACGTCACAAGTAGCTGATTCTTTAAATGATGGTTGGAAACGTAATTCCGACCGCCCCACAACTTACTTCTATATGAAAAATAGTTGGAAATTCCAAAGTGCTTTCATCGGTCAGAAGATTATATTTGCCCAGAACTACATCACACGACACCCGTAGGCCGGGCAATGGTATGTAGGAAAAGAGTAAGGCATCAAATTTTTAATGCCATGGCTTTCAAAAGAGTTTGTAATTTCCAACTAATTTTTCATATGACAATTTTTGTGATGCAATAAAAAAATCGATTCATACCAACATAGCAATATACTATGTCATGTGATGCTATGTGATGTGACGCATGTAATCCATGCTATTTGGCTCTCCAAAATGAGCCCTGGGAATGAGCCCTGGGGACGGGGTGAGGGACCATTTTTTCGCATAATATATAAAATTTAATGATAAACATTAAAAAATAGTTGACAAAGAATAAAATGAATTGTATTATACATTTAACGATAAACATTAAAAATTAAATGTTTTCGTTAACCCCGGGACTGAAAGAAAAAATGAACAACAAATAGCAAACCACAAACTACAGTATATAACACAACATCAGGAGGAAATGAAATGAACAAGGAAAATGCAATCAGCAAGATAAACAGCATCGGTAAGGCAGGAAGGATCCTCAGCAAGATAGCAATGATCGCTCTTGAGATCGGATGCGTAGCTATGATAGTAAGCGGAATAATGTTCCTTACAATTCCTAAGGAAGATTTCGTATTCAAGATGAATGATGAAGCAACACTCACCGTTAACCTGGATTCCAAGATGGTCGGCTCGCTTACATCAGCAAGGAAAGACGCTGAATCCAGGAACCTTCCACAGGGTTCTACATCAATCAACGGAGTCGACTATTCTTTTGAAGATGTGACATTTGATCAGGATGGCAAGATAGCTACCTTTAAGCTCCAGGGTGACGGAGCAACCATTACAAGTGGAAGAATAGCAGCAATCTGTTTCGTGGCAGCAGTATTCATGGCAATCAACGCACTTCTTTTCTTCTACGTAGGTAGGCTCTGCAAGTCACTGGAAACCTGCAATTCACCTTTCGAAGAAGGTATCATAAAGGGCATGAAGAACTGTGCATGGATACTGATTCCCTGGTGTGTTTTAGGAGGCGGATTTGAGAGCTTTATGGCTACAGCATTTACAAGTAACATCAGAACAGGCTTTAACATCGATATCCCAACTGTTATCGTGATCCTGCTTCTCTTTGGACTTGCATATGTATTTAAGTATGGTGCAGTTCTTCAGACAGAGTCTGACGAGACACTTTAAGGAGGCGCTTATGGGTAAAATAGTACTTAGACTGGACCGTGTGATGGCCGATCGCAAGATGAGTCTTAACGAGCTCTCTGAAAAGGTCGGTGTCAGCAACGTAAATCTCTCCAAGATAAAGACCGGAAAGATAAGCGCCGTGCGCTTTTCAACCCTGGAGGCCATCTGCGAAGCCCTTGACTGTCAGCCGGGAGATATCCTGGAATATGACAAAAACCTTGAGTAAGAATCTTGAATGAAAACCTTGAATAAAAATCTATAAACAAAAATCTATAAACAAAAATCTAGAAATAAAAAACAGAGACAGTAGGGAACGATAAGATCCCAGCTGTCTCTGCTTATTTATACCTTTAATTTTATCTGCTGCTACTTCTGTACTGTACAGGAGTCATTCCGTATTTTTTCTTAAAGAGCCTGTTGAAGTGCTCAACGTTCTGATAGCCTGCTGCCTCAGCAACCTTCTCAACCTTCATGTTTCCGTTCCTAAGGAGTGTGCTGGCCTTGTTGAGTCTTATTCTCTTTACGTTCTCTCCAAAGGTCATGCCTGACTTCTCCTTGATGTACTTGGAGAGGTATGGCTTTGAAAGATAGAACTGGCTTGAGAGATCATCCAGAGTTACTGTCAGGTAGTTCTCCTGAATGTAATTGATGATGGAGTTGATCCTCTCGTCCTTGCTGTTCTTGATACTTCTTACTGCATCGATCTGGTTTACTGCGATTACCAAAGCTCCGATTGATGACTTGATGATATCCTCGTCAATTCCTACACCCCAGTACTTCTGACCGTTGTAGGTAATTCCAACGTAGGAGCAGGCCTTTGAGGATGAACCTCTTGAAAGAGCGTGCTCTTCGTAGGTTGAGAGTTCGTAGCTGATGTTGAAGTACTGCTTGATGGCATTACTTACAGCATCGAGACGTCCGTTTCCGTTAGCCTCTACGATGTGATCCTTGTCTGCGTGAGAGATTGTAACCTCAGCAAGAATACCGTCTATCTGCTTGAAGTGTACTTCAGGAATCCTGAATACATTGTCGTTGTGTACGTATTTATCCTCAAATATCTGATAGATTCTTGCAGGTGAAAGCTCAGCATGCTCTCTGTCTGAGATATCCTTGATGGTATAGCTGATGTCTGCCTGCATTTCCTTTGGAACCATCATGCCGTAGTTGGTCTTGAGGATGTAGCTTACGCCGCCCTTTCCGGACTGACTGTTGATCCTGATAACATCTCCGTCGTACTCCCTTCCAAGGTCCTTGGGATCAACGGGAAGATAAGGTACTGACCAGATTCCCTTGTCCTTCTTCTGATCATGCCAGGAGAAGCCCTTTGAAATAGCATCCTGATGTGAGCCTGAGAAAGCGGTAAATACCAGCTGTCCTGCATAGGGCTGTCTCTCATAGATGCGCATTCTTGTAAGTCTCTCGTAGGTCTCGCCCACTTCCATGATATGTGAGAAATCAAGTCCCGGATCTACACCGTGTGAGTACATGTTGATGGCAAGTGTAACGATATCAACATTTCCGGTTCTCTCGCCGTTTCCAAAGAGTGTACCTTCTATTCTGTCAGCTCCTGCAAGGCATCCGAGCTCTGCGTCGCTCACACCCGATCCTCTGTCATTGTGAGGGTGAAGTGAGAGAGTTACGGCCTCGCGGTGCTTTAAGTTCTTGCTTATGTATTCAACCTGAGTTGCAAATACGTGAGGCATTGCGATCTCAACGGTTGTAGGGATGTTGATGATGACTTTGTTCTTCTTGGTCGGTTTCCAAACATCAAGGACAGCGTTGCAGACTTCAACCGCATAGTCTACTTCTGTGCCTGGGAAGCTCTCAGGTGAGTATTCAAAAGAGAAATTACCGTTGGTTTCCTTTGCCAGCTTATCAAGGAGTTTAGCTCCCTCTACCGCGATCTTCTTAACTTCTTCCTTACTCTTTTTGAACACCTGCTCACGCTGAGCTACGGATGTTGAATTGTAAAGATGGATGATGGCTTTTGGAGCACCCTTAACGGCTTCAAAAGTTCTTTTGATAATGTGCTCTCTTGCCTGGGTGAGAACCTGAACCGTAACATCGTCAGGGATCATGTTCTTCTCTATCAGAGTTCTTGCAAACTCAAACTCAGTCTCTGAAGCTGCCGGGAAGCCGATCTCGATCTCTTTGAAACCAAGGTTGACCAGCATGGTAAAGAACTCAAGCTTCTCATCAAGGCTCATGGGCTCTATAAGGGCCTGGTTGCCATCGCGAAGATCTACGCTGCACCAAATGGGTGGGTGATCCAGATAGTCCTTCTTAACCCAGTCAAAAGTAGGCTTGGGTGGCATAAAATACTGACGCTGGTATTTCTCAACATTCTTCATAACTGTGCTCCTCTTTCTGTCATTCATTTGCTAAATATTGATTTATTTTCACCTACAACATTAAATATATCGGGTTAAATTTGATATATATTATGTTAAAAGTGTAAATTTTAATCAATTTAGCTGATGGATATTATCATAGCACAATTATGTACAATTACATCATGGTGAAATTAATCACTTTTCTTGATATATTTTAATGAAATGAGTCAAAGTGAAACGTCCCCGGTGTCTCAAAATGAGTCAAAGTGAAACGTCCCCGGTGTCTCATTATGAGACAACGGGGACGTTTCACTTTGACTCATTCATCTTTATGAACTATTACGACAGTTCCGACAGTGACTATATTAAAGAGCTCCTCTGCCTTGTCGTGTGGCAGGTTTACGCATCCGTGTGAGCCGTTTGTCTTGTAAATGTTTCCACCGAACTTCCTCCTCCAGGTGGCGTCATGCAGTCCACAGCCGCCTCTTGAAAACGGCATCCAGTAGTCAACCCAGTTGTGCCAGGTAGGACCGGTCAGATAGGTTCCGGCGACGTGGCCATACACTGCGAAAACTCCGGTGGGAGTGCTTCTTTGTTTGCTGACATCGCCTGATACACAGTCGCTTTCCCAGACAGGTGCGCCATCCAGAATGTAGATTACATGCTGGGTTGTGAGGTTGACGTCAATATAAGTGTTAAGCGGGGTTCCGGCTGCTTCCTCCGCAGCGTTCTGAAATCTCCCTTCACCGATCCCGAAGGTCAGATAATGATTTATCAGAGCCGGCTGGCTTGTTCCTACAGCTGCTGCCACATCCGGGTATCTCTCGGCGTAGTAGACGGGATCAAACCCGCTTGCCATAGCCTGCATCGGGAAAAGAATGATCGCAATCGCCGCCAATATACAGCTCAGAGCCATGCAAAAGAGTCTTTTCTTCATTGTTCATGCTCCTGTTGAATAAACGAAAAATTAAGCAAGTCAATTATTCATCAAAAAGTAATCGCTGTGCCGTACTAAAATTATAGCGCATTTAATATAAAAAATGTATAAATATTGGCTGTTTGAGGGATGCCTGACCTTTTCCGGCACCATAGAAAAAAAACGCCAAATTTGCTATAATCAGAGGTGACCGGTTTTGCGCAGCAGGTCAGGGGAGGAACACTTTGGATATCATCAGAAAACAGGAAACAAGGTCAGGGTTTGAAAAGTTTATTACCATGCTGGCCCTGATAATAGTGTGTATTCTAATTAACAGCGGCGGAGCACTTATATGTAACAGCTTAGGGCTTCCCTTGTACCTTGATCTTATTGGTACAATGATAGCTGCAATGCTTGGCGGATATATACCGGGCATAATTGTGGGCCTTATGGGGCCGGTTCTGACGACCATAACCTCGGACCCTATGGCTATTTCATATGGAGCTTTAAATGTTTCTGTGGCAATAGTCACTGCATTTTTCTACGACCGCGACTGGACTAAAAAGATACAGGGCATAATTTCCATGATCGTCATTGATGCGATCATCGGTGGCGTTTTAGGTGCACTTATCACCTGGTATCTCTACGGCTTTGGAGCGGAAGATACTTCTTCGGGCCTGGTTGCATTCATCCATAATCTTGGTATTTTTTCAGCTTTTACTTCAGAACTTATAGCAGACTTTCTTATTGATCTGGTTGATAAGGTCATCAGTGTGTCTTTTGCCCTTATAGTAGTGCAGATACTGCCTCGCAAATTCAGGGAGCGCTTCCATATTCATGCCTGGAAGCAGGCGCCTCTTACTTCCGAGATTGTAAAAGAGTTCCGCAAAAAGAAGAGCAGACAGATGTCTCTGAGGCTAAAGCTGGTATCCCTGATTACCGTGGCATCGTTCCTTATCGGTGCATCAGCTATGGCCATCAGCTACTACATCTACTACAACAGCCTTGTAGACAGAGAGACTGAGCTTGCAGAGGTCATTGCCAAAAGAGCTGCTTCCTTCGTTGACGGAGATCGCATAGATGAGTTCATTGAAAAGGGCGAGTCAGCAGAAGGCTACAACGAGATATATAAAGAGCTTGAGGAGATACTTACAACTTCCGATGACATAGTTCAGTATGTCTATGTCTACAAGATAATGGAAGATGGCTGTCATGTCGTGTTTGACATTGATACTGAAGATGTGCTCGGAGGAGAACCGGGAGATGTAGTGGGATTTAAAGAGACCATCGGAGAGTACAGGACAGGTCTTTCTGAGGCAGAAGAGGTTGAGCCTATAGTTGTCAATGACAAGTTTGGCTGGGTCCTTACAGTCTTTGAACCCGTAATGAATTCTGCCGGTAAAGTCGCTGCCCATGCAGGTGTCGACATTTCCATGCACCAGATCATGATGCAGGCAAGGAGCTTCAGAGTCAGGATAATCTCTCTTTTCTTCGGTATCTTTGCCTTTATCCTTGCTGTGAGCCTGTACTTTGTTGAGTACCAGATGATCCTTCCGCTGAATACTATGGCATATACAGCTTCTATCTTTACGCAGGACAGGGATGAGTCCCTCCATGACACGGTTGAGCTCTTTAACAAGATCGACATCGAAACCGGTGATGAAACAGAGAACCTCTATCTGGCGTTCTCTGAGATGACAGAAGATAACCTGAACTATCTGGAGGATATAAAGCACAAAAACGAGACCATCAGTATCATGCAAAACGCGCTGATCATGGTGCTTGCGGACATGGTAGAGAGCAGAGACCAGAACACCGGTGAGCATGTTAAAAAGACTGCCCGTTACACCGGTATCATCATGGATGAGCTTAAGAAAGAGGGAATCTATTGTGACATGCTGACGGATAAATTTGTGTCAGATGTCATTAAATCCGCGCCTCTTCATGATATCGGCAAGATCAAGGTCTCCGACAGGATCCTCAATAAGCCATCAAGACTTGATGATGAAGAGTACAAGAAGATGAAGGATCACACTCTTGCAGGAGCTGATATAATAGACCAGGTTATTGAAAAGGTTCCTGATTCCGATTATCTCAAGGAAGCAAGGAATCTGGCGCTGTACCATCACGAGAGATGGGACGGCAAAGGCTATCCGATGGGACTTTCAGGGGAGGATATTCCTCTCTCTGCCAGGATAATGGCAGTTGCGGATGTCTTTGACGCACTGGCTTCAGACAGGTGTTACAAAAAGGCATTTTCAATTGAGGAGTCCATGGATATAATATTGGAGGGCTCCGGAACACACTTTGACCCCAACATCGCCCTGGCTTTTTCAAATGCCAGAGATGAGGTAAGAAAAGTGATAGAGAGCACCAGAAATCAAAAAAGGAGTATTTATGACTAAGAATTATGATGTAGTAATTATCGGCGCAGGCCCCGGCGGAATCTTCTGTGCCTACGAACTTATGGAGAAAAGGCCTGACCTTAAGGTTCTCATAGTTGAGAAGGGCCGTTCGATAGAGAAAAGAAATTGTCCCAAGCGTGTGACCAAGACCTGTGCAGGCTGTAAGCCCTGCTCCATCACAACAGGTTTTGCTGGAGCCGGAGCATTTTCAGACGGTAAGCTATCTCTTTCACCAGATGTAGGAGGAAATCTTCCCGAGATCCTCGGTTATGACAAGGCCACAGATCTCATCCACGAGTCGGACGAGATCTATCTTAAGTTTGGCGCAGACAAAAATGTCTACGGTATCGACAAGGAAGCAGAGCTTCGCGAGATCAGAAGAAAAGCTATCGGAGCAAATCTTAAGCTCGTTGAATGCCCCATCAGACATCTCGGAACAGAGGAAGGCTACAAAATCTACTCAAGACTTCAGGAGCATATCCTGAAGCAGGGCGTAGATATCGAGTTTAACACTATGGTGACAGACATCGTTGTCGAGGATGGAAGAGCCACAGCTATTACCACCGACAAGGGTGATACCTTTACTGCAAAAGAGATCGTCAGCGCCGTTGGACGTGAAGGAGCAGACTGGTTTAAAGACAAGTGCGAGGAGATCGGTATTGAGACAAGCCCCGGCACTGTTGATGTGGGCGTAAGAGTAGAAGTCAGGGATGAGGTAATGCAGTTCCTTAACGAAAACCTCTACGAGGCTAAGCTCATTTACCACACACCTACCTTTGACGACAAGGTAAGAACCTTCTGTACAAACCCTTCAGGCGAAGTTGCCACTGAGTACTACGAGGGCGGACTTGCTGTTGTAAACGGTCACGCTTATAAGGGAAAAGAGTTTAAGACAAACAATACAAACTTTGCACTTCTTGTGTCCAAGAACTTTACCAAGCCTTTCAAGACACCTATTGAGTACGGCAAGAAGATAGCAGAGCTCTCGAACATGCTCTGTGGAGGCAAGATCCTGGTTCAGACCTACGGCGATTTCAAGCGCGGCAGAAGAACCACAGAGGAGAGACTTTGCAGAAATAATCTGATACCTACACTTAAGGATGCTGTTCCCGGCGATCTTTCGCTGGTATTCCCTCACAGGATCATGGTTGACCTCGATGAGATGATACAAGCACTTGATAAGGTAACTCCGGGTATTGCTTCTGATGAGACACTGCTCTACGGCGTAGAGGTTAAGTTCTACTCCAACAAGGTTATAGTAAACAAGGACTTTGAGACCAGCATTAAGGGCCTTAGGGCTATCGGAGACGGCGCGGGAGTTACAAGAGGACTTCAGCAGGCCAGCGCCAACGGACTCTCTGTTGCCCGCAGCATGATAAAGGCACTTGAATCATGAAAAAACGACTAACGGCAGCAGCTCTTTTGCTAATGCTAATACTGTCAGGGTGCTCGGCATCCCTCCCATATAACAAAGTGGTATTTACCACCGGCTTTGAGAAGGATGAAGTCTTTCGGATCGAGGATTCAACCTGCTCTTTGGCTGAGGCATATGTCTACCTTGTGGGAACCCAGTCAGGTTATGAGAATACCTTCGGAAAAGACATCTGGATGGCCCAGACAGACTCGGGCACAGTCGAGGAGAGGTTAAAAGAGTCAGTACTTGCCAAGATTGCTCAGATAAAGGTCATGAATCTTCTGGCAAGAGAAAATGAGATCACACTTGATGAGTCCGAAGAACAGCTCGTTTCGGCAGCAGCGCAGGAATATTTCGAACAGCTCTCCGACGCTGACAAAGAGGCCATGAACGGCGTTGCCTATGAAGATATTGAGGGCATAATAAGAGAACAGGCAATAGCGGATAAGCTCTACGATTACATTATAAGAGACATCAACCCCGAGATTTCTGATGATGAAGCCAGAACCATAACCGTTGAACAGATTCTGATAAAGACCTATTCCCTGGATAGCGAAGGAAACAAGGTTCCCTTCAGCGATGGTGAGAAGGATGCTGCTTACAGAAGATGCAGAGAGGTTTTCAAGAACCTGTTAAACGGCGGAAGCTTTGAAGAACTTATGGCCCAGTACAACGAGGCGGATGAAGGCACAATCTCTTTTGGCAAAGGCGAAAAAGATGCTGAATTCGAGACAGCAGCCTTTAATCTCGGAACGGAGCAGACGAGCGAGATCATAGAAACAGAAGACGGCTATGTGATACTTAAGTGTATCAGCACCTTCAACCGCGAGGAGACCGAAGCCAACAAGGTAAAGATCGTGGCAGAGAGAAAAAGGGAGGTTTTCGGAGCTCAGTACGATGCCTTTGTGGCAACTCTTACCAAGCAGCTCAATGAAAAGCTCTGGGACAGCGTTAAACTCATCGAGGATGAGAACGTTACTGCTACGGGGTTCATGGAAGTCTACGAGAAATATTTCAACTCATAAGCAGATTTTTTACTTTTATCCGTCATAATTTACAACGGTTTAGCACTTGTGTAAAAACAAGTGCTTTTCTTTTTGTCTAAAATGCATAAAATTTGCAAACAAACAATTAACTTTCTGTTAAAGAAGTAAAAAATGTGCTTGTTGAGGTAAAAGAAATCCATTCTATCAGACAACTCGATTGGATATAGTTAAGTTGTAGTAAGTTTTACTGAAACGGGGAATAAGAGTATGAAAAAATTAAGAGTATATAGTTTAGCAATTGCAATGCTGTTTGTTCTTACCGTACTTGGAGGATGTGGAAGTAAAACTGAAAAATGGGCTTATATCCATGAGCCAATGGAAGCTGTCATTGCTCTCTCAGAAGATGGTAAGGCTACTTACAAGGGGAATGAGTACACTTACACCAAGGATGATACCTATATAACCCTCACGGATGAGAACGGAGAGCAGCAGCGTATCCGCTACGAGATGGACGGAGAGAAGATGCTTCTGTATGAGGAGTCCACCTACACAAGGAGCGGTACAGGTGACGGAATTGTCGGAAACTGGCTCCAGTCAAACGGCTGGTCCTATGTGTTTACGGACAAAGGGGAGTTTAGTGAGGAGAACATTTTCTACGGACACTATACCATTGATGAGGACAAATCCAGGATCAAGCTTATGTATAATGACCCGATGGAGGATGCGTATCTTTATTACACCTTAAACGGTGACAAACTTACGGTTGCTTACCCATGGCCAATGGTCAGGGTTCAATAAAATAATACTTACAACAAAGGAGAGGTGTGTTATGAAAATGAAGCGAATTGTTTCAACCTTGTTGGCGGGAGTTATGGCTATGTCTCTCGTCGCATGTGGCGGATCTTCTGCACCTGCAGAAACCGCACCTGCTGAGCCTGCAGCAACAACCGCAGAGCCCGCAGCTGAGCCGGCAGCAGAGCCTGCTGCAGTAGAGAATACCGACTCTTCAGAGCCTATTTCTCTTACAATGTGGTGTATCGCAACTGAGAGTGATTCAAACCGTCACGCTTATGAAGCAGCTATAGCTGATATGCAGGCTAAATATCCTGATATCAACTTCACATGGGAAGCTTTTGAGAACCAGTCTTACAAGACAAAGATCAAAGCTGCTGTATCTGCTAACGAGATGCCTGATATCTTCTTCACATGGTCATGTGCATTCCTTGGTGACTTCGTTGATGCAGGTAAGGTTTACTGCCTCGATGATGCTTATCAGAACTGGAAGAGCGAACTTCCTGAGAACATGCTTGGCAACACAACTTATGATGGCAAGCACTACGGCGTTCCTACAACAATGAACATCGTTGGTCTTTTTGCTAACATGGAGCTCCTTGAGCAGGTTGGCTACACAGAGATCCCCGGAACATATGATGAGTTT
Source organism: Butyrivibrio sp. FCS006 (assembly GCF_000424525.1). Taxonomy (NCBI): domain Bacteria; kingdom Bacillati; phylum Bacillota; class Clostridia; order Lachnospirales; family Lachnospiraceae; genus Butyrivibrio; species Butyrivibrio sp. FCS006. The sequence continues at coordinate 330,252 of NZ_KE384205.1, read as the reverse complement.
ATCGCATGCTGCGACAAGCTTAAAGCAGCCGGAATCATTCCTTTCGGATGTGCAGGAAAAGAGACATGGTGTGTAACTGAGTATCTTGAGTCTGTTATCGAGAAGAGCGCAGGCGCTGACACACTTAATGACATCTTCCTCGGAAGAGCAACATGGGATAATCAGGACGTTACAGACGCTGTTGATACATTCCAGAAGCTTGTAACAGATGGTTACTTCGATCCTTCAGGAATCGGCCTTACAAACGACGAAGTTAAGAACAACTTCATGGCTGGCAAGTATGCATTCTACATGAACGGAACATGGAACTGTGCAGACTTCGCAGCAAACGAAGAGTTCTTCCCTAAGGTAAAGGTTGGTGAGTTCCCTGTAATCAACGCTGACAAGGCTAAACTTGGACAGCTCATCGGTGGACCTTCAGATACACTTGCAGTAGCAGCTTCTTCACCTAACGCTGCAGCAGCTGCTGACTATGCTTTCGAGCTTGGTAAGCTTATCTGCCACTATGGCTACCTTGATGGATGTGGACTTCCTGCATGGACACCTTACGGTGACACAAGCAGCGTAAACGGACTTACACAGACTGTATCAGAGATCTGCAGCAAGGCTGACAGCTTCGTACTCTTTGGTGATACAGCTATGTCTGCTGACGATGCAAATACATATCTTTCATATGTTGATCAGGTTTATGGATGCCAGGTTGACGGAAAAGCATTTACTGACGGTCTTGCAAAAGACATTAGGTAATATTTAACATTACATCGGTCCTTCCTGCGTTTCTTTGGGAATACAGAAAGGACCGATTTTTTTGGAAGGTTGCTTGTATGAATAAAAAAACTGCGGATATACAAAAAGGGATTACCATATTTTTGTTTCTTCTCCCTGCATTACTGCTATTTGTGAGCATTCTGATCGCACCTATCGCTGTGTCTGTTTACAGAAGTATGTATGACTGGAACGGTTTCTCGGAAGGAACTTTTATCGGGTTTAACAACTACATCGAATTATTTACAAACGGATCTATCAAGTTCATGACAGGTCTTAAGAACTCACTTATACTGGCTTTCTTTTCAGTGTTTGTTCAGCTGCCGTTTTCTCTTTTCCTGGCACTCCTTCTTGGAAGACGCCCAAAGAAAGAGAGATTCTTTCTGTCAGTATTCTTTATGCCTGTACTGATTTCAACTGTGGTAATTGGCCAACTTTGGCTTAAGATATATAACCCTGATTACGGTCTTTTAAACAGATTCCTCGATGCTGTTAATCTCGGAAGCTGGAAGCACGTATGGGTTGGTGAAGTAAAAACTGCTCTTGGAGCGATCATAGTTCCTACTGTATGGCAGTATATCGGATACCATATGCTCCTTATGTACGCCGGAGTAAAAGGTGTATCCACTGACCTCAGGGAAGCAGCAATGCTTGACGGCGCAACACCTACGCAGGTTGACAGATACATTGTTATACCTATCATCAAGCCTATCATCAGAGTAAGTGTTATCTTTGCGGTTACCGGTTCACTTAAGACCTATGACCTTGTAAGGATCCTGACAGAGGGCGGACCATTCCAGACCACTGAAGTTCCGAGTACTCTTCTTGAGAACATGCTGTTCCTTAGGAACAGATACGGAATGGGAAGTACCATTTCTGTAATGCTTATTTTGCTCTGCTTTGCATTTGCGCTGGCGATAACAGCAATATTTAGGGAGAGGGACTAAACAATGGGGAACACTAATTCAGATATAATCAAAAAAACTAATCCGGCCGCCAAAGTCCTGATGTACATTTTTCTTGGGATCTGGGCGCTGATAAATCTCTTCCCTATTTACTTCATGTTCACTTTCTCACTTAAGTCAAACGAAGAGATTTTCGGAGCAAACATTGTCGGACTTCCGAGGGAATGGCTCTGGACCAACTACACCAGAGCACTTGGCACCGGCAACATGCTTCTTTACTTTTTTAACAGCTTACTTGTAACAACACTTGCCATTGCGATTTCTCTTTTCGCAGCAATGATGGCAACCTATGCGATAACAAGAATCAGCTGGAAACTCAATAAGCTCACCAACGCATTCTTTATGCTGGGACTTACCATTCCGATCCAGGCTTCGATCGTTCCTGTTTATGTAGTACTTTCAAAGCTTCACTGGCTCAATAAGTATTCAACACTTATTGTTCCTTACTCTGCATTTGCTCTGTCAATGTCAATCCTTATCTGTACAGGATTCATGGTAGAGATACCCTATGCTTTGGACGAAGCTGCAAGGATAGACGGATGTTCTCTTACGGGAACGTTCTTCAGGATCATTCTTCCTCTTATGAAGCCTGCAGTATCAACGGTTGGTGTCTACTCATACCTTCAGTGCTGGAATGAGTTCATGTTTGCCAATGTATTTATTTCAGACTCACAGCACAGAACACTTCCTGTTGGTATCAAAGCTCTTTCCGGAGCCTACACCACAGACTGGGGCCCGATTGGTGCGGCGCTTTGTATAGCTACATTCCCTACACTGATCTTTTACTTATTCTTAAGTGGCAAGATTCAGGAGAGTTTCATTGCCGGAGCGGTAAAGGGATAAAGGATAAGATTATTAGCAGACCTGTCACCCGGGCTCATGGGCCCGGACGGCAGGTTTCTTTAATGTTGAAAACATGGTATCTTATATTTTATGAAGGAAAAAAATCAGGAAAAAATGAATACTTCCTTATCTAACAAGCTTAAACAGCTGATCCTCGGGATCGGACTGGTTGTGACGGTTGTCTTTTTGGTGTCCATCTATTTCATCACTGAAAGTGAAAAAAAGAATTACGGAATGAGAGAGTCCGAGAAAGTCCTGCGTACTCTGTCAAGCAATATATCCAGTGATATAGCAAGGTATTCTGAGCTCTCAAGACTTATAATGACTGAGGACAGGGTGGTAACGTTCCTCAGGGCAGACTCGGACATAGTGGATATCAGTATGATAAATGATGCCAGATACGGCGTCATGGATATCCTCAATGTCACTGAAGGTGTGGACACGGTCATGGTCTTCAGGGAAGATATGATCATGTTTGCCACCAACAGATTTACCTACGAATATGACTACGAGCGTATGACTTCAGATACGTGGAGAAAAGACATATATGAGGGCAAGGGAAAGGCTGTTGTATCCCTAAACTCAAACCACATCGCCAGAAAGCTTGGAAACAAGCCGATGGTAACCATTGCCAGAGCTATCTATGACCTGGATTCCCAGCAAAGGACCGGTCTTATGATGATGAATATTTCTTCCACCATCTTTAACAGGATGCTGGGAGATCTTAGATATACCGATATCTGTATCATGGGAAGCGACGGCTCATTTCTTGCCGGCAACAGAAATCTTGCGCCTTACTACGACAGCTCTTTTATCTCAAAAGACATTGTCCATAAGGATATAACAATAGAAGGCGAAAAGGGACTTGCTTCCGGCTGCAGAGTTGGAAATATGCCTATTGTTTTGCTTAAGGTTTCTACTTACGGCAACGAGGTGGTGCCTTTTACCGCGATAAACGTCCTGATATTTATGCTTGCCATATTTGTTGTACTGGCGCTCTTTACAGGCTCTTTTATCAGCAGGAACATAACCGATCCGGTGTTCAAGCTCTCCTCTGCAATGGAGAAAAACAGAGCATCGGGTGAGCTGAAAAAGATCGACGTTGAGGTCAGCAGCAGCGAGTTTGACATGCTTGAGGGCGACTACAATAACATGATCGACCACGTTAACGAGCTGATCGACAGACTTATGGAGAAAGAAAAGACTCTTCAGAGGGCCGAGATGCGTGTGCTTCAGGAGCAGATAAAACCGCATTTCCTCTACAACTCCATCGAGACCATAGGCTACATGGCGCTGGATGCGGGAGCTGACAAGGTTCATGACGCGCTGGAGACCATGGGAAGCTTCTACCGCAACTTCCTTAGTAAGGGTGGCAGAGATATTCCGTTCTCAAGGGAGATTAAGATTGTACAGGACTACCTGTCCCTGCAAAAACTCAGATATGGGGATATAATAGAAGATGAATATGATATTCCCGAGGAGACAGAGAACTTTATTATTCCTAAGCTTATCCTTCAGCCACTGGTTGAAAACAGTATCTACCACGGCATCAGATTAAAAGGCGAGAAGGGTCTTATCAGTATTTCGGCCTACATCGATGAGATCGAGGGCGAAGAGTATCCCGAGAGGGAGCTTCACATTATCGTCAATGATACCGGTGTTGGAATGGACCAGGATAAGATCGACAAGATCCTCTCTGCGGATGAGAAGGACAGGCCCAAGGAGGCTGATGAGAGCTTCGGACTTTGGGGAACAATTCAGAGGATCAGAATGTACACGGGCAAGAAAGACTGCGTTAAAATAGAAAGTGAACCCGGTGAGTACACCAGAATTGAAATAACCATTGGAGCAAAATGATGAACAGAGCACTGAGAGTAATGATAATAGATGATGAGGAATCCGCAAGAAAGCTGATGCGAGCGGCCATTGACTGGGAGAGCCTCGGAATGGAGGTTGTGGGAGAAGCAGCCAGCGGAATCGAGGCCATCAATATCATTGACGACCTTCGCCCGGATATTGCCTTTGTTGACATCTCCATGCCCTTTATGGATGGAATCGAGTTCACGGAAGTTGCTACTGCGCGTTACCCTAAGCTCATTATCATCATCATGACCGCCATCGATAAGTTCGAGTATGCCAGAAAGTGCGTAAGCCTTCCGGTATTCGACTACATGTTAAAGCCCATGGTAAGGGCTGAGATCACACCGGTTTTAGAGAGAGCGGCGGAGAAGCTCAAGAAGGAAAAAGACTACTGGGAAGAGCAGAAGGCAGATGAAGAGGGCGGATCATCCGAAGAGAGCTCCACGGATCTGATAACCAGGTATCTTGAGGAGAACTTCACGGACAAGGAATTAAACCTTGCGTTTATAGCCCAGCACTTCGGCTTCTCGGCAAGCTATTTATCAAGAAAGTTTAAGGCAGATACGGGTAAAAAGTTTGTTGAATATCTTACGGACCTTCGAATGAAAAAGGCCATGGAGATAGCAAAAGGAAATGTAAAGATGTATCAGGCTGCTGCAGAAGTGGGAATTCCCGATCCCAACTATTTCAGTCGCTGTTTTAAGAAATATACCGGAATGAGCTATTCCGACTATGTTGCAGAACACGTTAAATGATAAGAAATACATTTGTTAGCACTCGCCACTGGTGAGTGCTAAATTTTTGTTGACTTTTGGTTGTGGGGGTCTTAAACTATTTTCTGTACGATGATAGATGTACATTTTTTGCCCTGATGGGTGAATGCAATACATAGAAAAGGGAGTGAGAATTATGGCTTCAAAAAAAGGTAATTTATCAATCAACAGCGAGAATATGTTTCCGATCATCAAGAAATGGCTCTATTCAGACCACGATATCTTTTACAGAGAAGTGATCTCTAACGCCTGCGATGCCATCACCAAGATCAAGAAGATGGATATGATGGGCGAGTACCAGCTTCCCGATGATTTCAAGCCTCGCGTGGACATTATATTAAACGACAAGGACAAGACCATCAAGATCGTAGATAACGGTATCGGTATGACTGCTGAGGAGGTTGAGGAATACATCAACCAGGTGGCATTTTCAGGTGCTACAGACTTCCTTAACAAGTACAAGGACAAGGCCAATGCCGATCAGATCATCGGTCATTTCGGACTCGGTTTTTACTCAACCTTCATGGTTTCTGATTCAGTAGATATCGATACTCTTTCATACAAGGGTGGCACACCTGTGCACTGGACCTGCGATGGCGGTTCGGACTTTGAGATGGATGACGGCACCAAGGCAGAAGTTGGTACAACAGTAACACTTCACCTCTCAGAGGATTGCCTTGAGTTCTGCAATGAGTACAAGGCAAGAGAAGTTATCCAGAAATACTGCTCATTCATGCCTTACGAGATCTATCTGTCAAAAGAGAATGAAGAGGGAACACAGACTATCAAGGCTTCAGAGAAGCTTGATTCAGATACTGTGATCGAAGAGGTTCATCCCGAGAAGAAGGAAGGCGAGACTGAGGAGCCTGAACTTCAGTACAAGATAAAGAGAAGACCTGAGCTTTTGAACGATATCCATCCTCTTTGGGCTAAGACCCCCAAGGACTGCACAGACGAGGAGTACAAGGAGTTCTACAGAAAGGTCTTCAGAGACTACAAGGAGCCACTTTTCTGGATCCACCTCAACATGGATTATCCTTTCAACTTAAAGGGTATCCTGTACTTCCCTAAGATCAACATGGAGTTTGAATCCATCGAGGGAACAATCAAGCTCTACAACAACCAGGTATTTATCGCAGATAACATCAAGGAAGTAATTCCTGAGTATCTGATGCTCCTTAAGGGTGTTATCGATTGTCCTGACCTTCCTCTTAACGTATCAAGATCAGCTCTTCAGAACGATGGTTTTGTCAAGAAGATCTCTGAGTACATTTCAAAGAAGGTTGCAGAGAAGCTTGCAGGTCTTTGCAAGACTGATAAAGAGAACTATGACAAGTACTGGGATGACATCAGCCCATTCATCAAGTATGGTTGCCTTCGCGATGACAAGTTCTGCGAGAAGATGACAGACTACATCCTCTTTAAGAACCTGGATGGCAAGTACCTTACAACTCCTGAGGCTCTTCAGATCAACAAAGAGGCTGAGGATGGAGCGACATCCGACGATCCAGAGGGAGTCGCTGATGGCGCCCATGCCAATGATTCCGAAGAGTCAAGCCAGAATGGCGCAGACGATTCGCTGAATCAGACGGCTAGAGGCGAAAACGGAGAAAAGATTGAAGCTGAGGTTGTAGACGATGGCAAGAAGGTTGAATCAGTAAAAGAGATCAAGGAGCCTCGCACCATCTACTACGTAACAGATGAGCAGCAGCAGAGCCAGTACATCAACATGTTCAAGGCTCAGAAGATGGAAGCTTTTGTTATGAAGCACAACATCGATGTTCCTTTCATGGAGCAGCTTGAGCGCAAGAACGAGGGCATCCGCTTCAAGAGGATCGATGCTGACCTTACAGATACCTTTAAGTCCAGAACTTCCAAGAAGGCAGCAGCTGAGCTTGAAGAGAAGGAGAAAGAGCTCTCAGAGAAGATCAAGAAAGCTCTTAAGAACGACAAGCTCACTGTTAAGCTTGAGAAGCTTAAAGATAAGAAGGTTTCATCAATGCTTACTGTATCAGAGGAATCCCGTCGTATGGCAGAGATGATGAAGATGTATGCCATGAACGGTATGGGAATGGGCGACTTCGGAGCAGAGGGACAGACCCTTATCTTAAATGCTAATCATCCTCTTGTTCAGTATGTGATGGAGCATGAAGACGGCGAGAACACCAAGACCATCTGCGAGCAGCTCTATGATCTTGCACGCATCCAGAATGCACCTCTTGAGGGCGAAGCAATGACCAAGTTTGTACAGAGAAGCAACGAGATCATGATGATCCTTGCTAAATAAGATTTAGATATTTAGGGAAACGCTCTCTAAAGCGTTTCCCTTATTTGCGTTAGATAGGATTTTTTATGTGGAATTATATTAAAGGTCTTTTAACCATTTTGTCATCCTTTAGAATTGCATCGCCGGTTCCTTACTGGGGAAAGCTCTTTGGTCTGGATGCGATTTTTAAGCTCCTTGCTGAGGATAAGTTTTCGCCTTATATAACGAAAGACGGCTATAAGTGCAATGATGTTCTGGTAAGTGAAAGCGGAAGATGGGTCATGATCGTGGGAGAAATTTATCCGATACCCCTTATTAAGGGACTTTCCGGACTTGAAAATGAGTTTGAAATGATAGACGGCGAATCGGTTATGATAAATGTCAAGACGCTCAGGCCGGGACTTGTCAAAATGGCTCTCAGAGAGCTCTTTCCACCACTGGCACTTAGAATTGATGATACTACCTATGATGATCTTCCGAGTAATCGCGCCAAAGCTTTTAAGAAAGTATGGCCCGGAGATTACAAAGAACTGGCCTATGCTGACTGGTTTGAAGTAAGATACCTTTGGGAGAGGGAGTATTCAAAGCTTCTTAGTGGAAAGGCCACTGATGAGGAAATAGAAGAATCCCTTAAAGAGATTACCGAGGAACACATCGTCTACAAGCAGATGTTTCGAAGAGTCCTTCTTGATGATGAGCTCAAGACCATTGCAAAGGCTATCAAAAATGGCGAGATAGAAAGGCCGTATGCTCTTTTTGACATAACAAACTATTCCGATGAGTACTGTGTATGTAATGGAATAAATGTCCTCAAAAGGATCGGATATCCTGCAAATAAGGAATGGATGGGATTTCTTTTTGATTGCCTTAAGGATATTAAGAAGTCATACTTTAATGATGCGATTGCTGTTCTTAAGAATATGTTTCCTAAGGATGAACTTATCGCTCGTATTGATGCGGATATAGTAAAGGCCCATGATGCCGACGATCTTGTCTGGGCAGCAGGACTCATAAGCTTGTCAAAAGAGATCGGATATGAGATAACTCTTAAAGAAGCAGATAAAGAAAAGGAAAAAGCAGTAAGCACATGTGGAACTATTTAAAAGGGTATTTCAGGAGCGGAGAATTATTCAAAAAGATTTACTGGGTATTTGTAACTCTTCTTTGTTCCTTTATAGCATTGGCATCAATGCCGATCGGACTTCTGATATTTGGTGCTCCGGCAGTTCTTTTAATAAAACATACAGCAGAGAGATTTGCTCATGACCAGGTGGTACCTTACTGGGGAGATAAGTTCCTTAAGAGTGAGATATACAGACTTCTCGCAGGAGAGAAATTTCGCCCCTACGTGACAAGTAAAGGCAAGAAAGTTAAGGATGTACAAGTAAGCAGCAGCGGAAGGTGGGTATACATCAAAGGAAAGTACTATCCGCTTGCATTGGTCAAGAGATTTGATTTTAGAAGCAATGATAATAAATGTTTTGTTTACATGATTGATGGAGTATATGGCGGTGAGCAGGAGTGGTCCGGAAACAAAATGATAACAGAAGCTCTGAAGGAACTTATGGGTACTGTATCAGACTATCCGAAAGAAATATGCAAAGAGGCTTTTGACGCTGTCAAGGCAGACATGCGCCTTTCAACTTCCAGATTTGCTACCGCGGACTGGAATGAATTCAGGTATCAGTGGGAACAGAAGTGCCGTGCGAAATTTAATGGCATTGAAAAAGATAACCTTGGGAAGAAGCGAATAAAAACGCTGATATCCCCGGATAATATCAAACCGGTATTTTTCAAGAAGACTCTGACCGATCTTGAAATTGCATCAATATGTGAAGGAATAAAATCCGGCAAGGTCAACAATGGTGATGCTTTTGCGGATTTAGGCAGATATACCAAGGATATCTATGTTCTCAACGGAGTAAAGCTCTATGAAAAGCTGGGTTATCCTGACAACTTAAAGGCGGAAGATTTCCTCTTTGACTGTATTAGGAACATTGAGAAGCCCTACTTTGATGATGCTATCAGGGTGCTTTCGGAATTTCCTAGAGAACACCTTATTGCAAGTATAGAAAGATATGTGAAAAAGGCCCATGATGATGGGGACTACGTTTTCGGCGCAGGACTTATCGCCCTCGCAAGAGCAATAGACTATGAGATCAGCCTGGAAAAAGAGACTGCAGAAGGATTTTCGGCAGAAGATGCGAAAGAGTTTGAGACTACTGCGCAAGGCGAGCAGCAACAGGGCGCTGTAGCTGTGAAGTTCCAGGCGTGAGTCACCGGGGACGTTTCAGTTTGACTCAAAATGAGTCAAACTGAAACGTCCCCAGTGACTCACTTGAACTGATTTACCTCTTCATCATATTTATACCCTACACCTTCAAGTCTCCCCACCATCTCTTTTACCTCTTCCTCGCTCATATCAAGGCCTTCAGCGAGTTTATCAAGGCTCGAGTAGTTGTCTCTCAGCTGCGTATTTACATAGCTCAAAAGTATGATCGGATCCTGCGGAAGCATATCATTTTTCTCCTTTTTCTAACATGGTTTTGATAATAATTAAATCATACCATATCTTGATAAAATTTCTATAAATCACCACAGAATGTTGAAACCACGCGATTTGCTGTAGTATAATTATTATGATATATTGTATTATTTTATAACAATTTATGGTGAGGAATTGCTTTTCATCAATTTATGAGTAAACTTGAGCCGACTATTGATATACATTGTCACATCCTGCCGGGGGTCGATGACGGGTCTCCGGACATGGCGACGAGCCTGGAAATGCTGAGGATTGCTGACAAAAACGGGATCACACATCTGATACTGACTCCGCATCACAAGCCCATGCATCACAATGTGAGCCCACAGCATAACGCAGCCTACAGGAAAAAGCTCCAGGAGGCTGCCAAGGAAGCAGGTATAAAGGCAAAGCTCTTTTCCGGAAATGAGATCTACTATAGCGATGAGACCATGGAGGAGCTTATGGAGGGCAAGATATGTTCTCTTGCCGGGAGCGACTATGTGCTTGTGGAGTTTCATCCGACCAACCCTTACAAGGCGATACAAAATGCCGTGAGCAGGGTCCAGGCAGCGGGTTTTATTCCCATAATAGCCCATGTGGAGAGGTACAGCGATATCGTATCACATCCGGCCAGGGTAAAAGACCTTATTGAAATGGGAAGTTTAATACAGGTTAACGCATCCAGCATAATGGGCAAGTATGGATTTGGCATAAGCCATTTTACAAAGAAGCTCTTAAAGGAAGAGCTGGTGCATTTTGTGGCATCCGACGCCCACGATACCGGGCGCAGAGCACCTAATCTTCTTGATTGCAGGAACTATGTAGAGAGAAAGTATGGCGAAGATTACGGGAAGAAGCTCTTTTTCACCAATCCCGCCAATGTGATAAGAAATGAACTAATCTAAGAGGAGTGTCCATGGGGAATAGGGACGACATAATTGAAATCAATCTGGGGGAACTATTTTCGGTACTTCTGGGCAGGGCCTTTCTGATCATCAGCGCAGGTATCTTTTTTGGCCTTGCGGGGCTTTTTGTCAGCAAGTTTGTATTGCACCCTGTCTACGATTCTACCACCAAGATCTACATCCTTAACAAAGAAGAAAACCAGACCGTAACATATTCCGACGTGCAGATATCAACGCAGCTCACCCAGGACTATGCGGAGCTGATAAAGAGCAGATATGTTATTGAGGAGGTCATCCAGAGACTCAACCTTGTGGATGTAGACTATGAGGATCTTTCAAAGGTTCTCAAGGTCGATACGCCTTCCGATACCCGAATAGTTGCAATAACTGCCAGGGATGAGGATCCTTTGATGGCTATGCAGATAGCCAACTGCATCAGAGAAGTGGCGAGTGAGCACATCACCAACGTTATGGATATCGATGCCATCAACGTTGCTGAGACAGCTAATGTTCCAACGCAGAAGTCCGGCCCCAGCGTCACGAGATGGACCATAATTGCAGGATTTTTGGGAGCTGTCATTATTGCTTTCTTCGCAATCCTTGAATACCTTTTGGATGACACAATTAAGAGCAATGACGACGTTGAGAGATACCTTGGGCTCAGCACCCTTGCTCTTGTTCCGCTGACAACAGAAGAGACGGATAAAAAGAAATCCAAGAAGAAAGATAAGAAGAAAAAGTAAGGGGGATATATGCAGAGCGCGAAGCTTCATTTTAGTCAGTCAGAAAACAACTATCAGATAAAAGAAGCATATAAGACCCTTCGAAGCAACGTGGAATTCAGCGGACAGAACGTCAGAGTGATTTCCGTTACCAGCTGTACTCCGGGAGAGGGCAAGACCACCGTGGCTATGGCACTTGCAAGAGCCTTTGCGGAAGCGGGTAAAAAGACTGTTCTGGTGGATGCCGATATGCGTAAGTCAGTTTTGGTGGGCAGATACCGTACAGGCTCAGTAAGGCTCGGCCTTACCCATTGCCTGGTTGGAAGAGAGAGGCTCTCGAGTGTTATCTGCGAGACCGACACTCCAAACCTCTACGTTGTCTTTGCAGGACCTGTTCCGCCAAACCCCAGTGAGCTTCTGGGCGGAAGGATTTTCGGAAAAGTCCTTGAGAATATGAAACAGGTATTTGATTACGTCATCATAGATACGCCGCCTCTGGGAAGCGTTATCGACGCGGCGGTTGTAGCCAAGCAGTGCGATGGAACCATCATGGTAATTGAGAGTAATTCCATCAGCTACAGATTTGCTCAGAGAGTTAAGGACCAGCTTGATAAGGCAGGTGCCAAGATGCTGGGCGTTGTACTCAACAAGGTTGATATCTCCGGCAAGGGATATTACGGACATTACGGCAGCTACTATGGCAAGTACTACGGCAAGTATTACGGCAAGTACTATGGCAAGTACGGAGAGGATAATCCCGAGACTTCGGGAAGGCCAAGACCCGCTCCGGTAGCGGATATAGAGCCTGATGACGATGACCTTAACGAGCTTAATTATCTATCGGGAGTAACGAGGAAAGATTGAGGGGATTGTAAGTGAGAGGAAATATTCTTGGAATATTCTTTTCCATATTGAGTGGGGTACTGATTTTTCTCATAGTGGTGGCCTACACAAGGAGCGACCGCACAGCTCCGGAGTTTAGGTTTTCTGCAACGGACATCATCTATGATTCGCAGACCACGGACAACAACTTAAAGGTCGGAATAAATGCCTACGATTCCAAGGACGGAGACCTTACCAGTAGGATTGTTGTAGAGAAGGTAGTACTTAACAGGGAAAAAGAGACTGCGGTTGTATATTATGCAGTCGCAGATTACAGCGGAAACGTCACCAAGCAGTCCAGAGTTTTTCCTGCAGACATTGCAGACATAGACAGCTTCGGAGATTCCTCCGAGACCATGGAGGATCCGATGTTTCCAAACATAGCTGCGCCTGATGTTGAGAACTTATCAGGTGAAGAAGAGACATCTACAGGAGAACAGGAAGCCGGCCAGGAAGCTTCATCTACTGAAAATTCTGCCGGCAATCAGGAGCCGTAAACATGCGAGGAAAAGGCAGAGTCTTTCTCATTATCTGGGCCAGTGTCATGACACTTATCGTGCTTGCCATGGCAGGGTTTGAGGCAGTGAGATTCTTTGGAAAATCGAATCTTAGTTCCAAATCTGCAACCAGCACGCCCATGCTTGTGCAGGAGGAAGCGCCTGTAACTGAAGCTGCGGGCGTAGAATGGCAATCGGACTGGGTGCGATATGACGGCTCTGTTTATGATTATAACGAAAACATCACAACCTTCCTGATCATGGGAATAGATAAGAAAGATGAGGTTGTGACGCCGGTCGCCGAGGGAATGGACGGAGGACAGGCTGATGCGCTGTTCTTGCTGGTTTTAAATCCCGACGATGAGACCATTAAGATAATCGGCATTAACCGTAATTCCATGACCAATGTTGACATCTACGATGAATACGGAAGATATCAGAACACAATTGTGGCACAGATTGCAATTCAACATGGCTTTGGCGATGGAATGGAAAAGAGCTGTGAATATCAGGTGAAGGCTGTTTCAAGCATGTTCTATCAGCTTCCGATCCACGGCTACGCGGCCATCAACATGAGTGCGATCCCTGAGATCAATGATCAGATCGGCGGAGTTGATGTAAGTGTAATAGAAGACATGACCAAGTGGGATAAGTCTCTTTATGAAGGCGCACAGGTTCACCTGACGGGAGAGCAGGCATTTATTTATCTTAAGAACAGAGATATGTCCAAGTCCGGCGGAAGCGATAAAAGACTTGAAAGGCAGCGCCAGTACCTCAATGCCTTTATTGATGCAGCAAGGGAAAAGAGCCTTCAGGATCCCAATGCGGCTGTAGAACTGTTTACAGCTATTAAAGACAAGATGGTTACGGATATAACGGTTGACGAGATCAGCTATCTTGCACCGGACCTTACCAAATATAAGTTTGATGATACTGATTTCAAGATGATCAAAGGAAAAACACAGATAAATGACATCTATGATGAATTTATCGTAGATGACGACGACCTGTACAAAACCATCATCGAGACATTTTACAAAAAAATTGATTACCTGGACTAAACTAATGTCGAAAATATGCCGATACAAACATATAGATAGGTATGCCTTCGGGAAAGTACTTGCAGTGCTCATGGCTTTGTTATTACTTAGCGGATGCTCAGCAAAGCAGCAGAATGCAGTATCGGTGGGAGTAACCGGAGATGAAAGCTCGGAGCCCCATGTAGATATCGCAAAGCTAAGAGAGACCAATGAAGATATCTTCGCATGGATAAACGTTCCGAACACCTCAATCGATTATCCTGTTCTGCAAAGCTCCGATGGTGATGACTCTTTTTACATAAACCATAATGTGAATAAAGAGGCAGATCCAAAGGGTGCCATATATACCGAGTGTGCAAACTTAAAGGACATGTGTGATTTCAATGAAGTTCTTCATGGCTCATCACCTGAGGACGGAACCATGTTCGCAGATGTAGAGAAGTTTCTCGACAGAAAGTATTTTGAAGAACATCCTTACATATATGTGTATATGGAAGGAAATGCACTTATATATTATGCCTTCGCAGCTTATAGCCGCAGTAACACAAGGCTTTTGCAGGAGTACGATTTTACCTGTGTATCAGGCTGTCAGGCATTTCTGGATGAGATTTATAACTCAAGGTCCATGACCAAGAACATCCGAAGTGGATGGGAAGGGGCTGTGGCACCTGAGAATTTCATCATAACTCTGACTACTACTGACAGTACTGATCCTTCAAAGCAGATCATCGTTGTGGGATGCCTTGTGGGTGATGTAATGGGCAAGATAGACAGAGAAATAGATTACTCTGAGCCGGAATGATATTACTAATCATGGGAATATAGATTCTAGAAAGAAAGTATGGAGGCGCGAAAATGAAAAAAATCATAGCACTTGCACTCGCATCGGTTCTCTTTGTTACATCATCTATCTGCGTATTTGCAGCTGATGAAGTAAGTAGTGTACAGAGTCCAACGCCAAAAGAGATCATGGAAAAGCTCGAAGAACTTGAAAAAGAAAATGCAGAACTCAGAAAGAGCATCTCAGATCTTACTAAGGCCGTACAGGCTAGAAACAAAGGCGGCGGCGGAGGCGGTGGCGGCGGCTCATCAAAACCTTCAGCTCCTTCAAGCGATGGAAACTACGTTAATTTCGGCGGAACCATGACATATCAGGGTGGCAAGATTGAGATAAACGGCGGCAAAAGTAATGTTACCTTCACTATAAAGGCACCTGCAGGCGGAACAATCACATCAGCAAACAGCCTGGCGGGAAAGGTTGGTGGAAACCTTGTAAGCTGCATTGAGACAAGTTCACCAGGTGTTGCATTCTCAACAGCTAAGGTTAACTTCTTCGTAAGCGGCGTTCAGCCCGGCGACAACATTGCTGTATACCAGGCTCAGGGCAACAACTGGGTGCAGCTTCCTGTTGTAGAGATTCGTAAAGACCATGTTGTGGTTAATATGACACGTCACGGAAGTATTGCATTTATCAGAGTTCCTGTATTGGCTACAATTACACAGTAAGATTGATTTCAAAAGAGGGCGCAGCCTATGTGCCCTCTTTTTTTGTGCTATCTTGACAGCTTTTATTCAATCCCGTAATATTAATTTTGAAATCGGTTTCAAAGAGCTTATGACGGAGTGATTATGGACAAAGACAAAACGGGCAATGGCAAGACGATTACGATCTACGACATAGCAGAGGAGGCGGGAGTTTCTGCGTCCACTGTTTCCCGCGTGCTCAACGGAAGCGCTTCTGTACGCAAGGAAAAGAAAGAAAGAATACAGAAGCTCATTGAGAAATACAACTTTAAACCCAATGCCCTGGCCAAGGGATTATCTGATACTGCCACGAAGAATATCGGAATTATAGCTGCAGATGTCAGAAACCCTTATTATTCCGCACTTTTTGTAGCCTGTGAGCTGGCTGCCGAGAAGGCCGGCTATAGCGTTGTGCTCTCTAACAGCTTTGGCGAAATTGAAAGAGAAAAGGCTCAGCTGGATATCATGCTGCAGCAAAAGGTTGATGCCATCATACAGATGGGGGGAAGAGTCGATGACCTTATCACAGATGAGGACTATGCTCTTAAGGTGAGAGGAATTTGTGAGAAGACACCTGTCGTTGTTACCGGTAAGCTGGATAAGACTTCTGTGCACAGCGTTGTCATAGATGAATCCGGAGCTATGGATACTGTAATGGAACACCTCATAGGACTGGGACATCAGAAGATTGCCCTTGTGGGTGGAGAGATGAGGGTTACTTCCACTTATAACAAGTACCTGAAATATCAGGAAGTCTTAAGAAAACATGGGATAAAAGAGAAGGGTGAATATGTCATCAACGGTACATACGATCCTGAATCGGGTTATGAGTGTACCAACAGAATACTTGAACTGGAAGACAGACCGACAGCCATTATAGCAATCAACGACTTTGCTGCCAGTGGCGCTGTCAGAAGTATTCGTGAACATGGCCTTAGAATTCCGGAAGATATATCACTGGTCAGCTTTGATAATACCTATATAGCAGATCTTACCATTCCTAAGCTCACCAGTATTGATTACGATTATGAGAACTACGGAAGAGTTCTTATTGATACAGCGATTGCAGCTGCCAGGGGAGAAGAAGTAGAAGCAGTTCAGATCATTACTCCGAAGCTTGTTATAAGGGAGAGCTCGGGAGAGGTTAACAATTAATATAAACATACAATGTTTTGATATTGTAAATAATTACGGCGAAGTCAACAAAATGACTTCGCTTTTTTGTTGCATATTGCCAAAATTGCAATCGGTTTCAGAAATACTGTTGACTTTCATAGTGCAAACATGATTAAATCTAAGTATGAAATCGGTTGCAAATAGTAATAATGCACAATAAAGATGGCTTTTATGACAGCAGCCGGAAACATGGCAGTGGGAGGAAGATATGAGTAACAAGACAGGGAAGGCTTCTACGGGAGTTAAAAAGCGTGGAGTTTTAGAGACACTCTGGAGATACAGGGTCCTTGAACTTATGTGTCTGCCTGCAATTGTCTTTTTCTTTATGTTCAGCTATATGCCAATGCCCGGTATATGGGTTGCTTTTGTAAAGTACAACTACCGCAAGGGCATATTCGGAAGTAAGTTCGTCGGACTTCAGAATTTCGAATTCCTGGCAGAGTCGGGAAAGCTCTTTTCCCTGACCAGAAATACCGTCCTTTATAATCTGGCGTTTATCATTCTTGGTAATCTTGTAGCGGTTATCATAGCAATACTGCTTAACGAGATCAGAGCCAAGATGTTCAAGAAGGTGTCACAGACACTGATGTTTCTGCCTTATTTCATTTCACAGGTTCTTGTAGGCCTTTTGGTTTACTCGCTTTTGAACTATGATACAGGTTTTGTTAATGAGATACTTGTAGCTCTCGGCAAGGCTAAATGGCAGCCGTACTCAGACCCGTCGGTATGGCCGTGGCTGATAGTGCTGATCCATTTGTGGCAGCAGACCGGTTACAACTCAGTTGTTTACTTTGCTGCTATCTGCGGTATTGATGCCGAGATAATCGAAGCTGCCAAGGTTGACGGAGCCAATGCTTTCCAGCGTATCAGATACATCATTCTGCCATCGCTTCGTCCTACAATTGTAATCCTTATCCTGTTTGCTCTTGGCGGAATCGTAAGAGGTAACTTCGGATTGTTCTGGAACATCATCGGATCCAACTCAGTTCTTTATGAGACAACGGATATTATTGAGACCTTCGTTTACAGAGCTACGATGTCGGACTTCAATTTCTCAACTGCATCAGCAGTTGGTTTCTATCAGTCACTGGTTGGTTTTGCAATTGTAATGCTTGCTAACTTCGCAGTCAAGAAGATAGATCCTGACTACTCGCTATTCTGATGATAAGGAGCAACCAAGATAATGGCTAAGAATAAAGAAATTGAGTTTGAGGCTTCAAACTCCAAGATAAAACTGGGAACTTCGGATTACATAGTAAGAGGCATCGGATATGTTCTTGTAACACTCTATGCCGTAGCCTGTGTTTTTCCTTTCCTTATAATAATCGGAACTTCATTTACAAGTGAGTCGTATATAAGAACCCATGGTGTTCAGCTCTTTCCAAGGGAATTTACACTCAAGGCTTACGAGATGGTAATCGGAAGCGGAAATATCTGGAAGTCCTATCTTCTTACAATAGCGTTGACTCTTATCGGTACTGTATGCGGACTTCTGATCATAGCCATGACAGGTTATGCGCTTCAGAGAAAAGACTTCCCGTTTAGAAATGCAATTTCTTTCTATATTTACTTCACGAGTCTGTTTAGTGCGGGACTTGCTCCCTACTATTTGCTCATGACACAGACCTACAAGCTTCTTGACAGCTATCTGGCGGTTTTGCTTCCGCTTATGATGTCGCCCTGGCTCATAATTCTTATGAAGAATTTCATCAAGCAGATTCCTCATGAGATAACGGAGTCCGGCAAGATAGACGGCGCGGGGGATATGACAATCTTTGTATATCTGATCCTCCCTATGATCAAACCCGCGCTTGCAACAATAGGTCTTTTCCTGGCTCTGGGTTATTGGAATGAGTGGTATCAGTCTTCACTGTTCCTTACAGCCAAGGTTACGGTTAAGCCTCTTCAGTACACTCTTTATGAAATTGTTAATAAGCTTGATGCTTTACGTAATTCAGTTGCAGGACAGTACGTAACTCTTACTGACATTCCTGAGCAGAGTGTTAAGATGGCCAACGCGGTTCTTGCTACCGGCCCGATCGTACTTCTTTATCCTTTCGTTCAGAAGTACTTCATTGGTGGTATTACTGTTGGCGCGGTTAAAGGTTAAGAGCACTTCCTTATTAGTAGAGCGCTTCCTTGTTACGACAAGGTTGATAAATAAAAGAAATGTTTAAAGGAGGAAAGAAATGAAGAAGAAGTTATTGGCAACATTACTTAGCGTAAGCATGGTAATGGGACTTGCTGCCTGTGGTTCATCTACAGCCGACAGCACAACAACCGGAGCTGACACTACAGGGGCACAGACTCAGTCAGCAGACACAGCAAAGACAGACACATCTGCAGGGGCAGATGCAGCTGCAATCGATACATCAGAGCATGTGGTTATCTCTTATATGACCACAGGAGATCCGCCGGAGTCAGGAAGTGAGAAGGAAGCTAACCTTAACGCAATGCTAGATGAGCTCAATGCAATCCTTACAGAGAAGGTTAATGCAGAGCTTGAGATCTACTATATTCCTTGGACAGATTATCTTTCAAACTACAACCTTACACTTGCTCGTATGGACGGCAGCGTAGACCTTGTCGGAACAGCTTCTGACTGGCTTGATGCTTGGCCAAATGCTAAGAACGGTGCTTTCCTTGAGCTTTCAGAAGAGATGCTTCAGACCTATGCACCTCAGACATGGGCAAGCGTTCCTGCTGATCACTGGGAACTTTGCAAATATGATGGTGATATTTATCTGATGCCTGAGGACAACTATGCACAGTGGACTAACCACGGCTGGATCTATCGTCTTGACTGGGCTAAAGAGGCAGGACTTGCAAATGGTGTTCATAGCTGGGAAGATATGACAACATATGTAAAGTGGTGCAAAGAGAACAAGACAGATCTTAAATATGTATGGGATTCAGACGGAACACAGTACGCACAGATGGCTAACGGTTGGATCGCTTCACATACAGACTTCGTGCCTATCGATGGTATCTGCTCAGGTGCTCTTTGGGGCGGTTCTAAGGACGACCTTTACACAATCACAACTCCTGCTCTTACAGAGACAGAGTCACTTGTTGAGTATGCTAAGCTCATGAAGGAATGGGCTGAGGCAGGTGTATGGCCTACAGACGTACTTAACAACACATCAGGAAGTAACCGTGATGAGTTCCGTGTAGGCGATGTTGCTGTTGAGCAGCACCACACACAGACATGGACAGATCTTTGCTCAGCAACACCTGCAAACACAATTTTCCAGGATGATCCTGATGCAGAAGTTGGAATGTTCTACTGGGGCGAGGAGACAGGAAACGTTATCGCACTTTCAATCACACACGGTGCAATGGCTGTTTCTGCAGGAAGTGATAACCCTGAGCGTGCGCTTATGGTTTATGACCTTATCAGAAACGATCCTGAGTGCTACGACCTCTTCTGCTATGGTATTAAGGGTGTTTCATGGGATCTTGATGACAACGGACTTCGTATTACTCCAGAGGGATTCAATGCAGATACACAGAACATCAATGGTATGACCAACTACTGGTGGGGCAGAAATGATGACCTTGAGATCAAGGATGCTACCAGAAACTGGGATGCGATCGACAAGCTCTATGCTGAATATGACAAGATCAAGATTGACTATCCTTATGGACAGTTCGTTCCTGATGTAGACAGTATTCAGGGCAAGATCGACAACTGCAACGAGCAGTATACAAATTATATGAAGCAGATTTCTTATGGTCTTTACAACGGAAGCGCTGAGGATATCGTAGCTGAGATGCAGG
Source organism: Butyrivibrio sp. FCS006 (assembly GCF_000424525.1). Taxonomy (NCBI): domain Bacteria; kingdom Bacillati; phylum Bacillota; class Clostridia; order Lachnospirales; family Lachnospiraceae; genus Butyrivibrio; species Butyrivibrio sp. FCS006. The sequence goes on along the minus strand of NZ_KE384205.1, from coordinate 309,727 downwards.
CAGCACTTAAGACTGCAGGTATCGAGGATGTAACAGCAGAACTTCAGACTCAGTTTGATGCTCTTTACAAGTAATTAACTGCCGAAAATAAACTATAGCAAAAATAAAAAAGGAATACTGTTTCATTATTGGAGCAGTATTCCTTTTGATTAGAGTAGAGAAATTATGGGAAAATTTGAAATCAGAGATACTTTCTACCTGAATGATAAACCTTTTAAAGTAATAGCAGGCTCTTTTCACTATTTCAGAACTATGCCTGAATACTGGGAAGACAGATTATTGAAACTTAAGGCTCTTGGATGCAACACGGTTGAAACCTACATTCCATGGAACCTGACAGAGCCAAAGAAGGGCGAGTTTAATTTCGAAGGGCTCTGTGATGTTGAAAGCTTTATCAAGCTGGCCACTGAACTGGGGCTTTACATTATACTCAGGCCATCACCATACATCTGCGCAGAATGGGAATTTGGCGGGCTTCCGGCATGGCTTTTAAAGGACAGAAACATGCGCCTTAGAGTCAGCTATAAACCCTTTATGGATGCTGTGGAAGACTACTACAAAGTACTGATGCCAAGGATCACTAAGTACCAGATTGATAATGGCGGCAATGTTATACTCATGCAGGTTGAGAATGAGTATGGTTACTATGCCAATGACCATGAGTACATGAAATTCATGGTTGACCTTATGAGAAAGCTTGGCGTTACCGTACCTCTTATAACCTCCGACGGACCATATCATGAGAGCTATCGCGGCGGCTATGCTGAGGGTGCTCATCCTACCGGCAATTTTGGCTCCAGAACAAAAGAGAGATTTGAAGTATTAAAGGAGTACACAGCTGATGGCCCTTTGATGTGCGCAGAATTCTGGGTTGGCTGGTTTGACCATTGGGGCAACGGCGGACACATGAAGGGCAATCTCGTTCAGAGCTGCGAGGACCTTGAGAAGATGCTTGAGCTTGGAAACGTGAGCATCTATATGTTCCAGGGTGGTACTAATTTCGGATTTACAAACGGATCGAATTATTACGACGAGCTTACCCCGGATGTTACGAGTTATGACTATGACGGAATCCTTACAGAGGATGGCAGGATTACCGAGAAGTATATAAAGTACAAAGAAATTATTTCAAAATATACAGATATTCCACAGGTTCAGCTTCCTGCAGAGGTAAAGAGAAAGAACTACGGCAAGCTGACATGCAAAGAGAAGGTAAGTCTGTTTAACGTAGTGGATGATATCAGCACAGCAGTGCACCTTTCATATACGGTAAGCATGGAGGAGCTTGATCAGAACTATGGATATATCCTGTATAGGACAACGCTACATTCCGAGGCGGGAATTGCAAAGCTGAAACTTTGGGAGACAGCGGACAGAGCAAATGTATTTGTTGAGGAAAATCCTCTCATTACTCTTTACGACCATGAACTTGATGCCGAGCATGACATTCCTCTTGAGAAATATCTTGCCTGCAGCAAACCTGCGCAGTTCCTTGCCGGTAAGTTTATGATGGAGAGAGGACTTACTCCCGAACAGGCTCCTGCTGCAATTGGCGAGGCCGGACTTTCCACAGGCTCTCTGCTTGGCCTTAACGAGAAGTTCGACGTTCTCGTTGAAAACATGGGCAGAGTCAATTTCGGACCTCGCATGGAACTTCAGAGAAAAGGTATTGGACGATGCGTTCAGATCAACGGCCATATTCACAACGGCTGGGACATTTACACACTGCCTCTTGATAATGTGGATAAGGTTGACTTTAGTAAGGAATACAAAGAGGGAACTCCTGCGTTCTACCGCTTTACATTTGATGTGGACGAAAAGGGCGATACATTCATTGACTTTGATGGCTGGGGAAAAGGCGCCATTTTCATCAACGGATTTAACCTCGGAAGGTTCTGGGAGATAGGACCACAAAAGAGATTATACCTTCCCGCTCCTCTTCTTAAGGAGGGAGAAAATGAGATCATCGTCTTTGAAACAGACGGTAAATGCGCAGACAGTATAGAGCTGAAGGACGAGCCGGATTTGGGCTGAAACTATGGATACTGAGAGAATAATTCTTACTGATAACTGGAAATTTCATTATGGCGAATGCGAAGAGGCATGGTACAAGGGCTATGATGACAGCACCTGGGAAGAAGTTACAATTCCTCACGACTTTTCCGTGAAGGCTCCTTTTTCAAAAGAGTTTTCCAGCGGAACCGGGTATCTTCGCGGCGGAATCGCATGGTATAGGACAAGCGTGAGGATTCCGGAGGAATATCGTGGCAAAAGGATCACTTTGACCTTTGATGGAATCTACAAGAACAGCTATGTATGGGTCAACAGCTATTTCCTTGGGAAAAGACCCAGTGGCTATGCACAGATCAGCTATGACATCTCTGACCGGGCGAGTTTTGGAGATGATAAGCTTCAGATCAGCGTCAAGGTAGTTCATACCGACATTGCGGATTCCAGATGGTTTACCGGCAGCGGAATAACGCGTAAAGTCAGCATTGTGGTTTCCGAGAAAACAGCGCCGGCTGTGGATGGAATATTCTTTAAGTGCGACAGTGTTGAAACTGACGGAGGTAGGACACTGGCCAAAGTGTCTGTCAGAAACGAGATTCTGACGGCAGAGGCGGATAGCATAGTAGTATCTAATGCGCTGCTTGATGCAGACGGGAACACTGTTCTTACCATGGAAAGTGAGCCCTCCGCGCCGGAAGGAGATATGGTAGTGATAAACCTTTCGGGAAGCCTAAATGATCCGAAGCTATGGAGTCCGGATTCTCCATATCTGTACACCCTGGAAACCAGGATAACTGCAGGAGATACGAGCTATGTGGCGGACAGGAAAAAGGTTGGCATAAGGACATTTTCTTTTGACCCGGATGAAGGCTTTTTCTTAAACGGAGAGAGCATGAAGTTCAAAGGAGTCTGCGTTCATCATGACGGCGGATGCCTTGGTGCAGCCATGAAAAAGGAAGTGTGGAGAAGGCGCCTTGAGCTTCTGAAGAAATCCGGTTGCAATGCCATAAGGTGCAGCCACAATCCTCACATGCCCGAGCTCTATGACCTGTGTGATGAAATGGGCTTTATGATGATGGATGAGGCCTTTGACGAATGGGAGAATCCGAAGAATAAGTGGTCAACAGGCCACAACGTTTATCCTCCAAAGCACCAGGGATATTACGAGGACTTTCCTGCGTGGCATGAGACTGACCTTCGGACGATGGTCAGGAGAGATAGAAACCATCCGTCGGTTATTCTTTACAGTATAGGCAATGAGATAGATTATCCCAATGATCCTTACTGTCATCCCATGTTCTCTGAGATGACAGGTAATAATGATCATAATAAACCTGCGGCTGAAAGGCAGTATGACGCTAACAAGCCAAACATGGAGAGACTTGCTGTTTTGGCAAAAGAGCTTGTGGCTATAGTCAGGGATGAGGATGATTCAAGGCCTGTGACTGTGGCAGCAGCATTTCCTGAGCTGTCAAGCAGGATTGGCTTTATAGATGAAATGGATGTGGTAGGGTACAATTACAAGGAACATCTATATGAAGAGGATCACAAACGATTCCCCCAAAAGACATTTCTTGGAAGCGAAAATGGCCACAGTCCTGAAGCCTGGAAGATTGTAGAAGATAACAGCTACGTGTGCGGACAGTTTATCTGGACCGGAATCGATTATCTGGGAGAAGCTCACGGATGGCCTATCAGAGGATCATCGGCTGGGTTTATTACCACAGCAGGCTTTGCCAAGGAAGAGTTTAATGTAAGAAGTAAGCTCTGGGGAGGCGAAGGGCTTTCCGAAAAAGAAACTGATGAAGTATCTGTAGAGCTTTGGAAGCCAGACCTTTTGAACGCTGCTTGCTTGGATAATGAGTTTGCAGATGATTGCAATGAAACGGGCTACATCTATCAGATTCTTGTGAAGCTTCCAAAGGGTCTTTTGGAAAAAGATATTATGGCTAAGGTCACCGGAGCAGGAGAACTTGCAGGAATTGATAATGGCAATTTATCTGACCTTACTCCTTACACTGAAGATCACAGAGAAACCTATGAAGGAAGGCTTGTAATATATGTAAGACGCTTATCAGCAGGAGACATAAAAGTTTCTGTTATGGAACTGTTAAGCGATAAGACGGAGCTTATTACAACTGTAAAAATATAATGAAGAAACTGAAAGTTGAAGAGACTGCTCACTGGGCAGTCTCTTTTTAAAGCCAGTTCCACTACAAATTAAATATATGAGTAAATGCAGTGGAGGATTACAGGAATAATTTAAAGGAAGATCCACTGCAAATTAAATATATGAGTAAATGCAGTGGATGATTTCGGGAATAATTTGAAGAAAGTTCCACTGCAAATTAAATATATGGTAAATGCAGTGGATGATTTCAAGAATAATTTAGAGGAAGATCCACTGCAAATTAAATATATGAGTAAATGTAGTGGAAGATTGCTAAGAACATTCAAAGGAAGATCCACTGCAAATTAAATATTTGCACAAATGCGGTGGAAGCTTACTTGCTTTGCTGCAGAATCACCTGCTCAGGGCTAACATTGGTTTCATACACTGCAGAGCCCTCTTTGTCTGCATGCAAAATCCCGGCATTCTTGCGAATGTCGGGATTTTTTTATGTATATATGAAGTTATTGGTAATAAGGAAGTTAGCCCTTTACAGCACCCTCTATCATACCTTCCATGATCTGTTTCTGCGCGATAAGGAATATGATAATCATTGGAATGATAGCAAGCAGTGCAGCGGGAAGAATTCTATCCCAACGCTTTACATAAGATCCAACGAACTTCTGGATAGCGATCGGGATTGTCATTACCTTACCGTTCTGTCCAAGCATCATTGAAGGAAGAAGGTAGTCGTTCCAGATCCACATACCATTGAGGATTGTAACTGTTGTGATAACAGGTGTGAGCAGAGGGAAGATGATCTGGAAGAATGTCTGCTCAGGTGTACATCCGTCGATGGAAGCTGCTTCCTCAAGGTCGAAGGGAACGCCCTTGATAAAGCCGTTTAAGATAAACACTGTCATGGCTCCGCCGAATCCCAGATAAGCAAATACAATACCGGGAACTGACTGAAGCATTGGAATTCCGATAAACTTTCCTACATCACGGAAGGTAGAAATAAGTGGAAGCATTACTACCTGGAAAGGAATGATCATTGATGCGATGAAAGTAAAGTAAATAATTGTTGACCAAACTGTCTTGTTTCTGCAGATAACCCAGGCTGCCATTGATCCGAATAATGAGAGCAGAACCAGGGATACAACCGTGATCAGTGCTGAATATCCAAAGGATTTCCAGAACAGGAAGTTAGGGTCATTGATAACTTCGTGAATGTTGAATCTGAACTGTCCAAGGCTTGATCCTGCAAGGCTTACAGGATTAGCTGTGATATTGGAAGTCTCTTTTCCTGAGTTAATAACAAGCAGGAGGAATGGGAACAATACATAAGCTGCGATAATTATAGCAATTACTAATCTTATAGCTACGGCTGCCGGTTTTTCTTTTGTATGCATTATAATTCCACCTCCTTCTTATTAGATATACGTACCTGCATGATAGATACAGCTGCCAGGATGATGAAGAACAGAACCGCTTTGGCCTGGCCCAGAGCATAGTCGTTATTGATTACCGCAGTGGAGTAGATGTTCAGTGCGAGCATCTCTGTACCGTTTGCGATATACTCTCCTAGGAACTGAACTGATCCCTTACCATTTGTGAGAGCAAGGTTTACATCGAACTGCTTGAAGGCTGATGTAAGAGTAAGGAATGTACATATTGTAATAGTAGGAGCGATCATAGGAATCTTTATATTGAAAAGAGTCTGCAGAGGATTAGCTCCGTCGATGGCTGATGCCTCAAGTACATCTCCGGGGATTGTGTTAAGTCCTGTGATGTAGATGAGCATGATGTAACCTGCATACTGCCATATATATACGATGATGATAGCGATGAAGGCTGTCTTTGTGTCCGAAAGCATTGAGTAAGTACCGGTAAACTTCGTGACAACGTTACTGAAAATGAACTGCCAGATGTAACCAAGTACGATTCCTCCGATAAGGTTGGGGAGGAAGTAAGCTGCTCTGAAGAACCCAAGGCCTTTGATCCTTGATGTGCAAAGAAGAGCAAGTAAGAATGCAACCAGGTTAACCAGGATCATGTTGAATACAACGAACAGGAATGTAAGAAGTATTGACCAAAGGAAAGCGGTCTGATTAAACATTCTTGCGTAGTTGCCAAAGCCTACGAACTGGTGCATCAGGATTCCGTTCCAGTCGGTGAAGGAATATCCGATACCGAGGAATAGTGGAATGATTACTGTTACGCCAAATGCGAAGAGCAGTGGGAACAGGAAAATGATGTTTACGATTGCGCGATGATGTTTGAATGTAGGGAACAGATATAGGCCTACGAAGAACAGGACTATACCAATTACGAACATAGCGCCTCTTCCGAAGATAATAGGTGTTGGTGTTCCGTTAATGGGCAACGTACCTAAGATAAGGTCGCCTGCTCCGGTCATGGAAAGTCCAAGTCCGGCAATCGTAAGCACAAGTCCCAGGATAAGGCTACCAAAAGAAGCAACCTTTCTGCCGGTAGAAAATGTACCCATTAGAAAATCCCCCTTTCTTTAAATAGAAGAAAAAATTTTGTGATGTTCATTTTAAAACGGGCAGGGTAGAAATGATCCCTGCCCGTAAATAAAACCTTAATTAGAAATACCTTGTAGCTTCCCCTAATTACTGAGCGTAGTAGCTTGAGATTACCTGAGCCATTGTTGAAACAAATCCGTCAGCATCAAGCTTGCCCTTTGCATAATCTGCAAATACGTTACATGTCTGGTTCTGGAGACCGTCCTTCTTGAGCATTGTGTGCCATCCTGAGTAGTTACCTGCTGTGATGTAGCTGTTCATGCTCTTGTAGAATGGGTTAACTGCCTCATACTGGCAATCGTCGAAAGGAGATACAAGACCAGCATCGTTTACAAGGATGTTCTGAGCTGAATCGCCTGCGCACCAGTTGAAGAATGCCTTAGCACCGTCTACGTTACCGTTTGAATATGCTACCCAGTATGAAGGTGGTCCAGCGATGATTGTGTTGATTCCATCCTCAAATGCATAAGGAGCAAATCCACACTCGAAGCTTACATCGTCAGGAGATGTTACACACCAGTTACCCTGTGTGATGAATGCATACTTGCCTTCCTTAAATCCTGCAACCTGTGTGTCATATGTTCCGTCGATAAGAAGAGCAGGATCTGAGTACTGGTTCATCATTCCGATGAACTCTGCGAAGTCCTTCATTCTTGCTTCATCAATCTTTCCACCGTCGTTAAGAAGATCGATGTATGTTGTGTCGTCGGCCTTAAGACCTGCATCAAGATACTGACCAAATACGTGTGTACCTGAAGACCATCCAAGGTTTGTAGGCTCTGCACACCATCCGAATACAGCTGTGAGACCAAGCTCATCCTTCTTAGCATCAAGTGTCTCGCAAGCTGTCTTCCAAGCATCAGGGCTTGTAAGAGAAGCAGGATCAACACCTGCAGCCTTAAGAACATCAGCGTTGTAACCAAGAGCTGTTGCCTCAACTGTGTAAGGGAATCCGATTGTTCCCATTGTGTCGTTTGTAAGTTCAAAACCTGTCTTGTTTGTCCAGTCTTCACCGGCGAGATCAGCAAGCATGCCGTCCCAGTTAGCTGCCTGGTTAGCTTCGATTACGAAGATGTCAGGCATGTTGTCAGCCTGATACATTTTCTTGAGCTCGTCAGATGCGTTTGTGTCGCCACCGATTGTCTCAACAATAAGAGTGTTGCCTGTCTCCTCGTTGTACTTAGCTGCAAGAGCCTGCATCTGATCATTGATCTCAGGCTTACCGTTAAGAAGACGAACCTCTCCAAGATCACCTGTAGCTTCTGTGGCAGCGGGAGCCTCAGTAGCTGCTGTATCTGCAGGAGCTGCTTCCTGTGTTGTAGCCTCTGCGTTGTCAGCAGGGGCAGCTGTTGTGTCGGTACCGGTAGTACCTGTAGTTCCACAAGCTGCAAGTGAAAGAACCATTGCGCTTGCAAGAACTGCTGAGATGAGTTTCTTTTTCATTTTGTTTCCTCCTTTTGTGCATTCTGCCATAACATGCAAAAGTTTTGGCGGTTACTTTTGCGCATAAGTTGTACGCTAAATTCAAAATATCACACTTCTGTACAAAATTCAATAGAACTAATCTAAAAAGTCTCGGCTCTTTGCATACTTATGCGCAAAAGTTGGCGTGCCTAGCGGGCTTAAACGATTACGCTAAAAACTAAAAAAATAATAAAACGTTTATAAAGTTTATGAAAAAGCATAAAAAAGACCAACTTATGCGTTTAAGCTTAAGTTGGTCAAGTTTAACAATGGGTTATGGATCTTTTAGTTGATCTTTCTGACAGTATCACGAATAACCAGGTGAGTCGGAAGCTTTATCTGGTTAGGTGTCTTGTGTCCTGCGAGCTGCTTAAGAAGAGTATCTGCAGCAGTAATACCTTTTGCTTTTACATCCTGATGGACTGTGGTGAGCGCCGGTCTGTGGAGCTGACCCAGCATATTGTCATCAAATCCAACAATGGATATTTCTTCGGGAACATTAATGCCTCTGTCTGTCAGCGCACTTATAAGAGTTATTGCATAAAGGTCTGATACGCAGAAGATAGCGGTAAACTCTTTTGACCTGTCACAGATCTCCGCGAGGGATTCGTCAATCTCATCACTCTTTGGATGGATCTGCAAGAAGTTTGAACTCTTGTACTTGATACCTGCATCCTTCAGGGCTTTCTTGTAACCGTTAAGTCTTGCCAGATCGACACCGCTCTGGTTATCGGAGAGGAATGCGATCTTTTTGTGCCCCTGGGATATAAGATACTTGATCATGTCGTAGGTGCCCTGTTCATCGTCGAGGCCGACATTGGTGAAATGCTTAAGGCCTTCGAGTGAGTAGGTGTCTATGCAGACGATTGGCTTTTTGTATTTCTCGCTGACTCTTATACCGTCATCGTTGAGCATACCAAAGAGGATCAGTCCGTCCACGTTCCAGGTGGACACATGTCTCATGATCTCATCTGTATCACTTGAGATATAGAGCATCATGAAGTAACCGGCGTTTCTGATGGTCTCCTCAACACCTCCGATAAGTACCGAGACGAAGGGATCCATGATCAGGTTCTCGTATTTATCAGCACGGGCCTTCAGGGCCAGTCCGATGATCTTTGACTCATTCTGTGCAAGGTTCCTGGCATTTATGTTTGGAACGTAGTCGACTTTTTTTAAAAATTCCTCGACCTTTCTCTTGGTATCGTCAGAGACTTCTCCGGCTTTTCCGTGAATAACATTTGAGACCGTCGTAGTGCTCATATTTAGTTGTTTGGCGATTTCTTTGATCGTGATCATTTTTTCAATTGGCTCTTTACAAACAAAAAAAGTTAGTGTATTTTGTCTTCAGCACGAGGAGAAATTTTTCACCCCGTCTTTTTTTTCAACATAACATGCAATAATACAAGTTGTCAAAAACTAAATTTCAAAGAGGAGAAAACGAAAACATGAACACTAAATATAACAAAGTGACTGTTTTTAAAGACACTGATGATAAGCTTTCAAAAGCTGCAACAATTGTTTCTAATATAAGTATTCCCGATGACATTCCCCACGGTGATATGCCCGGAGATAAGATCGAGATCGGAGAGAGTCACATCGCCAAGGCCAGAACAATCTTTCCTTTATTGGTAAAAGAGCTTTCGGAGAAGATGGCAGCTAATCCTTATAAAAGAGCTGTTGTTGCCGTATGCGGAGGATCCGGAGTCGGAAAATCCGAAATTGCATCACTCCTGTCATATTTACTGGAAAGCGCAGGAATAGGCAGCTACACAATGTCCGGTGACAATTACCCACACAGAATTCCAATGTACAATGATGCTGAAAGGCTTCATACATTTAGAAAAGAAGGCATCAGAGGAATGGTTGACGCAGGTGTCATGAATGCTGATACAGTAGCTAAGATCAGAGAGTGGCAGGCAGCTGATGATGACGCAAACAAGGCACATTTAGAGACTGACACATGGTTCAGAAGCTACCTTGAAGCAGGTTCTAAGGGACTTGATGAGTACCTTGGTACACCCAATGAAACAGACTTTGCTGAAGTAGACCAGATAATGAAGGCATTTAAGGACGGAGCAGACAAGCTCTGGCTTAAGAGAATGGGACGTGATGAAGCATCCCTGTGGTATGACGAAGTAGACATGTCAGAGAAGCAGGTTTTAATAGTAGAGTGGACTCACGGCAATAGTGACTACATGAGTCAAGTTGATATTCCGGTACTTTTAAACAGCACTCCTGCTGAGACTTTGGAGCACAGAAGATCAAGAAACCGTGACGGCAAGCTGGACAGCCCATTCACAATGCTGGTTCTCGAGCTTGAACAGGCTAAACTTGTTAAGCAGGCTCACAAGGCAAAGATCATCATTTCAAAAGCCGGAGATATAATCAGTTTTGATCAGTTCCAGGAACTTATGAAATAACATTTTGACAGGTTTGGTAATGGGTAAAATCACACATATCAACACCCTCTTTTAAATAATGGAGTGAATAATTATGAAAAAAAATTTCGTAGACAATGGTCCGATGCTAAATGCTTACCCCGATAGTATGGGTGGAACAATGGCAGATATTGTTTCTGTCCTTTCAAAAGAAGAGTTTAAAGATGTATTTCAGTCTTTTTACATTCTCCCAAGTATTTTTAACACAGACCTGGACAGAGGATTTTCTGTAATTGACTACAGCATCAATGAAGAGATGGCAAGCGCCTCTGATATTGATAAGCTCGGCGAGCTCGGAATTGACCTTAAGCTGGACTTTATCTTAAATCATGCATCAGTTCTTTCTCCCCAGTTCCAGGATCTTTTAAAGAACGGTGAGAATTCTAAGTACAAGGACTTCTTCATCAACTGGAATAAGTTCTGGGAAGGCTACGGAGAGATAACTCCTGAGGGTTACATCCAGCCCGAAGAGAAATATATCAAGGATATGTTCTTCAGAAAGCCCGGACTTCCGATCCTTATGGTGAGAATGCCCGATGGAAAAGACGTTCCTTACTGGAACACCTTCTATCAGGAAGTTCAGTACAAGCGCCCTGATGCTCAGGACCTCATGGAGAAGATGGATATTCAGTACCTGGCAGCAGACAGACTCTCAAAGAGAATCTGCTCCGGCCTTGATGAGGGCAAGAAGCCTTCAGAGATTGATTTTACAGGTTATGAGAAATATAAGGATGCAGTAGTAGAGCTCCTTGAGTCCGGAAGACGTTATCTTGGTCAGATGGACCTCAACATCAAGTCAGACCTTGTTTGGGAGCACTACAGAAATACATTAAAGAGCCTTTCAGGCTACGGCGCAAGGATTGTAAGACTTGATGCCTTTGCCTATGCCCCTAAGGAGCCCGGCAAGAAGAATTTCTTAAATGAGCCTGATACCTGGGATGTTCTCGAGAGGGTAAAAGAGCTTGCTGACGAGTTTGGAGTATCTCTCCTTCCCGAGATTCATGCAAGTTACAGCGAAAAGATTTATGAGACCGTTGCAAACAAGGGCTACATGACCTACGACTTCTTCCTTCCCGGACTTCTTATCTATGCAATTGAGAACAGGGACGGTTCTGTCCTTGAGAAGTGGGCAAACGAGATCCAGGAAAAGAAAATCCGCGTAGTCAACATGCTTGGCTGCCACGACGGTATTCCGCTTCTTGACCTTAAGGGAATCCTTGCAGAGGAAGATATTCAGAAGATGATAGATACAATCGTCGGCAGAGGAGGCTTTGTAAAAGACCTTCACGGTGCCAAGAATATGTACTATCAGGTAAATGCTACATATTACAGCGCTCTTGGAGATGATGACAAGAAGATGCTCTTTGCAAGAGCAATCCAGATGTTCATGCCCGGTAAACCTCAGGTTTGGTACCTCGACCTTTTTGCAGGTAAGAATGACCACGAGGCAGTTAAGAGAGCCGGAGCAGGTGGACATAAGGAGATCAACAGAACAAACCTTACTATGGATCAGATTGCTGATGCCATGAATAAGGATGTTGTTAAGAAGCAGCTTGAACTTCTCAGATTCAGAAACACAAATCCTGCCTTTGGATTTGATGCGAAGCTGGATATAAAGACTGATGGAAGCGTTATGACCTTCACCTGGACAAACGGTGATAATAAGGCCAGCCTTAAGGCAGATTTCTCAGACTATAGCTTTACGATCGAGTAAAAGACTGCACCTGAAGCATAGGTTCAGCTTCATTCATCTCTTTTGCCAGAGAAATTTCATAACCGATTCTTTTTGAAAGATATATAAGGCCTGCGCCCCAGAGGACATCTCCTGTGGCGTGGGCTGTTTCTACGTTACTCTCTATTCTTGCAACGAGTTCATCATGAGGGTATTTTTCAAGGACAGCAACTGCTTCCTCAAAGTAAGGCTTCTGGATATCTTTCAGGCAGTCAAAGAGGAACTGTACACCCACTTTATTTGCCGGATATCCGAGATTTTTAAGGAGCTTAACACCGTTGCAGATGCACATATCATCTTTGAAAGCTTCCATTTTAAACCATTCCGAGATGTTTTTTATCAAATTCTGATTGATCGCATAGGCAATCTCATGTATCTCCTCGTCCATCAGAACTCTGCTGTGGAGAGCTTCATCCGCAATACGCTTGTTGCGCAATGCTTTGGCGTGGTCCCTTGAATTTTGTGCATTCATGTTTCTTACTTCAATTTCTGAGAGCTCTTTTTCCCATCTGTATCTGAACTCATCCCAGTCAGCTGTTGCGAGGTTCTGGTAATTTCCCTGATGGATTCTTTTAAAAGCACGTGCACAGTCACCGGTGGAGATCATTGTGTGGTAGGCATTATCCAGGCGAAGTGTCCTATCAGCATTCAGGTATTCCATGAGACCACCGATGAGAATGGAGTCGAACCTCCAGTCGCCGGCTCTGACCTGCGTTCCGTCAATCATGGTAATATCGCCGGTTGCTCCGTTGTAGTCATAAACCAGATAAGTGGGGTAGTACTGGCCTTTAATGCAGAACCATCTGCCGCTTTCACTTACCTCTAATCCGCGAACTTTCCTGCCTTTTTTATTTACATAAGGCTTAAACTTGTCCTCTGACAGGAGTCTGATACAAAGATCGCGCCCGAATTTGTTGCCCCAGTAGGGAACGGTCTCGATATTTTTAAAGTAATTTGCTACACGATTTTTGTACTTCTTAAAAAATGAAAAGCCGCCTATTGCCAAAAATGGCAGAGAATCCTTCCCAGCAGTGCCAAAGAATGCTAAAAGAGTCATGACTGCAACAAAGACAAATGAGCCAAAAAGAAATTTCGTTAAGAGGCTTCCGTTCCTGATAAGTCCTTTTATATAATTCCACATTTCTAAACAATCAATCCTTTAAATAAATCAAATAATACATTGCTCCCACGCAGAGAGCGCCACCTATTATATTCCCAAGTGTAACGGGAATCAAGTTGGTGACAAAATACCCAAATAATGAAAGTCCATCTGCAGCGATTCCGTAAACGGATGTAGCGATCATGCCTGCAGGGATAAAGTACATATTGGCAACGCAGTGCTCGAATCCGCCTATGATAAAGAGCATAACGGGAAGCCAGAGGGCGAGCACTTTTCCTGCCAGTTCATCTGCTGCAAAGGAGCACCAGACAGCCATGCAGACCAATATGTTACAGAGAATTCCCTTGAGCACTCCATCGGTAAAAGAGATACCGGACTTAGCGACAGCTGTGCTGACAACAGCCTTGGCAAGAGCCCCGTCTGCAAAGGCATAGGTATGCGAGAAATTCGCAAGAAGAGCGATGATAAGTCCGCCCACCATATTTCCGAAATAAACGATAAGCCAGTTCCTGAGCATTCCCGAGAGCTTAGCTTTTTTACTAAGTACAGGAATGATGATAAGGCAGTTACCTGTAAAGAGCTCAGCGCCACCCACAAGCACCATGAAAAGACCTATTGGGAAAACCGCGCTGCTGACAAGCCTTCCTGTTGACGGATCCGGAGCACATACCGATGCGATCTGGCTTCCGAGACCTCCCAGAGCAATGAAAGCTCCCGCCAGTATTCCCAAAAGGAACGTCTTTCTGAAGTTCATGTTGGTTTTAGCGGTTCCGACAGTTTCATAAGTGGTTGCGATAGCAGCAGGTGATTTCATGAAGAGCTCCTTTCAGACGTGTGGTGGTGTGTCAGTGGGGTGTTTTCAGTTTGGTGAGTCAGTGGGGACGTTTCAGTTTGACTCATTTTGTTTAGCAAAATGAGTCAAACTGAAACGTCCCCACTGACTCACCAAACTGAACCACTGACTTCTACATCATATAGTAGCTCAAAATAATACGAAATACAAGATATAGTTATACGGTCTTTTCGCGCAGCTGCTTCATGACAAAGACATATAGTATGATTGAGAATACGCCTGCTGTGACCCAGGCAGCAGCATCACCTGCAACAGCCATATTAAAGCTGTGGAGCTTCATTGACAAAAATGCAGTTCCAAATCTTGCAAGCAGTTCCACAATGCCCAGCATAAGGGCAGTCTTACCGTATCCACAGGCCTGCATAGCATTCCTGTAGATAAAGATCATTGCCAGCGGAATGTAGAAAGGAACGCAGGCATATACATAAGCTCTTGCATAGGGCAGGTAAGATGCCACATCAACTCCGGGATCAAAGAAGAATCCGATGATCACCGGAAGAAGAACAACGCTCAGGATTCCGTTGATGACAGAGTACACGGCTGCTATCTTCATGGCATCCTTGGTGCCCTGATTTACCCTGTCAAGATCGCCGTAGCCGAAGTTCTGTCCGGCATAGGCAGCAATTGTCTGGCCTATGGAAGGCATTCCTGCGGTCATGAGGTTTACAACCTTACCTGCTGCGGTAAATCCTGTCACAGCAGTCGATCCGTAGATGTTGATGGAAGACTGCATGACCATCGTTCCTGACGCGGTTATACCAAACTGAAGAGCCATGGGAATACCGATGTTGAGCTGCTTAAGCGAATATTCTTTGTGCAGATGCCAGTCCCTGGCCTTGGGGCGAAGTACGGAAACCTTTCTTACAATATAGAACATGCAAAGGACAGCAGAAGCAGCCTGTGAAAGATCTGTCGCCAGCGCAGCACCGAAGGTCCCAAGATGAAATACTACGATAAATACCAGATCAAGAACAATGTTCAAAAGAGCTGAGAAAATCAGAAAGTACAACGGAGTTCTGCTGTTTCCGATGGCTCTTAAGGACGCGGCAAGAAGGTTATATCCAATAAGCGCGATACTTCCTGCGCAGATTGTGGAGATATAAGCATAAGCATCATTGTAAATATCCGCCGGTGTGTTCATCAGCCTGAGGAGCGGATGCATAACAGAGAGCGCAATAACAGTAACTACTGCGGTACTGATGATTCCAAGCAGGATCGCATTAACAAAGGCAATTCTTGCACCTTCATAATCCTCTGCACCGTACTTCTGGCTGATCAGCACGGTGTAACCTGTTGTCATTCCGTTTGCCAGTCCCATGATCATGAACATGATCGTTCCCGTGGATCCAACGGCCGCAAGAGCAGTGGGAGACACATATCTTCCTACAATAACGGTGTCCACCATGTTGTAGAACTGCTGAAATATAAACCCTAAGAATATAGGGAGAACGAACTTTAGTAAAAGAGTAAGCGGCTTACCCTTTGTCATAGATGATTCCATAATTATCCTCCGAAAAACAGTCAGCTTATCCTGTCTAAAATAGTATCAAGCGCATTTTGGTGATAGTCTTTTTTATCAAACTTTGCCCACTTCGGAAGCTCTTTTCCCTGCTTGAGAGCCTTCTCGATATGGCCGTAGTAATCAAGCTTTTTGAGAATATGTTCATAGGACTCGTAAGCCTCTGCGAATTCCTCCAGCATGATCTCGCTTCGCCTTTTTAAAAGACTCATCATATCATCGATACTTTTTGCTTCATCTTTTTCATATTCAAAAAAGTCTTTTATCTCATTGATGGACATCCCGGCCTTCTTAAAGCAGTTTATGGCCTCGAGTTTTCCGATATGATCTTCTGAATAAATTCTGTGTCCACTCTCAGCTCTTTCTACATTTTTAAGGAGCCCCAAGTCTTCATAGTATCTCAGGGTAGATGCTGCAACGCCGAATTTCTCTGATATCTGCGCTATTGTATATGTCATTTTTACCTCCTGAAAATTTCCCCGATTTCCCCGAAAAATGTTGTTGACTTCAAGTGTACTTTAAGTATTAAGCTTTGTAAAGAATCAAAAAAAGAAATAAAATTGTATATAGATAAGGGAGGTTTACCATGTATACAGCAAACGAAAACAGATATGAAAAGATGCAGTACAATCGCTGCGGAAACAGCGGTCTTAAGCTTCCGGCAGTGTCTCTTGGACTTTGGCATAACTTCGGTGATACAGGAAATTTTGAGAATATGAAGCAGATGTGCTTTACTGCTTTTGACAACGGTATCACACATTTTGACCTTGCCAACAACTACGGTCCTGCAGAGGGCAGTGCTGAGAGAAACTTTGGCAAGATTTTAAAAGACGATATGGCTTCCTACAGAGATGAGATGATCATTTCAACCAAGGCAGGCTACTACATGTGGCCGGGACCTTACGGCGAGTGGGGGAGCAGGAAGTACCTCATCGCAAGCCTTGATCAGTCCCTTCAGAGAATGGGCCTTGAATATGTTGATATCTTCTATCATCACAGACCTGACCCCGAGACACCTCTCGAGGAGACTATGGAGGCACTTGCACAGATCGTCAGAAGCGGAAAGGCACTCTATGCCGGCATTTCCAACTACGACGGCCCTACACTTGAGAAGGCAACAGCTATTCTGACTGACCTTCATGTTCCGTTTGTGATTAACCAGAACCGCTACAACATCTTCGACAGAACTATCGAGAAGAACGGTCTTAAAGAGAAGGCAAAAGAGCTGAATAAGGGCATCATCTGCTTCTCACCTCTTGCGCAGGGTCTTTTATCCGACAGATATCTTCAGGGAATTCCTGAGGACAGCAGAGTTCGCACAGACGGCAGATTCCTTCAGGAGAACAGGATCAATGAGGATGTACTTGCCAAGGTAAGAGCCCTCAACGACATCGCTGCAAAGCGCGGACAGACTCTTGCTGAGATGGCACTTGCATGGATCCTTAAGGACGGCTATGTAACATCAGTTCTTGTCGGAGCATCCAAGCCTTCACAGATCCTTGATAACATCAAGGCTATTGAGAACATCACATTCTCAGAGGAAGAGTTAAAAGAGATTGACAGAATATCTCAGGGCTAATTAGTAAAGTGGAAAAAAAGACCTCTATATCAGAAATGGTATAGAGGATTTTTGATTTGGCCCATAGGGACGGGGATAGGGGACGTTTTGGGGAGTATACCTTTACCAGCCCGCCGCCTTGAGATTGTGGTTCATATAAATACCGGCGTCAAGGGCTGCCCGGGCGCCAAAGGGCGGCGCCCAGCGTACTGTCCCTTGACGCCGGTATTTATATGAACAATCGGTCACTAAGGCGGGCAGGATAAAGGGGCGTGACTTGGGCAGTCTATCAGCTGCAACGATTAGGGGGCTTTTCTGCGTTTTCTACTTATATGTTCAGAAGTAGCCTATGGGCGTAGAAAGCCGAAGGGAGAAAATTTTACATAAGGGGTTATTTTCTACCTATACGGATAAAAGTCGCTTGTGGGTGTAGAATGCCCTGAGAGTTTTTCTACCTATATCCGAAAAAGTTGTCCGTGGTCGTATAAAAAAAGAGGTATTTAGATTTATACATGAAAATCCTTCTACCTATATTGTGAAAAGTTTCTTCTGGGCGTAGAAAATCTTGGATTCTGAGGATTTTCTATATATATGGATCAAAATGGGTTTGGAGTATGGAAAATGCAGAAGAGTAAAAAGTTTGATTCTTGATATTTCTATATATGACTCTAAAACTTGCCTTGCGGTATGGAAAAATGTTGGAAAGCCAGAATAGATTTCTATATATATGAGTAAAAGTAAACATTGGGTATAGAAAAAAGGCCATCCAAAGTTTTTGTGCTAATTTCATTTCTATATATATCAAGTAAACTCATCGCAGGGTATAGAAAATACGACAGACAAAAAGTTTTGGAGCTAAGCTGCGAGTCATGAAGGTTGGGCATAGAGTCATCTTTACTTTATAAAGATGACTCTTTTAACTTGTTCCATTCATCTATAACTTTGCCCATGTATTTGTATATCTTGGCGGTTACGACGCTCTGGTCATCTTCAAACATTGATTCAATACCTGACACAGCTCCGGCGCCGGTGGAGTCGAAGGAGTAAGCTTTATCTTCGGAAAAGTAGAATCTGACACTTCCGGAGAGTTCGTTACTTGATGCTGATCTGTCATAAAGATTTGCCAAATCCCACATCTCTTTTACACAGGCTTTCATAGCCGCATCGTCGCCAAGAGCGGAGAGCCACCAGGATTTAAGGAGCAGCATGATGGTCTGAAGTTTATGAAAATATGTAATCTGGTCCGGTTTACTGTAGAGCTTGGTGAGAGCTATGTTCATATCAGCCAGTTCTATGGCTTTTTCAAGATCTTTTTTACGGCCGCTTGCTGCAAGTGTCATGGCCATGTTTGTGATCACCCCGTATTGATCGGCGCATATCCTGATTATGGCCATAGTCCCGTACTTTAGCGACTCCTCAAATTTGCCGGAGTTCATAAGGACGGAAGCGATGGAACTGTCGTTGCAACCGTCGTAGTTGATCTGTTTGAGTTCATCCAGAGCTTTCTCCGGGTCTTTTTTGGTATAGAGCTTGGCAATCCTTCGACGTATGGAGTACTCGCTGATATGCGGATCTGTATTCTGCGAAAGGTGTTCCATGCTGCGTTGGTAAAGGCTTATGGCTGTATCTCGATCTTTATCGTCATCGCCTTCTGTATATTTAAGGAAAAAGAGCTCTGCGCAGCAGTACAGTATCTTGAAAGTGTGCGGATAGCGCACCAGCGCATTGTTTGCTTCGCTCACTGCCTCGTCAAACCTGTAGGCATGATACAGGTCTTCTATGGAATCAACCATGTCATCGATATTCTTGGAGGACATATCATAGCCCAGTAGTTCATCGACTGAGACATTGAAGAAGTTTGCAAGCTCCATCAGGGTCAAGATGTCCGGTACATTGTTGCCGTTTTCCCACTTGGAAACTGCACCGATGGTCACTCCAAAGGCCTCAGAGAGTCCTTCCTGGGTCAGACCCATTTCTTTTCTGTGCTTCTTTATGTTTTCTGATAGCTTTAATTGCATCGCATCCTCTTTTACATTATTGTTCTTGATCTCATGGAGTAGTTGAAACCACCGTTCATGAGATTTCTGTAATTTTCCTGTTCGCGGCTTTTATCTGCTGCAAATCCGTTTGTTAAGTTGCTGATCATAGTCTTGAAATTTACCATCTTTGTCATAACTTTCTCCTTCTCTCTGTGTGCTCTCGTGAGCAGTTCTTTGTTATGACTTAATGATACAGGGCTATATAAAGAATATTAACACACTATTTGTACAATTAGTATATAAAAAACTTTCCAACATGGAAAGTGAATTTCATAAAAATTTCATAAGTTTGTAAACGTTTACGCTTTCATTTATTGTAGTAATGAAGTACAATAATGAGTTGTACACAATCTATATTATTGAGGAGAATTATGAAGAAACTTGTAGAGATAAAGGATGTATGTAAGATATACAATCCCGGTGAGAACGAAGTCAGGGCGCTAAATCATGTGTCACTGACCATAGGTGAGGGCGAGTTCGTTGCCATAATCGGACAGTCCGGTTCCGGTAAGTCTACTCTTATGAATATGCTCGGATGCCTTGATACTCCCACCAGTGGCAAGTATTTCCTGCATGGCCAGGATGTATCGCACATGACTGATGACGAGCAGTCTGACATAAGAAACAGAGAAATTGGATTTATATTCCAGGGCTTTAACCTGATCCCTTCACTTACTGCTCTTGAAAATGTTGAGCTTCCTCTTATATATAGAGGAGTAAGTAAGAAAGAGAGAGTAAGACTTGCAAGCGCAGCGTTGAACAGCGTAGGTCTTGCAAAGCGTATGACCCACAAGCCCAACGAGATGTCCGGTGGACAGCAGCAGAGAGTTGCCATAGCAAGAGCCATAGCTCAGGCACCGCCGATACTTCTTGCGGATGAGCCCACAGGTAACCTTGATACCGGCTCGACAAAAGAGATAATCACAATAATAAAAAGGCTCTACCACGAGGGAAGAACCGTTATTATAATCACTCATGACCCCGGCATTGCCAAGCAGGCCAAGAGGATCATAACCATATCCGACGGAATGATCCAGAGTGATATTGCAAATCCGGATTATAAAGACGAAATCTGAGAATAGAAAAAGTTTTGTTAATGAAAGTTTATGGAGGAATTTTGATGTCTGAGAAGGAAAACAAAAATAAGGAAATTCAGGAGAGCGTTACTACAGTTCCTGAAGCAAATAATGAGATCAAAGAGACCACCGGTGCGGATATGGAGGTCTACGATGATTATGATGTAACAGATCTTGCAGATTCTGTTAAGAAGAAAAAGAGATTTAAGAAGAGATATGCTGTGATCGGAATAGCAGCTCTTTTGATCGCAGCCTTTGTTATCTATCGCATAAATGCAGCCAAGAATGCGGTTGTCATGGTTGAAACTCAGGGTGTGGCTCTTGGCAGTATTGAGAACATTCTTTCAATCTCAGGTACTGTGCAGAGTGGTGAGACCAAGAATTACTATTCGGATGTTACAGCACCTGTCGAGAAGATCAATGTTAAGGTCGGAGATAAGGTCTCAGAAGGATATGAGCTCTTAACCTATGATACAGAAGCGCTTGATCTTGCGCAGCAGAATGCCGAGCTTGCAATCAAGCAGGCCAAAGGTACATACAGTGCAACAGCTGCAGGTGCCACAATAGCAGATTCAGCTGAAAACTATGCTCAGAATATGACTCTTGATCAGATCAACAACAGGATAGATCAGATAACTGATGAAAAAGAGGCTATTCAGAAAAAGATCACTGAAAAGAAGAACAGGATCAGCCAGACAATTGATGAGCTTAATAAGGTTCAGCTGGATTACAATCAGAACAGAGTAAGTGATGGCGCAGAAGCATACAATCACTACGACAGAAAAGACGATGACGGCAATGAAATGTATCTTCAGACGCAGGAAGCGCTCACTGATGCACAGGCTGCTCTCACAAGAGACCCTGAGCTTATTGCATGGCAGGATCAGATCACAGCGCTTACTGATGAAGCCAGTCGCCTTTCTTCCGCACGAAGCCTTAAGGTCAGCGGAGGAACCTTATCTGCTCAGAAGGCAGCACTTGATACAACACAGCTCAATCAGGGCGATACACTTACTAAGATTGAAGCAGCCAAGGAAGGAATTAAGGCCGAATTTGACGGCGTTGTTACAGCAATCCCCGCAAATGTTGCAGAGGGTGCAACCCTGGCAGCAGGTGCACAGATCCTTTCCATAGCAAACCTTGAGGATGTACAGGTTACCATTCAGGTTTCAAAGAGCGATCTTCCCAAGATATCACTCGGACAGAAGGTAGATGTCACAATAAACGGAAAGCCATATAATGGCGAAGTAACAAAGATTTCCGGAAATGCCACCAAGAACGCCAACGGTGTAGCAGTGGTTGATACTGTCATCAAAGTAACAAACCCCGATTCAGATATTATTTTCGGAGTAGAAGCAAACAATAAGATTCATGCTCAGAAGGCTGACAACACCATCGTTCTTCCCTATGAGTATGTTCAGACAGATTCAACAGGCGATTACGTATATGTGCTTGCAGCAGATAACACAGTACAGAGAAAAGATGTTGTGATCGGCATTTCTACATCTACAGATGCCCAGATCATTGAAGGACTTGAAGTTGGTGACAAGGTTATTACTTCGGATGTAAGCCTGCTCACAGAAGGAATGACTGTAGTAGCACAGTAAAATAATGGGAAAATTTTCAGAGTATTTAAAAAGTGCAATTAAACAGATAATAGGTAATGGCTACAGAACCCTGATGACCATGCTTGGTATTGTTATCGGTATTGCAGCGGTTATTGCGGTAGTTGCTCTTGGAAACGGCATGAGCAGTTTCGTTAAGAGCTCTCTTAACGATCTTGCCGGCAACTACGGCATTTTGTCCGTAAATGCCTCCAAGACCTCAGAGAGACTAACCAGGAATGACATGTATGCAATTGAGGAGGCGCTTCCGAATGCAAAGGGAGTCTCCCCGAATCTAACAGGCTATGGCAAGGTTGAAGGCAGAAAAGGGACTTTCACAGCCGTCGTTAACGGTGGTTCCGAGGCATATCAGTACTCCTTAAGTAATGAAATAGTTAAGGGACAGTACTTTACCAGGCAGCAGGTGGAGTCGGGACAGAGAGTCTGTGTAATGCTCCTTGATGACGCCAAGACACTCTTTGGAACCGAGGATGTAATAGGATTTGAGGTGGAGCTTACCATCTATGGCAAGACAGCCACTTACACTATTGTTGGCCTTCGTGATCACATGAATAGAATGTATCAGTTCATCATGGAAGGCCAGGATTACTATGCGCAGCTGGAAGTGCCCTACACAGCATTGGGTGCGGATTTTGACTATGATACCGAGAATTTCACTCAGCTGATGCTCTTTGATGCACAGGAAACTTTGTCGGAATCGGTTCAGACGGCAAAAGACATCCTGGTCAATGCCCACGGACTAAGAGGCTCCTCAGCTCTTACAGCCCAGAGTATGGCGGATTTTTCCGATCAGCTCAATCAGATCCTTGGCTATGCCCAGAGCTTCCTTCTCCTGGTATCGGTCATCTCCCTGATTGTAGGTGGAATCGGTGTTATGAATATCATGCTGGTGTCAGTTACAGAGAGAACCAGAGAAATTGGAATCAGAAAGTCAATTGGAGCCAGCACCGGAGCCATCATGACGCAGTTCCTTGCAGAAGCTGCGATCTTAACGCTCCTTGGAGGAATAGTGGGTATCATACTTGGAATTATAGTTGCCCATGTGATATGCACAGCCATTGGTTTTGACGTTATCATCACGCCGACATCGGTTCTCGGGGCAGCATTTTTCTCGGTGATGATAGGTCTTTTCTTCGGAATCTATCCCGCCAGGAAGGCAGCCAAGATGAAACCTATCGACGCACTTCGCTTATGATTAAGGCGCAGCAAAGGAAAGTTTAATGGGAACATTTGGAGAGTATATAAAAAGTGCTCTGTCAAGCATACGCACCAACAAGGGAAGATCATTTCTTACCATGCTTGGCATCATCATAGGTATTTCAGCGGTACTTATCGTGCTCATCATAGGCGATGGCATGAAGGCTACTGTCAACAGTGAGATTGATTCCCTGGGAGCTGCTACAATAACAGTTTCTTTGGATGACACCAAGACTGATAAAACCTTTACTAGACAGCAGTTTGAGAACATAGAAGAAAACATTGATAACATCTACGGAGTATCGCCCTCTCTTTCTGTTTGGGGAAATACCAAAGGAAAAAAGCAGGAAATTTATGAAGTGAGTATAGATGGCGGAGATACTGCCTCACAGTATGCTTCGGGTATGGAAATGCTTCACGGAAGATACTACAATGAAGCAGATGTGGAAGACGGCAAGAAAGTCCTTGTAGTAAGCCAGATGTTTGCAAATCTTGTATTCGGCTATGAAGAGGTAGTCGGACAGACTCTGGAGATTACGGCATATGATATCACACAGGAGTTTACCATAGTCGGAGTAAGAGAAGATACTCCTTTGGATGTTGCATATGCAAGCTTTGGCGAGGATACGATCATCGGCGCAAACGCCCCTTATACAAGTCTTTGCGAAGCCTATAAATTTGATGTGGATAAAGAGTTCAATTCATTCAAGATATATCTGGACAGCGACTATAAGGATGCGGTTCTGGGCCAGACCAGAGCAGTTGTTGAAAACATCATGGAGCTCAGGGGAGAGAACTGTGTAAAGATCTCATCCGGCGCAGGCTTTGATCAGACCACCAACAGTATTCTTAACATCATCACATCAGTAGTTGCCATAATTGCAGCGATATCTCTTTTGGTAGGCGGAATCGGGGTTATGAATATCATGACGGTTTCCGTTACTGAGAGAACAAGAGAGATCGGAATCAGGAAGTCCCTCGGAGCAAGGACATCTTCAATTCTTACCCAGTTCCTTGCGGAGGCATCAATCCTGACTTTTACCGGCGGAATCATAGGAATTATCTTTGGAATAAGTGTATCTTTCCTTATTTGTAAGATAATCGGTTTCTCGTTCTCGGTAAATCCGCTTCTGGTACTTGCAGTCGTTGCCATTTCAACCGCCATCGGACTGTTCTTTGGCATTTATCCCGCCAAAAGAGCAGCAAATCTTGATCCTATAGAAGCACTCCGTACTGAGTAAATTTATGGTATACTTAACACTATAAATTGTTTTTTTGGGGTGAATCGTGAGAGAAATTATTGATCAGCTTTTACAGGGGAAATATATGTATGCCCAGAGAAGTTTGGACTTCTCAACGGGCCGTGTTGAGCTGAATTTAGAGCCCGGAGAGATCATCGAGGGCTCTTTTACCATATTTGGACCTGAGAATACGCCGATCTACGGCAAGGTTTCATCAACAGAGATCAGAATGGAAGTCCTCACCGGAGATTTTTCGGGATCTCCTTACGAGGTTTCTTACAGGTTTAATGCCAAGGGAATGTCCCAGGGGGATGTTCTTAAGGGGCAGTTCAGGATCATATCCAATCAGGGAGAATTCGTTCTTCCCTTCGTAGCCACTGTGCGTCTGGATCACATAGCATCCAGTCTCGGTGACATCAAGAATCTATTTCATTTTGCAAATTTAGCCAAGACAAATTGGGATGAGGCGGTAAGCCTCTTTTATTCACGTGACTTCATTTCGGTCTTCAAGGGAAACGATGCTCAGTATGAGAGCCTCTACAGAGGTCTGTGTGTTGGCAGTGATAACGTTCAGAACGTTGAGGAGTTCCTCATCTCCATCAACAAGAAACAGCCGGTCCAGTTCATGCCGGATCAGGAGGAACTTCAGATAGACTTCACAGGTCTTTCCCATGAACAAGGGATTCTCATCACCAGAAACGGCTGGGGATACACGCATCTTTTGGCTGACGTAGACGGAGACTTCATTACGCTGGATAAATATGAGATCGGAGAGGATGACTTTACCGGTTCTTCCTGCAGACTCAAAGTAAGGCTGCGCACAGACAAGCTCCATGAGGGCAACAACTTCGGCAGGATCACTTTCCACAATAACTTTGTGAAGGTAGTGCTTCCCGTGACCGTATCTGTTGAGCTTGAACAGAGGCATCTTACAGCCGACTATCAGGAGATGAAGAAACTCACGGTAGAGCTGGTCAAGGTCTACGAGAACTTCAGCTGCAAGAAGATCACATCAAGGGCATGGCTGTCTGAAACCGGCAAGATAATTGCCAAGATGAATGCCATCGACGATAAGGACTTAGAGGTCAGGCTCTACACAGCTCATTATTACATCACAGCCGGCAGGACCAACGAGGGCAAGTGGATCCTTGATCAGGCGGCAAAAGAGGCACTGGAAGCCCCGGGAGATACCCTCTACAGCTACTATCTCTACCTGACAACTCTCTGCAGCAGAGAGGATGCCTTCATCAATGATGTTTCCGAGAGACTTGAGGGAATCTTTAGAAGAAATCCTGACAACTGGCGAATCGCCTGGCTCTTACAATACATTTCGGATGAGTACACCACCAGCAGTCCCAGAAAGTGGATGATGCTGGAGGAACAGTTTACTCTGGGCTGCAGAAGTCCAATCCTGTACCTTGAGGCCATGAATCTTTTAAATGATTCACCCTCAATATTAACTCGCCTCGATGAATACGAGCTCTACGTTCTTGAGTACGGAGCCAAGAAGCAGATAATCAGCTTAAATCTGATAGACCAGATCGTATATCTTGCTATCCGTGTCCGCAACTTTGACAAGAGGCTCTTCAGGATACTTAAGGCCTGCTACGAGATCAAGGAAAACGACGAGGTCTTAGAGTCCATCGTCTCTCTCCTTATCAAGGGCGGTAAGACCGAAAGCTTCGCCTTCGAGTGGTACAGAAAGGGCGTTGAGAGAGAACTTCGCATAACAAGGCTCTACGAGTACTACATGATGTCCATCTACACTGATGAGAATGGGCTTCTTCCGTGCGAGATAAACAAGATGGTTTTGATGTATTTCTCGTACCAGAGCGATCTTGAATACGACAAGAATGCAATACTTTACAGATATATCCACGAGCACAGGGAGGACTATCCTGAGCTCTACGAGTCATACGTGCCTCAGATCGAGAAGTACCTCATGGCTCAGCTGGACAAGGGCAGAGTTACCAAGGACCTTGGCTATCTTTACAAGAACCTTCTCACAAGACAGATGGTTGACGCAGCCAATGCTTCCAAGGTGCTCTCAGTTCTTTATACCTCACAGATCATTGTCCCGGATAAAAGAATTAACGGTGTGATCGTAGTCTACGACAAGTGCGAGAGAGAGATGCGCTATCCGGTAGTCGACGGAGAGGCCTTCGTTCCGCTTTATGGCAGCGACTATGCAGTTCTTTTGACTGATCACGAGGACAACAGGTATGCATCCAGCATTCCTTACACAAACATAAGGCTCATGCTTCCGGGCAAGCTTTCTTCATACGCGATTCCATATATCCAGAAGGGAAAAGAAAATCTGGATCTGTTTTTGTGCGACCTTGGTAAGAACGCCTACACCATCGATATGGACAACGTCGGCAGATACAGAGATCTTGCCAGCTCGGAACTGGTGCGCAAGAGCTGCAGGAACGAGATAAGAGGAAACCTCGTTCACTTCTACTACGACAACGATTTTACAAGGCAGCTCACAGAGTATCTGCTTGATATAAGTCCTGAAGACCTCACAACTACTGAGCGCGGAGAGATCCTGGAACTCATGGTAATGGCAGGGCTTTATGAGAGAGCGCTTGAATGGGTCAAGGAATATGGCACTTACGGCATAGATGCCAAGGTAATACTTCGTCTGTGCGTAAGGCTACTTGACAGGGGAATGCTTGATTTTGGGGCAAAAGAGCTTGAGATCGCCCACTACGCTTTTGCAAACGGAAAGTATGACGAGCAGCTCCTTAGCTACCTCATTTCCGGATATAACGGAACCATCAAGGAGATGAGGGATATCTGGAAGGCATCCGAGTCCTTTGGACTTGATACCTATAACCTGGCTGAGAGAATGCTTGTTCAGATGCTCTTTAGCGGATCCTACATCGGAGAGAAGATCGATGTGTTCAGGAACTATGTAAGCAGCGGAGCCAATACGGACATCGAGATGGCTTTTATAACTCAGAGTGCCTATGACTACTTCGTACACGGGACAGTCATCGACAGATATATATTCGACCGCACAGAAAAGCTCACGCTTGAAAACATGAGATTGGCTGAGGTGTGCAAGCTGGCATATCTTCGCTATTACGCTACAGATAAAAGGTCTGATGAGGAAATCAACGAGAAGGTTGCTGCAGCCTATATGAGGGAGCTTCTTTCAAAAGAGATATTCTTCCCCTTTTATACAGAGTACGAGGAACTGCTTCCCGATATGGTGCAGTTTATTGATAAGACCATGATAGAGTACAGGACTGTTCCGGGAAGACACTGCATCGTTCATTACAGACTCGATGATGATGCTCTGGGCGAGTACAGAACGTCTGAGATGAAAGAGATGTTTGAAGGCATCTATGTCACTGAGTTTATTCTTTTCTTTGGCGAGCAGATGCAATACTACATCACCGAGGACGGCCAGGAAGAGGGAGCTTTAACTGAGAGCGGAACAATCCAGAAGAGTGACATCACAGGAGGCCGCATGGCATCAAGATACAGCCTTATCAACGACATCATGATAGGTGAGACTCTTCAGGATTATGATACCGTGGATGCTTTGATCAGTGAATACTACAAGAAGAAATACATTTGCGAGAAACTGTTCACCCCGCTTGATCAGCAGCTGAGTGAGGAAGGATAAGATTTTATGTTGTTTGGAAATTCTGATACAAGGCGCTTTGTGCTGGGATATGATCTGGGAGAGAAGGTCTCTCAGATAAGCTATCTGGCATCTGATGCAGATATGCCTGAGACTCTCTCGGTACTGGCCGGCTCAGAACTTTATAATATTCCCACGATCCTTTGTAAGAGGAAGGACGTAAATCAGTGGTTCTACGGCAAAGAAGCCGTAAGGCACATCGATGACGGTGACGGATACGAGGTGAGCGGACTTATCGCAGCAGCCAAGGAAGGAAAGCCTGTTGCTGTGGGAAACACCGAGTATGATCCGATAGCTCTTTTGACCCTGTTTGTGAAAAGAAGTTTATCCCTTCTGTCCATGGAAGTTTCTCTTGATAACGTGGATGCGATCATGTTTACTGTCAGGAGCCTCGACCACAGAATGGTGCAGGTTTTAAATGCTGTGACAACAGCGCTTGAGCTTAAGACGCCAAATGTCTTTTACCAGAGCCACGAGGAGAGTTTCTACAACTATATGCTCTATCAGCCTGAGGACCTTACTCATCACACAGTCCTTGCATGCGACTACGACCATGAGGAACTCTCTGTATATGAGATGGACCTCAACTACAATACAAAACCCGTTGTTGCAACCATAGACGTTAAGACCTTCGATGATCTGTGGCTTGATGAGGGCTTTCCAAAGGAGGCAGCTCTTTTCCACAAGACCTGTGAGAGGCTCGATGACGAGTTCCTTA
This sequence comes from Butyrivibrio sp. FCS006, assembly GCF_000424525.1. Lineage (NCBI taxonomy): Bacteria > Bacillati > Bacillota > Clostridia > Lachnospirales > Lachnospiraceae > Butyrivibrio > Butyrivibrio sp. FCS006. The sequence goes on along the minus strand of NZ_KE384205.1, from coordinate 280,820 downwards.
CCATTATGCAGAAGGTCTGCGGCGAGAAGATCATCTCAACAATCTTCCTTTTGGGAGACGGCTTCAGGGAGAAGTGGCCAAAGAGATCCCTTGAGTTCCTCTGCAGGACCAGAAGGGTTTTTCAGGGCAACAACCTCTTTAGCAAGGGAGCCAGCATTGCTGCAAGAGAGAGAATACGACCCAGTGGCAATGCTAACAGATTCGTTTTCCTTGGTGAGGACAAGCTTAAGGCCAACCTTGGAATGAAGCTTTTAAAGTGCGGAACGGAAGTTTATCACGCGCTTCTTGATGCCGGTGTTAACTGGTATGAGGCCGGTACAAGCTTTGATATAATCATGGACCCCAGCGGAATCTTGAATATTGAGGTAACGCCCCTTACAGGCAAGACTCCGAGGATTGTCCAGTTATATCTGGATGGCCTTGAAAAGAGACCTCCGAGGGCTACAAGACTTCGCATTGCGCTCAGCATGGGAAGTGTGAATGAAGTAAATGTCAAGGTCACGGATCTTGGCTTTGGTGAGCTGTTCCCGGCCACCGGAAAAGTATGGGAGCAGACGATTGAGGTGTGATAGTTTATGAGTAAACCAATTCTTTGCATAGGACGATATGCAGAAAATCCATATCACATAGAGAAGATTGGCAGAAACGTGTACTGCATCGAAGAGCTTTGCTATTGCATCGTTCAGAATGCGTTCCTTCTGGATGAAGATAGCTTTGATGAAGAGCTCTTTGACTGGATCGAATCAGAGTGCTGTCTTCAGAAGCTTGCCGATGAACTTAGAAGCATGGCGGCCAAGAGGTGCTCCATGGCTTCACTTGCAGGAACCATCCTTGATTACGTAGGGTACAACACCAGGAAAGAGGTGGACAAGACCGAGGAAATCCTTAGAGGCAATGCCGGCATGGACGTCTACAAAAAGAAACTCCAGCGTGCTGATTTCCTTATGAAGAATGACAGGTTCACACAGGCGTTCAAGGAGTATGAATTTCTTTTGCATAATACTCCGGACATTGATCTGAAGCTCAGGGCCTATATCAAGCACAACGAGGGAGTTATGTATGCAAGGCTGTTTTTGTTCGACAAGGCAGCAGCCGTGTTTAAATCTGCTTACGAGGACAGCGGGAACAGGGAATCCTATCTGCAGTATCTGGCAGCGATCAGGATGAGCCTGTCGAATAAAGAGTATGTGTCTTTTATTGCAGATTCAGACGAAGCCTTTGAGGCATCAATGGAGCTTGAGAGCAGGATGAAGGAAGCGGAGGAGCTCTATGCATCAAGCAAGGACAACCTGATGCTCAGGACCCTGGCTGTGTACAAGGCTGAGAGCAAGATGCACGAGTATTATGATCAGGTGGGCGAGATCACCGATGAGATGAAACTTACATACAAAGAACTGGTAAAAGATAAGGTGAAGTGATGGGCTTATTTGATATCTTAAAAAGCAGCGACAAACGCGACGACTGGGCAAAAGAAACCAAGCTCCAGGACTGGAACGACATCGTCTATACCCGAAAAGATGTGGATATAGATGATCCGGTCCAGAGAAGGGAGTATATAGGGAGCTGTCTGCAGCAGATGCAGGAAGCTTCAAGAGAACTCGACGCCCTGGAAATGGAGTACAATGATGTGACTTCGCACCTTCGTGACATGGAGGAGATTGATGCTCTTCCGCCGGAGCAGAGGGCGGAGATCAATGAGTGCGCCAAAAAGATCTTAGAGTCTCAGGAGCAGCAGGATAAGTTTGACAGGCGAAAGAGCCGCATGACGGATGCGGAGTTTGAGCATATGGAACGTCTTCAGTCCGATGCCAAGGAAGGCGCCAAGAAGCTTGCTGAAGCCGAAGATTACCAGAAAAAGATAAGGAACGACTTAAAGCGTCTGGACAGTGAGCGTGAGGCCTATATTTATCAGGAGGACGATATCCTTACCGCGGTGGAAAATGACAGGAAGCTTATAATTGCTATCTCCATTGCACTGGTGGTTATCATGATCTTCCTATTGTTCCTGCAGTTCGGACTGGGACTGAATGTTGTCTATGGCTACATGGTGACATTCCTTCTTGCAGCAGTGGCAGTGACATATCTGTACATCCATCAGAGCAACGCTGCATCTGAGCTCAAGGTGGTCACTAAGTCCATTTCAAGGCTCATCATGCTGCAGAATCAGGTCAAGATACGATACGTCAACAATACGAACCTTATAGATTACCTGTGCCTTAAGTACGGTGTGAATACGTCAAAAGAGCTTACGGACATGTACGGCAAATATCTCCAGGAGAGAAATGAGCGCGCCAAGGTTGAGGATGCAAGAAGGCTTCTTGATTCCAACCAGAAGGACCTCGTCTATATGCTTAGGCACTTCAGAGTCAAGGATCCTGACATCTGGATCCATCAGGTGGAGGCACTTCTTGATCACAACGAAGAAGTTGAAATAAGACACAGCCTCAATGTACAGCGTCAGTCCCTGCGAAAGCGCATGGAGTACAACCGCGATATTGTAGCCGGCAATGCCAAGGCTGAGATCGAGGATATGGCAAGACAGTATCCCAAGTATACGCAGGAGATACTGGATATGGTTTCAAGATATGAAGATTGATTTACCGGAGCCTTCGGGCTCCGGTTTTTTGTTTGAAGAGTCAGTGAGTCAGTGGGGACGTTTCAGTTTGACTCATTTTGCGCGGCAAAATGAGTCAAACTGAAACGTCCCCACTGACTCACTGACTCTTCAAAACCTGTGTGACAGTTGTGTGATATTGGCGGTGATAAGATTACATCAAGATAAAACAAAACAAACCAAGCAACACAAAAGTCGCACAGAGAAAAGGAGAAAAAGTTATGAAGAAGATTATCGCATTGGCAGCAGCAATTGTTACATCATTAGTTATCGTATTACCTATCGTTCCACCAACAAAAGCACTTGCAGCAACACCTGAAGCAGTTAAGACAGTAGCTCCCATGAAGGTTGCAGGAGTAGCATCCGGAGTTACAAAGAGCCAGGCTCTTGAGATCGCATTAAAGGATGCCGGATATGAGATGGCAGACACTCTTTATACAAAAGTTAAAAAAGACCGTGATGACGGCATGGAAGTTTACGAAGTAGAATTCAGAGTTGGATTCGTAGAGTATGAATATGAGATAGAAGTAGCTTCCGGTCTGATCATCAGCTTTGACATAGATGACTGAGTTTTAACTCAGCAGAGAAATTGATTACGATTTTACCGAACACTTCTTAATCATAATTTTCTCTCTCTCTTAGGAAACAGGGAACGCCATCATGGCGCTCCCTGTTTCCATGTTAAGACGGCCTAAATAAGTTTATTACATTTTAATATATTAATATATTACCTTGCCTAAAATTTTGTCACCTGTTTACCGTTTGTGATAAAATGTAATATAGATAATGATGTGCATCTAAATGTCGGAGGCTTTAAGTGGAAAAATATCGGTATGACAGCACGACATTCAAAATATTGGAGAGCACCAGCGTACCTTTTGCTGTATATCAGTATATAAACAAGCGTCTGGTGACCATTCTATTATCTCAGGGATTCCTGGACTTTTACGGATATGAAAACAAACAGGACACCTATGATCTGATGGATAACGACATGTTCAGGGATATTCATCCCGACGATGTGGCGTTTATTGCTGATGCTTCACATAGGTTTTTGGAAGATGATGATCCCTATGATGTAATCTACAGATCGAAGATTCATGGTGAGTACAGGATAATTCATTCCTACGGAAGACATATCTACAAAGAAGACGGCACAAGGCTTGAGATGTGCTGGTACACGGACCACGGCCCATTTGTTGAAAGTTCGGAATTTAAAGAAGATGGAAGTATAGCATCAGCACTTAGCATTGCCATCATGGATAGGAGTGCAAACAGAACCTTAAGCTATGACTATCTGACGGGCTTCCCTTCAATGACAAACTACTTTGAGCTTGCGAATGAAGGCTGCAGGGTCATGAGAGAAAGTGGCAGGACACCTGTCATCTTGTTCCTTGATTTTAATGGCATGAAGAGCTACAACCAGAAATACGGCATGGAAGAGGGAGACCGTTTTCTGGTAGCTTTTTCAAGAATCCTTATAGATCATTTCAGCAGCAATAACTGCAGTAGGTTCAGCGCGGATCACTTCTGCGTCTACACGGATTCTGAGGGTGTAGAGGATGTCTGCCAGACTATCATCGAACAGTCCAAGAATATCAATGGCGGCAAAACAATGCCTCTTAGAGTCGGTGTCTATTACTATGACAGCGACGATGTCACCATAAGTGCAGCCTGTGACAGGGCCAAGCTTGCCTGCGATTCTGACAAGAAGACTTATGATGCCCATATCTATTACTTTGATAAGGCCATGATCGCTGCCCTTGATAAGCAGCGCTATATCGTGGAAAATCTGGACAGAGCCCTGGAAGAAGAGTGGATTCAGGTTTATCATCAGCCTATCTTCAGAGCAGCCAACGACCATATCTGTAACGAGGAGGCTCTTGCAAGATGGATCGATCCGGAGAAAGGCCTGATAAGCCCTCAGGATTTTGTTCCTGTGCTTGAGGAAGCCAACAGTGTATATAAGCTCGACCTTTACATGGTTGATAAAGTCCTTGAAAAGATGCAGGGACAGATGGCACACGGAGTTTATGTGGTGCCTGAATCCGTCAATTTCTCCAGGTCTGATTTCTATACCTGCGATCTTGTGGAGGAAATAAGAAGCCGTGTCGATAAATCAGGGCTTGGCAGGGATAAGCTGATCATTGAGATTACTGAAAGTGCCCTGGCAGACGACATTGATTACATGACCGTTCAGATAAAAAGGTTTAAAGAGCTTGGATTTACTGTGTGGATGGATGACTATGGCAGTGGATATTCATCACCTGTAATTTTGCTGAAGATCCCATTTGACCTTATTAAGCTGGATATGCTCTTTGTGAGCCAGATTGATGAGAGCAGGAGTGGAAGGATCATAGTCACAGAGATTGTGAGAATGGCTATGGCTCTTGGACTGGAGACTATCGCCGAGGGTGTGGAGACTGAAAAACAGGCGGAGTTCCTTAAGGAAATCGGCTGTACGAAGCTACAGGGCTTCTTATTTGCAAAACCGCTCTCACTGGATGAAATATTCGAAAAGAGAGAGACGATAAGTGCAGAGATGTTCGAAAATCCTGCAGAGACGGATTACTATGCTCAGATTGGTAATGTCAATCTCTACGATCTGTCTATCTCCAAGTCGGATGATGATAAGCTGTTAAATTACTTTGATACCATGCCAATGGTACTGGTAGAGGTTGGGGAAAAGACATTATCCATTTGCAGATGTAATGAATCCTTCAAGAAGTTCTTAGATAAATCCTTCCCGGGACGCCTTGAAAGAAGAAAATTCAATGTCGGAAAATATGAGAATATTCCGGGAAACTATACGCTTAATGCAATCGTTCAGTGCGCTATAGAGGGAAGAAGAACCTTTATAGATGATATAACAGAAGATGGCAGAAGCATTCAGCTGTTCATGAGAAGAGTTGCCGTCAATCCTATTACAGGTGACAGTGCAGTTGCAATTGTTATTCTGTCTATTTCTGATGGTTCTAAAGCTGATACAGGCCTTACCTACAATTATATTGCCCGTGCTCTTTCTGAGGACTATGTAAATATGTACTTTGTAAAGATGGATACCGGCGATTTCATAGAATATGCTCCGGATGGTTATAACAGTGAAATAACAGTGGAAAGACACGGCAATAACTTCTTTGAAGAATGCAAGAAGGATGCTCAGAAACAGCTATATAAGGATGATATAGATGAGTTCTTCAATGTTTTCAACAAGGAGTACATCGAAAAGAGTCTTAAGGAGAACGGCACTTTTACACATACCTACAGGCTTATGAGAGATGGTGAACCTGTTTATGTTAACATGAAGATTGTTGCGATAAGAAACAGGAAGAATGAGATCATTATTGGTGTTAACAATGTTGATGCCCAGATGAAACAGAAGGAAGCCATCGAAAAGCTCAGGGAGGAGAGTCTTATATATTCAAGGATCAGTGCTCTTTCCGGAGATTATATGGCTATCTACATCATTGATCCTGCGACAGATGAATACGCGCTGTACAGCTCCAAGGAATTCTACGCAACTTTAGGTACTCCGGAACAGGGACCTGACTTTTTCAATAAAGCCGTAAAGGCCGGTGAAAAAGTCATCTTCAAGGATGATTATGCGCTCTTTAGCAGCAGACTTAACAAGGAGAATGTACTAAGGCACATAGAGGAAGACGGTATCTTTACACTTAATTACAGGCTGATGATAGATAAAAAGCCTGTATACGTCCAGATAAGAGCGAACCTTATCCATGAGAATTCCGAAGACCGAATCATTATGGGAATTTTAAATGTTGATAGGGAGACCAGGAAGGAACAGGAATATAACTTCAATCTGATGGCAGCAAGGGAAGAAGCCAACATTGATGAGCTTACAGGAGTAAAGAATAAGCATGCCTACCTGGATATGGAAGAGGTCATCAATAATCAGATTAATGAAGGTGCATGTCCTGAATTTGCCATTGCAGTCTTTGATCTCAATAACCTTAAGGCCATAAATGATACTAAGGGACATCAGGCCGGTGACAGATATATCAAGGACGGATGCAAGATCATCTGCAAGACATTTACCCACAGCCCGGTATTCAGGCTTGGAGGCGATGAGTTCGCTGTTATAGTAGACGGCGAAGACTATGATAATCTGGAAGCAAATATGGAAAAGATCGCAAAGATCAATCAAAAGAACATGACCACCGGAAAGGTCGTGATCGCAGCCGGAGCCTCCAGATTTGCCAGAGACAAAAATGTGGCCGCTGTATTTAAGAGAGCGGACAAGAGCATGTATGAAAATAAGGCAGAGCTTAAAAGCTAAATAAGAAAAGCAGTCGATCATCTCGACTGCTTTTTTATTTTATACATTTCTTCATCAGCGGCATTGATAGCCTTATTAAGGTCCATATTACTATCAAATTTTGTGACGTAATAACCTATGGCGGCTGAGACCTTAAGGCCAAGCTCCTTGGAGTCTTTCTGAAGGTCTTTATCAACGCCGGCTTTTATCTTTTCGGGATCGCAGGGACCTATGATAAAAGCAACCATTTCATCGCCTCCGTGCCTGAGGCACAGAGCATCCTCCGGACAATTGTCTTTTAACCTGGTTGCTACAGCCTTTATGGCAGAATCACCTGCCGAGTGGCCAAGGTTATCATTTATCTTCTTAAGGCCGTTTAGATCGGCCATGATGACCGTGGCATCTTTTCCGATGTTTTCCGGGTTTTCCTTCAAGTCCTCATACTTGGAGTAGAAGGCAAGTCTTGTATAGAATCCTGTGAGTGCGTCGTTCTGATACATTCGCTGGATCTTATCACGGATAAAGAGCTGGTAGCGCATGTTTATATAGCTGCCAAGACCCATGCCGATGGTGCTGGTAAGACTGGAAGTCTTGGAGTAATCGATCATGTCGTATCTTGGGAAGGAGTAGCAAATATAGCCCGGTGATTTGCTCATGTATTCAAGGGCGTTGAATATCAGAGGATATCCCTTTTCTATCAGCTCATCAAGATGTGGCACAACGGTATCCGGATCAAAAGGAGTTACTCTGTCCTCATCTATATATGAGTCATAAATGAGGATTTTATCTGTGGTGTCAGTATCTTCAAGGAAATAGTTAACTTCCTTGTTGAGGCAGGCAGCATCAAGAATGATACACATATTATTCGACAGAGGGCTTCGCAGGAAATCCAGGCAGTCCTCAAGAGAGTTACTGCTTATGATCCTGGAAGTGAAATCCTGCATTATATGGATGTCATCCTGGTGATGATAAAATCTGTTGTTAAAGCTGTGAACCGCGGAGATGGCGCTTGGAGTCATGCGCGGACAGCCACAGGATTCATTGGGCAAAAACTCAGGTATAACAGACTGATGCTGCAAACCTTTGCCTGCAAAAGTGTCTTTTACAACCTGTATAACAACCTTGGCAAGATCTACACTGCTGCATTTGGCGGTGGTAACGCCGGGGGTTGCAAGGGACGCTTCGTCAAGTCCGTCAAAACCAGTAACCATAACTTCCCCGGGAACCATGATCATGTGCGTGGTAAGAACATCACAGACGTTGATGGCCATGATGTCGTTGGCGCAGATGATGGCATCCGGAAGAACATCCCTTTTAATGATCTCTTCGGTAGCAGCTCTTGCAGGAACTGACCAGAAATCTCCGTAACTTAGCATGGAGTCATCGAAAGGAATGTTGTTCTCGGCAAGAACCTGTTTGAAAACATCAATTCGTTCGTCAGAGAATTTATTGTTATGCTTGCCGGCCATGAAATGAGGGCGCCTTGCCCCGTGCTCTTCAATGACATGCCTTACAACGGTCTCAAACCCCTTCCTGTAATCGAAGTTTATTGTGGACACATCGTCATACTCACCATCTATTACGATGGCCGGAACATTCGCCTTTTTTGCATTGTCGATGATCTTTCGAACAGTCTCTCTGCTCTTGATTTTCTCGTCCATTATGACGACAGCATCTACTTTATCAAAAGGAATGAGGTCATATACGGATGTTTCCGCAAGAAAGCCACACTTGTTGCCAATCTCGGCGTTTATGGCATAGATAAAAAGACGGCAGTCAAACTTACTTAAAAGGTTACTGAACTCCGTGATAAAGGTAAAAACCTGGGAGTCATGTATTCTGTATGTACATAAAGCAACAATTTTCTTACCGTTGATCATGATATTTACCTCTAGAGAAAATTATAACATAAAAACGTGGAGCAAATTAAGACTTACTCCACGTTTTATAGTTAACTTCTTAACATAAATTTCCTCACAATATTTATGCCGATCCTGTATGGAAGCGGGCGGATAACTCTGTCGGCTTCCTTTATTTTCTCTCTGATTGGAATGCTCTGTGGACAGTGCTGTTCACACTTTCCGCAGCCGATGCACTGTGTGGCAAAGGCCGGATCCTTTTTAAGACCAACAGTCTGAGCATACTCAAATCTTGCTGAGGACTTGCTGTCGACAGCTGTCATGTTGTAGCTCCTGAACAGTGCCGGAATATCTACGCCTCTTGGACACGGCATGCAGTATCTGCATCCGGTGCAGCCCACAAGCTCTGACTCTGAGATTATCTGTTTTACCTTATCTATGACTTCGAAGTCTTTTTCGGTAAAAGAGTCTGCTTTGGCCGATGATGCGATCCTGCAGTTTTCTTCTACCATCTCTATGGAATTCATTCCTGAAAGAACACAGGTTACTTCTTTCTGATTCCAGAGCCAGCGAAGACCATATTCAGCGGGTGTGTAGCCATTGTCCTGAGAAGCTATAAGGTCTTTTGCCTTCTGAGGAAGCTGATTTACAAGCTTACCACCGCGAAGAGGCTCCATGATCACAACAGGAATATTCTTCTCTGCAGCATGTAAAAGACCTTTCCTTCCTGCCTGGGAGTGCTCATCAACGTAGTTGTACTGGATCTGGCAGAAGTCCCAGTCATAGGCGTCAAGGATTCCGATGAAATCTTCAGTGTTTCCGTGATAGGAAAATCCGATGTTCCTGATCTGGCCGGAAGCTTTCTTCTCGGCAATCCAGTCCTTGATTCCGACGTTCTCAAGCTTGTCCCACTGGTTCATGGCTGTCATGTGGTGCATGAGATAGTAGTCCACATGATCTGTGCGGAGGCGACGGAGCTCCTCATCAAAGTACCTGTCCAGTGCAGCTCTGCTTCCAACAAGGTATTGGGGAAGCTTGGTGGCGATGTTAATCTTGTCTCTGATGCCGTTGCGCTCTAAGATCTCGCCCAGCGCAGCTTCGCTTCCGGAATAAACATAGGCGGTATCGAAGTAATTGACACCGGCGTTGTAGGCGGCCATTATCTCTTTTTCTGCCTTATCGATGTCAATGCTGCCACCCTTTGTGGTGAATCTCATACATCCGTAGCCAAGGATGGATATGGGTTCACCGGTCTTACTTTGCCTGTACTCCATAATTGAAATCCCCTTTTATAAAAATAAAAAAATGGTCGTGTTAGCACAATATAATTGCATAAAATAGATACATTAATTTATAATGTCTATTGGCAATATTGTCAAGATAGTAGAGAAAAAAGGAGAATGACTATGAGTATTGATCTGAGCAAGATGCCAAAGCTTGGCTTTGGACTGATGAGACTGCCTGAGAATGACGGTGTTATCGATCATGAGCAGGTGTGCAGAATGGTGGATAAGTATCTTGAGGCAGGACTTACCTACTTCGATACAGCTTATGTTTACCACGGCGGAAAGAGCGAAGTTGAGGCAAGAGAAGCGCTTGTTAAGCGCCATCCCAGAGAGAGCTTTACACTGGCAACCAAGCTTCCTGCATGGGAGATCAAGAAGGAAGAGGATGTTGAGAGAATCTTTAATGAACAGCTTGAGAGAGCAGGCGTAGACTTTTTTGACTTCTATCTTCTTCATTCCATCGAGGAAGGCAACAACTACGACACTTATGTTAAGTACAACTGCTTTGAGTGGGGCGTTAAGAAGAGAGAAGAGGGCAAGATAAAGCACTTTGGTTTTTCTTTCCACGGAAGCCCTGAGCTCCTTACAGAGATTGTCGACAATCATCCTGAGATCGAATTTGTACAGATCCAGTACAACTATCTGGACAGATCAAATCCTGTTGTAAGAAGCCAGGAGCTTTACGAGATCCTCAAGGCAAGAAATATCCCCATGGTCATCATGGAGCCTGTTAAGGGCGGAGCTCTTGCCAAGATGGTACCTGAAGCAGAGGAGATGTTTAAGGCGGTAAGACCTGAAAGCTCAATTGCTTCCTGGGCTCTTAGATTTGTTGCATCACAGCCCGGCGTTATGACAATCCTTTCAGGTATGTCCGATGAGGCACAGATGGAGGATAACCTTAATACCTTCAAGAATTTCGAGCCTCTTTCAGAAGAAGAGCTTGCAGTAGTTAATAAGGTTACAGAGAAGCTCCTTGAGGTTCCTCAGATTGGCTGTACAGCCTGCAAGTACTGCTGCGACGGATGCCCGATGCAGATCAGCATTCCTGATGTATTCAGGACTATCAACACACTCCGTCGTCACCCGGATGACTGGAGATCCAAGAACTTCTACTCAGGACTTATCCAGAGAAGCGGAAAAGCCTCTGATTGTATAGCCTGTGGCCAGTGTGAGGGCGTATGTCCTCAGCATCTTCCTATCATCGATCTCATGAAGGAAGCAGCAGAAATACTGGGCCAGTAATCAGTAAATGGCAGATAGCGGGAGAAGACTGTAGGGTCTTCTCCCATTTTAGTGCTTTAAAGTATAGAAATTTCACCGCAGTAGATATATAATGGTTTTCATATAGTATATAAGGGGGAGAAAGAATATGTTTATTAACAGCTTCTGGTCACTGTTGCCGGCGATCATAGCCATCGCTTTGGCACTTATCACAAAAGAGGTTTATTCATCTCTTTTCATCGGAATTGTTGTCGGCGGAATGCTCTATTCGGGCTTTTCATTCACCGGTACCATCGAGCACGTCTTTGTGGACGGCATGATCACACAGCTATCTGACAGCTGGAATGTGGGTATCCTCATTTTCCTGGTTGTTCTGGGAAGTATGGTTATGCTCATGAACCGTGCAGGTGGTTCTGCAGCCTTCGGAAAATGGGCGGTAGAGCATGTTAAGACCAAGGCCGGCGCTCAGATCGCCACAATTCTACTTGGTGTTCTCATCTTCATCGATGACTATTTCAACTGCCTCACAGTTGGTTCTGTTATGAGGCCTCTCACAGACAAACACAAGATCTCAAGAGAAAAGCTCGCATACCTTATCGACGCAACAGCAGCACCTGTCTGCATCATCGCACCTATTTCCTCATGGGCAGCAGCTGTTACAGGTTTCGTTGACGGGGCAAACGGACTGACTCTTTTCGTAAGGGCTATCCCCTACAATTTCTATGCAATCTTAACCATCGCAATGATGCTTACACTCACTCTTGCTGATTTCGACTTTGGTCCAATGAAGAAGGTTGAGAGAGATTCTTTAAAAGAGCTTAAGGAAATGGCAGCAGGAAAAGAAGAACCTGCCCCCGGTATGTCCGGTGCTACAGATCAGCCCCATCCTCCTGTTTCTACAAAGGGTAAGGTTATTCACCTGGTACTTCCCATCGTTGCACTCATCGTCTGCTGTGTAATCGGCATGATCTATACCGGCGGATTCTTTGAGGGCGAGAGCTTTATTGATGCTTTTTCAAATTCAGATGCTTCAGTCGGACTGGTTTACGGTTCTGTTGCAGCTCTTTTGATAACACAGATATTCTTCATGGCTACCAAGGTGCTCAACTTCACAGAGTGCATGAACACAATTTCAGAAGGCTTTAAGAGCATGGTTCCCGCCATCCTCATCCTTACATTTGCATGGACACTTAAGTCTATGACTGATTCACTCGGTGCAGCTGATTATGTTGCCGGAATGGTGCAGAATGTAGCCGGAAACGGTGCATTCATGAACTTCCTGCCTGCAATCGTATTTGCAGTAGGCGCATTCCTTGCCTTCGCTACAGGTACATCCTGGGGAACCTTCGGAATCCTTATCCCGATCGTAGTTAATGTATTTGGTGGCGATATGAATAACGAGCTCATGATCATTGCCATTTCTGCATGTATGGCAGGCGCTGTATGCGGAGATCACTGCTCACCTATTTCAGATACAACAATCATGGCAAGTGCAGGAGCTCAGTGCAACCACATCGGTCACGTTTCAACACAGCTTCCTTATGCACTTACAGCTGCTATTGTTTCAATGGTTGCATATATCTTTGCCGGCTTTATCAGAAACTGGCTCATCTGTCTGCCAATAGGCATTGCTCTTATGGTAGTTACGCTTCTGGCAATTAAAAAGGCGGATGCATAGGAGTCTGTAAATGGTCAAGATAGATCTGATAACGGGTTTTCTCGGATCAGGAAAAACTACATTCATTAAGGAATATGCCGGATACCTCATCTCAAAAGGTGAGAAGATCTGCATAATAGAGAACGACTATGGCGCTGTGAACATCGATATGGTCATGCTTCAGGACCTTCTTTCGGATAACTGCAACCTCGAGATGATCGTTGGAGGAGACGGCAAGGAGGCCCACAGAAGGCGATTCAGGACCAAGCTGATATCCATGGGCATGAGCGGATATGACAGAGTGCTGATCGAGCCCTCGGGCATATATGACGTGGACGAGTTCTTCGATGTTCTCTATGACGAGCCACTGGATAGGTGGTACGAGATAGGTAACGTCATTTCCCTGGTGGACGCAGAAGCTGTTTTTGATCTCGGTGATTTTGAGAGATACATCTTCATGTCTGAGATCGCCTCTGCCGGGAAGCTTGTCTTTTCCAAACTGGATATGGTATCTGACAAAAAGGCTGTTCTTGATGCTGTAAATAAGATCATGGACGAGTTTGGCGGTAAGAGCTTTGATATGTCAAAAGACATTGTGGCAAAGCCTATAGATGAGTTTACACCGGATGACTTTGAAGCTCTTTGCAGCTGCGGATATCGGCATGCTTCTTACGTTAAGCTCCCCATAGAGGATAAGCAGTTTACACCGCTTTTTTATTTCGATGTAGCTATGCCTTTGGACAAGCTAAGGGAGATTGCAAAAGGTCTTTTAACCGATGCAAAAGCAGGGCATGTCATCAGGATCAAGGGCTTTGTTCAAATATCTGAGAATGAGCAGACAGAGCTTAACGCCACGGAAAAAGAGATTAAGACAACTCCGATAGTAAGCAGCAGAAATGTACTAATCGTGATCGGAGAGGGCCTTGATAAGGCATACATCAACAGTATTTTTAAAGATTATTGCTCAGTTGTGTCACTATAAGATTTGTGAAAGGGAAATGGGAGCCTCTGCTTAGCAGAGACTCCCATTTTAGAGGGTTGTATTATGTGGAGTGGTGTTTGGCTAATTAAAGTGCGTCATCAAGCATCTTTGCAAGATTAGCCTGTGACATTGCTCCTGTGGAGCTGTTAAGTACTTCGCCATTCTTGAATACGATGAAACTGGGGATAGACATTACGCCATATTTAGCCGCTATAGCGTTGTTTTCATCGACGTTGAGTTTGCCGACCTTAACCTTGCCTTCGTATGTTTCTGCCATCTTCTCGACAACAGGCATCATCATCTTGCAAGGTCCGCACCAGTCAGCGTAAAAATCTACAAGAACGGGTGTATCACTACCGAGTACTTCTGCATCAAAATTTTCTTCTGTGAATCTGTATTCCATATGTTTGACCTCCAATTTGTAATTTATTTATCGTTAGTTGTTAGTGGTTTTCGTTTGCTGTGATCTTAATTTAACATATCACAATTAAATTGTCAACAATTAAATTGTAAATATTTTTATAAATGTTATAATGAGCTTGTAACTACTGATAGAATCAGGAGGTAAGCAAAATGATAAGAGTATATCACTCAGGATATGAAGAAATAAGAGAGCCTAATGTTCACAGAGGCCGTAAGAACGCAGATCTGGGCCAGGGCTTTTATACAACAGATAAAAGAGAATTTGCATGCCGTTGGGCCAGAGAAAAGACAGGATCTGATATTTACGTTAATACTTATGAACTTGAACTGGATGGTCTTAATATAAAGAAATTCGAGAGAAATGAAGAGTGGTTTAGATATGTCTTTTCCAATAGAAGATCTCTGCCTGACTATCTCTCTGAATATGATGTGATAATGGGCCCCATTGCCAACGATACAATATTTGATACTCTGGGAATCATGACTAGCGGGTATTTGTCGGATGATGAGGCCATGAAGCTTTTGTGCGTTGGACCCTGCTATCAGCAGATCACTTTAAAGACTTTGAAGGCAGCAGAGCATCTTAGGTTTGTGTCTTCGGAAATCCTTTCCGGAGATGATATTGAAGCAAATAAAAAAATAGCAGAAGCGGATGGAGAGCAGTATCTGAGCGAGTTCGCAAGGGTAATGGAGGAATTAAACTAGTATAATTCGCCAATTTAGTTGTTCTAATGGTACAAAAGTCCTGTATAATCATATTTGTATAAAAAAACTTTATGGTTTGAAAGGGGAAAAATTATGGACGAATATGCAGTACTTGCAGCACTTGGAGGATTTGTTGTAGTTCTTTTTATTATCGGTGTTGCTGTTTATCTTGTTGATGCGATCGGAAGATACAAGTACCTCAAGGTTCGCAATTATCAGAATGCATGGATGGGCTTTATTCCATTCGCAAATATCTATGCATGTGTAGAAGCTACTTACGGACCTTGCAACTTTATCAACCTTTACGGATGGAGAGCTCCTGCTTCAATTATTAAGCTTTGGGCAGTTGCTGTAACAGTTCTGTCATATGTAGTTAGTTATATACCTTATGTCGGAGACATCCTTACCCTTGTATTAACAGTTCTCAACATTGCCTTTTTGGTACAGCTGTTCAAAGATATGCTCGAGAGACTTGATGATCCTCAGACAACAGGATTTGCAATTTTAGCTAATATCATTACTATCATTGCATCAATCAAACTCCTAGCTTCTTCAAGCGCTCATGCACCGGCATCTCAGGACTGGATGACAGACGCAAGAGTTCTTACTTCACAGCAGGCTCTTGACGGACCACTCAGCTTCCTGAACGGTTCAAACAACAATCAGGGCCAGCAGTAAATTGAATTTTTAAAGAGCGTGACACCAATCGGTGCCACGCTCTTTTTGTGTGTGCCAAGCGGTTGTGAAGTGCCGAAGGACAAACATGTGAAGCATGTAATGGGCTGCATCGGCCCGCTGATCGCTCATTGTAGTTCGGAAATATGCCTGAGCCAAGGGCTGCCCGGGCGCCAAAGGGCGGCGCCCAGCGTACTGTCCCTTGACTCAGGCATATTTCCGAACTGCTTGGTCACTAAGCGGGCGCCGAGATTAGGGGAATCCTCGTCTGCCGGCATTTTATGGCAGAAGAGGGGATTTCGGACTCGTTGACATGTAAAAGGCTTGCGCGCAATCTGGAACCTGAGCAGAATTTATGGCAGAAGAGGGTATTTCGGCCTCATTGACATGTAAATGACTTGCGCGCAATCTAGATTCTGAGCAGATATTATGGCAGAGGAGGACATTTCGGCCTCATTGACATGTAAAAGGCTTGTGCGCAATCTGAATTCTGAGCTGAATTTATGGCAGAGGAGAGCATTTGGGGCTCATTGACATGTAAAAGGCTTGCGTGCAATTTAGATTCCGGGCTGAATTTATGGCAGAGAAGGGGATTTCAGCTTCATTGACATGTAAAAGGCTTGCGCGCAATCTGGATTCCAGGCAGACTTTGTGGCAAATAGCTGTATTTCAGCAGCTGGGACATGACAAATGAGCCGTAGAAGAGAAGTCCCTAGCTGAAATCTGTGGCAGAAGCGCAGGATATAGGCCTCGGGACATGAAAAAAGCTTGCACAAGGAGTAGTCTCTAGCCGGAATCTGTGGCAAATAGCTGCATCTCTGCATCTGGGACATGAAATCGCAAGCAAGACACCCGACTTCATGGCCCGCTTAGCTGCTCAATATGCCTTAGCGAATGAATGTCAATGGCACCGTGGAATACCGCAGCGTGCTTTTCGCGAGGATATGCCGCGAAAGGCCATTGATATTCATTAGCCAGGGCATACAATCTTCGGCTGCGGGCAATGAAGTCTCTTCTGAGTATGCTTCATCAATTATTTATGTATTGTCAGCCGTTAAGTTTGCTATAATATATCTGTCAGCACAGTGGGGAGGCGACAGTAATGGATCAAGAAACAAAACAAGATACAAAACAGGATGTAAAGAAGATTACCAACCAATTAGCCTTTGTAGGTATTTTAGGAAATGTTTTCCTGGCAGTATTTAAACTGATAGCAGGTATTGTGGGACATTCCACAGCAATGCTCTCAGACTCGATACATACGTTATCTGATGTAATCGCCACATTTATCGCATATTTAGGAGTAGTCCTATCAAGGAAGAAGGCTGATGACAAGCACCCATACGGACATGAGAGACTGGAGTGCGTTGCATCGCTCATATTGTCTTTTATCCTGTTTACGACAGGTGTAGAAATCGGAAAAAAGTGCATTACAGCAATAGTCGACGGAAGCTACAAGCAGCTGGCAATTCCCGGGATGCTTGCGGTTATCGCAGCTCTGGTTTCCATAATAACCAAAGAAGCCATGTTCTGGTACACCATGCGCTATGCAAAGCTCCTTAAATCAAGCGCCTTTAAGGCTGACGCATGGCACCACAGGTCAGATGCGCTTTCTTCAATAGGAGCTTTAATAGGTATCGTGGGAGCCCGTCACGGATTTCCTGTTCTGGATCAGGTGGCAGGTATCCTTATCTGCCTGATGATCATGTGGGTGGCAATTGAAATCTTCAGAGGCGCAGTTGACAAGATGCTTGATACATCCGCAGACAGAGAGGTAGAGACCAGGATAAAAGACCTAGTGTACAACTTCTCAAGAGATGAGAATCTCGGGGTAGGAGTTGACCTTCTAAGGACCAGGACCTTCGGAGAGAGGGTATATGTGGAGATGGAGATAAATGCCGACGGAAACCTTACGCTTCAGCAGTCTCACGATATAGCCGAGAGAGTTCATGACAAAATAGAAAAAGAATTCCCTGAAGTCAAACACGTTATGATCCATGTAAATCCAACAGGTTACAAGCATCACGAGGAAGAAAAGCTTTAAAGGAGCAGCATATATGCCAAGAAAGTACAACAATGACGATCTGTTCATATCGGATTCCGGAGTTACAACCTCCAAGAAAAAAATCCATATTACGTTCTTTGTCTTTTTGTGCAGAGCGGTGAGCATAATACTGGCAATCTTGGGGTTTTTATGCTTTTGGGAAGGAACTTTTTAACCACGACTTTTAATTCCTGATATCGGAGGCTTATGGATAAATATAAAAGAAGAATATATGAAGTAATTGAAGTATCCAGCATAGGCGATGCATCCAGCAGGGCTTACGATGTGCTGATGACAACCACGGTTATCGTCGGTCTTGTTCCGCTGACTTTAAAGACGGATAACTTCTATACATTCGTTATTGAGATAATCACTGCCTTGATCCTGTTTGTAGACTACTGTGCAAGAGTTTATACAGCTGATTACAAGATGGGATTTATGAATATCAAGGCTTATATCGCTTATATCTTTACACCGCTGGCTATCTTTGACCTTCTGTCCATATTGCCGGTTATATATCTTTTATTCCCGATACCATCCTTGCGACTATTGAAGCTAATCAGAATTTTCCGTGTGCTGAAGCTTGTCAGATATTCAAAGACTATGATCGTCATAGCCAATGTCGTAAGAAAAGTAAAAACACAGCTCATCGCTGTGCTTATACTGATAACCATCTATATTTTTGTTTCTGCAATGCTGATATTCCAGCTGGAACCAAATCTCTTTGACAGCTTTTTTGATGCTCTGTACTGGGCTACCATTTCCATAACCACCATCGGCTATGGAGATATCTACCCCACGACTGATATCGGTCGTTTTATAACTATGATATCAGCACTGATGGGAGTAGCCGTTATAGCCCTCCCATCAGGTATGATCACTGCAGCTTATATGAATGAAATTAGTAAAAAGAAATCTAAGTATGAGCTCTGATCTGTCAAATATCTGATTTATCAAAGAAGCTTGTTAGCTACTCTGTGCTCTGCCTTACCTGTCTGGTAGAAGTGTGTAAAGAGTGCGTCGCTGTTTGTTCCAAATGCATTCTGAAGATCAGGATAGTTCATGTAGTAGTCGTATGCATTGAACTCTGAGTTGTTGTTTGCGTACCACTTAAGAGGAGCTGCCATATCTGCCTTCTGTGCATAGGATGTATCGATGTTCTGTACGTAAACTTCGATGCCGTCGTAAAGTCCCTTGTCTGATACTTTGTCATCATCTACGTAGAAGTAGAACATTACGTTCTTTGTCTGCTCATCGGGACCGATGTGAAGAACTACTTGCTGTGTTCCGGATTTCTCAGAGCATTCTATGTAGGTCTTGTTGCTGGTGTGCTCTCCTACATATGCATCGTAATTGTAGTTTGCTGTAATCCAGAGAACTCTTGTTGATCCTGCGTCCATTGATACACAGCACTGTTCAAAATCGAAGTAATCAGGAATCTCACTGTATGCAAATGACTTGAAGTTAAATGCTGTGATGGTAAGAACGATAATAAATGCTGTTGCGATAATCTTTTCAATCTGTTTTCTCATAATGAACACCTCCATATTTTCTTAATCTGTTGTTTACTAAAGCCTCTGTTTTATTAGTCTTTAGTTATCTCTCTTGTTTGATTCTGATTACACTATACTCTCCCGTTTGTCACAGATTTATCACACCCTTTTTTGTTGCCACACAGGCCAAGATTTGTTATTATGTTCGTGTTTGTGAGCAGTTTTTTCTTATAAGAAAAAAGAGGAGAAAAATGAAAGATCTAAACAGGACTGAAAGCTACAAGCACCTTGGGGAAGAGTGCGGTGTATTTGGCATGTATGACTTTGACGGAGGGGATGTTGCAGACTCCATCTATTACGGATTGGTCTCCCTTCAGCACAGAGGCCAGGAGAGCTGTGGTATCGCTGTCAGTGATACAAAGGGCCCTAAGGGCAAGATACTCAGCTACAAGGATATGGGCCTTGTAAATGAGGCTTTTACTCACGAAGATATTGATAAACTTAAAGGGGATATCGGCGTCGGCCATGTGCGCTATTCCACTGCAGGAAGCAGCACAAGAGAAAATGCCCAGCCCCTTGTTCTTAATTATGTAAAGGGAGCCCTGGCGATGGCGCACAACGGCAACCTTATTAACGCACCGGAGCTTCGGCATGAACTTGCTTATACCGGTGCTATTTTTCAAACTACCATTGATTCAGAGGTCATTGCTTACCACATCGCAAGGGAGAGGCTCCTTTGCCACTCCGTCGAGGAAGCGGTTGGAAGAGCAATGCTCAAGAT
This sequence comes from Butyrivibrio sp. FCS006, assembly GCF_000424525.1. Lineage (NCBI taxonomy): Bacteria > Bacillati > Bacillota > Clostridia > Lachnospirales > Lachnospiraceae > Butyrivibrio > Butyrivibrio sp. FCS006. Next base: position 260,804 of record NZ_KE384205.1, on the reverse strand, counting down.
AAAAGGCGCATACAGCCTGGTCATCATGTCTCCCAGAAAGCTCATCGGAGCAAGAGACCCATACGGCTTTAAGCCTTTGGTAATAGGAAGAAGAGAGAATACTTATGTCCTTGCTTCCGAGACCTGCGCCCTTGATACTATCGGCGCAACCTTCATAAGAGATGTTGAGCCCGGAGAGATAGTTACCATATCTCCTGAGTACGGGATTAAATCAGATAAGAGCCTGTGCATAGATCATGACAAGCAGGCCAGATGCATATTTGAGTTTATTTACTTTGCAAGGCCGGACAGCACCATAGACGGAATCAGCGTTTACGATGCCAGGATCGCAGCAGGAAGATTTCTTGCCAAGGATTCACCGGTAGATGCCGACATGGTCGTAGGTGTTCCGGAGTCAGGAAACGTGGCAGCATTAGGATACGCCCTTGAGTCAGGAATTCCGTACGGACAGGCCTTTGTAAAGAATTCTTATATCGGAAGAACCTTTATTAAACCCAAACAAAAGAACCGTGAATCCAGCGTTCAGGTTAAGCTTAACGCCCTTAAGAGCGCAGTAAGCGGTAAGAGGATCATCATGATAGATGACTCCATCGTCCGCGGAACAACCTCAGACAGGATTGTGAGAATGCTTAGAGATGCCGGGGCAAAAGAGGTGCACATGAGAGTAAGCTCTCCGCCGTTCCTCTGGCCATGCTACTTTGGAACGGACGTACCGGCAAGAGACCAGCTCATTGCCTATAACAGAAATGTTGACGATATCTGCAAGATCATCGGAGCAGATTCCCTGGCTTACCTTGAGCTTGAAAGGCTTGAGGAAATGGTTGGAGGTAAGCTCTCAATCTGCAAGGGATGTTTTACAGGTAAGTATCCGATGGATCCGCCAACAGAAGATATCAGAGGAAGCTACGAAAAATAATCAATAATAGAGGAAATGTCAGGAGGAGAATTATGAGTACAGATCGTTACACCAGTCCATTGTCAGAGCGTTATGCAAGCAGTGATATGCAGTATATCTTTTCACAGGATATGAAGTTTAAGACCTGGAGAAAGCTGTGGATCGCCCTTGCTGAGATTGAAAAAGACCTTGGCCTTAACATTACTCAGGAGCAGATCGACGAGCTCAAAGAGCACGCTGAGGATATCAACTACGACGTTGCAAAAGCCCGTGAGAAGGAAGTCCGTCACGACGTAATGAGCCACGTATATGCCTACGGTCAGCAGTGCCCTAAGGCAAAGGGTATCATCCACCTCGGCGCAACCAGCTGCTACGTTGGCGATAACACTGACATCATCATCATGACTGATGCACTCAGACTTGTTCGCAAGAAGCTCATCAACGTCATCGATAAGCTCTCTGTATTTGCTGACAAGTACAAGGATCAGCCTACCCTTGGCTTTACTCATTTCCAGCCTGCACAGCCTACAACAGTAGGTAAAAGAGCTTGTCTCTGGCTTCAGGATTTCACCATCGATCTTGAGGACCTTGACTATGTACTTGATAACATGAAGCTCCTTGGATCAAAGGGTACAACAGGAACTCAGGCATCATTCCTCGAGCTCTTTGACGGAGACCTTTCTAAGGTTGATCAGCTTGATCCCATGCTTGCCAAGAAGATGGGCTTTAAGGGATGCATGGCAGTTTCAGGACAGACCTACAGCCGTAAGATTGATATGAAGGTTATAAACGTTCTTTCCGGAATCTGCGCATCAGCAACCAAGATGGCTCAGGATATCAGACTTCTTCAGCACCTTAAAGAGGTTGAAGAGCCATTTGAGAAGAGCCAGATCGGTTCATCAGCTATGGCTTACAAGAGAAATCCCATGAGAAGTGAGAGAATCTGCTCACTCTCAAGATATGTTATGATAGATGCTTTAAACCCTGCAATCACCGAGGTTTCACAGTGGTTTGAGAGAACCCTTGATGATTCAGCCAATAAGAGAATTTCGATTCCTGAAGGATTCCTTGCAACAGATGGAGTTCTTGACTTGTGTATTAATGTAGTAGATGGTCTTGTGGTCTATCCGAAGGTTATCGAGAAGCACATGCTCGCTGAGCTTCCATTCATGGCAACAGAGAATATCATGATGGATGCTGTTAAGGCAGGTGGTGACAGACAGGAGCTCCACGAGAAGATCAGAGAGCTCTCAATGGAAGCCGGCAAGACTGTCAAGGTAGAGGGTAAGGACAATAACCTCCTTGAGCTCATCGCAGCAGATCCTGCATTCCACTTAAGCCTTGAAGAGCTTCAGGCTTCAATGGATCCCAAGAAATACGTTGGCTGCAGTGCTCATCAGGTTGAGAAATTCCTTGATGAAGTAGTTAAGCCAATCCTTAAGGCCAACGAGAAAGAGCTTGGAGTAACAGCTGAGATAAATGTTTGATAACGGGGAGAATGTGTATGAAGATAAGTCAGTTATTTAAGGAAAAAGATGTAACCCTCTCCTTTGAGGTTTTCCCGCCCAAGACAGATGCGGGGTTTGAGGCTGTAGAAAAAGCTGCCTCTGAGATAGCAGCTCTTTCACCTGACTTTATGAGCGTTACCTACGGAGCAGGCGGCGGAACCAGCAAGAATACCGCCAAGATCGCAGGTGACCTTCAGGACAGATTTTCAGTCCCTGTACTTGCGCACCTTACCTGCGTCTCATCTACCAAGGATCTGGTTAAGAGCGTTGTAAACGAGTACAAAGAGAGAGGCATTGAAAACATCATGGCCCTCAGGGGCGATATTCCCAAGGAGGGAAGAATCTCTTTTGACTACGACCATGCAACTGAGCTGATCTACGACATCAAATCGATAGACGATTCCTTCTGCATCGGCGGAGCATGCTATCCCGAGGGACATGTTGAGTGTGCAAGGCAGTCAGAGGATATCCAGCATCTCAAGGAAAAGGTTGATGCCGGATGCGACTTCCTGACAACCCAGATGTTTTTTGACAACGGGGCTCTCTATCAGTTCCTCTACAGAATAAGAGAGAAGGGCATAGAAGTACCGGTAGTTCCCGGAATCATGCCTATTACCAATGCTAAGCAGGTGGCCAGAAGCGTTGCGCTTTCAGGTTCAACCATTCCACAGAAGATGAAGATCATGGTGGACAGATTTGCAGACGAGCCCGACAAGATGAAGGAAGCCGGCATCATTTATGCCTGTGACCAGATCATAGATCTTATCAGCAACGGCGTTAGCCACATACATGTATATTCAATGAATAAGCCTGATATAGCAGAAGGGATCATGAACAACTTAAGATCCATTATCAGGTAAAGAAACGGAGAAATAAAATGGAAGTACAAAGCAGCAATATAACAATTACAGAAGAGGAGTTTGGCTATTCACAGGAAGTAATAAGAAAGCTTTCAGATTACTTTGACGCCAAGGTTGTAGGCCAGCAGCAGCTTAAGTTTTCGCTGATCGGATCAATCCTTGCAGACGGACATATCCTTATTGAGTCTGTTCCCGGTCTTGCCAAGACCACAGCTGCCAAGGCAATTTCAGATGCCGTTGACGGTAAGTTTGCAAGAATCCAGTGTACACCTGACCTCCTTCCGGGCGATATCATCGGAACCCAGATCTACAACCAGGCAACCGGTAAGTTTGAGAATATCTTAGGACCTGTATTTGCTAATTTCGTTCTTCTTGATGAGGTAAACCGTTCCAGCGCCAAGACTCAGTCTGCCATGCTTGAAGCCATGCAGGAGAAGCAGGTAACCATCGGTGGAAAGAGCTATCACATGCCTGAGGATATCTTTATTGTTATCGCGACTCAGAACCCCATCGAGCAGGAAGGAACCTATCCTTTGTCTGAGGCCCAGACTGACAGATTCCTGATAAAAGAGGTTATCACATACCCTACAGCTGCTGAAGAAGTTGAGATCTTAAGCCGTATGGAGACAGGTGCTATATCACGTGTTGATCCGCCTGTTCTTACAATCTCAGACGTTGATAAGGTTCAGGAGATTGTAGATAAGGTTTATGTTGATAATGCTATTAAGTGGTACATCTCAAGCATAGTTGTTGCCTCCAGACGCGCAGGACAGATCCAGGGTCTTGAACTTGGAAGATATGTCCGCATCGGAGCAAGCCCACGTGCTTCCATCGCATTCCTTAAGATGGCCAAGGCAACAGCACTTATTCAGGGCAGAACCTATGTTACACCTGAGGATGTAAAGCAGGTGAGCCACCAGGTTCTTCGCCACAGAATCGGACTTAACTATTCAGCAGTAGCAGATAACGTGCCTGTTGAGGCAGTTATCGACGGACTGGTTAATTCAGTAAAGGCACCGTGATGAAGATTGATTATGAGTATTTATCCAAGATAAGGAGAGCAGTAGCTCTTTATACAAAGAGAAAGACCTCCAATATTCTTGACGGTGACTTCCATTCGATTCACAGAGGAAGGAGCCTGGAGTTCGATGATCTCAAGGAATATGCCATCGGAGATGACGTCCATGATATTGACTGGAAGTCTTCATCCCGCATGGGTTCTATTCTTGTGCGCAGATATATGACCGACAGAAGGCACAATGTCATGTTCATCTGTGACAGGGGAAGCAAGCTCCTTGGTGACACCACGGGAGGTGAATCCAAGAAAGAGCTCATGCTCATGACTTTCGGGACCCTTGCCTACATCGTAGGAAGAAACGGTGCGGATTATGCCCTTGCATATCCGGAGGATCAAAACACCAGCATCAGCTACTTTAAGTCAGGTACTGATCACCTGGAGAGCCTTCTCTATGATTATGAGAAAAAGGCCGAGACAGACTCTGTGCGATCCATTCCGGATACTATTACTGAGATTTTAAATACGGTACATAAGAGGATGATCATATTTCTTTTGACCGATATGGAAGGCCTTGCGCAGCTAAGCGATGGACTTGTCAGGAGCATAACCAAAGAGCATGATCTTCTTGTTATTAATATTGATGACGCGTTCCTTACAGGCGATACGGTATTTGACAGTGATCTGAGCCGCTACGAGAGGTTTTTCCTCTCTCACAGCAAGGCTCTTCACGAGGAAGAATTACGGCAGAGAGAAGAAATCTACGGTATGGCGTCAGAAATCTGCAAGCGCAACAAGGCATGCCTTACTACAATTGCAAGACAGGAGCAGATAATAGACAGCACGATTGCGCTTCTTGAAAGGTATAGAAATGGTTACTACGGTTAAATTGCAACATCCATTTGAATATAGCTGGTGGGTGACTTTAATTGCAGTGGTTTTAGGGGCAATTGCCCTTACGGCCATTGTCTTTTTCCTTATTAAGGTTTTTAATGCTCTTCGGAAAAAGAAGGAAGTCCCAAGGCCTGCAGCAAGGAAGATAGCAATGTCTCCCGATATGATCTACAGGGTCAAGAATCAGTATATTGGCAGGGTTCAGGCTCTTTTGAACAACTATACACAGAATAAGGTAGATAAAAGAGAAGGATACCAGCAGCTCAGTGCACTGATAAGGGAGTTTGTGCATGAGGTGACCGGTATCAATGTTGAGAATTTTACCATTAAGGAAGTAAAGGCATTTGGGATCAAGAAGCTGGACGTCCTTATGGAGGAGTATTACGTGCCCGAGTTTGCCGAGGATGAGAAGGCAAAGGACAAGGACTTTGCAGAGTCCTGTAACAAGGCAGTGGGAGTGATCAAAGCATGGAGTTAATGTATCTAAACGTTGTCATCATCGGCATGGTAGTCCTGGTGGCAGCGCTTCTTGTTATTTACTTAATATACAGGCGGCAAAAGACAAGCTACAGCACCGGTATCAAGGCGGCTAACACGGGAAGGATCAGAAATTCCAAGCTCTACAGAAGCCTTAACATAAGGTACAGGGTTTTGACTGTCATTATGCTTGTCGGAATGATCCTTAGTATTGTTGCATCTCTTTTCCTGGCAGCAAGGCCCTACAGGACCGACGATGTTGTGAGCGGTGTTAAGAAAAGAGATATCATCCTGTGTTTGGACGTTTCCTATTCGCTATATGACCTTAACTCAGAGATCACGGATTATCTTAAGAACGTGGTAGCCGGTCTTGAGGGCGACAGGTTTGGAATCAGTATTTTCAATACTTCCTCGGTTACTTATGTTCCGCTGACGGATGATTATGACTATGTAATTGACAGGCTGGATGCCCTTCACGAGTACTTCATGATGCAAAAAGAGTATGAGGAAGAATATCTTCAGCTATACGAGACCTTAGGTGAAATCCCGGATGATAAGCGTCAGAGATTTGATGAGCTTCAGGATAAGCTTGACTACTTTGAGGCGGGAACTTTATACGACAACTACTACAGAGGATCCTCTCTTATCGGAGAAGGCCTTGGCACAGCGTTATACTCTTTTCCCTACCTTGGTAATTCAGAGAGGACCAGAGTTATCATCATGTGCACGGACAATGAGCTGAATGTCTATGGCAGAGAGGTTCTTAATTTAAAAGAGGCGTCGGAGTATTGCAAGAAGAACAAGGTTACCGTGTTTGGAATCTTCCCTTCAGAGGAGAAGTTCTATATGCCTGAGGAGTATGATTATTCCTCATGCTTAAACGGCTTTAAGAGCGCTGTGGAGACCACGGGAGGTAAGTTCTACATAAGAACCAAGTCCCAATCTGTATCCGAGATTGTGCAGGATATTCAGAAACAGGAAGCAATGCTGGTCAAGATCGTAATGACCAGACAGACAGTGGACCTTCCCAGAGTTCCGTTTATCATCATGTTTATTTGCCTTGCGATTGGCTGCATGGCAGGATTGGTATTACAGAAATGAGCATACAACCTATTTTTCCGCTGGGAACAATGCTGGCAGTATTTGCTGTATTGTTCGGAGTAACAGCGTATCTTGTAATTAAAAATAAAGCAAAGACAGGAGACAGGATTGGTACCCTTGCGCGTTTGACGATCATCTATGTTCTTGCGCTTATCATTGGCATGAGACCTGTCATGGTCGAGACCAAGTACGAGTTTGCAACCAAGAACCTGGACGTTTTATTCATCATTGATAACACCATCAGCATGTGGGCTCAGGACTACAACGGCAAGAAAGAGAGAATGACAGGCGTCACCAAGGATGTGAACTATATCATTGATGAGCTTGCAGGTAGTAACTTTGGCCTTGTGACCTTCGATGATACTGCGCATGTTCTTGCGCCTTTTACACAGGACCTTCAGTATATCAGGGATCTGCTGGATACCTTTGAGAGTCCTGACAGTTACTATGCCAAGGGAAGTGACCTTTCAATTGCCTATCAGGACATAGAGAGCCTTCTTTTGTCCTCCAACAGGAAAGAGAACAGGAAGACAATTGTCTTTTTCATAAGCGACGGTGAGATCACTAACGGAAAAGAGCTTAAGGACTACAGCGAACTTGCTCAGTACGTGGACGCAGGTGCTGTTCTTGGCTATGGTTCTGAGAGTGGCGGTAAGATGAAAAACAACTACGGAAATCACTATATCTATGATTACAGCACCCATAAGGATGCTGTATCAAAGATTGACGAGACTAATCTTAAGAAGATCGCAGAGGGTCTCGGCGTTGAATACATGAACATGAATAACGGTAACTCATCACTTATGGGAAGTGTTGAGCTTATCAAGGAGAGCAGCAAGACCATCATTGAAAGCGGAGATGGTGCAGAGGTCAAGAAGGATATCTACTTCATCTTTGCATATCCGCTTATGCTTATGGTGCTTATCGAGATAATACTGGTAGCAAGAAGGGGGAGGTTGTGATCATGAGAAGAATTCCTCTAAAGTATTATTTTATCGCGCTTGTTGGAATAATAATCCTTATCGTTGCAATTATGCTTGGATCAAGGCTTATTACCAATCATTTGTTTGTACAGGCTTATAACAATGAAGAATATGATACCGAAGCCGAGGAGAAGCTCCTTAAGATGAACTTCCCCGAGAGCTATGTTCCTTACTATAATCTGGGCAATGCAGCGTACAAAAAGGGCGATTATAATTCGGCGATTGCTTATTACACCAAGGCTTTGGAGAACTATCCGCCTGAGGATAAAGACTGCCTTATCAGAATCAATATGGCGCTGTCACTGTGCAATACCATCGATTTCTATAACCTTGATTCACAGGAAAAGATTGATACAGCTCTTTTCATCCTGTACAAGGCAAGAGATCTGCTTCTGGAAAAAGGCTGCGCCAGTGACGAGGGCGAGGGACATAATGCCGATGCCCAGCAGCTCAAAGAAGACATCGATGCCATGATCGAGAAGCTCAAAAACCCCGACAGTGGTAACAACTCCGATCAGCCACAAGAGGACCCTCCACAGGAGAATAATGACGGCGACTCTTCAAACAGTGGCAAGAGCGGAAACGACATGGAAAAGAGGATTCAGAAAGAGCTTGAGGAGAACAAGAAGGACGCCTTAGAGGACAGGAAGGACCAGCAGGATGATCTGGAAAAGTGGTCTGACTACATCGGCGGCGACGAGGACGGCTCCGGAGCCGGCGGTGATGAAGACGGCGAGGGCTCAGGCACAGGTGGACAGAATAACCCGTGGTAAGAGCACGAATAATCCAAAGCGATTGAAGAAACAGATGAGTAAAAAGATTATTATGAAGGCGTGATCTCTGACTTCACAACATACCACAATATGATGTATAATTAAGCTGTAAATTGGTAATATATTGTGTGTGAATGTTGTGAAGGGGGATTGTCTATGAAGAAGATAAATGCAATATATCTCAGTGTGATTTTGTTGCTGTCTTGTGTTGTTTTAGGATTGGGACGTTTCCCTGCAAGAGCCGTTGCCTCTGAAACAACCTATTCCGGAACGGTTTCTGACAAGACTACAGCAGATAAGCTTTATCTCTCAACCAGTGGAGGTACGGTTGAGATTAAGCTCGATGGTAACACAGAGATAGTTAATGCGAGATTTCTTTTACCCGGTAATTCAGTTACAGCTAACTGCTATACAGGCAGTGATGGGTACTGGCACGCATCTAAGATAACCGGAAATTCTTCCGTTGGAAAAGTTGCTATAGATAATTCAACCAAGGCGACTGTAAAGGGTACAATTGCCAAGGGAACTACTGAGGAGATGCTTTATCTGGTGGTTGATAACGGAACCATGCAGATCAAGATAGATGAGAGCACAGATGTAAGCGGTGTTAAGTTCCTCATCATCGGCAAGACAATTCAGGTTGTGGTTGCCAGAGGGTCAGATGCATATATGCATGCCCTTTCAATTTCTGATGTGGCAGGAGCTTCTACTTCATCAGGATCGTCGACAGGTGTTGCTGCTTCTGGATCAGGTATAAGCGGAACAGTTGAGAAAGGCACAACTACTTCGCTTCTTTACTTAAATACATCCGGTGGAACAATGCAGATAGTACTTGATCTTGCAACAGATGTAAGTGCTTCAAGAGTTCTTTTACCCGGACAGAAAGTTACCGTTAATTTCTACAGAGGGTCGGATGCCTGGAACCATGCTTCAAGGATTGTGAACAACAGCGCAACAGCAGCGCCTGAGGTTTCACTTGATTCAGGGGCTAGAGTTACCATTTCAGGTAGGGTTACAGGTGATACAACTGAGAACACATTATTCCTGAGTACAAGCGGAGGCGTAATGCAGATTAAGCTCGATGCAGCCACCAACTTCTCGAGATGCCCTGTTCTTCTTCTTGATAAGAATGTTCAGGTGACCTGCGATCGTGGCAGTGATGAGTATTACCACGCTGTATCAATAATTGCAAATTAAAAGGAGAATCAGAATTAAATGGCACAGAATCCAGTAGTTACAATCACAATGGAAAACGGAGATGTGATGAAGGCGGAGCTCTATCCTGAGATCGCGCCTAATACGGTTAACAACTTCATCTCTCTTATCAACAAGAAGTTCTATGACGGACTGATCTTCCACAGAGTTATCAAGGGCTTTATGCTTCAGGGCGGAGATCCTGAAGGAATCGGAATCGGTGGCCCCGGATACGGAATTAAGGGTGAGTTTTCATCAAACGGATTTAAGAATGATCTTAAGCATACCGAGGGCGTGCTTTCTATGGCAAGATCCATGATGCCTGATTCAGCTGGCTCACAGTTCTTTATCATGCACAAGACTTCTCCTCACTTAGATGGCGATTACGCAGCATTCGGTAAGGTGATTGAGGGAATGGATGTTGTAAACAAGATCGCTGAGACCGATACTGACTGGAACGACAAGCCTGTTAACGAGCAGAAGATGAAGAGCGTTACTGTTGAGACATTTGGAGTAGAATACCCGGAGCCTGAGAAAGTATGATGAATCAAGATAATGAAAACCTAATCGACTTTGATTTTGAAATGCACCAGCAGGCTATTGATGAGGAAAACGAAAAGGCTAATCCGTTATGCCTTATAGCTATTGCTCTTGGAATCATGGGGCTATTGGGCGGCGTTTCCGGGAAAATTTCAGTATTTGTCATGTTCATGGTTGCCGGATGTTTGATGGCTGTTATAACGTGGGGGATATATCCTAAGAGTGATTTCGCAAAAAGGGTAGGCATTATATATATTTGCGGAGTGATACTCGGAATAATATGGATTGTTGCGACTATTATGGATGTGCTTAGTATCTTTAGGGATGGAATGCCTTTTTAAAAAGCAAGTGGAACACTTGCTTGAGCCGATTTGTGACTGGTGAGTGGTAAATAGGAGCCACGGCTTTGGGAATCTTTGGGAATTTCCGGTGCCGTGGCTTTTTTGTGGCAGGGGGGGAGGGTTCTGGTGGATTGACAGGTAAAAGAATTGCACAAAAGCTTTCTTCAAGCCTTGATTTATGGCAAGGAGGAGGGTTTTGGCAGATTTGACAGGTAAAAGAATTGCGCAAAAGTCTTTTTCAAGCTCTATTTTATGGCAGGGAGGAAGGCTTTTGGCAGATTGACAGGTAAAAGAATTGCACAAAAGCCTTTTTCAAGCTTTATTTTATGGCTGGGAGGGAGTTATCTGGCGGATTGACAGGTAAAAGAATTGCACAAAAGCCTTTTCCAAGCCTTGATTTATGGCAGGGAAGAAAGATTTTGGCGGATTGACTGGTAAAAGAATTGCACAAAAGTCTTTTCCGAGTTTTAATTTATGGCTGGAAGAGAGACTTTTAGCGGATTGACAGGTAAAGCATCAGAGGAAGAATTTCTTTATGATTTCTTCAACTAAGACGAAGTCCAGTGGATGCTTGCTGTCCTCATAGGTTGTGATGAAATTCACGCCTGGAAGATATCCGTCGCGGATGTAACGATACATTTTGAAATCCACGGTACTCTGATAACCGGGATCATCGCAGCGACCGAAGTGCTCCCAAAGAATTATCTGACCTGTCTTAGGATTCATGACTGTAAAGTCTGTTGCCATTGGATAACCATAGATATCATGTATTTCTTCATAACGATATGGTATGCCGTGAGAATATAAGATCTGTGCAATATTTGATTCTGATTTCGAACGAACGAATTCGCCTTTTGGCGCGGGCACTGTTAGATGCTCGGGATGGTCTGTACTTTTGTTATAGGGAAGATACTCCCAATTGGCCAGTACAGCATCATTGTTTACCAATAGCTTTCGGTATGGTGAACCTAATGAGAGGAGTGCTGATGGGTCAGTGACAACTCGATTCTTAATATAGTAATTTATGCAACTTAGCTCATTTTTCATGTCTGCTATTTGTTGTGAATAATAAAGCTTACGTGCAAGCAGCTTGGCTTCAGCAATATTCTTGTGCGAGAGATATTGACGTTGAGGATGCCCATTTTTCATGACTTGTTTGTAAAACTGTGGATACTTTTTATCTCCAATTTTGTGCTTGTAGCATACAAGCGTTTCTTTTGGCATTGAAGCTAGTTTGCTTTCTAGTTTCTTGATGGATGCTTCCAGTTCAAGCTTTCGCTCGATATAGATTTCTGTGTGATTCAATTTGTTGATTTCCTTTCTGGTGTCTTTTCTGACAAATGATTTATATAATGCATAACCCTTTAACAAAAAAGTTGAAATGTTCCTGCGAATGCAGGCGGACATTTGGCATGTGAGGCTGAGTGCCACACAAAGATTCGCCGAAAGACAATATAGCAAATGCAGATGCGGATGTAAACAACATTAAGGAAATCTTAAGAAATTTACGGAATAGCGGAATTTATAGAAAATTTACTATGTTTTCTGACGAATTTGGGCGATAATATATGTGTGTAATTCCGACTATTATTACTTTCAAATATACTTACTGGCATGAAAGGAGAATCAGCATGGAAGGCATGAGCACTCAGGATATTCTTAATGGACAGGATCTTTCGACTGCGAATGTGGATGATCTTTTGGCAGCTATGGGAGCAAATGAGGCTGCGCAGGCAGCACCTGTTGAGGAGGCACCTAAGCCTAAGCGCGGACGTAAGAAAGCGGCTGAGCCGGCACCAATAGAGGATATTCCTAGCCTTGATGCTATTATGGCCGGCGGTGCTGATGCTCCAAGTCCTGCGGAAACAGCAGAAGCTGATGCAATGGCAGCAGCTATGGCAGCGATGGCAGATGCCGGAATGGCGCCTGCAGAGGAGGCTCCGGCAGAGGAAGCTCCTGCAGCACCTGTTGATGTAGATGCAATGATGGCAGCAATGGCAAACGCTGAGACTGCAACCGATGTAGATGCAATGATGGCAGCAATGGCGGCAGCAGAAGAAGCGCCTGCAGAGGCTCCGGCACCAGAAGCAGCGCCGGTAGAAGAGGTTCCGGCTGATATAGATCCTGTAATGGCAGCCATGATGGCTGATGCAGCTGCAGCTGAAGCAGCCGCAGCGGCGGAGGCAACACCGGTAGAAATACCCGCAGATATACCTGCAGAAGCTCCAGCTGAAGAAGCCCCTGTGGATATGGATGCAATGATGGCAGCAATGGCGGCAGCGGAGGCAGCACCGGTAGAAATGCCCGCAGATATACCTGCAGAAGCACCGGCAGAAGAAGCCTCTGTGGATATGGATGCAATGATGGCAGCAATGGCAGCGGCGGAGGCAGCACCGGTAGAAATGCCCGCAGATATACCTGCAGAAGCACCGGCAGAAGAAGCCTCTGTGGATATGGATGCAATGATGGCAGCGATGGCCGCAGCAGAGGCTGCACCGGCAGAAGAAGCGCCTGCAGATATGGAAGCAATGATGGCTGCAGCGGAAGCAGCTCCGGCAGAACTTCCTGCAGATGCGCCTACAGTTGATACATCTTCAGATATGGAAGCAATGATGGCTGCAATGGCAGCAGCAACACCTGCAGCAGAAATGCCTGCAGAAGCGATGGCAGCAGATACGCCACCTATAGAAGCGGCACCTGCAGCAGAGGCGCCTGTAGATATGGATGCAATGATGGCAGCGATGGCAGCAGCAGAAGCTGAAGCACCTGTAGAGATGCCAGCTGATATACCTGCAGCAGAAGCACCTGCAGAGATGCCAGCAGACATCCCAGCAGACATCCCGGTAGAAGCACCAGCAGACATCCCGGCAGAAGCACCGGCAGACATTCCTACAGATGAAGCACCATCTGACATGGATGCAGTTATGGCAGCGATGATGGCAGCAGAAGCAGCACCTACAGAAATTCCTGCAGAGGCACTTGCAGAAGAAGTACCTTCAGAAGCAGATGCAATAATGGCAGCGATGGCCGCAGCAGAGACAGCTCCTGCAGAACTTCCGGCAGATGCTCCTACAGAGGACACATCTTCCGACATGGACGCAGTTATGGCAGCAATGGCAGCAGCAACACCTGCTACAGAAATGCCTGCAGAAGCAATGGCAGCAGATACACCGCCTATAGAGGAAGCACCTGCTGAGATGGATGCAGTTATGGCAGCGATGATGGCAGCAGAGGCAGCTCCTGCAGTTGAGATTCCGGCAGAAATGCCAACCGAGGAAATTCCTGCAGATATCCCCGCAGAAACTCCTGCAGAGAACCTCGACGCAATTCTTAACGCAGAAGTAGATGCCCTCATCGAAACACCTGCAGCAGAATCTCCGGCAGAGGAAGCTCCTGCACCTGAAACAGCAGACCTTGATCCCGTAGCAGCAGCTATGCTCGCAGCAGAACAGGCAGCAGCCGAGTCAGCACCAGACGAAGGAACCATTGCACCAGAAGAAGCCCCTGTGCCTGATGCAATTCCTGTACCCGAAGAAGCACCGGCAGCAGAAGAAGCAGCTGCCATCGACATAGATACCGAGGAAATCCCTCAGACTCCTGTTCCCATGGATATGGATGCAGCATCTGATGCTATGGAAGGCGCAGTAGAAGATATTGAGAGCTTCCTGGATTACGAGGACTACGAATACTTAACAGTAAAGAGTGATGGCAATACACTCTTCCTGATGAAGACAGCAGATAACAATGCAATGGCTATAGCATACGAAGGCAATGACTTTGACAGCCTTGAAACCGCTTATAACAAAGATGGCAAGACTACTTACAAAGATATCATGAATGCATTTGTAAAAGAGACCATAAGGAACGGCGGAAACAGTACAATCGTAAGGCATAAAGGATCAAAAGTTGTAGCCAGATAATGACGCTGAAAAATGAGAAAAACGACACAGATAATAAGGTATTTAATAACCTCATTTTTAATTCTGATTCTTGCTTTATCCTGCGCGCAGACATCCTGTGCGCAGGATAATTTCGAGCGTCAATTTCGAATTCTCTTTATTTCCTCTTACAGCTATTCTAACGCCACAGTTCCCGACCAGCTCGATGGTTTCGAAAAGGGGCTTGAAGGCATCAATGCAGAGATCACCTACGAATTCATGGACTCCGATGTGTATTACGGAGCCGTAGATATTATGAATTTCGACAAATACCTTAAGTACAAGGTCTTTTCGGCACGTAATTTCGACCTTGTGGTTGTGGCAGATGATCTTGCTCTCAGATATGCCATCAATAACAGAAACGTCATGTTCCCTGATCTTCCGATCGTATTCATGGGAATCAACAACAAAACCGAGGCTGTCACAGCCGCTGCAATGAAGAATTCCACCGGAATCGCCGAGAGTCCGGATTTTGAGGGAAACTATGCCCTTATGAAAGCTCTTTTCCCGGAGAGAGATCATCTTGTAGTTGTAGTGGATTCCTCCGTTGCCGGACAGGGCGATTATGTGGAGTTCATGAAGTTTAGCGAGAATCACCCCGAGCTTGAGTACAATATCGTGAACACTTCTTACTACACGGCAAACGGTCTTGAAGATGTCTTTCATGATCTTGGGGCAAAAGACATTATCCTGTTTTTGGACTTTTCTACGGACGGTGAGAGAAAGAGCTATTCCCTTAAAAACGCTGCTGATTTCATCAGTGAAACAGCACCCAGTGTTCCTATCTTCAGGCTTGCGTCTGCGGACATCGGACATGGGGTTCTTGGCGGAATTTCCTATTCCTTCTATGAGGCGGGCAGAACAGCAGGAGAGGCGGCTGCCAGCATACTTAGAGGTGAATCTGCAGATAACATACCTCTGCAGTCAAATACCATAACTGCCACATTCTTTGAACAGAAGGCCATGGATAGGTTTGGCCTGAAAAACTCTCAGTTGCCGGCAGGGTCTGTGATAATAAACGAGAGATGGAACTTTGCCAAGTTCTACCGCGACAACAAGATAATCAGTAATCTTGCAATTGTCATAGCACTGCTGCTCATAGTCATTATCACAATTCTCTATTCAACCAACAATCGCAGAAAGAATATGCTAAGGACAGACTTCCTGACGAAGATGCCTAATAGGATGAAGATCATTGAAGATATGAACCAGGCAATAAGCCAGTCGGAATCCTATGGTCTTATCATGCTGGACGTTGACCACTTTAAGAACATCAACGACACCTACGGGCATAATGTAGGCGATGAGGTAATTGTGGGAGTTGGTCAGAGACTAAAGAAACTTGCAGACAGGAATCTGACTTTTGCAAGGCTCGGCGGAGACGAATTCTGCGGACTATTCAAAGATCCCAGCCACGACAGAGCAGGGAAGATCTGCGAGGACATATTAAAGGCAACAAAAACGCCCTTCAAAACTTCGAAGGGCGATCTTGAGCTGACCGTAAGTATCGGATGTGCAATGTATCCGCTGGATACCAAGGATTCCGGAACGCTTATGGAATGCGCTGATAAAGCTCTTTATGTGACAAAAGAGAAAGGTCGAAACGGCTATACTTTATTCAACAGCGTAAATTAGACCTGAGGCATTTCGTGCATAGTACCCGGTATCAAAAAGTTCATCTTCAAGGTTATCTTTTGTGATGGTAATGGGGCTGAGCAGGAATGAAGTAACGACCTTACTTCCGTTGTCATAATCCGTGGTGTTATAGGAACAGTCAAAATCCCAGCCTGAGGACATTATCAGTTTTCCGTCGGGCTCTTCATCTTCGAGTATGGAAAGACCCAGGGCAACGGCCACAACCGATTCATCCCTGAGGGCTTTGAATACTGTCATGCTCTGCTTTCCCTCGATAATACTATAAATGTTTGCGACATCGGCATCCTGACCGGTGACTACAACGCTGTTTGTGCCGACATAATCGGATTCAATAGCTCTTGTGGCACCAAGGGCAGTTGAGTCGTTGGCACAAAGAACAGCATCCAGCTTAACACCCTCCGGATAGTAGGAGTTTAAGATGATCTGGAGTCTTTGCTGGGCAATATCAGTGGACCACTGAGCTGTAGAGGTTTCATAGAACCCCTGCTGGTTGGAAGGCACTGTAAGCTTACCGCTTTCAATGTAAGGCATCAGAGTATCAACAGCACCTCTGTAAAAGAACCTTGCGTTATTATCTACAGGATCTCCCGTTACAAACTCTATATTTTTGCTATCTTTTGAATTCTTAAGTCCAAGGGCTGCAATGATATATTCGGCCTGCAAAACCCCGACTTTGTAGTTATCATAGGAAACATAATAATCAACCGCATCCGAGTTCATCAAAAGCCTGTCATAGGCTATTATTTTGATGCCCTGAGACTTGGCCTTATCAAGGATTGATGAAAGGGCAGCGCCGTCAACAGCGGTTATTACCAAAAGATCGGCTCCGCCGTCTATCATGGAGCGGATGTCGCTGATCTGGGTATCTATCAGGTTGTTTGCATATTTTAATATTACTTCGCAGCCTTTATCTTCAAAATGCTCTTTTAAAAAGGTTCCGTCGTGATTCCAGCGCTCAAGGAGTCTGTCGGGCATGGAAATACCGACAACTGTTCTGCCGTCGTCTTGGCGAACATTTGCCGCACTGCCATCGTAGTCCGCACTCCCTGTAGGAGCTTCCCCGGCAGCAGGTTTCTGGACTGCCGGCTCGGTACCTATTTCCCCTGCAACAGGTGTGGAGCTGCAGGCTGAGAGTATCAGAGCAGATACAATTGTAATTATGATAAGTTTTGTCTTTTTCATAGTAATAATTATACCATCATAAATATTCAGTTTCCTTAATTTATAGATATTTTATGGACAAAAGCTCCCCAAAGCCATATAGTAGAACTATGCTTGGAAAACGCTTTCCAAGCCTACATAAAAACAATCCGTCAGGTGGGGGATACTATGGTATCAATTAAAGACGTGGCTAAGGAGGCAGGTGTTGCCATATCAACAGTCTCCAAGGTCTTAAATAATTATCCGAATGTCAGTGAGAACACCAGAAGCAAAGTAATGGAAGTGGTGGACAGACTCGGCTTTGTGCCAAATGCTGTGGCTGCCAGCCTCTCTTCCAAGAAAATGGGACGTGTGGCGCTGCTTATCAAATTAAATCTTGAAACGGAGGCCAGCGACGAGATCAGCATGCAGTATATCTCAGGTGCCGTGCACAGGGCAAAAGAGTTGCAGCTGGATATCATCACTGTCTTTGCCTCCATGATCGAGGATATGACGGTGGAAGAAGTCACCAACTACTTTGAGTCCCAGGGCATTAAGGGCATCATAGTATATGGTCTTACCACCAAGGACAAAGTGGTCCACAAGCTGATTAAGAGTGAACATTTTAAAATGGTTGTCATCGACGCACCCATGACAGGGGACAGCACCTCCTGCGTCAGCGTTGATAACGTACAAGCCCAGTACGACGTGGCCAAGAAGACCATTACCGAGAACAAGTGTAAGAAGGTCCTTTACATCTCCGGAGATGAGAACGGCTACGTTACAGCCCAGAGACTTGAGGGCATCAAGAAACTCTGTGCGGAAAAGAAACTTAAGCTCACGGTACGCAGCGGCAAATTCTCAGAGCTCAAAGCCCGCGAGATCACAATGAAGTATGCAAAGAACCACCACTGCGTGGTCTGCGCATCGGACCTGATGGCCATCGGCGCCATGAAGGCACTTATCGATATGGATATATTCCGCCCTGTTTGCGGATTTGACGGCATAATACTTATGGGGTATGTGGGGAAACAGATGAATACGGTCAAACAGGACTTTGTAAAAATTTCCGAAGAAGCCCTGGATGAACTAAACCGCCTGATGCAGGGCGAGCCGGGAAGAGAAGTTATTCTTCCACATACTCTGGTAAGAATGAAATATGAGGACATAATTAAATGAAGCTGATAAAGAAATTCATCCCTTACTATAAGCCATACATCGGCGTGTTTTTAATGGATCTTTTGTGTGCATCCATTTTATCTGTCATAGACCTGACTTTTCCGCAGTTCCTCAGGATCCTGCGGAGCACTCTTTTCCTTGAAGAGAGCAGCGTGATACTAAGCAGGCTCGGACTCATAGCATTTCTCCTTATTGCCATGTACGTTGTCAGGCTCCTGTGCAGGTACTATGTAACTTATCAGGGACACATGATGGGTGCCAGGATTGAGTCTGGCATGAGAGGCGAGCTTTTTGAGAGGTTTGAGGCTTTCTCTTTTTCCTACTATGACACGCACAACACCGGCGAGATGATGAGTAAACTGGTTTCCGACCTCTTCGATATCTCGGAGCTTGCGCACCATGGTCCGGAGAACATCTTCATCTCCATAATCAAGATAATCGGTTCATTTATCCTGCTGATGCGCATAAATGTGCCCATGACTCTGTGCCTTGTTTTTGTTGTGGTCTGCATGGCCGTATTTGCCGTAAGTCAGAACAAGCGCATGAGAGCGACATTTTCCGACAACCGCAAGAAGATAGCGGGAATAAACTCATCCCTTCAGGACACCCTCGGAGGCATAAGAGTCGTTAAGTCCTTTACGGGTGAGGATATTGAGAAAAAGAAATTTGACAAATCCAACTTGGCATTCCTTGATTCAAAGAAGGCCAACTACAGGCAGATGGCGCTGTTTTTCTCCGGCAACAATTTCTTTGAGGGACTGATGTTTGTAACGGTACTGGTGGCCGGCGGATTCTTTATCGCCAAGGGCAGCATGACCGGCGAGGACCTTGCAATCTACGCCCTCTACATCAACATTTTTATAAATCCGGTAAATGTTCTTGTAGAATTTACTGAGCAGCTTCAGAAGGGGATGGCCGGTTTTGAGAGATTCTGCGAGGTAATGGATACCATGCCCACTATAGTTGATAAACCTGATGCAAAAGAGCTTTCGGACGTCACGGGAGTTATCGACTACTGCGATGTGTCTTTTTCCTATGAGAAAGAAGAAACCGTGCTTAACCACATAGACCTGCACGTGGATGCCGGCAAAAACGTGGCTATTGTTGGTCCTTCCGGCGGAGGAAAGACAACGCTGTGTTCGCTTCTTCCCAGATTTTATGAGGTTACAGGCGGAAGTGTTAAGATCGACGGCACCGACATAAGAGATGTCACCCAGAAGTCACTTAGGTCCTACATCGGTATCGTTCAGCAGGATGTATATCTTTTCAATGGTACGGTAAAAGAGAATATTGCCTACGGAAAAGAAAACGCGACCATGGAAGAAATAGTTGAGGCGGCAAAGAATGCCGATCTTCTGGACTTTATCGAAACTCTTCCTAATGGCTTTGACACCGAGGTGGGCGAGAGGGGAGCAAGGCTTTCAGGAGGTCAGAAACAAAGGATCGCCATAGCCAGAGTTTTCCTTAAGAACCCGCCGATACTGATCCTTGATGAGGCAACCAGTGCTCTTGATAATGAGAGCGAGAGATATATTCAGGAAAGTCTTGAGAAACTATCTGTGGGAAGAACCACAATTACCATCGCCCACAGGCTTTCTACCATCCTTGGAGCCGATGAGATCATTGTTCTCGATGGCGATGGAATAAAGGAAAGAGGTAAGCACAAAGAGCTCATCAAGCAGGGAGGGCTCTACGAGAAGTACTATCGTATGCAGCTGGGCGCTGTATAAGATTGGTTTAAATAATACTTGCGGAAAACGTTTTCCTGTGGTAATCTAAGAACATGAATTCAAGAAAACGTTTTCCAGAGTAATATTTAAAATAGTATCACAATGGATTAGCAATGAGAGGAGATACGCAATGGCTAAGCACACAAATATGCAAAGGGATGTACTTGTTACTAACCTGGAGGGACAGCTTGAGGAGATCGCCGATGAGAAGTTCGGCAAGAAACTTAAAGAGCTTTCCGATCAGGAGACCTACTATGTACTTCTCGAGATGACAACACGCCTTATGGATGTGGCAGAGGTTTCTAACGGAGAGAAGAAGGTTTACTACATTTCAATGGAGTTCCTTATCGGTAAGCTTCTTTCCAACAACCTTATCAATTTAAGAGTTTATGACAGGGTTAAGGAGATCCTTGAGAAGAACGGCAAGAACCTTGCTGCTATTGAGGAGTGCGAGCCTGAGCCATCTCTTGGTAACGGCGGACTTGGAAGACTTGCAGCTTGCTTCCTTGATTCAATTGCGACTCTCGGCCTAGCAGGCGAGGGAATAGGCCTTAATTATCACTTCGGACTCTTTAAGCAGGTGTTCAAGGATCACCTTCAGTGCGCAGAGAAGAACGACTGGATCGAGGATCAGTCCTGGCTTGAGAAGACCGACACTACCTTCGAAGTGTCTTTTGGCAAAGAGAAGGTAACATCACGCCTCTACAACATGAACGTTGTTGGCTATGACACAGGAGTAAACAAGCTCCGTCTCTTCGATATTGAGACAATCGATGAGAGCCTTGTCAAGAAGGGTATCGACTTCGACAAGACCAAGACTGACAAGAACCTTACTCTGTTCCTGTATCCCGATGATTCAGACGAGAGCGGAAATCTTCTTCGTATCTACCAGGAGTATTTCCTTGTATCAAACGCAGCTCAGCTCATCTTAAGAGAGCAGAAGGAGCGCCAGTATGACCTTCACGAGCTTCATAACCACGCAGTGATCCAGATCAACGACACTCACCCTACAATGATCATTCCTGAGCTCATCAGGATCCTTGTAGAGGAGAAGGCATTCTCAATGGATGAAGCCATCAATGTCGTAAGCAAGACCTGCGCTTATACAAACCACACAATCCTTGCTGAGGCTCTTGAGACATGGCCTCTTGAGTACCTTGAGAAGGTTGTTCCTCAGCTTGTACCTTATATCAAGGAGCTTGATAAGAGAATCCGCGAGAAATATAAGAGAAGACCTAAGATCCAGATCATCGACAAGGACAAGAGAGTACACATGGCCTTCATCGATATCCACTACGGCTTCTCAATCAACGGTGTAGCAGCTATCCACACGGATATTCTTAAGAACTCTGAGCTTCATGAGTTCTACAAGATCTATCCTGAGAAGTTCAACAATAAGACCAATGGTATCACCTTCAGAAGATGGCTCCTTTCCTGCAACCATCCTCTGGCTGACTTCCTTTCACAGACCATAGGCGATGGCTTTAAGAAGGACGCAAACAAGCTTGAGAAGCTCCTTGATCATATCGATGATGCAGAAGTTCTTGATAAGCTTGAAGAGATCAAGATGGGCAAGAAGAAAGAGCTTGCAGCTTACCTTAAGGAGCACGAGGGAGTAGAGGTTGATCCTGATTCTATCTTTGATATTCAGGTAAAGAGACTTCACGAGTACAAGAGACAGCAGATGAATGCCCTTTACATCATTCATAAGTACCTTGAGATCAAGGGTGGCAAGAAGCCTGCAAGACCTATCACCTTTATCTTCGGTGCTAAGGCAGCTCCTGCGTATGTTATTGCAAGAGACATTATTCACCTGATCCTTGTTCTTCAGGAGATCATCAACAACGATCCTGATGTTAATAAGTACATGAAGGTTGTTATGGTAGAGAACTACAACGTAAGCTACGCAGAGAAACTTATTCCTGCCTGCGATGTATCAGAGCAGATTTCCCTTGCTTCCAAGGAGGCATCAGGAACAGGTAACATGAAGTTCATGCTTAACGGTGCTGTAACTCTCGGAACAGATGACGGCGCTAACGTAGAGATTCACGAGCTTGTAGGTGATGATAACATCTATATCTTCGGCGCAAGTGCAGACGAAGTAATCGAGCACTACAAGAAGGCTGACTATGTTTCCAAGGATTACTACAAGAAGAGCAAGGTAGTAAAACAGGCTGTAGACTTCATCACAAGCAAAGAGGCCCTTAAGGTAGGTCACAAGGAGAACTTAAAGAGACTCCACGATGAGCTCCTCAACAAGGACTGGTTCATGACACTTCTCGACCTTGAGAGCTACATCGCCAAGAAGGATGAGATCTTTGCAGATTATGAGAACCGCGATAAGTGGAAGAAGATGATGCTCACCAATATCGCCAAGGCCGGATACTTCTCATCTGACAGAACAATTAACGAATATAACAGAGATATCTGGCACCTTAACTGAATAGCAGGCAATTTGTGAGTTTAGACAAACCGGAACGCAGTGACAAGCTGCGTTCCGGTTTTAATATTTTCTTGCATCTACGCTTATTTAATCATAAAATTTTAGTGTACCGTTTTTATTGATTTCTTGTTTCTTTTTGTCCTTTTTGAGTGAGGTGTTAGTATGGGAAAAAAGTTTCACGATGCAGGTATTAGTGGTATTGTTCCGACAGGTCTTCCGGGAGGGGTCTTTATCTATGAGAACAACGACATCGAGAATGTCCTGTATGCCGGACCCAATGTCCTTGAGATGTATGGGTGTGAGAACATGGGCGAATTCATTGAGCTGACCGGCGGAACTTTTAAGGGTATGGTTCATCCCGATGACTACAAGCGGATTGAGAATCAGATCCAGGCTCAGACTATTTTTGGTGAAAAGAAACATGACTATGTCCGCTATCGTATCGTGACCAAGGACGGAATTGAGCGCTATGTGGAGGATTTTGGACATCTTCTTCACAGGGACGATGGCAAGAGCTATTACTATGTCTATATCGTAGATGTAGATCAGAACGAGTACTTTAATAAAAATCGTAATTCCTTCGCCGAGGCAGAGATCCTCTCCGCCAATCAGGAGACTGATGATCTGACGGGACTTCTTAATATGTCCTTCTTCTACCAGAGGGCACAGATGTTCCTTGGATCTTATGAGAGCTGGCGAGAGGATATTTCTTTTATTCATTTCGATATCCCGAATTTCAAACTTTTTAATGAGAGAAACGGCTTTAAGCTTGGCGATGAGCTTTTGTGCGACCTTGCCAAGGCTATAAGAGAGACCTTCCATATCGGCGGAATCTGTGCAAGATTTTCCGACGATCACTTTGTGGTATGCACAACAGGTTCAAGAGAGAGCGTTGTTGAGAAGGTTGAGAAGGTCTACAAGACCATGCTTTTAACCGATGATGTCAACAAGAAGGTCAGGATCAAAGCAGGTATCTACTACCTCGATGACAGACGCGCCGAGATAGGCCTTGCCTGCGATCACGCCCGCCTTGCCTGCAACTCCATCAAGCACAGACATGACGTCAATTACTGTATCTATGATGAGATGCTAAGAGAGAATCTTCGCAAGCAGCAGTACGTCATTGACCATATTGATGAGGCAATCGAACAGGAATACATAAAGGTCTTTTACCAGCCCGTGATCCGTGTTAAGACCGGAGAAATCTGTGGCTACGAGGCACTTGTACGCTGGATAGATCCAAGAATGGGAATGCTGTCTCCAGGCGATTTTATCAACACCCTTGAGCAGTTCCATCTGATCCATCTGGTGGATACCTTTGTGGTCAAGCGCGTCTGCAAGGACTACGTGCAGATGAGAGATGAGGGAAAAGAGCTTGTTCCTATTTCTATAAACATCTCAAGACTGGACTTTGAGCTGTGCGACATCTTTGGAGTAGTGGAAGAGACAAGGGCTGAATATGATGTTCCAAGGGATATGCTCGATCTCGAGATCACAGAGAGTTCCCTCAATGAAAACGAGGGATACATAAGGTCTTCCTGCGACAAGATGAGAGAACTTGGCTATCACGTTTGGATCGACGATTTCGGAAGCGGATATTCATCTCTGAACACAATAGCTAACTATAATTTTGATGTCCTTAAGCTGGACATGGTATTTCTTAGAAGCTACGACAACAATCCCAAGACCGGCAAGATCATGGGATATATCATAAAGGGAGCCAAGGCTATGGGAGTTAGCCCGCTCTGCGAGGGTGTTGAGACGGAAGTGCACTTTAACTTCCTTAAGGAGATAGGTTGTGAAAGGGCACAGGGCTACTATTTTGGAAAGCCAATGCCTATGGAAGAGAGCAGAAAGTTCACTTCCGAAAAAGGACTTGTATGGGAAAAGGTGGAGTAAATGCTTGGAGGAATTGAAGCCGGCGGAACCAAAATGGTTGTTGCGATAGGCGATGACGACTGCAATATCATTAAGAAAAAAGAGATACCGACGAAGGCGCCCGAAGAGACCATTCCTGCAATTCTGGAATTCTTTGATGAAAATGATGTCACTGCCATAGGAATCGGAGCCTTTGGTCCTGTCTGCCTTGACAGAGATTCAGAGGACTACGGCAGGATCGGCAAGACGCCAAAGCTTTCATGGGTCAACTTCTCCTGGAGTGAAGCCTTTAGAAGCAGTGGGATTCCTGTTGCTGTTGATACTGATGTAAACGCAGCAGTCCTTGGCGAAGTTATCTTTGGCAACGGAAAAGGTCTTTCGGACGTGATCTATATCACCATAGGCACGGGCATCGGAGCCGGAGTATATTGCCGTGGTCAGCTCCTTCACGGAATGCTTCATCCGGAAGCAGGGCATATTCTTCTTATGCTTAATGAGAATGATAAGTTTGAGGGAGCATGCCCCTATCACAAAAATTGCTTTGAGGGACTGGCATCCGGACCTGCCATAAAAAAGCGCTACGGTACGGAAGCCTTCAATCTTATTGACAGAGAGGACGTCTGGGAGCTGGAAGCTGAGTATGTTGCAAAGGCGCTGATGCAGTATATCTGCTGCTACAGCCCAAAGAAGATCATTCTCGGCGGAGGCGTAATGCATGTGGAAAAGCTCTTTCCACTTATCAGGAAGAAGACTCTTGAGTACATGAACGGCTACATAGATACTGCGGAACTTAGGGATATAGACAATTACATTGTTCCGGCAGGACTTGGAGGCGAGCAGGGAATAAAAGGCGCTTTATACCTTGCAAAGGAAAGCTCTGTATTGACAAAACGCTGAAAGAGGCTAATACTTTGGGGAGTATGAAACGCGTAGATTTTGAGAACGGAAAAACTTTTAATAATATTCTGGCCACAGCGATCCCTATGCTTGTGGCTCAGATCATAAATCTTTTGTACAACATTGTTGACAGGATATACATTGCACGTATACCTGAAATAGGAACAGTGGCCCTTGGAGCAGTTGGACTTTGCTTTCCTCTGGTCATACTTATCACCGCTTTTACCAATATGTATGGAAGCGGTGGAGCGCCCCTGTTTTCTATTGCAAGAGGACAAAAGAATGAACAGAGGGCGAGGGAGATTCAAAATACCTCGTTCTTTTTACTGCTTGTAACTGCGATAGTTTTGATGATCGTGGGCGAGGCCTTTGGAAGACCCATTCTGTCAACCTTTGGAACATCTGAAGCCGCCATGGTATATGCGCTTCCATATCTTCGCATCTACCTTCTTGGCACGATCTTTTCAATGATCGCAACGGGACTTAATCCCTTTATCACAGCCCAGGGTTATTCAATAGTTGGAATGACCACCATCCTGGTGGGTGCTCTTGCTAATATTATCCTTGACCCGATATTTATCTTTGTATTTGGCCTGGGTCCTGAGGGAGCTGCCATAGCAACCGTGATATCGCAGGCTCTTTCAGCCTTTTATGTTCTCAGATTTTTCTTTGGAAAAAAGTGTGCTTACAACCTTAAGATAATGTCTTTTGACGAGATAAAGAAATGCGGAAGGACAGCCGGATCCATTGCGGGTCTTGGAAGTGCAGCGTTTATCATGCAGTTTACAAATGCCATGGTTTCCGTATCCTGCAACAGTGTCCTTGCCGATGTAGGAGGAGATCTCTACGTCTCCATAATGACCATGGTAAACTCTGCAAGACAGATGATGGAAACTCCTATCCTTGCTATATCAGAGGGCACATCGCCGATCATCAGCTATAACTACGGTGCAAAGAGGTATGACAGGATAAAGCGCTCGATAGCCATAATGGTTGCCATGGACTTTGGCTACACCCTGATAGTATGGCTATTTATAAGACTTTTCCCGGCAGCAGTCATAGGGGTATTCAGCAACGACAAGACCATTCTTGCAGATGCGATACCTGCGTTTAACCTCTATTTTTCAACCTTTATATTTATGACGTTCCAGCATTCGGGACAGGTCGTGTTTAAATCTCTTGGAAAAAAGAACCACGCCATCTTCTTTTCTTTATTCAGAAAAGCATTTATTGTGGTGCCTTTAACATATTTGCTTCCTTATATGTTTAACATGGGAACAAACGGCGTCTTTGCAGCTGAGCCAATCAGTAACGTGATCGGAGGCAGCGCCTGCTTTATAACCATGTTGTTTACCGTAAGGGGCATAATCAGAGCCGGTAAGGCTGACGACTAAAATAAAAAAGTGGCGAGGATGATCTTTTATTCATCCCGCCACTTTTATATTAAGCTTACTGTTATATTCGCGTTTCTTCTCGGCTACAAAGAGTGTGAGGTCGCTGCTTATGCCACTTAAGACGCATCCGGCAGCATTGTACTCGCCGACTTTAAAGAGCCTTACAACCTTGCACTTGACGTTGATCCTCTTCATGACTCCGGTCTTGAAAAAGCTAAGCTCCAGATCATCGCCTGTGTTTATGGTCTGATCCTTACCAATAAGAAGAGATATTCCTCTCATGGAAATGTCATTGACGATGACGTTGATAGTCTTTCTGTTGTTGATAACTGCCTGCCCCATGACCTGAACCATATATCTTTCGGCTTTCCTCATTCTGGAGGAAAGTAAAAGCTCTTTTCCCCTGATAACATGGAAATCGGTACCGTTAAAATCGGTTCTTGCAATAGAGTCTGACTCGAAGATGTGTACATGGCCTGTTGAAGGATTCTTGTACTCTATCTTTGCATGGGAGCAATAATCCAGGATCTGATCTCCGAAGGTTATCGGTGTAACCAGGATTCCGTCACCATAGACAGTCAGCACTCTTGTTTTTACCGAGCACTCAGCATCATTATGAACCATTTTTATGGTTATTTCTGCCATTTGTGGTATGTTTGCGATTCTCATGTGGCATATATTAATACATCGCAAAATAAAAGTCATTAAATTTTTATAAAAAATTTGCCAAAATTCGCTAAAATTGAAACCGAATTTCAACACTTGTTAGGAAACTGGAACTTTGTTATAAGTATCGCCTTGATTTTGCGGACAAAAGACTCATAATTAGAGTGTTGGAAAGGCGGTAATATATGAAAACAGATTATTCCATAAGAACAGCTACGCCCGAGGATGCAGAAGAACTCGTAGCTATATATGATTATTATGTAAAAGAGACTGCGATCACCTTTGAGTATGAGACTCCCTCAGTGGAGGAGTTCAGAGGCAGAATTGAGAAGGTGCTCACGAAGTATCCTTATATTGTAGTAGAAAGAACTCTTCCTGAAACCGGGGCAAAAGAGATTGTCGGATACGCCTATGCAAGTACCTTTAAGGACAGGGATGCATACCAGTGGAGCGTGGAACTCAGCATTTATATTCAGAAGGATGCAAGAAGAGAAGGCCTTGGAAGAATGCTCTACGAAGAGCTTGAGAAGAGACTGAAGGATGAGGGAATTTTGAACCTCTACGCCTGCATCGGATATCCTGACACGGAAGATGAGCATCTAAATCGTGACAGTGTAAGATTCCACGAGAAACTGGGCTTTTCACTGATTGGAAAATTCAATAAATGCGGCTATAAATTCGGTACCTGGTACAGCATGGTCTGGATGGAGAAGATGATCGGAGAACACAAATGATTGTGTGCGATTTATTGCATTAAAGTGTTTGAATTGATATTATACAACTAACGTTTTTTATTGGAGGGAAATAATGAGCACAATACCTTATAAGATTTACCTTGAAGAATCAGAGATGCCAAAGGCTTGGTACAACGTAAGGGGCGATATGAAAAAGAAGCCTGCTCCGATTCTCAATCCGGCTACACTAAAGCCCGTAACAATCGACGAACTTTCGGGTATTTTCTGCCGCGAGCTTGCAGAGCAGGAACTCGATGATACATCTACATATATTGAAATACCTGAGGAGATCAGAAACTTCTACAGAATGTATCGTCCATCACCTCTTGTACGTGCTTACTGTCTTGAGGAGAAGCTTCAGACACCTGCACATATCTACTACAAATTTGAGGGAAACAATACATCAGGAAGCCACAAGCTCAATTCAGCCATTGCTCAGGCTTACTACGCTAAAAAGCAGGGCCTTAAGGGCGTTACAACAGAGACAGGCGCAGGTCAGTGGGGAACAGCTCTTTCAATGGCATGTTCATACTTTGATCTTGACTGTCAGGTATATATGGTTAAGGTTTCTTACGAGCAGAAGCCTTTCAGGCGTGAAGTAATGCGTACCTATGGCGCTAAGGTAACACCTTCTCCGTCAATGGAGACAGAGGTTGGAAGAAGAATCAACGCAGAGTTCCCCGGAACAACAGGTTCACTTGGATGTGCTATTTCAGAGGCCGTTGAGGCAGCTACAAGCCAGGAAGGCTATCGCTATGTTCTTGGATCTGTACTTTCTCAGGTACTGCTTCATCAGTCAGTAATCGGTCTTGAGACCAAGGCAGCTCTTGATAAATACGGAATCAAGGCAGATATGATCATCGGCTGCGCAGGCGGCGGATCAAACCTTGGAGGACTTATTTCTCCATTTGCAGGAGAGATGCTAAGAGGAGAAGCTGACTACGAGATCATCGCAGTTGAGCCTGCTTCATGTCCTTCACTTACAAGAGGAAAATATGCTTACGACTTCTGCGATACAGGTAAGGTTTGTCCTCTTTCCAAGATGTACACTTTGGGAAGCGGATTTATTCCATCAGCAAACCACGCAGGCGGACTTAGATATCACGGCATGAGCAGCGTTGTTTCAGAACTCTATGATCAGGGGCTGTTAAAGGCAAGAAGCGTTGAGCAGACCAGCGTATTTGAGGCAGCTGAGATGTTTGCAAGAGTTGAGGGTATATTACCTGCTCCTGAGAGCAGCCATGCAATCCGTGTTGCCATCGACGAGGCACTTAAGTGCAAGGAGACAGGCGAAGAGAAGAACATCGTATTCGGACTTACAGGAACCGGATACTTTGATATGGTTGCTTATCAGAAATATAATGACGGTGAAATGTCAGATTACGTTCCTACAGATGAGGAGCTTGCAAAGTCTTTAGCAAAGCTTCCAAAGGTAGACTAAATCAAATTCGGGAAGGAGAATGTTATGTCAAAGATAGCAAATCCTGAGCAGTATGCACAGTCAACAGAGTCCAAGGGAGAGCTCAAATACAGGGAGCGCAGCAGATGGCTTTTATTCGGCCTTCCATGGACCTTTACCAAATACGAGATCAGAGATAATGACTTTACCATCATCAAAGGCTTTTTTACCGTGAGGGAAAATGACTGCTACATGTACAAGATCAGTGATGTAGAGATAACAGCAAGTCTCCTTCAGAGGATGGCAGGTCTTTCTACCATCGTGCTCTATACTTCGGATGTTACGGACAGAACCATCGTCATGAAGAATATCAAGCACGGCCGTGAGATCAAGGACTTTATTCTTCAGGCTTCTGAGGCTGCTCGCATCAAACGCCGCACCATGAACATGCAGAATATTGGTTTCGGAGCCAGTGATATTCATGATGTGGACGAAATGGATGATATGGTTTAAAAGACAAAGAGCTTAGCGTGCTTGCATGCTGAGCTCTTTTAAGTTTTGAAAATATTTTAAAAATCCCTCTTGCATTTTTGAATTGATTGTGTATAATTTAATTTCGTCAGCGTTCTGCTGATACAAGTCACAGGTATTCGCCTGATGATTTTCCACTATTTTTACTATTAACATGTAGCGGGGAAGTCATGTCTTTCTTTGAGTCCCTTGCTGCCAAAAACAAAGAGGGAGAAGTTATGAGTTTTAAAGAAAGAATGTCAAAACAGAACAATTCAATCAAGGTGCTTTTGCGCAAACTGAAAAGGCACGACACCATTGTTGTTGCTATTGCGGTTGTGATAGCGCTTGCGCTTAGCGGAGGACTTATTTATCTTACAACTCCGGCTGTTACTGCAT
Source organism: Butyrivibrio sp. FCS006 (assembly GCF_000424525.1). Classification (NCBI taxonomy): domain Bacteria; kingdom Bacillati; phylum Bacillota; class Clostridia; order Lachnospirales; family Lachnospiraceae; genus Butyrivibrio; species Butyrivibrio sp. FCS006. The sequence goes on along the minus strand of NZ_KE384205.1, from coordinate 230,260 downwards.
CTGCCAAACAGGAGCTTGAGCAGACGGAAAAAGAGAACAATGAAAAGACCATTGAAAAGCTGGATGAACTTAGCAGCTACTTGGATGGACTTGATAAATCACTGGAAGAGAGCCAGAAGAGCATCAACTCTTTTAGCGAGCTTAGCAGTGCAGAAAAAGACGCCGTAAAAGAGTATAGCGAGAAGAATACTGAAAAAATTACAAATACAGTTACTGATAAGGTTACAGGGCTTGGCCATGACCTTACAACACTTCACAATACCATTACAAATACACAGACTAACATTGAAAAGCTAAAGGAAACAATCGAGAAGGAATCCGGAGAGATGACCAGTGAGCAGAGTGAGAGCTTTGCTAAGATAAATTCCGACCTTGATAATATAAAAGCAGAATACGGAAAAGCCCAGGAGAATACAAAGAGTCTTATTGAAGAACTTGAAAAGCAGATAAAGGCAGGAGATGAGAGTCTTTCAAAGGATATGGCAGACAAGTATCAGGACCTGCTTGATAATCTCAATGGTATGAATTCTCAGTTTGAGAAAGATAATGCTGCAGCCATTGACAGTTTCAAGAGTGAGCTTGGAAGCCTTGAAACAAAGATAAATGGACTCTTTGAGAAGATTGATGCACAGGTGAGCCAGTCAAACGAGGAGCTTACAAATAAGTTTGACACCAGTTTTAATCAGGTAAACACCAATATTGACAATAAGTTCGAGTCCATAAACGGCTCTGTTCAGGGCAATTTTGAGGAGCTTAAAAATCATATAAATACTAAGATGCAGGACATTGACAATAAGTTTAACCAGGTTTTTACATCTGTGGGTAATGGTAAAAGGCTTTTGGCATCCGCGTTACTCACTAAGAATGTCGTTATAAATGAGGATGCCAGATTTGAAGATATTGCCAGAGCTATTGAAGGGATTCCTGTAGAGATTGTTCTCGACAACGGCGATGTTGCGGGAGAAATTGAATATGACTACCACTTTCACTCAGATGGAACGGGAAATCAGACGAACGAGGATCTTGTCTCTGAGGACAGACAGGGCGGTTGTTATACGGAAGCTAAATATCATGAGCATAACTATGAATGCTATAAAATAAGCTTTAGGTATTATTACTGGACGCCTAATGGGGTAGTGGATCAGGGTGAAGCCTTTACCGGAGGACCGGGTGAGAATTTCCATAAATTCTATTGTCCTTATTGCGGAGCGACATTTTATCGTACAGACCCCGGACACACAGAGGTGACGAGCGATTACAACTATATGATGTCCAGAGGGGGAAGACCTGAGAAGATTGAAGAGATAAGAGATGTGATCTGCGGCAAAGATGAAGGATCCCTGGAAGGCTATAAGACAGCCTGTGGTCTGGTACATGGACAGGTTGTGGCAGCAAGAATCACTTTTGCTGAAGAGTATTCTTCCTATAACACTACACAGCCAAATGCATCAGGTGATGTCAATGATGGTGAAGAGGATGAAGAAACTACAGAGATTCCGGAGAATGTAGAGAATGCAGAATCAGCAGGTGAGGAGCTTCCTTGACATTCCCACCCCATCTGCATAGAATAAATGTGTTGTAGTGGTTATAGCACAAAAAATGTGCAGATTGGAGAAAAAATGACAAAGATTGATATTATTTCAGGCTTTTTGGGAGCCGGAAAAACTACACTTATAAAGAAGCTTCTTAAGGAAGCTCTTGCAGGAACTAAGGTAGTTCTTATAGAGAATGAATTTGGTGAGATCGGAATCGACGGAGGCTTCCTTAAGGAGTCAGGAATCGAGATAACAGAGATGAATTCAGGCTGTATCTGCTGTTCACTGGTAGGAGACTTCGAGACATCACTTAAGCAGGTAATGGAGCAGTACGCACCTGAGAGGATCCTTATCGAGCCATCAGGTGTAGGTAAGCTTTCAGACGTTATGAGAGCTATCCAGAACATAGCAGATGCTGATGATAACATGGAGCTTAACAGCGCCGTTACAGTAGTTGATGCAACTAAGGCCAAGGTTTACATCAAGAATTTCGGTGAGTTCTTTATCAACCAGATTGAGAATGCCGGAACCATCATTCTTACAAGAACAGACAAGGCTGATCAGGCCAAGATTGAGACAGCAGTAGAGCTTATTCGTGAGCACAACAAGAAGGCAACTATCATCACAACACCTCTTGCTGATATTACAGGAAAAGAGATCCTGGACACTTTCGAGGGTAACAACGACCTCGAGGCAGAGCTCTTAAAGCTCGTTATGGAGCAGGAACATCATCATCACCACCATCATCACGATCACGGCAGCCACAAGACTGTAGCTGAGGATGGCTCTGTAATCTACAGTGCACATCCCGACGGAGAGTGCGATGATGAAGAGTGCGAGTGCCATCATCACCACCATGATCATGACCACGATGAGCATGATCACGATCACGAGCATGAGCACCACCATGACCACGACCATGATGAGCATGATCACGAACATGAGCATCATCATCATGACCACGATGATCACGACCACGAGCATGAGCACCATCACCACCACGATGCTGATGACATTTTCATGAGCTGGGGTATGGAGACTCCTCTTAAATACACTAAGGAAGAGATCGAGGCAATGCTCTCAAAGCTTGAGGACGAGGAGACTTACGGTATCGTTCTTCGTACAAAGGGTGTTGTTCCAAGTACTGACGGATCATGGATCGAGTTTGACTATGTTCCCGGTGAGTCTGATGTAAGAACAGGAGCTGCTGATGTTACAGGTAAGTTCTGCGTAATCGGCTCAGAGCTCAACGAAGATAATCTTCAGAAACTCTTTAGAAGACTTGCATAAGGTCTTTTGCCAATGATTAGGAGAACCGAATTTATGAAACCTGTATATATTATTAATGGATTTTTGGATGCGGGAAAAACTGACTTTTTCCGCTATACAATAGCTCAGCCATACTTCAGGACAAAGGGCAAGACTCTTCTTATTGTCTGCGAAGAGGGCGAGAATGATTATGATGAGAAGCTCCTTAAGAGCACCAACACTGTAATCGAGTACATTGAAGAGGAAGAGGATTTTAATCCCAATCAGCTCATTGCACTTGATGCCAAGCATAACCCTGAGCGTATTCTTATTGAGTACAACGGAATGTGGAACTTCAAGGAAATGAAGCTCCCTGTAATGTGGAATCTTGAGCAGCAGATCACAGTAATTGATTGTTCAAGCTTTGAACTGTATTTTAGCAATATGAAGTCACTTCTTGCTGAACAGATAAGAAATTCAGATCTGATCCTGTTTAACAGATGTGATGGACTTACGGATAAACTTCCCGCATACAAGAGAAATGTAAAGGCCATCAATCAGAAGGCAGATATTATCTTTGAGGACCAGGATGGTGAAGTGGATGTAACTCTTGATGAGGACCTTCCATTCGACCTTAATCAGGATCCTATCGAGCTTAACAACTACGGATACGGAATGTTCTACCTTGATGCTCTTGATCACGTTGAAAGATATGAGGGCAAGAACGTAAGGTTCAAAGGTCTTGTACTTAAGCCTGAAGAGTTCCCGGATAACAGATTCGTGCCGGGTAGAATGGCTATGACATGCTGCGCTCAGGATATGCAGTTCCTTGGATTTGCATGCGAGTATGACAAGACAGCTGAGCTCAATGAGAAAGACTGGGTCACAGTAACTGCCAAGGTAGTTAAGCAGTTCGTTCCCGAATATAAGGGAGAAGGCCCTGTACTTCAGGCTATTTCTGTTGAGAAGACAACAGAGCCTGAGAATCCTGTAATAGATTTTTCAAATCCACAGCAGTGACTCTAGGAGATAGTAATGTTTAATTATCAGCCAATGCAGTGGCTTTTCCTGTTTTTTTTCTACAGCCTTTTCGGCTGGATATTTGAGACAATTTATGTGTCGGTACATGAAGGGCATTTTGTAAACAGAGGGTTCGTTCGCGGACCCTTTTTGCCGTTGTATGGATGTGGCGGAATAATGATGCTGCTTGCCTCCAAGCCCTTTTATGAAAATGTGGTTCTGGTATTTATATCAGGATGTATAGGGGCAACGGCTCTTGAGTATGTAACTGCGGTTGTGATGGAGGCTCTTTTTAAGGTCAGGTACTGGGACTATTCACACAAGAAATTCCATTTTCAGGGACGGGTTTCTTTGGAATCAACGATTGCCTGGGGCGTGTGCACGGTAGTCTTTACGCACTATCTGCAGATACCTATTGAGAGGCTTCTTTTATCCATTCCGTACAACTTTGTCACTGTGGTGACGACAGTTGTTGTGGTGGTGTTTACCTGCGACTTCATGCTGGCATTTAAGACGGCACTTGACCTTAAGGATGTTCTTATCTATATGGAGAAGGCTAAGGACGAAATGGCAAGGATGCAGAAGAGACTTGACGTCATCATCGCCTTTAAGGGTGAGGATATGCGTGAGAGCATCGGTGATATCGGAAACACCGTGGGCAGTACGGTAGGAGCCATTGGATCAGGTATCACAGATAGGCTCGACAGTATCAGCGATTCTCTTGAGAACTCCTTTAAGCTTGTAAAAGACAAGATAAATCTTGATCCTGCATCGTATGTAGGTAATGTAAGAGAAGAGGTTTTGGAACTCTATGCCAAGTACAAAGTCATCATGGCGAGATTTACACCCGGACCTGTTAAGAACTTCTTTGTCTGGTACAGAGAGAGGACCATCGAAGGAAACCCCACTATGTCATCTGATTCCTATAAGGGAAATCTTGAAGAAGTAAAAGAGAAGATAAGAAATATCAGAAAGAAATAAAAAAACAAGACCTTAAGCAGCAGCCGTGCTTAAGGTCTTTTCTTTATCGTTATGATTATGAAAGCTTGTTAACAGCAAGAGCGAGTCTTGAAACTTTTCTTGAAGCTGTGTTCTTCTTGATAACACCCTTTGACTCAGCCTTGTCGATTGCTGATGTAGCAGCAAGAAGTGCCTTAGCAGCCTCTTCCTTGTTACCAGCCTCAACAGCAGCTCTAACCTTCTTGATCTCTGTCTTAACTGCAGACTTGATCATCTGGTTCTGTGCAGCCTTCTTCTCGTTTACTAAAACTCTCTTCTTGGCAGATTTGATATTAGCCATAATTACCTCCGATAATAATCAATGTAATAGTTTTTATAATAATGTTCGTGTGTGCATTAAGCCGGACACGGACAGTTAATGCCACATACGTAGAAATATTTTAGATGAAAATGATGGCGATGTCAATAGAATTAATGTTATAATTCAGCGTACAACATTTATAAAAGAACATACAGAGGAATTAATTGTGGATCAGAGTAAGATAAGAAATTTTTGTATAGTTGCCCATATTGACCATGGTAAGTCTACACTTGCAGACCGTATGATCGAGAAGACAGGTGTTCTTACGCTCAGAGAGATGCAGGCGCAGGTTCTGGACAACATGGATATAGAGAGGGAGAGAGGTATCACCATCAAGTCCCAGGCTGTAAGAATGATCTATAAGGCGAAGGACGGACAGGAGTATACCTTTAACATGATAGATACTCCCGGACATGTAGACTTTGGATATGAGGTTTCAAGGTCTCTTGCAGCATGTGACGGAGCTATCCTTGTAGTTGATGCAACTCAGGGCGTCGAGGCTCAGACTCTTGCCAACGTATATATGGCACTGGATCATGACCTGGATGTCTTTCCTGTTATCAACAAGATTGACCTTCCCAGCGCAATGCCTCAGGAAGCCAAGGATGAGATTGAGGATGTCATCGGAATTGAGGCCCAGGATGCACCACTCATTTCTGCCAAGAACGGCATCGGAATTGAGGAAGTATTAGAGGCAGTAGTTCACAAGATCCCTGCACCACAGGGTGATGAATCGGCTCCTCTTAAGGCTCTTATCTTTGATAGTATCTATGACTCCTACAGAGGAGTTATCGTATTTGTAAGAATTAAGGACGGCGTTGTCAGAAAGGGAATGAAGGTCCGCTTTATGGCAACCGGAGCAGAAGCTGAGGTTGTTGAGGTTGGATATTTTGCGCCCGGAAGCTTTGTCCCAAGTGATGAGCTGACAGCCGGAGAAGTTGGATACTTCACTGCATCTATCAAAAACATTCAGGATACCCGTGTGGGTGATACCGTTACAGATTCTGCAAAGCCATGCTCAGAGGCACTTCCCGGATACAAGAAGGTTATGCCTATGGTTTACTGCGGACTTTACCCTGCAGACTCCGCTCACTATTCAGATCTTCGTGACGCCCTGGAGAAACTGCAGCTTAATGATGCATCTCTTTTCTATGAACCGGAGACATCACAGGCTCTGGGATTCGGATTCAGAGCAGGCTTCCTTGGACTTCTTCACCTTGAGGTTGTTCAGGAGAGACTTGAGAGAGAGTATGACCTCAACCTGGTAACAACAGCTCCTTCCGTTGTTTACAAGGTTCACAAGACAGACGGAGAGGTGTTTGATCTGACCAACCCCACAAACCTTCCCGATCCGTCAGAGATCGATTACATGGAAGAGCCTATCGTTAACGGCGAGATCATGGTCACAACAGATTATGTCGGTGCCATCATGCAGCTTTGTCAGGAGAGAAGAGGCAAGTACCTGAGCACCGATTACATAGAGCAGACGAGAGCAATCCTTAAGTATGAGCTTCCTCTTAACGAGATCATCTACGATTTCTTCGATGCGCTTAAGTCAAGGTCCAGAGGCTATGCGTCCTTTGACTATGAGCTCAAGGGCTATGAGAAGTCAGACCTTGTTAAGCTTGATATCCTTATCAACAGAGAAGAGGTAGATGCACTGTCCTTTATCGTTCACAAGGATGGAGCGTATGAGCGTGGTCGTAAGATGTGCGAGAAGTTAAAAGAGGAGATCCCAAGGCATTTGTTTGAGATTCCTATCCAGGCTTCAGTCGGTGGCAAGGTCATTGCCCGTGAGACAGTAAAGGCCTATCGTAAGGACGTTCTTGCCAAGTGCTACGGCGGTGATATAACCCGTAAGAAGAAACTTCTTGAGAAGCAGAAGGAAGGTAAGAAAAAGATGCGTCAGATCGGTAACGTAGAAGTTCCGCAGTCCGCATTCCTTAGCGTCCTTAAGCTGGATAATGTAGACTGATACGGGTGATCTGAATTATGAGAAGTGTGTATGAAAGAATAGTTTTGGGGATGCTGATCTTTCTGATGCTCTTTAACATGGCATCGGTTGAGTCATCGGCAGATATGTCGGCTAAGCCTTCGATTTCAATAAAAGTAGACAATGCTCCTGAGAGTTATTACATTGCGCTGTTAGATGATTATGGTTTCGGGAAGGAAGATGATGCTCCTGCTGTAACCGACATAGAAGAGTTTGATGTAGACGGTGGCGATGTCGAAGAATACCTTTTGAATTTTAGCTATGAGGGATGGTGTTATTTTCAGTCACCTGTGGGAAGTGATTATAAATCCTGCAATGAAAATGATATGTATGAGTTTTCATATATGGTCCCGGATCCATTCAGGATAATAATAATCGATGCAAACACGGGTGAAGTTACTCTGAGCGATGAGTGTGATCAGAAAGAGTACAACTGCGTTGTTACTTATGATTTTAAGACGGGTGAGGTCACAGAACATCGCGCCGGCCGAAGCTTTATGAGAGTGTTCACAGTAGCATTCCACTATCTGATGACGCTTCTGCTTGAGTTTATTGTTTTCCTGATTTTTAGATATCCAAGAAGCAGACACAATATACTGATGCTGATGATCATCAATGCGATAACCAACATTCCGCTTAATTTATGGCTGGTTTCCGTGGTCAATGGATTGGGAACTTTTGTGATCACTTTTTTTGCAGAGATTTTGATCCTGATATTTGAGGCAATAGCCTATGGCGCGGCTCTTGAGAATGATGCCGAAGGCTACAGGGCATTTGGTAAGGGAGTCGGCTTTTCAATCGTGGCCAATGTGGTAAGCTATGTGGTCGGCGGAATGATCTCGTTGTATGTCTTGGGAGCTATAGAGTCCATTTTGTTCTGGGGTTATAGATGAATAGTATGCTGCAAAAGACTTTGTCTTTATATGTACACATACCGTTTTGTGCGAGGAAGTGCAATTATTGCGACTTCCTCTCTTTTAATGCAGAAAAAGAGCTGATGGATGAATACTTTGATGCTCTGGAAAAAGAGATATCGAAATCGGGTAGGGACTGCAAGGACAGAACGGTTGCCACGATATTCTTCGGGGGCGGAACACCTTCTTTTGCAGATGAAAAAAGAGTCTGCGGATTACTGCAAAAAATCAGAGATGAGTTTAACGTTAGCGATGATGCTGAGATCAGCATTGAGGTCAATCCTGCATCTGCCATGAGGGACAAGCTCTTTTCCTATCGCGAAGCAGGCTTTAACAGACTCAGTATCGGATGTCAGTCTCTAAATGATGATGAGCTTAAAGTTCTGGGCAGACTCCATAATAGCAGTTTGTTTTATGAGACTTACCAAAATGCAAGGGCAGCAGGTTTTGCAAACATAAATGTGGATGTTATGAGCGCACTACCCGGTCAGAGTCTTGATTCTTATGTGAACACGCTGAATAGAGTGCTGGAACTTAAACCTGAGCACATCTCTGCCTACAGTCTTATCATCGAGGAAGGCACTCCTTTTTATGACATGAATCTGGATATTCCCGATGAGGATACTGACAGAGTCATGTACCACGAGACCAAGAGAATACTGAAAGAACATGGCTTCCACAGGTACGAAATTTCCAATTATGCCCTTGGTGCTGAGGATGATGATACTTTCGAGTGCCATCACAACAAGGTTTACTGGACACGAGGCAATTACCTTGGCCTTGGCATTGGTGCAGCGTCTATGGTGGACAATGTCAGGTGGAGCAATATCCGGGACATTGGCACTTATGTAAAAGAACTTGCGGACGCCGAAAGCTCTTTTGACAAAATAAGAGAGAACGTGGAGGAGCTAAATGTCGAGGCTCAGATGGAAGAGTTTATGTTTCTGGGACTTCGCCTTGTACAGGGAGTAAACATAAAGCGCTTTAAGGATGCCTTTGGAAAAGACATCTTGGAAATATACGGAGAAGTTATAGATAAGTACCAAAAGATGGGGCTTTTGGAGTATGCGGGAGAAGGCGGAAAATATCTTCGTCTCACAGATAAAGGACTTGATGTCAGCAATACTGTCATGGCGGAATTTTTGCTATAATGGAAACTAGCATTTGATTATAAATGGGGTTAAGGGGGATTACAATGAACTACAACTTTTTTGCACTTATATCAAGAATGAAATACATCGAGCGCTGGGCTCTTATGCGCAATACCAGGCAGGAGAATCTGTGCGAGCATTCCATGGAGGTTGCCATGATCGCGCACGCTCTGTGCACTATCGGAAATGTCAGATACGGCAAGAATCTGGATGCTAACAAGGCTGCTCTTATCGGGCTTTATCATGATGCATCCGAGATCATAACCGGCGATATGCCAACTCCTGTCAAGTACTTCAACGCTGATCTCAAGCATGCTTACAAAGAGGTTGAGGCTATTGCTGATGAGAAGCTCCTTGAGAAGCTCCCTGATGATCTTCGCCCTTCCTTTGAGGAAATCTTCAGGCCTGCTGATACAGACGAAGAGCGCTATATGAGAAAACTTGTCAAAGCAGCTGACAAGCTCTCTGCACTTATTAAGTGTATCGGCGAGACCAATGCCGGTAACTCTGAGTTCAGGACTGCCAAGGAAAGCACCGGAAAGGCCATTAGAAGCCTCTATCAGGAGCTTCCGGAGGTCCTTGATTTTGTAAACGAATTTCTTGCTTCCTACGGCAGTACTCTGGACGAGCTTACCTGACTTTATATTTTTTCTGTTTAATCGTAATATGATTGATTTTTTGCCGATTTAGCATGATAATTAATATGAACTAGTTTATGCGGCTAAAAATCCTACTTCAATAACCGGAGCAAACAGGATGAAATTCATAAAGTGTGACGAGCTTAAGCCGGGTATGCGCCTTGCGAAACCCATATACAGTAAGAAGGGGGTTCTTTTGTATGATCGTGCTTCTGTCCTTAGGGACATGCAGAGCATTGAGAATATTAAGAGCTTCGGACTTATTGGTCTTTTTATCTTAGAGCCTGCAGAGCCGGTTCCGCCAATGACTCAGGAGGATCTGGAGTTTGAACGATTCCAGACTGTCATGTACAACGAGATCATGGAGGAGCTAGAGCGTATCATTAAAAAGCACAAGCAGGAAAAGTTCCCAAATATTGTTGCACAGATAATTAAAAACTATGGAAATCTCCGAAAGAAGATTTCCTTCCAGCAGTCCCTTAGAAGTGCGGATGACTATATTTATAAGCACTCTCTTAATGTGGCTATACTGTCAGCGATGATAACCCACAGCATGAATGTCCCGCTTTCGGAACAGAATGAGGCAGTCATGGCTTCGGTAATACATGACATCGGAAAGCTCACGCTTCCGGTGGAGCTTCAGTCCAAACAGCAGACCACGGAAGATGAGAGAAATATCATCGACGGACATGAGATTCAGGGGTATCCGATAATCGATGAGGCTTTCTCTTCCCAGCCCAATATAAAGAGAGCATGTAATCAGGCAAGAAAGATACTCTTTGATTACTGGAACGGAAATCCGATCCAGAATCAGAAGACGCTAATGGCGGCAAAAGTACTGGTAGTTGCCGGAATCTTTGACAAAGAAACCGCTGTGCGAATTGATGATTCACCGGTTTCAGAGGTCAACGTCATCAGAAAGATGATGAGCAGACCTGATGTCTTTGATCCGAGGGTTGTTAAGGGTCTTACCGATTCCCTCAACATCCTGGTACCCGGCGTAAGTGTTGAGCTTAATACCGGAGAAAAGGCGCTGGTCATCAGAACTAACGATGACGATTTCCTGAGGCCGACAATACTCAGCTTTAGGGATAATTCCATTATCGATCTGTCAAACAGAGGAGCCTACGGCAATCTTGAGATCGTGGATATCATGAAGACTCTTGATAACAGATGTGTAATGGATACATCCAAGATGAAGGCTCTTGGCATCAGTGTAGAAGAACCTGAGTACGTTTAAGGAGAGGGTTATGTCACAGATTACTGAAATACTTGAGAAAGCAAAACAGGAGGGAGCATCTGATTTACATATCACCGTTGGTATTCCCCCCAAAATGAGAGTAAACGGAAAGCTTATTACCCTTGATGAGTATGGTAAGATGCTTCCTAAGGATACATCAGCGATAGCAGAAGAGATCATGTCAGAGAAGCAGCTTGCGGCTCTTGAAGATAAGGGCCAGCTTGATATGTCTTTTTCCATACCTCATGTCGGCAGATACAGGCTTAATGTGTTCAAACAGAGAGGTTCAACCGCCATGGCCTTCAGAGTTGTGGCGACTCAGATACCTTCTGCCGAGAGCCTTGGAATCCCTGATTCCGTAATAGATCTTTATCAGAAAAAGAGAGGACTGGTCCTTGTTACGGGACCGACCGGAAGCGGAAAGTCTACAACTCTTGCGTCAATCATTGATACCATAAACACCAACAGGGAAGCACATGTTATCACGCTTGAAGATCCTATTGAGTTTACCTATCAGCACAATAAGTCCATTGTTAACCAGCGTGAGATCGGCACCGACTCCAACAATTATGCCAGTGCCTTAAGAGCAGCTCTTCGTGAGGACCCTGACGTTATCCTCGTTGGTGAGATGCGAGACCTTGAGACCATCAGTACAGCAATAACTGCAGCTGAGACAGGACACCTGGTACTCTCCACTGTTCATACCATCGGAGCTTCCAATACCGTAGACAGACTTATCGACGTATTCCCGTCGCATCAGCAGCAACAGGTAAGAATACAGCTGGCGGGTGTACTTGAAGCCATTGTTTCTCAGCAGCTTCTTCCTATGACTGACGGCGTTTCAAGAATTGCGGCATTTGAGGTTCTTCACATCAACTCAGCTGTAAGAAACCTTATTCGTGAGGGAAAGAGTCATCAGCTCATCACCTACATGCAGACCTACAGAAAACAGGGCATGATCACCATGGATGATGCGATCCTTGAACTCTACAGAGCTCAGAAGATTGGAAGAGAAGCAGCTCTTACCTTCGCTCAGGATCCTGAGACCATGCAGAATAAGATGCTCAGATAATTAAAAAATTTTTCAATCTTAAGAAAATCTTAAAGATTTTTAATATCGACCTGTTGTATAATCAGCAGGTCGATTTTGTTTTGTCTAAGAAAATTCTTGTAATTTCTATTGTTTGTCTACAAGGGAATCCCATCATTTTGTAGAAAAGAGGAAATTATATGTTTAGTTCGGTTACTTCGGGAGCCGTGGGAGGCATTGCTTCTTACCTGATGCAGGTGGAAGTTGATGTTTCTGACGGACTGCCCAGTTTTAACATGGTTGGATTTATGAGCGGAGAAGTAAGGGAAGCGGGAGAGCGCGTAAAAGTGGCACTTAAGAACGCCGGGACCAAGATTCCGCCCTCAAAGATAACCATCAATCTTTCACCGGCAGATATAAGAAAGAGCGGCGTTGTAGTTGATCTTCCCATCGCTGTTGGCATCATGGCTGCCATGGGTGAGATAGACATGGAGTCATTGGAAGATACTGTTGTGCTCGGTGAGCTGGGGCTTGACGGAGAGGTCAAAGCTGTCAAAGGCATACTGCCCATTGTCACCAGGGCAAAAGAAATGGGATATAAACTGGTTATCCTTCCTGAGGAAAACGCCAGAGAAGGTGCTGTTGTAGATGGCATAAAGATAATAGGTGTGAGCTCCCTTCAGGAGGTGGTGCAGTATCTGAATGCTCCGGGAGAGGAGAGAGACCACCTGATTCCGCCCACACATGTGGATGTAAAAAAGCTTTTCGAGGATGCTGAGTATCTGGATGAAACCCTGGATTTTGCAGATATAAACGGTCAGGCAGCAGTTAAAAGAGCTACTGAAATAGCTGCGGCGGGATTTCATCACATTATGCTCATCGGCCCTCCCGGTGCAGGAAAGAGCATGGTGGCAAAGAGGATTCCAACGATACTTCCGCCTCTGTCTCTGGAGGAGAGCCTTGAGGTTTCAACCATTTATTCTGTTGCCGGTATGCTTTCCGACAAAGAGGCTCTCATAACAAGAAGACCCTTTATGAGCACTCACCATCTGGTTACGGAGACTGCCCTTGTGGGAGGCGGAACAACGCCACGTCCGGGAATAATATCCCTGGCTCACAGAGGAGTTCTTTTTCTGGATGAGATGCCTGAGTTTCCCAGAGCCAAGCTTGATCTTCTGCGCCAGCCCCTTGAGGACAGAAAGATCCACATTGTAAGAAACAGAGGAACCTATACCTATCCTGCGGATTTTCAGCTGGTGGGAGCGCTAAATCCCTGTCCATGCGGATATTATCCCGACAGAAACAAGTGCAAGTGCACACCTGCAGATATCAAGAGGTACCTCGGACACATATCGGGGCCTATCCTTGACAGGGTAGACATTTGCGTAGAAGCACCGAGGGTAGATATAGCAGATCTTGCAGTCAAGAATAAGAATGCCAACGAGAGCAGCAGGGCTATAAGACAAAGAGTGCTTGAGGCAAGGAAGATCCAGGAAAAGAGATTTGAAGGTGCCGGAATACAGTTTAATTCAGAGATGACACCCGGTGACATCGAAAAGTACTGCAGGCTTGGAGCAAAGGAACAGGCTTATCTGGAAAACGCCTTTTGCACCATGGAGCTCAGTGCCAGAGCGTATCACAAGATACTGCGCGTCGCGAGAACCATTGCTGACATAGACGGTTCTGAGGAGATCAGACAGATCCACCTTATGGAGGCGGTCGGCTACAGAATTACAGACGGAAAATATTGGCATCAGATGGAGGAATGAGAATGGTATTAAGTGAAAAAGACTATGCCTACTGGCTTTTTAACGTAGAAGGTGTTGGAAATGCCAGTGCAGATAAGCTTCTTTGCAGCGGCCTTAGCTGCAGGGATGTCTATCGGATGAACTCAAAGGAACTAACAAAGCTCCTTTCAAGAAAGAAGGCGGAGAACATTGAAAAATCGAGATATAGCTGGGACTTTGAGGCTGAGAAGAAAAAGCTTGAAGCAAAAGGAGTTCGCTTTGTATCAAGAATAGATCCGGAGTTTCCGGAGAAACTAAAGAATATCCCGGGAGCACCCTTCGCAATATACGTAAAGGGCGCACTTCCCGACCCGGCAATCCCTTCCGTATCAATTGTCGGGGCAAGGATGTGCTCTGAGTACGGCAGGTATATGGCAAGGCAGTTTGGAAGAGGACTTGCACTGGCGGGAGTACAGGTGATAAGTGGAATGGCCAGAGGCATCGACGGAATAGCTCAGGGAGCTGCCATTGAAGCCGGAGGAAAGTCCTTTGGCATCATGGGATGCGGCGTTGATATCTGTTATCCGCCGGAAAACAAGGTGATTTATGATGCACTTCTTAAAACAGGAGGCGCAATCTCTGAATATCCGCCGGGAATGGAGCCACAGGCAAGGTTCTTTCCCATGAGAAACAGGATCATCAGTGCTCTTTCCGACGTGCTTCTTGTGGTGGAGGCAAGGCAGAAATCCGGGACCTCCATCACCGTGGATACTGCCCTGGAACAGGGGAGAGAAGTCCTTGCTGTTCCGGGAAGAGTTACTGATAGACTAAGTGATGGCTGCAACTATCTCATAAGCCAGGGAGCAGGAGTGGCCATCAGCGTGGAAGATGTGCTGGACCGTCTTTGGAGCATAAAGGGGGAAGCAAAGCCGGCACTGCCCACAGAGCCTGTTTTGAAAAATCAGGAAAAAGACACTGATGATGAGATGGAAGTTAATAAAGAGTTAACGCTGGAAGAGAAAATTTTGGAAATTGTTGACATCATTCCGGTATCGACTTCTTACATTGCAGAAGAGCTCTTTAAAAAGGGCGAAAACCTGTCTATGCCTGCGCTAATTACCACTTTGATGGACATGACATGTTGCGGAAAAATTGCGCAAAATGGTGCATATTATCGCAAAATTGCGTAGCGTAACCGAGTGCGCAAAACGTTACCGACAACGTTTCCGGAAACGTTCCCACTAAAATAGTCAATGTGCAATTTGTATAATTTTTTGGCAAAAATATGTGACATAATTCTTAATTGACAAAATATTGCACAAAGCATAGACTCATTAATAGAGCAACCGATTGCGCAAAGTTGCGCAGTCATTTTTAAACAAACGGAGGGATTAAAATGAAAAAGAAATTGGTATCTGTTTTAATGACAGCTGCTATGGGTGCAACACTCCTTGCTGGATGTGGAAGCGCACAGGAAGCAGCACAGACAGCTCAGGACACAGCAGAGACTGTTGCAGAGACTGCTACAGAGGCAGCTGAGGTTGTTGAAGAGGCAGCTGAGGCAGCTGAGGAGATCACAGATTACGGCACAGGTGACATCAAGATCTGGGTCGCTGATAACGTAGTTGATTTCACAAACGAGCAGATCAAGGCATTCCAGGATGCACACCCTGAGTTCTCAGGATACACATTCACAGTTGAGGCTGTTGGTGAAGGTGATGCAGCCGGCAACATGATCACAGACGTTGAGGCTGGTGCAGACATCTATGCATTCGCTCAGGACCAGATCGCAAGACTTGTTACAGCAGGTGCTCTTGAGGTCGTTGAGGATTCAAACGCTGAGGCAGTTAAGGCAGAGAACGATGCCGGTGCAGTTGGCGCAGCTACAGTTGGTGGCACACTTTACGCTTATCCTATTACATCAGATAACGGATATTTCCTTTACTACGATAAGAGCGTAGTAACAGATCCTTCAACTCTTGAAGGCATCATCGCTGATTGCGAAGCAGCAGGCAAGAACTTCTACTTCGAGATCAACTCAGGTTGGTATCAGACAGCATTCTTCTTCGGAACAGGTGCTGAGCTTACATACGATACAGACGATTCAGGTAACTTCACAAAGTGCAATTCTACATACGCATCTGATGCAGGTGTAGTTGCTCTTAAGAAGATCGCAGAAGTTGCTTCTTCAAAGGCTTTCCAGAACGGTTCAGCTATTTCTAACGCAACAAATGTTGGTGCTATCGTTGATGGTACATGGGATGCACAGGCAGCTAAGGACCTCTTCGGTGACAACTACGCATGTGCTAAGCTTCCTACATTCGAAGGCGCTGATGGCAAGACATATCAGATGAGCGGCTTTGGTGGATTCAAGCTCCTTGGTGTTAAGCCTCAGGAAGATGATCTTAAGCTTGCAGTATGTGATGCTCTTGCAGCATTCCTTTCAAGCGAAGAAGTTCAGCTTGCAAGATACAATGCAGTAGGTTGGGGCCCTTCAAACCTCAATGCTCAGAAGTCAGATGCAGTTCAGGCTGACGAGGCTCTTTCAGCTCTTGCAGATCAGCTTCAGTACACAATCCCTCAGGGACAGTATCCTGGAGACTACTGGTCACTTGCAACATCACTTGGTGATTCAATCATCTCAGGCGAGATCAAGGCTGATGCATCAGATGATGACTTCATGAAGGCTCTTACAGACTTCCAGACAACTTGCGAAAGCTACGCAAAGTAATCGCGTTTTCTGAATGACCGTCGGATTTCGAGAACAAAGTGAAGAAATCCGAGTATCGCGATAATAATATCAACTTTTAATCAGGCCCGGATTCAGTAGGTTTCCGGGCCTGTATTAAACTAAAAACCTATGCGCATTGTTAAAAGGAGGCTTGTGGTATGGCGAAGGGCGCGAACAATAAGAAAAAGAATGCTGCGTCTTTGTTCTTTGAAGCTATAGGAAACGGCTTTAAGGAAATAGGGGTGACATTTGCAGAGGGTGATATTAAGACAAAGCTCTCATTTTTGATCTTCGGACTTGGTCCGATACTTAGAGGACAGATACTCATAGGAGTAGCACTGCTTCTTTGCGAAGTGCTGTTCTTCTATTTTATGGCCGGCTTTGGATGGCAGTATTTATCCAAGTTTTCAACACTAGGAACTGTAGCTACCAAGAAAGTCGGACGTAAGACTGTTTACGGTGATAACAGCTTTTTGATTCTGCTCTTTGGTGTTTTATGCATCTTTGCCATTATTGCATTTATTGCGATCTGGTACATCAATGTGAAAGAGAATCGCAAAGAAGAGCTTCTTTTAAAAGCAGGTAAAAAGCTTCCTTCCAACAAAGATGTTTTCATGTCTCTCTTTGACAAGAACTTCCATAAGAC
The DNA here is from genome assembly GCF_000424525.1 of Butyrivibrio sp. FCS006. Classification (NCBI taxonomy): domain Bacteria; kingdom Bacillati; phylum Bacillota; class Clostridia; order Lachnospirales; family Lachnospiraceae; genus Butyrivibrio; species Butyrivibrio sp. FCS006. Next base: position 213,066 of record NZ_KE384205.1, on the reverse strand, counting down.
ACTTTTAGCACTTCCCGTAACCGGAATTTTCGTGTTCACGGTTCTGCCAATTGTGTTCATGATCCTGGTGGCCTTCACCAACTATGACAAGAACCATCAGTCCCCTTCAAACCTCTTTACCTGGGTGGGACTTGATAATTTCAAAAATCTTGTTTCTTTCTCGGGAGCAGGCATTGGACCAACCTTTTTACAGGTTCTTCTCTGGACTTTGGTCTGGGCTTTGTTTGCTACATTTACTAACTATTTCCTTGGTCTTGCTGTTGCTATGCTGATCAACAAAAAAGGAATAAAGTTCAAAAAACTCTGGAGAACAATCCTGGTTCTTACCATCGCTGTTCCTCAGTTCGTTTCACTTCTTTATGTTATGAAAATGTTCGCCAATGACGGACTTATCAACGGATACCTGATCAAGTGGGGAATAATCAAGTCATACATTCCTTTCTGGACAGATCCGATGCTGGCAAGGATTACCATTATCGTTGTCAATATCTGGATCGGTATTCCGTACATGATGCTGATTGCAACGGGACTTCTCATGAACATCCCCGAGGATCTTTACGAGAGCGCAAGGATCGACGGTGCAAACCCCTGGCAGATGTTCAGAAGCATTACCCTTCCATATATGCTGTTTGTAACAGGACCTTTCCTGCTCACACAGTTTACAGGAAACCTCAACAACTTCAACGTTATTTACCTTCTTACACAGGGTAAGCCACAGTCTGTAAATCTTGCAGAAAAAGCCGGCAATACAGACCTTCTTATCACCTGGCTCTACAAGATGACTGTAAATGACACCAACTACAGGATGGCAGCAGTAATAGGAATCATGGTATTCGTAGTTACAGCGGTTATTTCACTGGTTGTTTACAACATGCTTCCGTCAGTAAAAGATGAGGAGGGCTTCCAATAATGAAATCTTACAAGACAAAAAGAGCCATTGGAAACATCATTGGCTATATCATATTGATACTTATCAGCATTATCTGGCTGTTCCCTTTTGTGGGACTTGTACTTCAGAGCTTTAGATCATACGCCACAGAGTATGGCGGAATGGTTGACTATCTTGTGCCCAAGCAGTTTTCGCTGGACAATTACAAGTTTCTGTTTGACACAAGCCAGAACAACTACCTGTTATGGTACAAGAACACTATTGTTATTGCTGTATTTGTCTCAATTTTCCAGACTATCATACAGCTCTGTGTCAGCTACGCACTTTCAAGAATGAGATTTGCAGGAAGAACCTTCCTTATGAGATTCTGGCTGATCCTTGGTATGTTCCCCGGATTCCTTACAATGATCTGTCTGTACTTCCTTTTGAAGCAGTTTGGACTTACTCAGGCAGGCGCTATCCCGGGTCTTATCCTTGTGACCGTTGCCAGCTGCGGAATGGGTTACTACGTATGTAAGGGCTACTTTGATACCATTCCCAAGGCTCTTGATGAAGCTGCCATGATCGATGGTGCAACAAGAGCAAGGATATTCTTTACAATGATCATTCCTATGTCAAAGCCTATCATTATCTACACAGCTCTGGTTGCTTTCATGGCACCATGGTGTGATTACGTATTTGCTTCATATGTAGCTTTCGGACATGATACCAGCTACAACGTGGCAGTAGGTATGACAAGATGGGTATGGACCAATGACTATCAGGGATACTTCACCAGATTCTGTGCAGGTGGCGTTCTTGTAGCAATCCCTGTAACACTTCTGTTCATGTTCCTTCAGAAATACTATGTTGAAGGTGTAACGGGCGGTGCAGTAAAAGGTTAAGAAGGTTATCAATATGGCGGATGGCAAAATTACTATCGATGACGTCGCTAGGGCCCTGGGCATCTCCAAGACCACTGTTTCCCGTGCTATTTCGGGAAAGGGAAGGGTTGGAGATGACACCAGACTAAAGGTCCTTGAGTACATCGAAGAACATAATTACAGACCCAATCTTATGGCCAGAGCGCTGGCGCAGCAAAAGACCTATAACATCGGCGTAATATGGCCGGATGATTATAACGCTGTGGACCTGCCCTTTTTCCAGCGCTGCATGATCGGAATGAGCGAGGTTACATCGGGATATGGGTACGACATCATGGTGTCGCTGGTTAGCGGCGATGATTTTACGGGGCTCAGAAGAATAATAGACAACCACAAGGTTGATGGTATCATCCTCACAAGAACTCTTGTGCATGACAGGCCGGCAAGGTTTCTTAAGGAGAGCGGAATTCCTTTTGTTGCTGTAGGAAGCACAGATGACAAGGACATAATTTATGTTGACAATGACAATTATTCCGCCTGCAAGGAGCTTACTTCAATCCTCATTGCCAAGGGGCTTAAGAGACTTGCGCTTATCGGAGGTTCAACCGAGCATATCATAACAAGTACCAGATACAAGGGCTTTGCTGATGCCTTTGAGGAGGCAAGAGTAAACATCGACAGCGGACTCATATATCTTGACGTTGAGTCTATGTCCAAGATAGGCAATATCCTTAAGGACCTTCGCAAGAAGAACATAGACGGTGTGGTCTGCATGGATGACAATATCGCCGGCGAAGTTATTTCAAGATGCAGGGATGATCATGTTAAGATCCCTGATGATTTAAGAGTTGCTTCTTTCTACAACAGCTCAATACTTGAGAGTGCAATACCATCAGTGACATCACTTAATTTTAACGACAGAAATCTTGGAGCTGTGGCTGCCAAGACACTTTTGGATATTATCGACAATGTACCTGTTACCAGTAAAATGCTGAGAGGATATGAGGTAATACTGAAAGAGAGTACGAAATAAGAGGAGTTTTTATGAATATCACATCTAAATCGAATATTACCTTCGATCCAATCAGCCTGATCGTCGACGGTAAGCGCGTTTTCCCCATGATGGGAGAGATGCATTTTTCCAGATACCCCCGTAAATACTGGGAGGAAGAACTGCTCAAGATGAAGGCGGGAGGAATCGATATCGTATCCCTCTATGTCATTTGGATCCATCACGAGGAGATTTGTGGAGAGTACGATTTTACCGGAGACAGAGATCTTAGAGCTTTCCTTGAAACAGTGAAAAAATGCGGACTATACAGCATCTTGAGGATTGGTCCCTGGGCCCACGGAGAAGCAAGAAACGGAGGTTTCCCTGACTGGCTCTTAAAGGATGCTAAAGACAAGGGGTATGAGCCAAGAACCGATGCTCCTTTGTATCTTGAGCACGTAAGACGATTTTATGAAAAGACCTATGAACAGTCCAAAGGTTTCATGCTTAAGGACGGCGGACCTGTAATAGGCATTCAGATTGAGAATGAATACGGCCACTGCGGTGGAAAGACCGGAGAAGAAGGCGAGCAGCACATGAGAACCCTTCTTGCCATGGCAAAAGAGATCGGGTTTGAAGCTCCTATTTATACCGCAACAGGCTGGGGCGGTGCTGTCACAGGTGGAATGATCCCTGTAATGGGCGGATACTGCGAGGCTCCGTGGGATCAGAGAACCACAGAGATTGAGCCCAGTGGAAACTATGTATTTACAAGAGAGAGGAACGATCACAATATAGGCTCAGACCACGGTCTTGGCGTAGGAATCACCTTTGATATGGATAAGTTCCCGTATCTTACAGCTGAGCTGGGCGGAGGTCTTCAGGTTACAAAGCACAGAAGACCTATCGCCACAGGCACCGATACTGCAGCAATGACTATGGTCAAGCTTGGAAGCGGAGCTAACCTTCTTGGCTACTATATGTATCACGGCGGAACCAATCCTAAGGGCAAACTCACAACTCTTCAGGAGACCAGAGAGACAGGATATCCCAACGATCTTCCACAGTGTTCTTATGATTTTAACGCGCCGCTTCGTGAATACGGACAGATGGAGGATACTTACAGACATGTAAGACTTCTGTCAACCTTCATCCACGATTTTGGCAATGAGCTTGCTGATATGACCTATACGGAGCAGCCGGGAAATCCTGAGAAGCCTGATGACTTTACCTCTTTAAGGAGTGCTGTCAGATTTAAAAGAGCTATAGCAGCGGATGGCAATTCTTATCCAAGCGGGTATTTCTTTGTAAATAACTATCAGCGCAGATATGAGATGGCGCTTCACAAAGATGCTTCTCTTAAAGCTTATGCGGAGGATGGAAAAGAAGTCCTTGCAAGCTTCCAAAACAGAGATGTTGCGGACGGTGACTATTTCTTTTATCCTTTCGGAATGCCCGTTGGAGAGAAAGCTCTTTTAACCATTGATGCAACACCTGTATGCATCCTGAAAGGCGCAGGTGAGGGCGGAAAAGACGCCTACGTATTCTATACGGATTCTGACAGACAGGCAGCTGCCGATATCAAGGGAGAGCTTGATGGAAACAGCATAATTATCCTTACGGCAAACGAAGCTCTGCATTCATCTAAGGTATCTATTGACGGAAGAGAGCACCTTATCATCTCAGACGGTGAAGCGGTAACAGATGCAGAAGGGCATGTTCAGCTTTATGTAGAGGTGTCTGGCAAGGAAAAGTATAAGACCCCTGAGTTCAGGATCTATCCCGACATTGAAAATGTGCCTCTCGGATTTGAAAGAGAAAAGGGCGCAGGTGATACAAAGGACTTTGCAAGCGGAGATGCCTTTGCGCTCTACCGCGGCAAAAACAGGATCGAATGCGACCTTACTGCTGAGTTTAAGAAAAAAGATGAGATTACCTACGAGATAAAGCTTCCCGGTAAGCTTGACGGCTTTAATGAGATCTTTGCCTGCCTGGAATATGAGGCAAACACTGCAAGACTCATTAAGGATGGCGAGGTTGTTGATGACAACTTCTATACCGGACAGGACTTTGAAGTAGGTCTTAAGAGGTACTTTGACAGATTCGGAGAAAGTGATGAGCTCACCTTTGATCTTGAACTTGAACCTCTCTATGAGAATGACAGGATATATCTTCAGAACTGGCCAACCATGCGGGATGGCAAGGTTTGTCAATTAGTTAATATACTTTTAATAGTTCAATATTGTATCAAAATATCATAACTTGACGTATAATAGTGTTATCGGGTGCTATGCCCTCCGATAACACTATTTTTATGGGATTAGTAAGGCAAAAATATGCAGTATAATTATTACTTTGATATTTGCGCTTTATGCATATTGGGAACAGTTGCTGCAACCTCTCTGTCAAGACGCTGGGTACCGGCTTACAGGCAGAGAGCTTATGTCATGCTCTTTATTGCCACAGCCGTGGCTACGTTTTCTGAGAGAGTAGAGACGTTCCTTCAGATGAATCCGTCTTCCGCCTTTTGGTATCACCCTCTGGAGATGCTGTTTGGCTCATTGTATTTCATTGGCCATCTTGGCACGGGCTTTTGTTATCTCAGATATATCCTCGCGGTTTTAGATATTTATGTTGATAGAAGAAGAGTTTCTGATCTTATAGGAGTTCTTCTTGGCTACTATGTCGGTATAGGACTGGTTGTCATAAATCTCTTTGTCCCGATCCTCTTTAGCTACAGGGAGGACGGTCTTTATCAGAGAGAAAGCCTTATCGTACTCTATTACGTCCTTGCAATGTACTACATAGTCTATGGAGTCTCACTTCTCTTTAGATATAAGATTTTGATGCGCATAAGAACCAAGGCAGTTGTCATATCTTATGTTGTTCTTGCCATGATGGGTATGATAATACAGTTTGTATGGCCTACGATACTCATTGAGAATTTCCTCAGCACCATAGGTATAACACTTGTATATATATCTCTCCAGAACCCTACCGAAATGGTTGATGAGCGACTGAATATACTGAACAGAAAGGCTTTTCTTGAGGGGCTTGATCTTAAGACAGGCAGAAATGCTTCTCAGAGTACAATCTTTGTGACTATAGATAATGTCAGGGCGCTGAGTGAAGAAATTGGCTACTCGCAGGCTCAGGCGGTTCTTAAGAAGATTGCGAAATATCTTAAATATGTAGGAAGGCTTGAGCAGAATCTGCCTTGTTACGCATACAGATATGCTGAGTATGTCTTTGCCATTAACGTACACACTGTTGACAAGAACAGGGTTCTGGCTCTGCTTCATCGTATTTCAAAGAGACTGCGTCAGTCCTGGAGCTTTTCAAACATGGCCATCAAGGTAGAGGCGCATTGCTTCCTTATGGAATATCCTGAGCATTACAAGACTGCAGCAGATCTTGTTTCAAGGGTTGATCTTATCGTTGAGCATGCGGCAAAAGACATGGATCATATAATCGATGTTAACAAGCCTGAGTACAATGAGCTCAAGAGGATAATAGACTATGACATACTCGCCAGGGAAAATCTGGATGCTAAGAGTTTTGTTATCAGATACCAGCCTATTTTGTCAAAGGTATATAAGATAAACTACAGCGCTGATGTTTTGTGCTTTTTAAAGGACGGATACGGAAACGAGATGGATATGCGTGGTAAGATCCCGGATGTAAATGCCACTCAGGCTCTTATGGATACCGATGAAATGGTATACAGAAGGGCATGCAGGGCTCTGGCTTTCTGGAATGCCGGAGATAAGAACGGTAAGTACAGAGCAGTGGTTGGAATGTCACAGGGAGAAATCTCAAAAAGTGATTTCGTTCGAAGGATCAAAAAGATTGCCAGGGAAGAAAAGGCAGAGTGCTCCTGGATAACATTAAAGCTTACCGAGACCACGATCACAACAATGAACACCGTGGCAGAGAATAATATAAAGCTCCTCGGGGAGCAGAAATGTTCAATCATCGTTGATGAGTTCGGAAACGGATATGGCGATATGGACAAGATACTGGCGCTCCCTGTTTCTCAGGTCAATATTGCTCATTCAATCCTGGCTAAAGCAGTAGAGTCGGATAAGATGAAGATTGTTGCCAAAGGTATAGTCAGTCTTTTTCATGACATCAGCATTTTTGTCGGGGCCAAAGATATTGAAAACGAGACTGAAAAGCTCATGGCAGAAGAGCTTGGCTGCGATTTCCTTGTCGGTGATTATATGGGCTATCCCATGAAGGACAGCTCCTTTGTAAAATATATAGATGCTTATTTTGAAGAGGGATAAAGGTGGGACTTATCTTAAATCCTGAACATAATAATGTCTGCTTCTGCATCGCATCCCTGCTTTTGATTGTTGTGGTTATGATTATTCATGTGTCGGAGGAAAACCACAACAATAAGCAAAAGCGGATATTTGGGATGATTATTTTTGATGCCCTTTTACTTAATTCAGCAGGCCTTTTGCATAACATCTGGCTCTACAGTGATCTCTTTAAACAGCTATTATCCCCTACGGGAAATGACTGTCTTGTTCTGCTGGAAAAGATATGCTCATATATACTGGCTTATCTTTCAATGATCTATGTCATGACCATTTTCAGAATTGAACTTGATTCTTCCTTCAGGAAGATACTTCTTTTCGTGCCGACTATATTCTCTGTGCTGTTTTTCTTAAGCGGACTTATCAGTGACTTCTTCTTTACGTTTTCATCTGATGGTGAGCTTGAATACAACTATCCTCAGGGAGCATTGGTCAACTTCTCGTTGTATGTATACTTTGTTTATGCTGCGTATCTGTATGTGAGGTATGCAAGGTCACTGAGCTCTGAAAAGTTCATATCTCTTGTTATCTATTATCTGCTGATGCTTGCAGCTGTTCCGATCAGGATTCTGACCAAATCCAGCGCAATATTTGAGTTTGGCGTATCGCTGGCTCTTTTGCTCTGTGTATACACGTTCCAAAATCCGGGTGAGTTCCGGGATGGAGTCAGCGGAGCAGGAACCAAGAATGCTCTTAACTTTGATATTTCAAGCTCCCTTCTTCAGAAAAAGATATTTACCGTATATGGAATTGCTATTGAGAGGCTGGATGCCATCGTCAGCGGAGAGTCACTTGAAACAGTAGCGGATTTTCTCTCTCAGATCACCTCTTATCTCAGACAGTTCAGTCCCACAGGTGAAGTGTATTTTACTGATGACGGAAACTATCTTATGATCTTCCCTGACGTTGATCCGAATGATGACGTCATTATGAAGGCTTACGAACAGATAAGAAAGAGATTCAGAGATCCATGGATCATGAAGGGCGAGGAAATCAAAGCCTTCCAGAGTCCTTATGTCATTGGATTCCCTGATGAAGTGGACTCTCTTGAGAAGTTTAATGAGGTAAGAGATGTAATCAAGAAGACTCTGCGTCATCACAACAGAGATATCCTCAGGGTTTCAGACTTAAATCTCAAGCATATCGAGCATGATAAAAAGATTGATGCCATAGTTAAGCATGCTCTGGATGATGACCTGTTAGAGGTTTATTATCAGCCTATTTTTGATCCCAAAACGAATAAGTTCTCATCCTGCGAAGCACTCCTTAGGCTTCGCAATCCTCAGATGGGATTTATTTCACCTGCCGTATTTATGCCGGTTGCAGAGAGAAACGGTATGGTTGTATCAATCGACAGCTTTGTACTTGATGAAGTCTGCGAGATGATCTCAAGCAGCGATGCAATGCAAAACGGCCTTGATTATGTGGAAGTAAACCTTTCTGTTGTTGACTGTATCCAGGCCAATCTTGCCGACAACATTATAAAGACTATTGAAAAGTACGGTGTTAAGCCGGATCAGCTTAATTTTGAGATAACCGAGACCTTTGAAGAGGGTATCACTTCAGCTATGGATGAGAATATCGGAAACCTTATCAATTACGGGATACCGTTCTCCATTGATGATTTCGGAACGGGTTACTCAAACATTGCAAGAATTTCAACGCTTCCCGTGGAAATCTTTAAGCTTGATAAGAGCATAGTTCAGTCTGCATTCGAATCTGAGACATCCTATATGGTTATGCTCAATCTGGTTAAGATCATCAAGAACCTGGGAAAAGAGATTGTGGCTGAGGGAGTTGAGACCAAGGAGCAGGCTGAGCAGATCATAAAGCTTGGCTGCGATCACATACAGGGATTTTACTATGCAAGGCCTATGCCCAAGGATCAGTTCCTTGAATTCCTAAAAGAGAATAATAAGCATTAAAACGCTTGTGCTAACTTCTAAATAATAGTAAAATCTAGCAGTATATAGTATTTTGGAGGTTTTTAAGAGATGGCACTGGTTAAAAAGCCCGTTACGGGCATGAAGGATATACTTCCTGCTGAGATGCAGCTCAGAGATTACTGCATTGGAGTTATTAAAAAGACCTACGGTGAGTTTGGTTTTACATCCATCGAGACACCTGCGGTTGAATCCCTTGCAAACCTTAACAGTAAGCAGGGCGGAGAAAACGAGAAGCTTATTTTCAAGGTTATGAAAAGAGGTGAGAAGCTTAACCTGGCAGAAGCTAAGGAAGAGAATGACCTGACAGATTCAGGACTTCGTTATGACCTTACGGTTCCGCTGGTTCGTTTTTATGCAAATCACGCAGGAGAGCTCCCATCACCTTTTAAGGCGCTTCAGATGGGCAATGTGTGGAGAGCTGACAGACCTCAGAAGGGCAGATATCGTCAGTTCATGCAGTGTGATATTGATATTTTGGGAGAGGCTTCAAATCTCGCTGAGATCGAGCTTATCCTTGCTACTACAACAACACTTGGAAGACTCGGCTTTAAGGACTTCAAGATCAGAATAAATGACAGAAGGATCTTAAAGGCAATGGCTGCCTATAGCTCTTTTCCTGAAGAAGAGTATGACAATGTATTCATAACCCTTGATAAGATGGATAAGATCGGAATCGAGGGCGTTGCAGAGGAGCTTGTTAAGGCAGGCTTTGCACAGGAGAGCGTAGATAAGTACCTTGATCTCTTCAAGGCAGCAGAGGGAAAAGACTCTCTTGAGGGACTTAAGGTGATCGCAGATAAGATAGGTGACTTCCTTGATGCGGATACCAAAGAGGGACTTTCAGAGATAATCAGTTCTGTAGAGAGCACCAAGACCGCTCAGTTTGAGATGGTCTTTGACCCCACTCTTGTTCGTGGCATGAGCTACTACACAGGAACAATCTTTGAGGTTGCAATGCCACAGTACGGCGGAAGCTGCGGTGGTGGCGGAAGGTACGATAAGATGGTCGGCAAATTCCTTGGACAGGATACTCCTGCCTGCGGATTTTCCATCGGCTTTGAGAGAATCATCATGATCATGATGGATGAGGGCTTTAAGATTCCGGGAGCTGATCAGAAGAAAGCCTTCCTTATAGAAAAAGGAATCGCAGGAGATAGACTGTCAGAGATCATTAAGGAAGCTCAGGATGAGAGAGCAAAGGGCTCTCAGGTTCTGGTTGTCCGCATGAACAAGAATAAGAAGTTCCAGAAGCAGCAGCTTACCGAACAGGGCTACGAGGACTTCAAAGAGTTCTACCTAAACCCCCTTAGTTGATTTGTGACGGGCGAAGGGGGCTTCCACAGGGGCCGGCGACATATATTTATTGTGATTTTCTCATTGTCCTAAGCGCTCCGGTGAGCCCTGGGCATCAATTTCATCGTGTATTGACACTTGAAATTGATAGGTCTCACCTCCACAGGACAACAATCGAAAACCCCAATAAATATATGCCGCCGGCCCCTGTGGAAGCCTCCCTTCGCCCTGTGTACTATAACAATATAATGAGGAGAATATTTTGGACGTTCATTTGGTTAGAATAATCATATTGGTTTTGCTGGTCTTGTTATCTGCGTTTTTTTCATCGGCAGAAACAGCGCTTATGACTTGTAATAAGGTTAAGATGAAGGCACTTGCTGATGAGGGTAGTAAAGGGGCAGCGAGAGTATTAAGAATCTGCGAAGATACGCAGAAGATGCTCTCTGCGATATTGATTGGAAATAACATTGTAAACTTAAGTGCATCTGCGCTTATGACCGTGCTTGTAACGGATATGTTCGGAAGCTTTGCCATAGGAATCGGAACCGGAGTACTTACCCTTGTTGTTCTGATCTTTGGCGAGATCATTCCAAAGACCATAGCTACCGCTTATGCGGAGAATATTTCTCTCTGGTACTCGGGGATAATTGTGGCGCTCATGGCCATCATGGTGCCCTTTAGCTTTATCATCAACGGTATTGCCACAATTATATTGAAGATTCTTCATGTGGATACCGATAACCGTCAAGCTATGACCGAGAATGAACTCAAGACTTATGTTGATGTAAGTCACGAGGATGGTGTTATTGAGAGCGGAGAGAAAGAGATCATCTACAACGTATTTGATTTTTCCGATGCCGTGGCAAAAGATATCATGATACCCAGGATCGATATGAGCTGTGTGAGCACGCAGGCTACCTTCGACGAGGTCATGAAAGTCTTTAAGGAAAACATGTACACCAGAATTCCTGTTTATGAGGGAAATGAACAGGATAATATCATAGGACTGATAAATGTTAAGGACCTTATCCTTCTTCAGGATAAGGAGAACTTCAAGATTTCCGATCACTTAAGGAAAGCTTATTATACCTACGAGTTTAAAAAGACTGCGGACCTTCTTGTTGAGATGAGAGAAAAGTCCCAGAATGTTGCATTTGTCCTGTCTGAGTACGGAGCAACGGTAGGTATGATCACACTTGAGGATCTTCTTGAGGAGATCGTCGGAGAGATCCGTGACGAATATGATTCTGATGAGATCAATCTCATCAAAAACATGGGTGGAAGGCGTTACCTGGTAGAGGGTAACATGAAACTTGATGATATAAATGATGAACTTGGTACAGATCTTGATTCCGAGGACTATGACTCCATAGGTGGTCTTATGATCGAAGCTCTGGACAGACTTCCGGGCTACGGGGAAACAGTCACACTTGATAACGGAATCACCCTTACAGCAAGGGGAATCAAGGGAAATCGTATCACTAAAGTTTTAATAAAAATGCTTTAACTATTCCGTAATCTATGATATACTGAATCGACATAAAAAACTTAAGGTGCATTAATTGGCATTTCAAGTAGGAGGCAATATTATGAAGCATGTAAAGTCATTAGTAACAAGAAATCTTAAGGAATCAATGAAGAAGGGCGGATGCGGCGAGTGCCAGACATCATGCCAGTCAGCTTGCAAGACTTCCTGCACAGTAGGTAACCAGAGCTGTGAGCAGCTTAGCAAGTAATCTTTACCGATAAGTTAAGCAAAAATGCCGGGCAGCGACCCAATAATCGGTCGCTGCCTATTCTTGCGTTATATGATTTTATTTAGTTAGGAGTTTTTATTTTTATGGTTCACGCGTACACGAACAACGGCTACAACATAGTCCTGGACGTGAATTCAGGCTCTGTTCATGTTGTGGATGACGTTGTTTTAGACCTTGTACCCATCGTTGAGGAGAAGCTGATCAGCTACTACGGCACAGCAGCTGCACGCGAAGGTGAGGACAAGGAAGGAGATGAGGATTTCCAGAAGCTCTTTAATGAGATAATCCTCATGCCTGAGATATCCGGTAAGTATTCACCTGAGGATATCGGAGAGGCAATTTCTGAGATATTAGAGCTCAGGGCATCGGAAGTTCTTTATACCGATGATGTTTATGAAAATTATGTCGAGGACTTCCAGGAGAGAGATACCGTTGTTAAGGCACTGTGCCTTAATATCGCTCACGACTGTAACCTCAGATGCAAATACTGCTTTGCGGATGAGGGTGAGTACCACGGAAGACGTGCTCTTATGAGCGAGGAAGTCGGCAAGGCAGCCCTTGATTTCCTGGTTAAGAATTCCGGAAACAGAAGAAATCTTGAAGTGGATTTCTTTGGCGGAGAGCCTCTCATGAACTGGGAGGTAGTCAAGAAAATAGTAGAATACGGTCGCAGCATTGAGAAGGAGCATGACAAGAACTTCAGATTTACCATTACCACCAACGGAACCCTTCTTACTGATGAGATCCTGGATTATGTAAACAAAGAGATGGGAAATATAGTTCTTTCCATCGACGGCCGCAAGGAAGTAAACGACTTCATGCGTCCCAGAAAAGGCGGACAGGGATGTTACGATGACATAGTTCCCAAGTTCAAGAAGGTTGCAGAATCCCGTCATCAGCTGCGTTACTTCGTAAGAGGTACCTTTACTCACAACAACCTTGATTTTTCGGAGGATGTTAAGCATCTGGCAGATCTTGGATTTAAGCAGATTTCTGTAGAGCCTGTTGTTGCTAAGCCTGAGGACTGGTACGCACTTAAGGACGAGGATATACCAAAGCTCTGTGAAGAGTATGATAAGCTTGCAAAGTTCTATTTAGAGAGACGTAAAGAGGGAAGAGGCTTTAACTTCTTCCACTTCAATATAGATCTTGAGGGCGGCCCTTGCGTAGCCAAGAGACTTTCAGGCTGCGGATCGGGATGCGAATATTTGGGTGTTACTCCCTGGGGAGATCTCTACCCATGCCATCAGTTTGTAGGCAATGAAGACTTCATTATGGGAAATGTCTTCGAGGGCATTAAGAGAGACGACATCCGCGAGATGTTCAAAAAGAGTAACGTATACTCAAGACCCGAGTGTGAGAAATGTTTTGCAAGATATTATTGCAGCGGCGGTTGTGCTGCCAATGCTTATAATTTCAACGGTGACATCAATACGACATATAAGCACGGATGTGAGCTTCAGAGAAAGCGCATCGAGTGTGCGATTATGATAAAAGCAGCATTAGCTGAAGAAGGTTAAATGGAGGAATAATTAGTCATGAAAAGGTTAAAGTATGTATTGGCGCTTATCCTTGCCCTGGGACTTCTTGGGGGACTCGGATACTCAGCAGTTTACGGACTTGGCGCCGACAAGTCAGGATCACTTGACAGTATTGATCTTGGACTTGATCTCGCAGGTGGTGTCAGCATCACTTACGAAGTAGTTGGTGAGGAGAATCCTTCCAAAGAGGATATGTCAGATACCATCTACAAGCTGCAGCAGCGTGTGCAGCAGTACAGCACAGAATCTCAGGTTTACCAGGAAGGCGCAAACCGTATCAACATCGAGATTCCGGGTGTATCAGATGCTAACAAGATCCTTGAGGAACTCGGACAGCCCGGTAATCTGTACTTTATAGCACAGACAGATAAGGATGGTAACGAGAACTACACATACAGCTCAGGTTTTTCATATGATGCTGACGGAAACATCGTAATGGATGAGAACCCTGTGTTTGGATATGTTCTTAACAAGACAATAGATGAGCTCAAGGCAGACGGTTCAATCGTACTTGCAGGTGAGGATGTTGCAGCTGCTCAGGCAGGATATCAGCAGGACTCATATGGCGCACAGGAGCCGGTAGTATCTCTTGAGTTTACAGAAAACGGAACAAAGGCATTTGCTGATGCAACAACCAAGGCTTTTGCAAATGGTGAGAGCATCGGTATTTACTATGACGGACAGTTCATCAGTGTTCCTAATGTTCAGGCAGCTATTACAGACGGTAAGGCTGTTATCACAGGAATGAGTTCATTTGAGGCAGCAGATAACCTTGCTTCAATGATCCGAATCGGTGGACTTAAGCTTCAGCTCAACGAACTTCGTTCAAATGTTGTAGGCGCTCAGCTCGGTAGCAACGCTATCAGAACCAGCCTTATGGCAGCAGCTGTAGGATTTGCACTTATTGCAATCTTCATGATCGTATTCTTCAGACTGCTCGGCGTATCAGCAACAATTGCACTTGCTTTCTATTCAGGACTTATGGTGTTCCTGTTATCTGCATTTGAGATGACACTTACACTTCCCGGAATCGCAGGTATCATCCTTTCAATCGGTATGGCGGTTGACGCAAACGTTCTTGTATTCTCCAGAATCAAGGAGGAGATCGCATCCGGTAAGGCTGTTGATGAGGCAAGAAAGAACGGATATAACAAGGCCCTTTCATCAATCCTTGACGGTAACATTACAACACTTATCATTGCTGCCGTATTGTTATGGAAGGGTACAGGAAGCATAAAGGGATTTGCTGAGACACTTATTCTTGGTATCATCCTTTCAATGTTTACAGCTCTTGTAATTACAAGACTTATCACTTCAATACTTTACGGAATCGGGCTTCAGAGTCCTGTTCTTTACGGAAAGGCTAAGAAGATTAAGAAGTTTGATTTCATTGCAAAGAGAAAGATCTTCTACGGAATTTCCTGCGCAATCATCGTTGCCGGAATCATCGTTATGGCAGTCAACGCATCAGCAGGAAAGGGTGCATTCAACTACAGTCTTGACTTTGTAGGTGGAACATCAACAACTGTTACATTTGACAAGGAGTACACTCTTGCAGAACTTGAGTCAGGAGTTAAGGAAGACATCAAGAGTGCAGCCGGAATCAATGAGGTTCTTATCCAGACTGTAACAGGTACAAACCAGGTTATCTTTAAGACATCAACTCTTACAGTTGCTCAGAGAGAGGCTGTAGACCAGGCACTTGAGACTAATTACGGAGTATCACCTGAGAACATCGCAGCTGAGACCATCAGTGGTGTTATCAGTTCAGAGATGAGAACAGATGCTCTTGTTGCGCTTGCTATCGCTTTAGTAGCAATGCTTATCTACATCTGGATCAGATTCAAGGATATCAAGTTCGGTGCAGCTGCTATAATTGCTCTTGCACATGACGCACTGATCGTAATCGTATCTTATGCATTTACAAGACTTGCTGTTGGTAACACATTCATTGCAGTAGTACTTACAATCATCGGTTACTCCATCAACGATACCATCGTTACCTTCGACCGTATTCGTGAGAACCTGCATCTTGCTACCGGCAGGAAGGAGCTTGAGGATCTGGTTAACACCAGTGTTTCCCAGACTGTTACTCGAAGCCTCTTCACATCAGCAACTACATTCTTCACAGTATTTGCTCTTTACATCTTCGGTGTAGCTGATATCAAGGCATTTGCTCTTCCTCTTATGGTTGGCGTAATCTGTGGTACATACTCATCAATCTTTGTTGCATCACCTATGTGGTATGACCTCAAGACAAGCTTTAAGAACTTTATTGGAAGCAAAAAAGCTGAATAAGGTATAAAAATAGGACACCGTTCATGTTTATAATAATATGAACGGTGTTTTTTTACCCTTTTGAGCATTTATTGCAAGGGTATAGACATCTTTTAGTATGGATTTGGGGAGTATTTATATGTCAAAATGGATGGTGAAGATGAAGAAGGCAGACTTTGATGCCATTGCAGAGAAATTTGGTATCAGCAGGATAACTGCCAGACTTCTGACCAATAGGGGACTTACTACAGACGAAGAGATAAAGAGCTACCTTTCAGGGGATGCGTCAATGCTACATGACCCGGCAGAACTTATAGACATAGATAGAGGCGCTAAGGTTATGCTGGATCGTATATCAGAAGGCGCCAGGATCAGGGTTATCGGAGACTATGATGTAGACGGAATCTGCTCTTCATATATTCTGGTCAAGGGGCTTGAGTTATTTGGGGCAGATGTGGACTATGTCCTTCCCGACAGGGTTAAGGACGGATACGGCCTTAGCATCAAGCTGGTGGATCTTGCCATTGCCGATGGCAGAGATACCATCATTACCTGTGATAACGGAATTGCAGCTTACGAACAGATAAGACATGCCAAGGACGAGGGGCTGACAGTCGTAGTAACGGACCACCATGAGGTGCCTTTTGAAGATGGCTCTGATGGGGAAAAAGAGATTCTTCCTCCTGCAGACGCAGTCATAGATCCTAAGAGAAAGGATGGCAGCTGCTCATTTAAGGAAATCTGCGGAGCTGTAGTGGCATACAAGTTTCTTCAGATGATGGCGAGAATATCAGGACAGGCAGAGGATCCGAAGGTCAAGGCTTTCTTTGACGAGATGCTCATTTTTGCCGGAATAGCCACAGTCTGTGATGTTATGGAGCTTCGTGATGAGAACAGGATCATTGTCAAGGAGTCCCTTAGGAGAATTTCGAATACAGAAAACGCAGGCCTTAAGGCGCTGATCAATGTTAATGGCCTTGATGCCAGGAATATGTCAGCATTTCATTATGGCTTTGTTATTGGACCATGTCTTAATGCTACAGGAAGGCTTGATCTTGCATCCCGTGCACTTTCTCTTTTCCTTGAAAGAGATGTCAATGAAGCTGCCAAAATGGCACAGGATCTGAAGGATATGAACGACTCCCGCAAGACTCTGACAGTTCAGGGAGTGGAAGAGGCAGTTTCAGAAATTGAGAAAGAAGCTGCAAAGGGAGAACTTCCCAAGGTTCTTGTGGTATATCTTCCTGAAGTTCAGGAATCCATTGCCGGCATCATAGCAGGAAGGATCAAGGAGAAATATTACAGGCCTACCATCATTCTCACCAATGGAGCGGAAGGCGCCAAGGGGTCGGGAAGGTCAATCGAGAGCTACGATATGTTTAAGGCTCTTTCCACCTGTAAGGAGCTTTTTACCAAGTTTGGCGGACACAAGATGGCAGCGGGACTTTCGCTTCCTGTTGAGAATATAGATGAGCTGAGGACCAGACTTAACAATGAGTGCACACTCTCTGAGGAGGACTTTGTACCGGTTCTCAAGGTTGATATGGTTCTGCCCTTTAGATATGCTGACATGGATTTTGTAAAAGAGCTTGAGATGCTTGAGCCCTTTGGCAACGGCAATGAGAAACCAATATTTGTCCAGAAGGATATAAGGCTCTTATCCGGAAGGATTTTGGGCAAGAACAAAAACTGCGGAAAATACAGGGTCTGTGATGAAACTGGTACAGCCTGTGATATGATGTATTTTGGAGATCTGGAAAACTTTAACCGGTTCCTTGAGGATGAATACGGAGCCGGAAGAGTAGAAGCTCTCTATGCCGGAGAGTCCGGACAGGCCATGACCATCAAGGCGGCTTTCTATCCGAATATTAACAGCTATATGGGAAGAGAGAGCGTTCAGCTGGTCATGAGTGATTATTCAAAAAATACCCCATAAACCACAAAAACACACGCAGGGGCGTGTGCTTGCGGTTTCTTATGAGGGGGAGATGTGAGCTAGTTCACATCTATAAGAATAATATAATACACATTTGTGTCGAAAATGTGACAAAAAAATTAAATATTGGAGGTCGACAAATGAAGCTAAGTAAACTGCTGGAAGGGCTTGAATACAGGATTACTGCGGGTAACAGCGATGTGGAATTAAACGCAGAGAGTATTGAGGTCAAGAATGTAATAAATGATAACAGGAAGATAGAGGAGGGTTCTCTTTTTATCTGTATTAAGGGTGCAAACTTCGATGGACACTCCTGTGCAGCAGACGCAGCAGAGAAAAAGGCCGCTGCGATCGTGGCAGAAGCAGAGGTTGAGCTTCCTGAAGATTCCAAACTTCCTGTTATAAGAGTTGCTGATACCAGATATGCAATGGCATTTATTTCAGCAGCATATTTTGATCATCCGGCTTCCAAGCTTAAGACCATCGGTATAACCGGAACAAAGGGTAAGACCACTACCACATATCTTATCAGGAGCATGCTTGAGAATGCAGGCTACAAGGTAGGTCTTATCGGAACAATTGAAGTAATAATCGGCGATGAGCACATTCATGCTGAGAATACAACTCCCGAGTCATACACTCTTCAGGAATATATGGCTAAGATGGTAGAGGCAGGCTGTGATGCGGTAGTTATGGAGGTTTCTTCCCAGGGACTTATGCTTCACAGAAGTCAGGGATTTATCTTTGATATCGGAATCTTTACCAACATCGAGCCCGATCATATAGGGCCCAATGAGCACAAGGACTTCGAGGATTACATGCACTGTAAGGGACTTCTGTTTAAGCAGTGCAAGGTTGGAATCTGCAACGGAGATGATATTCACACAGATGACATCTTAAAGGGACATACCTGTGAGGTTGAGACTTACGGCTTCAACAAGGATGTTGATATTCGTGCCATCAATCTTGCATATATCAGAAAGCCCGGCAATCTCGGTGTATTCTTTGACACAGAAGGACTTATCGAAATGCATGCAGAGATAACAAATCCCGGCAAGTTCAGTGTATACAACGCACTCTGCGCAATAGCTGTTGCAAGGCACTTTGGCTGCAGCCCTGAGCAGATTGCACCTGCGCTTAAGGGTGCCAAGGTTAAGGGCAGGATCGAGATGGTGAAGGTTTCAGATGAATTCACTCTGATGATCGACTATGCACACAATGCAATGGCTCTTAAGAGTCTTTTGACAACACTCCGTGACTATCGTCCAAACAGGCTTATCTGCCTCTTTGGCTGTGGCGGTAACAGAAGTAAGCTCCGCCGTTTTGAGATGGGCGAGGTTTCAGGAAGATATGCGGACTTTACAATTATCACATCTGACAACCCACGTTTTGAGGAGCCATTGGATATCATTGCCGATATCGAGACTGGTATCAAGAAGACAGACGGCAAATATATCAAGATCACAGACCGTAAGGAAGCCATAGCCTACGCCATCGACCACGGCGAGCAGGGCGACATCATTGTCCTCGCCGGAAAGGGCCACGAAGACTATCAGGAGATCAAAGGCGTCAAATACCACATGGACGAGCGCGAACTCATCCAGGAAATCCTTGACGAGCGCAAATAAGAAGAATTTGGTTTGGCTCCGCCTGGGGGCTCCCGGCCAATATATGTGATCATTTTCTCGTTGTCCTAAGCGCTCCGATGAGCCCTGGACATCAATCTCTGCGTGCATAGGCACTTGAGATTGATAGGTCTCATCTCCACAGGACAAACTCAAAAATGCTCACATATATTGGCCGGGAGCCCCCAGGCGGAGCCTTCTTCAAATAATTTACGTTATGATGCGGGTGTCAAAGGGATTAGATTAGGGCGTGGTATAATAGTCTGAAAGGTTTTTGTAGGGGATTGAATGGAAAATACTTCAGTATTATACGCGAATATAATAATTGATATATCTCATGAGAAGGTGGATAGGCTTTTTCAGTATAGAGTTCCGGACGGACTTAAGAGTAAGATCCAGGTCGGGGATTGTGTTGTTGTGCCCTTTGGAAGGGGAGATACACAGAGGAAGGGCTATGTGATAGAGCTGACTGACAAGGCTAATTGGGATCCGGACAAGATCAAGGAGATACTTGGCAGATCCAGTGAAATGACTTCTGCTGATGATATTTCAATAAAGCTCGCAGCGTGGATGAAGAGGAACTACGGCGGAACCATGAATGCGGCTCTTAAGACTGTGCTTCCATCCGGTAAGAAGATGAAGAGGCAGGTGCACAGGTTTGTATCCCTTCGCGCGTCTTTGGAAGATGCGAAAGAGACGTATTATGAGTGCATGAGCAAGAAGCAGAAGGCCAGAGAGAGGATTTTAAAAGAGCTTATAGAAAATGCCGGAGAGAGAATTCCTTATGAGCTGATAACGGATAAGCTCGGCGTCAGCTCTCAGACTCTTAAGAGTATGAGCGAAGCCGGAATCATCAGGATTGACAGCGAGGAGTACTTCAGAAACCCAATAGTCGGCACTACCACAAGATATGAAGATAAGGTGCTTAGCCCTGAGCAGCAGAACATTGTAGATACTGTCAGCAGAGACTACGATGAGGGCAAGAGAGATACCTATCTGATCCATGGAATAACGGGCAGTGGCAAGACTGAAGTTTACATTGCTCTTATTGATAACATGATAAAGCGCGGGAAGCAGGCTATTGTTCTGATTCCTGAGATAGCTCTGACCTACCAGACACTGATGCGCTTTTACAGGCACTTCGGAGAGAGAGTCTCCGTAATGAATTCATCCCTTTCTCCGGGAGAGAAGTTCGATCAGATGGAGAGGGCAAGGCAGAATGATATCGATATTATCATAGGGCCGAGGTCAGCGCTTTTTACACCGTTTCCGAATACAGGGATAATCATCATAGACGAGGAGCATGAGCAGACATACAAGAGCGACAATGCTCCTAAATATCATGCAAGGGAGACGGCAATAGAGCTTTCAAGGCTCCTTCCTGACGGAGCTTGTGTTGTGCTGGGATCGGCAACACCTTCTCTCGAGTCCTATTACAGGGCAACTACAGGGGAGTATCATCTCTTTGAGCTAAAGAGAAGACTTACGGGAGGAACACTTCCGGAGGTTGAGATAGCAGACCTTAGAGAGGAACTAAGAGCCGGTAACAGATCAATTTTCTCATTAAGACTTCAGGAACTTATGGCTGACAGACTCTCGAAGGGTGAGCAGGCGATGCTCTTTATCAACAGACGAGGCTTGGCGGGCTTTGTTTCCTGCAGAGCCTGCGGACATGTCTTTAAGTGCCCTCACTGTGATGTGTCTTTGTCCGAACACAGAGGCGGAAGACTTGTGTGTCACTACTGCGGACATGAGGAAGCAAGGCCGAAGATATGTCCCAAATGCGGTTCTAAATATGTATCCTCCTTCAGAGCAGGAACACAGCAGATTGAGGATGAGGTCAAGAAGTTCTGGCCACAGGCCCGTGTCCTTAGAATGGATGCCGACACCACCAGAACCAAGGGAAGCTATGACAAGATCCTTTCGGCGTTTGCAAACAAGGAGGCTGATGTCCTTGTCGGAACTCAGATGATCGTAAAGGGCCACGATTTCCCGGATGTTACGCTGGTGGGAATTTTGGCTGCAGACATGTCTCTTTATGCCAGTGACTTCAGAGCCAGCGAGAGGACCTTCCAGCTTCTTACCCAGGCGGCGGGAAGAGCAGGTAGAGGACAAAGGCCCGGGAATGTCGTCATTCAGAGCTATCAGCCTGAGCACTACAGCATTCAGACAGCATCAAGGCAGGATTATGCTTCTTTTTACGAAGAGGAGATATCCTACAGGAAGATGCTGCGCTATCCTCCGGTATCACATATGCTATGCGTTCAGCTCTTTAGTAAGGATGAAGAGGAAGGAATGCAGTTTGCCACCAGGCTCCGTGCAGTCATGGAGCAGCGCAAGGTCCCGGGAGCGGTTTTTATCGGACCGGCTTTTGGCTCAATTGGCAAAGTGAATGATGTATACAGGATAGTCATCTATGTTAAACTCGCTGACTATGACGTTTTAGTCGGTCTCAAGGACATGCTTGAGGGCTATATAAAAGAGCTTGAGGCAATGGGCAAGTTAAAGACCATAACCGTTCAATTTGACTTTGACCCCATGCATACCGTATGATTAGGTTACGTACAATCAAATTAAAATATCAGTTTTTATATAGGAGTAAGAAATGGCTTTAAGACAAATCAGAGAATATGGAGACGACGTCCTTGCCAAGGAGTGCAGGGAAGTAAAAGAGATAACACCCAGAGTTCGAGAGCTGGTAGAGGATATGCTCGATACCATGTATGAAGCGAACGGCGTGGGACTTGCAGCACCACAGGTTGGTGTGCTTAAGAGAATAGTTGTAATTGATGTATCACCTGAAGCTGATCAGCCACTTGTAATGATCAATCCGGTTATCGTTGAGAAAGATGGAGAGCAGACAGGATACGAGGGATGTCTTTCACTTCCCGGCAAGTCAGGTATCGTAACCAGACCCAATCATGTAATAGCAAGAGCTATGGATCTTGATGGCAATGAGTATGAGATAGAGGGCGAGGAACTCCTTGCAAGAGCCATCTGTCATGAGCTCGATCATCTCGACGGTCACATGTATGTTGAGAAGGTAGAGGGAGACCTTGTAGATAACGAGGATCTCGTGGCGCAGCAGGAACAGGAATATGAGGACAATGCGGAGTAATACGTCGCAATAAAAAAGAGACCAAAAGGTCTCTTTTTTTTATTGCTCATTTTCTATGGGACCTGTCGATTGCCTGTATATGACATCGGTTTCGATATAGGTCTTTTTGTAAGGCATACTTGGATTTGCGATTCTGGCAAGTAAGAGATCGGCAGCAGTATAACCCATGGAGCTGCTGTGGATCTTCACTGTGGTAAGGCTTGGTTCAATGATCGTAGCTTCCGGTGAATTATCAAAGCCACATACGAGAACATCTCCCGGTATACTCTTTCCCATCTGCTTAAGAGCCTTCATGGTGGAGGTTGCAAGGAAATCATTGGCACAGAAGAAAACCTCCGGAAGAGCCTTAAAGGAGCGGATCTTTTCTGCTATGAAATCCGGATCGAAATAGGGACTTGAGTCGTCATCAAGTATGCACAGATCTGTTCTTACTGCTATACCATTGTCGGCAAGTGCCAGTACGTAAGCCTGCCATCTCTCATTAAATGACTGACAGTGGAATCTGTCTCCGACAAAAGAGATATTTCTTTTTCCTGCATGGA
The DNA here is from genome assembly GCF_000424525.1 of Butyrivibrio sp. FCS006. Lineage (NCBI taxonomy): Bacteria > Bacillati > Bacillota > Clostridia > Lachnospirales > Lachnospiraceae > Butyrivibrio > Butyrivibrio sp. FCS006. Next base: position 189,960 of record NZ_KE384205.1, on the reverse strand, counting down.
TCAGAGAGCTTATCAGGCGGTAAACACTCGAGAGGTTTTCCATGTAGAGTGTATCAGCCATGAGAGAGCTCTTTTGCATAATAGGAGTATCAACGAACAGGATAGGAATATTCTGCGAACACAGGAATCTGCTGTATTCCATGGAAAAGAGCTCGATGCATAGAATTCCTGCGATGTTATCGAGGTTTATGTTGGACGGAAAGCACAGATTTTCTATCTCGTAGTCCTTAATTATATTTATTGAAAGCTTGTAGCCAAGAGAATCAATCTTGTTCTGAAAGGCTTCAAGGAGCTTGGTTCCGGAGTGAGATGCTCCGGGGAAGGAGTGCGTAAAGAGCGCAATCTCCATCTTGTCTTTACTTGCAAAAGAAGCGCTTGTTGTCTGGGCCGGAGCGGATTCAATTGTTGTGAACTGCTTATAGCCCATGGCAGTAGCCATCTGGCATATCTTATTTCTGGTATCGGCTGATACACTTCCTGAGTTGTTCAGTGCTCTTGATACTGTGTTTCGTGACATTCCCAAGGCGTCAGCTATTTCCTGCAGTGTTACTCTGTTTCCCATAATTCCCCCAATATCTTTCTTTACTGTTTAATATGATACCTTGAATTGATGTAATGTGTCAAATGTAACATTACACCGATTACAAGATGTGCAAAATGCACAAATTAGACCTGCATAAAAAGTGGTATTACACGAAAATGTGTGACAAATGCACTTTTTAATTGGTACAAATGAAACATAATGGTATTATAATGCTGTCAAAAGATGGTGCAAAAGCACCAAAGGAGGAACAATGAGAAAGATAAAGACATTTATTATAGCGGGGATTGTTGCAACTTGCCTATTGGGATGCGGAACTGAAGAAGTAGCAAATGCAGCAGAGGAGAGTGCATCAGATGAGAGGTATCTAGGGGAGAGCATAGAAGATCATGTGCTGTTTCCTACGTCAAGCGAAGGTCTTATCGGCGATACGATGCCTTTTTATGACGACGGAAACTTTAATGTTTTCTTTCTGGCAGATCAAAGGGACGGAAAGCAGGGCTACCACCCATGGGGGCTTTTAAGGACAAAGGATTTTACCGCCTATGAAGATAAGGGAGTTGTCATAAACTACGCGGATGATGTGGAGGCTCAGGATATAGCCCTCGGAACCGGAAGTGTGATAAAGGGAAGCGACGGCAGGTATCACGCTTTCTACACAGGACATAACGATATGTTTGAACCCAAGGAAGCAGTTATGCATGCTGTCAGTACGGACCTTGAGAACTGGGAGAAGATACCAGAGGATACACTCTATGCAAACGAGAATTATTCTCAAAATGATTTCAGGGATCCTTACGTATTCTATACAGATTCCAAGAACTGTTATTCAATGCTGGTTGCTACAAGGAAAGACAACATCGGTGTAATTGCAAGATATACATCAACAGATCTAAAGAGCTGGGAAGATGCCGGAGTCTTTTTTGAAAATGATATGGGCACGGATTCAAACCTGGAGTGTCCATCGGTTCTTTTGTATAAGGGGAAATGGTATCTGTCTTTTTCAGATCAGTGGCCCAACAGGCTGGTGCATTACAGAATAGCAGATAATTTCGACGGACCTTTTAAGATTCCCGAGAGAGACATATTTGATTGCAACGGCTTTTATGCCGGAAGGATGGAGACGGATGGCGAGAAGCTCTATATAGTCGGTTGGAACGGAACCAAAAAGAGCCACACAGACTCAGAGGACTATGACTGGGGCGGTAACATGGTAACTCATCTTCTGATGCAGCACGAAGACGGAACACTTAGTCCGGTGCTTAATCCGGAGGTGGAAGCTCTTTTATCAAATGAGCTTGAGATACAGCCGGTTAAGATGGCAGAGTCGGGTGAATTTGAGGATGGATGCATCTCTTTTGCCGGAGATAAGTATGAGATGGCGGGATTTAAAGAGCTGTCGGGAAGCTATTTATTTAAGACCACGATCAGGGACTTTGATAAGGACGGAATGTTCGGATTTTGCTTTAACACCAATGAGGAGAGTGTGGGACGACTAAACATTGTCTTTGATGGAGCAAATGGCAGGATAGATTTTTACAACGGCAGCAACATCATGGAGAGAACGGCTCAGTCCTATGTGCCATACGACATCAGTGATAAGGATGAATTGGATGTTTCAATGCTGATAGCTGACGGTGTTGTGAGCATGTATGTAAATGATGAGATCGCATTTACTGCAAGAATGTATCTGTCGCAGGCTTCGGACTTTGGAGTGTTTGGGGTCGGTTCAAAGGTGCGCTTTGAGGATATAAAGATTTATAAATAAACGATCAGTCTTTTAGGGAGGTAATCATGGGGGACTTTTTTAAAAAGGTATTTGGTATGATCGCAGGTCATAAAACAATATCCGGAGTTGCTTTTGCCTGTGTGGTGGCTTTTACTGCAACTGCATGTGCGATGTTTTCAAAAGAAGAAAGCAGAGTGATCGTAAATATCGAAGATGAAATAATGGCACTTGCAAATGCATGGCCTGCCTCTTTTAATACGGATAACTATGTTGAACCGGAGTTTACGGACGATCCGGAAAGGACCAACAATGCATTCAATGTTGCAGACTTCGGGGAGCAGGGACAAAACGGGTGGTTTTACAGATACGGTTCTTCTTTGGACCCCGTTAAGTCAAAGAGAGTTGAAAACTTTGACGGCGACAGATACTTTCAGCCCGGAAAAACCGGACTTGAGATAAAATCAAACTTCATTCATACGGCAGAGGGAACTTCACCGATTCTTGAATGGAGGGCTGCTGAGAGCGGTGATATTAACATTGAACTTGCCTATGTAAAAAATGTAAACAATGACAAGAATCCAAATTACCCTGACGGAGTAACGCTTTATGTTTACAAGGGGGAAGAGGCTATTGCAAGATACTCCGTTGATGCCAGGACAGACAGGGAAGAAGTTGTGGAAGAGGCGCTAAAGGACATCCATGTTGAAGATTTAGAGAGCCTTTACTTTGTTGTTGATCCCAACATGAATAATGCCTATGACGGCGGATCTTTGTATGTGGCAATCTCAGATGTTAATGCAAAGGGCCCGGAAGCTGTAAGAGACGGAAAGAGAATTGATAACAACGCATACTTTGCAGATGACTTCGGCGTTCAGGGAAGCAACGGCTGGACTTATATGTGTGGTAAGAGCGTTACTGATGCAAAGCTTGTATCTACTGAGAAAAACGGTGAGTACATGAACTGCACTTCGCCAAATCTTACCATCAGTCAGTTCTTTATTCATCCGGCCATAAATGATGCAGCGATGCTTTGCTGGCAGCCATACTCAGACGGAGCTGTTGAAATCAGGGGAACTTACACCAAGTTTGAGCAAAATGATGGAAACCCAGACTGGCCTGATGGCGTTGTGGTTTCAGTATATAAGAACACTCAAAAGCTCTTTTCCAGGAAAGTTGCAGCTCCTGCCAAGGGAACAAATGAGATTTCCTTCAGAGAAAAGAATGTTTCTCTAAGCACAAAGGACAGGCTGTACTTCGTGGTGGAAGCCGGAGGTAATGCTTCTTACGACGGCGGAAGTTTTGATATTTCCATTTTTGACAGGTCGAATGTTAAGACTGAAAACGATGTGATCATCGAGGGAAATGATACAAGAGAAAACTACGCAGATGTAAAGTATGACTTTGGAAAGCAGGGTGAGAACGGCTGGTTTTATCAGGAGGGCTTTGAGGACGAACCGGTTGGTGCCATTAACATGACCAGGTTTGAGGAAGCGGATTACAGATATTTTGACAGCACTTATCTGGAGATCAAAAATGACTTTGTCAATCCCGGAAGGGGCAAGTCTGCGGTTATCAAGTGGAAGGTTGCCAGAGACGGAAACATTAAGATCGATGCTTCCTACACCAAGTTCAGAAATGAGGATAAGAATCCGGGCTACCCTGACGGGACAAGGGTTACGCTCTATCATAACGATACTGTTCTGGCGCGCGAGGAGTTTGCTGCCGACAGGAAGCAGGAAGTGACAAAGCGCCTGGATGTGGCTGTGCTTCCTGTCAAAAAAGATGACTGCATCACCATGGTGATCAACGGAAAGGCCAACAATGCCTATGATGCCGGAAACTATGAGTTCTCGATTTTTGACCTTTCAGGGGCTGTCACAGAGGCAGATGTGGAGATCGATGAGAGCGAGACCAGGCAGAACTTTGCTGATGTGAAGTTCGATTTTGGGCAGCAGGGCGATAACGGATGGTTCTATCAGGAGTCTAAGGGCGATGCACCGTTTGTTGCCTACAATATGAGAGGTTATGACCCGGGAGAGGAGCGCTACAAGGATAAAAGAGATCTCGAAATCAAAAGAGATTTCGTAAACCCCGGAAAGGGCAAGTCCGCCGTTATCAAGTGGAAGGTGGCCCAGGACGGAACCATTAAGATAGATGCTTCTTACACCAAGTTTAAGAATGAAGATAAGAATCCCAGCTGGCCCGACGGAACCAGAGTCACCTTGTATCACAACGAGGAAGTGCTACGTCAGGAGGAGTTTCCCTCTGATACGGAAAAAGAGATAACGAAGAGGCTGGACGTAGCCGGACTTGATGTGTCAAAGGATGACTACATCACCATGGTTATCAATGGCAAAGAAAACAATGCCTACGATGCCGGTAAGTTTGAGTTTTCGATAAAAGGTCTTTCACCTCTTACAGGACAGACTGAAAGCAATGTAATAGACTGGGGGAGAGCTCGCACCAACAATGCTTCTGCAGTAGATGACTTTGGCTCTCAGGGAAATAACGGCTGGTGCTTCCAGTCAGGATACTATCTGGATCCTGACTTTGCAGTTAATGTGGAGAGGTTTGTGGATGGCGATAAGTACACCACAAAGGATGGAATAGAGATAAAGCGCGACTACATCATGCCTGCCAATAAGGGAAGATCAGCCAACGTGAAATGGGTTGCAGCTCAGGATGGAAAAATCGATATTATGGCATCCTATACCAAGCTCAAGAATGAAGATGCAAATCCCGACTGGCCTGACGGCGTTACGGTATATCTTTTCAAAAACGGCGATGTCCTTAAGCGCGAGGATTTTGATCCTCTTACGGACAGAACTGTTACAAAGGACTTTAATGTAGAGGGGCTTGATGTACGAAAAGGAGATAAGATCACTCTTTTAGTGGATGGTAGATCCAATACTGCTTACGACGGAGGCAATTACACCTTTGTGATCGAGGACGCTGAACTAAAGACCATGAAGATGGTCAATGAGAGCGGAGAAAACCGTGCAAACCTGGCCTTTGACTTTGGTGAGCAGGGAAGCAACGGCTGGTATTACCTCGAGGGACGAAGCATAGATCGCGCTGAGGTCCTCTCAGTTAAGACCACTGATAACTCCGGTTTCGTGTCAAGAAAACAAAAGGGACTTGAGGTTAAAAAAGACTTTGTTCAGCCAAGGTTAAATGCCGATGCAATGTACAAATGGGTGGTAGCTGCTGACGGAAATATCGATGTGACCGGGCAGTATGTAAAGTTTGGACATAATGATCCCAACGCCTCATGGCCTGATGGCGTAACTGTTAATATCTACAAGAACAGTACAAATATCTATAATGCAGTTGCTGGTTGCTACAAGGGCGAAGGAAACGACAATATTAAAACCATAGATATTAAAAATCTCCAGGTGAAGAAAGGAGATATCTTAACCTTTGATATCGGATGCAACAAGAACAACGCCTGGGACGGCGGAAGACTGGAAATCGACATTGCCGATAGCGAGGCCAAAAAGGTTGTGGTTGGTGATGAGGTAAGGTCAAACAGGACTGCACTCGGAAAGCTTGAGAACTTCGAGCAGGGGTCAGATGGCTGGTGGTTCCTTGAGGGAACAGATTTAAGGAATGCAAGAGTTCTTTCGTACATGAACGATGATAAGACTGCGTTTGTATCTCCGACAAATAACGGCCTTGAGATGAAAAAAGACTTTGTTCATCCCGGTGAGAAGAAAGCGGCCATATACCAGTGGGTTGTATATGAGGATGGCCAGATCGATGTACTGGGTGATTACACCAAGTTCGGTCATAATGATGAGAATCCTGATTATCCTGATGGAGTAAAGTTTAGTATTTTCCTGGGTGACGAGGAACTTGAGGCAACAGACGTCGCTGCATTTGCAGGCGATGGCAATGACAACAAGGTAAGCTTTATGCTGAATAAGATCGATGTTAAAAGAGGAGATAAGCTCTCGTTCGTTATCGATGCGGGAAGCAATATTTCTTTTGACGCAGGAAGACTCTCAGTCAGCATTTATGAAGCAAAGCAAAAGCCGGAGGGAGAAGAAGCAAGGACCAACTACACTAATCTGTATGATGCCTTCGGTGAGCAGGGGTCTGACGGCTGGTACTACGGAATGTGCGACTGGAACGGTGCAAATTTTGAAGAGCTTGAATACGACAGTGAAGCAGGCAGGTACTACAACGACGGAAAGCCTGAACTAAAGGCTGATTTTGTAGAACCCGGAAACGGCAGGAACGCAGCTTATCAGTGGGAGGTTGCACAGACCGGCACTATCAGGGTTAAGGGTGAGTATACCAAGTTTGCCAACGATGAGGACCCTGAGGCTAACGGTGTCTGTATGAGGATATTCATTAACGGCGAAGAGAAGAAGTGGCTCGGCGGCGAAATTCAGGGGAACTTCAGTGGCGTAGCTGTTAAGGGCTTTGATGAGCAGTACACGGTTCACGAGGGAGATATTCTTATGTTTGCAATCGATCCCGATGGAAATGATTCCTACGATGGCGGAAGGCTATCTGTCACCATTGAAGACGCTGATGGAAGCACAGGAGATGATCCTGAAAAAGATCCTGATGAAGAGCCTGATGATTCGGAAGATGATGGCAGGACCAATAACACAAATCTCCGGGATGCTTTTGGCGAGCAGGGGTCAGATGGCTGGTACTACGGAATGTGTGACTGGAACGGAAGCGGATTTGAGGAGCTTAGCTTTGACAGTGAAGCCGGAAGATATGCAGGTGACGGAAAGCCGGAGCTTAAGGCAGATTTTGTAGAACCGGGCAATGGCAGGAACGCAGCTTACAGATGGGTCGCAGCAAGGAACGGAGCTGTTAAGGTTTATGGAAGCTATACCAAGTACGCCAACAGTGATGATGCTGACGCCAACGGAGTTTGCATGCGAATATTCTTAAACGGCGAAGAAAAGAGATGGATCGGCGGTGATATTCAGGGCAACTTTGATCATGAGGTGGTAAAAGAATTCTATGAAGAATTCACAGTATCAAAGGGCGATGTTATCATGTTCGCCATAGATCCAGACGGAAACGATGCCTATGATGGCGGAACATTATCTGTGACAATTGAAGCGGTTCAATAATAAGGAGTCTTGGTCTCATTTCAGAAATGGGACCAAGGCTTTCTTTTTGTGATATAATTGAGTCCGACGTAAAGGAGAATTTTGCATATGAAAATTGTATTTATGGGAACACCTGATTTTGCCAGGTCAGCCCTTGAAAAAATAATTGAAGCAGGACATGAGGTGGTTTTGGTTGTGACACAGCCCGATAAGCCAAAGGGCAGAAGCGGAGAGCTGCAGCCCTGCGATGTTAAGGTATGTGCCCTTGAGCACAACATTCCGGTTTATCAGCCGGTGAAGATCAAACAGCCGGAACACGTAGAGTATCTTAAGACAATTGATGCGGATATATTTGTAGTCGCTGCCTTTGGCCAGATCCTCTCACAGGAGATCCTTGATATTCCAAGGTTTGGTTGCGTTAACATTCATGCATCCATTCTTCCTGAGTACAGAGGCGCAGCGCCTATCCAGCAGGCAATCATTGATGGTAAGAAGACCACCGGAGTTACCATCATGCAGATGGCAGCCGGAATGGATACAGGGGACATCCTTCTTCAGAGAACAATCAAGATTGATGAAGAGGAGACGGGAGGAAGTCTTTTTGACAAGTTATCAAAGCTTGGCGGAGAGCTTATTGTAGAGGCACTTCCCAAGATTGAAAAGGGTGAGATAACTCCCATTCCGCAGGATGAAGCTCTTGCAACCAAGTGTGGCAAGCTTTCCAAGGATATGGGAAGGATCGATTTCTCAGAGGATGCAGAGAGTATCAGAAATCTTATACGTGGCCTTAATCCATGGCCCTCAGCTTTTACATATCTGGGCAGCAAGATGCTAAAGATCTGGCATGCAAAGGCTCTTTCTCCTGTTGATTTCGGAGCGCTTTGCAACAGCATAAGTCCCGAGGATGGAGCCAGGGCAAAAGAGATTGCAAGTACAAAAGCGTATGGCAGCATCATTGCAGTTTTAAAAGATTCGTTTGTTGTCCTTACAGGTGATGGATATCTTCAGATTACAGAAGTTCAGCTTGAAGGCAAAAAGAGAATGGATGTTAAGGCGTTCCTGTTGGGAAATAAGCTTGAGATCGGAACTGTACTCAAGTAATGAATTATTGAATTGAAAAGAGGTGAGTTATCACTATGTATTACGGAATGGGAAGAATGGGATATGGACTTGGCCTCGATCCAATGTATATCCTGACAATAATAATGGCTATCGTATGTATGATAGCCAGTGCAAGGGTTTCATCAGTTTATAAAAAATATAACAGAATACGCAGTATGAGTGGAATGACCGGAGCTATGGCAGCCATGGAGATCCTTAGGAGAAACGGGATTACAGATGTTGCAGTACAGCATGTTCCGGGAAATTTAACAGACCACTATGACCCAAGGACAAAAACGGTAAACCTCTCCGATGCTACCTATGGTTCAAATTCGGTTGCTGCAGTAGGTGTTGCTGCTCATGAATGCGGCCATGTACTTCAGCATCACACGGGATATGTTCCGTTGCAGATAAGGTCGACCATTTTACCTGCGGCGAACATTGGCTCCAAGGCCGGAATACCGATCATAATCCTTGGATTGTTCCTGAGCTTTTCACCTCTTATCACCATCGGAATCTGGGTGTTCTCTCTGGCAGTTCTGTTCCAGGTTGTAACGCTTCCTGTGGAGTTTAATGCTTCCCACAGAGCGCTGGTGATGCTTGAAGATTACGGAATACTTGGACCGGAAGAAGTGGATTCTTCAAGAAAGGTCTTAAGCGCAGCTGCCATGACTTATGTGGCAAGTGCTGCATCTGCAGTAGTACAGCTCTTAAGGCTCGTGCTCCTTAACAACAGAAGAAGATGAACAATTTGTGAAGCCTGCGGAATAACCGCCGCGGGCTTCTTTTTTTATGCTAGTATAAATTGAGTGTAAAATCGGCTCAAATCAGTGTATGGGGACACAATTTAAGGTTTGAGTGGTAAATTGTATATTCAAGGAGGAATAATTTATGAGTGTTAATGAAAGAAAAAAGTTGTATGTCTTTTTGGCTGTAGCCTTTGGTATGACAGCGCTGATGAGCATATTTATGTTCCTGGGACTTAAGGGGGACAAAGACCTGACGGCCTTTGTCAATGCGATGATGACTTACCCGGCTTGCGGAGTAATAATCGGTATGCTGTTATTTGACAGGAAAGAAAAGAAACTCCCTATGGTTGGATTCATCGCGTTTCTTGTCACATCAGCGATCATGGTTATCATTGCAATAATATCTGCTTTTGCACCTCAGCAGATGATTGACAGTGGTGCCGGAATGGTCTCCAACTGGAATCTGTACAGTCAGTATATTCTTTTGGCCGGAAGTGTTGTTGCTTATATAGCATTCTGGGCTTGTGGAAGAGAAAAGAGGGAGAATACGGGACTTTGCAGAAAGAATGTTTTGCTTAGTATAGTGATGATCCTTGTGTTTGTTGTACTTTTCTTTTGCAGATTCTATATTGCACAGCTTTCGGCCAACATAGCAGCAGGAGAGGGAATCGGTGATTTTTCTGAATTAAATGCAATGACCTTCAATCCCATGAACTGGTTTAGTGCAGTAATGATCATGCTGAATTTCCCAATAACCATGATTGCTTTTCTTGGTGAAGAGTACGGCTGGCGCTATTACCTGCAGCCAATCATGCAAAAGAAGTTTGGCCTTAGACTTGGTGTTATTCTCGTGGGTGTTGTATGGGGAATCTGGCATACAGCTGCTGATTTCATGTTCTATTCAACTACTTCAGGTCCGCAGCTTCTTGTCACACAGATTATAACCTGTGTAACAATGGGAATTTTCTTTGGCTATGCATATATGAAGACTCAGAATATCTGGGCTATAGCAATAATGCATTTTATCAATAATAATTACGTTGTTATATTCACAGGCGGAGATGTTAACGTGCTTCAGAACCAGAGCCTGACCTGGTCTCAGATTCCGATAATGCTGATCAGAAGTCTGATCTTTGCTCTGTTCATCTTCGCACCAATCTTCAATAAGAAAAAGGTGGCTGAGGAAATCAACACTTTAGACACAGCAGTTTGAGTCACCGGGGACGTTTCAGATTGACTCAAAATGAGACACTGGGGACGTTTCAGATTGACTCAAAATGAGACACTGGGGACGTTTCAAATTGACTCAAAAACTGACAATTTTGCGGGGGTTAGCTTATTGGCCCGCCGCCAATAGATAGTTGCTCATAAAGATACCGGAGTCAAGGGCTGCCCGGGCGCCAAGGAGCGGCGCCCAGCGTACTGCCCTTTGACTCCGGTATTTTTATGAGCGCCCGGGCACTAAGGTGGGCAGGATAAGGAGATGCTGATAACTACATAATTACAATTAGTTTATCCGGGGGAGATTTCGCTGTTACAGTGCATCACAACAGGCTGATAATTTTAACCATGGTTGGAAACGTAATTTCGACCACCCCACAATTTTCTCCTATACGAAAAATAGTTGGAAAGTTCAAAACAGATTTTTGGGCTTCCATAAACAATTACATCACATGGCATCCGTAGGCCAAGTGTTGTGATGTAGGATGAGCGTTAGGAATCAAATTATTTTGATCTGTGGCTTGGAAAAGAGCTTGTAATTTCCAACTATTTTTTTATATAGCTATTTTTGTGATGCATTTCAAAAACAAGCTCCAACCAACATAACTTTATAGAAGGTTTTGTGATGCACTTTCTGTCCCATAATTCCCCGCACATAAAAATAAGTCAAAAGAACCGTCCCCCTGACTTAAAAATGAGTCAAAGTGAAACGTCCCCATTGACTCAAAATGAGTCAAAGTGAAACGTCCCCATTGACTCAAAATGAGTCAAAGTGAAACGTCCCCGGTGACTCATGTTTGACAAAATTCCATAATACATCAGATAATTGAATATATATAAGTACTTGGAGAAAAACATGGCAAATATCAGAGAAATAGTTCTGGGTATCCTTATTGAATACGACAGGGATGGCGTTAGAAAGCCATCCCTTTTAAAGGACTGCCTGAATAAATATGATTACCTTGAGAGCAGGGATAAGGCTTTCATGAAGAGGGTGGTGGACGGATGCATCGAGAGACAGATTCAAATCGATTACGTCTTAAACTCTTTTTCCAAGACCAAAGTGGACAAGATGCAGCCACTTATCAGAAGCCTTCTTCGCATGAGCGTTTATCAGATCATGTTTATGGACAGCGTTCCTGATTCTGCTGCCTGTAACGAGGCGGTAAAGCTGGCGCAGAAGCATAAGTTTGCGGGGCTGAAAGGTTTTGTTAACGGAGTCCTTCGCAACATATCAAGAAATAAGGACAAGATTGAATATCCTTCCAAGGATGAAAATAACGGTATAGACTACCTCAATGCGCTTTATTCCATGCCGAAGTGGCTGTGCGAGATGTGGGTTTCTACCTATGGCTTTGAGAAGACAGAAGAAATCCTTAAGTTTTTCTTGGAAGCGCGTCCTACAACCATCAGGCTTGTAGCAGGGTGCGACAAAGAGAAATTTGTAAAAGAGCTGACGCAGGCCGGAGTTATCGTAACAGAAAGCGATATTCTTCCCTATGCCTTAAATCTTGAAAAGACCGACAACATCAGATTCCTTCCGGGATATGATGAGGGCATGTTCTTTGTGCAGGATGTGAGCTCAATGATGGTCACAGAGATTGCAGATCCAAAGCCCTCTCAGGTTGTTATTGATGTCTGCGCAGCTCCCGGTGGAAAGACCCTTCACGCTGCCGAGAGAGTAAAGGAAACAGAAGCAGCTGACCACACTGATGATGCAGGAGTTGTTATTTCAAGAGACGTATCTGATAGAAAATGCGAACTGATCAGGGAAAATTCAGAACGTATGGGCATGACAAATGTGAAAGTAGAAGTTCACGATGCCAGGATACACGATAGCAACCTCGAGAATAAAGCAGATATATTATATTTAGATTTACCCTGTTCAGGTCTTGGGATAATCGGAAGAAAGAACGATATAAAATATAACGTAACAAAACAGAGTCTTACGGATGTTTCAAAACTTCAGTGGGAAATCATAAAGACTGCCTGGGACTATGTTAAGCCCGGAGGAATCCTTATGTACTCCACCTGCACTGTAAACAGGGAAGAGAACGAAGAGATGCTTAGCAGGATCTGCAGTGAACTTCCTTTTGAGCCCGTAAGCTTTAAGGACAAGCTTCCTCCTAAAATGCAGGAGAAAGCTCTTTTGCAGACCGCTGAAAGCGGCTATATTCAGTTGCTTCCAGGCGAATTTGGAACTGACGGATTCTTTATCTCAAAGCTCAGAAGAAAAGCAGAGTAACAAAACAAGAGGAGTAAAGACATGCTTTTTATGATCTTAAAAATGTCAGGTATAACCTTGGCTATCACAATTCTTACGGTGCTCCTGTGGATATATCTTCGCGACAAGAAGATAACCTGGCCCATAAGGATTCTTTTGGCTGCGGTTTATGCCGGATGCGCAATACTCTCTACTCATTATGGTGTTGACTACAGCCATATGCTGATAAATGTCAGGGATATGGGCCCTCTTTGCGCAGGACTTTTCTTTGATCCTCTGGCCGGAATAATCGCAGGAGTTATAGGTGGTATAGAGAGATATATTGCTGGTGCGTACTGGGGTATTGGCTCTTATACCAAGGTTGCCTGCAGCGTTTCAACCGGACTTTCGGGCTTTGTTGCAGCCTTCATGAGCATATTTATTTTTAAGAGGAAAAAGCCTTCCGCAACCTATGCGTTTTTCATGGGCGCGGTAATGGAAGTTTTCCATATGTATGTTGTGTTCGTCACACACAGAGATGACCTGAAGATGGCCTTTTATGTTGTAAAGGTCTGCGCGCCTCCTATGATCATATTCACCGGAATAGGACTTGCTCTTTGTGCCAATGCACTTAAGATTTATGCAGGAGAATGGAAGAACCCGTTTAAGAGACGCAAGGATTCTGAAATTCAGGTAGCTCAGAAATTCCAGCGCTGGCTGTTTCTGGTAAGCGCCATCATCATTGTTGTCAGCTTTGCCTTTTCTTTTGCTGTTCAGACTGCATCAGCTGTTCAGAATACAGCTGAGAGACTTGCAACTGCTTCAGCGGATATTATTGAGACATACAACGAAGTCCGTGAAAAGAACTATAACATTAATGTTCTGCACTCCCATGTCGGAGAGACCGGAGACTTTAACATTTTAAGGGAATCGGGACTTAGTATTACCGGCGGACATAAGGGAGATCTTTTGTCGGATCCGGAGCTGGCTGCTATGCAGACAAACGTTGATAAGGGAATGTACAGAGCAACGGCGTATGGGGTGGATTCGTTCTGCAGAGCAGACACACTTGCAAACGGTGAGATACTTCTGGTCAGCCTTCCTTCTGAAGAGGTTTACGACGACAGAGATGCAGCATCTTATGAGACAGCTCTTGCTGACATTATTTTGTTTACGGTCATATATGTCCTTATATCAATGCTGGTTCAGGAAATAGTTGTTAACAACCTGAATCTTGTCAATGAGTCACTCAACAAGATCACCAACGGAGATCTCAACGAGACAGTAGATGTCTATAACTCATCTGAGTTTGCATCACTTTCAGATGACATTAATCAGAACGTTAATGTTTTGAAGGGCTATATTGATGCTGCTGAAAAGCGCATAGCCCAGGAACTGGAATTTGCGAAATCCATTCAGGAATCAGCTCTTCCTCAGAACTTCCATATTCCGAGAAAAGATGTTGAGATATTTGCCACCATGGATCCGGCAAAAGAGGTCGGTGGAGACTTCTACGATTTCTTCTTCATTGATGCTGATAACCTGGCACTGGTCATTGCCGATGTATCAGGAAAAGGTATTCCAGCATCCCTGTTCATGATGAGGAGTAAGGCTGCCATCAGAAGTACTGCAGTTCAGGGCTCAAACCCTTCCGATATCCTCGAGAAGGTTAATGAGGTTCTGTGCGAAGGCAATGATGCGGATATGTTCGTTACAGTCTGGATCGGAATCATGAATCTTAAGACCGGAGTCATGAGATGCTCAAATGCCGGACATGAATATCCTATAATCAGGCATAAGGACGGGGACTATGAGCTGCTTAAGGATAAGCACTTCCTGGCGCTTGCAACCATAGAGGGAATTAAGTTCAAAGATTACGAGATTGATCTTAAGTACGGAGATGAGATCTTTGTTTACACCGATGGTATTCCTGAGGCTATAGATAAAGACATTAAGCAGTATGGCACAGAAAGACTTCTGTCTGCCCTTAATGCAAACAAGGATATTCCTCTGGACAGACTTCTTCCAAGAGTAAGAAATGATCTTGCTCAGTTTGTCGGAGAAGCAGATCAGTTTGATGATGTCACCATGCTTGGCTTTAAGTATAAAGACCCGGTGGCGTAAATTAAATTTACAGGAGATATAGATGTACGATTTAAAAAGAGATATTAAGTCTCTGAATCTTGATGAGCTTACAGCGGTTATCAAGGATTTGGGAGAGCCGGCCTTCAGGGCTAAGCAACTCTATCAGTGGATGCATGTGAAGATGGCAAGAAGCTATGACGAGATGACCAACATTCCGGCAGCGCTAAAAAACAAGCTCCTTGAAAACTTCGATTATACATCACTTAAGCAGGTTGATCTCCAGGAGTCTAAACTCGACGACACTAAGAAGTTCTTATTTGCACTCTCCGATGGCAATGTCATCGAGAGTGTTTTCATGAAGTATAAATTCGGAGTCAGCGTATGTATCTCATCTCAGGTTGGATGCAGGATGGGATGCAAGTTCTGCGCCTCGACAATTGACGGAGTGGTGAGAGGTCTTTTACCATCGGAGATGCTGGACCAGATATATGCAATATCCAGGATTACAGGGGAGAAGGTTGCAAGAGTAGTAGTTATGGGAAGTGGAGAACCACTTGATAACTACGACAACGTAGTGAAATTCGTAAGGCTCCTAAGTGATCCTGACGGTCACAACCTGGGACAGAGGAATCTTACCATATCCACCTGCGGAATCGTCCCCAACATATATAAGCTTGCAGACGAAGATTTTGCCATTAATCTGGCTCTCTCCCTTCATGCATCTAACGATGAGAAGAGAAAAGAGCTTATGCCCATAGCTAACAAGTATACAATCAATGAAGTACTGGATGCCTGCAAGGCATACTTTGACAAGACGGGAAGACAGCTAACTTTCGAATATTCCCTTGTTAGTGGGGTGAATGACACTGATAAAGACGCAGCAGAATTGTCGGACCTTCTAAAAGGTCTTAATGCAGTTGTTAACCTGATTCCGGTCAATCCAATCAAGGAGAGAACCTTTAAACCCACTGACCGTAAGGGCGCTGAGCAGTTCAAAAATAAACTTGAAAAAAACCATATAAATGCTACTATTAGAAGAGAAATGGGCAGGGACATAGACGGAGCCTGTGGACAGTTGCGCAGGCGCCATTTGGAAGAGAAATAGTACCACCTGCTTTTTTTCCATGAATAAATGTACTCTTAGGAGGCAGTTTTGCTTAAGACTTTTTCCATTACGGATATAGGAAAAAAGAGAAAACTAAATCAGGATTATGTCTTTTCCTCAGACACCAGGATAGGTAATCTCTCCAACGTCTTTATTGTTGCTGACGGAATGGGAGGTCACAATGCAGGTGATTATGCATCGCGATTTACCGTTGATACCATGGTGGAGGAGATCGAGAGGTCTTTTGAACAGAGCCCTGTTAAGATATTGGAGAATGCTATCAAGATAGCCAACAGGAAGCTTCGAGAGAAGGCAGCAGAGGATCCCAGCCTCTTTGGAATGGGAACAACAGTTGTTGCAGCCACTGTGCTTGGAAGATTTTTGCAGGTTGCAAATGTCGGAGACTCAAGGCTCTATGTCATCAATGACAAGATCACACAGATTACCAGAGACCATTCTCTTGTGGAAGAGATGGTTCGCATGGGCGGAATTGACAGAGAAACTGCAAGGACTCACCTTGATAAGAATATAATTACCAGGGCTATCGGTGCCACTGAAACAGTAGACATCGACTTTTTTAATGTGGAATTAAATCGTGGGGACATTGTGCTCATGTGCTCTGACGGACTTACAAACATGCTTGAGGATGAAGAGATCCGCATGATAGTAAGTGGGCAGAGAGATATTATTGAAAAGGCGCAAAGATTAGTTGAACAGGCCAACAACAACGGAGGCAAGGACAACATAGCTGTTATTTTGATTGAGCCTTACGCAGATGAGCATGGGCACACCGGAGGAATAGATGGTTAAGATTGGAATGGTGATCGGGGATCGCTATGAGGTGCTTGAAAAGATCGGCACCGGCGGAATGTCCGACGTTTACAAAGCAAAAGATCATAAGCTTAATAGACTTGTAGCTGTTAAAGTGCTCAAGCAGGAGTTTTCAGAGAATGAGAACTTCGTATCCAAGTTCAGGGTAGAAGCGCAGTCAACAGCAGGTCTCTTACACCCCAATACCGTTAATGTATATGACGTAGGAGACGAGGACGGCATCAACTACATAGTAATGGAGCTTGTTGATGGTATCACTCTCAAGAAATACATTGAGAAGAAGTCAAGGCTCTCCGTCAAGGAGGCAGTCAGCATAGCTATCCAGGTGGCTATGGGACTTGAGGCTGCTCACAACAACGGTATCATACACAGAGATATTAAGCCGCAGAATATAATGATCTCAAGGGATGGTAAGGTTAAGGTAACAGACTTTGGTATCGCCAAGGCTGCCACCAGTAACACCATTACCTCCAATGTTATGGGATCGGTTCACTATACATCTCCTGAGCAGGCAAGAGGCGGATACAGCGATGCCAAGAGTGATATCTACTCACTTGGTATTACGCTCTTTGAGATGCTCACAGGAAGAGTTCCTTTCAACGGTGACACAACCGTTGCAATTGCGATAAAGCATATCCAAGAGGAGCTTCCAAGCCCTGCTGAGTTCAATGATGAGATACCTATAAGTGTAGAGAAGATTGTCCTTAAGTGTTGCCAGAAGAGCCCTGACAGACGTTATCAGAGTGCCCAGGAGCTTATAGCTGACCTTAAGAGATCTCTTATCACTCCCGACAAGGACTTCGTTTCACTTGTGGATCCCGATGAAGAGGGCGCTACAAGGGTTGCTTCCGAGGAAGAGGAAGAGATGCTTCACAGCGGAACAGGCAAGCTCTCTGATACAGAGCAGATGAGGCTTAAGTCCGATGTGATGGGTGATTACGACAGAGACGATCACTACGACGATTATGATAAAAAGAGACCTAAGAGAAGAACCTATGACGATGATGACGATTTCTACGGTCGTCCAAAGTCATCAAACAGACGCAGAACAGGTTCAGGCTCCGGCTCTAATTCCACACAGTCCAAGGTTGAGAAGATGACCATTGTAATGGCAATCATTTCAGCTGCTCTTGTAGGATTTATAGTACTTCTCCTTCTTGGAAGAAGCCTTGGAATATTCGGTGGATCGCAGGAACCTTCAGAGGGTGCAAGCACAGAGCTTTCAAGCACTGAATCAGCTTCTGATGCATCGGATGGGATTGAGGTTCCGGACGTTGTAGGCAAGACATTGGCTGAGGCAGTTTCAATCCTTCACGACGACAAGGGGTTTGATGTTGAGAAGGCAGCAGATTCGGCAAATACTGCAGCCAAGGACACAGTTGTTTCCATGAATCCTTCATCAGGAAGCAAGGTAAAGAGCGGATCCAAGGTTACGATCTACATAAGTGACGGATCAAATTACAATGCTCAGGCAGCAGCTGCTACAACTGAGGTTTCAACTGCCAAGTCAGAGGGACAGGTTAAAGTGCCCAACATTATCGGCATGACTTCTGAAGATGCTGTTATCACTTTGGTAGAAGCAGGCCTTGAAGCCGGTAAGGTTGTAGAGACCACCAATGAGGATTCAAACCTTACAGGTCTTATCTGCGCTCAGAGCATCGCTCCTCAGACACCTGTTTCACAGGGCACGGTTATCAATATGGAGCTTTCAACAGGTCCTGCCAAGGTAACTTACAGCTACAATGCAGAGATATCAGCTCCCACTGAGGGAGAGAATTTTACATATGGAATTCCTGTAAAGGTGACGCTGGTTACATCAGACGGAACAACGCTTCTTAGCACTACAACCACTGATTTCCCGGTACAGGGTACTTACAAGGGAATTACAGCTCCTACAGGTACCATCACCTTTGTTTACACAGCAACTACTCCAACCTCCACCAATCCTGAGACGGGTGAGACCACAGGTGGACAGAGCCAGGAGTACACGGTAACCAGAGCGGTTACTTTCACGCAGGAGAACTAACCCTTATGCGAGGTAGAATTCTTAAGGGCATCGCCGGGTTTTACTATGTGGAAACAATAGATCTTAAGGTCTATGAATGCAAGGCCAAGGGAATCTTTAGAAAGTCCGGAATAAAACCCATAGTCGGCGATAATGTAGAGATTGAAATAATTGATGAAGATAACAGGCAGGGAAATCTAACCGATATCCTGCCTAGAAAAAACTGTCTATACAGACCGCCTGTTGCAAATGTTGACCAGGCGGTTATTTTGTTCGCTATTGTCAAGCCTGACCCCAATTACAATCTGTTGGACCGCTTTCTTATCATGATGAGGCAGCAGAATCTCCCTGTTATCATCTGCTTCAACAAGCAGGATATAGCAACTAAGGAGGAGCAAAAAGAGCTTCATGATGCCTATGAGAAATGCGGCTATAAGGTCCTGTTTGTCAGTGTCAAAGAAGAGAGAGGCCTTGATGAACTAAAGGCACTTCTCAAGGGTAAGACCTCCACTCTTGCAGGTCCCAGCGGCGTTGGCAAGTCATCTCTTTTAAACAAGCTGGTTCCCGATGCGGATATGCAGATAGGCGAGCTGAGCAGAAAGATTGACAGAGGCAAGAATACTACAAGACATTCAGAGCTCTTTTACGTAAAAGAGCTTTCTGAGGGCGGAGAGGATACCTTCATAATCGACACTCCCGGCTTTACATCATTAGAGCTTCGTGATGTCGCTGCCGACGAACTTATGGGATACTACCCTGAGTTTGAGGAATTTGAACCTTCCTGCAGGTTTGGTGGCTGCTCTCATATAGCAGAGCCCGACTGCGGCGTTAAGGCTGCACTGGAAGCGGGAAAGCTCTCAAACGTCAGATATGACAATTACAGGATAATCTACAAGGACTTAAAGAACGCCCGTCCTGATTATTCAAAAAAGAAGAACTCGGAGAAATGATTTTAGAATGAAGATTTATGTAACAAGACATGGCCAGACAGACTACAACAAAAAGAGAATGATGCAGGGAAGAAGCGACATTCCCTTAAATGAAGTCGGCATTGCTCAGGCAACGGCAAGAAGAAAGACGCTGGGAGATATTAAGTTTGATGCAGTATATTCAAGCCCCCTTATAAGGGCGGTCAAGACTGCGCAGATCATCGGAAATGTTTCGGAAGAAGAGATCATAAAGGATGAGCGCATCATCGAGGCAAACTTTGGCAAGTATGAGCTGATGAACTATTACGGAACAGGAATTCCGATGATGCTGTACTGGAGCTTCCCGGAACTGTTTAAGGCTCCGAAGGGCGTTGAGACCATTCAGGAGATGATAGACAGGACAAGCTCTTTTCTTAAGGAGCTGGAACAGAAGGACTACGAGAACGTACTGGTTGCCTGTCACGGAGGAATAATAAGACCCATAAGAGGGTATCTTGAAAATAAAAAGAGCGGAATCATCTGGAGACCAAGGCCCAAGAACTGCGAGATTTTTGTCTATGAATGCATAGACGGTAAACACAGACTGGTAGAGGATATTCAGTAAAGACAAGGAGACTAAAGCATGAACGTATCTGAACTTGTTTCAAAAATGACTTTGCAGGAAAAGGCATCACTTCTTTCGGGAGGAGATTTCTGGCATACTCAGGCCATCGACAGGCTTGGCATCAAGGGATATATGATGTGTGACGGCCCTAACGGTCTAAGAAAGCAGGAAGGTGATCCGGACCATCTTGGCAAGAAAGAGAGTATCAAGACGGTTTGCTATCCTTCTGCAAACACTCTTGCATCAAGCTTTGATGTGGATATGGAGAAAAAGCTCGGAGAAAGACTCGGTGAAGAGTGCATCCGCGAGCACATCAGCATGCTTCTTGGCCCGGGCCTTAACATGAAAAGGAGCCCTGTCTGCGGAAGAAACTTTGAGTATTTCTCAGAGGATCCATACCTTGCAGGTAAGCTCGCTGCTGCATTTGTAAGTGGCGTTCAGTCAAAGGGCGTAGCTGCCTGCCCCAAGCATTTTGCGACGAACAATCAGGAATACAGGAGAATGTCCGGCAATTCAATCGTTGATGAGAGGACACTTCACGAGATATATCTTCAGGCGTTTGAGATCCTGGTAAAAGAGGCTCATCCAAAGTCCATCATGTGTGCCTACAACCAGTTAAACGGAACCTATCTATCCGAGAACAAATATATGCTCACCGATGTTCTCAGGGATAAATGGGGATTTGACGGCTTTGTCGTAACCGACTGGGGTGCAGGGAAGGGACCGGCCAAGGGTGTACAGGCAGGACTTGACCTTGTTATGCCAGGTGGACATGAAGACCACGAAAAGGCCATAATCGCTGCAGTAGAGGCAGGAGAACTTGATGAAGCGCTGGTTGATAAATCTGTAACACGAATCCTTAATGTATTTTTCTGGAATGAGGAAAGCGTTCCTGCTGATCCCAAGCCATCAGATGAAGCTACAAGAGCAGCTGACTACGCTCTGGCAAAAGAGCTTGCAGAGAACAGTGCAGTGCTTTTGAAGAATAACAAGGTACTTCCTCTTAAGGATGACAAGAAAGTATTGTTTGTGGGTGAGTTTGCAACAATGCCCAGATACCAGGGCTCAGGCTCATCACACATAAACAGCATCTGTGTATCAAGTGCTTTGGATGCGGCTAAGGACAAGGGAGTTTCTTTTGTACGCGGATATGATACTGCAGATACAAAGAACGATTATGTCCTTAGGGAAGAGGCCATGAAGGCAGCAGAGAATGCTGATGTTATCGTTGTATTTGCAGGACTTCCGGCTTCGTATGAGTCAGAAGGTTTTGACAGAGACAATATCAATCTTCCGCAGGATCAGAACAAGCTCATTGCGGATCTTTCAAATCTTGGCAAGAAGGTAGTGGTTGTTCTTCACAACGGCGGAGCAGTTGCAATGCCATGGATTGACAGCGTGGATGCTGTGCTTGACATGATGCTGGCCGGTGATGCAGTGGGAGAGGCTACAGTAAGACTGCTCTGGGGAGAGGTCAATCCTTCAGGTAAGCTTGCAGAGACATATCCCATCAAGCTTTCGGACAATCCAAGCTTTTTAAACTTCCCGGGAGATCATGGAAATCCTGTATATGCAGAAGGGATTTACATCGGCTACAGATACTATGAGAAGAAGAGAATGTCTGTGCTGTTCCCGTTCGGACACGGTCTTACATACACTGAGTTTGAATACTCAAATATGAAGATAGATAAAGACAGCATAACAGACAATGACACTGTTAATGTCAGCGTCGACGTATGGAATGTTGGCAGATACGCCGGCAAGGAAGTAGTTCAGCTCTATGTTTCAGAAAACGGCCCTAAGGTATCAAGACCTCACAAGGAGCTCAAGGGCTTTAAGAAGATTGAGCTTAAACCCGGTGAGAGTCAGACGGTAACCTTTGCGCTGGACAAGAGGTCTTTTGCCTACTACAATGACAAGCTCCATGACTTCTATGTTGAGAGCGGAGACTACAGCGTAATGATCGGAGCTTCCTCCAATGACATCAGACACACAGTGAATGTACATGTTGAGGGAACAGTGGAGCTTCCTTATAGCTTCACGACCTTTACACCTATCGAGGATATCCTTGAGAGCAGAAAGGGAAAAGAGGTCCTTGGACCTATGATCGCCAAGGTCCTTGCCGAGAATGACAAAGAGGGCGGAAACGATGAATCCCTCGGTGAAGCAGGCAAAAAGATGTTTGAGAAGATGATCAAGGAGATGCCTGTTCTCAGTCTTGCAAGCTTCGGCATGATGAGCGTGGATGATGTTCAGAAATTGCTGGATGAGATAAACCTATGATAAAATCTATATTAGGTTAATATGCGCTGATAATGGAGACATTCTATGGATGAGAGAAGTGTAAAAGACCTTTTGAATCTGGTAAAGAGCGGTGATATATCAGTGGATGATGCACTGCTCAGCCTTAAGGAAGAGCCTTTTGAAGATATGGGGTTTGCAAGGCCTGATTTCCACAGGGGAATAAGACAGGGTAAGCCTGAGGTCATCTATGGCGCGGGCAAGACACCGGAGCAGATCCTTGAGATCTCAAGAGCGCTTCTTTCCCACAGCCAGGACAGAGTGCTGATAACCAGAATGTCTGCCGAAGCAGCGAACTACTATCAGTGTAATGTAAAAGAAGATGAAGAGAACTTCTTTCTCTATGATGAGATCAGCAAGGTGGGTATAGCCTATAAAGAATCCGGAAAGCCTCAATTCTCAGTTCCACATGAAGGGAAATCGGAGGGCTATGAAGGTGAGGGCAAGATTGTCATTGCCACCGGAGGAACCAGTGATATTCCCATTGCTGAGGAAGCAGCTCTTACAGCGGAGTTCTTCGGCAATAAAGTCGTAAGGCTCTATGATGTCGGAGTTTCCGGCATACACAGACTCCTGGCCAAGGAACCTATGGAAGAGATCATGACTGCCCGAGTCATCATAGCCATCGCGGGAATGGAAGGCGCGCTGCCAAGTGTAATCGGAGGCCTATCTTCCGTGCCTGTTATTGCAGTTCCCACAAGTGTCGGATACGGAGCTTCCTTCGGAGGTATAGCAGCTCTTTTGTCCATGCTCAATTCCTGCGCAAGCGGAGTCAGCGTGGTCAACATAGATAACGGTTTTGGTGCCGGGTATCTCGCAGGCATGATAAACCAAAAAAAATAAGACTGGAGTATTAGACAAAAATGCAAACAACTAAATCAAAGAGAGTATTGTCAATCATTGCACTGGTACTTATCCTCGCAATCATCCTCGGAACAGTGGCAAGTGCACTTGTAGGCTGCGGAGCAGCTGAGAAAAAGGATGATACGACAATCCGCATAGGAGCCATGAAGGGCGCAACAACCATCGGACTTGTTAACCTTGTGGACAAGATAAATAAAGGCGAAGCAGATGGCAATTATACTTTTGAGATGTACACAGCAGGCTCTGATGTAATGGCAGCCATGGTTGCCGGAGAAGTTGACATCGCCCTGGTACCTGCCAATGTGGCATGTGTAATGAATACCAAGGTAGAGGGCGGCGTATCGGTTATCGATATCAACACCCTGGGAGTTTTAAACTGCATATCTGCAGGTGATGAGATCAAATCTGTTTCTGACCTTTCAGGCAAGACTGTATATGCAACAGGTCAGGGAGCAGTTCCTGAATATACAATCAGATATCTGCTTGAGGCAAACGGCGTAACGGACTGCAATCTTGAGTTCAAGTCAGAACCAACAGAGATTGTTTCAATCTTTGCGGAAAATGCCGACGCGGTAGCTATTCTTCCACAGCCCTTTGTGACTGCAGCTCTTGCTCAGAACGAGGCTCTAAAGATCTCTTTTGACTTAAATGATGAGTGGGCCTGGGTCAATTCAGACTGCAAGATCGTAACAGGTGTAACCGTTGCAACCAATTCATTTATAAAAGAGCACAAAGGCCTTGTTGAGGCTTTCCTTTCTGCTCATAAAGAGAGCGCAGGCAAGGTTCTTTCAGATATTGATACAACTGCAGCACTTGTAGTTGAGCAGGGAATCATAGCCAAGGAGCCACTTGCCAAGAAGGCTATTCCAAACTGCAACATTACATGTATTACAGGAAAAGAGATGAAGCAAGCCCTCGAAGGGTATCTCAAGGTTTTATTTGAGCAGGATCCCAAGTCTGTAGGCGGAAGTCTTCCCGGCGATGAGTTTTACTACGGGGTATGATTGGGAGAAAAAACCTGGTGAAAAAAGTTTTGCGTAAGGTCATTCCGGTGATTGCCTGGCTTTTAATCTGGCAGCTGGTGGCTTTAATAATCCACAATAAAATACTTTTGGCAGGACCTTTGGAGACATTAAAAGCGCTGATAAGCCTGTCACAGACTTCTGACTTCTGGGAGTCGATAGCAGAGAGCAGCTCAAGGATCCTTCTTGGATTTTTCATAGGCTCAGTCCTTGGAATAGCTGCAGCTTATCTGGCATATACAAACGAAGTGGCAAGGGACTTTCTAAAGCCCTTTGTTGTAACGCTTAAGTCAGTTCCTGTAGCCAGCTTTGTAATCCTTCTTCTGATATGGTTTGGAAGCAGGAATATCTCAGTGATAATATGTGCAATGGTAGTCTTTCCCATCCTGTATCTGAGCACTCTTGAAGGGTTCCTGAGCACTGACGTCAAAATGCTGGAGATGGCACAGGTTTTCAGAATGCCGAGACTAAGGACAGTGAGATATATCTTTTTGCCGCAGCTAAAGCCTTTTTTTCAGAGTGCCTTTAAACTGGCAATCGGAATGAGTTTTAAGAGCGGAATTGCAGCGGAGGTAATCGGACAGCCCCTTCACACCATGGGGAACGGTCTGTATCTCGCCAAGGTATATCTTGAGACAGGAGAACTTTTTGCATGGACAATAGTGATCGTCCTGATCTCTTTTATCTGTGAAAAGATACTTGCCCTGGCTATCGGGAGAGCAAAATGACAATTGAAGTAAAGGATATAAAGAAGTCATATGACGGCAGGACCGTACTTGATAACTTTAATCTGAATATAGAAGAAGAACACAGCTACATAATAACCGGGCCTTCGGGCTGCGGAAAGACAACGCTCCTTAGGCTGATCCTGGGACTTGAAAAGCCTGATGAAGGGACGGTCAAGCTCCTTGGCGATTACAAATACCCCTATATAAATTCGGGGACGGTATTTCAGGAGGATCGCCTGTGCGAGGACGCAGACGCAGTCACCAACGTGACCATGGTCAGCAGAAAGGTCTTTAAGGAGACGGTGACGCAGGAGCTACTGCAGCTCCTTCCGGAGGAAGCGATCCATAAACCGGTAAAAGAGCTGTCGGGAGGCCAGAGAAGGCGAGTGGCAATCGTCAGAGCCTGTGCTATTCCCAGTGATATTTTAATAATGGATGAACCTTTTACGGGGCTTGATGATGAGTCCAGAGAAAAGTGCATCGAATATATAAGGCATAAACAAGGGTCCGGGGCACTGGTACTTACAACTCATGACACCAGAGGACTGGAATTTGGCAGAGTAATTCAAATGGAATGAAAAGGAGATTTTTATGGTAACGAATGATGCGAGTATGAACAGCTTCAAGCACAAGATCATGGAGGAAGTGTGCAGACTTGAGTGGAACGGCGAAAACGATCAGGAGCACATTGAGCAGCTTGTACTTAAGATGATACCGGGACCTAAGCCCGAGTATCGCTGCTGCGTTTATAAGGAGAGGGAGATCGTAAGGCAGAGGATCAATCTGGCAAATGCCAAGGCTCCCAGCTACAATCCTGATTCTGAGAACATAGTACAGGTTATTGATCCTGCTTGTGACGAGTGTCCGATTGCTGCTTATTCGGTAACTGATAACTGCAGATTCTGTATGGGCAAGGCATGTATCAGTTCCTGTAAGTTCGGGGCAATAACACCCGGTGATACTCACATGCATATTGATCCTGCAAAATGCAAAGAGTGTGGAATGTGCGCAAATGCATGCCCTTATAATGCCATCGTGCATCTTGAAAGACCTTGTAAGAAGGCATGCCCTGTCGGTGCGATCACCTATGATGAGTATGGCTACTGCAAGATCGATGAGGATAAGTGCATACAGTGCGGACATTGTATCCACAGCTGTCCTTTCGCAGCTATCGGAAGTAAGACCTTCCTTGTTGATATTATAAAAGAGATCAAGGCAGGCAAGGAAGTTATCGCTATGTGCGCACCTGCAACCGAGGGACAGTTTGGTGAGGAAATCACCATGGGCTCCATCAGAGAAGGTCTTAAGAAGATCGGTTTTGCTGACATGGTAGAGGTAGGCCTTGGCGGTGATATGACTGCTGCTTACGAGTCAGCCGAGTGGTCAGAGGCATACAAAGAGGGCAGAAAGATGACAACTTCCTGCTGTCCTGCTTTCATCAACATGTTAAAGAAGCATTTCCCTGAGCAGTACAAGGAGAACATGTCATCAACAGTATCTCCTATGTGCGCTATTTCAAGATATTTAAAGGCTACAAGACCCGGATGTGTAACCGTATTTATCGGACCATGCATCGCCAAGAAGTCTGAGGCTCAGGATAAGTCAGTTCCGGATAATGCAGATTACGTTGTAACCTACGGCGAGCTCAGAGCATTAATGAGATCAAAGGATGCCAAGTTCGAGCCCGTTCCCGAGAACTATCAGGAGTCTTCAATCTGGGGTAAGAGATTTGCTGCCAGCGGCGGAGTTGCAAATGCAGTTATCGAGTGTATGCAAGAGAGAGGCGAAGATACTGAAGGCATCAAGCTCCTCAGAGCAGCCGGAGGAGCAGAGTGTAAAAAGGCACTTACTCTCCTTAAGGTTGGCAAGCTCCCTGAGGACTTCATCGAGGGTATGGTTTGTCCCGGAGGTTGCGTAGGCGGTCCTTCAAGACACAAGAATATCAGCGATATCAATAAGCCAAGAGAAGCACTTCTTGCGAAGGCGGATGACAGAAAAGTTCTTGAGAACCTTAAGAATTATCCAATGGACAAGTTTTCAATGCACAGAGACGGTCATATGTAATACACAAGAGGGCGCCATATATGGAAATTGATGGATTGTTCAAACGACCCAAAAATCCGAGACAGGTCAAGAAATGGATCATAACTGCTCTGATGGTGGTGTTTACTGCATTCTTCATCATAAAATACAACGAGAAGGTATTTTATGTTGAGAATTCAGGCTTCTTAACTGCGGGGCTTTCATATGCCATCAGATACATCCCACTGGTTATTATTACCGCCGTTGGCGGTAATATACCGGGGGTCATATGCGTCCTTTTAGTTTTCCTTCACAGATCTTATGCCAGCAGTTCTTTTTCCTATATGACATTTATTTACCTTCTTGTTGTTTGTGTAGTTGATATACTGGCGAGAAAAAGGTCCTTTGGTAAGTGGCAAAAAGTTCTTTTAGCATCGGTGTTCCTGCAGATTTTGGCAGGCAATTTCTGGGGCATTATCCTCATATTTTTGAGCAATGAGGGGGTAGAAGCCTTAAGCCTTAAGCAGCAGCTGTTTTTCTTTCTTAATGAGATGCCCGGAAGTCTTTTGGCATGCTTTATTGTCTTTTTTATCTTTAAAAAACTTCCGGACAGAATCAAAGTTCTTTTTGGTAACGGTAAGTACTATGTGGATCCTTCGATTTTATCCGAAGACGACAGATATACCGTTGAGGGCAGATCCAGGATCGGTCTTATCGTTATGAATATCATTATATTTGAAGCTTTGCTCATTGGCATTGCAGCAGAGCTGGCTTCAAACACAATTCTTCCCATAATAAAATATGAGGACGATGCGCATCCTTTTGTCAGTGAGGTTTCGCTTGCGGAGTTAGGCAGTGCCAACAGAATAGAGGCAGTTGTCAGCAGGCAGATGGAAAGGGAATTCAGATCGGAGAGAAATGTCTTTGCAGAGCAGGTCAGCGGACAGCGAAAGTTCGATTACAGATTCAGTGTTCAGCTGGCTATGCTTATTTCCGTTGTTGTAATTCCTCTGGCTACCTTTTTAAACAGATATGCTCAGTGGAGAATTGCAAAACCCATAAGAAGACTGTCCAAGGCCATGTCAAATATCTACAATTCAAAGGATAGCGATCTGAATGCGGCCGTTGCCGGCATTCATAATCTTGAAGTTACAACCAAGGACGAGATAGAGGACCTCTATCACACAGCTGACCTTACGGTGTACAGACTTGTGGAATACATTGAACTGGTAAAGACAAGGCAGAACATCGAGGACCAGCTTCAGATAGCAAAGTCTGCAAGCGAAGCCAAATCAAGGTTCTTATCAAGTGTGTCCCATGAGATCAGAACCCCTATCAATGCCGTTCTTGGCTTTGATGAGATGATTCTGCGTGAAGCGACGGATGAGAATATCTTAAATTATGCCAGGGATATCCAGGGGTCCGGTAAGACTCTTTTGGCACTTATCAATGATATCCTTGACTTTTCCAAGATCGAGGCCGGCAAAATGGAGATCATACCTGTGGAGTATGAGCTTTCATCCTTACTAAATGACGTTTATAACATGTCGGATGTAAGGGCCAAGGAAAAGAATCTTGAGCTGAATATCCACGTAAATGAGAATATTCCTCATATTCTTTTTGGCGACGAGATAAGGATAAAACAGTGTATCATCAACATTGTCACAAATGCTGTTAAATACACTGAAGTCGGATCGGTACTGATAGATGTTGACTATGAAGAGGTTGAGCCGGAGAATCCTGAATTTAATGATGTAGAAGATATCCTCCTTAAGGTCAGAGTTCGCGATACCGGAATTGGCATAAAAGATGAGGATATGGGTAAACTCACTTCTGCATTTGAGAGAATTGATACCAGGAAGAACAGGACAATTGAAGGTAGCGGCCTTGGAATAAACATTGTCGTGAGCCTTCTGGAAATGATGAATTCAAAGCTTGAAGTTGCCAGCAAATATGGTGAGGGTAGCGAATTCTCTTTTGCAATAAAACAGCGCGTAGTGGAATGGGAACCTGTAGGTGACTTCGCGAAGAGAGCCGGAGATGCTTCAAAAGAGGCAGGACGATATCAGGAGAGCTTCCATGCTGAAAACGCAAGGATACTGGTGGTTGATGATACCAGAACGAACCTTACGGTAATAAAAGGTCTTTTAAAGCAGACGTTGATGCAGGTTGATACGGCAACCAGTGGAATGGAGGCGTTGGAACTCGTTCGGCAGAATAAATACAATGTTATTTTCCTTGATCACAGAATGCCTGATATGGATGGAATCCAGACCTTCCATGCAATGGGAGAGATGGAAGATAATCTGAACAAGGATACACCGGTGGTGGCTCTTACAGCCAATGCAATCTCTGGATCAAGAGAAATGTACCTGGGTGAAGGCTTTGCAAATTATATGTCAAAGCCTGTTGATCCTGCCAAACTCGAAGAGATGATCCTGAATTATCTGCCAAAAGACCTGGTTACAATGTCTACGGATAAGGAATTTGAGGCAGCAGATACAGGGGTAGATGAAGAAGATAAAGGCGCTTTCCAGGATCTTTTAAAGATCACAGGTATCGATATCAATGCAGCCATTGAAAGGTGCGGTTCTGCGGCTCTTGCCAAAGACGTAATGAAGGATTTCTGGCTGGCCATCGATGAGAGAGCAGGTGCTATTGAGAAATATTTTACAGAAAAAGACATAAAGAACTACACTATTTATGTTCATGGCTTAAAGAGCTCAGCCAGAGCAATCGGTGCGCTGGATCTCTCAGAGAAAGCTGAATATCTGGAGAGCTGCGGAAACAGCCAGAATATGGATGAGATAAATGCTCTGACGCCGGATCTTCTTTCTTTGTACAGAAGTTATATAAAAAGATTTGAACCACTTTTTGCAGAGGATGATGAGCAAAAGCCGGAAATTGGCATAGAAGACCTTGAGGGAGCCTTTGCTTCAATAAAAGAATTTGTATCAGCTTCATACTTCGACAGTGCGGACGATATCATGCAAATGCTTGATGGATACGCCATTCCGGAGGATTATAAGGAGAAATATCACGATGTAAAAAGGCTTCTGGCAGCAGTTGACAGAGATGGACTTTTAAATATATTGTAGAGTAAATATAAGTGAGAGGCACTTGATGATGGATAAGAGAGTACTGCTTATAGGAACAGTAAAGAGCTTCATGGTTAATGCTATCATGGTTGGACTTGAGAAAGAGGACTTCCAGGTGGAGTTTGTATTGCCTGATGACAAGGCTATCATGGCAATGGAAGATAAACCTAAGGTATATCTTCTCTATCTGGGCGACTTTAGAGTCGATAAGGCCGAATTCTTAAATTACCTCAACGTGGCAATAGACTCTGATCGCTTCATGCTCTATCTCATTGGCAATCAGGAGGAGCTTCAGTTTGCATCATCCATCATTCCAAAGGAGAAGATTCAGGAGACTTACCAAAGACCTCTTGACGTCAAGCTTCTTGCTCAGAATCTGAATGTAGTCTTTGACTACAGCGCTCTTGATGAGAGCCAGAGGAAAAAAGTCCTCATCGTCGATGACGACGGCGCTATGCTTAGAATGATGAAGACATGGCTCTCTGTTAAGTATCACGTTTATATGGCAACTTCAGGTAAGATTGCACTTTCTTTCCTTGCACAGACCCCGGTGGATCTGGTCCTTTTAGACTATGAGATGCCCGTCATGAACGGCCCGGAGGTTTTAAAGTCAATAAGAGAGATGCCTGCTATCAAGGACACCCCGGTTATCTTCCTTACAGCCAAGGATGACAAGGAAAGCGTAATGAAAGTTATAAGCCTTAAGCCTGCCAAATATCTTTTAAAATCTATGCCGAAAGATAAGCTCATCAGCTCAATCGATGACTTCTTTACAGTCCTGGAAAACAGGAAAAAATCTAATTAAGGGAAAAGGTAAATTTTCATGGTCTCCAAACTTATTGACAAGATTCAAAAGACAAACGCCCCGATTGTGGTGGGGCTGGATCCAAAGCTCGATTTTATCCCGGACAGGATAAAGGACAAGTGCTTTGAAGAAAAGGGAAAAAATCTTGAAGGCGCAGCAGAAGCCTTCTGGCAGTATAATAAGGAGATCGTAGACAATATTTATGATATTGTTCCGGCAGTTAAGCCCCAGATAGCCATGTACGAGGAACTGGGAATTCCGGGACTTATAACCTACAAGAAGACTGTTGACTACTGCAAGGAAAAGGGACTTGTTGTAATTGCGGATGTAAAGAGAGGAGACATCGGTTCAACCTCACTTTCATACGCACAGGCACATTTGGGAGGAGTAAAAATCGGGGATTCTACCTTCAGTGGCTTCGATGCAGATTTCGCCACAGTAAACCCCTATCTTGGAACAGACGGCGTTAAGCCTTTCATAGATGTATGCAACACTGCAGACAAGGGAATCTTTGTGCTGGTCAAGACTTCCAATCCATCCAGCGGAGAATTCCAGGACAGACTTATAGATGGAAGACCACTCTATGAGATAGTCGGTGAGCAGGTGGAGAAGTGGGGCCTTGAGTCCATGGACGGCGCCTACAGCAACGTCGGTGCAGTGGTTGGTGCTACATATCCCGAAATGGGCAAGATACTAAGAGAGATCATGCCTCATGCCTATATCCTTGTTCCCGGCTATGGCGCACAGGGCGGTAAGGGAAAAGACCTTGTTCATTTCTTTAACAAGGACGGACTTGGAGCAATCGTCAACTCCTCAAGAGGTATAATCGCCGCTTGGAAGAGCGATTCTTATAAAGAGTTTTCTGACGGAAGAGTTGGAGAAGCTGCAAGAGCAGCTGCTCTTGATATGAAAAAAGACATTGAAGAAGCATTACAAAGGAGAGTATAGTTATGGAGAGGTACAAGGAAGAATTTATCGAGTTTATGGTGGACAGCAATGTCCTTAAGTTTGGGGATTTCACACTTAAGAGCGGAAGAAAGTCACCATTTTTCATGAATGCCGGAGCATATGTAACAGGCGCTCAGCTTCGTAAGCTTGGTGAGTACTATGCAAGAGCAATCCATGACACCTATGGTCTTGAGTTTGATGTACTGTTCGGACCTGCTTATAAGGGAATTCCGCTTGCTGTAGCTACAAGCGTTGCTATCAGCGAGCTCTACGGAAGAGAGATCAGATACTGTTCTAACAGAAAAGAGATCAAGGACCACGGCGATAAGGGTATCCTTCTTGGATCAAAGCTTCGTGACGGCGACAGAGTCCTGATCATCGAGGATGTTACAACATCAGGTAAGTCCATCGAGGAGACGGTTCCCATCATCCAGGCTCAGGCTGACTGTGATATAGTTGGTCTTATGGTTTCCTTAAACAGACAGGAAAAGGGACAGGACTCAGACATGAGTGCTCTTGATGAGATCAAGGAAAGATATGGTTTTGGCGCTCATGCTATTGTTAACATGTCCGATGTTGTTGAATATCTCTACAACAGACCGATTGATGGAGAAGTTCTTTTAACAAAAGACATTAAGAAACAGATTGACGAATACTACGCTGAATACGGCGCTAAATAATCAGGAGGCTTTTTATGGACGAGCATGTATATAAGGTTTTGGGAGGATCAGGGGCTCTTAATATTGCCTTTGGAATCATCTCTATCACAGTAGGACTTGCAACAGGAGTTCTTCTTATCATCAGTGGAGCCAAGCTCCTTGGATCAAGGAAGAAGATCATTTTCTGATATGAAAAAGTTTAAGTTTCGCATCAAAAAATTTGAACCGGTCAGAGACCGTTATATGTTTACCGATAACAGACATCCCGAGAAGGGCGTAATGTCCGCAATCTTGGGATGTATATCGGTTACAGCACTGGCTTTTGCCGTTGTATTTACATACAGGGACGGAGGCCAGGCGCAGATCAGATACGCCGCAGCGGCTTTAGTTGCGGCCATTTTTTCTGTTGTGGGAATTGTACTCGGAATAATGTCAAGATTTGAACGAGATATCTTCAAACTGTTCCCCAATCTGGGAATAATACTGAATCTGATATCAATCATATTTGTTGTTTTTTTGTTAATTTTGAGCTTTTTGTAGTGCACAATATTTAGTATTATGGTATGATACGTGTGACTAGATATAGGAGGATACAATGCCAAAAGTAGGAATTGTAATGGGCAGCGATTCAGATATGCCCGTAATGAGTAAGGCAGCAGAGGTTCTTGACAAGCTCGGTGTTTCTTATGAGATGCGCATCATTTCAGCGCACAGAGAGCCTGATGAGTTCTTTGAGTATGCCAAGACCGCTGAGGAAAAGGGCTTTAAAGTTATCATTGCAGGAGCAGGTATGGCAGCTCATCTGCCGGGTATGTGCGCTGCAATCTTTCCGATGCCTGTTATCGGAATACCTATGCACACCACTTCCCTTGGAGGAAGAGATTCTTTGTACAGCATAGTTCAGATGCCTTCGGGTATTCCTGTTGCAACTGTTGCTATTAATGGCGGAGCAAATGCAGGACTGCTTGCTGCTAAGATTCTGGCAACATCTGATGATGAGCTTTTGGGCAGACTTAAAGACTACTCAGCTTCCCTTAAGGATGCGGTTGTTGAGAAGGACAAGAGACTGCAGGAAGTCGGATACAAAAATTATTAATTTGAATATGAGGAGTGAATGATGGCACTGGATTACAAATCAGCTGGGGTAGACATTGAAGCGGGCTACAAGTCCGTTGAACTTATCAAGGATTATGTTAAACAGACAAACAGGCCCGAGGTATTAGGCGGACTTGGAGGATTTTCAGGAGCCTTTTCCATGGCTGCGATCAAGGACATGGAGGATCCGGTTCTTTTATCCGGAACAGACGGTGTCGGCACCAAGATCAAGCTGGCATTTCTTCTGGACAAACATGACACTATCGGAATTGATGCCGTAGCAATGTGTGTAAACGATGTTGCCTGCGCCGGCGGTGAGCCATTATTCTTCCTTGACTATATTGCCTGCGGAAGAAACATTCCGGAGAAGATAGCTGCGATCGTTAAGGGCGTTGCTGAGGGCTGCAAGCAGTCTGAGTGTGCACTTATCGGCGGCGAGACAGCTGAGCATCCGGGACTTATGCCGGAGGATGAGTACGACGTGGCAGGATTTACTGTAGGCGTTGTAGACAGAAAAGACATGATAGACGGCAGCAGCATCAAGGCCGGAGATGTACTTATCGGTGTTGCAAGCAGTGGCGTTCACTCAAACGGATTTTCACTGGTCCGCAAGGTCTTTGACATGACCAAAGAAAACCTTGAGACTTACGTGGATGAACTTGGACAGACACTTGGCGAGTGCCTTCTTACACCCACAAGAATATATGTAAAGATGATGAAGTCCCTTAAGACTTCAGGTGTTAAGGTTAAGGGCTGCTCACATATCACCGGAGGCGGATTCTATGAGAATATTCCGAGAATGCTTCCCGATGGTATCAAGGCAGTTGTTAAAAAAGACAGTTACGATATACCACCTATCTTCTCACTTATGCAGAAGAAGGGCGGAATCGATGAGAAGATGATGTACAACACTTTCAACATGGGACTTGGAATGGTCCTTGCTGTTGATGAGAATGACGCAGAGGCTGCTCTGAAGGCTATTGAGGCTTCCGGAGAAAAGGCATGGATCGTAGGCTCCTGTGAGAGCGGCGATAAGTGCGCAGAGCTGGTTTAAGAGGAAGAAGCCGATGAAAATTGCAGTTCTGGTGTCTGGGGGCGGTACTAATCTTCAGGCTATTATCGATGCTATAGAGAATAAAACCATTACCAATACCGAGATTTGTCTTGTATACAGCAACAATCCAAATGCTTATGCGCTTGAGAGAGCGAAGAAGGCAGGGATAAAGAGTGTATGCAAGAGCCCTAAGGAATTCGAAAACAGAGAGGACTTTAACAAAGCTCTTTTACAGATTCTGAAAGATGCTGCTCCTGACCTGGTAGTACTGGCAGGATGCCTTGTTGTAATTCCGGATATTGTTGTCAGGGAATTTGAGGGAAGGATCATAAACATTCATCCTTCACTGATACCATCCTTCTGCGGAACAGGCTACTATGGCCTTAAGGTTCATGAGAAGGCTCTGGAGAGAGGCGTAAGAGTATCGGGAGCAACGGTTCACTTTGTGGATGAAGGTACAGATACAGGACCAATCATTTTGCAGAAGCCTGTCATGATCAGACAGGACGATACACCGGAGGTTCTTCAGAAGCGCATCATGGAACAGGCTGAGTGGAAGATACTTCCCATGGCGATTGATCTGATCGCCAATAATAAAGTTCAGATCAGGGGAAACAAAGTATTTATAGAAGGGTATGAAGAGGAGACAGTTTTCTGATGAAAGTTTTGATTGTTGGCGGAGGTGGACGTGAACATGCAATTGCCGAGGCGGTTTCAAGATCAGCCAAGGTGGACAAGATTTACTGCGCACCGGGTAACGGCGGAATAGCAGAGCTTGCAGAGTGTGTGCCCATCACTCCAATGGAATTTGATAAGCTCACTTCTTTTGCTAAGAAAAAAGAGATCGATCTTACCATTGTCGGAATGGATGATCCGCTGGTTGGCGGTATTGTAGATGCATTCGAGGCTGAAGGGCTCAGAGTATTCGGACCTCGCAAAAATGCAGCTATCCTTGAGGGAAGCAAAGCTTTTTCCAAGGATCTTATGAAGAAATATAGCATTCCTACCGCAGCTTATGAGACCTTTGATAATGCGGATGATGCTCTTAAATATCTTGAGAGTGCCAAGTTCCCGATTGTTCTTAAGGCCGATGGTCTTGCTCTTGGAAAGGGCGTTCTCATCTGCCAGGACCTTGAGGAAGCAAAGGCCGGTGTTAAAGAGATAATGCAGGATAAGAAATTCGGAGATGCCGGAAATCACATGGTCATCGAAGAATTCATGACAGGCAGAGAGGTTTCTGTACTGTCTTTTGTGGATGGTAAGACCTATAAACTCATGAGCAGCGCCCAAGATCACAAAAGAGCCGGCGATGGTGACACAGGTCTTAACACAGGTGGAATGGGTAACTTCTCACCAAGCCCCTTCTACACAGAAGAAATTGACAAGTTCTGCCGCGAGAATATCTATGGCAGGACAGTTGAGGCCATGGCTAAAGAGGGCAGAGAGTTCAAGGGAGTTATCTTCTTCGGACTTATGCTGACAGAGGATGGACCTAAGGTTTTAGAGTATAACGCAAGATTTGGAGATCCGGAAGCTCAGGTAGTGCTTCCGAGACTTAAAACTGATATAATAGATGTTTGTAATGCCTGCATAGACGGAACACTGGAAGACCTTGACCTTGAGTTTGAGGACAAGGCAGCAGTATGTGTTGTCCTTGCAAGTGACGGATATCCACTTAGCTACGAGAAGGGCAAGCTCATCAAGGGACTTGAGAACTTTAAGGGGAAGGATGGATATTACTGTTTCCATGCAGGAACCAAAAAGACAGCCGAAGGCATTGTTACAAATGGCGGTAGAGTACTTGGCATAACAGCTAAAGGGGACACTCTCTCAGAAGCCCGTAAGAAGGCTTATGAGGCTACAGAGTGGGTAGACTTTGAGAATAAATACATGCGTCATGACATTGGTAAGGCGATTGATGAAATGGAGGAGTAAAAAATGAAAAGACTAGGAAAGAGACTTATGTCGCTTGGGCTTTCAGCCATATTATCAGCGACAATGTTCGTATCAATGGGTGTTCAGGCACTTGCCTACACAGAGACTACAGGAACAGTTGCAACCTCAAATGTTAAGGTAAGATCTGAGGCAAGCACAACTGCTTCCCAGATTTCAAGCCTTAGAGAGGGCGATACAGTTGAGATCATCGACGAGGCTACTGATGCTTCCGGATATGTATGGTACAAGATCCGTGTAAACAAGACAGATAAGGGTTATGTAAGAAGCGACCTTATCAAGAAATCCGGTGATTCATCAGCTAAGGCTACAACCACTACTACAACAAATACTACACAGAACAATGCTGCTGCAGCTTCACTTCCTGCAACAACAGTAACTGCAACAGATACAAAGACTGCAACCATCACACAGGACAGCGTTAATGTCCGTGAGGGCGCAGGAACAGCTTACAACTCAGTTGGTAAGGTTACAAGAGGCGATACAGTAACAATTACCGGTGAGGCAACTGGTTCAGATAACAAGACATGGTATCAGGTAACCTTCGGAAGCAGCAACAAGACAGGCTTTATCAGAAGCGATCTCTTAGAGGTAAATGCTGATGCACCTGCTGAGAATCCGGAAGGTGCTGAGGGCGAAACTCCTGAAGCAGTAGAGGGTGAGAACCCTGAAGGAACTGAGGAAGGCCAGTCAGAAGAGGGCTCACAGCCTGCAGCATCAAATGATGCAGGTGACGGACATTACTCACTTGTATATCTTGAGGATGGTGAGAATGGTTCAGTTTGGTACCTCTATGACAACGTTGAAGGCTACAGAGTTAAGGTAAATGAACTCATCGATGCAGCTAAGAGCAGTGATGAGGTTAACAAGCTCGTTAAGACAAACAACAACTACAAGACAATCCTTATCATCCTTGCAGTTGTTATCGCAGCACTTGTAGTAGGACTTATCCTTCTCGCACTTAAGCTTCGTGATTCTCTCTACTATGAGGATGAAGAAGAGGAAGAGTACGATCGTTATTCACAGTCTTCCAGAAGAAGAGCTCGTGAGGAAGATGACGAGGAAGAGCGCAGACCTGCAAGAAGAGCTACAGCTGAAGAGAGAACAGTAAGACCAAACAGGGAAGAAGCTACAGCAAGACCTACAAGAAGACCCGCAAGAGAAGAGGATGCTGAGGAACGTCCTGTAAGACCAAGAAGACAGGCAGCTGAGTATGACGAGGAGCGCCCGGCAAGAAGAACAGCCGAGGAGAGACCTGTAAGAAGACCTGCAAGAGAAGAGGCTGAGGAGCGTCCCGTAAGAAGACCTTCAAGACCTGAGGCAGAAGAGCCAAGAAGAGAAGAAGCTCCAAGACGTAAGACAAAGAACTTCATCGGCGATGATGACGACTTCGAGTTTGAGTTCCTTGATCTTGATGATGATAAGTAAATAATGCGACAGATGATCTGTCTGATGAATGAAAGACCCTCCGCCAGCGCGGAGGGTCTTTTTGCGCCTTGCGGCTGAGGTGAGAAGACGGTGATATAGCTGATATCCTAATAGCCCCGCTGTGCGTGCATTGAGGAGGGCTGAGATTTATGGCAGGGAGGAGGAATTGCGGCAGATTGACAGGTAAAAAGCTTGCACAAAACCTTTTTACAAGCTTTATTTTATGGCAGGGAGGAAGG